>CATQHG010000002.1 GCA_958295905.1 uncultured Vicinamibacterales bacterium | reverse complement strand
GGCCATGCGGCTGCACGTGACCGGTCATCCAGCCACCGTGGTCTGCCACCGCCGCCGCGACGGATTGCCGCCGGGTAGAATACCTGTTGGTGGTCAGACTCGTACCGCCAAAGGTGCCAATTTCTGTTGCCGTTGATGCATCGGATAATCTGGAATTCAGGAGAGGGAATTGACCGAACTTCGTCCACGGGTTTTCGTCAGCTCCGTGATGGAGAAGACTACGGTGACGTCCGAGATGCCGCGAGTGACGGCATCCGACAAGCAGGTTGCGAGCCCGTCCGAGCCGAGGACTTCTCCGCCACGAGCGTTTCTCCCCCGCAACGCCTGCCTCAATGGAGTGCGCAGCGCGGATGCTCTCGTGCTTCTGCTCGGTGCGCGCCATGGATTCGTGGGGCCGTCCGGGCTGGCGGTGACCGAGGAGGAATACAACGAAGCACGGAAGAACCACAAGCAAATTCTCGTGTTTCTCCAGGATGGGGCCTCACGCGAGCCCCGACAGCAGGCCTTCGTCGACAGGGTTCAGCACTACGTGGACGGACACTGGCGCAAGGTCTTCGATGGTCCAGCCAATCTGCGCGAGCTCGTGCGGGATGCCGTTGCCGCGGCGGATCTCGCTCGCGCCCCCGGTCACCAAGCTCAGGCCGAGGCACGCTGTCGTTCGGCGCTGAATCGGCGCCGCCGGAAGCCCAGAACGTTGTCTGGCTGCAGACAGTCTGGACGACATTGCGTGACGAGGAAGTGGTCGATCCCCTGGATCTGGGAGACGGAGCATTCCAGCGCCGAGTCCAGCACGTCGCGCACGAATGTGAGCCTCCGCTATTCGATTACGAAGAGCGAAAGCGAGTTCTTGCAGAAACTTCAGCACTACGGGTCGAGCAAGGCGACTTCGACTCTTGGGGCGACGGCCGACACCTCGCTATCGTAGAGATCCACGCGGATGGTACTTTGGTGACGGCCCAGAGTCTCACGGATAGCGAGTCGCGAGTCCATGGCGTCGGCGGTGTGTCGCACACGTTCGACATGTACTTTCTTGACCCTGATATGGTGCGGGTGCGACTGAACGAGGCTTGGTCTTTTGCCTCGGCTTGGTGGGCGAATCTCGATCCTCATTTGCGTCACGAACCTCTACTGTACGCGGTCGCGGTGTACGACATCGGTGCCCGCAACTTCGCGCGGTCCGGGTCACCAAGGAAACAGCATCACGATTCCCCGCGAGTGCCCGGAGAACCCATTGGTTGTGTTCGACAAGCCACGACGGATTTCTCGCACCGGTCTCGACGCGCCAAGCGAAAGCGAAAGGGTCGTTAAGTTACTCGGACGCCGGTTCAAGCAATGGACCAACCGGTGGTAGCTTCGAGAACCGTAGCGTGGATCCGGTCGGGGTAGCGATGAACCGGAACGAGCTCATCGATCGCATCAAGAAGTACGAGTGGTCGGATGTCGAGTTCAAGGAGGCTCGCAACCAAGCGCCGAGATCCGCGTACCAGACGGTTTCGGCATTCGCCAATACGGCCGGCGGGTGGCTCGTGTTCGGCGTCCGGGACAACGGGGGCGTCTTCGAGATCGTCGGCGTGCTCTTGCGCCAGGAGTTGCTCAGCGACGAACAGCAGCGGTTCCAGGCCCAGCTCGGCGTGCGACTCGACGACGAACGGGCGCGAGTTCTCGCGTTCGCTTGCCGAAACGGTAGGATTTCGCTGACGGATACCAAGGCGATCACCGGCCGGACAGCGCCCGAGGCCCGCGAAGTGCTCAGCGGGCTCGTCGTCGGGAACCTGTTGCGGCCGCTGGATAACGGAACCCAGTACGGCCTCGCCGAGCACCTTCAGCACAGGCTGGACGCGGCTGGACGGGGGTCGGCGGCCAGTGACCCAGTCACCGGGAAGTCCGCGAAACATGGTTACTGACCATGTCGATGCTGGATCAGAGCGAAACATGGTCACTCAACGGAACATGGTTACTGACCATGTTGGCGGTGTGCCAAAGCTGAACATGGTCACTGACCATGTCATCCGCAAGCTCACCGCACAGCAGCAGCGAATCGTTGCCGCCTGCGACGTGCCCCGGAGCGTGCCCGAGCTGATGGAGAGCGCCGGCGTGAAACACCGAACCCATTTCCGCCGCACGCACCTCTTGCCGCTCGTGCGCGCCGGCATCGTCACCATGACGAACCCCGAAAAACCGCGGGCCGTGAACCAGCGGTACATCCTGACCGACGCCGGCGTTGCGCTTCGGGCCACCCGCATCTCCAAGAAGAAGGAGGATGAACGTGGCGGCGCAGGGTGACCCCGACCCCGGACTGTTCCCCGAATCCGCCCCGGCGCAGGACTCGACGCCGGTGGAGTGCCTGGGGATGAGCTTCGAGTCGGAGGAGGCGCGCCGGGTGTACTTCCTCGCACGGCTGAAGGAGAAGCTCCCCGAGCTTCGGCAGCGGCCCGACTTCCCCGTGGCCGACGACGAGGACATCCTGCGGCTCTCCGACCCGCCGCACTACACCGCGTGCCCCAACCCGTTCCTGGCCAAGTTCGTCGAGCACCACGGCCGGCCGTACGACCCCGACGAGCCGTATCACCGCGAGCCCTTCGCCGTCGACGTCAGCGCCGGCAAGACCAATCCGCTCTACCGCGCGCACGGGTATCACACCAAAGTGCCGCACCTGGCGATAGTCCCGTCCATCCTCCACTACACGCGACCCGGCGACGTCGTTCTCGACGGCTTCTGCGGCTCGGGCATGACCGGCGTCGCCGCCCAGTGGTGCGGTGCGGCACCGCCCGCCGACCGCCGGACGCTGGAACAGCGTTGGAGGGCGGAAGAACGCGACCCGCCGGCGTGGGGCGCCCGCCGGGCGGTCCTCGGCGACCTCTCCCCGGCCGCCACCTTCATCGCCGCCAACTACAACATCCCGTTCGACGTCGGCGCGTTCCAGGCAGCCGCCGACCGACTCCTAGAGGAGGTCGAGGCCGACGTCGGCTGGATGTACGAGACGCGCCACACCGACGGGCGGACAGGGCGCATCAACTACACCGTGTGGAGCGAGGTCTTTTCCTGTCCCGACTGCACGGGCGAGGTCGTGTTCCTGAACGAGGCGTTCGACAAGGCCACCCGCCGCACGCGGATCCAGTTCCCCTGCCCCCACTGCGCGGTCACGCTCGCCAAGGCCAACCTCGTACGGTCGTTCGAGACGCTCTCCGATCCTGCGTCGGGCAAACCCTGGAAGCGCATTCGCCTCCGGGCGGTTCTGATCGACTACACCGTGGACGATGCCCGCTGCCAGAAACCACCCGACGCCGCCGATCTCAAGGTTCTCGATCGCGTCGCCGGTCTGCCGTTGCCGCCGGAGGTGCCAACCAACGCCTTCCCCATCGACGAGATGTACCACGGCTCGCGCCTCGCGCCGAAGGGGTTCACGCACGTGCACCACCTGTTCCTGCCCCGGGCAGCGCAGGCCCTGGCGGCGCTGTGGCGGCGGGCCGACGCATGCGGCGACGCGCGGCTGCGGAGCGCGCTGCTGTTCTTCGTCGAGCAGGCGATCTGGGGCATGTCGGTACTCGCACGGTACGCACCAACACATTATTCCCAGGTCAATCAGTACCTGACCGGCGTGTTCTACGTGGGTTCCCAGATCGTCGACGTGTCACCACGATACATCCTCGGCGGAAAATTGCGCCGTCTCGCGAGCGCTTTCGCGCCGGCACCTTCCGGTCGCGGCAGCGCGATGATCGCGACCGGTGACTGCGGCACCCATAGCGGCCTACCCGCCGACTCCATCGACTACGTGTTCACCGATCCGCCCTTCGGAGAGAACATCTTCTACGCAGACCTCAACTACGTCGTCGAATCCTGGCACCGCGCGTGCACACGCAGCGACACCGAGGCCATCGTCGACCGGCCCAAAGGCAAGGAGATTGCCGACTACCAGCGCCTGATGCAACGTTGCTTCGAGGCGTACCGCCGCGTCCTCAAGCCCGGCCGCTGGATCACCGTCGTCTTCCACAACTCCCGGAACGCCATCTGGAACGCCATCCAGGAGGCCATGCTCGCCGCCGGCTTCGTCGTCGCCGACGTCCGCACGCTCGACAAGCAGCAGGGCTCGTACCGGCAGGTCACGAGCACCGCCGTCAAGCAGGACCTCGTGATCTCCGCCTACAAGCCCAACGGTGGGCTGGAAGACCGCTTCCGCCTGCAGGCCGGCACCGAAGACGGCGCCTGGGACTTCGTCCGCACCCACCTGCGGCGCCTCCCCGTGTTCGTCGGCACGGACGGCCGCGCCGAGGTGATCGCCGAACGCCAGAGCTACCTGCTCTTCGACCGCATGGTCGCCTTCCACGTGCAACGCGGCGTCACCGTCCCCCTCTCCGCCGCCGAGTTCCACACCGGGCTCCGCCAACGCTTTCCCGAACGCGACGGCATGTTCTTCCTGCCAGAGCAGGTCGTCGAGTACGACCCCCGGCGGCTGGCCGCGCGCGAGTTCGTCCAGCTCGAGCTCTTCGTCCGCGACGAGGAGACCGCCATCCAGTGGTTGCGACAGCAGCTCGAGCGGAAGCCGCAGACCTTCCAGGAGATCCACCCGCAGTTCATCCGCGAGCTCGCCGGCTGGCTGAAGCACGAGCGCATGATCGATCTGTCGGAGTTCCTGGCGCAGAACTTCCTCCGCTACGACGGCAGGGGCGAGGTGCCGAGCCCGATCCACACCTACCTTTCCACGAACTTCAAGGAGCTCCGCAAACTGCCCAAGGACGACCACGCGCTCCGCGTCAAGGCCAAGGACCGCTGGTACGTCCCCGATCCCCGCAAGGCCACCGATCTCGCCGAGCTCCGCACCCGGGGCCTGCTCCGCGAGTTCGCCGAGTACCGCGACTCCCCGCAGCGCCGCCTGAAGCGGTTCCGCTTGGAGGCCGTCCGCGCCGGCTTCCGCCAGGCATGGCAGGCCAAGGAGTACGCCGCAATCCTCGAGGTGGCCCGCAAGATCCCCGAGGGCGTCCTCCACGAAGACCCGAAACTGTTGATGTGGTACGATCAGGCCCAGACCCGACAACGACGCGGATAACGACGAATGAACTGGTCGCAGCCTCACTACAATCTCATTTGCCACGGCCGCTCCGATCTTGAGGTCTTCCGGAGCAAGTCTGGAACCGGCCGCTTTCCCAGGACCAGGCTGTTCGAACATACGAATGCTCAGGTCGCCCAGCACTACAGCAGTGACTTGTCAAGGCTGGCTGAACTTCCGACTCTGGTTGTCGCTGAGGCATTACCGAACGGAAACGCTAAAACGCCGGCGTTCTTGAGCCGCCTGAACCGTGTTTATGAGTGGAGCAGCGAGATCGCATTTGACTTTCAACACCTATATGGCCACATGAGTTCCGAGGACGTTTTCGGTTTGGCGGGCCTCCATTTCGATCTGTGGGAGCATTCGCGTACACATTGGGCGGTGAAGGAGGGTGATCTGCTTAGAGAGCTGTTCGGTTACATCGATGGCAGGTTCAACAGGTCCCGCCCAAAGTTCTTTACTGTTGCCGAATGGCCCCTTTCTTCTCTGGACCATGTCCGTGATGATGCCGTTCAAGCAAGAGTTTGATGCGGTTCACGAAACGATCAAGGCCGCTTGTGGTGACCTGGGTCTTACGACCCGTCGCGTCGACGATATTTATGGACCCCGGAAGATCGTGGATGACATTTACGCAACCATAGCTCAGAGCCAGGCAGTGGTGAGCGATCTCACCGAACGGAATCCCAACGTACTCTACGAAACTGGTCTTGCTCACGCCTTGGATCGCGATGTCGTTGCGATAGTACAGAACGATGATGACGTTCCCTTCAACCTGAAACATGTACGTTTCGTAAAGTACCTGCAGAATGCCGAGGGTTTGGGCAAACTCAGGATGGAATTGCAACGATCGCTACAGGAGGTCCTGCGACCGCAACGCGGTGAAGGATCTGGAGCGTGACCGACCTACCACGCTGGCGTCGGCCGTCAGCGTCATCTGTCGCGATCCGCACGCAGGAGGATGGCGCTGTCCGTTTGCGGGAGGCCGGCGGTCGCAGATGCCAGCTCGCGCGTACGCTCTCGAAACTGGGCGATACGGAGCCGACGATCTACCCGCCCGGTCAACATGTGCCGAATCTCTCCTTCCAGTGAACGCTCGTTTTCGCGGGCCTGCGCCTTGAGGCGCTCGATCACACGATCGTCGAGATTTCGGATGGTCAGTGTGCCCATTCCGAGAATGTCTCCCGGATCCCGGCTGCTGTCAATGCGCCGGCGCCAAGGGCGATCTTGGACAACCGAGCCGGTCGGCAGGATGAGGGTCGTTGGGACGTGAACGGGCCGCACGGATCGACGGGAACGGCGGCGGCGGGCTGGCGCGGCGAGATCCTGCGCGGGTTCACGCCCGGCGTCGCCCGCCTCACCGTCGTGGACGATCCCGACGGCCTGCTCGCGGAGGCGGGCATCGTCGAGGCGCTCCGGGCCCGCGGCTTCGAGGTGGTTCCGCTGGATGACCGCATCGCGTTCCGCTTCTTCTACGAGTCGCGCTACCGATCGCGCCGCGACCGTAGCGACCTCGCGGACGTGGTCGCCGTGTTCACCACTGGAGAGGCGCACGAGCAGGTCGTTCCCTACGACGTGTGGCGGGCCGGCCGCCAGTTGTCGTTCAGCCTCGGCGCTCTGTTCCCCCAGCTGAGCTGGCCGGTCGTCAACGCGTTGGACCGGAGCGATTTCGACGCCCTGTATGCGGCCCAGGCCCGGGAGCCGCCCGCGGGGCCGCTCGGCGAGTCGGCGACCCGGAGGTTCGCGCTCCGCCACGTGTTCGGGATCGCGCCCGAGACGATAAGGCAGGCGTCCGACCTGCTCCGCGTCCTCCTGCGCCTCCACTACCGCCGACTGCGCCTGCCGTGGCACTTGGAGCGCCATCTCGTCGCGACGCTTCGGCGGAAGCCCGTGTTCAGGCCGTGGCCCCTGGCGCAGATCGTTCCCGACCGCGACGCGTTCTTCGCGTTCCTGCAGGAACGGTGGCCGATCTTCCTGGACCGCCTGACGTCCGGGGCGGCCGCGGTGCGCGAGACGCCGCCGGGCTACGCGCCGGCGTTCTCCGGCCCGGCCGAGATGCCGTTCGACCACCCCGACGTACGGGTCTACGTCGACAACCTCTTTCTGGAAGGCGCGCTGCGGCCGACGGCGCATCCGCGCGGACGGGAGGTCGTCGACCCATGGGCGCGGGCCGGCGTCGAGATCGACCCGCGGGCGGACCGGCGGCGCCGGCTCGACGGGCTGCTCGAGTCGGTCGAGGCGTCGCTGCCCGGCGACGGGGCGCGGCACCACGACTGGTTGGCCTTCGCGCCGCGGTGGGCGCAGGTGAACGCGCTGGTCTTCGACGCCGACGAGGACGCTGCCGACGAGGACGCACGGGCGCGGTACGAGGGCATCCGCGACCGCATCGACGAGCGGTTCACCGCGTGGCTTCGCCGACGCTTCGAGGCGTTGCACAATCTGCCCCCCTCGACGCCGGTGATGATTCATCACGTTCCCCGGTCGCTCGCGCGGCGCGCGCACGAGTCGGCTGACCGCAAGGTCGCGCTTGTCGTGATGGACGGCCTCGCCCTCGACCAGTGGGTGGTGGTCCGCGCGGTGCTCGCGGAGCAGCGTCCCGGGTTGCGGTTTCGCGAGGACAGCCTGTTCGCCTGGATCCCCACGCTGACCACGGTTTCGCGGCAGGCCTGTTTCGCGGGGCGGCTGCCGCGGTACTTCCCGACCAGCATCGACTCCACCGCCCGGGAACCGGCGGCGTGGAAACGGTTCTGGGGAGACGAGGGACTGGACGCGGCACGGGTGGTCTACGCGAAGAACCTGCGCGAGTCGTCGGACCTGGAGACGGTCGTGGAGCTCGTGTCGCGCCCCAAGGTCCGCGTGGCGGGGCTGGTGGTCGACGCGGTGGATCGGATCATGCACGGCATGGAGCTCGGAAGCGCGGGAATGCACAATCAGGTCCGCCAGTGGACGCGCGGGGGCGTGCTCGCCTCGCTGCTCGACACCCTCTTCGACCGCGGATTCGAGGTCTTCCTGACCTCGGACCACGGGAACGTCGAGACCACCGGGTGCGGCGCGCCCCAGGAGGGTTCGATCACGGACCTGCCCGGACGGCGCGTGCGCGTCTTCTCCGACCCGGCTTTGCGGGCACGCGTCGCGAAACGGTTTCCCGGCGCGCTGGAGTGGCCCGCGAGCGGGCTGCCCGAGAACTACCTGGCCCTGCTGGCCCCCGCGCGCCGGTCGTTCGTTCGCGGGTCGGAGCGGCCGGTGGCCCACGGGGGCGTCACGCTGGAGGAAGTCGTGGTTCCCTTCGTCGAGATCGGGCGGTCCGGGTCGACCGCCGTGGCCGCGTCCGCCGGCCCCGAGGAAGCCGTCGAACCCTCTGTCGAGATCGGGCGGAAGTGATGCCTGCCGAAACGCGCGGCATCATCGGGTTCGACCGGAAGATCAGCCTGCGCTGGCTGGACGCGACGGCCGAGTGGACCGCGCAGGGACTCGCCGCACCTGCGATCCGGGGGCAACTCGAACGCCTGCTCGCCGGACAGGTCGCCGGGGAAGGTTCCCGCAGCGCGCGCGGAAAGACGATGACCGTGCTGCTGCACGTCTGGACCGCCGTGCCCGATGCGGTCGCGCCGCTCCGCGACGACGGGCTCGTCCTGCTGCGCGGCCGCGGCGGGCGCGACCGGCTGCCGCTGCACTGGGGCATGTGCCTGGCGACCTATCCGTTCTTCCGCGACGTGGCGGCGGCCACCGGCCGGCTACTCGCCTTGCAGGGTCGGCGGCGAGGGCGCAGATCGTCCGGCGCATGACCGAGTCGTGGGGTGAGCGGACCACGGCGACGCGCGCCGTGCAGCGCATCGTCCGCTCCTTCGTCGAGTGGGGGGTCCTGGTGGAGACCGGCGACCGGGGAACGTACGCCCCCGCGGCCAAGATTCCCGTCGCCGGGGTCGGCCCGTGGCTGCTGGAGGCCGGCCTCGTGAGCAGCGGCCGGCGCGAGTACCCCTTCCGCGCTCTCGCGGCCGGCGCCGCCTTCTATCCGTTCGACATGGCCCTGTCCGGACAGAACGTCAGCGGCAACCCCCGGCTGGAGATCTGCCGGCAGGGGCTCGACGAGGACGTGGTGATGCTGAACCGGTAGGTCGCCGCCGGGCGGCGCCGGCCACCCGCCTGGACCAAGACGAGCCGTGGGGTATGCTACACGGAGCGTCCAATGGCGGTAGCCCGCCACACCGAGACAGGAGCGCATCGCCTTGGTTGATCCCGGCTACACCTGCATCGAGGGCCCTGCCGCCTCCGCACCGCCCTCCCGGCGCCGCTTCCTCGGCCTAACCGCCGCCGCGCTCGCCGCGGCGCCGTTCGTCCGGCCGCCGACCCTGCTGGGGCAGCCGGCGGTGCGGCCGGCACCGGGCATGCCGGCGCCGCACTTCGTGACCGCCAACGGCATCCGGATGGCGGTGTACGAACGGGGCGAAGGTCTGCCGGTCGTGTTCGCGCACGGCTTTCCCGAGCTCGCCTACTCGTGGCGCCACCAGATCCGCTCGTATCCCGCCGCGGGCCTGCGGGCCATCGCGCCCGACATGCGCGGCTACGGGCTGACCGACCGGCCGGAGGACGTGGCGGGCTACGCGATTCCGAACCTCTGCGCGGACCTGGTCGGGCTGCTCGACGCGCTCGACATCGAGCGGGCCCTCTTCTGCGGGCACGACTGGGGCGGGGCGGCGGTGTGGGCGATGCCGCGGCTCCACCCCGACCGCGTCCTCGGCGTCATCGGCGTGAACACGCCCGCGTCCGGCGGTCCCCCGCCGAGCGAGCCGCCCGAGGAACCGCTGATCGTCTTCACCGAGAACTACTACGCCGCGACGTTCCTCCAGCCGGGCCGCGCCGAGGCGGTCTTCTCGCGCGACGTGCGGCGGGCGCTCGAGATGATCTTCCGGCGGGGATGGTACTGGAACGTCGAGAACATGCGCCGGTACCCGCCCGACTCGGCCGAGAAGACGATGGACATGCTGCGGATGATCGAGGAGGGCGACTACCAGGGCGAGCTGATCATGCCCGCCGACGTCCTCGCCTACTGGGTGGAGACGTTCGAGGCGACCGGGTTCACCGGCGGCTTCAACTACTACCGGGCGAACATGGGCGGCGGCGCCCCGCCGCGATGGGCGGCATCGAGGTGCCGTGCCTCTACGTCGGGGCCGAGAACGACACTATCCTGCGGCCGTCCTCGTCCGACGGCATGCCGTCGTTCATCCCCGACCTCGAGCGCCACGTCATCGCCGACTCCGGCCACTGGACGCAGCAGGAAAAGCCGGAAGAGTTCGACCGCGTGACGCTCGACTGGATCCGCCGGAAGTTCCAGGACGCCTGACGGCGGCGCAGCGCTCGCCGGCAGGCGCCGGCGCTTCGGGTAGACGGCACGTGCGCCGCGCCCGGATCCGGCGATGCCGGGCCGCGGACGTCGGGCGCTCGGTGACGACCGCGCGAGTGTCTGTCGTCCGGCTCGACCAACACGTCGTTCTCCGGCGGCCCTCGAGCCGGCACGCGTGCCTTGGAGACGGCGGAGCCAGGAACAGGAGGGCAGGTCGGCGACGACGCGGTGCGGGCCGAGACCGGGAACGCCGCCGGGAGCCACTTCACCGGACCGGACCGGGCGGTCCAGACACCGCCCCGCCAGCCCCGCCGAGGATCTCCCCGCGCGCCGCCGGCGCGACGGCCAAGCGCGCAGGGAGTCGTCGATCCACGCTGTTTCGTTCCGTCCCGTATTCGGTCAGCCGGCCGCAGGCGGATCTACAGCCCCCGGATGAGCACGTTGCGGAACTTCACGACGCCCGCGCCGTACTGCAGGGCGATGGGCCCTTCGGCGAACTGCGAATCCTCGACGTCGACCATCTGCTCGCCGTTCAGCCACACCCGCAGCCGGGGACCCTCGGCGATGATCTCGTAGGTGTTCCAGCGGCCGGGGCTGTCGACGTGGCTGGCCGGCGCGGCGAGGTGGACGATGCCGCCGGTGCGGTAGGTCTGGTCGGCGCGGGTGTCGTAGATGTTGACCTCGTACGCGTTGCGGTCGTTGACGCTCATGGCGTCGGCGCAACGGATGAAGATACCGCTGTTCGCGGGCTCGTCCACCCAGTACTGCACGACCATCTCGAAGTCGCCGTAGGACTCCGGCGTGACGAGGAAGCCGGAACCGCTGTCGGCCTGCGCGGCGCCGTCGGCGAGCTCCCAGTTGGCGTTGCCGATCTGGTTCCAGCCGTCGAGGGTGGAGCCGTCGAGCAGGGTCGTCCAGCCGGCGTCCTGGGCCGGGGCCGCGGCGGGGGCGAGCCCGAGGGCGGCGGTGACGAGGGCGGCGGCGAAGAGGGAAGTGCGTCTCATTGAATGGGGTCTCCTGTTGACGGTTTGCGGCGGCCCGGACGGGACGCCTTTCGCTACTGCTGCTCCGATGCGGCCAGCTCTTCCGCGCGGGCGCCCGACAGCAGGTTCTGCATGCCGTAGTTGCCCTCGTGGCAGGCGTACTCGAACATCGCGGACCCGCGCTTCATCGGCAGCGCCGCCGTGAACGGCCGGGTGAAGGTGGCCGGGTCGTCGACGGTGAACTCGTAGAGCAGCGTGTCGGCGTCGATGCGGCTGAACCGCTCGATCAGGTTCAACGTCTCGCCCGAGCCGATGGCCCCCACGACGGACGGGCTGAAGCTGGCGGTGTTGGCGGTGAAGTTGGTGGTCTCGACGACGAGGGTGTCGCCCTCACCAGCGCCCGCGCGAGCTGCCCAGCCACTGGCGCAGGTCGCCGGGGAGCGGCGCGCGCCCGTCGAGGGGCACGATGCGCGAGTCGTGCACCATCTCGTTCAGGATGACCACGTGGTCCGCGGTCTGGAAGATCTGGATGTTCTGGTTGTAGCCGCCGGGCACGATGGGCGGTCCGGTGTTGAACCCGAGCAGGCACCGCTCGGCGATGCCGCGATCCTCGGGACCGTCGGCGCCGATGCCGCCGACGCGGAACCGGACCGGCCGGGTCGGGTCGGCGCCGGGGCCCTGCCGGTCGACGCCCGGCTGCGGCGCCGGCACCCGGCCGTCGGGGGGATCGACGATGAGCGACGTCCGGCGGTCGTCCACGATCCCCGCCCCCCGGTCGAACCAGAAGTTGTTGTAGGCGCCCACGTCGCCGCCCGCCGGCAACGGCTCGGTGCGGACCTCTGCTCGGCCGGTCCGCCTCCGCCGCCCGCTGCACCGCCGCGGCCTCGAGCTCGGCCGCCTCCTCCGCCGTCAGCGCCGCCTGGTCGGCCCGGTCCTCGGGGCGCTGCAACGGGGTCAGGGTCCGGAAGTCCCAGACGCCCTGCAGGTCGGGGGCGCCGTCCGGCAGACGGGGCACGCCGGACGCCGGCTGGGCCCCGGCGGGAACGGACAGGACCACGGCCAGCGCGGTCAGCACCAGCACGGCACCGAAAGATCGTCTCTGCATCTCGTACACTCCTGATTGCCTCTTCTTCTCCCCGCCGAACGCCGTCCATCGAAACCCCGCCGCCGAAACCAAGCCGGGAATCGCCGCCTGCGGCTCCGCCCGCCGCCCGATGAACCCTGCCGGGGCGCTTCGGTCGGCGCGACGCCCGCGAAGCTCTCGGCCGCATCAATGCTGCGGCCGCCGGTGCGCCGCCCCACCTGCGGGCGGGGCAAGCGGCCATCTGCGCGTCATCCCGACATCGACCAGCTTCGAAGCGACCATCCGATCCGGCGCCAGCCAAGCCGGGAATCGTCGCCGGCAGCTCCGCTTGCCGCCCGACCAACCCCGCCGCGTGCCTCAGCAGCCCGTGGCGAAGGTCCCCGCCGCATTCGAGCGGCGATGCATCCCGCCTGACTGCGTTGTTCGTCGGTTGCCCATGTCCAATAGGCGGCCCTCCTCACGCCTGGTCAGGCACGGGCGTTCTTTGCCCGCGGGCACTCTTCAGCCCGCGGGCGCCCTCGCCGCGCTCGGGGGCGGCGCGGGGTCTCACCACCGGCTGTCAGTCCGGCGCGACGCACGCGAAGTTCGCGGCGTCGTCGATGCTGCCGCGGTCGGTGTGCCGCGCCACCTGCGGATAGGGGCAGAGCGGCCGCGTGCGCGTCACCCTGCCGTCGACCACCTTCGAAGCGACCATCCGATCCGGCGCCACGCCGTCCTCGACCCACCGTTCGAGCGCGGTCACCGCGTCGAACCGATCGGGCCCCGGACCGCCGCGGCAGTGGGCGACCCCCGGCGCCATGAAGAGCCGGTAGAAGTCGGCCGTCGCATCCAGGCCGCCCTGCTCGGCGATCACGCTCTCGTAGTACTCGACCGCGTAGGAGCCGGGGATCAACGCGTCGGCCCAGCCGTGGTAGCTGATCAGCTTGCCCCCGCGGGCCTTGAACGCCGACAAGTCGGGATCCGTGGCGTTCAGGGCCGATCCAAGGGTGTCGTCGGCGCCCGCCCCGAGCGGCCGGGTGTTGGCGAGCACCCAGTCGTCGTCGAAGTCGAACTGCGTGAGCTCGTGGTCCGGATCCTCGAACACGCTGTAGCGCATGAAGTCGGCGGCGCTGCCGCCGGGCCGGGTGATGCCCGACCAGTACCGCCCCCAACCGCCCCGGCCGTCGGGCGCCTCGAACCACTCGCTGCCCGGCGGATAGCCGGGGAACAACTGCTCGCCGGTGCTCGGGCGCACCGGCCCCGCGTAGATGGCGCGGGCCGCCGCGATCTGTCCCGCAGTCAGGCAGTCGGCGTCGTCCGCCCCCGCGCACGCCAGCACGCCGGGATCGAAGTCGCAGGCCCGGGGATCGTCGATCAGTCCGTCCTCAAGGCCGTCGACGGCGTCGCAGGCGTCGAGGACGGCGGCCCCGAGCAGCGGCAGCTTCTCGCGCGGCAGGTCCTTCGCGGGGTCCTTCGTCGTGGCGAGCCCCGCCCACAGCTCGCCGGTCATCAGGCCGATCCAGTAGTTGGCGGGGGCGCCGGCGACGATGCCGTCGTAGTCGTCGGGATACCGCTGCGCCTCCATCAGCGCGTGGTGGCCGCCGCCGCCCTGCGAGCAGCCGACGAAGTAGGCATAATCGGCGGGGCGGCCGTAGTAGGCGCCGGTCACCCGCCTTGCCCGCGACGGTCGCCTCGTGCTGCGCCCGGTAGCCGAAGTCGACGAGCCGGACGGGATGCCCCAGCGACCAGCTCCCGTCGAAGCCGCTGGTGCTCGTGTGGCCGTTGTCGGTGGCCACCGCCGCGTAGCCGTTCCGCACCGCCGCCGCGAGCTGCGGGTAGCGGATGGCCCCGGCCGAGCCGCCGGAGCCGATGCCCTGGAACCGTCCGTTCCAGGCGTCGGCCGGCGGCAGCCACACCTCGAACCGGATCTCCGAGCCGCCTCCGGACGCGACGTCCCCCGCGACCCGGCAGAACGACACGTCGTCGACGATGAAGCCGCGCGACGAGAAGGTCTCGGGTGGGGTGAACGGCGGCGGTGACCGCCTCGGCGACGGTGACCGTGGTGTGCAGCAGGCCGAGCTGCGCCTCGGCGATGCGGGCGCACGCGCCGGCGGCCTGGATCGGGCGCGCGGCGGGCGCGCCGCCGGCCGCTTCGGGGCGGCTGGCGCCGGCGAGCGCGGCGGCAGTCCCCGCCGCCAGCAATGCGCAGAGAAATCGAGTGGTCATGGGTCCCAAGGATACCGCACGCGGGGCCGGGCCGCGACCGCTCAGGGCGGGCAGCGCCGCCGCCGTCCAGCCCGTCCCTCACTCGGCCGCGACTCCGGGGGGGTGCGCGGCGCCGGCCGGGCCGGCCCGTTGGTCGGACCCCCGACGCCGGGCGCACGTGCGGCGCCGCCGGCCCTGGCCGCGACTCCAGGAAGGCGCGTGGCGTCGCCGACCGGCCCTCACTGGCCGCAACGCCGGGAAGTAGTGCGTGCGGTGCCGCCGGGTGTCCGGCGCCGTCCCTCACTCGGCCGCGGCGGGCGGACCGGCCGCGCCGCCCATCTCCTCGATCACGGCGATCAGCGCCGACAGATCGTCGCGGCCCCGATCCCGCCCCATGAGGGCATTGACGAACTGCATCGTCAGGGACGCGGCGGGCAGGGCGGCGCCGCGGTCGTGGGCGAGCCGGAGGACGATGTCGAGGTCCTTGTGATACAGCCGCGACTCGATGCCGGCGGCGAAGTCGCGCGACGCCATGCGGGCGCCGAACACGTCGAGCACGCGGCTCGACGCCATCCCGCCCATCATCACCTGGCGCACGCGCTCGACGTCGAGCCCGCAGCGGCCGGCGAGGGCCAGCGCCTCGGCCGCCCCCTGGGCCGTCACCAGCAGCGCCAAACTGATGGCACGCCTTGGTGGTCTGGCCGGCGCCGGACCCGCCGAGATGGATGACGGTCGGCCCCAGCCGCGCGAACAGCGGCTTCGCGCGCTCGACCGCCGCCGCCGGCCCCCCCACCATCATGGTGAGCTTCGCATCGCGGGCGCCCTGCGGCCCCCCGGACACCGGGGCGTCCAGCATGTCCACGTCCCGCTCGGCGAGCCGGGCCGCGATGGCCCGGGCGGCGGCGGGGTCGATGGTGCTCATGTCGATGACGAGCGTCCCGCGGGGGGCGCCGTGGATGATGCCGTCGGGGCCCAGCACGACCTGCTCGATGTCGCGGGTTCCGGTGACCATCGTGAAGATCACTTCGCTCCGCTCGGCCACCGCGGCGGGATTGACGCAGACGGCGGCGCCGGCGGCGGCGAGGGGGCGGGCCGACTCGGGGCGGCGGGCGAACACCGCCATGTCGTGGCCGCCGTCCATCAGGTGGCGCGCCATCGGGCGCCCCATGGTCCCAGTCCGATGAAGCCGAGTCGCATGTGTCGTCCGCCTGTCCGGCGCGCGGCGTCCGGAGGGCCGTTTCCTGCCGGGGGTTCTGCCGCCGGCCGCCGTCGTTGTCCGCCCGCCGCGACACCGCGCGGGGCGGGCGCTCCTACCCGCCGGTGGCGACAGTCCCCGCCGCCTTCGAGCGGCGGTGCATCCCGCCGGGCTGCGTTGTTCGTCGGACCGCTTGCAGTCCGCGGTTGCGATATGCCGAACCGTCATGACCGGGGACGCCGATCACTCCGGCGCCGCGAAACGTCGGGACCTGTTCACAGCAGCAACAGGCGCCCCTCCCCACGCCGCCCGCGGGCGCTCTTCAGCCCGCCGGCGCCCTCGCCGCCTCGCGGGGCGGCGCGGGGTCCGCCGCGGGCCGCTACCGCGCGCCTCAAGCCCTGTTTCTTCCAGTAGCGCGCCAGTCCGAGCCAGCACATCGAGAACGGGGCGGCCATGTCGTAGAGCGCCGCGGTCGCTTCCGGCATGTACCGCTGCAGATAGCGGTGGGTCTCGGCGACGAACCGATCGGCGCGTTCCCCGCCGGGGACATCCTGCTCGACGATGGTCCGCGCCAGGGCCGCCAATCCGTCCAGATGCTCGGTCAGGCCCGCCAGTTGGCCGGCGGCGTCCTCGTGCGGGCCGAAGTGGGTGATGAACAACGTGTCCGCCTGCCAGGCCTCGATCTGCCTGATGCTCGACTTCCACGTCTCGAGGTCGATGTCGGGCGGAGGCGTCGGCGGCAGGGCGAAGCGCTCGGGGCCGATCCGCACCCCCGCGGTGTCCCCCCACGAACGCCACCCCGCTCGCCCGATCGAAGAAGCTGACGTGATGGGACGCATGCCCCGGCGTGTAGGCGACCTCCAGCTCGCGGCCGCCGACCGCGAGGCGCTCGCCGCCGCCGAGGACGTGCACGTTCCGCTCGGGCACGGGCAGGAACTCGCCCCAGAGGCGGTCCATGTCGTCGCCGTAGAGCCGCGCCGCGCTGCTCAGCAGCTTCCCGGGGGTCGACCATGTGCGCCGCCCCCCGCCTCGTGCACGTACACCTGGATGTCGGGGTTCTCGCGGACCAGGGTGCCCGTCGCCCCCGCGTGGTCGAGGTGGATGTGGGTGAGGAGAATCGTCCGCACGTCGGCCGGCGCGATGCCCTGCCCGCGCAGCGACGAGCGCAGGGTGTCGAGACACGTCGACGGTCCCGGGTCCACGAGGGCGGCCCCCCCGGCGTCCTGGAGGACGGCGGTGGCGATGACCCGGGGCTGGCCGAGGAACATCAGGTCGGCATAGGTGATGCCGCGCGCAATCGTTGGCATGGGAGCGGAATTTTACTATGCCCGCGGCCGGGGGCCCGCGGCGCCGCGCCCGGCCGCAGCCCGCGGCGAAACTCCGCGGCGCGCCGGAACGGGCCGGCGGCGGCGCGGAGAACGGCCCGGATCGCTCGGATTCCGCGATTTCGACCGCTGCACGACACGTTCTTGGGCTGAATACGGCCCCGGCCGGAGGCAGCGCAACGTCTGCCACGGACTGACAGGCCCCCGTCACGCCATCGCCGGGCGGGCGTCTGCCGGTCTCGGCGCAAAGCGGGGTTCACCGGGGGTTCCCCGACCGCCGTCCCGCCTTGACGCCGCCGCCGTCTCCATAGTCTGATCGCAAGGGTATGGCGCACGATCCACGTACCGGCCACGGCGTGCTCGACGAGACCCGCCAGAAGACCCGGGAGCCGATCCGCTACCAGGTCACGCTGCTGAACGACGACTACACGACGATGGAGTTCGTCGTCCAGGTGCTGGAGTCGGTCTTCGACAAGTCCCCGGCGGAGGCCTACGGCATCATGATGCGGGTCCACACCGAGGGACGCGGGCGGTGCGGAGCCTACACCCACGAGATCGCCGAGACCAAGGTCGCGGCCACGCGGGCCCTCGCCGCGCGCCGCCGGGTTCCCCCTGCAGGCGATCCTCGAAGAAGAGTGACGGGATCCGCCCATGTTCAGCGCCGCCATCGAGCTGATCCTGAACGTCGCCTACCGCGAGGCGACGGTTCGCCGGCACACCCACCTGACCATCGAGCACCTGTTGTACGTGCTGGCGCATGACCCGGATGGGGAGAAGATTCTCACCGCCTGCGGCAGCGACCTGCCGGCCCTGCGGCAAGCGCTCGACACGTTCCTCGACAACCTCGAGCAGAGCAGGAAGAGCCGGCAGCGCGAGCCGCAGCAGACCCTGGCGTTCCAGCGCGTCCTGCAGACCGCGGTGCTCCACGTGCAGAGCGCGGGGAAGGACGAGGTCCGTTTCGGCGACGTGCTGGCCGCCATCCTGCAGCAGCCGAACTCCTACGCGGCCGAGCTGCTGCAGTCGCAGGTACGTCACCCGGCTCGACGTCCTGAACTACATCTCGCACGGCATCACGAAGACGCCGGCGGGGTCGGGCGACCCGCGTCCGGAGGAGCCCGCGCCGGCGGGACAGACCGGGGACGGACCCGCCCCGGCCCGCGATCCGCTCGCCGCCTTCGCCGTCAACCTGACCGAGCGCGCCCGGCAGGGCCGGCTCGACCCCCTGATCGGACGCCGGAACGAGCTGCGGCGCACCCTGCAGATCCTCTGCCCGCCGGCGCAAGAACAACCCGGTCTTCGTCGGGGACGCCGGCGTCGGCAAGACCGCCCTCGCCGAGGGCCTGGCCGGCCGGCTGCTGGAGGACGACGTCCCCGCGCGCCTTGCCGGGGCCGAGATCTTCGCCCTCGACACGGCCGCGCTGCTCGCGGGCACGCGGTTCCGGGGCGACTTCGAGGAGCGCTTCAAGGCGGTCGTCGACGCCCTCGCCGCACGCCCCATGCCCATTCTGTTCATCGACGAGGTGCATGCGACGGTGGGGGCCGGCGCCACCACCGGGGGCACGATGGACCTTGCGATGCTGATCAAGCCCCTGCTCGCGGCCGGGGACCTCAGCTGATCGGCTCGACGACGTTCGACGAGTTCAAGCAGATCGAGCGGGACCGGGGGCTGGCGCGCCGCCTGCAGCGCGTCGTCCTCGAGGAGCCGAGCGTCGACGAGACGGTCGAGATTCTCACCGGACTGCGGTCGCGCTACGAAGAGCATCACCGGGTGACGTTCACCGACCGCGCCCTGCAGGCGGCGGCGAAGCTGGCGCGGCGGCATCTGCGCGACTCGCGCCTGCCGGACAGCGCCATCGACGTGCTGGACGAAGCGGGCGCGAGCTTCACCGTCACCGGCGCCGCCGCGCCCGAAGCCACGCCCTCCGCCGGGGAAGCAGCGCCCGACCGCGGGCCGCGTCACCCGCGCCGGCCGAGGCCAAGGCGGCACCCAACGCAGCACCCGACGCAGAGGGGGTCACGGCGTCCGCGGCGTGCGGACACCGCGGCGGAGACGCCCGCGCCGCTCCCGCGCGTCACCGCGGCCGACATCGAGCGGGTGCTCGCGCGCATGGCGCGCATTCCCGAGAAGCAGGCCACGGGGTCGGACAAGGAACGGCTGCGCACCCTCGACGAGGCCCTCCGCCGGGTGGTGTTCGGCCAGGACGACGCCGTCGCGGCGGTGGCGACCGCGATCAAGCGGGCGCGCGCGGGGCTCGGGCAGCCGGATTCGCCCTGCCGGATGCTTCCTGTTCACCGGCCCCACCGGCGTCGGCAAGACCGAGCTTGCGAAGCAGCTCGCCATCCACCTCGGGAACGAGTTCCTTCGCTATGACATGAGCGAGTACATGGAGAAGCATGCGGTAGGCGCGCGGCTCATCGGCGCCCCGCCGGGCTATGTCGGGTTCGAGCAGGGGGGCCTGCTCGTCGACGCCGTCCGGGCCCATCCCTACGCGGTGCTTGCTGCTCGACGAGATCGAGAAAGCCCATCCCGACGTCTACAACATCCTGCTGCAGGTGATGGGACCACGCGACCCTGACCGACAACAACGGGCGCAAGGCGGACTTCCGGCAGGTCGTGGTCATCATGACGTCGAACGCCGGCTCGCGCGAGGCGCGAGCGCGGCGCCGATCGGGTTCAGCGAGGACCGGACGAACACCGGCAAGGGGCGCACGAAGGCCGCGATATCGAACGCGCCTTCAGCCCCGAGTTCCGCAACCGGCTCGACGCCGTCGTCACCTTCGACAGCCTCGCCCCGGGCGTCGTGGAGACGATCGTCGAGAAGTTCGTCCTCCAGCTCGAGGCGCAGCTCGCCGAGCGCCGGGTGGCCATCACCCTGCAGCCGGACGCCCCGGGCCTGGCTCGCCGGGAAGGGCTACGACCCCACCTACGGCGCCCGCCCGCTGGCCCGGCTCATCCAGACCGAGGTGCGCAACCCGTTGACCGACGAGATCCTGTTCAGGCCGCCTGGAGCACGGCGGGACGGTGCGGATTCGGTCTCGCCGGCGACACGCTGCAGTTCGAGGTCGAGCCGAGCCCCCCGGCGAGCGATGCGGACGAAGACGACGAGTAGGAGACGACTCACGGCGGCTTCCCGCATCCCCACGCGGAACCCCGGTCGGCGGTTCAGTCGCCGGTCCCGCCCTCGAGGGCGAGCACGAGGTCCTGCAGGCGCTCGATCTCCATCTGCGCGGCATGCAGGATCGCCCGGCGTTCCTGCAGCGTCGGGACGACCAACCCTCGCCGTCGAGCTCGACCCGGCCGTCGGGGTCGTAATCGACGAGCACCGCGTCCATCGTCTCTATGTAGAGGCGCATCTCTTCAACCGCTCCCCGCGGCGCGCCGGGCGGCGGCGGCGCGGCCCGGCGCGGGGTTCACATGCCGGCGGCCGACGCGGCGCGCCGGGCGTCGTCGACGGCGACCACCACCGCCGTCATGTCGTGATCGGCGAGGGCCGACGCGAAGGCGTAGTCGACGTTGACGCCGGACGCGCTCAACATCCCGGTGGCCGACGCCAACGCGCCGGGGCCGTTGGGCACCGTAACGTACAGCACGTCCCGCTGCTCGAACCGCGTAGTCGCGGCCCCGCAGCAGACCGGCCGCGTGGACCGGATTGTCGGGCACGATGTGGAGAACGCCGGAGGGGTCGAGGCTCAGCGCGAGGATGTTGACCTTCTCGCCGCGCAGGGTCCGGCACAGCCGCGCCAGCGACCCGGGCGTATTGCTCAACCGCAGGGTGAGTTCGGTACGAATCGCCATGCCGGGGAGGATATCACCGAGATCGCCGCGCAGAACGATCGCCGGGGCCGGCTCCGGTGCGATTCGGATTAAGATGGGACGTGGGGGTGAACCAGCCATGAACTTGTGTCGACTGCTCGGCGCGGCGGGCCTCCTGTTCCTCCTCCCGTATCCGGGCGGCGCCCCAGCCGCTCGACGACGGCGGCGACCGGGCGGCGGGGAACTACGACGCGCTGATCGACGCGCTCGAGGCGGCCATGCTGGCCGGCGACGCCGACGCCTACGCCGCCCTGGCGTCACCGTCGGCCGACCGCGCCGCCGCCGCGGCGTTCGCGGGCGCGCACGTGCGATCCGGCGTGGACCGGGTCACCGTGACGCCTCGTTTCGACACCCCGCTCGACGACGCGGCCGAGGACGCCGGCCGGCGGGTCATGGTCGAGCTGTTTTCCGAGTCCGGGGCGCGGGGCCGTCTCGAGACGTGGCAACTCGACGTGGTCCGCGACGCGGCGGGCGGATGGCGTATCCTCGATCAGGACGCCGTCGACTCGATCGACAACCTGCGCCACCTGAGTCTCACCCCCACGACCCACTACGTCGCCGACAATCTGGTCGTCACGAGTGAAGACCTGACGTTGACGCTGACCGAGGGGTCGGTGTTCGTGGCCGAGACCGAGATCGGGGTCACCAGTCTCGTGCTCCTCGGCGACGGCATCATGCGCTTCGCCCCGCAGCCGGAGGCGGAACGCGGGCAGGTGGAGATCTTCAGCGGCAGAGATGCGCTGGAGGCGGAGTTCGAAGCGGCGTTCATCCGGCTGCACCCGGACGCGTTCCGGACCCGGGTCTCGACCGGCGCGCTGCGGGCGCGCCGGGTGGACGGGGGAACCCTCGACGACGACGCCCGGGACGTGTTCGACGAATTCGTTCCGCTGTCGTTCACCCTGGATCTGTCGGACATCAGCGACCGGGTCTGGTCGTTCCCGCCGGGGCCGCGGCGACTTTCTCGCCGAGGTCCGCACCGAACGGCACGGCACGCTGACCTACGCGCAGTCGGTTCGGCAGCCGGAGGACATCACGCTGTTCGACCGGGCCGAGAACCAGATCATCTCTGTGTACCCGTCCGCCCGGAAACGAGCGACCCGGGGGCGCTACTTCGGGGACGACGATTCGCTGTCGCTCGACATCCTGGACTACGAAATCACAGCATCGTTCGAGCCCCTGGAGTTCACCCAGCAGCGGCTCAGCGACGCCCGCGAGTTCATCGAATGCCGCATCGTCGGCACCACCCGCCTCGCGGCGCGGGTGAAGGGGCTTCCGACCACCTCGTTCAGCCTGCGTCTGGCCGACGAGCTCGCGGTGCGGTCGGTCACCTCGCCAACGAGCTCGGCCCCCTGCTCTTCTTCCGCATGAACGGACAGAACAGCCTCGTGGTCAACCTGCCCTCGAGATTCCCGGGGGCGCCGAGTTCACGGTGACGGTGACCTACGAGGGCGACCTCGCGGCCCAGGAGCTCGACGAGAACTGGATCGGCAGGCAGCGCCTCTACTTCGAGTCCGATGAAGCGTTGTTCGGCCTCGGAGAGCCCCGCTACGTCTACAGCAACCGCAGCTACTGGTACCCGCAGGGGGCTGGTCAGCGACTACGCTACGGCGACGCTCGATCTGTCGGTTCCGGCCGGGTGGGGGGTCGTCGCGAGCGGGGTGCCGGCCCGCACGAACCCGCCGGTGGCCGGGGCCTCCGACGGGGACGGGGACCCGCGCCGATTCTCGTTCGCGGCGCTGCAGCCGGCCCGCTATCTGTCGGCGGTGATCTCCCGGTTCGAGGACCACCCCTCGCCGGTCCGGCGGGTCCAGCTCGACGCCCCCGCGTCCACGCCGTCAACGCCGGCCGGCGGCGGCGTCTTCTACGGCACCCTCGCGATAAGCGCCTACGGCTCGCCGCGAAGCGCGGACGAGATCGACGCCACGGCCGAGACCGCGGCGGACATCGCCTCGTTCTACGCGTCGATTCTCGGCGACATCCCGTATCCGTCGATGACCGTGGCCCTCACCGACAGCCGCCTTCCCGGCGGGCACAGCCCCGCGTACTTCGCCCTGCTCAACACGAGCTTCCCGGCTGCGGGGGGTCAACATCAGTTGGCAGACCGATCCGGTGAGCTTCAGCGGCTATCCGTCCTTCTTTCTCGCCCACGAGGTCGCGCATCAGTGGTGGGGACAGGCGGTCGGCTGGAAGAACTACCACGAGCAGTGGCTGAGCGAAGGGCTCGCGCAGTACTCTCGCCGCCCTCTATGCGGAGCACGACGAGGGGGCGGAGGTCTTTCAGGACATCGTCGAGCAGATGCGGCGCTGGGCGATGCGGCACTCCGACGAGGACCGATCTATCTCGGGTACCGCCTCGGACATCTGGAGCGCGAGCCGCGCGTCTTCCGGGCCCTGGTCTACAACAAAGGCGCCGTGGTGCTTCACATGCTGCGCCGGCTGGTGGGAGACGACGCGTTCTTCGCGGGACTGCGCCGGTTCTACCACACGTGGCGGTTCCGGAAGGCGGGCACCGATGCGCTGCAGTTGGCGTTCGAGATCGAGGCGGGGCGGTCGTTGAGCCGGTTCTTCGACCGGTGGATTCACGAGGCCGCCCTGCCGGATGTGCGGTTCTCGTCGCGCACCGAGAGAACCGGCGGCGGAGAAGAGGTCCTGCTCCGGTTCGAGCAGCGGACCGAGCGGCTCTTCGATCTGCCGGTCACCGTCACCTTGCAGTACCGGTCGGGCGAGGAGGAATCCGTGGTGGTTCCCGTGACCGAGCGGGTGACCGAGCGGCGTCTGCCGGCGCGCGGGCGCCTGCGCCGCGTGTCGGTGAACCGCGACCGCATGGCGCTGGCGGACATCGACCGGTAGCAGCCCGTGGGGAGACTCCGCGGCGCGCCGGAACGGGCCGGCGGCGGCGCGGAAACGGCTCGGACCGGAACGGGCCGGCGGTGGCGCGGCTCGGACCGGCCGGATTTCGGCGATTCCGACCGCTGTGCGACACGTTCTTGAGCCGAGTGCGGCCCCGGCCGGATGCAGCGCGACTTCCGCCGCGGGCTGGTGGAGTCTGCGCCGTAGGTAGAACGGCGCGGACTCCAGGCAGGGTTGGTTGGGGCGGCGACGCAGGCGACGATTTGCGGGCCGGGGCGCTATGATGACGGCGCGCCCCGGGGCGCAAGGGAGGCAACCGTGAGATCGACAACCCCGTGCCGCGGATGGACGCGGACTTTCTGGACGCTGATGTTCTCCGGATGGTCGGCGTCCAGCCTGGCCCAGCCGCCCACCGTGGCGATCCACCCCGTCGGCGAGACCGACGCGGTCCATGCGGACACGACCGCCCGGGTGGGTCTCGATATCACCCTCGACCCCGGCTACCACGTCAATTCCAACA
>CATQHG010000001.1 GCA_958295905.1 uncultured Vicinamibacterales bacterium | reverse complement strand
CGTCGCGGTGGCCGATCCGGGTCCGAGCGGCGGCCGCGTCGGACAGCGCAGCGCCGGAGACCGGCGACGCCTAATCGTCGATCTTCATCTGCCGGTCGACACCGCGCTGCGTGCCGTCGGTGTCGGTGGACACGCCGGCACTTCGTCGTGCAGCGTCCCGAGGTCGCCGACGTCGGCGGTTCTTCTCAAGAATCGTCGCAGGAGGTGTCGGAGATGATTGGTTGCGCGTCGCGGAGAATCGCAACGGTGATCGTTCTCGCCGCGGCGCTGGGAACGACCGTCGCCGTCCGGGCGCAGAACGCCACCACCGGGACGCTCGGGGGCGTCGTGCGCGACGCGCAGATGGGGGTGCTGCCCGGCGCGGGCGTCGTCGCGGTCCATGCCCCGACCGGGACCCGGTACGAGGCGTTCACCCGAGCCGACGGGCGGTTCGACCTGCTGAACGCGCAGGTCGGCCCCTACGAGATCGAGATAACCCTGAGCGGCTTCAGCGCCCGGGCGCTGTCCGGCCTCGTCGTCACTCTCGGCGAGGCCACCGAGGTCCCCGTTGTCCTGCAGCTCGCCACCGTCACCGAAACGGTGGAGGTGCTCGCGGAGGCGAGCAGCGTGTTCTCGCCGGCGCGATCCGGCACGACGGCCGGCGTCGAGTCCGGCGTCATCGAGACCCTGCCGACCCTCGATCGCAGCCTCCAGGACTTCGCCCGCACCAACCCCTTCTTCGTCAAGACCAGCCGCAACGCCGACTCCGAGAGCTTCCTGAGCGTCGCCGGGCGGAGCGGCCGCTACAACAACATCCAGATCGACGGCGCCGTCAACAACGACCTGTTCGGGCTTGCCCGGCAGGGAACGCCGGGAGGCCAGGCCAACACCCAGCCGATCAGCCTCGACGCGGTCAGCGAGCTGCAGCTCGTGGTCGCGCCCTACGACGTGCGCCAGAGCGGCTTCTCGGGAGGCGGCATCAACGTCATCACCCGCAGCGGCTCGAACCGCTTCAGCGGCACCGCCTACGTCTACAGCCGCAACCAGGGCCTGGTCGGGCGCGGCGTCGACGACGCGCCCATTGCGACCTTCTTCGATCGGCAGCACGGGGCGAGCGCGGGCGGCCCTCTCGTCCGGAACCGCGCCTTCTTCTTCGCCAACATCGACGTCCAGCGGCGGGAGACGCCGGCCGGCTACTCGCTCGACGGGGCGTCGGGCGTCGACTTCGGGCGGCTCGCCGAGGGACGGCGCATCGTCGACGTCGCGCGCAACCGGTACGGCTACGACATCCCGGGCGGCTTCGGCGAGATCATCCGCGGGAACCCCAACGACAAGATCTTCGTGCGGTCCGACCTCAACCTCCCGCCCTCCCACCGGCTTTCGGTTCGGCACAACCATGTCGGCGCCACCGCCGACGTCGGCTCGCAGTCGAACGTCCGCTACCGCTTCAGCGACAACTTCTACCGGTTCGAGAACCGGACCGACTCGACGGTCGCCCAGCTCAACAGCACGTTCGGCGCCGCCTTCAACCTCGCCCGCGTCAGCTTCCAGCGGATTCGCGACCGCCGCGGACCGCGGACCGCCCCCTTTCCGCAGGTCACCATCGACCTCGAGGGCGGACAGGAGATACGGTTCGGCACCGAGCAGTTCTCGACCGCGAACGCCCTCGACCAAAACATCATCGAGATCCACAACGACCTCACCTGGGTAAGGGGACGGCACCAGCTCACGATCGGCACCCACAACGAGCTCTTCCGGTTCCGCAACCTGTTCATCCGCGACAGCTTCGGCGTCTACGAGTTCACGAGCCCGGCGCTCTTCGCGCAGGGGCTGGCCCAGTCGTACAGCTACAGCTTCCCGCGCACGGCCGACCCGCGGCAGGCGGCCGAGTTCCGGGTCCACCAGCTCGGGTTCTACGCCGGCGACCAATGGCGGGTCCGCGACAACCTCACGGTCACCTACGGCATCCGCCTCGACGCACCCGTCTTCCCCGACACCCCGGCGGCGAACCCGCTGGTCGAAACGCTGTACGGGCGGGCCACGGACGTGGCGCCGGCGACCCGGAACTGGTCGCCGCGCATCGGCTTCAACTACGACCCGAGCCCGCAGGCGCGGAACCGTCGACAGGTGCGGGGCGGCTTCGGCCTGTTCCACGGCCGCACGCCGTACGTCTGGCTGTCGAACCAATACTCGAACACCGGGAACGAGTTTCAGCGGATCCGGGTGTTCTTCGACCCCGACAACCGGATTCCGTTCTCTGCCGACCCCGACGCCCAGCCGACCGGCGTCGGCTCGGCGTCGACCAACGAGATCAACCTCATCGACCCCGCCTACCGCTTCCCGCAGCTCCTGCGCGGCAATCTCGGGTACGACCGCGACCTCGGCTTCTTCGGCTTGGTGGGGAGCGTCGAGCTGCTTTTCTCGAAGACCGTCCGCGACATCGACTACCGCGATCTCAACCTCGCCGCGAGCGGCGCCGCGCCCGACGGGCGGCCGAAGCACGCCCGCCTGCGCAGCGACTTCAGCAACGTCATCCTGCTCACGAACACCGGGCAGGGCGGCAGCTGGAGCTTGGCGGCGAAGCTCGACAAGCGGTTCGGCAACAACTGGTTCCTGAGCGGATCGTATCTCTACGGCGAGTCGCGGTCCGTCAACGACGGCGGGTCGAGCCAAGCGACCTCCAACTGGCGCAACAACTACCACGACGGCGACCCGAACGCGGCGCCGCCGGCCGTGTCGAACTTCTCACCGGGCCATCGGTTCAGCCTGTCGGGCTCGTACCGGATCCCCGCGGGGCCGGCCGGCGTCACCCTCGCCGCCTACTACGACGCCCAGCAGGGCCGCCCCTACAGCTACCTGGACGAAAGCGACAGCAACCGCGACGGCACGCGGGGGAACGACCTCCTCTACGTCCCACGCGACGCCGCCGACGTCATCGTCACCAACGGGACCCTCGACGACCTGATGCGCTTCCTGTCGGCCGGCTGCGACGTCATGCCCGGAACGATCGTGCCGCGGAACGCCTGCCGCGGCCCGTGGATCTACACGCTCGACCTCCACCTCGGCGTCGACTTTCCGCGGGGACCGAACGAGGTCGAGGTCTTCCTCGACGTCCGCAACCTGCTCAACGCGTTCGACGCGGGGAACGGCCTCGTCGAGTTCGCCTTCTCCCAGAACCTCCAGCCCGTCCGGTCGAGCGTCGACCCCGAGAGCGGCCGCTACGTCTACAGCCTCAACACGCCGGCCCGGCCCGGATTCACCGGCGACCGCTTCGCCCGCGACGATCTCCGAAGCCGGTGGCAGGCGCAACTGGGAGTGCGCTACTCGTTCGGGCGGTAGATAGTACCGGTCGGCGGGTCGCAGAAGCATCCTGCGGGCGCATCTCTGGGCCGTCGACCGGCGGTAGACAGGTCTGCGGGTGAGCACGCGCGCAGGGCTCCGCGGCGTAACCGGGGGTGCGCTACTCGTTCGGGCTGACGGAGTTCCCGGCGCGTCAACGCAGGCGCCGAAGAGGCGTCGGCTGGACGATCTGATCGCCGCCAACCGCCGGGCGGTCTACAACATCGCCGCCCGGACGGGGTCCGACGAGGCGGACCGGGCGGCGAAGACCGCGTTCGGAAAGCTGCTCGGCGGGGGCGAAGACAGAGCGGATCGACCCCGAAGCCGGCCCCGGGAAGCGGGGAAGCCGCGACGTCGAGATTCTCATCCGGACGTCGCCCACTTGGTGACTGTTCCCGGAACCGGAAAACGGGGACGAACCCGCCCGGCGGCTCGCCGAGCTCGCCGCCGACACCGGCGTGCCGGGTACGAATGTCGAGGTCGTCGAGCAGCGCCTCGGGCGCCGCCCGACCGCTGACCCAAGTCTGCCACCCCGTTCGCCGGGTTCGCCAGCCACCGATCTGGCGCCGATCGCCGGCACCGTTTTCGAACACCCCGTTCACCGTGCGGCGTTCCCGTCATCCGCCGGCTCGACAACCTCGAAGCTGCCCTCCCAGATCGTCTCGCCCTCGCCGATGAACTGGCCGGTGCGGACCGCGGCGATGGTGTAATCACGCACGGGCAGCTCCCGCCTGGCTACGCAGACCCGCCCGTCGAAAAGGTGGTTCCTCAAATCAAAGTTGAAGCCGTCGAAGCCGTACTGCTTGCGATGGCTGGGGAGGTCGTTCATGTCAACCGGGTCCAGATGCACGAAGAACGTTGGTTCAGCATCCTCCAAGCTGCACGGGTCCTTGGCATAGATGAGGCTGTCCTCAACGAGATACACGTCCCAGTCGGAGCGGATGACCGGCGGGCTGTTTCCGATCAGTCTTGCCACGTAATCGCCCATCGGCGCTGTTTCGATCCTGAGCGTCGGGAGCGCATTGCGGGGCAGCACGAACGCGGCCACGCACAACCCCGTTTGCGTTCGCGTCCAGACTTTGGTGACCGTTTCCTCTCCTGGGCCAACCCACGACAACACTATCAACTCGTTCGGCGCGCAATTCCTGACGAACGCCTGCGTCAACCGGCCGTTCACGATCAGCCCGATGCCATCCGACTGGCGGTCGAAGTGGGGTTCAATCCTCTCCCAAGTCATGGCGACGGTATTTTCATCTGCCGGCAGCCCGCTGGGCTGTAGTTGGAGTTCCACTCCATTAAGGACACTTGAGCGCCCTATGACGGCGAAATGAGTTATTCCGAATTCTCGATAGAGAGGAGTGAGTTTGTCATGTCCGTCTCTGTCCGCTCTGTCCGCGTTTGCCGCGTGGAAATAGTCATAGGAGTTGACCAAGCCGTCCAGGTTCACCACTGGAGAGCGCGAGAAGTACCCGATGGTGCCGCCCATGTCCCACGCCCCGAGCACGCTGTCCTCGGGAAGCACGCGATTCATGAGCTGCGTACCTCCATAAACAGCTTCAGTCCATTCGTTGTTGGAAACGGCCTTGATCCGTTTGTCGTCAGTTCTGGTTGAGACACTAATCGCTTCAGCACGCTGAAATGGCTCGGTGAAATCGGCCTTGGCAAACAGGAAGACCGCGGCGGCAATTACAATGCCCACGCTCAGAATGTTTGCCGCCCAAGGCGACCTCGGTCCGATGAAACGGCGGATGAAGTAAACGGCGACGTAACCTCGTACGGGAACGATCAGCGTCATCAGCAGGTACGCCGGGACAAAATACCAAGGCCAAGGCCCCAAGGAAGGGTGAATTGTGAGAACAGTCTGCGCGAATTTGGCCAGATGGCCGGCCGCCAAACTGAACACGCCCACCAGAAATGCCAGTTGCAGCCAGTCATCCCGACTCCGGGAGCGGCGGGCGAACCACCAAACGAGCAGGACATAGAAGCAAACCTCCAGCGCGACCAGCAGCTCGTAGTCGAAGGCGGGAAGATGAAGGATGTCCCGGAAGTTCTGAACGAAGCTGTACCCGCCTTCCCGCCCCCACCGGGCTTGCGACCACATCTGCTTGGTCGCGCCGCTCACGGGCGTCACGCCCCCGAAGACGGTACCGTTATATGCGAAGTACACGAGGATGCCGGCGACCGCGCCCAGTAGTGGTGCGACGTGTTCATCGCGGGCACGGAATGGCCAACCCCTCTCCGGGGTGCCGAGGCCCTCTCCATCTCCCTCGACAGGGGGGGGTGATTCACGCCGCGACCACTCGACGAAGCACAGCGCCGCGGTCGCCGCCAGCGATATGGCGATGTACTCCAGGCGCACCCAGGGCAGGGCAAAGGCGACCGCGGCCAGCGGCCACTTCCACCGCGCCGGGTTTCGCGCAAAGAGACAGACGGCCAGAATGAACAGGCCCAGCATGAACAGCGCCGCCGCCGCTTCCATTCCTGCAAACATGAAGGGGATGTGGTAGAGCATCGGCAGCGCGGCGAACATCAGATACCACGGCATGCGCGCCAGCCGGGCGGCCGCGGCGGCGAGGGCCACGCCGCCGGCAACCAGCATGATTTCGAACGCCTTGATGGCGAACAGCGCGGCTTCCTTGTCGAATACCCAGTAGAACGGCGTGGTCAGAAGCAGCCAGATCGGGTGGTATCCGTTGGTGCGCGTGATGCCGCCGTCGAAGGTGGAGAACTTCCCCTCGGCCAGGTTGCGGGCGATCTGGAAGTAGTAGAAGGCGTCGTCGTGCGTGTTGGAGATAAGGTTGATGAGGTCGAAACGGTCGAGCATGTACCAGGCGAACCCGGCCCCGTAGGCCAGGATGCCCCCGATGAACAGGACGAACAGCGCGTTGCGCGGCCGGGCGGCCAGAGCGCGCCAGTGACCCATTGGCGTGACGGCATCCGGTGTGGTCATTTTCTTGTTCCTGAGGTGGCGCCTATCACCAGCGCCGTTTCGAACACCCCGTTCACGGTGCGGCTTTCCCGTCATCCGGCGGCTCGACAACCTCGAAACTGCCCTCCCAGATATTCTCGCCGTCGCCGATGAACTGGCCGGTGCGGATCGCGGCGATGGCGTGATCAGGCAGATCCCGTATCGCTACGCAGACTCCTCCCTCGATGGGAAGACGGTGATCCCTGAAAGCGAAGTCGAGGTTGTCGAAGCCGTACTGCTTGCGGTGGCTGGAGAGGTCGTTCACGTCAACCGGGGCCAAGTGGAGGAAGAATGTTGGTTCAGCGTCCTCCGGGGCGCACTGCTCCTTCTTGTAGATGAGACTGTTCCCGACGAGATACACATCCCAATCGGACCGGACTACCGGTTGGTTGTCTCCGAGCAGCTCCATCCAGTAATCGCGGTCGAACACCCGCAAGTCTCGTCCGGCAAAACGGTCGAAGACCCACTGCCGGTCGGGAGAGTCGAAGGGCATCCATAAAGCCGGGCCGACCTTTACGGCGTACTCCGCACGGCCAAGCGCTTGGAGTTCGCTGGTTGCCGACGGGTGTATGGTGAAGTTGACACCCCGCTGCTCAACGTATCCTACCGGCGGGCGACGGTCGTGGGCCATCATGCGCTGGTGGTTGGGTTTTTCGACCGGGTTGCGCGCCACCGTCGTGTCGGTCAAGCCACAGAAGTCGATGACCTTCAGGTCGGGAAGATAATAGAAGCTGATTCCGATCGTACAGCCAACCATCAGAGCGTCATCGGGAATCACTCCATTCTCCATGTTCTCGTAAGGTTTCCATGTCCGCAATCGCTCGTTGGCGAACTCGCGGTGTTCCGCGAAAGGCGAAGCGACCATCTGCCGGGAAGCTTGGCGGCGCAGGTCGTTGGAGACGGCGACAAGCATCGGCATCCCCGGCGCGGCGAGCAACCACGCGGCATTGCCGTCACCGAGTTCTATGTGCAGCCTCATGATGCGTTCGCGTATTGCGGCCCCCTCGAATAACAAGGTGCCCTGAATCGCGCTGGTGTAGAACAACACCGGTACGAAGAGAACGAACGCGCACGTTCGCGCACCCGCTGCCAAACGGGGGGGAAGTCGTCGCAACCACCGGCGGTTGGCAATCCGCGAGCCGAGGTGAACGATGCCCATGGACGCGGGAACAGCCAGTAGCGGCCAGTAGAAATCCAGCGGACGGTACTCGAAATGGTCGCCCCCGATCCGCATCACATAGGCCATGTGGACGCCGACCAGGAGCAGCACCAGCGCCCATATGCCGTCCTGGGATGCTCGCCAGCGATTCCGCATGGCGACTGCGGCCAAGGGGATCAGCAGATACAGCCCGGTCTCCAGCGCCGCCGCCCACAGGTAGCGAAAACCCGACTCATACCAGGGCCGCACATGCTTGGCGTACCAGGTGTTGGGCAGCCATTCGCCGTAATAGGCGTAGCGCCACAGGAAATGGGTGCAGACCAGGACGACAAAGGGCGCTGCCAAGTAGATCAATCGCCGCCAGTCCGGATTCGGACGCCCTGTGTCCGCCATCCTCTGGATGACGAACCAGCCGAAGCACAACGCCGCCAACAGCGGGCCTTCGGGCCGCGTCAAGGCGGCAGCGGCCAAGCTCAACGACGCCGCCAGCAGGCCCTGGCGGCTGTCTCTGTAAAGGCTCAGGCACATCACGGCCAGGACGACGAAGAAGGTGAACTGCCGCGTCTCCAGTCCGCCGCCGGACGTCCACACCGCGAAGGTGGCGCTGGCGCACACGAGCCCCTGGGCCATCCATGCGACCAGCCCCCGGTGACGCAGCAACGGCAGGCGTGCGATCCACCACATCATCGCGGCGATGGTGCCGGCGGTAAAGGCGACCGACAGCCACGGCGCCGCTCGCTCCGGCGCCACTCCCGACAATCCCCATATCGCCGCCAGCTCCAGCACCCACAGGAAATTGGAATAGCCCTCGACATACTCGGCGGGGTTGAACACCAGGCCGTGCCCTTCGAGCAGGTTACGGACGTAGCGGAAGCTGATGAAGGCGTCGTCGCACAGAAACCATGCAACCGAGGAGAACCATGCCAGCAGTGCCAACCACGGCAAATGCAGCGGAATGACTCGCACGTTTCGGGAAGCACTCACCTTCATTGGAGATCCTCCACGTGTAGTGCCTCCGATTTATGGAACAGAGAATTGTAGGTGAAGCGGCCGTTCCAGATTTGGCCTTCTCCGGGGACGAACTGGCCGGTGCGGATCGCGGCGATGCCGTAATCAGGCAGCTCCCGTATCGCTACGCAGACTCCTCCTTCGATGGGATGACGGTGACCCCTGAAAGCGAAGTCCAGGTTGTCGAAGCCGTACTGCTTGCGGTGGTCGGGGAGGTCGTTCATGTCAACCGGGTCCAGGTGGAGGAAGAACATTGGTTCAGCATCCTCCGGGCTGCATTGGTCCTTGGTGTAGATGAGGCTGTCTTCAACGAGATACACATCCCAGTCGGAGCGGATGATCGGCCGGCCACCACCCAGCAGCCCCGACACCCAATCGCCCACCGTCATTGTTTCAACCTTGACCGGCGGGAGTGCATTATGGGGCAGCACGCGCGCGTCCACACACAACCCCGTTTGCGTTTGCGTCCGGACGCTGACGGCCGTTCCATCCCCTGGTCCGGCCCAGGACCACACTGCCAGCTCTCCCGGCTTGCAATCTCTGAAGAACGCTTGTGCCATCCGTCCGGCCACAATCAGCCCGACGTCATCCGACCGGTGGTCGAGGTGCGGCTCCATCCGCTGCCAGAACCAGTCGGAACGATTGGTCCCGCCCGATGACATCTCCGGCGGCTCGGTGGTCAGGAGTCTGAATTGGCGTTTGTGCGGTACGTTCATTCTGTGATGGAAATATGGCGAGCCTTCGAACAGTATTGCGCCCCCGCTCGAGGGCTCCAGGAGTTGGAGAACGTGGCCTTGCTCTTGGAACATGTTGGCGAAGTGGGTAATTCCGTAACGCTGGTAGAACGCGGCCTCGGTTCCTTCCTTTCGGGCGCGCAGGTAGCCGTAGGAATTGACCAGACCGTCCAGGTTCACCACTGGATAGCGAGAGAAATACCCGATGACGCCGGCGTCCCACGACCCGACCACGCTGTCCTCGGGCAGCACATGGTCCATGACCTGCACACCCATATATGAAGTATCCATCCATTTCTGGCGGGTTGACTCACTCTCCCGGTCAACATATCGGAACGGCCCGGTGAAGTCCGCCTTCGTAAGCAGGAAAACCGCGCCAACAACGACGATGCCCACGCTCAGAACGTTGGCTGCTTGGGGCCACCTCGGGTCGAGGATACGGCGGATGAGGTGGATGGCGACATAGCACCTTACGGGAACAATGAGCGTCTTCAGCAGGTATGCCGGAACGAAGTACCAGGCATCATTCCCCCAGTAGGGATGCATCGTGAGAACGGTCTGAGCGAACTTGGCGAGGTGGCCGACCGCCAAGCCGAACACGCACACCAGGAAGGCCAACAGCAGCCGGTCTGTCCGGCCCCTGGAACGGCGGGCGAACCACCAGACCAGAACGACGTAGGCGCAGATCTCCAGCGCGACCAGCAGTTCGTAGCCGAAGGCGGGAATCTGCAAGACGTCCCGGAAGTTCTGAACGAAGCGGTACCCGCCTTCCTGCTCCCATAACCGCTGCGACCACATCAGCTTGGTCGCGCTGCTCACAGGCACCACGCCCCCGAAGACGATACCGTTATATGCGAAGTACACGAGGATACCGGCGACCGCGCCCAGCAGTGGCGCGACGGTGTGCATCGCGAGCACGGAATGGGCCAACCCCCTCTCCGGGGCGCCGAGACCCTCCCCATTTCCCTGGACGGGAGAGGGGGCGGTAGATTCCCGCCTCGACCACTCGATCAGGCACAGCGCGGCGGTTACTGCCAAGGATATGGCGATGTACTCCAGGCGCACCCAGGGCAGGGCAAAGGCGACCGCGGCCAGCGGCCACTTCCACCGCGCCGAGCTTCGCGCAAAGAGACAGACGGTCAGAATGAACAGGCCCAGCATGAACAGCGCCGCTGCCGCTTCCATCCCCAGAAGCAGCCCGTACTGCTGGTAGAGCATCGGCAGCGCGGCGAACATCAGATACCACGGCATGCGCGCCAGCCGGGCGGCCGCGGTGACGAGCGCCACGCCGCCGGCGACGAGCATGATCTCGAACGCCTTGATGGCGAACAGCGCCGCTTCCTTGTCGAATACCCAGTAGAACGGCGTGACCAGAAACAGCCAGAGGGGGTGGTATCCGTTGGTGCGCGTGATTCCGCCGTCGAAGGTCGAGAACTTCCCCTCGGCCAGGTTGCGGGCGATCTGGAAGTAATAGAAGGCGTCGTCGTAGATCACGTCGCGGATCAGGTTGACGAGATCGAAGCGGGTGAGCATGTACCAGGCGAACCCGGCCCCGTAGGCCAGGATGCCCCCGAGGAACAGGACGAACAGCGCGTTGTGCAGCCGGGAGGACAGGGCGCGCCAGCGACCCTTCGGCGCGGCGTCATCCGGCGCGGTCAGCGTATTCATGTCGTTCAACAGCCCGAGGTAGAAGTCCCATAGGCGCTAACTTGTTCAGATCTGGTCCTCCGGCAGCTCAGTACCAGCCGAAATACGCAGACAGTTGCGACTGTCGGCGACGTGGCGGCTCTGCCAGATCGCCGGAGATCGTTCGCCAGTCCCTGATCATGTGCGCCAGCGGGAGCGGCGGCTCAATGGTGCGCGTGACTTGGTTGAGCACGAACTTGAAGTCACGCCACGCGCTGCGGGGGAGCCGGCGTCGGCACGTCGTAGCCCCAGGGGGAAATCGCGCGAGCATGGTGGACCAGCTTCTCCACCAGCAGGGCCACCAACAGCTTGCCGTAGAGCCAAGCCTTGGCGCTGTCGTCGTCGTACTTCGGCACGTGTCCCAACTGGGCCAGCGACTTGAAGCGCTTGAACACCAATTCGACCTGCCAGCGCAGGCGATACCACTCCAGCACGTCCGCGGCGGAAAAGGGCGGCTCGGGGAAGGTCGTGAAGACGATCACGTACTCGGCGAACCGCAGGGTCGCCGGTTGCACCCGGTTGCCCTTGCGGGCGGCGTCCCGACGGACTTTCCGGTGCGCCAAGCGGATGGCTTCCGCCGACTTGCGGAGCACGCAGACCCGGCCCGGAACGTTGCCCGCCGGGCGGCCGTCGTCACCCGGCGCCGCGACCGTGGTCGCCCAGGACCGGACGGCGCCCGGACGCGTGACCGACCCCACCGCGGCCAGCAGGTCGAACGGCCGCCCGGACGCCGTGTACAGCGGCAGCGACCCCGTATTGACACGCACAATCAGCCGACCGCCCGCGTCCACGACGTGGCGGATGCCCCGGGCCGTCGAATAGCCGCGGTCGGCCAGGACATGGTCGCCGGCACGGATCGGGAACTGCGCCAACGACTCTCCCGCGCCCGGCCCCTCGGTTCCCGTCAGCTTGAAGAAGTCGCACGTCAGCGACGGCAGACCCACGCTGTAGTGCAGGCGCCACAGCGACCCGCTCGGTCCCGGTTCCTTCACCGTCGTCGCATCCACCGCCCGCACCTGGAACGCGCCCCCGGGGACGACCGCGAGGCCCTGCTCCTCGAACAGACGCACGCACAGCGCGTGCAACCAGCCCTTGGATTTCTTCAGCCGCTTCAACAGCGCCACGTCGGACAGGTCCGCCAGATGCGCCTGTCGGGCGCGAACCACCGTTTCCCGCAACGAGTGGCCGCAGCCCAGGTGCAGCAGGAGCGTCCGCAGCAGGTTGTCGACCGTCTTGTCCTTGCGCAGCCCCTTCAGCGCCCCGGTGTTCTGCGCCAACTCGCGCCAGTCCCGGGGGAGGAACGACAACAGCACCTCCCAGTCCTCGTCCACTGTGCCGGTCTCCGTGTCATGCATCCGCATGCCAGGATACGCCGGCCACGTCGCGAAAACAAGTTAGCGCCTATGGGTAGAAGTCCCCGGTGTTCAGATGGCTGAAGGGGCCGATGGCTCGATAGTGCGGCGACCCGCGCCGAATGGGGCCGGAATCGCGTCAAGAGCCGCTCCAGACCGCTCCACAGGCCCACAAACCGCCCGATCAGCCCGCAGACGGCGGATACCACCCCGCCCCGCAGGCCGCGGGGCGTGCCGGCGCCGATCGCCTGACGCAGAAGCAGCCCGAGGTTGAGGCCCGCGACGTGCACCAGCAGGCGCTTCAGGATGTTCGAATGCCCCCGAAGGTGCACCCGGCGCATCCCGCCGGTCTCAAACAGGTGCGCAAACGGACGCTCAACCAGCTCGCCACGACGCCGCAGCAAACGCCGGCCCCGCTTGCCCCGGACCCGGCGCCGGTTCCCTACACCGCGTCCCGAGCCTCCGGCGCGTTCTTCCAGCACCGCCGGCCCCGGTCCGGCTCCGCAATATAGCTCCGAACCCCGCCGCCGGATCCACCATCGTCTCGTTGCTGTGGTAGCCCTTGTCCGCAACCACCTCCGCAACCACCGCCGCCTCCGGCAACACCGTCTCCACCTGCTCCGTCGCCGTCACGAGGGTCTCGGCCATCGTCGCCGTATCCCCCTTGTCCGCCCCCTGGATCGTCACACCCACCACCGCACCCGTCTCCAGATCCACCGCATGCTCCACCTTGTGGGCCAGGTGAGGGTCTCGGCCATCGTCGCCGTATCCCCCTTGTCCGCCCCCTGGATCGTCACACCCACCACCGCACCCGTCTCCAGATCCACCGCATGCTCCACCTTGTGGGCCAGGTGGGTGCTGCCGTCCTTCATCTTCGCGACCTTCGCGTCCGGGTCGTGGGGGTGGGTCCAATCCTGGTTCGACGTCTTCTTCTTCCGCTTCCGGTCAAAACGCGCCAACCCCTCCGCCGTCGGCGTCTCGATGCCGGAAGCTTTCGCCAAACGGGTCAGGAACGTCGTGTAATCCTCGCCCGTGTCTCGACGAACGATGCTCCGCATCGCCGCGTTCGCCTCCAGCGTCGTCGCATCGACGCCCAACGTCTTCCCCGCCACCAAGCCCGACGCCGCCAACTGCTCCAGCACCCAAGTGAACACCGCCTGATGGGTCTCCACCGGGAACAGCCGACGCGCGTCCGCGAAATCGTCGAATGGTCCGGCGGTGCCGCCGGCGCCGCCAAACGCAGAAACGCCCGCATGCTCAGCGAATCCTCCGCGCGCCACGCGATGCCCCGCTCCGAGTCCAGCCCTTCGAAGTACCCGATGAGCAGCAATCGGAAGTAGCGTCCGGGAGCCAGACTCGGCCGGCCCATCACCGCGTAGAACGGCGCGCACAGGCCTTCGACGAACGCGTCATCCGGTTCAGCCGCTCGTAGAACGGATGCCCCGCGCTCTGCGGCAGATCCGCCGTCGCGACCCACATCGATTGCTGCGACCCGTCGTCGTGCACCCTGCCCATCGCCATGCCCGCCAGTGTAGAACGTGAGGGCCGTCCTGTCGATCCCTGGACGCCGACTTTCACCACGGGCTGCCAACCGCTCGGGGTCGCACGAGCGGCCCGCGGATCGCGACGCATCCGTTTCTCCGGGTCCATTCGACGACCACGCCGAGCGTATAGGATCAGAAGCGGATGTCGCTGACGCACGCCATGGCGGAGACTCGCAATCCATGAGCTCGCCCGGACCGCCGTCCCGCGCGGACGGCCGGCTCGCGGCCGGGGCGCGCCGGGTGGTCGAGACCGCGTGGTTCCGGCACGGCGTCACCGCCGTGATCGTGACCAACGCCGTCGTCATCGGCCTCGACACGTCGGTCGTGCTGGCCGCGCATTTCGGCGACGCCTTCGCGTGGGCCAGCCAGGCGTTCCTCGCCGTTTTCGTGATCGAGGCGCTGTTCAAGATGGCCGCGGTGTGGCCGCGGCTCCGGGACTACTTCGCCGACGGCTGGAACGTCTTCGACTTCACGGTCATCGCGGTCAGCCTGCTGCCGAGCACCGGCGAGCTGGCGACCCTCGCCCGGCTCGCCCGCCTGTTCCGCGTGCTGCGGCTGGTGTCGGTGCTGCCCGAGCTGCGGCTCATCGTCGCCACGCTGATCCGCTCGGTGCCCGGGATGTTCAACGTGCTCGCGCTGATGTCGATCGTGTTCTACGTCTACGGCGTGGCCGGCTACCACCTGTTCCGCGACGTCGACCCGACGCACTGGCGCACCCTCGGCATCTCGCTCCTGTCGCTCTTCCGCATCGTCACCCTGGAGGACTGGACCGACATCATGTACGCGGCGCTCGACCACCACTGGTGGGCCTGGGTGTATTTCGTGAGCTTCGTCGTGGTGGGGACGTTCGTGGTCATCAACCTGTTCATCGCGGTGGTGATCAACAGCCTCGACGAGGCGAAGCAGGATCGGCTGCAGGAACTCGCGGCCCCCCCGACCCATGCCGAGCTGCTGGCGGAGCTGTCCCGGACGCGGGACGCGCTCGCCCGGCTGCAGGACCGACTGGAGCGCGGGGGGCGCGGCTAAATGGACGGCGGGAGCGCAAGACGTGCTCCCCAGCGGCTCGTCACGCCACCGTCTTGCCGACCGGCCGGCGCCGCGGGAGACCCACGATGCCGCACGTCCGGAGCCCCAGGACCCGCCACGATTCCGCCGTGCGCACGGCGGTGGCGGAGCGTGGGATGGTCCTGTGTAAACACCTCCGGGAGGCGGCGCCTCCCGCACGAGGCGGCGCCGCTCTACGGCGCGGGCTCCTGCTCCCGCGGACCATAGTCCCGGCTGAACCCGTTGCGGCTGTTGGTGACCGTGAACGACCCGTCCTGCCGGGCCGAAATGCGGATCCAGTGCGCCTGACCGCTGTGGACGGTCCGGCCGTCGGGCAGCTCGACGCCCTCGTCCAGGTTGGCGATGAACGCCTCGGGCGCGTTGCCGCCGCCGGCGGGGATGGCGTAGTGGTTCTGCCAGATGTCCGGCGGCGCCGGGGCGGCCCGCAGGATGTCGAACGTCTGGGCGGCGCCGCCCTTGCGGGGGCCGTTGTTCATGACCGCGGCCCGCGGGGCGATGGCGTGGACCAGCGCCTCCGAGCCGGACGTCTCCGAGCCGTGGTGCGACACCAGATAGAGGTCGACGACGCCGACCCGGTTGTCCGGGCACATCAACGCGTGCTCGCGGTTCCAGTTCAGGTCGCCCATGATGACGGTGCGGAACCGGCCGAAGCCGATGAACGTGCTGACCGACTGGTCGTCCTCGGCGTTGCCGTAGCGGCTCGTGATGTCCTCGCCGTGAAAGGTGAACCCGTCGCAGAACGGATTGGCGCCCCCCGCGCCCGGCAGCGGCGCATCGAGCTGGGCCCCGCCCGACGCGATGATGCGGACGTCGAGGCCCTCGACCGGCACCCGGTCGCCCGGCGCCGCCACCACGTGCCCGCCGCCCCGCCGCAGGTCGGCGTACTGCGCAAAGGCGGCGAGCGGGCGCCCGCCCTCGTCGACGGTCGTCCCGTGGTCGATGAAGGCGCCGATGGGCAGCCGTTCCGCGAGCTGGTGGGCGCCGCCCATGTGGTCGCCGTGGAAGTGGGTGACGATCAGGTGGTCGATCCCGGTCACGCCGGCATCCGCCGCGGCGGCCGCGATACGGTCGGCGTCGCGCCCGTCGAAGCCGGGCCACCCGGTGTCGACGAGCAGCGACTCGCCCGACGGGGCGACGAACAGCGTCGCCTCGCCCCCCTCCACGTCGACGACGTAGATCTCCAGCGTGTCGTCCGCCCGCTCCTGGGCTGCCGGCGCGGCCGGAAGAACCGCAAGGCTGAAACCGAGCGCAAGACCCGACAACATGCCGGCAAGTCGCATCGCGTTCACTCCTCTGGTGCAAAGTAAAAGTAAGGCGTAATCGACCCTGAACCGCCGCCCGACGGCCCGCCGCCGAACCTCTCCCGCGGGCCAGATCGGACGCGCGGAGTCCGAAGCCTGATTATCCTCCATCTCCCGCACCACTCCTGCGCCACCTGGCACCCAGGGGCATCCCACGCTGACGGCGCGTGACGGCTCGCCCCCGATTCGAAGGGTCGCCACCGTCTTGCCGACCGGCGGCGCCGCGTGAGACCCGCGATTCCGCACGTCGGGAGCCCCAGGACCCGCCACGATACTGCCTGCGCACGGCGGTGGCGGAGCATGGGATGGTCCTGCCCGGCGCTACTCTGCGCCACGGACGGGTATGCGACGTGTCAGAATGGGAACTTGGCGATCACGCTTGACCTGCACGTCTCGTTGGTCTGAGGCGCAGTGTCGCTGGATTCCTTGAGCGGCCGGGATCTTCACAGTTGAGCCCAGTTGCGATCGTGTTGTGGCCAGCCCGGCGGTCGAGGATGCGAGCGTGGTCCAGAAGTTACCGGGCGCTCACGCCCACGTGCCGCGACCCCGAACCCCTCCGACCCGTCCCTCCGCGGCGGAGCGCGACGCCATGACCCGCGGGCACCGATCCGCCGAGGCCGACGACCGATCCGCCGAGGCCGACGACCGTATCAATCGCCTCGTCCTCGACGCCCATCCCGACGCCCAGGCGGTCTATCGCTACGGCACCTGGGGGACCGTCTCCGAGCGCCCGGACAGCGACGTCGACGTCGCCGTGCTGTTGCCGCACGGCGCGGCGATGCGGGTGAACCGCTGGCAGTGGCACCTCCTTGCGGTCGAAATCGCGGGCGCGGTGCGCGCGGAGCACGCGGACCTGATCAATCTGCGGCGCGCCGACACGTCGTTCCAGGCCGAGATTCTGCGCACCGCACGCCTGACCTACAGCGCTGAGGACGACCAGCGACTGAGCTTCGAGTCGCTGGTGCTGTCGATGCACCAGAAGCTGAACGCGGAGCGCGCCGGCATCCGGGCCGCCATCGTCGGCGACGTGCAGCCGCCAGCCCGATGACCGACGTCCTGATCGCGAAGCAGCAGAGCCTCGAACGCTGCCTGGCGCGCGTGCGGCACGCCTGGGAGCGGCCATCGACGCTGCCGTTCGAGCAGGACTACGACCGGCAGGACATCATCGTCCTCAATCTTCAAAGGGCCTGCGAGCAGGCCCTCGACATGGCCAACCACGCGATCGCCGCGAAGAGGCTTGGTTGGCCTCGAACCAGCGCGGAGAGCTTCGAGCTGCTGGAACGGGCGGGCATCGTCACCGCCGAGACGACCCGAAGGATGAAAGCGATGGTCGGCCTGCGCAACGTGGTCGTTCACCAATACCAGAATCTGGATCTCGAGATCATCGCGTCGGTGGTTCGAGAGCATCTGACCGACCTGTCCGACTTCGCCCGGACGATGGTCGGCCTGGACGACAGCCGGCGGTAACGAAGCCGCGCGGGCGCCCGCCCCGCAGATGCGGCGGCACGCTGCTGCGTCTCCCGGATGGGCCGCGGGGGGAACACGCCGCGGCCCGGCAAGCTCGACGGCACCGCCGGACACGCCCTTGTTCCCTTGGCCGACCCCCGCGGCCGGGGCCCGGCTACCGACGGCACCGGATGGCCGCGGGGGGAACACGCCGCGGCCCGGCAGCCTCGACGGCGCCGCCGGACACCCTTGTCCCCCGGGCCGACCCCCACGGCCGGGGGCCCGGCTGCCGCCGGCGCTGGACGGCCGCGGGGGAACACGCCGCGGCCCGGCAAGCTCGACGGCGCCGCCGGTCCCCCCTGGCCGGCCCCCGCGACCGGGGCCCGGCTACCGACGGTGCCGGACCCACAGGGGGGCGGGTATCTCGCACGCCTCGTCCACCACCCCGCGACCGGGGCCCGGCTACCGACGGCACCGGACCGCCTCGGGGGACACGCCGCGGCCCGGCAGGCTCGACGGCGCGCCGGACACGCCCTTGTCCCCCTGGCCGGCCCCCACGGCCGGGCCCGGCTACCGCCGCCGGCGGCCGGCGACGAAGAGGACCGCATTCGCCAGGCGGCGCCAGACGAACAGGACGCTGGTCGAGACCAGGAACAGGATGGACGTGGTCAGGGCGTCGACGGTCACGAGCCACCGGCCGAACCCGGGCCACAGGGGGACGGCCGACAGCCCCCCGAGGGCGAACGCGGTCCACTCGATGCCGGAAACCGCCAGCGGGGCGGGATCGGCCGCCGCGCCCAGCCCGAACATGGCCCCGAGCACAAGGCCGGCATCGGCCAGCGTGTCCGCGCGGAACACGACCCACAGGCACAGCACCGTCAGCAGCACGTAGCCGTGCCGCAACGGGCGCGGCCAGCGGGCGAGGCGGGCGCCCAGGCCGGCCTGCTCCAGCCCCACCACCGCGCCGTGCAGCAGCGCCCAGGCAAGGACGGTCCAGCCGGGGCCGTGCCAGAGACCGATGCCGAAGAACAGCAGCAGGATGCGCGCGGCCCGCACGGGGGGCCGGCCGCCCGGCGGATCGAGCGACAGGCCGAGATAGTCGCGGAACCAGTCGAGCAGGGTGACGAACCAGCGGCGCCAGAACCCGGTCACCGAGTCCGCCCCGTACGGCGAGCGGAAGTTCTCGGCCAGCCGGAACCCGAACATCCGCGCGAACCCGATGGCCATGTCGGCGTAGCCGGACAGGCTGAAGTAGACCTGAAGCCCGAAGCACGCGGCGCCGAACCAAGCCTGCAAGGCGCCGAGAGGGCCGGCCGAGAGCGCGAACGCGGCGTCCGCCGGCCCGGCCAGCGTCGCGGCGAGGAACCCCGCCTTCCAGAAGCCCACCAGCCACCGCCTCACCCCGTAGGCGAACGCGGCCATCGTGGCCCGCCGCTCGATGAGCTGCGCGGCGAGGTCGCGGTACCGGGCCAGCGGGCCCGCGCACAGCAGGGGGAAGCAGAGCAGGTACGTCGCGGCGGTGATGGGATTGCCCTGGGCCGGCGCCTCGTCCCGGTACGCGTCGACCGCGTAGGACACGGCGTGACAGACGAGGAACGACAACCCCAGGGGAACCAGCAACTGGGGGACGGCGAACGACCGGTCGCCCACGATCGGCGGCAGCGGCGCTACGTACTTGAAGACGCCGAACAGCACCGCCGCCCCGGCCACCGCCACGCCGGTCACCGCCACCGTGATCGGGACCTCGGGAAACCGGTTGCGGCGGCCGGATGCGGCCCCCGCACGCCGCGCCCACGCCGTCGCCAACCCCGTCAGCCACGTGAACAGGGCCAAGCCGACCATCCATGGCGCGAACGGCCCGGCCCCGCAGGCGATGAACGCCAGGTTCCCGGCCAGCAGGACGGGATTGGCGAGGACAAAGCGCCGGCCGTCCTGCCTCCAGCGCCGAGGGGTGAGGGCCAACGCGAGAAAGAACAGCGCCAGCAGCGACGGGAGGAACCGGAGCAGGAAGACCGAATCGGTGAACAGCACGGAGCGGCAGCCGGTGGTGACGATCGCCGCCGGTCCGCCGGCGGCTGGACGAACGTGGACGACGCATCCTATATCAGCCCGTGGCTAAAGTCGCCGCTGCATTCGAGCGGCGATGCCTCCCGCCCGACTGCGTTGTTCGTCGGTTGCCTTATCAGCCGGTGGCAAAACTCCGCGGTGCGCCGGAACTGGCCGGCGATGGCGCGGAAACGGCTCCGATCGGCCGGATTTCGGCGATTTCGACCGCTGTACGACACGTTCTTGGGCCGAGTACGGCCCCGGCCGGACGCAGCACAACTTCTGCCACGGACTGTTATGCCCCATGCTGCGCCCTCCTTCACGCTTGGTCAGGCAGGGGCCCTCTTCAGCCGGCGCTCTTCAGCCCGCTGGCGCCCTTCAGCCCGCTGGCGCCCTTCAGCCCGCTGGCGCCCTTCAGCCCGCTGGCGCCCTCGCCGGTCTCGGTGCGACGCGGGGTTCACCACGGGCGGGCATCAGCTATCGGCCCGACACAGGCGGTGGAACGTGCGCCGGCGGCCCGGCTCGTGGTAGGGTCCGGTTCACGAGGCTTCGAGCGCCGAGGGAGACAGGATGACACGACAGCACCTTTCGCACGGACCAGCGGCCGCGTGGCTCGCCGCCGCCGTACTGCTCGCCCCGTGGCTGGCCCTTGAGAGTGTCGCCCAGGTGGACCGGGAGTCGATGCTCGCCCGCGCGGCGGAGGCGGAGCTCGACACCGAGTACGAGGCCCCGCCCGGCGACCCGTTGTGGCACCACACCGCCGGCTTCGCCAAGACCCTCTGCTCGGCCGTCTTCGTCACCGGCCTCGACCCGACGTTCGCGGCCGAGAACGTGGGCTTCTTCAGCGGCCCCCACGAACACCGCGCGCACGTCACCGCGATGGAGGTCGACCGTGACCAGCGCCGGGTGCGCCTGACCCTGCCGGACGGCGTGGTGCGCACCGCGAAGTTCAACGGGGACCACGGCTGCGTCGCGCTGCCGATCGACGAGGACGACGTCTTCTTCGAGCCGGTGGACATCCCCAGCACCCTGCCCGACCCCTGGACCCGGATGTGGCCGATGGGCGACGCGGTGCCGGTCGCGCCCCTCGCCGAGGGCGTGGACGCCGAGAAGGTGGCGCAGGCGGTAGACGCGGCGTTCGAGCCGGCGGAGGGGATGACGGCGGCGTTCGTGGTGACCCACCAGGGGCGCATCATCGGCGAGCGCTACGGCGCGGGCATCGACCTGCACACCCCGCTCGAGAGCTGGTCGATGGGCAAGAGCCTGACCGCCACCCTGATGGGGGTGCTGATTCAGCAGGGCGTCTACGACCTGTGGCAACCCGCGCCGGTGCCGGAATGGCAGACCGAGGGAGACCCGCGCCGGCAGATTCGCATCGCCGACATCCTGCGGATGTCGAGCGGCGTGCGCTTCCGCGGCGTCGCCGACCCCGACCTCGATCCGGCCCTCGGCTATCCCGATCACCTCTACGTGTACACCGGCGCCGTCAACTCGTTCGAGTGGGCGGCCACCCGCCCGCCGCAATGGCCCCCGAACACCATCGGCCGCTACCGGAACTCGGACCCGGTGCTGACCAACTACCTCGTCCGCCTGGGGGTCGAGGGCCGCGGCGACGACTACCTCTCGTTCCCGCAGCGCGAGCTGTTCGACAAGATCGGCATCCGCGGCATGGTCCTCGAGACCGACCCCTACGGAAACTACCTCCTGCAGGGGTACGAGCTCGCCCCGGCCCGCGACTGGGCCCGGCTCGGCAACCTCTACCTGCAGGACGGCGTGTGGAACGGCGAACGGATCCTGCCGGAGGGTTACGCGGAGTTCGTCAGCACCGTCGCCCCCGCCTGGGAAGCGGACGGGCGGCCGATCTACGGCGGCTTCTTCTGGATCAACACCACCGGCACGTTCCCGGTGCCGCGCGAGGCGTACTACATGTCGGGGGCGGGCGGGCAGACGACGCTGATCGTCCCCTCGCACGAGCTCGTCGTCGTGCGGCAGGGCCACTATGCGGGGGCCCGCGCCGGCGGACAGGCGCTGCGCAACGCCCTGGCCCTGCTGATGGAGGCGATACCGGCGAGCGTGCCGGAGTCCGCGCCGTAGAGCGGCGCCGACTCGCGTGAGAAGGCGCCGACTTCCTCACCGGCTGCTCGGGGCGGCGATGACGTCGGCGACGATTCCGAGCTGGTCAGGGGATGTCCGGCGCAACAGTCCGTGGCAGAAGTTGCGCTGCATCCGGCCGGGACCGTACTCGGCCCAAGAAACGTGTCGCACAGCGGTCGAAATCGCCGGAATCTGGCCGATCCGAGCCGTTTCCGCGCTATTACCGGCCAGTTCCGGCGCGCCGCGGAGTTTTGCCACGGGCTGGTAAGCGGATGTCGGCCGCCGGGAAGGCGCCTATCGGCATCCGGAGCTTCATCCTGATCAGTGTCTGGAACTCATGGTGAACGTCCAGTCCGACGCCGCATCGGAACGCGCCGACACGGCCCCGCCGGATGCCGTCGAGGTTGAGCCGTATACAAGACCAAAGTCCGGGGCTACCGCCAGAGTGTGGGATGTTGCCGATGAAATTACTGCTCAGCAGGGCCGATTGGCCCAGCGACGAGAGGTTATAGCTCGTATAGTCTCTGAGGGCGGCAATAAGAATACGGCAAGCACTCAATATCAGAAGTGGAAGAAGTTTGCTCAACAGGAAACCCCGACACCGGAACCCGCGGAATCCGCCCCCCGACCCGCGCCCCGTGGCGGGGCCGGCCCGGAAACCGGCGTCGAAGCCGAAAGGGACGATCCGGAAGCCGGGGCCGTCGAACGTCCGTTCGACCCCGCCAGGATCAAGATCCACACCGTTCAGATCGTCGTCGGTCAGCTCATGTCGCGCATCGAGCACGGCGAGATCGATCTGGCGCCGGACTTTCAGCGGTTGTCCGGCATCTGGAACCCCGAACGCCAGAGCCGCCTGATCGAATCCCTCCTGCTGCGTATCCCGATCCCGGTCTTCTACGTCGCGGCGGACGAAGAGGAGAACTGGGCGGTGGTCGACGGCGTGCAGCGGCTCTCGACGATACGGGACTACGTGACCGGCAAGTTTCCCCTGACGCGACTCGAGTACCGCGGCGAACTCGACGGCCAGCGGCACGACGGTCTGCCGCGGGCGATGCAGCGGCGGATCGGCGAGACCCAGTTCGTCGTGAACGTCATCGAGCCGGGAACGCCGCCGGAAGTGATGTTCAACATCTTCCGCCGCATCAATACCGGCGGAATGCCGCTCAACGGGCAGGAGATTCGCCACGCCCTCAACCCGGGTCCCGTCCGTCGGTACCTGAAGTCATTGGCCGGATCGACCGAGTTCATCTTCGCCACGAACGGATCGATCAAGCCCGACCGCATGTCAGACCGCGAATGCGTCCTCCGGTTCCTCGCCTTCCACCTGGAGCCGTGGGAGCGATACGCGGCCGATTCCCTCGACAGCCATCTCGAAACCACCATGAAGGCGCTCAACGCCATGGCCCCCGACCGCCGGGATGCGCTCGCGGTCGACTTCCGGAAGGCGATGGTGGCCGCGGCGCGCATCTTCGGAGACGACGCGTTCCGTAAACGTTTCCGACCGGATGCCGGCCGCAATCAGATCAGCATTGCCCTGTTCGAAACGTGGGCGGTGCAATTCGCGCGCTGCTCGCCCGACCAGATCGAGCGGCTGGTGGCCCAGCGGGAAGCGGTGCGGAACCGCTTCATGGCGCGACTGAACGAGGACACCGAGTTCGAAAAGGCGATCTCGATGTCGACCGGCACTTCGCGGCGCATACTCAAGCGCTTCGCCGCCGTTCGGGACTTGGTCCAGGAATTCCTCTGATGCTGCGGCGAATCGGATTGAAGAACTTCAAGTGCTTCGAGGCGCTGGATCTGCCGTGCGCGCCGCTGAACCTGCTGTGCGGCCTGAACGGCATGGGCAAGAGCAGCGTGATTCAGGCGCTGCTGGTCCTGCGGCAATCGTTCGACACGCGGGACCTGCTGGAAGGGCGGCTGGTGCTCGGCGGCGCGTTGACCGACCTCGGCGCCGGCTCGGACGTGCTGTTCGAGGACGCCGAGGAAGAAGTCGTCGGGTTCGAACTGCGGCGCGACGAGACGCCCGAGCCGTGGGCGCAGGCGTTCGGCTACTCGCCCACCGGCGATCAACTGTCGGTGATCGGCCCCGCCACCGAGGCCGGGGTTCCGCCGGTCTGGCGCGCCTTTCCCCCGTTCGGCGGACCGTTCCACTATGTGCAGGCGGAACGCATCGGCCCCCGCAAGTCCTATCCGTTGTCGGAAATGCTGGCGCGCCGCCGTGACCTCGGCGCGGGCGGCGAGTACGCGTGGAACTTTCTGAACGATCGCCAAAACGAACTCCTCCCGGCCGACGATCCCCGTTGCGGCGACCGGCCGGGTCACCGGCTGCTCGACGTCGTCGATCATTGGCTGCAAGACGTCAGCCCCGGCGCGCATCTCCAGCTCGAGTCGGTGCTGGCCGCCGATACCGTTATCGCCGGCTTTGTTTTCGATCGCCCGGGCGACGTAGCGACGCGCCGCCACCGCGCCACGAACGTCGGCTTCGGGCTGTCGTACGTCCTGCCCGTCGTGTTGGCGCTGTTGTCGCCGGGCGGCTCGCTCTGCCTCATCGAAAACCCGGAGGCGCATCTCCACCCCCGCGGGCAGACCCGGCTTGCGGAGCTCGCGGTTCGCGCGGCGGGCGCCGGGGTTCAGGTGTTCGTGGAGACCCACAGCGACCACTTCGTGGACGGCGTGCGCATTGCCGTGCGCGATGGGCTGATCGCAACCCGCGGACACCGCCATCCACTATTTCGAACGCGATGGCGGGCGCACGGTCGTCTCTTCACCGGCTGTCGACGCGGACGGGCGCCTGTCGCGCTGGCCGTCCGGCTTCTTCGATCAACACGACGAGAACCTCGCGAGGCTGCTCGCCCCGCGGAGCCGCCCCGGCGGACCGGATGCCGTTGCGGCGCGAGACACCGCGACCCCGCCACCGCCCCCGAACGCCGACCGGCGGTGCCCGGTCACCGGGCAGGTGGTGCGAAGCGGACGGACGTTCGCAGGCCTCGGATCAGAGGCCAAAGCGAAGTCCGCCATCAACGCCTTGTTGAAGGGAAACCAGCGCGACGCCGACGAGAAACTCGCAGGCATGGCGGACCCGGAGCGGCTGAGAGCAGCCGCCGACAAAGCCCGCAAGGCGGGCCGGGACGAGATCACGAAGCCGAGTGACTGGCTGTAGCGAAACCCGGGCTGGGGGATCCAACGTGCGCGAGATGATCCTGAACCATGCCAGTCTCGTCCCCTGTGGGCGCGGCGAGGCGATAGCGTGGCTGACCGACACCGTGTCCGGGATGGCGGCGCTCGTCGAGCACCGCGCCGCGCCGCCGACTCTTCGGATGTGCCGGTCGGTCCACGAAATCCGCTGTTCGCACGATCGGTCGCTGTTCGAGACGTACCAGGAACTACGGCAGCGGGGGGCGCGGGAGGAGTATCTGTTCCTCATAGCGTTTGACCGCGAAGTCTCCGCTCCTGAGCGATGTCGGGGAAGACTTCGCGGAATCGATTCCTGAGATGCGAAGAGAAGACACTGCCGCAGGACGACGGAGCGCCGCTCCTCCTGTGCGCCATCACGGACGCGATCGCAGTCAGCCTCCCGTCAGAACCGGTGTGGGACCGCGACCGGGTCACGGTCGACTTCCACGAACTGCTGCCGGACGGCTCTCTCGGGGAGGGAGCGGAAACCGTTGACAACCTGGCCCGGTCGCACCACGGCGGAGCCATCGTTCAACGCCACCGCGAACGCCTGCCGACGCCGCGCGACGCCGCCGGGTTCTGGAAGCGGCGGGAGCAGATGTTCCCGCATCTGACCTTCGGCCCCGACGTGGAGAACCAGTGCGCGGCGTTGAACGCGGGGATGCTGTCGACGATCGTCAACCGGTTGAAGGATCTCGACAAGGCGGCCGGCGCGTGGCGGGATGGCGCGGCTCCTCCGTGGACGTGCAAGGTCACGCCGGAGAGCGACCGGGTGATGAACCGCCCCGGCCTCCGTGAGGCTCGGCGGTTCCGCTCGGGCGATGGTGCACGGGTGCTGTTCGAGTGGCACGCCCGCTTCGGGAGCGGCGGGCGCATCCATCTGCGCTTCGATGCGAGCGTACGAGAAGTCGAGATCGGCTACGTCGGCGGCCATCTCCCGCTGTAGCGACTCCAGCGGCGGCGTCTCACTGTCTTGACGTGCGCCCCCTGGACGGCGAAGGTTGGCACTGGGCTCACCGAGTGTAGTACTTTGCAGCGCATGGCGACGTTGACCATTCGCGTCGATGATCGGCTGGACGCGGAGCTGCGCGAGGCGGCGGCGCGGACAGGCACGGGCAAGAGCGCGTTCGTGCGCGAAGCGGTGCGGCGGCAACCGGCGCTCGCGCGGCTCGATCAACTGCGGCGCCGGGTCGCGCCGTTCGCCGAAGCCCACGGCTGGTTGACCGACGAGGATGTCTTCCGCGAGATCTCGTGAGGATCCTGCTGGGCACCAACGTCCTCGTCGCCGCCTTCGCCACGCGCGGGTTCCGCCTCGACATCCTGCAGCGCGTGCTCACCGAGCACCGGCTGGTTGCGGGCGGGGCGGTTCTCGAAGAGCTGGATCGCGGAGACCTGAGATGAGACAAGACCTGCCGCTGCCGAGTCGGCGACGTTTCCTGCAAACCGCCGGGCTCACGGCGATGGCCGCAGCTTCGGGGACGCGGCCCGCGACGCTGGCCGGCGCGCAGCCGCCCGCCCTGCGCATCCGCGCCGTCGACGCCTACCCGATCTACATCAACCAGCGCTCGGACGGGCTGCTCGATGCGCCGACCTTCTCGTCCGACGACGATCCCCGGCGCTGGCGCTGGGGCGGCCCGTTCGAGCAACTGCCGTCCGCGATCATCGCGATCATCAAGACCGATCAGGGGGTGACGGGCTTCGGCATGGGCGCCGGGGGCAGCGCCGCCGTCGAGATCATCGACGGGCACCTGAAGCACCTGCTGATGGACGCCAACCCCCTCAACGTCGAGCAGCTCTGGGACCAGATGTACCAGTCGGCGATCTTCTACGGGCGGCGCGGCCTGTTCGCCATGGCCCTGAGCGCCGTCGACAACGCGCTCTGGGACATCGCGGGCAAGCACGCCGGACAGCCGGTGCACGCACTGCTCGGCGGCGCCCCCCGCGACCGCATCGCCCTCTACCAGACCGGCGACGACGTCGCGGCGGGCGCCGCCGCGGGGGTCCGCAACTTCAAGCGCAGCCTGCCCGTGAACCCCGCCACCCCGCCGGCGGCCCTCGACCGGGCGGTCGCCTCGGTGCTCGAAGCCCGCGACGTCCTGGGACCGGACGGCAACCTGATGACCGACTGCGTCTCGCGCAACGGCACCGTGGACTGGGCGGTGGACCTGGCCGAGCGGCTGCGGCCGGCCGGGCTGTACTTCATGGAGGAGCTGCTCTCGCCCGACGACGTCTTCGGCTACGCCGAGCTGGTGCGCCGCATCGGAGGCGGCGGCCCGGGCTGGACCCGGGTGGCGTGCGGCGAGCACGAGTACACCGAGCACGGGTTCGAGGTGCTGGTGCGGATCGGGTCGGCCGAAATCCTCCAGCCGGACATCACGTGGTGCGGCGGCACCACCGCGGGGCGGCGCATCGCGCGGCTCGTCGAGGCGGCGGGGCTCGAGATCATCCCCCACCGCGGCGGCAGCTCGTGGGGGCTCCCCATCGCGCTGATCTCGCCGAGCTGCACCATGGCCGAGAGCTTCCCGGCCGGATCGGCGATTCTCGACGCGATGTCGCCGCCGGTCGAGAACGGCGACGTCGTGGCGCCCACCGCCCCGGGCTTCGGGACGACCCTGACCGAGGAGATGGTGCTCGATCACCGGCTGGCGGGGCGGACCGTTGTATAGTTGGGACTTCCAGTCGGCGGCAGACCTCGAGCGGCGCCGAGACCGGCGGGGGCGCCGGCGGGCCGAAGGGCGCCCGCAGGTTGAAGAACGCCCGTGCGGCGGGCGTGACGACGGAGCCTATCGAGCCTGTCGCGACCGCGGAGCAAGGGACCGGCTCCGCGGAACAACGCAATCGGGCGGGATGCATCGCCGGTCGAATGCAAGCGGAGCGTTCCGCCGCGGGCCGGCAGTTCTCAACCGCGGAATGGACGGAGGCATGTCATGAAACGAATCACGGTTCTGGCCGCGCTGGCCGCGATCGGCCTCGCGGCGGCGATGAGCCGCCCCGCGGCGCAGGGGAACGTCGCCGAGATCGAGCACGTCAAGGACAACCTGTACGTGATCACGGGCGGCGGCGGCAACACCGCGGCGCTCGTCACCGGCGAGGGCGTGGTGGTGGTGGACACGAAGAATCCCGGGTGGGGCGGGGCGATACTCGACCAGATCCGCACGGTGACCGACGAGCCGGTCACGATGATCATCAACACCCACACCCACGGCGACCACGTGGGGAGCAACATCGACTTCGCCCAGCCCGTCGAAGTGGCGGCCCACGTCAACACCCGGACGAACATGGAGCGCATGCCGGCGTTCCAGTCCGCCGGCGGCCGGCAGTACCTGCCGGGCCAAACCTACGAGGATCGCCTGACCCTGCTCGACGGGGCCAACCAGATCGACCTCTACCACTTCGGCGCCGGCCACACCAGCGGCGACTCCATCGTGGTCTTCACGGGCCTCGGCGTCGCCCACACCGGCGACCTGTTCGCCTGGAAGGGCGTGCCCTACATCGACGTCAACAACGGCGGCAGCGGGGTCAACTACGGGAAGACGGTGCTCGCCGCGGCCGACGGCATACAGGGCGTCGACACGGTGATTCCCGGACACAGTCCGGTGATGGGCTGGGCCGACTTCCGCGAGTTCGGCGAGTTCAACCGCGACTTCCTCGCGGCCGTCGAGGCAGGCCGGGCGGCCGGCCGGTCGGCGGCGGAGACCGCGGCCTCGCTCGACCTACCGGAGCGCTACGCAGGCTACGCGATGAGCCGGGGCGCCCTGACCAGCGCCGAGGACAACGCGGAGAAGATCTACGCCGAGCTCGACTGACCCGCGCGGCGGCCCCCACCGCCGGACGGAGCCGCGCCGGGGACGCGTTCCCCGACGGGCTCCCGGCCCCGTCCGGCGCGCCGGCGATGCCGTCAGGCGGCGGCATCGCCGGTCGAATGCGGCGGGGCCTTCCGCCACGGGCTCTGACGAACGGCCGGCGGCGGTCGGCGCGCCGACGTTCGTCGATTTCCATGGGCATTCAGGTCGCCATCAACCATCGGACAAGCTACGAGTACGACCGGCGGGTCATCCTGTCGCCGCAGTCCATCCGGCTGCGGCCGGCGCCGCACCGCCGCCCCGGGGTCATCAAGGTCAATCCCCACCCCGCCCACGCCCGGCAGGCGCTGGTCTGGCAGTCCGTGGCAGAAGTTGCGCTGCATCCGGCCGGGACCGTACTCGGCCCAAGAACATGTCGTACAGCGGTCGAAATCGCCGAAATCTGGCCGATCCGAGCCGTTTCCGCGCCATTGCCGGCCAGTTCCGGCGCGCCGCGGAGTCTTGCCGCGGGCTGCTGGGCCCCGACGGCCCTCTACAACGCGGCGCGCGCCCCCGGCTCGGAACCGCGACCTTCATTTCGGACGGACGGCACCGCGGCGCCGGGGGCGGCAACCCCGTGGCGCCGGGGGGACCGACGGCGGCCGACTCCCCGTTCCCGCGCCGTCCGGATCCGCTGCGCAGCCCCGCGGCCTACGGGATCGACCATCCGTCCCTCTCGTATCGGTTCTCGGGGCTGTTCATCGGACCGACGAGTCAGGCGCCGCGGGTCGACGCCGCGCCGGCCGGACCGCCACCGGAGCCGGGGCCTTGACGAAACCACCCGCCTATACCCCGCTCGCCGGCCACTACGACGAGATGGTGGACGCGGACGGCGCGCTCCGATCGCATTGGCAGGCGATGACGAACGCCCTCTGCCGCGGCCGGCCGTCACGAGATGAACCGGCGGACGCAGGAAACCCGGCGGCTCATCCGCGACAACGGCATGACGTTCCACGTCCAGAAGCGCGGGGGCGCCCGGGAACGCCCCTGGCCGCTCGACGTGATTCCCTGCGTCATCGACGGCGCCGAGTGGGCGCACCTGAAACGGGCGGTCGTCCAGCGCGCCGAGCTGTACGAAGCGGTGCTCGGCGACCTCTACGGCCCGCGGCAACTCATACGCACGGGCGCACTGCCCGCGGACTGGCTGCACGCGAACCCGGCCTTTCTGCGGCCATGCGACGGCTTGCGGCCTCCCGGCGGACGCTGGCTGCCCCTCTATGCCGCCGATCTGGTGCGGGCGCCCGACGGGGGGCTGGCGGGTGCTGGGCGACCGCACCGAAGCGCCGGCCGGGCTCGGCCTTCGCGCTCGAGAACCGCATCGTCGTCAACACGGTGCTGCCGGACGTGCTGGTCGCCTCGAAGGTCCGGCGCCTCGCCGGCACCTTCGAGACCCGCCGGACGTCGCTCGCCGCGAGCGCGCCGGGGCACCGGCAGAACCCCCGCATCGTCGTCCTGACCCCGGGACCGGCGTCGGAGAACTACTTCGAGCACGCGTTTCTCGCCCGCTACATGGGCTATACCCTCGTCGAGGGCACGGACCTGACCGTCCGCGACTACCGCGTCTACATCAAGACGCTGGGCGGCCTGCAGCCGGTCGATCTGATCCTCCGCAGCCAGCCGTCGGAGGCCCTGCGACCCCCCTCGAGTTCGGGGGGGCGTCGCAGAGCGGCGTGTCCGGACTCGTCGAAGCGGTGCGGCGCGGCAACGTGGCCGTCATCAACCCGCCGGGCGCCGGCGTCGCCGAGTCGCCGGCGGGTGATGGCGTTCCCTGCCGGCGCTGTGCCGCCGGCTGCTGGATGCGGAGCTGCTGCTGCCCTCGGTGGCCACTTGGTGGTGCGGCGACGAGGCGGCGCGCGCGCATGTGCTCGACCACCTCGACAAGCTGGTGATCAAGCCGGCCTATCCCAGCGCGCGGCGGGAACGGACGTTCGGACGGCGCCTGCCCGAGGGGCGGCGCGCCCGGCTCGCGGACCGCATCGCCCGCCAGCCCCACCGCTACGTGGCGCAGGAGCAGATCGCCCTCTCGACGACCCCGGTTCGGGTGGCCGGCGGCCCTCTCGCCGCGCTTCCTCGTCATCCGCGTCTACGCGCTGTCCGCCGGCGACGGCTACGACGTGCTGCCGGGCGGGCTGGGGCGGGTGTCGTCGTCGACCGGCTCCCTCGACGTGACCCTGCTCGGCGGCGGCAGCAGCAAGGACGTCTGGGTGGCGGGCGAGGCGGCCGAGCCCCACCGCCCGCTGATTCCCGCCGGCGTATCCCCCATCGCCGTCAGCCGGGCCACGTTCGACCTGCCGAGCCGGGTCGCCGACAACCTGTACTGGCTGGGCCGATACGCCGAACGGGTCGACGCCGCGGTGCGGCTGCTGCGCGCCGCAATGCCGCTGCTGTCCGAGGAATCGTCGCGCCGCTCGACGGCGGCGTTGACCGGCGCCCTGAGCTTCATCACGGACCTCGGCTACGTGCCGCACGGAGCGGGCGCCGCCAATCCACCGCCCCGCCCGAGCCCTGCAGGCGGCGATCTCCTCGATGCTGTCCGAGTCGGAGCAGCGCGGCAGCCTCCGGTGGCACGTGGAACGCCTCCGGAACGCCGCCTGGCTGCTGCGCGACCGCCTGTCGGCGGACTCGTGGCGCATCATCAGCCGCCTCGAATCGGACCTGCGGTCGGGCCGGTCCAGGCGGCGGGAGCGCGGCGGCCTGCGCCGCACGCTCGACCAGATGGTCATGATGCTCGCGAGCTTCAGCGGCGCCGTCAGCGAGGGCATGACCCGGGGCCACGGGTGGCGGCTGCTCGACCTTCGGGCGCCGGCTCGAACGCGCGCTGCAGGTGATCCGGTTGCTGCGGCACGGATTGACGACGGTCACCGGCGACGAACGCGCCCGCATCGAGCTCCTGCTCGACGCCACCGACAGCGTGATCACCTATCGGTCGCGCTATCTCACCTCGATGCGCGTCAACCTCGTCGTCGATCTGCTGCTGCTCGACGACGCGAACCCGCGGGGCGTGGCCCTTCAGCTCGACCACCTGAAGCAGCACGTCGCGCACCTGCCCGAACCGCCGACGCCGGGGCGGACGTCGCCCGAATCGAAGCGGATCACCGCGGCGGTGGCGGCGATTCAACTCGTCGATTTCGACGAGCTGTGCGATGTGCGCGACGGCCGGCGTCACCACCTGACGGCGCTGCTGGACCGGGTGCAGACCGACCTCCGCGGCCTCTCGGATGCGCTGACCCGCGACTATCTCACGCACGCCGCCCCGGTCCGGCATCTAGCCCGGAGAGCGTCGCCTGCGGCTCCGCCCGCCGCCCAACCAACCCTCCAGGAGTCCGCGCCGTTCTGCGGCGCAGACTCCTGGCCCGGAGAGCGTCGCCTGCTCCGCCCGCCGCCCAACCAACCCTCCAGGGAGTCGGGCGCCTCCGGGGGGAGGCGGCGCCGTTCTACGGCCGCAGACTCCTAGCGAGCCGATGAACGCCGCGCGGCCCCGGGCCCTCGACTACCGCGTCAGGCACACGAGCCGGTACGCGTACGCCGAGACGGTGTCGTTCTCGATGCACCAAGTGCGGCTGACGCCGCGGGCGGGCGATACGCAGACCGTACGGGAGACGCGGCTCGCGATCGATCCGCCGGCGACCAGCTCGATCACCCGCGCCGACTACTTCGGCAACGCGACCACGACCTTCGCGATCCAGGATGCCCACCGCCACCTGCGGGTGACGGCCGAGAGCCTGGTGTCGGCGTCGGGGCGCGACCGCGCCGGAATCGACTCTCCCTCGGTGGCCGACACCGCCGGCCGGCTGCGGGCGCGCGAGACCCCGGAAGAGCGGGCCGCGGTCGAGTTCCAGGTGGAATCGCCGCTCGCCCCGCGGGGCGGCAGCTTCGCCCGCTATGCGGCGCCGGCCCCTGCCGCCCCACCGGCCGCTCCTCGAAGGCGTGGGCGCGCTGATGGAGACCATCCACCGCGAGTTCACCTACGATCAGATCGCGACCACCGTCTCGACCCCGGTCTCCGAGATCCTGGCCGGCCGGCACGGCGTGTGCCAGGACTTCGCCCACCTGATGATCGCCTGCCTGCGATCCCACGACATCCCCGCCCGCTACGTCAGCGGCTATCTGGTCCCCGACCCCGGGGTGGTCGGCGCGCAGGCGTCGCACGCCTGGGTGTCGGTCTACTGTCCGGGCGTCGGGTGGGTGGACTTCGACCCCACGAACAACGTCAGGCCGGCGGGGGGCCACATCACCCTGGGCTGGGGGCGGGATTTCGAGGACGTCAGCCCCCTGAAAGGGGTGACGGTCGGCGGGGGCCGCCACACCGTGGCGGTCGAGGTGCTGGTCACGCGGGAGGCGTGATGGGCGTCGTCCCGCGGTTTTCCGCGCGGGACGACGCCAAGCGCAACGGGCCTGCACGAGCCGGCGTCCGCGCCGCGGGACGACGCGGACGCCCGGCGGCTCGGTCCGGCGGCAACGGGCCGCCGGGCGGCGGTTGCCGGGCCACCGGTCCTGCCCGGCAGAGTCGAGATCGGCGGTTCGCGCGCCGGCCAGCCGGTCCGGCGGCAACAGGCCGCCGGGCGGCGGTTGCCGGGCCACTGGTCCTGCCCGGCAGTCGAGATCGGCGGTTCGCGCGCCGGCCAGCCGGTCCGGCGGCAACGGGCCGCCGGGCGGCGGTTGCCGGACTACTGGTCCTGCCCGGCAGAGTCGAGATCGGCGGTTCGCGCGCCGGCCAGGATGTTGAGCAGGCCGTAGTTCCCCTCGTGGCACGCGTACTCGTACATCCCGTTGCCGCGCTTCATCGGCAGCGCGACGGTGAACGGCGCGGTGAACGAGCTCGAATCGTCCACGGTGTACTCGTAGAGCAGGGTGTCGTCGCCCACCCGGCTGAAGCGCTCGGTCAGATGCAGGGTGGTCCCGGACCCGACGGCGGTGGCCACCGAGGGATTGAAGCTGGCCGTCTTGTCGCTGAAGTTCGTCGTCTCGATGACGAGGGTGTCCCCGTCCCAGTAGCCGCGCGAGTCGCCCATCCACTGGTGGAGGCCCTGGGGCAGATGCTCCCGCCCGTCGAGGGGCACGATGCGGGCGTCGTGCACCATCTCGTGCAGCACCACCACATGGTCGGGGGTCTGGAACAACTGGATGTTCTGATTGTAGCCGGCGGGCACGATCGGCGGACCCGAGTTGAACCCGAGCAGGCACCGCTCGGCGAGGCCGCGGTCCTCGAAGCTGTCGGCGCCGATGCCCGCCGCCCGCACCCGCACCGGACGCGTGCCGGGCCGGTCCTCGCCCAGCGACAGTTCGATCAGATCGACGCCGGGCTGGCGCGCCGGCAGGCGGCCCGTCGGCGGATCGACGATGAGCGACGTCCGTCCGTCTTCGACCACCGAGGCGTCCTGGTCGACCCAGTAGCGGTTGTAGCCGCCGACGTTGCCGCCGACCGGCAACGGCTCGTCGCGCAGCTCGCTGGGGGCGTTGGCCGCGGCGTTGTTCTCGGCCGCCGCGGCTTCGACGGCCGCGATCTCCTCCGCCGTCAGAACCGCCTTGTCCTGGTCCTCGGGCCGCTGCAACGGCGTCAGCGACTGGAAGTCCCAGACCCCCTGCAGGTCGGGCCTGCCGTCGGGCAGCCGCGGCGGCTCGTAGGTCTGCGCGCCGGCCGAGGCCGCCGCCACCAGAAGCGCCGCCGCCACCGCAAAGCTTCGTACTCTCATCTTGACCATTCCTCCATCACTGCTGCACGGTTCCGTCTGGGTCCATCCGGGATGCCCCCGGCACCTCGCGGCGCAGCCCCCCGCTCCCGAAACCGCTCCGGCGGCTCGGGACGGCGACAGAATCAACCTGCCGTGTGTCAGGCGCGCCGAACCGCAGAAAACGGCTGCGCCGGGGCGCGGTTGACCCTGTCGATCACCATCCTTGGTTCGCCGCCCATCCCGCTCTCCCGCCGTCCCGGCCCCGGCCGTCACTCGTCCGCCGCGACGACGAACTTCTGCACGCGGCCCACCAGTTGAGTGACGAACACCGCGCCGTCCTCCGTGACCGTCATCCCGTGCCCGCCGGCGCCGCCGGACAGGGTCGCCAACGCCGCCCAACCCGCTCTCCCGCCGTCCCGGCCCCGGTCGTCACTCGTCCGCCGCGACGACGAACTTTCTGCACGCGGCCCCAGTTGAGCGGCGAACACCGCGCCGTCCTCCGTGACCGTCATCCCGCGCCCGCCGGCGCCGCCGGACAGGGTCGCCACCGCCACCCATCCCGCCGTCCCGGCCCCGGCCGTCACTCGTCCGCCGCGACGACGAACTTCTGCACGCGGCCCACCAGTTGAGCGACGAACACCGCGCCGTCCTCCGTGACCGTCAGGCGCCGCCGGGCAGGGTCGCCACCGCCGCCCCGTCGAGGCTCCGCAGCGTGCCGCCGGTCCACAGGTGCTGGTCGGCGGTCATGAACAGGGCCGAGTTGCCGCCGATCTCCGGCCACTCGGCCAGGAACCCGCCGTCGGCGTCGAAGACCTGCACACGCCGGTTGTCGCGATCGGTGACGTAGACCCGCCCGCCGGCGTCCACCGCGAGGTTGTGGGGCAAGCCGAACTCGCCGGGACCCGTGCCCCGGCTCCCCCACTCCAGCCGGTACTGCCCGTCGGCCGAGTACTTCACGACCCGGGCGTTGCCGTAGCCGTCGCTGACGTAGATCGAGCCGTCGGGGCCGAAGGCGACGTCCGTCGGCAGGTTGAAGGTGTTCCGGCTGCGGCCCGCGACCCCCTTCGCGCCCAGCTCCATGAGCACGCGGCCCTGGAAGTCCATCTTATAGACCACGTGCCCGGGCGCGTCGACGACCCAGACGTTGCCGTCGGGGTCGACCCGCACCGCGTGGGCGCCGCAGTTGTGGCAGCCCGCCGCCCCATAGACGGCGGTGTAGCCCGACTGCCCGGGCCGGCGATCATCCGGCGCGATGCCCGCGACCTTCCCGTTGTCGAACAGGCCGTCCCCCCACGCCCGCACGAAGCGCCCGCCGGGGTCGAACAGCATCAGCGGCTGGGCACCGCGGTGCAGCATCAGGATGTACCCGTTGGCGGTCGTGGCAATCCCCGACACCTGCCCGAAATTCCAGGCGGCCGGGGTGCCCGCGGCCGAGGTCGGCGGGTCGGGCCATCCTTCGACTTCCGTGTGCTTCACCGCCTGACCGTGCGCCGCCGCGCCGACAGCGAGCATCAGCAGACCGCATGCCAGCCCGCGCATCCGCCTGAAAGTCATTCGACCTGCTCCTGAATCACGAACAAGATGAGTCCGTTCCCTGCCCGCCCACCCGTGCCCTCACTTGGTCACGAATGACGTAATCACCGCCCGCAACGCATCCACCCAGCCCGTGAGCCAGGGACATCCCACGCTGACGGCGCGTGACGGCTCGCCCCCGATTCGAGGGGTCGCCACCGTCTTGCCGATCGACCGGCGCCGGGGAACCCGCGATGCCGCACGTCCGGAGCCCCAGGACCCGCCACGATTCCGCCTGCGCACGGCGGTGGCGGAGCGTGGGACGGTCTTGCCCGTGAGCCGATCCGCCTTGGCGGTGACCAGCATTACTCCCCCCCGCCGCCACGATATCATCGCGGTGATTACTCCTATCAGTCCGCAGCAGAAGTTGCGCTGCATCCGGCCGGGACCGTACTCGGCCCAAGAACGTGTCGTCCAGCGGTCGAAATCGCCGAAATCTGACCGATCCGAGCCGTTTCCCCACCACCGCCGGCGCGCCGCGGAGTCTTGCCACGCGGGCTGCTATAGAGCAGCGTGAGCGTTTCCTTGTCCATGTCTTTTCACCATCTCCGACCTGGACCCGTCAACAGACTACCACGTGGCGCGCCATGAGCCGCCCATTCCACTTCCCTCCGCCGCCCCGAAACGGTCCCAAGCGGATCCGGTCGGCGTCCTTGCCGCTGCGCCGCGCCGCGTCAGACGACCCCGCCGGCGCGCGCCATGAGCCGCCGATTCCACTTCGCTCCGCCGCCCCGAAACGGTCCCAAGCGGATCCGGCCGGCGTCCTTGCCGCTGCGTCGCGTCAGACGACCCCGCCGCGGCACGCCATGAGCCGGCGATACCACCCGCTCCCTGCCCAAGACGGATCCCAAGCGGATCCGGCCGGCGTCCTTGCCGCTGCGTCGCGTCAGACGACCCCGCCGGTGCGGAACGCCCGGATCTCCTCGTCGGTGTAGCCGGCCGCGCGCAGCACCTCGCCGGTGTGCTGGCCGAGCAGGGGCGGGGCGCGGTCGATGCGGCAGGGCGTCCCGCTCAGCTCGATGGGCTGGCCGATCATCGTCACCTGGCCCGCCGTCGGGTGCGGGTGGTCGACGACCCGGCCGCGGGTGGTGAGCTGCGGGTTGGTGCAGACCTCGGCCACGTTGCGGATGCGGCCGCACGGCACCCCGGCCGCACGCAACACGTCCATCCACTCGGCGACGGTGCGCGAGGTGGTGAGATCGACGATGATCGGCACCAGCGCATCCCGGTGCTTCACCCGCTCCGGGGCGGTCGCGAACCGCGGGTCGTCGCGCAGGTCGGGCCGCCCGACGGCGTTGCAGTAGCGCAACCACAGCGAGTCGTTGGCGATGCCCAGGTTGATCCAGCCGTCGCGGGCCCGCAGGGTCTGGTAGGGCACCACCGAGGGATGGTCGTTCCCGCGGCGGGTGGGGCTCTCGCCGGACGCGAAGTAGTTGCCGGCGTTGTAGGTTAGCAGCGACGCTACCGCGTCGAGCATCGCGATCTTCACGTGCTGACCGCGGCCCGTCGTCCGCCGGGCGTAGAGCGCGAGGAGGATGCCCTGGGCGGCCATCATCCCCGCCGTGAGGTCCGCGATGGAGGTGCCGATGCGCGACGGCGGACCGTCCGCCTCGCCGGTCAGATCCATCAGGCCGGACTCGCCCTGCACGATCAGGTCGTAGCCGGGCCGGCTCGCGTCGGGCCCGCCGTCGCCGAACCCCGAGATCGAGCAGTACACCACCCCCGGATGGCGCGCCGCGACCGCCTCGTAGTCGAGGCCGAGCCGGGCCACGGCGCCGGGCCGGAAGTTCTGGATGACGACGTCGGCGCCCGCGATGAGCCGCCACACGATGGCCCGGCCCGCCTCGCGCTTCAGATTGACGGTGCAACTGCGCTTGTTGCGGTTGACGGAGAGATAGTAGGGCGACTCTCCCCCGAGGAACGGCGGACCGAACGCGCGGGACTCGTCGCCGCGCCCCGGCTCCTCGATCTTGACGACGTCGGCCCCCATGTCGCCGAGGGTCATCGTGCAGTAGGGGCCGGCCACCACCCGGCTGAGATCGACGACCCGAATGCCGTCGAGCGGCGCGGCGGGCCCCGCACCCGCCCGCCCATCGCCGCTTGAGGGCTCCGCCCGGCGCCCGACCGACCCTCCAGGCCTCCGCGCCCCGCCAACGCGCGGACTTCTAGCCGACATCCGGCCTTCCCGCCCCCGTCATGGCCGCCCGCTCCGCGGCCAGCCGCGCCAGCAGCGCCGTCTGCTGCCGCGGCTCGGCCTCGGCGAACCGGCGGCCGTAGAGAGCGGCGCTGCGCCGATCGAGCCACGCCAGCTGCCCGCACGATGTTCGGCAGCCCGCCGGGCCGCCCTTGTCTCTATCGCTGTCCCTAGTCACCACGGACTCCCAAGGGGCGGCATCCTATCCCGAAGCCGCCGTCCCGATCCAATGGAGCCTCCCACCGATCGTCTTCCGGCTCCGCGTGACGCCGCCGCTACCGTTCAGCCGTCCCGGGGCGGCGACGCCGCCGGTCGCGCAGCGTCGGCACACGGCGGTGGTCGACGGGCGATTTCCGCGAGGCGCTTCCGGTGCTGCTCGGAAGGACGCGGCGGCCTCCTCCAACAGATGGAATTCAAGCTTGAAGTTCTGAAGTAATCCTGTGCGTTGACGTGACGGTGGCGACGTTACGACGTGCGAGCATCTGCCGAGACTTCCGAAGCTACTGCGCGGAGTCGCCCGGGCAGCAGCGCGTGCCGGATTTCGATGTCGCTGCCGCCCTGCCGCCGGCGGTGACGGCTGGAGAAGCGCGTCGCCACGCCGACGGCGGCCTCGTTCCTCGGCTCGCCGATCAGCGCGATCTTCCGTCGGCATGCGATGATTTTCGCTCGGACGCTCGACGCCGCGTACGCCATGTCGCCGTCGAGGACGTAACCGAGCATGCACCCGATGGGCAGGCTCTCCGAGTATTGCTCCGCAACGAAACGGGACAGCCCGTCCATCACGTACTCCCCCGCCAGCGACCGTCTGCCGTCTTCACGTACGTCGTTGAGGCGCTTGCACTCGTAGGCGAGATAGCGGTCGCGATCCTGGTTCAGGAACACGGCCACGTCGACCCTGCCCTTGCTGTGCGCCGTCCCTGCCGGCGTGTGTCCGAACGGTTCGTACTGATACTCGATCCAGTGGCGCCAGCGCCGCGCCCCGGGGTCGCGGTTCAGAAGTTCCACGAGATTGATGGTGATGACGTCTTCCCCCGGACGTTCCGGCAGAACGGCGAGACACCGGGGCCAGACCGCCACGACGCGCTCCAGAAACCGCCCGTCGAGCGACCGGAACCGGTCCGCCCAAGCGGCGGGGTCGCCAATCATCAGGCCCGGTCCCGCCCGCCGGCATCCCGTCCGCCCGAGGCCGCATGCAGATCGAGCGCGATGGCGTCGGCGTCGGCCAAGGCGGCGGATCGGAGCCAGAACCGCTTCCCGGCCGGCTTGACGAGGAACAGATCCCGGCCGACGAACACCCGGAAGTCCGGCAACGACTGGAAGTTGCCCGGCAGCGGCTGGTGGACGTGTTCGGCGAGCCGGGACAACGCCACGGCCACGGACTCGTCGTCGTCCTCGGCGTAGTCGAACGCGCCCGGCCCGTCCCGCAGCGACAGCCGGAGTACGGCCAGATCGTCGTTGCGCGCCACCAGACGCGTTCCGATGGCGCAGTCGCCGTCGAGCCAGTCCGCGAGGGCGCCGGCCAGCGTCCGGGCGTACGCGCGGCGGTCGCCCGGGGTCGAAGGCCGCCAGATCGCGGGCAAGCGCCCCCGGTTCGGTTGCGCGGCGGGAATCACGTGCTCCACCGTGTCTTCCACGAGGACTCTCTCCTCTTCCGACAGGCAGAAGAACTCGCACGCCAGATCATCGATCTCTGCGAGTGGTTCGCGTTCGTCCGGCCGCCGATCAAGGGCCGGATCGAGCGGCACCGAGACGGGATCGAGCCGTCGAAGCTGTTTCTCGACGATGGCGGCCAGCGCCTCCGCCGCCGCGCGCGACCGCTCCCGGTCCGGCAGATCGTCCGGCGCAGGAAACGGCAGGCGCAGGAGCTCCGCCTGCTGCACCTCGGGCCGATCCGCGCCGAACGACGACGTGCCGTGGAACGCGAACCACAGCAACAACCGGCTGTTGAGGAGTCCTGCGAGCAGCATGCCGCGACGCTCGTCTCCCGGCGGAACGACGATGGCTTGAATGATGTGCTGGAAGGTCAGCGGATCTTCGACGTAGACCGCGCGCAGCCGCGGCCCTCCAGAACCGGCGCCGGCGGCGACGCCCCGCGGAACCAGCACCCGCGGCCCCTCGAACCCCGCTTCGAATCCCCTCCGACGCACGACGCCGTCCTTCCACGGATTCAACCCGTCGCACGTCCGCGCCAGGACGCGGAACTCGCGTATCGGCAGGTAGGGCGTCCTGGCGACGACGTGGCTTCGTTCATGGCCGGCATGTCGAAGTCTCGCGGCGTTGGCCGGCTGGAAACCCTGGCCGACGATCCAGCGGCCCTGCGTCGATTCCTTCCCGCGGGACAGCGTCCCGAATTGGGCCACGAGGCCGCCGAGACGGGGAAACTGCTCCAGGTAGTTGAACAGCCGGGCTTCCGGCTCGCTCAGCCACAGGCGCTTCTTGAAGACGGACGGGTCGGCCTCCACCATGCGGGAGTCGAGCCGGCAGCGATCGGCTCTGCCGAGCGTGATCAGGCGCCGGGACTTCAGGTTCAGGTCGGCCTTCGGCGTCAAGTAGTCGAACCGGTAGGCGCCGCCGCCGGCAGGCGGGCGGCCGAACACGAGGAGCGCGGCGGGGCGCACCGCCCCGTCGAACAACTGGAACCGCAGGTCCGCGAAGTTGACGACGCTGAGGACGCGCGCCTCGCGCAGCAGGCGCTTGCGGGCCTCGACGGCATCTCCGGCATGGTTGTGCAGGAAGCCCATCGCCGGCAGGAGCAACGCGCCGACGCCGTTCTCCCGCAGGCGCCGCAACGACTTCCAGACAAACGGCCACGCCTGCTCCCGTCCCGGGGCCGGCAGATCTTCACCCGCGCACCATTCGAGAGGCGAATGGCGTTCGCCGCGGCGGCTCGACCAGGGCGGGTTGCCGATGATCACGTCGGCCGGCGCGTCGTCGGGCTCGACCGCGAAGAAGTCCCCGCGGCGAAGCGTCTTGCCGTACAGCGGGGGGAGCATCCTGCCACGCTTCATGAGCGTCCGGACGGCCGGCGGGGTGACCTCTTCGAGCAGTGCGACGTAGAGCGAGAACACGGCCATGCGCAGGGCGCCGCCGTCCAGGTCCCGGCCCTGCAACCTCGATATGACGTCGATCAGGTCGTCCCAGGGAATCGCGGGTTCGCCGCGGGCGGCGCGCCGGCGCTCGCACAGGCGCTGAAACAGCCGCACCAGGAAGATGCCCGAGCCGCACGCCGGATCCAGAAAGCGCCCGTCGTCCCGGACCGCGGGCGGCAGCCGGTCCCAGACGTGGGAAACCACGGTGTCGGCCAGGAACATCGGCGTGTAGTAGGCGCCCCGGGCGCGGCGGTCCGGTTCCCGTTCGCCCAGAAACCGGTCGTGGACGGCGCTGATCAGCTCGACCGGGATGTACTTGAAGTCGTACGGCCAAAAGCGATACTGCCCGCCCGGCCCGTGCATCTCCTCGCGGCCCGAACGGAAGCGGGCCAGGATTTCCAGATGCGAAGGGCCGAGGCGCGGGCCGCGGTCGTCGACGTCGAACGAGCACGGGGCGACGAACAGGTCGCCGTTGAAGTCCTTCCGCAACGCCCCGAAGAGGCGCTCCAGCGACTCGACGTCCCCCGAGCGCAGCAACGCTTCGAAGCCGTCGGCGCGCGCGTTCGAGGCGTCCCGGAAGCACTCGGCGCCGACGATCTTCCGGTCCTCAAGATAGGCGACGAACATCGTCTGCACCAGCAGCGCCTGCGCCGCGTCGGGGGACAGGCCGGCGGCGCGAAGCTGCTTGTGCGACTGCGTGAGATTGTCGAGAAGCACCCGGTCCACGCGCTCTTCCGGCCTGAAGTGGTCGGAATGCGCATCCCAGTAGCGGCCGGATTCGGCGGCGTAGACCAGGTTTCGGAGCGCGAGCGCGTCGGTGGCGGCGTGCAGTTCCTCGACGAGGCAACCGGTGACGTCGTCCTCGTGGCCGCCGCGCTGGACGCGAGCCAGCGTGAAGACGCGAACGGTGTCGGCGGAAACGACCAGCAGCAGGCTGGCGAGGCCCTGGTTCCAGAGCGCGGCGCGGAGCGGGGCGACGGCGGCGGGATCGTACTCGTCGACGGAGAGGATGACGACGGTCGGGACGTCCTGAACGCAGAAGACGGCCGACCCGCGCAGGTCGTCGAGCGCGGTGCGCAACGCGCCGGCATGCGGCACGTCGCCGACGTCGTCCGACTGTTCGTAGAACTCCGGCGCAACGCGGGCGGAGAGACTGAGGCGGTCTTTCCAGACCGGGCCGAGCGGTTTCGACGCGTTGGCCTCCATCAGCGCTGTTCCGGCGCCGCGCCGCCGTCAACCCATGGGGCGGCGCCGAGTCCCGCTCGCCGGCATGGCGATCGTCACGGCGGGCCCGGCGTTGCGCGATTGTCAACGGGCCACCGGCACCGTGACCGGCAGGCAGGCGAAGGGCCGTTCCGCGCTGCTCCGTTCGTGCTCCCCCCGCCCTTCCGCCATTGTACGGAATCCCCGGGGCGAAAGTCCAACGAATATCCACGCGGCGGCGGTGGCTGCCGGTTCAGGCGCCGACGCGGTCGCGGCAGGCTTGGGCGACCGCCCCTTGCCCTTCATCTCCCGATCTCGATCGCGGTGCCGGGCGGATCGCCCGCGGCACTCCCTGACGTTTCTCCGCGCCTTCTTCGCAGGTCGAGTCGGCGGTGCCGCCCGGTCTTCTTCGTGACCCGACCGAGGTGATAAGGCGGTTGCAGAGAGAACGTCGACTCTCGTTTCATATGGGTGGATGTCTGCAATCGGCGCAGCAGTTCCAGCATGGTCCGATTCGGATCGAAATGCCGGCCGGCTCTCGAACGCCGCGCCTGCTGCAAAATGAAAGGCTTCGGGCTCCGCTGATCGGCACGGGAGCACAGCCTGACTGCGAGAACGTAGCTGAAAAGAACCGGCCAGCCCTCCGGGGTACCCGTCAGGACGACGATCTTGCTGGCCGCTCTCAATCGCTCGAACTTCTCGAGAGTGCGCGGCGTAAACCAGTAGCCCTTGCGGCTCCAGTCATCCGGCAGCCGTTCGATTGGCCCCTGAGCGGCGGCGACCCACGCCCTGTCAAGTTCCTTGGCGCGGGCGGAATCGAATCCCCGGACCTTCACCCGGTAAACAGTTCCGAAATCGGATTCAATGCCCGCCACCCGAACGCCGGCTCTATTGGCGGCAGCAAGGATCGCCCCGAGCCGCAGAACGGATCGAGTACCGAATCCGCCCCGCCGGCATATCGTTGAATCAGACGATCCGCCAGCCTGGACACCATTTTTCCCGGGTAGCAGTCCAGTCTCGTAGCCAGCCTCATGGGTCGCCAGCCGCCTTCAGTATCCAGGTCTCACAGTCTGTTCCACAAACCGCAGTCGTCGAGCCACCTCAGCATCATCAGCAGGTGCCGCTTCGTGAACACGGATATATCGATCACGACCGCCGCGCCCTGCGCTCGGTCCACCGCGCATCGAAGGTCCTGCATGTTGTCACGAAGGCTGGTGGCCGCATCCGCCTCCGTGAACCCAAGAACCGTCAACCGGCAACCCATCGTCCGAAACGCGGATTCCAGGTGACGGTGGTTCCGTTCACGGATCGGATCGTCGTCGTCGTCGCCGCCGCCGCCGTAGTGGAAGAGTACCACCTCACCCGGCGACCAGCTCCCGGACCGGGACACGAAACCCTTGCACCTCTCCTCGTGACTCGAACAGGTAAATGAGCAGAGCGTCATCGGGCAAGCACCCTGCCGTCAGCGACCGCTTCATTGTTTGTCCTCCGCCAGGAACAAAGGACGGTCTTGCAGGAAGTAGTCCAGATCGTTGTTGGAGAGCAGGTCGTTCAGCATGGCATCAAGCGTCAGCGCGACGTCCTCCATCAACTCCGCCCACGTCTCGGACTCTACCGTGAGGCCGAGCGGATCGCAAATCCCGACGCAATGCTCACCGTCGGCGCGGTCGATCCGCCAGGGGATCTCGGCTTCGATGCGCACGACAGGATCGCCACATCAGTAGCGCCGGTCATTCCCGCACCGCGCACAAATTCGACGACCCAGCAAGAAAGTCGCGATATACCAACCCGCCCGGAGCCAAGTGAACCAAGAGATCGAAGGCATCACTCCGAACAACCAAACCCGTGCCGCACAACCGTGGCCAAGTGAGATAGTAGTCGTTAGTTTCATATTCCGTTCGCCACGAAATCAGCGCCGCTGCCGGTCCTCGGTCGTCATCCAGGGTGAAGTAGTCCGTCGGATTGAGGCCTAGCGCCGCAATTAGCCACGGGCTGGGGGTCAATAGCTGGCGCTGGATTCCCACCCCATGACGTCCGTCGCCAGCGGTCGGCACCGAGTAGTCACAGCCAACAACTGCTTGCGTTCGTCCGCGGCACGCAGAACGTTCCAGCGCAGAGGAGGCGCTCCATAGCGCAATGTCGGCCGGTGCAATTGGCGTCAAATCGAGCGCTTCGCGGTCTCCAGTCACGCGCAATTCGATAGCCCTATGACGAACAGCGATGTCGTCATCAGCCCGCCAGTTCCGTGAAGGGACCACGCGTCGTTCGACGGTGGCCACCAATCTCCACTTGTCATACGGTCCACCGACTACGGTCGGCACGATGCGAGGTGCCAGAATCGCTACGGTACCACGAAGCTCGTCACCCGTATGGTTGGCCGCTTCGACACCAGTCGCTTCAACACTGTCATCGGCAGCGCGAGCGCGCATGTGGGACCACAGGGAGTCACCGCGCCCCGGTGGCCGCGGGATCTCCGGTCGCGATTGACGAGTGCGCTCCACCGCTAATGGAAACTCTGGATCATTTAAAAGGGCCTGCGCGAGCGATTCCTCCAATGCAAGGGGATCGGCGGCCAGTTGTCCGTTCATCAACCGAGCCCCTCGGGCACCTGCTGCGGCCCGTTGTATGGCCTCCTCGACTGCCTCAACAGATGCCAGAAACGCATCCGGCAAGCGCTTCCTGGATTTGTCTGCGTACGCCCGCCGTTGCACGTCCATTCGGTGCCTGTGCGCGTCCTCTTTACGCGCTTCATCGACCCGCCTGAGCACTGCTCGCGTTAAGCCGGGAAGTAGCTGTTCCGCGCGCGCGAGTCGAATACCGGCTACCCACTCGACGAGATCGTTCGAAGCGGAAGAATTGGGCGGTGCGCTGTTGGTTCCGGCGGACAACAGAAAACTGGCGGGGGTTCGCTCAAGCAATTCCGGATCCAGTTCCCGAGGAGCAATGGGCAATACATCGTCGTTGCTGATGAGCCGCCGAGCAAGCGCCCGAACGGTAAGATGGGGCCGTTGACACAGCTCGGTGAGAACGTTACGACACTGAAAGACAAGGGGTGCCGCTTCCTCTCGGCGGAGTTCCATTACGCGAAGCAGCCACGTCACCGTCGCTGAATCGGACAGCGACAGCAATGCAGGTCCGATGACGGTCGCCACCGTAGACGGGCGTTCTGTGATGAGCACATCAGTTGCCAAGAGGGACCGTCGCTTCTGCTCTCTGCCGGGATGGGCTAAGGCCGCGACCGTCGCCGCGGCGAAGGCGACATCAAGGTCCCCCGGAAGATCTTCATCACAATCTGGATCTGGCGCGTGGTAGATGTCCTCTGGATCGTCAGCGTCAGCGACCCGCGGTGCCCTGTCAGAGATCACGGCAAACATCTCTTTCCAAATGTCGAACGCAATCGAACTGTCGGTATGAAGACCGCCTCTTGCGAAGCCGTAGATGAGCGCCTGACCAATGCCGGTCGTGGCGTCGCCACGCGATACAACGCGTTCGATTTCATTAGCAATGGTTTCTAGCACGAGCGCCCTATCAAGCTTCACCGCCTGCCGAAGTGAATCTACCTCAGTTTCACCGCCGAATGTCAACCAGCCACCGCCACCGCGCGCGCGTGTCCACGCAAGCGTGTAGGCTATTGTTGCCAAAGGGCCCCGGTGATGGCGTTCCAGGCCTTCTCCAAGTGCCTTCAGCAGGGCGGGGCTGTCGTCGAAACTACGCATGTCGGTAATCAACCCGAGGGCAGCCTTTGCGTCTCGATTCTGCCCACGATCCAAAAGTTCAACGAGCCGGTAGCCAACGCAGGTGGCAAACCGTTCGACGGACCAGCCGGGTCTTGTTTCGTCGTACCTTCGCTGCCGCCAGCCACGGATTGCATCGGCAATGCCGGCGGCACCGGGACGAAACATCGGGGCATTGCGTTCCGGCAGGTACGGTGTAGATTGTGGCGTCTTCTTCTGAATAGGCGGAGTGTTGAGGTCCTCCTTTTCGGTTGGCGGCCGGGGAAGAGCCGTGATCCGTGGCGTATTGGCGCGCTCAGCAACGGCGTTGAGCGCGCATACCCGCTCGTGATCGTGCTCCAAGAGATCACTGCTGTTGCTGACGCTGTACTTGAAGGGCCGTTCGTCGAACCGGGCCAGTAGGGCGACCAGCAGGCGGGAGAGCCGCGCGTCGCCTGTTGTTTCAAGGTTGGCGGCAAGTGAAGGGAACGCTGCAACATCCGTGTCCTCGAGCGGGATGTCAAGGGTCAGTCGAAGAGCTGCGGCAACGAGAGGGTCAGCTCGTCGGTGCCACGCGCGCCATAAATCCGAGCGGGCGCCGTGCAGTACAGGATTGGGATCGTTACAGGACTTCAACAATCTTCGCTGGACTAATCGACCAAGCGCGACGGGATCCGCTGCCGCGAGCAGGTGCCACCACCGGCTCCACGCCTGACGTGTTCCCTTCCCATCCGTGTGCCGCGGCACGCGCTCGCACAACGGTTGCAGCTCGGCAACGGCCTCACGGCCGCGACGAGGATTGATGGCGATTAGAGTGGGGTAGTGGGTCCAGAACCTCGTAGATAGTAATGCACTAGTGTCCCATAATTTTGGCGATTCTAGGCCCACATCAGCGGCAGTTGGGGGCCGGGAGGGCTGGAAGGACCGGGTGGCGACGGCGTCGTGAAGAGCTCCTGGAGTAGGCGACGTTCGAACACGTTGAGCTGGAGCACCTGCAGCATCCGGTGAAGGCTCCAACTCACTCGCATGACGAACTTGAGATAGCCGGCGTCGCCGTGTCGACCACCAAGTGGAGAAAGGTGTTACGGCCTAGTGGACCGCCGAGTTCGCCCCAGATCGTGGTGGAAATGTTTCTACTTACCCGATCAAGTGCTTCGAGTCCATTTTCCCAGGCACGGTCGTCGAGCATAGAAACCGCCCGGCGTATTGTTTGGTCAATGAGGCCATGGATTGGATCGAGGTCGCAGGCCCTGGGGTCGCCACAAAGGGATTCGTGACCTCTGTGAGGATATGAAGTGCCGCCAAGGCGGACGTGGAGCGTTCGCTCCGCCTCCCGGCCTCGGCTCGCGCAAGAGCGATCGTGAATCGGAGCCAGCAAGTGTACCACCCTGGACCCGAAGAAAGTTAATGCCTCCGCTGTGGCAAGACCCAAGGAGTCCCTTCTCGCTGCAACAGCACACGCATCTGTCCATTCGCCGACTTTTCCCGTCTCTCGGTACGCGTTGTGCACTGCCCTTGTCAGTTCGAGCAGGTGCTCCCTCGCTTCCTCAATTGGGCGGCGGTCGACTTCGTCGAGCGGTACGCCGAGGGCAATCACGTGGCACGTGCTACCTGGAGAAACACCAGGGGCAGCGGCTCGCGAGGCCCAGTTGGAAGGGCGTTGTTCTCGGTGTCTGGAACGCCTCGCCGCGAAACTCTATCGGCGAGTGCGAGACAAAAGTCGCCCGGCTGAGGGAGTTTCGGAAGAAGCTCGATAATCCGCGCGTGTCCGTGGGTGTCGAGGAATCGCTTGGATCACAGTGGCCGGCGGGAGCCCGTGGTCATGCACGTACTTCCCGAGTTCGACCCAGTTCAGTTGCCCAAGGAGAGCACTATCGTTATCAGTACCAAGAAACCCGGCCGCTTGCCGAGAGTCGGCGGTGGCGCGATGGTGTAAGGACGCCAAGCGAAGTCGTCCGCGTAACCATGCAACCGCTACTTGGCGATCCGACGCTTCGCCATAGACCGTGTTGTCCTCAGACTCGCGTAGGAATGCCTCCATGTACTCTCGCCATGGAACAACGGTGCCCAGCTCATCGAGAGCGGCACACATCTTTAGTCCGGATCGGGCGGCCATGATGGGAGTCCCATCGTGGAGAAGTCTGTTCGCTAAAGTGTCTGCGCCCAATAGCCTTGCAATGACATCCACGAAGCACACGACTGCTGAATCGAATCGTTCCCCCTTGTAAGTTTCGGTCGACCGGCTCATTTCCACGTAACGGGCGACTACGGGCCAGTCGCCGATACGTGCGGCACATCGGACCGCTGTAGCGAGGTTCTCGACTATGGCTGACGCTGGGAATCCCGCCGCGATTGACTTGACGACAAAATCACGACCCACCGCACTCACGACTCTTTCGTTGTCGTTGGCGTCGGAAAGAGCAGGCAACAGATGCCGAAAGGCGCGCGAGTCCTCGAAAATACCTCTGCGTTCGAGCCACGCGATAATCCGGTCAAGGAGTGCCGTTCTAGCGGCCACGTTGCCGTGAAACGGTAGCCGAAGAAATCGAGCGAAAGATTCGTGGTAGACGCGAGCGCCACCCTGGGTAGCGCGTTCCAAGAGAACCGGTCGCAGCACTTCAAAGGCCGGATCTACTCGGTGTGCCATATCGGGCCTGATGGCTTTCAGGTCGCTTCTCGAAACGGGGAAATCGAGTAGTGCGATGACGTCAGCTACCCATGCGCCCTCGTCGCCGAGCGAGGCGTGAATGTGCTGGTAGTACCCACGAAGAGATTCATCGAATTGCGGCAGACTGCGGATGGTTGCCGCCGGCGCAGCGGGTGTCATCGCACTTCTACGGGCTTCTCGACAGAGATACGTGGCGTAGAGGGCATTGCCCTCAGAACGATCCGCTAAGGCCGCCAGAAATTCCTCAATGGCCTGCTCATTTACGAGTAGCGGTAAGTGGTGGGACAGGCGGGGAGCATCTGAAGTGTCGCCAACGACGTCCAAGTGTATGGCCAGTTGCCGCAACTCGGAATCCGTGAGCCTCGGAATTTCGAGCGTAACGGCCCCAGCCGCCTCGAGAGGCTGTAAATGCTGACCGGGCTGGCTAAGGACGATCAAGGCGCTGCGAGGCGGTAGAGCCAGAGCTGCTAGCGCGTCTGCAAGGAGGAAGGAGGGGTCGGCGTGGGAGGGCTCGCGGATGACGCGAGTAACGTGGTCTATCCCGTCGATGACGAGGGCGACACGGCGGTGAGGCGTCTTCCGGAGTGCCTTAACGATTGCGTTTTCGAGCGCGCGCTCGTCGGCGGCGAATCGTGGCCGTTGGCCGGCTACCAAGTCGGGATCGTACTCGGCGACCCGACCCAGGAGACTTCCGATTACTGATTCCACCCGGACCCGTGGAAGCGGGTATCTATCGGCCTCGCCGAGGTAGCAGAAGTGTTCGGCGACGAGCCACTCGTCGTCAGAAAGGCGGTCGATGAGCTGCTTGCAAATCCAGGACTTCCCTTGGCCTGGCGGACCCACGAGCAAGGCGATCTGGCCGCTGTCGGCGGCTGTGGTCATTTGCCGAACAAGTGTGTCTACCGTCGTGGAGCGCGGTACCTCGATGGCTGTGTCAACGGGATTGGCACGGGCGACGGCGCCGAAGTCGCTACGAAGTTGAGTCCGACGCAGAAGTTCCGCTGTGGTGACCGTTATTGAACCCTGACGCGCGGCGCGAGCGCAACGGATGAGCGCCTCGGCAACATCGACGGCCGAACGGTCGCCGTTCGGGTAGGCTCCGGCACCGACTTCGCTCCGGGCGCGTTGGAGCAAGAGCTGCTCTGCGGGACCCGGGTTGGTCAGGTCCAGGCTCGCAGCTGGCGCCGCAAGCTCAAGGATGAGCAGTTGGCAAACCCAATCCAAATCGGCGCGTTCAACGGCATTCTTGCCGAGACGAAGGAAAGCGAAAGGATTGGTGGCGTCTGCGAGATCGGGCGCAAAGCGCCCGTTGCCGTCCCAGAGAGCGTCGGGACGGAAACGCATGCGCTGGCTGTCCATTCCTGGCACGAGAGGTCCGGGGTCAGGGTTTGCCAGTTCGAGAACCGCACGCAGATGCCTGTCCGTCGGCGGTGTGTCACGCAACACGATCCGAAAAGAAAAGGCGCGGGCTTGGATGCCCGGCCCATCGCGGTCTGCAAGGGCGGTGGCAATCACACGGTCCAGTCGAAGACTACGCCCATCGCCGGTGAATGTGGCGAGTGTCAATGCGCGATCGTCGTTTGCGGTATGCTTGACCTGTGTGCGCTCTCGACGGCCTGCTGCATCGACGGTGGTCAGGTCATCGAAGACATCGTTCTGGACCAGTTTTGTGTCGACGCGGATTTCCACGATGTCCCCGAGCATGACGTCTACCAGCCGTGCAGCAACCAGCAAGTCCTGGTATTCGTACCCTTGATGAGCGGACGTTAGCATCATGGTCGTAACTGGTGTGGAGCCGGGACCGCCGCCGTCCTCGCTATTCGGCCGCCAGCGGTGCGGCGGTAAGGATTAGCCGAATTTTAACAACCCAAAAACGTAGAGATTTAGAATCAACAACTTACGCTGCCACGAACGCGCAAGTGGCACGACAAACTCGTGCAAGCTGGGAAGAAGAGTGAGCCACTTTGAGTGTTCGGAGTTCACCCGGTTTTGTGAACACTGGATGCTGTTGCGAGATGAGGTGGTGTCCACGGTAGCGAAATCGAGACGGCCGTATCCGCCAGCGTTCCGAGACCAGATGGTCGAGTTAGCTCGATCCGGCGGTCGCCGGCGGATCTGGCCCGGGAATTCGAGCCCACCCGCAGGCCATCCGGCACTGGGTGGCGCAGGCGGCTTGGAATACCACAGGACGTAGTTGCTCACGTTGCCAAGCAGAGCAGGCTGAACACCTCCGCGCCCACGCGCGATCAGCGCACAGTCGGACCGCAGGTGTTTCGACGGCTCACGTTCGTGCCCGTCCTCTCATCCGGTCTCTTTCGGCGACTCGTCCGTCGGCACTGGGCCCGTGACGTCGTCCGGAACCCGTACCTGGCGTGGCCGGTAGCGTACGTACCGCTGGCCGGACTTCGCTTGGTACTCTCGAGCGTGCCGAAATATCTTCTGGAGGTCGTTTCCGCACTCGGCGGCGAGCCGGTCCCGAACCGCCCGAACCTCAGCGACGATAGGGTCGATCTTCATCTTCGACATCCTCCAACAACTCGTCAGGTGTGCAGATTACGGGAGGTTCAAAACCCGCCCGCCGGCAGGCCCACTCGATCCGCGGCCTCACGACCGCGTTGGCGATGTGGCGCAAGTTCCACGTCACCAGGTACTGAACCCCATTGGTCGCCGCGACGGCAATATGCGCAGCATCCCGTTGCGCGGATGCGGGCACGGCACCCTCGCTGACCAGTCGTTCGGCCAGTTCGTGCGCTTCCGCATCCAAGTCGAGTGACCAAAGCGGGTCAAGCAAAGCAAGCCGAGCGCGAACCGCATCAGGATCGCCGGCCTCGGCTTCCTGACGGACCAAAGCGGAAACGACCAGATCAAACCTCTTCGACGCGGTGACCCACCAGTCCCTGGTGCTCTGCTGCCGTCCGGCGACAACCACGTCGCGCGCTGGACGAGCAGCCAAATAGCTGATGACCGTGGTTTCGATGTATACGCGTGGCTTCATGAGTTGGCCATTCGCGCACTATTACTTTCAGGGAAATGCTTCCGAATCCGTTCCCATTGCTCGTCGGTCAACTTCACCATCACAACTAGAATAACTCAGGTCAGCCTCGATCTCAATTTCGAGATAGGATCGAACCACCGAACGGTCGCGCGTCTTTGTCAAGTGCGCCCGTTGGCGTTTGATACCGCCTCCGCGATAAATGAGCCGACTTCGAACAGTCCATAAATCAATGAGACGGTCCCCAGAATCATGAGCGTGCCCACGACAACCTTGCACCACTTGGAGTGCTCTCGTTGCAGCAAGACGGGTATCGGAGTGGCGAAACCCTCATCAGACCTCACGTTCGCGTTGACATCGGCGTAAGTGACGGGCGGGAAATAGAGATAGGATATGGTAAGGTGCTGGCCGGGAACTAGCTTGGGGATCACGATGTCGGCACCCGAATTTGGTACGTCCTTGACTTGATACTCCGCGGCAGGCCAGATATTGAAATTCGCCGGTAGAACGTTGTGGCTCAGCCGCACGTTTGTGGCCGCGCGCCTGCCGGCGTTGCGAATGACAACCGAATGGGTGTTAACAACCCCCGTGGTGCCGTCACCTTGCTGATAGTTGAATGAAGATACGTGTCCCCAGTGAGACAGCAGCACGGGGCGATTCTCGAACCGACGATTGATCCATACGCCGAAGACGAGGGCGAGCATAGGAGCCGCTATATTCGTAAGGATCTGCCAGTCAACCATGAAGAAACTCCACTCCTCACGTTCGTGGGGAAGCCGGGCCGGTCCTTCGGTCTCGAAGGCGCGGACATCTTCAGCTCTGTGGCCATAGCGACGTCGGGTTCGTCACACCTGGAACACCTTCATCACTTCGTCCCCCAGGTGGTTGATCACCTTCACGGCGATGCGGCCCGACGCCGGCCGGTCGAAGGGCCGCGACGTGTCGCTGTGGAGCGTCGCCCAGGCGTCGGGGTCGATTTCGGCCTTCAGGGTGGTCCGGAGCGCCTTGTAGGGGTCGTTGGCGCCCAGGAAGTAGGCGTGGCGGACGAAGAAGCTCTCGTCGTTGTAGTCGGTGTCGATGAACCAGCAGGCGATGCCGTCGGGGCCGTCGCTGCGGACCTCGCCGGTGTTGGGGTGGAAGACGTCGACGCCGTTGATACGCACCTGGATGCGGCCGGCCTCGGGGTCGTCGCCGTCCTCGGCGTCTTCGGCGGCGGGCAGAATCTCGACGTCGGGCTCGCCGAAGACGACGAACAGGTTGCCCCGGCCGGTGTTCTTCAGGTTGTCGGCCATGTGCAGGTCGGCGTTCATGCGCGCCTTCAGCACCGGGAGCGCGCCGAGCTTGTTGAACTCGGTGGCGTGCGGCTCGTAGTTGAAGGCGCAGGCAATCAGGACGTCGAAGCCGGCGTCGCCCGCCTCGCGGGCGGCCCGCACGAGATCCTGTCTGGCGACGGTCCCGAACTCCGGCCCCACGAGGACGCCGGCGCGCCGTTCGGCCCGCTCGGTCTCGTCGTCGTCGGCCTCGCCCTCGAGATAGCGGCCCTGGGCGCAGATCAGCTCGCCCGGCCACGGTTCCAGCGCCGTGAACTGGATGCGGTCGGCCTTGCGCGCCTGCTGGACGCCGGCGGTGGCGAGGTGGCCGAGCACCATGCCGGTGAAGTCTTCCGCCGCGCCGTACGCGGACGCCCCTTCGGCGACCCGGTCGATCAGCTCGTCGTGCTCGTCGAGCGCCAGCAGGCGGTGCGGCGACAGGCTCTCGACGGTGAACGGACCGGCGACGCGCACCTTTTTCTTGTCCTCGTACGGCTTGTCGTAGAGGTGCTCGACGTCGGCCCGCGCCGCGATGGAGGCGTCGATCTCCTGCTGCCGGGCGATGCGCGCCTCCCACCACCGGCGGTGCGTGCCGGTGACCTCGGCCGGCCACGGATCGCGCGGTCCGTCGGGCGGGTCGGCCGGCGTGTAGCGGCGGTCCAACTCGGCGTTGACGGCCTGCAGGGCGGCGGTTCGATCGCGGTCCGTTTCGGCGGCGGCGAAGCGTTTCCAGGCTGCTGCTGCGGCGGCAGGCCACGGCTCGCCGGCTTCCCGCGGGATCTCCCATTCTGCCCACGAGCGGCCGAGCGCGGCGTTCAGGTCTTTGCGGAGCGGCTCCAGCGTCTCCTGCCACCGCTCCCAGATGACGTCGATTTCCGCGTTGTTGGCGATGGACTTGAGCGTGACGTGCGGCACGCGCTCGTAGACGAACCCCTGCCGGACGTCGCCGTGCGTGGGCGTCTCGGACGGGGCCTTGCGGGTAACTTCGGCTTCCTTCCGCTGTCCCTCCGGGCTGTCGGCGAGCAGGTAGTGCGGGTAGCGCGCGCCCATGACGCGGGCGCGGGCGAGCGCCAGGGCGACGCGGGACGTGTCGATGGTGATCCAGCGCCGGCCCCACTGCTCTGCGACGTAGGCGGTGGTGCCGGATCCGCAGGTTGGGTCGAGGACGAGGTCGCCTGGGTCGGTGGTCATCAGGATGCAGCGTTTCGCAACGGTCGGCGATGTTTGGACCACATACGACTTGTCCGATAGACCAACGTCGTCCCAACGGTTTACGATTTGAGCCACCGGAAAGTCGTCAAGGTATCGGACGTACCGCAGACGATTCTTAGTAGGCTCCAGTCGGTCTGCGGCCTGTAGCCGTGTCATGCCTTCATAGTTCGTTTTCCATCGAGCAGACAAGCTGGGTTTGTACACTGATCCTCGAAACTTGACGCCAAACCAACATGCGGCCCCTTCGCCCTTCTGGCGCCCAATGCTCTGAGATGTCAGATTATCGAGAGAATAAACCCCTGGGTAACTGGGGTAACTGACCGGACGGCTCCCTGCGGAACTGAGCGAACTGGACAACTGGTCATCCGAGATCACTTCGTTAACACCTGTATCACACACGCGATTGTAACTGCTGCCGCTCTTCCCGCCCGGTGTCTTGTTTTGATAAATGGGGCTATATTTGACTGCGACCTGATTCTTCGCATACCACAAGAGGTAGTCTGTAGTCTGCCCGAGATACCTGTCTGTCGATCCGGTCGTTGTTGAAAAGGAAATAAGCGAAATCGAGTTCTCTCGTCCGAACACCTCATCCATCAGCGCCCGCACCCGGTGAACGTTCTCGTCCCCGATCTGCACGAAGATGCTCCCGCTCTCCGTCAGGAGCTCCCGCGCCACGGTCAGGCGGTCGCGCAGGTACGTCAGGTACGAGTGAATGCCGTCCCGCCACGTGTCGCGGAACGCCTTCACCTGCTCGGGCTCGCGGCTGATGTGCTCGGCCTTGCCGTCCTTGACGTCGCGGCTGGTGGTGGACCACTGGAAGTTCGAGTTGAACTTGATGCCGTAGGGCGGGTCGAGGTAGATGCACTGCACCTTGCCGCGCAGGCCCTCGCGCTCGGCCAGCGACGCCATCACCTGGAGGCTGTCGCCGAGGATCATCCGGTTCGACCAGTTGGCGTCGTGCCGGTAGAACTCGGTCCGGGCGTCGTCGTCGGGCAGGCCGTTGAAATCGGCGAACAGGTCGGGTTGCCGGCCGCCGGACTCGGCGCCGGCCCGGCGCCGCCGCGTCTCCCGCTGCAGGTCGTCGACCAGGACCTTCGGGTGCACCTTCTCCTGGATGAAGAGCGGCGGCGCCGGCACGACGAGGTCGGACCAGTCCTGCAGGTCCTTGCCGCGCCAGACGAGCTGCGGGTCGAGGTCGCGGTTGCGGCGCTCGTAAGCGGCCCGGACCGGGTCCTGATCGGCCCGGTCCATGACCGGCTCGAATTCGGCGGTCGGGATGTTCTTCCGGGAGGCCGCGCCGTGGGTCAGGGTCTCGACGGTCCTGGGTTTCTTCGGTGTTCGCGCCACGGATCAGCCTGCCTTGCCGGTCGGTTACCCGACGCTCTCGAGCGCCCGCGCAGGGGTCGGGTCGGTGGCGGCTACGGGACGAAGCCGGGACGCCGGCACCGTGGCCAACGCCGCGGTGTTGCCGTCCGGGGCCAGAAATTCCACCTCGAAAGCCTGGCCGCCCCGATGCGCGTGGACAATCGTACCGACGTCGCCCGCCTTCAAGCGCACGCTCGACAGGTCTTCCGTGAGCACGATACGGTCAAGCTCCTGCAGCATCCCGTCTCCTCAGCGGATGCGCGGTCATGACGCGTGGCGCGTCGCATTCATTCTCGACAATCCAGACCGTCCGTACTCGAGGATTGCGACCGTCCGGGTCCGTGACCGGGGTGTCCGAGGCATCGTTCAGGCCGCTCCATCCCGGGTGAACTCGAACACCCCCAGCGGAACGGAGCGAGTCGGTTCGGCGCGTCCATGCGCCATGCGCCGGACCCGTTCCGCCGTTTCGCGGCTGAACGAGGGTTCTCCACACCGGACGCAGACACGAGCCGGAATGCGGCCGACCAAGCACGTAGCGCTCATCGACGTGGAAGACGTCGTCGCCCCGTTCTTCGCGGCTTCGGTCGGCGCCGCAGGCCGGGCACACCGGCATGTTCACCTCCGCCGGCGGTCATCGACCCACTCCGCCCGCGGTGGGCTCCTATATTGTCACGATCCTGACCAGCGGCGTGTCCGCCCTGAACACCTGAACGCGCAGCGGGCGTCCCGCCCGTGTGAATCCTGGCAAACAGGCAACTGGGCGAGTACTGGTCACGCGGGTATCCCGGTCTCCAGCGAGCCGGGGCCGTCCGCAGGCGTGGCCGGCCTCGAAAACGGCGTTCTCCTTCCTTTCCTCTATGCGTCCAGGACCGACTCGATCGTCTGCTGAAAGGCCGCGGTGACGGCGGCGGCGAAGTCGGTCTCCATCTTGTAGACGGAGGTCAGCTCCCGGAACGTCCAGCGGCCGTACGACCCCAGGTGGTTGACGGCCGGGACCCAGTACGTCTCCATCGCCGCCTTCTTCTCCTTCGCGTCTTCGCGGCGGTAGCCCTTGACCTCCACGACCAGGTGCAGGGGGTCGTCGGGACCGCGCCCGTCGTCGACGAGGACGACGAAGTCGGGCAGATAGCGCCGGCTCGCGCCGCCGAAACGGTAGGGGACCTCCAGTCCGAGGTTGTGGTTCTTCACGTACGCCCGCACCTGCGGATGCGCCTCGGCGACGCGGCAGAACTCGGCCTCCCAGTCGCTGTCGCAGACCGCCCAGTCGACGTGGCAACGCTGCGCATCGGTCTCCCAGCGGGTCTGCTTCGACGTGGTGAACCGCACGTGCCGCGTGGACCCGTCGGGGTTGTACGGATCGAGCACGGCCTTGATCGGGCGGGTCCCGCGGTGCTCCTCGACGATGCCGTCGGTGATGCGCTTGCAGGCGACGTCCGCGAGTTCGGCGAACAGCAGTTGCGCCGGATACGTGCCGCCTTCGCAGACCAGATGCCCGTCCAGCCACTGCCGGGCGATGCGCTTGAGCTGGCCGAACAGATACAGCTTCGGCTCTTCGTTCGGGTCGCGCCATTCGGTCAGCAGCAGATGGCGGGTCAGGTGGTACAGCAGCGTGGCGCGCCGTATCCGGTTCGTGTGGACCAGCGTCAGGTCGACCCCCTCGCCGATGATCGCCTCGTTGCGGGTGACGGCGGGGCCGACCAGCTCGGGCGTGAGGATCAGCGTGGAGTCGTCGTCGAATCGGGCGGCCAGCCGGTCGTCCGGGAGCTCCACGCGGTAGCCCTGGACGCGGGGGAAGCGGATTTCGCACGCGTCGCGGTCCGGGACCACCGCCCGGACCTGCACCGTCTCGCGCGGCGGCTGCGGCGGCGCGACCACCGGCTTGGCGGTGAAGTCGAACGGGATGCCGAGCACGTCGGCGTACTCCACGTCGAAGCGCCCGGTTTCCTCGTTCACGGCGTACGACTGCCGGCGCAGCGCGCGGCCGACGATCTGCTCGCACAGGAGCTGCGTTCCGAACGCCCGCACGCCCAGGACGTGGGTGACGGTCCGCGCGTCCCAGCCCTCGCTGAGCATCGAGACCGACACGACGCAGCGGGTCTGCGCGCCCAGGCGGCCTTCGACGCCGACCGTGTTGACCACCTCGCGGAGCAGGTCCTCGTCGGAGAGCTTCTCGGCCTGCCGCCGGTCGCCGGTCCGCTCGACGATCTCGCGCCGGAAGCGTGCGATCTCGTCGGCCGCGGCGGTGCGGAAATGCTTGTCGAGCGCCTCGCCGGAATCGAGTTGCTCGCTGTCGATCAGCAGCGTCCGGGGCCGGGCGAGGGGCCGGCCGTGCTCGTCGAAGTTCCGGAAGAGGGCCAGGCGACCTTGTTCGAAGGTGGTCGAGCCGTCCCCGCGATCGCGGCGGAAACCGGAGACGTAGTCGTAGTCCAGCTTCGAGGTCGATAGTGTTGTTGCAGACCACGATGAAGCAGGGCGGGACGCGGATGCCGGCCGCCCGCCACTCGTCGAAGGTCCGCCGGTAGTGGCCGTACAGCGCCTCGAGGGCCGTCACCAGTTTCGTCGGCAGACGCAGCGGGTCGGCCGCGGTCCGCCCGCGGCCCTTCTTCGGCATCTGTTTGCCGATGTGCTTCCACAGCTCGCGGAACTCGGGCATCTCGGCGCCGGGGATGTTGTCGGCCACCGGCACCCGCGGCAGCTTGACGATGCCGCATTCGATGGCGTCCATGAGCGAGAAGTCGCTCGCGGTCCACGGGAACAGCGTCCCCTCGGCATAGCCCGACCCGCGCAGGAAGAACGGCGTCGCCGACAGGTCGACGACGCGCTGCACACCGAGCCTGCGCTGGACGGCCTCAAGGCCCGACATCCAGATGCGCGCGGTCTCGCGGTTCTTCTTCGCTTCCTTCCGATCGTCGCCCTCGAGCGCGCCTTCGGCCGATTCGGCCGGCTTCTCCCGATAGCAGTGGTGGGCCTCGTCGTTGAGCACGCAGATCCGCTTGAGCCCCATCAGCTCGGGCATCACCCGCTGCAGCATCTGCCCGTCGGTCTCCTGCGTCCGCAACGGGGCCCCCCGGCCCTGGAGCAGCGCGCGGCCCACGGCCGAGACGGCCAGCGTCCCGCGCGGCTGGAACGCGTGGTAGTTGGTGATGACGATCTTCGCCCGTTCGAGGTCGCGGAGCATGTCCGGCGGGACCAGTTCGCGGCTCGCGTAGTAGCTGTCGGGATCGTTCGGCTGGAGCACGCGCAGGCGCCGGCGGATCGTCACGCCGGGCGTGACCACCAGGAAGCCCCGCGTGAAGCGGGGGCTGCCGGGGCGCCGGACCGCGTTGAGGGTCTGCCACGCGATCAGCAGGGCCATGACGGTGGTCTTGCCGGCGCCGGTCGCGAGCTTGAGGGCGGCCCGGTTCAGCACGGAGGCCGGGTCCGCCGCCGCGCCGGCGTTCGCGTTCGCCAGATGATCGAGGTACCGGCGTCCGTCCCTGCCGAGGCGCGGCGCGACCTCGGTCAGCCAGATCAGGGTCTCGACCGCCTCGACCTGGCAGAAGAACGGCCGGACGTCGCCGAAGGCGTGGTGGCGCCAGTGGCGCAGGAGGCGCGCGGTCTCCGGCGTAACCCGCCACGCGCTCTCGGGCAGAGCCCGCCAGTCGTCGACGGCGTTGCGGACGCCGGTGATGAACGCGGTCAGGTCGTACTGCTGCCCGCCGGTCCCGACCGACTTCGCGGTCTCGTCGGCGACCAGTTCCAACTGCCGGGCGCGGCGTTTCCGCGGGGCGGGGATCGGCGAGACGTACGACGAGGGCCGCCGCGCGTCGACGACGCGGCTGGTCGGCCGGTGGCTCTCGTCCAGCTCCCAGTGGCGCCCCGGGTACTCGTAGGGCGAGTTCAGGATCGGCCGTGTGTAGAAGGCGTCGGGCTCCGGATCCGTGACGCCGTCGCTGGTGCTGCCGGCGTCTGTCACCACAACTTCCCTCGCGCGTTCAGGCGCCGGTCCGCCAGGCGTGGGCGATCCGGACGTAGTAGTAGCCGCCGTTGAAGCCGAACGGCGTGAACTGGCTGTAGCGGTTCCCGAGCCGCTGCCGCGCGAACGGATGCTCGTCGGGGTAGGTGTTCAGCACGTTCTGCCCGCCGACGGCCCAGCGTGGCGCCCCCGCCCATGGGGACTTCGAGTTCGAGATCGAGGAGGTGCTTCCCGCGATAGCGCAGGAAGTCCTCCGTGTCCCACCAGCCGCCGTAGAAGTGCAGCCGGCCGCGCAGGAGCACGGGGACCGACAGCCTGCGTCACGGCGGCGTTCCAGCGGGTCTGCGGCACCGCCTCCTGCAGCTCCCGGATCCGCGCGTCGTCGAGGGTGCCCGGATCGAAGTCGGTCACCCGGCTGACGGTCCGGTTGACGATGGCGCTGAGGCTGGTGCCGCCGCCGAGCCCCGGCGGCGTCCACGTCGCCACGAGGTCGATGCCCTGCGTCCGGGTATCGAAGGCGTTGGTGAAGAACCGGAAGTTCCGCAGGTCGCGGGCGCTTGCCACCCCCTCGGCGAGCAGGATGTTCACCTCGCGCGACGTGAACCGGAAGTTCTGCGACAGGCCGATCCGATCCCGCAGATCGATGTGGAAGTAGTCCGCGGTCAGGGTGAACGGCCCGGACTCGACCACCGCCCCGGTCGTCATGTTGACTGACCGTTCCGGCTGGAGCGCCAGCCCCCCGTACAGGCCGGCGACCGTCCAGGTCGGCGGCAGGGTGACGTTGAAGACGGAGTCGTTCGTCTCCTGATCGAACTCGACCGACGTGTTGAACACGTTGGCCTGGCCGGGCGTCGGCGCCCGGAACCCGGTGCTGGCGCTGCCGCGCAGCGCCAGCGCGGGGGCCACCTGGTAGCGCGCGGGAGACCTTGCTGTTGGTCGTGACGCCGAAGTCGTCGAAGCGCTCCACCCGCAGGGCGCCGCCGACGGTCCAGGCGTCCTCCGCGTCCCGCACCTCGACGTCGCCGTAGACCGCGGCGTTGGCGCGGCTCCAGACGCCCGCGGAGAGCGGGCCGTAACCCGGGAATCCGTTGGAGGTGGAGGCGAAACCCTGGACGCCGTAGGGGCCGGTCACCCACGACCCGCGATCGCCGAGACCGGTCGTGAACTGTTCCTGCCGCCACTCGCCGCCCGCCGCAACGTTCACCCGGTCGGCGACGGGATGGGAGACGTCGAAGTTGAGGTTGACCTCCCGCTGGCGGTTCAGTCCGGGCCGGAAGTCGAGCGGGGTCTGCGGCCCCAGCGACGCGTTGACGGTGTCGGTGATGAACAGGTCCACCTCGTGGGCGCCGACGCTCGCGCTGGCGTCCCAGACGAAACCGTTCGCGGCCAGTCCGCGGACGCCGGCGACCACCGACGCATCCGCGGAATCGCCGCCGAACTGCGGCGTGAAGCCGCCCGGCAGGAGCTCCTGGAACGAGAAGCAGTTCGGATCGTCGAAGACGGCCCGGAGCGCCGCCGGGTCCGGCCGGTGGTCGGTGACCGCCACCGTCGGACAGTTCGCGGACCCGTCGAGGACGCCGTCCTGCGCGTCGAGCGCGTCGCCGATCAACAGCGTCCCGCCCCCGTCGGCGCTGTAGATCCCCCAGCGCGTGTTCGGGTTCCGAAAGTAGAAACCGCCGGTCACGGTCTTGCTCGCGTAGTTGGCGTGCCCGTAGAGCTGCACGCCGTTGTCGAACAGGTGGCCGAAGTTGCCGAACAGCTTCAGGTCGTCGTCGATCGCCGGAGACCCCCAGATCTGCACCGGGTCGGCGACCGCGGTGTTGCCGGCGTCGATCAGCGCCTGGGCGTCGTCCCGCTGCACGCTGCGGCTGGTGGCGCCGGCGTTGCCGTACTCCAGGCTGAGGTTGGCGAATCCGGTCGCGCCGAGCGGCAGGCCGGCGTTGCCGGCGACGGCGTACGACCCGCCGTCACCCGCGCCGTGCGCGCCGGTGCGGAACTCGAGGCTCCCGCCTGACGGGTCGTCCTTCAACTGGAAGTTGAGCACGCCGGCGATTCGCGTCCGACCCGTACTGCGCCGACGCCCCGTCCCGCAGCACTTCGACTTGCCGCAGCGCGATCGCCGGGATGGCGGAGACGTCCGGCCCCTGGGCGCCGTCCGCCGCCCCGTTGCCGAGCCAGTTGATGACCGCCGAGCGGTGCCGGCGCTTGCCGTTGACCAGCACCAGGGTGTGGTCGGGGGCCAGACCGCGCAGGTTCACCGGCCGCACGATCTGTCGCCGCGTCGCTGATCGGTTGTGCGTTGACGTTGTACGACGGCACGACGTTCCGCAACTGATCGCTCAGATCCGTCGCCCCCTGGCTGACGATGTCCTGGTACGGAATGGCGTCGATCGGCACCGGCGACGCGGTGGCCGACCGCGGCGCCGCGCGGGTGCCGACCACGACCACCGTTTCCTCGAACTGCGCCTGCAGCTCGATCTCGACCTCGGCGCCCGGCTCGACCCCCGCGCGCACGACAGTGACGAAGCCGGGGAGGATGAGGGTCAGGTCGTACGCGCCCGGTTCGAGCGCGGTGAACGAGAACCGGCCGGCGCCGTCGGTGACGGCGATCCGCGGCGGCCCGCCGGCCGCGGGACCGCGCGCCTCGACGGTCACCCCGGGCAGCACGCCGCCGGTCTCGTCGGTCACCGTCCCGGCGATCGCGGTCTCCTGGCCGGCACCCGCCGCCGGCGCGGCGAGACCCAGGCCGGCCAGCGCCAGTGACGCCAAGGTCAGCGTCCGCGTGATGGTCATGGTTGCCGCCACTGGCCGCCATGTCCCGGTCATTTCGAACATGCCCAACACCCGCTTCCTGCATCCACGCCCGAAAACTGGCCGAAGACCTGAGCATCCGGGACGATCCGCCTGACTTCCGCCGCAGTCTACTTCGACCGTGACGAATCCGAAGTACCGGCGGCGGAGGGCGGCGCCCCCCGGCGTGGAGGGTACCGGGGCGGAAACTCCAGGCTGCTCCGCGTCGCGGTCGTCGGCGATCGCGGCGTTCGTCAATGAACGCGCCGTGTCTGGACTAATCTCACTTCCCCCAGTCGCGGGCCCGCGCCTCGGCTTCCGCAATCTGTTCGGGCGTCAAGAACTCGGCCAGACGCGTCCGGGCGTTGGTGTCCCCGGCCAAAGTAAGCCACATGTAACCGGTGACAAAGTCCTGCTCCACACCTCGGCCCGCCATGTCATTCATCCCCAAGAGACTCCGTGCGGAAGGGCTTCCCTGTTCGGCGGCGAGCCGCGCCCAGCGCAACGCCTCCCCGTGGTCCTGCGGCACGCCGCGCCCGTTGCTGTACAGGAAGGCCAAGACGCTCTGTCCGCGCGCGCCTCCCTGCTCGGCGGCGAGCCGCGCCCTGCGCAGCGCCTCCGCGGGATCCGCAAACGGCCACGGCCCCCAAAAGGGTTGGCACGCCCGGCAGGATTCGAAGTGGCGCAATAAATGCATGTGTCTAAAGAGTTTATCAGAACACAGATCCACGTATACCACGATTTTTACCACGTGAAGGGAGGCCCCCCAACACAGTCGCCAACGGCCACCCGGCGTACAATCGACAGTCGCCCGGATTCGACTCGCTTCCACACGGGCGGGCTGTGTCGCCGCGGTTGTCGCGTCGCCTTGCCGGTCGTGATACGACGCGATTGCGACCTCCACCGCGCGGCCGCGGTCATCAAGCCGCCGGATTGCCCCGGATCTCGGCGCCCTGGTCCGAGCGGGGAACCGATCGCGGCCACGACGCGCCCCCCGCGCGACCCAGACCGCCGCCATCGCGCCAACGACCCCACCCGCATCCGTAGAACGCAGCCTGTCATACGCCGAGTCAAGCGGTCCTGCGAAGCGCCGCCCGCCGCGCCCCGGGCTTCCGCGGCGACAGCGATCCGGGCGGGAGCCGCGGGGGTAGCGCGTTGACACGCCGGCCGGCCCAGAGCTACTCCTGCCCCGCCAGTCGGCGGCGGACATCGCCGGTGAACCAGTGGTGGTAAAACTTCTCGAGCCGCTCGCCGCCGGCGGCAAAGCTGCCGGCGAGGCCGCCCACTTCGGCCCCGCGCTCCAGCACCGTGGCGCGGACGCCGCGCCGGCCGAGCTCGTAAGCCGCGGCGAATCCGCAGAAGCCGCCGCCGATCACCGCGACGTGGGGCCGGGAGACGCCGGCTGTCGTCCGGCTACTCATCGAAGCGAATTTCCCCTTCCCAAGGGTGTGTATAGTGTACGTGTGGACGGGGATCCACTTCAACATCCGCTTGGAAGCCGGCCGTCTGTGCACGCTGGTGATGATCGGGGTGAAGGCGGACGGGACGAAGGAGCTGGCGGCGCTGGAGGACGGCTGGCGGGAGAGCTGGGCGAGCGTGCTGCGGGACCGGGGCTGCGGGCGGTGGCGGTCGGCGACGGGGCGCTCGGCTTCTGGTGGCGATGCGGGACGTGTGGCCGGAGACGGCGCCGCAGAGCGGCTGGCGCCACAAGATGGCGAAACGTGCTGGACAAGCTGCCGAAGCGCTGCGTCCGCGGGCGAAGCGGTCGCTGCGCGAAATTCATGTATGCGCCGACCCGGGCCGATGCCGCGAAGGCGATCGGCGCCTTCGCGGCATCGGCCCGGTGTCGACTCCGGCGCCGGTTCACGACCGGTCCCCACCCGACGGCTATGAATGCCGCGGGCCGGACGGCGCCACCGGCGACCCGCCCAGAAGCACCCACTGGGTGTGGCTACGGCACTTGCAACAGCACAGCCGGCGGTGGAGAGCCGCGACCGACATGTCCCACCCGCGCTGCTGGAAGTACGCGACGCGATCGAGCCGGACGAACCGCCCGCACGCGAGGCAGCCGACGAACAGCGTGAGCCGGCACTGTTCCACCAGCACCCGCAGGTCCGCTGCGGCGCGCTGCGGCGCCGGCCGCTCCGGGGCGTGACAGTGGCGCGGCTGGCGCCGGGGGACGGGCTGACGGGCGGGCCGGGCGCCGCGCGGCGCCCGCGGTGCCGGGCGCGACCCGATCGCCAGGACCACCCACAATCCCGCGCTGTCCAGGCGGTCGAGCAGCCGGCGGAACGTGGCCGCCCCGTGGCACCGCCGGCAGACCGCGGTCAGATCGTCGGCGGTGACGTCCGCGTCGGCGGGATAGCGGAGAGCCCAGTGATGGGCCTCCTCGGCCCGCCGGCGGCCGCAGACTTGGCAGACGCCGCCGGAGCGGCGAAACGCCTCGGCGCGCGCCCGCCTATACCCCGGGCCGTACACCCGGCGCGCGAACGGGATGCGCGAAGCCAAGCCCGGCGGCGGGCTCAGGAATCGGGACATGACGTCTACTCCTCGAACGCGCGTACGAGATCCACACCGTTCGTCCGCCGGTGCGTCCGATCGGCGGCGGGTGGCGGCGAGTCGAGGACTGGAGGGGGAGGGCCGCTCGGGCGGCCCCGGTCACGTCCGCGTCGGAGGGTACGCAACACGACCCACGAACGGCCTGCTCCGACCGGACGACGAACGCCCCGTGGGCGGTCGTCGCCGAGTCAGGAACAGCCCGTGGCGCGGATGCGCCGCACTCGTGGGTCTGCGTTACAATTCGACCGGGCATGGCGAATGGGCTCCAACCTGCTCGCCTTGTCTAGGCGACGCCGGCTGCTACCGGCGTCGCCACCTTTCCCGCCAGTATACCACGCGCGAGCCGACGCGCTGCGAAACGCGAAATGCGCGCGCCAGGCAGCCGGGCAGACCGTCCGTTTGCGTTGCACGGCCGGCAAGCCCGCGCCGACAGAGGGTGCGCTGAACCCGCCAGCGGCCGCAACGAACCGGGCGGATCGCTGCCGGGGCCGGCCGGGGGCGACTCCGGGATATGGCGTGGATGCCGGACGGTCGGTTGGCGGTACTGCACACCGGCGGTGCGCGGGTGTCGTTCTCAAGGCGTTCCGACGAGTACTGCGGAGCAGGTGTTCCGGGCGGGAGCAGCGCTACGCGGTGCACTGCCGCGGGCCGCCCTGGATGCCGGCACCGGATGCACAGAACGGAGGGGGCAGTTGATGCGCAAACCCGGCAAAAACGGTCGGGGTCGGTGTCAAGGCGGTCGGCGCCGCGACCGGCGTGGTCTCCGAAGTGGGGACGCTGGTCGGGGCGTCCGCCGGCTTCCAGCGCGTCAAGACCGCGTACGAGATCGTCGAGGCCGCCCGGCGGTCCGACCGCGGCGGGTGACCCCGCCGGGCGCCCCCGCGTCCGGGCCGGCGGCCCGCAAAGACCCCGACGCGCGGCAGGGGCGAAGAGCAGCCCACCCCCCGACGCCTACCCCGGCGAACGACGAACGAGCCCACAGCGGAAGAGCGGGAGGGTGAGAAGATCATATGGACGTGGGGCGGGGGCGGGGCGGTCGTCGACGGGTGCGCCGGCGGCTCCGCCCATCCACGACACACTCCGCCGGTGCGCTCGCTGGCGCTCGCGGATCACACGGATGGACAGGGCCCCCCGTGCGCGGCCGTGGCGGAGCGGCGGGTGACCGGGGCATGATGCGGAGAAGGGTGGAGAAATGACTGCCGAGCAGATCGCCAAGGTGAACGAGTTGGAGTACCGGGCAATGGTGAAGCGGTGCGGGCTGCTGCCGCTGTCCCTATCAGCCCGTGGTGAAAGTCGGCGTCCAGGGATCGACAGAGGTACCTCATGGACCCGCAGGAGTTCGCTCCCGGAACGACCATGACCGGCCCTGCGGTCACCGCGGAGGAGGCCCGACAGATCGTGGGACTCATCGGCGGCGACCCCGGCACCATCGAGGATCTCCCGTGTCGGCGCCGAAGAGCGGACGGACGGGCGCGGGGGCCGGATCCTCGCCCACCGGATCGCAGGCATCACGCCCGGATGGAAAAATACGCCGCGCAACTCCGTACGCGGGGCGCGAACGGCAAGGTGGCATACAGTGAAGTCGTCACCGCGGTCCCGGACCGCGACGGCAGCTTCGTGCTGCGCTGGGACACGCCGGTGCCGGAGGTATGCGCCACCCACGAGTTCCGGCTGCGGGCGGACGGGGAAACGGAGTGGCGGCCATGGCGCAGGTTTGTTCCCCTGGTCGAGTAGCCAACGATGCGTACAGGCAGGGTTCAAGCGGGCGCTGGAGAGAAAGCGGCGCAGCTCGTCGATGCGCGTGGCGTCCGGGCCCGAAACGACGATCTCGACAGTCGAAGAAGGATCGTCGCCGGGGGCGGGAGGTTGCGCGGATCCGGCGGCCGGCGGGGCGCCCGCGGGTTTGGCGGGACGGCAGGGGCGGCAGCGCCGCGTCCGTGTCGTGGTCCGCCTGGGGCGGTTTCCTCGACGGCGCCGGCTTGCCGGCCGCCTTTCGGGCGGCCTTGGCCGCCCGGCCGGACGGCTTGGGTTTCCCGCCGGCCGCGGGGGCGGCCGCTTTCGCCGAGGACCGTTCGACGACCTCCTCGACCACCTTGGCGGCCGCCCGGCGCGCTTCTCCGGCAGCAGCTCGTTGATCGTCTTCACGGCGTCGGCCGCGTCGGCGACCGTGATGTCGCCGCGCTTGACGGCGTCGTGGAGCTCGGGGGACGTCCGCCGGACCGCCTCCGCGCGCTGGACGCTGCGCAGGCCGACATTGAGCTTGTCCGCCGCATCGGACTGCGTAACTCCGCCAGATGGCGGAGTTTCCCCGCCGCCGGAAACCCCGCCATCCGGCGGGTTTTTTTCGGAACCCGGAAGTGCGCCCGGAGAAACCGGGTCCGTGGACCCTGTTTTCGGCCGGCCGGGGCCGGCCGGGGCAAGTTCGGCGGCGATGGCGGCACGCTGCGAGGGCGTCAAGTGGCACCGCGTCAGATTCAACGAGACGACGAACGCCACTTCTCCGCCGCCCGATCGCCCGTTTTCTGGCGTGGTTCTTGATCGGCTCCCGGACGGTCGGCACGGAGAGGCCGCGATTGTCCTTCGACAACCGTGGTAGACTGGCGCTATTCCCCCACCCTGTGGGGCAGAGACCGCCCCAGACTAGCGCTCCACGGCTTGGCAGATCAACATCGCCGAGGCACCGGAGACCAGGAGGGGGAGGGATGACGAAAGTCTCCAAGAGCAACTCTAGCAACGAGCCGTCGCTGCATGACATCGACCGGATCCTGCAGGAGGCAGCAAGTCGCGGCTGGACCCCGGAGGAGAAGTTCGAGCAGCGGGTATCGTGGGCCTACGGGCAGTACCCCGACGGCTCCATGTCGAAGGATGACGTGCGCGAGCATGATGGCGACAGTCATGACCACTGACGAAACGCGTCGCCGCGACAACGAGCGTCGCGCCGCGCGCATGAACGTATGGATCGACCTCGCCACCTCCGATGACGACGATTGCGCCCACGTTCGGTTCGTCTTCTACTGGATCGCGTACGAGGCGGCTTACAAGGTGGACGGCAGTGGCTCGTCCTCTTCCCGTCAACACTTCCATCGGAAGATCGCTCGATACGACAGAGGGCGTCTGCGGGACACCTTGCGGCGGCACAGAGAACGCGTCGCCGAGGTCCTCGAGCTGCGGCAGGCGCATCCATCCTTCTGGCAAAAGTGGGACGAGGATGCGCGGGTGAAGAGCCCCGAAGACTGGGAGCGCATCTTCGATGAACGGACACGCAAGGCCAAGGAGACGCTACGGCGGGCTATTGAGGATTGGCGCCTTGGAGGTGCCAACGAACGAACCGAGAATTCGCTGAACGGCCTCTTCCGCAACTTGGCTGTCGTTCGCCACCAGATCGTGCACGGTGCAAGCGCCGGTTCCGACAGCTACGGCCGCACGCAGGTTCAACTGGGCGCCCAACTGCTTCACGCCCTCATCCCCTGCTTCCGGGACAGCATCGCGTCCAACCTCGACGAGGACTGGGGACAACTGCCGTTCCCGCGCGTGGGTGTCAGGCATGACGACAAGTGTCCACCGCCGTGGCTGACGTTGGCATCACCGTGAATCCGACCGACGCCAGAGGGCCACGAGCGCCCCCGTGCGCCAGCCTCAGTGAGTGACGGTGCACAGTGTCAGTCGCTCGGCAGGCGAGCGCAGAACGGCCGCCAACCGCCGCGTGAACGCCGTCAACCGCCTGTATGGCAGCGTCATCGCCGGCGGTTCATCGGATCGGCTTCACGCCGCCCCTTCGTCCTAGGCCGTAGCCGACCCGGAAGACTACAAAGAGGTTGTTCCAGGATCAATGCCTGCCTAACCGGAAGTTTCAGCGGCCCATTTCCCCTAATCCATAGATTATAAAGGGTTTTGGGGCTTTTGGGTGTGGTGCGAGCCCTGATTTGTAGCCATGTAATAAGTGCTTTTTGTTGCATATATCCCTTTATTTACAGGATATATTTGGTATAATATTAACCATGTATATCGAGCGCGTGCCCAACCGGAACTCGCCCCCAGCCGTGCTCCTGCGCGAGTCCTACCGCGAGGCGGGGCGAATCAAGAAGCGCACCCTCGCCAACCTCTCCAAACTGCCCGCCGCCGCCGTCGAGACGCTCCGCCGGGTCCTCCGCGGCGAGCGCCTCGTCGCCCCGGCGGAGGCCTTCACCTGCGTGCGAAGCCTCCCCCACGGCCATGTCGCCGCCGTGCTCGGCACCCTGAAGCAGCTCGGACTCCACACCCTGATCGCCACGGGCGCCAGCCGCCTCCGCGACCTCGTCCTCGCCCTCGTCGTCGCCCGCGTCATTGACGCGCAGTCGAAGCTGGCCACCGCCCGCGCCCTCACCCCCGAGAGCGCCGTTTCCACCCTCGGCGGGGTGCTCGGGCTCGGCGCCGTCGACCAGCATGAGCTCTACGCCGCGATGGACTGGCTGTTCGACCGCCAGGCGGGGATCGAGCAGCGGCTGGCCAAACGGCACCTGCGGGAACACACCCTGGTGCTCTACGACCTGACCTCCAGCTACCTGGAGGGGACCCACTGCCCGCTCGCCCGGCGCGGACACAGCCGCGACCGCAAGCAGGGCACCCTGCAGATCGTCTTCGGGCTGTTGTGCACGGCCGAAGGCTGTCCGGTCGCGGTCGAGGTCTTCGAGGGTTCGACGAGCGACCCCAAGACGGTGGCCTCTCAAGTGGAGAAGATCCGGCGGCGGTTCGGGCTCGAACGCGTGGTGCTGGTGGGTGACCGGGGCATGCTGACGGCAGCGCGCATCCGCGAGGACCTGCAGGGGGTGGACGGGCTGCGCTGGATCACCACGCTGCGCGCGCCGACGATCCGCAAGCTGCTGAAGGCCGGCACGGTGACGCCCTCGTTGTTCGACGAGCGGCACCCGGCCGAGGTGACCAGCGGGGAGTTCCCCGGCGAGCGGCTGATCGTGTGCCGCAATCCACTGCTGGCGGCCGAACGGCACCGCAAGCGGCAGGAGCTGCTGGCGGCCACCGAGAAGGACTTGGCACCCATCGCGGCCGCGACCATGCGCAAGAACCGGCCGCTGCAGGGGGCGGCCGAGATCGGCCTGCGCGTCGGGAAAGTGATCAATCGCTACAAGATGGCGAAGCATGTCGTCACTACCATCACCGACGAGGTCTTCACCTTCCGTCGGGACGAAGAGAAGATCGCAGCCGAGCAGGCGCTCGATGGGATCTACATCGTCCGGTCCAACGTCGAGCCGGAACGGTTCGATGCGGCGCAGACGGTGCGGGCCTACAAGGACCTGTCGAAGGTGGAGCGGGCGTTTCGGAGCCTGAAGTCGGTGGACCTGAAGGTGCGGCCGATTCACCACCGGCGGGCTGACCGGGTGCGGGCGCATGTCCTGCTGTGCATGCTGGCCTACTACGTCGAGTGGCACATGCGACGCGCCCTGGCGCCGCTGCTGTTCGACGACCACGACCCGGCGGCGGCCGAGCAGCAGCGCCGTTCCGTCGTAGAGCCCGCGAAGCGCTCGCCCGCGGCGCGGGCCAAGGCCGGGCGCAAACGCACCGAAGACGATCTGCCGGTGCACAGCTTTCGGACGCTGCTCACCGACCTGGGGACGCTGACCGCCAACACCATGCAGGTCTCCGAGGACGGCGCCACTTTCACGCTGCAGACGCAGCCGACGCCGGTGCAGGAGCGCTGCTTCGAGCTATTGGGGATGACGCCGCGAGTGTAGCCAGGACTGACACCTCACGAAACACCGTAACTGCTACAATAATGGCGACTTATACGCTATAAGCCCCGAAACTTCCGCCTAACGGCCCCGTATTCATTGACATAAGCCGTGATCGACGGCCCTGTTGACAGCCTATGTGACAGCCTAACTTTCGAGTCCGTGACGGCAAGAGCTCGCGGTGCACCGTCGGGGTTGGATCGCGGGCGATGGTTGTGGAGCCGACCGAGGCGTATGACCTCGAACGGCGGACGCCTCGGTGGCACCGCGCCGGGATCGGCTCCGAAGAGGAACGCGCCGAGGCCTCCGAGGGCTTCGATCCCGGCGTTTCTCCGCCTGTTCGTCCCCGGAACACTCGCCGCGGTGGTGGCCGATGTCGACGAGCTCGCCGCGCCGCTCGGATGCCTGAGCTGTGCGCTGGCGTCGGGGCCGCGGAGACCGTAGCGGCCGGCGCTCGCCGCCAGCGTCGGACCGCCGTCAGCAGCGCAGCGTCGAGGCGAACGCCCCTCCCGACCGCGAGCGCCGGCGCGCGCCGCGAGGGGTGGCTGGTCTGGCCGCGGCGGCCCGGCCCAAAGCGTTTTACGCCGTCGCCGGGTGTTCTGATCGCCGGAGGGTGAGGAACTCACCGTGCCCGCGAAGCCTCGGTGGCTCCTCGCTGTCGGCGTGTGACCTACGTGTACGTGTGGGTGGACGGGATCCACTTCAACATCCGTTTGGAAGACAACCGTCGGGGTGAAGGCGGACGGGACGAAGGAACTGGAGGACGGCTATTTTTTCGGTTCACGCCGCCGGCTGGTCGAAATCACCTGCTCGTTGACCGCGGAAGACACCTTGACGCCGTGCGTCACGACGCAAGCCACCGGGATTCCGCGAACTTCCTGCGGCGCAGACTCCTAGCGCTTCCGGTCCTTCTCGGTCTTCAGAGCCTCGTCCAGAGCCTCGCGTAGCTGCTCGGCCGTGCCGACTGAACGAGTCACGAGTATACCCCCTCGACCACCTTGACCGGGGTCTGCCCCGCCACGATGCCCCCACCGGGTCACCGCCGCCGCCCGCCCCCGTTGCGCGCTAGCGGCGCTGCAGGCGTTCATCTCAGGCGTGTCGCTCGGTCCCAGCCCCTACTGCGCCTCCGCGCGCCGTCGGGCGAGCAGCACGGCGCGCCGATCCCACCGGTGCCGCCAACCCTCCGGGTCCGACATCCAACGATCCCAGATGTCCGCCGCCTCAATCTCGTGTTCGAGCTCGGCATCGGAGAGTCCAGCCAGGTCGGCCGGCGCCGCCGGGGACGGCGCCGGCCGAACACCGCCGCGGCCGCCCCCGCCGTCCCGAGGCCCTGGATCGCGGCCGACCGATCGGATCGGGTCCACGGGCATGTCATCCCGGACCGGCGGAATCCAGACGTGCCGCACCGGATCTCGTCTCCATCCGTCGAGCTGCAGCTGATCCGGAGTGAACAGCCAGGCTACCTCCGCCGCCCGCTTCGCCCACTCGATATCCGAATCCGAAAAGCCGGCTTGATCGCCCGCTGCGACCGCATGCAGCAGCGCATACCCGCGCGCGTACACGAGATCACCTCCGATCATCGACTTTCAACCTCATCGCCGGGTTCAGGAAGCAGGTCCTCGAACAGGTCCCGATCGCGCGGATGCAGGGCTTCACCGAGCAGCCGCCCGACAGTCTGCTGAAAAGCCGAATCCGTCTTGCTGTCCCGAACGGCCTTGAGCACGACCGCGCCAAGGACGGCCTTCCGCCTTGCCTCCCGCCTCCGATTCGCCTGCTGATCCCGGGCGCGCTGGCGGGCTTTCAGGGCGTCCAGCGTCTTCTTTTGGCGGCGGACTTCCTCAAGTCCCCGGCTGATTCTGTCCTCGATTTGCTTGATCCTGTCCATCGACTGAAGTATACACTATCATGACATCCAACCTTTCAGAACGAAGTGAGGAAAGCGCACCTATACAAAACCCTGGAAATCGGGTTTTGTGGTGCGGTACAATAACAGACCGGTCGGGCTATGGCCATCTACCACTTGAACGCGCAGATCGTGAAACGGTCTGCAGGCGCGTCGGCCGTCGCCGGGGCCGCCTACCGCGCCGGCGAGCGGTTGGTCGACGAGCGGACCGGCGAGGTCCACGACTACCGCCGCAAGGCCGTCGACGATTCCGTGATCCTCACGCCGGCCGGGGCCCCCGCGTGGACCCGGAACCGGGCGCAACTGTGGAACCGCGCCGAGGCCGCCGAACGCCGAGCCGACGCCCAGGTCGCCCGCGAGGTCCGCGTCGCCATCCCCGGCGAGCTGTCCGCGTCCGCCGGACGGGGCCTCGTCCGGAAGTTCGCGGAGGAGCAGTTCGTCGACCGGGGCATGATCGCCGACATCGGGTTCCACGGTGAGGGGGGCCGGAATCCCCATGCCCACCTACTGCTGACGATGCGGCCGATCGACCGCGACCGTGACGGCTTCTCGAAGCGGAAGGATAGGAGTTGGAATGACAAGTCCGCGTTGATGGCGTGGCGCGAGGCATGGTCTGATCTCGCCAACCGCGCGCTTGGTGAGCACGGCAGCCCCGAGCGGATCGACCACCGGACGCTTGAGGCCCAACGGATCGATGCGGAGACCCGGGGAGACCGCGAGACCGCGATCCGGCTCGACCGACCACCGACGATGAAGCGCGGCCGGGTCCTGACCCACCGCCCCGAGGCGGCGCCGGACCGGGGCGTCGTCTTCGCCGACGCCGAGGCTGAACGCGCCGCGGCCGTCCGCCGGGCGGAGGAAATCATCCGGATCGAGGCCCGCGTCGCCGGCGGGACCGAAGCGCTGGACCGCTTGGCCCGCGAGCACCAGGCCGAGCAGCGTCGGGTTCTGGAAGCCGTCCCGCCCTCCGTCCGGGCCGAGGCGCGCCGGACTGCGGCCGCACCGCCGGCGGAGCCTCCGCCGCGGCCGGCGTTCGACCGCGCCGCCCTGGTCGCCGAGCGGGACCGCCGGGCCGAGCGGCACCGGGTCGTCGCGGCCGTCCCGCCCTCCGTCCGGGCCGAGGTGCGCCGGACTGCGGCCGCACCGCCGGCGGAGCCTCCGCCGCGGCCGGCGTTCGACCGCGCCGCCCTGGTCGCCGAGCGGGACCGCCGGGCCGAGCGGCACCGGGTCGTCGCGGCCGTCCCGCCCTCCGTCCGGGCCGAGGCGCGCCGGACTGCGGCCGCACCGCCGGCGGAGCCTCCGCCGCGGCCGGCGTTCGACCGCGCCGCCCTGGTCGCCGAGCGGGACCGCCGGGCCGAGCGGCACCGGGTCGTCGCGGCCGTCCCGCCCTCCGTCCGGGCCGAGGCGCGCCGGACTGCGGCCGCACCGCCGGCGGAGCCTCCACCGCGGCCGGCGTTCGACCGCGCCGCCCTGGTCGCCGAGCGGGACCGCCGGGCCGAGCGGCACCAGCGCCCGACCCCACCGCCGGCGGAGCCGGCCGCACCGCCGCCGCTCCCGACCGCCGACGTCGTCGCGGGGCGTGCCCACGACGCTGTCGGGCCGGCCGCAGCCGATCTTGCGGCGCGCCAGCCGGCGGGGCTGCCGTGGCGCGAGGTGCGGAAGGCGCTCGGGCGCGAGCACGAAACGGGCGGGGGTGACCGGTACATCGAGATCGACGGGCTCGACGACGTGCACACGGCCGGCTACGCCGGCACCCTTGACGTTGGACGACTACGCCGCGAGCTGGAGGAACGGGTCGCGGACACCGCCGCATCGATGGCACCCCGCCGAGCCGCCCCGCTCCGCGGCCGCAGGGTCGGGGAGGCGACCGCCGCGGCCGTGTGCGATGTTCAGGACACCGTCGACCGAATCATCGACCAGGCCCGCGGCCGAGTGCCGGCCGGATTCCCCTCTGGACCACCCTCCGCGGCTGAACCTTCCGCTGCGCCCGGCCGGGCCGACACCGCGGCCGCAGCGCCGCCCCCGCCGCCGCCGAGCCCGGCCGCCGGCGGGACCGCGCCGGCCGAGACGCCCCCGGCGCGCCCGGGCTTCTGGAGGAGGTTCGTCGCCCGGGTCACCGACAGCACCCGCACCGAGACCGCACCGCTGCAGGCGACCGATGTCCCGGCACCCCCCGCCGCCGAGCCCGCTTCTACACCGACCGCACCGACCCCTGGGGACCTGTACGCGAATCCCGATAGCGTCGTGCGCGGCGGCGACCAGCGGACCGGCGACGCGCCGGCACCCGACCGCCGGCGGTAGACCGACGCAGAACCCCCTTGAGGCGGGCATCCGCGGGGGGGGTGTCGCCCCGGCCGGAAACAACCGCTTCAGATGGGTTAGGACGGCAATCCGACCCTCAGGTTATGGGGCCGCCTGAGATCGTCGCACCTGCGTCCAGCAGTGAAAGGATGATTTCAAGTCTAGCCGATAAACCAGTGCGTGAAACCAACGCACTTCCACGCTTGGCTCCGATCGGGGCGGATTTTCACGATGGCGACGAAGCGTTTCGCCAGCCGACCGACCGCACACCGATGGGCCGAACGGCAGCGGCCCGCCCCAGGCGATCGGATGGTCCTCTCCTGTACCGAGTGCCCGCCGTCACGGCCCTCCCGGCGCCGACCGCCGCGCTGGGCCACCGTCGCCCGGACCGTCGCCGCGGCCGTCGGCGTGCCGGCAGAGCAGCTGCGCGAGGCGCTGGACGAGGCTCTGAAGACCGAGAAGGACCGGAAGCGCTAGGCGGCGCGTGATACCGTGCGGGGCATGGACTCCGTCATGCTAAGCTGGAGGGTGCCGTCGAGGGCTTCATGGCCGGTTGGCGCGGCCGGGACAAGGGATGCGGCTTGAGTCTCTCCCGGGCCGACCTCGGATGGCGGCGGTCCGGACTGTGATGCGGCGGTCCGGGTTGAGCGTGAACGGCCGGCCGATGCCCCGGCGACCCCCGCCGCCGGGCGGGACGTCCTCCGGTCGGCGTTCACGCAGTCGCCGACGTCGTCGCAGAGCGTGCCCACGACGCTTATCGAGCCGGCCGCAGCCGATCACTTGGGGGGGCACCGAATCGCCATGAGAATCCAAGACAAGGACGGCAACCGGCTCGATACGCTGGACGACTGGCAAGCCATCCATGAGCCAACGCATTGGAAACGCGGTCGAAGCGCGTATGAGGTGGCGAACTTCATCGTTAACCGAAACGGTGCGGACAAGCTCGCCGGACGAGTCTCGCAGGTGCTCGGCAACAGGGTGCAGTTCAAGGAGATTACGGCCGAGTACGAAGTGCGATTCGACTGTTACGGCAAAGGCAGATTCCACGACCTCGGCATCCGGGGTGAAACCTCGTCCGGCAAGAGCCTTTTCGTCGGTGTGGAAGCGAAGGTGGACGAGCCGTTCGGCGCAACCGTCGCCGAGAAGTGGCAAGAAGGACAGCAAACCATCGCACGAGGCAAGCACACAGGTTTGCCAGACCGCATACTCGAACTGTGCGGCCGATTCCAAGACGGCCCGGGCATCTCCGAGACCGACGACGTCCGTTATCAGCTAATGCATGGCACGGCTGGAACCGTGGAAGCGGCCGCCGATGTTTCGGTGTTCTACGTAGCCGTCTTCGTAGCGGACGCCTACGATCCAGCGAAAGGCGAAGCCAACGACGACGACTACATAGAGTTCATTCGCCGCGCCGGTGGAGTCGCCACCGCCCACAATGTCATTGGCGCGACGTGCCACACGCTAAACCTAGCGGGGAAGCGGCTTACCACCATCTACGAGTACATCTGCTGACTTGCCCACGGCCGGTGCGGTAGCCCGTTTCGCGAGCCCGACCGACCGCCCACCCGGTGGGCTGAACGGCAGCGGGCCGGCGACGCCCCCGCCGGCTGCCCGGCGTTCGAGCCGGCCCGCAGCTGATCTTGCGGCGCGCCAGCCGGCCCGGGCTTGCCGTGGCGAGAGGTCCAAGTAAAGGGGGCTTCGCGGATCCGCGCCGCATCGATGGCACCCCGCCGAGCCCGCTCCCGGCGCGTCGGGTAGCCCGCCCCCGCCGGCGGTAGACCGACGCCGAACCCCTCGATGCTGGGGGAGGAAGCGCCGGGGCGGTGTCGTCCCGACCGGCACGCCCGCCGGGCCACGGCGACGGGGTCCAGGCCACGACGGGCTCGGGGCGCTTGTCGGTGATCTCCCCCGCGAACGCATGGCCAAGCTCGAAGGCTCGATCGAGGGCTTCATGGCCGGCTGGCGCGGCCGGGACAGGGATGCGGCTTGAGCAAGGGGGCGGGCGGGACGGCGGCCACGAAGGTTAGGGGCGGGTGCCCCGTCTACCGACGGGGCATCACAACGTCCTGAATCTCCCGCAGGAACCGCGCAGCGTCTTCGGGGCGGATCGACGATGGATCCACCAAGCTCGATATCGGAATGTCCGCGAAGACGAAAGTCCCGCAGCCGCGGCATTCCCACCCTTGATATCCCGGAGCCGGATGGATATCAACGTGCGTCCAGCGGAAATCGGGAATCACGGACTCATTCCAGGTATCGCCAGCAGCAATATCTACTTCCCACGCCTGCTCACGGTCGACGTACGGGTCGCCCGAGTGACGGAAGACGACCTCCAGCCGCAGCTCGGCTATGGCCGCGTGGGCGCGCATCCCGATCTGGATGTTGTAGTTGCTGTACTGCCACCGCGTCACCCGGTAGACCTCGAAGTCGAAGTCATCGGCAAGCGGGCTCTCGGTCTCGGTGCAAGTGAGCTGCAAGACGTCGCCCTGCGCCGTCTGCAAGACCGAACACTCGAACGTCCCGCCCAACGCATGAAGCTGCGGCTCCGGAGCATCCTGAGCCTGCGCCGCAGCGGCCAGCAGGACGAATACCAGTACGCCGACCGGCCGAATCGGGAACGTCATGCCTTCACCCCCATCCCGCGGTTCGGACCCGACATCGAAAGACACCGAGATCTGGCCTCAACCGTGTTACCCCCGCCGCCACCTGAGCCGCGACAGCAGACTCGGTTGATCGACCCGGGGCCCGCATCGGGGGGGTACAGCCACCCCTTTCGGATGCAACGGCCCGGCGGGGGACCGGACCGAGTACTTGCGGAAAAACCGCGGTTTCCACGGGGGGGCTTGACCTTGCCGCCCAGAGGCCCCACCGCGGTCGGCCGTGATAGCGTGGAGGATACCACGCGCTGCCCCATACAGAAAAGTGAAACGCTAGAGTTGGCGCTCGGGCGTTTTCGGGGGCTCGGTGGGAAGACGAATACCGGAGGCAAGCCCGGCCCGTTCAAGGACTTGCCGTTTCCACGCTCCGCGGCATCCCCAATTCTGTGTACAGAACGGCCCGCGGGTAGGGGCTCTGTGGAAAGGGCCGGACGGCACCACGGGGGGACTGCGAACCGGTGTCCAGCACGGGAATCACTGCCCCGCAGCCGGCTGAAGAACGTGCCGGGGTGCCCAGGGCTGCGGCCAACGAGAACTGCGGCCCCCACGCGGGCACCGGCACAACCTGCCCAGGGCGTACGCCAGCCCGCCGGCGAAGACGGGGCGACGTGGCCGCGGTCCAGCGCGAGCTTCGGATTGATGAACGCACCGGCGGCGCTGCCGACGCCCAGCAGCCTCGACGGCCTCGGAACCGCGGCGCCCAGGAACTCAACGCTTCGCCGGCGGACCGCGCGGACCGCTGGGCGCGGACCGCCGCGCCGTACTCCGGCGCAACTCGAAGAGGATGCGGTCTACAGCCTCCGCTCGAGAGAGCCCGGCTGAACCCGTGCAGGTTTCCGGACCGTGCGGCCCCGGTCGGCCGGCAGTTCATCACCGCCGCGCCGCTGCCGGGACTCCGGTCGAGGTCCGCGACCTGCGCGCCGACATCGCCCGGCGTGAACGCGAGAATCGACGCCGTCCTGCTCGCGGATCGGGACCGCGGCACCGCCTGACCCGCTCCCCGCAGCGTGAACGCTGGGAAATCGGCGCGCGGTGCTCGATGGACGCACAAGAGCCCGCGCGGGGGGGGCGCGCCGGGAGGGGGGGCGGCGAACCCCGGCGGGAGGGGGGGCGGCGGACGGGGGACCGGGACCCGCGCTCCGCGGAAGGAAGGCAACGGGACCTCTGCGGGAGTCCTGCGGCCCCCCGACCCCTGGACGAGCTGAACTGATGGATGGGGCGGGGCGGCCCCCAGCCGCGACCGTCCCGCGCCGGGTCACCAACCCCGTCGGCACCAGCCCGGCCTGTACGGCAATTAGACCCGCCCACGGCCTCAGGTATGGGGTCGCCTGAGATCGTCGCTCCTGCGCCCAGCAGTGAAAGGATGATTTCAAGTCCAGCCAATAAACCAGTGCGTGAAACCAACGCACTTCCACGCTTGGCTCCGATCGGGGGGCGGATCTTCAACGATGACTGCGCAGCGGCTCGCCAGCCCGGCCCGACCGCCCACCGATGGGCCGAACGGCAGCGGCCCGCCCCGGGCGATCGGATGGTCATCTCCCTGCACCGAGTGCCCGCCCCGTCGCGACGCGCAACCCCCCCGCTGTGGCTGCTCTTGTCTCAGGGCTCCCCGCTGCACTACGATGTCCCCATGGTCGCGCTTGTTCCCAGCGTCCGCAGCCTCCGGCCGGGAGTAGCTACCCGGCCGGGGTTGCACCCGTGGACGCGGAGCGCGGCCGGGGAACAAGCCGATGCCAGAAATATCCGCCCACCGGGCGGGCGAGGAGACCCGCCCATCTGATCCCCAGCAGCTTTCGTTGAGGTTTTTCTCGGTCATCGGTGGGTACCGCCGGCTGCCGCCGGATCGGGCCCTCTGGCGTGAGCTGCTGCACCTCGTCCTTGGCCCTGCGCGGATCGTTAGCAGCCCGTGGTGAAAGTCGGCATTCAGGGATCGACACCGGCGGCCCTCACGTTCTACACTGGCGGGCATGGCGATGGGCAGGGTGCGCGACGACGGGTCGCAGCAATCGATGTGGGTCGCGACGGCGGATCTGCCGCAGAGTGCGGGGCATCCGTTCTACGAGCGACTGAACCGGATTCTGGAGGCGCGGCAGGGTTCGACGCGTTCGTCGAAGGCCTGTGCGCGCCGTTCTACGCGGTGATGGGCCGGCCGAGTCCGGCACCGGGGCGCTACTTCCGATTGCTGCTCATCGGGTACTTCGAAGGGCTGGACTCGGAGCGGGGCATCGCGTGGCGCGCGGAGGATTCGCTGAGCATGCGGGCGTTTCTGCGTTTGGCGGTGCCGGCGCCGCCGCCGGACCATTCGACGATCTCGCGGACGCGTCGGCTGTTCCCGGTGGAGACCCATCAGGCGGTGTTCACGTGGGTGCTGGAGCAGTTGGCGGCGTCGGGCTTGGTGGCGGGGAAGACGTTGGGCGTCGATGCGACGACGCTGGAGGCGAACGCGGCGATGCGGAGCATCGTTCGTCGAGACACGGGCGAGGATTACACGGCGTTCCTGACCCGTTTGGCGAAAGCTTCCGGCATCGAGACGCCGACGGCGGAGGAGTTGGCGCGTTTTGACCGGAAGCGGAAGAAGAAGACATCGAACAAGGATTGGACGCACCCCCACGACCCGGACGCGAAGGTCGCGAAGATGAAGGACGGCAGCACCCACCTGGCCCACAAGGTGGAGCATGCGGTGGATCTGGAGACGGGTGCGGTGGTGGGTGTGACGATCCAGGGGGCGGACAAGGGGGATACGGCGACGATGGCCGAGACCCTCGTGACGGCGACGGAGCAGGTGGAGACGGTGTTGCCGGAGGCGGCGGGGGTTTCGGAGGTGGTTGCGGACAAGGGCTACCACAGCAACGAGACGATAGTGGATTTGGCGGCGGTGGAGGTTCGGAGCTACATTGCGGAGCCGGACCGGGGCCGGCGGTGCTGGAAGCACGCGCCGGAGGCTCGGGACGCGGTGTATGGGAACCGGCGCCGGGTCCGGGGCAAGCGGGCCGGCGTTTGCTGCGGCGTCGTGGCGAGCTGGTTGAGCGTCCGTTTGCGCACCTGTTTGAGACCGGCGGGATGCGCCGGGTGCACCTTCGGGGGCATTCGAACATTCTGAAGCGCCTGCTGGTTCACGTCGCGGGCCTCAACCTCGGGCTGCTTCTGCGTCAGGCGATCGGCGCCGGCACGCCCCGCGGCCTGCGGGGCGGGGTGGCATCCGCGGTCTGCGGGCTGATCGGGCGGTTTGTGGGCCTGTGGAGCGGTCTGGAGCGGCTTTTGACGCGATTCCGGCCCCATTCGGCGCGGGTCGCCGCACTATCGAGCCATCGGCCCCTTCAGCCAGCTATCTGAACACCGGGGACTTCTACCTCGGGCTGCTAGGGGTCGACGCAAAAATAAATTCCGGTTTTCGCTACATGGGTTCGATGGTGTAGTTCCACTTGGGCATGGCGCTGTTCGGTGTGATGCGCAGCTCTCGCATTTGCGCGTCGGTGACCTCGACGCCGGTCATGTAGGTCTTCCGCACCAGATGCGCGCGGACACGCAGTCCGGTGGAAGTGTGTGTGGTGCGGAGGTATTTCAGGATGGTCTCGTAGCTGTCGAGGGGGCACCCCGCCCAGTTCTTGCTGACCTCGCAGAACAGGCGGTGTTCGATGGGGTTCCACTTCGACGTGGCCGGCGGGTAGTGGGCGACGGTCACCCTCAACAGCCCGTGGTGAAAGTCGGCGTCCAGGGATCGACAGGGCGGCCCTCATGTACTACACTGGCGGGCATGGCAATGGGCAGGGTGCGCGACGATGGGTCGCAGCAATCGATGTGGGTCGCGACGGCGGATCTGCCGCAGAGCGCGGGGCATCCGTTCTACGAGCGACTGAACCGGATTCTGGAGGCGGCAGGGTTCGACGCGTTCGTCGAAGGTCTGTGCGCGCCGTTCTACGCGATGATGGGCCGGCCGAGTCTGGCTCCCGGACGCTACTTCCGATTTGCTGCTCATCGGGTACTTCGAAGGGCTGGACTCGGAGCGGGGCATCGCGTGGCGCGCGGAGGATTCGCTGAGCATGCGGGCGTTTCTGCGTTTGGCGGCGCCGGCGGCGCCCCCGGACCATTCGACGATTTCGCGGACGCGTCGGCTGTTCCCGGTGGAGACCCGTCGAAGGAGAACTTCCTCTGCGGTTCGCGAACCCCAACGATGTACACCCGCCGCCGGTTCTGCGGCACGTACGCCGCGGAGTTGAGAACCCTCCACGACACGGCGTAGCCGAGCCTCTCAAGCACTCCAATAATGTTCCGCAAGACCGCACCCCGTTCGATTCCGACGAGGTTCCGGACATTCTCGAAAACCACTACCCGGGGCTTACGGTGCTCAACGAGCCGCAGCACTTCTACGATAATCGTCCCCTGCTCCTCGCAGGCGGTCCCGATCGCCCGACCCAACGCGCGGCGTTTCGTTACCCCAGCGATCGAACTTGGATTGGGGGCCGAGCGGTCCGCCGGATGGACGCAGGCGTAGACGACGCCGGATCCCGCCGAAACCCGGACCCGATGGTCCGTGCGCCAATTGAACGATCGGCTCTGCGAACGGGGCAGGGACGGGACCGGCGCGGCCGCGGCCACTTTGAAACGCATCCGCATCCTGAACGTGGTGCCGGAAGAAGGTGACGCCGGCCCGCGGCGCCGACCGGCGACAATTCAGATTCCGGACGCGGGCGACGGCTCCCAGCCGCGAACCGGCTGCGGCGCGGTCGGACAACAACTCCAAACGCAGTGCGTGCCACTGCGGCCCCGCAGCCAAGCTCACCGCAACCGAGCAGATGTCGTTGCCTCCATCGTCCGCTCCGACTGCTACCGGGTGGAGCGACAGTTGCCGGGCGGGATTCGCACCCGCTTAGGAATGACGCCTTCGCACGGCGCACCACGAATCTGGCGTGCACCCGCGGCAGCCGAGGTCATGGGAATCCCGACGAAGACGGGGGTAGAATGGCGGACACTGCTCCGCAGCGAACCGCGGATCAGCAACAGGAGAGCGGGATGATACACAAGGCAACAGACTACTGGCGGGGTATTCGGTTACCGGGTGCTCGATCGGTTTTCGCCAGTGAAAATGGGACTGAAATCGACCGAACTATCGGGAAGTTACGACGGTAGCCAAGTTGCGCCTTACCAGATTGTCGATTGTGGCGGGCCGATTGCGCGGTCGGGGGAAGGTCAGCCTGCCGGTTGGCATGGCCTGCAAGCGGGTCGGGCGGGGGCGTACGGCCGGCGTCCACCCCTGGGGACGCCCCCTCGGGCGTCCCCCCGGCGGGGGAGGCTCGAGCTCCGCCGGTCTTCTTCGGGTGGCAGCGCCGCGAACGGGGCACGCGGCCGGACGGACAATGCGAACTGCGGCGAGCGTCTTGTGGGCGTCCCGTTCGGTCCGATGACGAAACCCCACGGATCGTGGCCGCGGACGGTTGCGGCCGGCTCGGCGTGAGTGCGGACCGGCCGCAGGGGGCCGGCTTGCCCGCCGTCAAGAGGGTGGCGGCAGCGCAAGCGCTTCGGGTACGACGGGCTTGGGGGCGCACAGCATCGTGGTGATCAGCGAACGGGGGTCGAGGTTGCGTTGGCGGGTGGTGCGCATCACGCTGGCCAGCACCTGCTGGGTGTCGGCGCCCTTGCGGGTACGATTGCCGCCGCAGACCTTGCGGGTGACGACGGCGGGGCGGATGGCCTGCTCGGCCCGCCAGTTGGTGGCGTCTATCGACGGGTCGCACAAGAAGAGGAACACCGCGGGGAATTCGTTGGCCAAGTGCTTGGCGAAGCGCTCGGCGGCGGCCAACGGCGGCGCAGCGTCGATCAGCCGGCCGAGCCGGGCGGCGAGTCGGCCGCGGGCCGACGCCAGACCGTGCCCGCTGATTTCGCCCGCGTTCGAGCGGTCCCGCAGGGCGAGACCGTCCTGCAGGACCGCCTGCACCTCCCCCGCCCAGGGACTGTCGGGATGAGCGGCCTGCAAGTCCTTGGACCGTCGCAAGAGGTGAGCCAAGCACGTCTGCTGCGGCGCTTCCTTGAAGCCGCGATAGGCCACCCACCCGTCCCGCACCAGTACGCCGGCAAAGTCGGGGCCGAGCACCGCCGCCGCTTCGGCGAACCCCCGGCCGTCGCAGATGGCGTACACCGTCGTCTCCGGGGTGGCGAATGCCCACAGCCAGTAGCGGAGCGCGTTCACACGCCAGCCCGTCTCATCCGGCGTGACCACCGGACTGCGGCGGACCTGCTCGCGCAGCGCCGCATACGCGGGCGCCGCCGCGTCGGCGGTGCGGTGCAGCAGTTGGACCAAGCCGCCCTTGGTCACGTGCAGGCCGAACTGGGTCTGCAGAACGCGGACGACCTTCTCCACCGGCATGCCCAGCTCGGTGTGGAACTCGGCGACCAGCGCGGCGACGTTCGGACCCAACTGCGCGCTGGCCGCGCCCAACGCGTCGGAGGTCTGCAAGGGGTGCCGGCCCTGCACGCGCCGCTGACACTGCGAGCAGTGGCCCACCTCGATGTCGAAGCGCCGCACGAGGGGACGCACCTCCGGCAGGTCTTCCTGATACTGCGACGCCACACGGTCCAGCGCGACCGCGCCGCCGCAGTCCGGACAGGTCGTCGGGGGTCGGCGCCGCATACGTCTCGTCAACTCGTGTCGGTTCCCGGCGGCGTCCCTGCTTCCCGTACTCCGCGCCGGCTCGCCGCCCCGGCCGCCGGCCGCTTCCCTGCGGTCGGTCCTTGGCGAAGGGGGCCGCCTGCCGTTTGCCGGCGCGCCGCGCGGCCTCGAGTTCCTTCTCCAGATGCTCGCTGCGGCGCTTCCAGTGATCCCGCTCCTCGATCAGCTTCGCCTTGTCTCGTTCGAGGCGTTCGATGCGCCGCACGTCCTGTGGATCCCGTTGCGGCCCAGGACCCTTCGAACCGTCGTGGTCATCGCTCTTGCGCGCCATACATCACGTATCGGCACGAGTCCGCCGTACCTGCACACCATTTCGTGGATTTTCTCGGCACGACCCGCTAACCGAAGACCTGGCGGGAAGTCTTTTCGGTGCACCACCTGAAATGGTCGATAGACCAAGAGAAGGACGAGGAAAAGCTGTCAAGGATAAGCGGGATCCCGCTGATGGCTGCGGAGAGGTACATCACCCGCCTTCGGACAAGCGCCGTAGTGCCAGTACTCGTCGGTGGACCTGCAGGGGATGAACCGGCGATCACAGCCGCAGGGGTTCTGGTAAACCATAGCGGGAGGCTTGCTGTGCTTACCGCGGCGCACGTACTGGCAGGGGAACAGGAGGCTGACGGCAAAACAGCGGGGGTTCGGGTACTGATGTCGAGACGACCGAACCTGACGATGCAGAGCGACAAGCCCGAGCGCGTACCGGGAATAACGCTCAACGCGCGAACAGTCTCCGTGACAACGCCAGAAAGTCGGAACGGTCGAGCCGACCTCGGGGTAGCCGAGCTCCCGCGGGATAAGGCGGAAGAACACTGCGCAGAGTTCGGGCTGGAGCCAATCAACCTGAAGGAACTCAAAGAGGGCGACAGACGGAGTCCAGAAGAGGGACTTCACATCATGGTCGGGTGCCCTCAGGACAGACAAGGCACGAGAGGACGAGGCGGGGTATACGTAGAATCCGCGTGGCTGAACGTGTGCAGGATGTACAAAGCGGGGGACCTCAAGTACATAGGCTACGGGGTCAACCGACAAGACGCAACGGGAGAGGACTTCAACAGAAGTTGGAAAGGGTTTTCCGGTTCCCCCATCTGGAGAAGTCGACTGAAGCCCGGGAGGGCAAAAGCACTGGCGCGAATCAACCCCGAGGTGTCATTCGACGACTTCGGGAAACCCGAATTGATCGGATTGGCATGTTACCAACAGACGGACTACACCGGAACAGGACTGGACGCACCGAAGGGCTTCATGAACGAAATATACGGGCATTACTTGAGCACAACGGTAATCGAGTACGTCGAGGCAATGTTGGACATGGAGGTAAACACATAGGGTGCGGCTCTTTTTCGTCGACGGCACCGGGGTTCTCTGCAAGCGGCATGGCAAGAGCTACTTGACCCGTCGAAGGCGGGGTAAGGAGGGCGGTGGGGGCGGCTCGGTGACCGGCGGCGCTGTCCCATCCATGTATCGCTGGGCGTAGTTCCGCTGGTACTCGCGCGCTTCGTGGAAGTCCCAGTACGCATCGAAGTCGCCGCTGGCCCGCAGCGCCCGGAGCTTCAGGACCGCCTCGGCGCCCACCAGGTGCCAGCGGGCCCCGGTCAACTCCATCCGGTCGCGGACCAGGTACCGGCACGCCCCTTCGATGACCCCGGTGGCGATGGGATAGCCCGCCGCGAGGTAGCGGTCGTAGTGCAGATACGGGGGAAAAACGCTCTACGCAAAAGAGCCGCACCCTTCCACGATCGCAGACGGCCGTAAAAAGGTGTCGCCCGAAGAACGGATCGGCGGTCCCGGGAAGACGGATGACGCGGTCATCCGCACCCGTGCCGCCGCGGCTCCCCGAGCCCCGTCATGATCCGGGTCTTCCCGGTGTCGCCTTGTCGGACAGGTACGAGCACTGGAACTCGGCCTGACCGTTTTTCTTCGCCGTACTCGGATCAACTCTGGATCTTCCCGTCTCGACTGTTCCGAAGAAGTCTTCCCTGTTCTCCGCTCCGCGACCGTTCCGAAAAAGCCGGAACGGGCAACCGAAAACCCCGCACAAAGAAAAGCAAGAGCGGCGGGATAATCAATAAAGCGCGCGGGGCGTAGGGGCGGACATCGCCCCCACGGTTCCGGTCCACGCTCCGCGGAATCGAAAACAAACGGTCCGGCTTTCGAAAACCCTTCGGGTTTTGAGGGCGGACGCACGTCTGCAGACCGGACTGCGGGATGGAGGAAACGGTGATGGGCGGATGGAGATACGGATATGGGGATCCGGACTTCGACATGGAAAGCGTCGAGGGGCCCGACGATGTCGACATGGACTACCGCGGACCGCGGCCGTCCGGAAAAGAGGAAAGCGGCCGCGGCCGAGAACTTCGGGAAGGGCGGGAAAGGGACGGCGACGACAAGACTGCAGCCCGGGCGGCGATGCCCGGCCTCGGAGAGGGCGACTTCGTGTTCTAGCACCGGGGTCGCTGCGGCGGATCCGGAACCGGCGGGTCGGACGGGCCCGGCGTTTTATCGAGGAGAGAGACATGAAACTGCGGGATGTTCTGCAGAGCGGCGGACGGAGAAAGCGGCTTGAAGCCGCCCGCGCGGCCGAAGAAAGCGAGCGGGCCGGGTTGACGGCCCTTGCCGCCGTCGTCAGCACAGGCGGCATCGAAGGGACGCTTGACGACCTCCGTGGAACCGGACGGCAAATCCCGGAACCGGATTCTGGAGGAAGGCGATGACTGACGCCGGCCTGTGCATCGACTGCGGCAAGAGGCCGCAACCCGCCCGCCGCGACGGCGAGCCGGGCACGCATCATCGGTGCAACCCCTGCGCCCGGGTGTGGCTGGCCCGCCGGGCGCGGCGCCGTGCCCTGTTGGACGGGGAATGGGGCTACACGGGGGGGCCCTTCGGCCGTGTCTGCGAGACGTGTAACAGCCCGTGGCAAAACTCCGCAGCGCGTCAGCACTGGCCGGCGGTGCGCGGAAACGGCTCGGATCGGCCGGATTTCGGCGATTTCGACCGTTGTACGACACGTTCTTGGGCCGAGTACGGCCCCGGCCGGATTCAGCACAACTTCTGCCACGGACTGGTAACCGCACGGTACCCGGGGGGGAGTGGGTGTTCCGGATCGGCCCCGACCCCGACGGCGGCCCTGTGCTGTGTTGGGATTGCGCGGTCGACGCCGGTTACGCCCGCGCGCTGGCTTCGGCCGCCCCGCACCGGCCTATCCTGCAATCGGCGAGCCTGACCCTGTTCACAGTAGAGCCCGGGGATGCGGTTCCCTTCATGGTGATCCGGGTTCCGCCCGCGATGCCCGTGGTTGCGGCGGCGGCGCTGCACTTCCTGCGGCACTACGTTGACGCGGGGGTGCCGGCGGGCGTCGGCGCCGATCGGCGCGTCCATGACCTGACGTTCACGGTCTCTGCCGGCGCCGACCTGCCGCCCGCCGACTTGGCCGATTACGTCGGGGCGGCGGGGGTGTTCCTGACGGCGATAGCAAGCCGGGTTTCCGTGTCCCGCGGGATCTACAAGGCGGTCCGTCGGTCCGTATACGACACCGTCGGGGGAGTGGCCGCGCGGCGGCTGCATCGGGACACGGTGCAGTAACGAGGATCCGGCGCGAAGGGCGAGGTTGTGGTGGGGGTGACGATGCGCGACGACAGGAACTACTTCGAGTTGACCCGCGTGTACGGCTTGGTTGTTGTCGAGCACCTGAAAGTGATCATTTCTGCACCGCCATCGACTGTGCCCACTGCTGACCGCCGTTGTCGGCTGCCCGTTTGCGGGACGGGCGTTTGCGGCTGCACTGCTGCCGGGTGAGCTCGGCCTCGCGGCGGCGGTAGCTCCGGCCTTCGATGGCGAGGATCTCCGCGTGGTGGGTCAGGCGGTCGATCAGGGCGACGGCGCAGGAGGCGTTGGGGAAGACGGTGTCCCAGCGCTTGAAGATGTCGTTGCCTCCATCGTCCGCTCCGACTGCTACCGGCTGGAGCGACAGTTGCCGGGCGGGATTCGCACCCGCTGAAGAATGGCGCCTTTCACGGCGCACCACCACGGGCTGCTAAGGACAGCGATCGATATAAGGTTGCCAACTTCATCGAGGGACGAGTTGGTAGTTCCAGTCGCCGTGAAACTCATCGGGAACCAGCGCGATGGCGTCCATCTGCGACTTGGTCGCCGTCACGCCGGTCCAGCTCCACGTCTCGTCTCATGCTGCGAGTATGATCGGAACTGCACCAAGCTGGCAACTTAATTCAGTACACCCTCCCAAGGGCATAGCGCCGGGTACGGCGTGTGCCCGTTACACAACCGCAGACTCGTTTCCAACGTGAAGAAAGGACACCATCATGACAAGACACGAACAGACCGAACGCGGCCGCATCGATCTAACGAGGATAAGGAGGTTCTTCGAAGCCATACGGCTGACATCCCCGATCGTCGACGACATTCTCCCGCGCGTCGAGCGCGTCCCCGGAAACGAGCACGCGGAGGAGGAGCCGTTGAAGACGGCGGCCTCGGCCGCCTACGGGAAGGCGTGCGGGATCGTGAGCAAAGTCGGGTTGGAAATCCGACATCGGGCGCTGAAGTACACGGTGACGAACGTGCCGGGGCGCGGCGCCGGCCTCAAGATCGACGTCGAATTCGCGTTGGCCGCGCCGCTCGACGGCCCCGACGCCCCCTTGGAGTGGGAGGGCCGTTCGTACATCGGCTGCGACGCGGAGGCGTCGGAGCAGGTCCTCTGGGACTGCGCCCGCCGGTCCTGGCTCTGCGACAAGCTGATGCTGCCGACCGAAGCCGATGCGTACCCGCCCGAACACGTACGGCGGCAACCCCCGCCGCGCATACAGCGCTGAACCGCCCGCCCCGTCCGCCCGCGGAGGGGGAGGCGCGGCGATGCCGGCCGGCGCGGTCCCCGCGCCGGCACCCATTAAGACCCCGCCGTTCAGCCGCCCGTTCCGGCCGCCGCCCGGGTGACGGCTCCGCACGGCCCGGCAGGCGAACGATGCTCCGCGCCGGCGGGCGGGGGGGTCGTGCGGGTCGTCACCGCAGCCGCTTGAACTCGTTTCGCGGTCGTCACGAGAAACCGGGACCGGGAAAGCGGTCGGGGCCGGGCTTCAGCCCGCGGTCCGGCCTCAGCTCCGGCGCCGACGCCCGTCGCCCACGCGGAGCGGCCGTGGTCACGCGGGACTGGGAAGCGACCCTCCCCCCGCGCGGGTCGGCGCTGCTGCGTGGATGCCGTGAGGCAAAACCGTCGGGGCGGCGGTCCCGCCGGTCCGACCGCTGCGCCGCCGTCTCCCGCGGTCGGTGCGGATATCGCCGGACAGAACCGGACAGACTTTTGTGGAGTGTAGATAATGCAACGCTATGTGTTGAGAGCCGATGACGGCCCGTCTCGTGACGAGAAGGGCGCCTGCGCGGCCGGCGCCGAGATGTCCGGCAGCGTGACGCTGCTGCTTCCCGAGACCCCCGCCGAGTACGAACAGGCGCGGGCGGAGGTCGAGACCTCCACCCGGCCGAACGTCGAGACGAAACCCGCCGAGCGCCCCGCGCTGATCGCGCGGCTGGCCGAGCGCATCCGGCGCCGGCCGCCCGGCGGGACGAAATCCGCCGACCCCGCCGAGGGCGCAACACCGGCCGGGGAAGGGGAAGCGGCAACGGCGGAGACGCCGTGCGGCGGACACTACGTGGTGACCAGCGATTCGCAGCGCCGGGCGTGGGGCCTGCCGGACTTGGCGAACGGGACGGCCGCCCCCGACGCCGCCCCGGGGGGTGTGGACACGATCGAGGGGCACGACGCCGTTCGGGTGGTGGACTCCGCCGAGGCGGTCGACCTCCTCTTCGGGGGCGGCGGGAACGGGTTCGACGACGAAGACAGCGACGGGGGCGCCGTCGGAGCGCGCCGGCGCGGGCGAACACACCCGGCCGCGACGGTGAACCTGAAGCACGACCGGGGGCCCATCCCCGACGACGTCCGCGCATCGTTCCGGGACCTGTGCGGGCAGCCGGGGATCGACAGCCTGCTGGAGTCGATCGATGCGCTGATCGAGCCCCTCGAGACGGCGGCGGTTCGGGAACTCGAGGATGCCCGCCGCCGGCTCGCGGCATTGCGGCGGGAGGATGTCACGCCGCACCGTCTCGGCGATGCGGGCGTCGCAGCCGGGTCGGATGAGGCGGCCGAGCGGGCGGCGGGAACGTGCCGGCTGATCAGGAGGTGCCTGCGGAAGGTCGGCGGGCCCCTGGGGAGGCTGGATTTCGACGGGATGGAGATTGCGCCGTCGCCGTCCGCGTTCCGGTGTTTGCTGCAGCGGGTCGAAGACGACCCGGCCGGGAACATCCCCGGGGAGGGGTTGGCCGCGGCCTGCGACAAGGCCCTGGGGGGATTCGAACGGGCGGCCGGGCAGGCGGTCAGCCGTATCCGCGGCGTGGTCGACGCCCGGCGCGGGGTCGAAGCCGGCGAATGGAGCGACGCCGCGGTCGGGCGCATCCGGCTCGTACTGCGCCGCTTCGAGGACGCGCGGAAGGTGCTGGACGGCGACAGCCTGCCGAACGGCGCGGTCGCGGCGGTGCGGGATGGTCTGAAGGCGCTGGACGAAGAACGGCAGTCAACCGACCGTCTGGCGGCCGCGGCGCGGGAGGTGCTCGCGCGGCTCGAGGCCTGCGACCTGCCGCTTCCGGTGCTGACCCGCTCCCTCGACGAAATCCGCATGGTGCAGACGGCGGGCCGGGAGGCCGCCGCCGCGCTGCTCGAACGGCTTCGGGTGGTGCTCGACCTCCCGTGGACCGCGCGGGCGTGCGAACGGGTCGACATCGGGGCGGCGATGGCGGAGCTGGAAGCGGCCCACGCCGGCCGCGCGGCGCTCAAGGAGCGGATCCGGCGTTTCCTGGCCACGCGCCGGTTGACGTCAACGATGTGGACCGTGGAAGGGCGCGTCCGCGGCGGCCGTTCCCGCGGCGGGGACGGTTCGGCGCCGGCGGCGCTCCGCCGCCTCGTCGTGCGCCCCGCCCGGTCCGCCGCCCGGCCGCCGATCCTGTGCTTCGCCGGCCCGCCCGGCGGGGGCAAGACCACGTTGGCGATGCTGATCGCCCGTGCGCTGGGCCGTCCGGGCGTGCTCGTCGCCCTGGGCGGCGTCTGGGATGAATCGGCGGTCCGGGGCCTGCCGATCAGCTTCCGGTCGCCCCAGGCGGGCCGGGTCGTCCTCGGGCTGCAGAAAGCCCGGGTCCGCAACCCCGTGATGATCCTGGACGAGATCGACAAGGTGGGCGGGGCGACGACGAACTCCGGCGACCCGTCGGCGGCGCTGCTCGAAGTGCTCGACCCCGCGCAGAACACGCACTTCCGCGATGCCTACATCGAGGTGCCGGTCGACTTGTCCGAGACTCTGTTCATCGCCACCGCCAATGACCCGGCGAAGATCCCCGCCCCGCTGCGGGACCGGCTGGAGATCATCGAGGCGCCCGGGTACACGGACGACGAGAAGGTCGCCATCGTGCGGCGCACCCTGTGGGGGGAGCAGCTCGAGGTCAGCGGGCTGAGCGCCGGCGGCTTCTGGACCCGGACCCCGACGGCGACGCGCCGGGAACGTCCGGAGGGGGCTTCCGGCGCGGTGCCGGCCCGCCGGCGGCCGGCGGTGGAGGTGCTCGATGGAGGGAAGGCGGCGGTGACGACGCCGGCGGCCGCCCCCGCGGCGAACCGGCCCGGGCCGCCGCCGGCGGGGGGTGTCGAGGTGACGGATGCGGCGATCCGGGCGGTGGTGCGGGGCCATACCTGCGAGGCGGGGGTACGGCAGCTCGCGCGGCAGCTCGGCGCCGTCTGCCAGTTCGTGGCGTGCCGCCGGGTGGAGACCGGCGCCGCCGTCCCGGTCACCGTCGTGGCCGGCGGCGGCGGGGCTGCAGGGCTCGACCCGACGCGGCTCCACTACAGCGTGGCCGAGATCCTGGGACCGCCGCGGTACGACTCGCTGCCCGACCACGTGCGGGATGCGGTCTCCCGGGAGCGTGACCGCGTGGTGGGCCTCCATCCGGCGGACCCCGGGGCCGCCGCCGCGCAGGCGTGGATCGAGGTGGTGGAGGAACTGCCGTGGCGGCGTTCGGAGGAGCGGCCCGCGTCGCCGGCGCGGCTGCGGCGGGCGCTCGACCGTGAACACGTCGGCCGCGCCCGGGAAAAGGACCAGGCGCTCGACTACCTGGTGGCCCGTCAGGCCTCCGCAGACGGCGGCGCGGGCGGCGGCCACGCCGCCGCGGCCGAGATTCTGTGTCTCTGCGGGCCGGCGGGCACCGGCAGAACGGCGTTCGCCCGGGCGCTGGCCGCCGCTCTCGGGCGCCGCTTCGCGCGCGTTTCGCTGGCCGGCGTCGAGAAGCCGGCGGGCATTCTCGGCGTCGCCGGACCCGCTCCGGACGCGGGGCCGGGGCGCCTCGTCGACGCCCTGCGGCGGCTCGGCCCCCCGCCCGGGCACACCGGCGACAACCCGCTGGTCGTCCTCGGCGGGCTCGACCGGATGGGCGTGGGGGCGGCCGACGCGCTGCTCGGCGCGCTCGACCCGGCGCGCCGCCGCCGCTTCCGCGACCGCTACGTCGGCCTGCCGCTGGACCTGGGCGGCGTGCTGTTCGTCGCCGTCGCGACCGACCCCGGGCGCATCCCGCCGATGTTGCAGGACCGGTTGGAAGCGTTGCCGCTGGCCGGATACACCGATGCGGAGAAGCAGCGAATCGCGACCGGGCATCTGGTCCCGCACCGGCGCCGGCGGCACGGGTTGTCCGCCGATGAGCTGTCGTTCTCTCCGGCGGCCATCGAACTCCTGATCAGCGGCTACTCGCGCGAACCGGGCGTGCGCCTCCTCGACGACGGCATCGACGGGCTCTGCCGCAGAGCGGCGCGCCTGCGGGCGGAGGGTCTTCCGTTGCCCGGGGCGATGGGGCCGGAAACGGTGTCCGCGTGGCTGCGGGCGCCCCGGTTCCGCAGCGGGGAGATCGCCGCCCGCACCCGCCGGCCGGGCGTCGCCCTGGGTCTGGCCGTCACCGGCGGGGGCGGCGACGTGCTGCTCGTCGAGGCGGCGCGCCTTCCCGGCCGCGGGACGCTGCGCGTCACCGGGACGGTCGGGCCGATGATGAGGGAGTCGGCGGACGTCGCGATGACGTGGGTGCGCTCGTATGCGGACCGCCTCTCCGGCGTCGCGGGGTTCGACGATTCGACGGACGTGCACGTGCACCTGGCCGAGGCGGCCCGGGGGAAGGACGGCCCGTCGGCGGGGGTGACGGTGGCCGTCGCCCTGGTCTCGGCGCTGACGGGGCGGCCGGTGCGGGGCGACGTCGCGATGACCGGTGAGTTGACGCTCGCGGGCGCGGTGCAGCCGGTCGGGGGCATCCGGGAGAAGGTGCTTGGGGCGTGCCGGGCACGGATGGCGGCCGTAATCCTGCCGTCGGCCAACGAGGCCGACATCTCGGAGAGCTTCGGCGACGGGCTGCCGTGCGGCATCGCCGTGCGCTACGTGAGGACGATGGGCGACGTGCTCGCGGTGGTGCTTCCCGACGCCGCGGCGTAGCCCGCGGCCGGGCCGCCCGTCCACCCCCGCCGCGGCCGGCGAAGCCGGCGACTCTAACTCGCAGAAACCCGTTCGCGCCGTCGGGCGCGACCGGGTGTGCGCGGCGCGGCAAGCCGCCCCCCGGCCGACATCGGCCGCACGGTCAGGCGGCGGTCGGCATCGATGACAAACGCGCGGCAGTCGGAGCCGGTCGGCGGCGACACCGCGCAGATCCAGAGCAACAGAGGGACACTCCATGAGTAACGGGAAGAAGGCGGGGCGTGAGCTTGCCCCGGCAGGGCGGGGGCGCCGGCCGTCGGTCACGTCGCCGGTGGAACTCGCCGCCCATCTCGGCCGCAAGTTGTCCGCGTCGGCGGTGGACGGCAACGGGTGGACGGACCTGCACTGCGCGGCCGCCCTGGACTGGCCGGCGACGGCCCGGGCCGCCCGCCGCGCTGACATCCGGTTCTTTCTCGGCAAGCCGGTACGCGGCGTTGCGGCCTGATATCGTCGATCGACCTGCGCGGATGAATGCATGGTGCGCGGGATGGTCGAGAATCGCGGCAGCGAGCGTCGGCCGCCGACGGCATCATGCCACTGGTCGATGGGAAGCTGGTTGATCACGACCGTCGACGGCACGCCGCGGCGGTCCTCAATGACATCGAGCCGGTCGTGGCGGTGCTCCATGCTGATCCCATCCGCAGCCGCGGCGGTGTAGGAATAGGTGGACGTGACCGTCACGGTCGTGGCGGTGCTCCATGCTGATCCCATCCGCAGGGTCAACAGGGATGCATTCATTCAGTCCAACACATACGCTGCGGCCAGCACCACGTTCGGATACCACTGTTCGAACCTGAGATGCCCTCCAACGCGGACACGGAGACGGCGCGACACCGAGCGGCTCACGAACAGCTCCATGACAGGTTGGAGGACCACAACTTCGTATCCAGAACTACTCCTCACGTTTTCGTTCCACGTCCGGTAGTGCACCGGACTGACGCCGACGTGCCCGTATGTGGTGTCTGAGGACATCCGGTGCCGAAAGCGGAACACGGGCATGGACCATGATTCTCGTTCTTGACGTCCACGGTAACCCCTTGCCCAATATCCAAAGTGCCACGCACCGATGCCCCAGTGGTCGCTCAGCCACGCGGTTCCGCCGAAATTGAACGTGGGAACGTTGCTCGGGAGGATACCGCCGATGCCGCCCACAATCTCGAAACGAGGCGGTCGCTCCAGAGTCTGAGCCACGGCGCGATGGTCCCCTGTCGCCAACAAGATACCACTGAATAATAGCAGCAGGTTCGTGCATCGCCACACCGGACTTTCTGCATGCATGAGTTCTACCTTTGATAGAATCGCGCTCTGATTTGGATGTTCGCTGTCACGTCTGAGTTGCCAGAATAGGGAGTGAGCCAGTCCGACCGACCCTCACAGGACCAGGGTCCGGGGTGAAGATGTTCGGCAGTTGCGGCAGCGTATACGGCTGCACGCGCCTCGCCAGGTCGGGCAGGGTCGCGGCTTTCTTCGGCTTGAACGGTTCGGCTGCCGTGGTCCGGCAGCGCATCCACTCCTTGACGATCGGCGCCAGCGGGTGCTTCGGCTTTTCCTCCCCGGCCGGCGCATTCACCCATGCTTTATGAACGTCGAGCGTGGAGAGGGGCGCATCATCGTTGAACGTGTGGACCGGGGCAGGCGCACAGAACCCCGTCCTGCTCGGCCGCGGCGCGCCGCGCCTGGACCGCCGCGGAATGTGGGAAAAACCATAAATTGATCGCGGATTCGACCATAACTTGCTCCTGCCTGATCCGCCGGCTTCACCCCGGTTCGTTCGGCGTTTCCTTCGTCCGTAACCCCTTCTCGTTGCGCCATTTGCGCGTTCTCCCGAGTTCGTCGGTCCCGGTGCTCGATTTTCCGGCTCTCAGACCGCTTTTGCTTTGGATCCAACCATAACCTGCTCCTGCATCCGAAATTCAACCATAATGTGCTCCAGCATCATGGCTCGGCAGCCTCCCCGGCAAGACCGTCTCCAGAACCCGCGTGATGAACTCACCCGATCCCTTCATCGTGCCGAGACAGCTCTCTCGGGGGCATCCGCGGCCCAGCGCTAGACGCCATGCAGGCCGCGAACCGCGCGCGGGAAGGGCCGAGGTCCATGGCCCGCCGTTTCCAGCAGTTTGACCGAGCGCGCGAACAACTCGGATGAGTCGAAGATGTCGCTCGCGTTCTCCAGCGTGGACTTGACCACGCGCTCCGCGAAGTCGCCGTTGGTCAGGAGGCGCCACTCCACATCGTCGTATGCCGCTTGCAAGGCGGCGAAGGTCGTTGCCAACGGGTCCTGGACGACGGGGTTCACTTTCGGCGAAAGGAAGTAGATATGGAGCGGCGTCTGCCCCGGGTGCCAAGCGCGCAGGACGAGCAGCGTGCGGAGCATCTTCTTGAGCATGCGGTCGACAGTCTCCGTCGTGCTTATTCCATAGTTCAGCCCCGCCTCGTGGAAGGCGATCTCCACCGCGTGGACGCCGCCCTGCAGGTCAACGCCCACGACGTCCACTTCGCCCTGCTTGAGCAACTGCGCGGCGTTCTTCGTCTGCTTGAACACGTCACGGTCGAAGCGCCGCTTCATCTCCTGAAAGAGCGCCTCGAGTTCCCCGTCCGTGAGGCGCCTGTCCCAGTGTTTTGACGCCCTCCAGTTGGCCTGCACGAGCCAACAGCGCTCGACGTGGCGGAGGTAGGAGTACACGAGGGATTCGCCGACTTCTATCTTCATGGGCTCTGCTTCCTTCCGCCCTGTTCGCGGCGTTCGCCGGCCCCGACGCGGCCAGCGTCGCCGGGGGCTCCGTTCTCCGCGCCGCCCGTGCGCCGGCGTGGCGCCGGGAACGACACCGGGGGCGGCCTCCGGGGCGGCCTCCGGCGCACGCGAATAGACGACTTCGCGGGCCGCCGGGGACGGCTCCAGCCGCGGTCCTGATAGTCGGTGGTGTCGAGTGCGAGCGTGTCGACGAGACGCTCGGGCAGCGACGTCATGGTGCCTGCCATGCGACTTCCGGCGGGCCGAATGTGCCATAACCTCCCTGCCCGGAGCGACGAATCGGTGATCGGAGAACCATAGCGATACCCCACGAGCGGAACCAGCGCTGGCGATTGGTGGCCTTCGGGTGGTCGAAGGCATGCGCCAACACCGCCTTAACGGCATGCGGTGATGCCGGTTTTCGCCAAAGAGGCCATGAATAGCTGCCGCTCTTCCAAGATCCCGAGCATCCCTGCGTGAGCGTCCGGCCTCGGTCCGCGAACACCGGATACCGGCTCAGTCCCAGGATGGCTAAAGCTTCGGGACCAGGGTTGGTGAGTTTTTTTTCTTTTGCCGGATCATCGGCTGTCAGCGCGTACACCCGATCGTCGCTGACGTCCCACATCAGGGAAGGGAGTCGGCTGCGGTAGCTCCATGGCCCATCGAGTCCTATGAGTAGATCCTCCCGTGACACCCCGCTCAGGATCTGGCGGACCATGTCCAGGAACTTCTGTTGCCCCGCTGTGAAGTAGAGATCCGAGGGTTTGGTGACACCTTGCTTGTCCAAGCTCCCCTCCGCCACGAGCGCGGCAATCAGGGATTCCGCGGAATCGTTTTCGCGGACATGTTCGAGCCAAGTCCGCGCGTCGACCGGCGCGAGTTTGAGTTCGTCACCCTGCGGCATCGCGGAGCCGTCAGGACGCCGCGGCGTCAGTGCCGCGCTGTCGCTCCACTCCCCGCAAACCTCCAGTGCCCGATCGGCTATTCGGTCAACGGTGATATCGGCGTCCACGACTGCGTGTGGAGTGATATCGTCGCTCCACCATAGACGTGGCTGTTCAGAGTCGGTGGTGAAGACGACCTGTGCGCCAAGGGCAGCCAGGAATCCCAAGGGGTTCGTGCCTTCCAGCCCGGTGAGATGCGTTCCATTCATGACTACGCCGTCTCCTCCGCGCTCTGTCGATGATCCGCCAGACGGAAAATCGCCTCCAACCATGCCAACCCGTGGTATCCGTACCGGTCCACCAGACGCCAGAAGCGATCGGCCATCTCCAGCGCCAAGGGGCTATCCACGAGGTCCGAATTCACCTCCAGCGTATGTCCGTCGAATGTGTAGGTGAGCGTCTGCGGTTCGGGGTCCGTGATGACCGGCGGGAGCGGACGTCCCCAGCCGTGGTGCGTTCCGACCAGATGCAGCACCAAATCCTTGTCGTGAGCCTGACAGAGAACGTCGCGGTCCGACCCAATCATGGCAACGCTTGCCAACTCGTGGCGCATTCCGGCCGGATATCGCCGAACCTTGAGCCGCCCCGGCAGCGACTTGGCCAGCGGCTCTCCGAGCATTTCCACGGTCACGGGGTCGCCACCCGCCAACTGGGACTGGAAACGGCGGTCCACTTTTCCGATGTCGTGCAACCGACCTGCCAAGCGAAAGTCCTCCATGAACCTCGTGTCCAGGCCCAGCCGATCAACGGTATCCGCGGCCCGCTCTCCAACACCGTCGAGATGTCGACCAAGGGCTACGCCTGTGCCGATAAGGGAGTTCGATTCGTCCGATCCGTCCATGGTCGCCGCGTCTGCCCTCGGCTTGTTCGTACGGGCATGCCGGGCCGTCAGGATGTAGTAGCCGGCGTTGGCGTCGTCGTCGTCGAGACCCACCGGCGTCACGTCGAAGCGAGCGCCCAATTTCCTGACGGCGTCGGACAACCAGTCTGTGGGTTCGCCGCCCGCGTCAGCCGGCCATTGACTCAACCACTGCGAGATGCGTTCAGCCGCGGGAGAGTCGGCCTCGGCTTCGTCGACGGGTAACGGCGGGGAATCCATGTCGAACATGTCGAACAGACGGGGATCGAGACGCAGTGTCGCCCTGCGGCCGGCCGCTGCTTGCGCGGCGTCTCCCAGGTCGGAAACCGGATCGGTCGAAGAAGGATCCCACACACCGTCTTGCAGACCGCCCCGGTTCGGGTCGACAACAAGGATGTCACCGGGACGAACATCATCGGGACCGATGCGCTCAGGATCCTTGCCGAATCCTGTCCAGCGCACCCAATCGCCGGCGAGGCCATTGTCAGAGAGAGGACCATTCTCGTCGGATGCGGCGGGCGAGACATCGGCAACGTCCACTTCATGGCCGCCGCCCAGCCACGATCTGGCAGCGCCGATCGGCACCTGCAGGAACTCCGCCTGGCGAGGGGGAACCAGCCGCAGCACCTCGGGAGATCTGTCTCGGCGCCAGAGAATCGAAACATCAGGATTCGATGTCCGATCCGGATCGATACCATGGAGGAACCACTCCACGGCGGGTTGCGTAATCGGCTCCGGGCTGGTCTGGGTCCATGCATCCATGTGCGTCGGGAGCAGAAGCGGCGCGTGAAGCCGGGGTGCGATTGTCTCGGGAGGACAGTCTCGCAAAGCCTCCGGACCGACATTGATTAGCCCTTTTCCAGACTCTCCGGCGCGGCGTTCGAGCTCCTTCCAGCTCGCCCCGGCTGAATCCCCGTAGATCGGATCGGGCTTCCTGGACGCCACGACCGACTTGGGGCCGATTATCCAGGCTCGGGCTGCTGCGCCGGTTCGAGCAGCGCCTCTACGGTCGAGCCGACCGAACCGTTGCCGGAGACTGTCAACTGCAGCGCATTCCGTGATAAGCGCGTCGAAGTCGAAGTCGGCGCCCACCTCGATAGCTTGCGTGGCGACGACGACCGTGAGTTCGTCAGGCTTGTCGCCGTCCGGACTGACGGCGGGGACGATCCGCGCGAGGACCTCACTCCGATCCAACGGTCGCATGCGGCCGGTCAAGAGATGAGCTGCATAGCCGGCGTCCCTGAGTGCTCGATGCGTCTCACGGGCGGTTCGCACCCGATTCACGATGACACCGACGCTGCGAACATTCCCCGCAAACAATCCCGCCGGTTTTTGATCGGCTATCGACTTGACGATCTTCAAGACGGCAGCGGGCATGGCATCGTGGTCCCGCGTCGTGACGAGCTCCGCTTCCTTGACCGCGTTCACGCGTCGACGCAACTCTTCGCACCGCTGTAGATCATTAACGGGATGCAACGTGAATCGCTCCGCCTCCATGTCGTTGGGTGTGGCCGACATCTCCACCACACCGTAGCGCCGAGGCAACCCGCCGGACGGCAGCGCCGAGACTTGTGCGACCGTTTCCGCGAAAGGCGTGCTCAAATGCACCTCGTCCAGGATCACGAGGCAATCCATGCCCGCAAGTCCGGCGTGAATCGGCCGCATCCCGGGGCTCACGCCGTAGCCTCGGAACAACAGACGGGAGCCGAACTGATCCACGGTGGACACCATTACCCAGGGTTGGTCGGGACGCCGGCTCCATTCGTTGTCGATCGGAATGCCGCCGCGCAGTGCGGCGACGCACAGCGGTTCTCCGTCGCTCAATGCGTGCAGGGCTTTTCGAACCCTTCGGAGAACGCGAGTCGTGCCCGCTTCGACCCGATTCCGGATTAGTCGCGCCCGTTCGCATACCTGATCGACGACGATGCGACGGTCGATGACGAAAACGACACGACGAGGAAAAATCGTCGGTCGAACGGCCAGAGCGAACACCGCTGTGTCGATCACGGCCGTCTTGCCGGTGCCGGTCGGCAAGTCGATGACCTTCGGCCATGCTTTTCGACTGAGCACCTGCTCCGTCAGGCGTTGCTGCCACGGGAACGGGTCGTGGCCGTGAATGTCCAGGAAGAAGGCGCTGAAGTCGTCGGACGTCACCTTCTGTGTCCCTCTCGACTCGACGTCAGCTCTTGAAGACGCGGCCGGGGGATCGAATTTCTGTTCAGTCACTTGCATCGACCCCGCGGGAGTTCGTGTTCTCCGTATCTGCCACCGGACGCATCAAACCCAACCCGACAAAACGCCCCGCCCCGAGCACCAGCGGTCCGGCCACGGGGTAATCGAAGGTCACCGAGGCATGCACGAGCTGCCGTCTGGTCGTTTTGCCGTTCCGGCTGAACGGCGGGAAGCTTGTCGTCATACGGGCACCGGCAACGAACGGGCTGAAACCCACTTCGGTTCCCGACGGTTCGGGCAGCCCGACATGGGCACAGGCCATCCTTAGTGCGGCATCGGCTTGTGCCCATGCCCTGGTCCGCGCAGCCTGTGTGCCGCGTCCGAGCCGGCCGGGATGTCTTGGCAGCGCCACCGGCAGTGCGGATACCCACCGGCGCGACGGTCGGCGCCAAACACGAGAACGCAGGGAAACCAGCGTGGCGGGTCCGCGCAGTCGTGACAGGCGGATGACGTCTCGATTCCCCAGGTTGAGCTCCACCCACCCTACCCACCCTGAAGAAGCAGCACGCTCCCAGGTTCCGATCGCACGGAACAGCGCCCGACGCGAAGCATCGTCCAGTGCCTTCGGAACAGACACAGCGATCCCGAGCAACCTCCCGTCGGCGTGCCGGAAACCGACATAGGGGAGCGGCAGGAACGCTACGTGCGGCGCCGCCGTTTGCCTTCCGTCCGGCCCGTAGCCGCCGAGTTCCCCACGCACCGGGCCTTCGGCGCAATCAAGGACGGCCGCCCGCATCGCAGTCGCCAGCTCCACCGTCCTCATGGCCGGCAGGGCCCGCGAGTCGTGGGCGAACTCGAATACGATCCAATCCCCGGTCGTGTCCGGTTCATGCGGTTGTTCCTCGGGAGAGATCTCGGTGACTTGCCGATACCGAATGTCAGTGTAAGGCAGGGAACGGGGTTTGATACCTTGGTGGCGAGCGTATCGCCGCTCGAGTTCCGCGAGTTGGCCCCGCATGACGCCGCGCAGGCTGTCGCCGGCTTTGTCGGGCACATGGCTGGCAGCGGGCGGGTTCGGCGCCACTCGGCACGACACCAGCGAGGAGGGGTGGCCTAGTCTGGTGACGCGGCAAAGCAGACCGTCGATCACGTCGTTCAATGCGCCGGGAGGGCGGGTGTCCCAGAGATAGGACACACGGGGATGGTCGGGCGTCACGGACGGGAAGAACCGTTCCTGCTTGACTCGATGATCGGGCAGTATCTGAATAGCCGAAGACGGATTCGTATTCCCGACGTGACGCACTTGGCGTGAGACGTCGCGTTCCCTGGCTAGTTTCTGTTGAGTCCGCGTCACCTCCTTCGTAACCCCTCCGTTCAAATACGCAAGTTCCCTGTGCAGTTCAGTGGCCAATTCGGAGACGGCGCTAGCTTTTCGCGCCTGCCAATTCCTGCTGACGATGGATGCGTCGTTCACCGGCACGAAATGCGCAACGACTCTTCGGGCTACGGCATCGGAGGCCGCGATCGCGGGAGGTCCCTGGGTTTCCAGCCACTCAAGAACCTTCCGTTCCGCTTCATCGGGCTTGTCGGCGTCGATCCATGTCGCCACCAATGCCGAAAACAGGCGCGCGGGGTGCGGCGGCCACTCCGACCGCCTGCGGTCGTTGTGGTACGTGGCCACGTATCGGCCAGTCAGGAAGTTCACTTCGATGCAGAACTTCTCAGTGGTCGACGTCATTTTCACCCTGCGGGTTGCTCAGCAACCGAGACCTTGCGGCTGCGCCGAATCAGCTCGACCAGCTTGGGCGCAGGTACGAGGCGAATGTCCTCCGTCTTCCAGCCGATGTCCAAGGCGGCGGCCTGCGAAGCTGCGGCAGTGAGAATCCGGGCCGCCACGGATCTGTCTACGTCCGCGGCCTCGGCGGGCGACCCGTCCCGAGTCAGCAGTTCGAGACGCGGGGGATGCGTGGGGAGCAGCAGGCAGCGGGATCGCAGATCAAAGTCGATCTCGTACTGGTATGCAATCGTTGCAATACCCAGCGCCGCGATCGCGGTGCGGGCGGCTGTCTCGGCCTCGGGTCCGAAACCCCGGAAACGCAGCCGACGCAAGGCCGCCAAAGAGATCAACGTCGTCTGCCGAGCCTTCGAGATGGTGACTCCGCCAGCTTGGGCATCTATGGATGGAGCGACGTTCCCGTGGTTGATCTTGGATGGTTGTCCCGGCTCGCCCTTTTCGCTGCCTCGCGATGCATAGACCGGGTTGTTCTTCTTGTCCCTCTCGGCGTTGTCGGCGTCGAGCGTCCACACTTCGTTCGGATCGGCGCTGTTGAACACACGATCCTCCGGTGCCACCTTTTCGGTCTGCAGCGGATCGATGCGACTTTTCACCTTCTTGCCGATCGCGGCATTGAAACCGACGATCTCGGAAACATAGGCTCGCTGGAATTTCGATCCCAATCCGCCTTTGGGGCCCGTAGAATCCCACATGCCGAACAACAAAGAAGTGGGCGAGTAGCGGAACAGGTCGGTGGCGTTGCGCGGCGTGGCATTGGTGATGGCGCGCCCGACGTCGGACAGGCGAAACAGAGTGTCGTCCAACAGGCTGTCCCGAAAGATCGCGTCCGCCAGCCGGTGCGGTGCTTCCAGCACGGTCAACCTACCGTAGTCCGCCACGCCATCATCGCCGGTGAAGTCGACATAGGGGACGGGGAACGTCAGCTCGCCGTGTTCCCAGCCTGCGAGCAGGGCCAGTTCCGCCCGGTTCGCCTGTGACGCGACGGAATCCAACAGGACGGTGGTGGACACCTCGTCACCGTCGCCGATCTGGCGTTCTTCCACTGCATACTTGTGTTCGGTGCGGCCGTCGACCGCGTAGGACGGCGGAAAGACCTTGTCTCCTTCGCCGCCGGCAGGTTGCAGCGTCATCCGGGATCGCACGGCTACCGTATCGCCGGCAACGGCGTCACGGAGTCGTTTGAACGTGAGTTCGGCCATCATTACGTCTCCTTGTCAGGGCCACGGATGGGTGGCACGTGAGATTCCATCGACCAACTGCCATCGACCAACTGCCTGGGACGACGCGTAGCCGCGCATCAATGCGCGGCTACGCAGCATGTCCTGGGTTCCCACGATCACCACGGGGCGCTCCGGCGTCTCGATCCATGCCCCGCCGTCCACGCCGCCCATGATGAGCACGTGCACGTCATCGGGCCGCGGGAGCAGCGTCTCGCCGCACACTTCGACCAACCTGCCGAACCACTCCCCGACCGACTCCGCCGTCTGCTCGACGAGCGTCCGCATGGGCAGACACCAGACTAGTCGCCGGGGCGTCCGGCCGGGTTCCGCAACCGGTGCGCGGCCCATCCGAGCGTCACCGCGGCCGTCTTGCCCGATCCGGTCGGCGCAACCAGGATCCGAGAGGCCACGCCCCGGTCGTGAGGACCCGTTGCCACGGGTCGGGGCGCTTCCCGTCTCCGAGCGCGATGCGATAGAGGGTGGCCCGTCCAAGCGATTCCTCGTGCGCGATTCCGCGAAGAGGCCATTTCTTCCGAACGGCAGGCTGACACGGCTCGTTGTCAGATCCTGTCAGTCGGTCCCCGCCGGCGCGGCTGTCGTTCCCGCCCGGATACGGTACAACCGGCGCGGCTGCCGCCTACCCGACGGCAGCGAAGTCCGGTGCTGCGTTCAACGCCGCCAACCTGCAACGGTTCCTCTGGGCGGTCCTCGGTGTTCGTTCTCGTATCCGACGAACGAACGATGCACCACCACGATGCGCAATTGTACAGGCACTTGGCCATGGACGCCGGACATTCCCGGACATTCGACGAACGACGTGCGGATTGCGGCCGGCGTCGTCCGGCGCCGATCAGGCGTTCTGACGTCCGACCCGTCCGACCGGCCGCTTGCGGCCGATTCCGCGGTCGGGACCGGCTGATCGACCGGTTCCCGGCGCGGAAACCGGCTCGCACGCCGCGTCCGGCATCCGGCGTATCAAGGGTTCGCGCTGTGCGTTGCCCTCGGGTCGCGGAAACCGGCTCGCACGCCGCGTCCGGCATCCGGCGCGCCCTACCGCGGACGGCTCGAACTGCCGAAACGACCCGTATCAGTCCGTGGCAGAAGTTGCGCTGCATCCGGCCGGGCCGTACTCGGCTCAAGAATGTTCGTACAGCGGTCGAAATCCGGCCGAACCGAGCCGTTTCCGCGCCACCGCCGGCCAGTTCCGGCGCGCCGCGGAGTTTTACCACGGGCTGATATGCCGAACATCGGATATCGGAGGTGCCGTGCCAGCTCCGGACCACCGGGCGCCGCCGTCGATTCCGTACCCGCCAGCCGACGCGCCCCTCGTGCCGGCGCGCATGGTCAACGAGTACGTCTACTGTCCGCGGCTCGCCTATCTTGAGTGGGTGCAGAGCGAGTGGGCCGACTCTGCGGACACCGTCGAGGGCCGCCACGCCCACCGGCGGGTCAACCGCGACGGCGGGTCGCTGCCGGCGCCGTCGCGGGGCGACGGGGCTTCCCGGCTGCATGCGCGGTCGATCACCTTGTCGTCCCGCCGCCTGGGACTGATCGCGCGGCCGGACCTCATAGAATCGGACGGCGGCCGGGTCACGCCGGTCGACTACAAGCGCGGCAAACGGCCCCATGTCGAACGGGGAGCGCACGATCCCGAGCGGGTGCAGCTCTGCGTGCAGGGCCTGCTGCTGCGCGAGCACGGCTACGACTGCACCGACGGGGTGCTCTACTTCGTCGGCAGCCGCGAGCGCGTGCGGGTGGTGTTCGACGACGATCTCGTCGCCGCCACGCACGAAGCGGTCGACGGGTTGCGGCGCGCCGCCACGGAGGGCGTCATCCCGCCGCCGCTCGAAGACAGTCCCAAGTGTCCGCGCTGCTCGCTGGTCGGGATCTGCCTGCCGGACGAGGTCAACCGTCTGACCCGTACGACGACGGCTCCGCGGCCGATCGCCGTGCCCTGCACGGAAGCTCTGCCGCTCTACGTGCAGGCGCGCCACGCCAAGGTGGCGAAATCGGGAGAGACTCTGGTCGTGACCATCGACGACATGCGTTGCTGAAGCACCCGGGGCGGCTGAAGCCCGGCGAAGCCCGGCGTCTGGAGACGTTGCGCCGTGACAACCGGGCGCTGGACCGGGCCTACGAACTGAAGGAGTATCTGGCGACGATCCTGGGTCAGGCGACGCCCGAGGATGCGCCAGAGCTGCTGGAGGAGTGGCTGGAGTGGGCTGCGCGGTCCCGCCTGGCGCCGTTCGTGAAGCTGGGGCGCACGATTCGGAACCACGCGGAAGGCATCCTGGCGTATCTGGACACCCGGATGACGAACGGTTCGGTGGAGGGCATCAACAACAAGCTGCGTGTGATTGCGCGGCGCGCGTACGGTTTCCACTCGGCCGGTGCGCTCATCTCGATGCTGTTCCTGTGCTGCGGAGGCATCGAACTGGTGCCGCCCCTACCCACACGCATTTGAGGAGATTCTCAGTTTCTGAGTCTCGATACTCAGCGTCACGATGCGTTCGATCACGTCGAGCCAGTACCGCGGGTTCCCGTTTTCGTTGATCTGTCCGCTGCCTTTGGCTTGGGAGTTTGCCAGTCCGCCGATCAGCCCGTCGAGTGCGCTTTGGCACCCAAGAATCCACGTGCGCGTGTTTGGTGGGAATCCCCGTCAGCGTTTTTACGCGGTTCGAACTGTGCCGCGCACTGGAACGCGCGGACTTCGCCCCGGCGGGGTGGAAAGCGGTCTCGAGTTGGGGCATTCGCCGAGGCCGCCCCGGATGGGCGGGCATGGTCCGAGATGAGCATGTCAGTGTGCGTTTATTGAACCACGGTTGGTCAGTTGGGCGGTGTTGGAGCGGGGGGGGCCGTTGGCAGAGGGTCTACTACGCCGCGTGGTCTGGTAGAAGCTGTCGAGCGCACTCGTCCATCGCAACATCGACTCCAGCGTCTGCCAAGGCCTTGCGGATTGCTTTCGACAGGGCGACTTGGCCCTTCCCCGGTGTGGCCTCTAGTTCTTCGTTCACCGTGGTCGCCGCGATCTTTTCGGCCTGCGTGCAGAGCTTGGCGATCTCGGTGTGGAGCGGGATCGTCTTGTCGTACCGCGGGATCGGCACCTTCCGCCACGGTTGCAGATGGAAGTCGCGACCGCTCTCGCGGGAATCGGCGTACGCCTGTTGCAGGCAGCCGGTGTTCAGGAGAATTGCCAAGTACGCGGCTTCTCCACTCGTGCGCGCGCGGTACCAGTACAAGCCGTGGTCGATGACCGCGTGCCCAGCTCGTGCGCGCGCGGCCCTCATCATGTCCCCTGATTTCGGGTACAGCACCAGTTTCCGCTGTGCGTCCTGTCGTAGCGGGAGCTGAACCGTCAGATTCCGCAGATGATCGATCCGTTCGAGAAGGGTTCCGGGCGTGTGCCTGCCTGTGCCAGCATGCGTCTTGTAGAGATCGTTGAGCAGCAGCCAGCCCTGTTCGTTGATTTCGCGTAGCGGGAGCAGGGTGCCTTGGGCGTCCAGTGGAACGATTGCTCTTATCGTGCGCACCACAAATGCCGCCATGCTGTTCGATGTGCAGAGGTCGATCAGCCAGTGCTTCGGAATCTCGATTGTGCGTGGCTTCACGCCGTTCCATGGCGTCTTTGTGGATTTTCGTGTGGTCGCGCGGACCCGGGTTCGCTCAGGTGCCGGCTCCGTCTTATCCACGATGGTCAGCACCTGTGGAAGCACCGTTGCGCCTTGGCGGAACACGGGCTTGCCCGTGGACGTGAGGTAGCCGGACGGCGCTTGCGGCGCCTGCGACGTTGCCGCCGTGAAACGTATCCGTTCAATTGCAGTTTCGGGTGCTTCGTGCAACCGCGGGCGTTCTGTCGGCACTTTCGTACTGTCGTCGATCTTGCGTAGGGCCTGCAGCTGTCTCGAACCCGCGGCCAGGGCCATGGGTCGGTGTTCGAGGAGGAGGCAGCACCGCGTGGCGTCCCCACCCCCGAAGGGCTGGAGGTCTTCAAGATCGACGGATTGCGCCAACGTGCCCCGGTGCAGTTTACGGAACGCGCTCCACTGGCCGGCTCTCAGCGACGACTTCTTCACGAGCCAGATTGCCGGGTTCTCCTTCGGGTTCTTCAGGTAGAGCTCACGGGTGCGCTGGATGAAGAAGGCCGCGATGTCGGTGTGCGGGGCCTGCCTGCCGCCTTGGTAGATCCCGAGGCGTTCGCCGAACCTCTCCATCGCCCGCTTCCGCGGCTCGTGTTGGATATCGGACAGCTTCACCCACGGCGGGTTGGCCACGATCCGATCGACCTTGTGCTCGGAAAGCAGCTTCGGGGCGGCGATGTTGACCGCGTACCACGTCCAGACGGAGTTTCCCTCCTCGCTGATGGCGTCTTCGAGCGCGTCGCGGGCCTCTTCGACGCCCTTGCGGTCCGCTGCTTCCAAGGTGCCCAGTACGGGCACGGGCACCGGCGTCTTCTGTATGGCCGCGCTGACGACGCGACCCATGTCGTCCGCGAACCGGGACCGGCGGACGAAGTTCATTGGCAGCAGGATCTCGCGTCTCTTCGGCGTCATGATTCGCATGGCACCCTCGACTTCGAACAGCCTCGTCGGGTCTCCGTCGGTCATCAGCGAATCGCCCATGCGGATATGGATGGCTGCGTTTCCCATCGTCGGGGCGGTGGGCAACACCCGCATCATGTTGGTCTTCGCGATCTCGACGGCGACCGGATGGACGTCGATGCCGTGGATCAAGCTTGCCGTGATGTCGGCTTGCTGTACCGGGTTGAGCTCCCGCATCTCCGGTGCGTCGAGAATCCGTCGCGCGGCGTGGTACAGGAACGTGCCGGATCCACAGGTCGGGTCCAGCACCCCGAGCCCTTCCAGGCGAGCGCCTGAGCGTCCTGCCGATTCAGCCTGCTCGACGGCGTTGCTGCGCCATGCGTCGTCGAGCGCCTCGCCCACGATCAGCGCCGCCAGCCAATCCGGGGTGTAGTACTCGCCGAACACTTTCCGGTCGGTGGCCGACACAAAGTCCATGTACAGGGACTGCATCACGTCGTTCTGTCGGCGCTTCCAGTCGTGCCGGTCGATTGTCAGGTGAAGGCCGTTTGCCCATTCGTTCCCGGTGTGCGAGTCGGTAATCCACGATACGAAGCCGTCTTTCAGCGCGCCTTCCCAGTTCTTTGCCTGCGGGGTCAGCCCGTACGCTACCATGCGCGCGATCGCGATCAGCAACGAATGGGTCACGAACAGCCTGTCGGCATCGTTGTCGTGCGGCGCAATCCCCGAGACCCGCAGCATGTCAAGCCAGAGGCGACGCTTCGTCTCCGTTCGCCCGCGCACGTCGCGCGGCAGCCGGTGGTACAGCTCGTTGAGTGTCGTTGCGTGATCTCGGAACAGATCAGCGGGGGCCGCCGGCACCCATTGCTTCCCTGCACGTTCTTCTCCGAACGCGTTCCTCAACCCTGCGATCAGCGTCTCGCCGCTGTCTGCGGTGATTGAGGAAATGGTTTCGGCCTCGGGGTCGTGTGTGTGTGGGTACCGCCATGCATGCCACGCGTGCCCGTCGGTTACAACTCCGATCCACGGGTGCTGGGACCGGTCCGCCGGATTCCAGTCGAACGATTCGAGTTCTTTCCGGATCTCGCTCAACACGTAGCGGTCGAGTTGCTCTTTCGGGGTCTCCCTGCCGCCGCCTTGCGGCATGTGCGGATCGACCGCGAGTCCCCGAGCTTTGGTCTCGATGACGACGCGGTGGTGGGGTACGTAGATGTCGATGAAACCGTCGACGGTTGCGTGCTCGTTCTCGACGGGGCCGTAGCCCATCGTGTCGATCAGTTGCGACAGGTCGAGCTTGACGTTGCTCTCGTTTCGGTACCGTCGGGTGTGTTGGTCGTCCCTGCTCGTCAGAGATGCCGCGATGCGCCTTGTGTTGTCAGTCATATCGTCTGCGCCGGCGGTGCCGCCAAGCAGCTGGGCGCGTTGCAGCGACAGTCTCTGCCAGCGTCGGCTTCGGATGGCTGGAGTTGAGGCCGCTGGCTGTCCGCGGCTTGGTTGAACGGCGCTTGCGGCGGCACGGTGGTGGGTCCGGTTCTGCGGCCCGGTCGCCATGCCGGGGCTCGAAAATGGCGTGGCCGTCGAGTTCCCACCTTTTCGTTCGGTGGATAATTATAATTATGGTCGCTGTCCGGCAACCTCCGCAAGTGCTGTCCCGACCTTCGGTGGTTCTGCTACCGCGCGGTCGCTACGCGAACGTCCGTCCGAGATCGTCTCCGCGTTGCACGGGAAGGCGGCCGGGGACGGGGGCGAAGCCCGGCACCGAGACCAAGTGAGAAGTCCGGGGCGGCACCGCCGACTCCAACACGGCGTCAAGATTGAACGATCATGCCTGCATTCGCCGCCAAAGGGGGCGCACCAATGAGCGACTGGTTTCCGCGGTTGCGGCTTCGCTGGCGACGAGCTCGATGTCGTGGCGGATGTTGGCGCACCAATGAGCGACTGGTTTCCGCGGTTGCGGCGGCCCTGCGAACCGTTGCGGCGGCCCTGCGAACCGTTGCGGCGGTCCTGGAGGCATGCGGCCGGACTGACGAGGGCGGAAACTGGCTGCCAAGCTCGACCGCCCGCCGTCGTGGGTGACGCGCGTTGAGGACGGCTCGGGACGCCTTGACGTGCCGGAGTTCGTCGCCGTCGCGGAGGCGCTCGAGCTCGACCCGGTTGGGTTCCTGACGGTGCTGTTCAACGCGCCGGCTGGCCCGCTCGGCCCGAACGCTCGCGTCGAGGTGCGCGAGTCCGATGAGGTTGATCCCCGCGTCGGCGGGGCATGTGTTGCAGCCTTTCCGATTGTTTTCGCCGCGATGGTCGACCCTTCAGGTTCATCCCCGCGGACGATGCCCAACCCTGACCCCTACATCTTGTGGTCGACGACCTGTCCAGATTTGACGCGCTTTCAGGCGACTGTTGACAGCGTGGCCTGCAAGCGGGCCCGGCAGGGGCGTACGTACCGCCCGGCCCGGGGCGCAAGGCCCTGCGGTCTTCTTCGGTGGCGGTGCCGCAAACGGGGCACGCGGCGGGGACGGACGTTGCGAACTGCGGCGAGCGTCCGGTGGGCGTGCCCGTCGGTCCGGCGACGAAACCCACGTGTCGCGGGGGCGGGCGGTTGCGGCCGGCTCGGCGTGAGATGAGTGAGTGCGGACCGGCCGCAGGGGGCCGGCTTGCCCGCCGTCAAGAGGGTGGCGGCAGCACAAGCGCTTCGGGTACGACAGGCTTGGGGCGCACAGCAGCGTGGTGATCCGGACGTGCGGCATCGTGGGTTCCCGCGGCGTCGGCCGGTCGGCAAGACGGTGGCGACCCCTCTAATCGGGGGCGGGCTGTCACGCGCAGTCAGCGCGGGATGCCCTGGGGAGATCACAACCCCGCACCCTCCGCGCCGCGCCCGGCGCGGAGCGCCTTCGGCAGGAGCGGAATCCCAAGGCGGACGGCCATCTCGATGAGCTCGACCGACGACTTGTCCCATTTCTGGGCCAGCTCGTCGATGAGCGTGGCGTCCGGGTCCGAAACGACGATCTCGACAGTCGAAGAAGGATCGTCGCCGGGGGCGAGAGGTTGCGCGGATCCGGCGGCTGGCGGGGCGCCCGCGGGTTTGGCGGACGGCAGGGGCGGCAGCGCCGCGTCCGTGTCGTGGTCCGCCTGGGGCGGTTTCCTCGACGGCGCCGGCTTGCCGGCCGCCTTTCGGGCGGCCTTGGCCGCCCGGCCGGACGGCTTGGGTTTCCCGCCGGCCGCGGGGGCGGCCGCTTTCGCCGAGGACCGTTCGACGACCTTCTCGACCACCTTGGCGGTCGCCTCGGCGCGCTTCTCCGGCGGCAGCTCGTTGATCGTCTTCACGGCGCCGGCCGCGTCGGCGACCGTGATGTCGCCGCGCTTGACGGCGTCGTGGAGCTCGGGGGACGTCTGCCGGACCGCCTCCGCGCGCTGGACGCTGCGCAGGCCGACATTGAGCTTGTTCGCCGCATCGGACTGCGTAACCCCGCCAGATGGCGGAGTTTCCCCGCCGCCGGAAACCCCGCCATCCGGCGGGGTTTTTTCGGAACCCGGAAGTGCGCCCGGAGAAACCGGGTCCGTGGACCCTGTTTTCGGCCGGCCGGGGCCGGCGGTTGCAAGTTCGGCGGCGCTGGCGGCACGCTGCGAGGGCGTCAAGTGGCGCCGCTTCAGATTCAACGAGAGGACGAACTCCGCCGCCTGAGCATCGTCGACGTCGAGTTCGCGGGTCGGCACCTGTTTTCCGCCGAGTTCCGCCGCCCGGCACCGGTGGCGGCCGTCGAGGACCATCCCCGACTTGGTGACCGCGACGGCGGTGCGGACGCCGTTCGCGGCGATGTCGGCGACCAGCTCCTTGAACTCGTGCTCCGGCATGTCCGGGAACGCGGTCGCCGCCGGGTGCGCCGGGAGCCGGCGGCCGGGCGCGACGAGGTACGTGGGCGCGGCCGGCGGGTTTTTCCCCGAGGCGGCGGATGCGGCCGGCGGTTTTCCCACGGCCGCGGCCGGTTCCGGTTTTGCGTTTCCGGTGCGGCCGGGAACGCCGGCGGGCGGTGACTTGGGCATATCTCTCTCTTCAGCGTGACGCGCTCGGTACGTCTTGCTTGCTCGCGCGGTGGCTCCCATCGCCGCGGGAGCGCGGGAGCGCCGCTGCCCACGCTTCGATTTCCCGTTGCGACCATCGAACGGATGCCGGACCAACTTGAAACGGCTCGGGAAACCGGCCCTCACGCATCGCGCGGTACAGCGCACTCCGCCCGAGGCCGGTGCGCAGCTCCACGTCCGCACGTGTCAACAATCGATCCATCTGCGTTTTCGTCATAGTTCGCCCCTCGTAGTTTCCCAATGGTTCTACCATTATATCAATTTAACACCGCGAAGCAAGCCCCTGGGATATCCCTGGGATTTTCAAGGCGGAAGTTGCGGTGCGCCGTGCGAAGGCGCCATTCCTCAGCGGGTGCGAATCCCGCCCGGCAACTGTCGCTCCAGCCGGTAGCAGTCGGAGCGGACGATGGAGGCAACGACATCGCCTGAAGCACTCCGACGACAACGGGCCGCCATTGGGCGGCTCAGCGACCATGCGGGCCGCAACGCGAGTGAACGCCGAGCAGGCCTCGAAACGACGAATGCGGAAGCCGACCCGCCCACGATACGGGGAAGGCTGCCACGGGTCGGGAAGCGAGCGACGGGGGTACCGGCCGGTTCCGCCGGGGTACTGGCGGCGGCACGCATGGAAGAGGGGGATGGACGCAACACGGGAAGCCCCGCCGGTGGCGTGGCACGCGCCAACTGACAGCCCGTGAGGGTCAGGTCGGGCCGGCGGGGGTGGCGGAGAGGCCCGTAGTACCGGGGAAGCCGGGTAACGCCGGCGGAGGGAAGGGGCCTCGGTTCGAGAGCAGCGCATGACGGAGGAAGGGACGTGGGGACTGGTGCGAGCCTAACCGCCTCAGAACGAGTTCAGCGACTCCAGACGGCGCTACATGCGAAAGCGAAGGAAGCTCCGGGCTTCCGGTTCTACTCGCCGAGCGACAAGGTGTGGCGCGACGACGTGTTCGCGGTCGCCTGGCAGACGGTCCGCCGCAACGGCGGGTCGGCCGGGGTGGACGGCGAAACGGTCGCGGGCGTCGAGTCGTTCGGGGTTGACCGGTGGCTGGGGGCACTGGCGCGGGACCTGAAGGAGGGGACCTACCGGCCGCGTGCGGTTGGCAGGTGCTCATCCCGAAGAAGCAACGCGGGAAGTTCCGGCCGTTGGCATTCCGTGTCTCCGGGACCGGGTGGCGCAGACGGCGGCGATGCTGGTGTTGTCGCCGATCTTCGAGGCGGACCTGCAACCGGAGCAATACGCCTACCGACCGGGCCGGGGCGCGCTTGACGCGGTCAGGCGTGCGCACCGGCTGCTGACGACGGGGCGCCGGGAGGTGGTGGACGCCGACCTGTCGGACTACTTCGGCCGGATACCGCACGCGGAGTTGATGCGGTCCATCGCGCGTCGCGTGAGCGACGGGCGTCTGTTGGGCTGGGTCAAGGCGTGGCTGGAAATGGCGGTGGAGGAGGACGACGGGCGCGGCGGTCGCCGCCGCACGAACCGGGCGCGTCGGGAGCGGAAGGGGACCCCGCAGGGGTCGCCGATTTCGCCGCTGTTCAGCAACATCTACATGCGTCGCTTCATCCTCGGCTGGAAGGTGCTGGGCTACGCCCGGCGCTTCAAGGCGGAAATCGTCAACTACGCGGACGACTTCGCGGTCCTCGGCCGCGCGCCGGCAGCGGCGATGCTGACGGCGGTCGAAGGGCTGATGAAGCGTCTGAAGCTGCCGATGAACGCCGAGAAGACCCGCAGCTGCCGGGTGCCGGAGGAGCCGATGACGTTCCTCGGCTACCGGATTGGGCGCAACTACCGGCCGGACACGGGAGCCGCCTACATCGGCACGCGTCCGAGCCGGAGAGCGTCCGGAGCATCTGCCGCCGCGTGAGCGGGCTGACGACACGACGCAGCGGGCTCCTGTCGCCGGGGGTAGTGGTGGCGCGCCTCAACCGGGCGTTGACCGGTTGGGCGAACTACTTCACCCTTGGGCAGGTCAGCCCGGCGTATCGCGCCGTTGACCAGCATGCTACGCGCCGGCTGCGCCAGTGGCTCTGTCGTAAGCACAAGGTGCGGTCCGGGAAGAGTGTGCGCTTCCCGAACGAGCGACTCCGGCAGGAGTACGGGCTCACGTGCCTTGCGCAGCGCACGGCGAGCTTTCCGTGGGCGAAGGCATGATCTCGTCCGAGAGCCGGATGCGGGAAATCCGCATGTCCGGTTCGATGAGCGGCGACTGGAAACGGAGTCACGGCGGGGAGTGAGGCACCGGCACCGGGCGAAAGCGGCCGGAAACAGCTACCCCCATCCGCCTACCGCCACCGCGCCAGTCGTCGACTCTACACTGTCGGCGACGTGGCGGCTCTGCCAGATCGCCGGAGATCGTTCGCCAGTCCCTGATCATGTGCGCCAGCGGGAGCGGCGGCTCAATGGTGCGCGTGACTTGGTTGAGCACGAACTTGAAGTCACGCCACGCGCTGCGGGGGAGCCGGCGTCGGCACGTCGTAGCCCCAGGGGGAAATCGCGCGGGCATGGTGGACCAGCTTCTCCACCAGCAGGGCCACCAACAGCTTGCCGTAGAGCCAAGCCTTGGCGCTGTCGTCGTCGTACTTCGGCACGTGTCCCAACTGGGCCAGCGACTTGAAGCGCTTGAACACCAATTCGACCTGCCAGCGCAGGCGATACCACTCCAGCACGTCCGCGGCGGAAAAGGGCGGCTCGGGGAAGGTCGTGAAGACGATCACGTACTCGGCGAACCGCAGGGTCGCCGGTTGCACCCGGTTGCCCTTGCGGGCGGCGTCCCGACGGACTTTCCGGTGCGCCAAGCGGATGGCTTCCGCCGACTTGCGGAGCACGCAGACCCGGCCCGGAACGTTGCCCGCCGGGCGGCCGTCGTCAACCCGGCGCCGCGACCGTGGTCGCCCAGGACCGGACGGCGCCCGGACGCGTGACCGACCCCACCGCGGCCAGCAGGTCGAACGGCCGCCCGGACGCCGTGTACAGCGGCAGCGACCCCGTATTGACACGCACAATCAGCCGACCGCCCGCGTCCACGACGTGGCGGATGCCCCGGGCCGTCGAATAGCCGCGGTCGGCCAGGACATGGTCGCCGGCACGGATCGGGAACTGCGCCAACGACTCTCCCGCGCCCGGCCCCTCGGTTCCCTCAGCTTGAAGAAGTCGCACGTCAGCGACGGCAGACCCACGCTGTAGTGCAGGCGCCACAGCGACCCGCTCGGTCCCGGTTCCTTCACCGTCGTCGCATCCACCGCCCGCACCTGGAACGCGCCCCCGGGGACGACCGCGAGGCCCTGCTCCTCGAACAGACGCACGCACAGCGCGTGCAACCAGCCCTTGGATTTCTTCAGCCGCTTCAACAGCGCCACGTCGGACAGGTCCGCCAGATGCGCCTGTCGGGCGCGAACCACCGTTTCCCGCAACGAGTGGCCGCAGCCCAGGTGCAGCAGGAGCGTCCGCAGCAGGTTGTCGACCGTCTTGTCCTTGCGCAGCCCCTTCAGCGCCCCGGTGTTCTGCGCCAACTCGCGCCAGTCCCGGGGGAGGAACGACAACAGCACCTCCCAGTCCTCGTCCACTGTGCCGGTCTCCGTGTCATGCATCCGCATGCCAGGATACGCCGGCCACGTCGCGAAAACAAGTTAGCGCCTATGGGTCTCCCCAGGGCGTCCGCGGGATCGCGGAGCCGTCGGACTCGACCCGTTTCGGGACCCACTGCCCCGCGGCGGGGGCCACCGCCGCCAGGGTCACCACGAGCACCGCGCCGGCGCCGGCCATCCACCGCAACTTCATCCCCAGACCTCCCCTGTCACCGCGCCGCCGCGGACCGGCGGCGTCAACACGTGTTTCCCGTATCGGCGAACGGCCGCCATGCGGCTGCCCGCCTCGACGCGGACGATGTCCCCGCCGGTGGTGTGGACCGGGCCCGATGGTCTTTGTGCTCGGGCCACGGTATCCATCCGGAAGGGGTCTGGAACCCCCACCGGCGAATCCGCGGGCCACGCAACACGATGGTCATCGGCCGCCGCGCCGGGTCGATCTCCACACGGTGCAACCAGCGTGCCGAACGCAGCCGGACGGCCCCGGGGGGATGCCACCGCCTGACGACCGCCGTCCCGTCGGGCGGGCCCGTGTACTCCCAGTAGCCGCCCCGGAGGATGACCGTCAGGAACCACCACGGGTGATCGTGCAGCGAATCGTCGTCGCTGGCGTGGAACCAGTGGACGTAGATGCCGAACCACCGGCAGGAGACCACGCGCAGCCGCCGCAGGTACAGCTCGCCCTCGTGCCGGTTGATCGACTCCCACCGCCAGATCTGGAACCGCGATTCGCCCGCCGATTCCGTCTCGTTCACGACAGCCGCCAACCTCCAGCCGTCACCGGCGGGTCCCGTCGACGTCAGTTCGGACGCTGAACAGCGTCTTGCCCGCGGTGATGTACAACGTGCGCAGATCGGGCCCGCCGAAGGCGGCGTTGGTAATCGTGTCTTCCGGCACCGGGATGTGCTCGATCAACTCGCCGGCCGGCGAGAACACATGGACGCCGGCCACGGTGTCGAGGGTCTCGCTGGTGCCGCGCGTCCGGTTCAACCCGGCCGCCACGTAGAGGTTGCCGGCGCTGTCGATGGTCATCCCGTCGCCGCTGCGGCCCGGATGGAAATCGTGGAAGATGCGCATGTTGCCGACGGTGCCCCCGGGGCTCAAGTCGTAGGCCCGGATCAACCGGGGCCCGCCCTCGGCCTGCTCGGTCTCGATGACGTACAACGTGGTGTCGTCCGGCGAGATCACGATGCCGTTCGGCCGCATCACCTCCGGCTCGGTCAGAATGCGCGCGATGGCGCCGTCGGGGTCGATGCGGTACACCCCGTGCACGCCGGTCTGGTTCGGCGTCGGGTTCGGCCCGGGCCGGTCCGTGAAGTAGATGCGCCCCTGCCCGTCGATGGTCAGGTCGTTCGGCTGGTGCAACTCCCGGCCTTCGAACGCATCGGCCAGCACCTCGACCTCGCCGGTCGCCAGGTCGGTGCGGGTGACGCGCGGCAGGCCGGTCTCGCCGTCCCCGCCCTCGCACGCCAGCAGGCGCCATTCGCTGTCGAAGATCAGTCCGTTGGCGCGGTTGCTGGGCTGGCGAAACGTGGAGAGCTGGCCGTCGGCCGACCACCGCATGATGCGGTTGTTGCCGAGGTCGGTGAAGTAGACGGCGCCGTCCTCGGCCACCGTCGGGCCCTCGGTGAACGCGACGGTGGCCTCGACCGCGAGCGCCCGCGCCGGCTCGGCGGGGGCGGCGAGATCCGTATCCGGCGTCCCGGAGCCGGCGCTCAGGGACGCCTCCAAGGCTCCCACACTCTCCTGCAGCGCCGCGATGCTCTCGGCGGTGGCCGCCTGCTGGGTCTCGAGGCTCTCCAGCACCCGCAGGACATGGGCGGTCCCCACGAACTGCGGGTCGGAGCCGCACGCCGACAGGACAGGCAGTAGAACCGCGATCACCCCGATAGCAGATCTCTTCATGCAATAGCTCCCCGGTCTGAGGTGTGAGGTCGTAGGATTACTCCGGCAGACGCAACGCAATCATCTCCGGGGGGCGCCCCCCGATCGGGAGCGCGATGTGCTGGCGCCCGTCGACCAGGTAGGTCATCGGCGTCCCCAGGGCGCCGGTGGGCAGATCGACCGAGCCCAGCTCCTCGCCGGTCTCCTTCGACCGTGCGACCAGACGCGGCCCCCCGTCGCTGCCGCCCGCCGAGAGGGCGCTGATGACCAGCGTGCTCGTGAGCACCGGACCGCCCCACCCGTCGCCGCCCAGAGGCGGCAGGTCCAAGTCCCGGAGCATCGGGTGGTTCCGGTACCGGTCGCCGTCCCCGAGCGGCGCCATCCAGACGTGGTCCCCCGTGTTCATGTCGATGGCGGTCATCCGCGAGTAGGGCGGCTTGAGCAGGGGCAGGCCCCGCGGCATGAGGTTGCCGCTCCGCGACGGCCCCAGACCGCGGCCGGCCAGCCGATCCCTTTCCGGGGCGCCGTGCGTGTAGGCCACGGTGGCGCCGAGCGCCGGATCCGGCTCGTACATCGAGATGACGACCGCGTTGTTCCTCGACGGCACGTAGAGCACGCCGGTCTCCGGGTCGACGGCAGCCCCCGCCCAGGTCGCGGCGCCGGCGTCCGGCGGACGCATCAGGGTTCCCTGCCAACCGCCCTCGACCGGCCGGGAGATCGGCGTGAACAGCGGCCCGAGCCGGTACGGCTGCACCGCCGCGACGGCCATCTCCCGGATCTCGGGCGTGAAGTCGACGAGATCGTCGAGGGTCACGCCCTGATACTCGAACGGCGCGGGCCGGGTCGGAAACGGCTGGGTCGGCGAGACGTACTCGCCGGGCATGTTGGTGTCGGTGGGCACGGGACGTTCATCGATCGGCCACACCGGCTCGCCGGTCACCCGGTCGAACGTATAGACGAACCCCTGCTTGCTGACCTGCACGAGCGCCTTGACGCCGCGCCCGTCCACGGTGACGTCCACCAAGTTCGGATGGGTCGGAAAGTCGTAGTCCCACAGGCCGTGGTGCACCGCCTGGAAGTGCCAGATACGCTGTCCGGTCTCGACGTCGACGGCGACGATCGTCTCCGAGAACAGGTTGTCGCCGGGCCGGTCGATGCCGTAGTAGTCGTTGGTGGCGGTGCCGGTCGGCAGATAGACGTGCCCCAACTCGTTGTCGCCGGCCAGCATCGACCAGACGTTGGCGTTGCCCGAGTACCGCCACGACTCGTTCAGCCAGGTGTCGGCGCCGAACTCGTCGGCGCTGTTGGGCACGGTGTGGAAGTCCCAGGCGTGGGACCCGGTCTTGACGTCCCAGGCCCGCACCCAGCCCGGCACCGCTTCCTTCGTGATCCGGCGGTCGGCCACCTGCGAGCCGTGGATCACCCGGTCGCGCACCACGATGGGCGGCGAGTGGATGCCGTAGAGCATCGCGTTCAGGTAGTCGCGCTCCTCACGCTCGGCCCGCGGCAGACCGACCATCGCATCGACCTTCCCGCCGCCGTCGGGACCGAAGTCCGGGCAGGGTTCTCCGGTGCCGGCGTCGACGCAGACCAGATAGCCGGCGCCGGTGCCCCAGAAGATGCGCTCGTCCCCCCCGCCGTCGGTCCAGTAGGCCACCCCCCGCTGGCGGAAGGTGCCGCTCATCGGGGTGGTGCCCTCCTCGTAGCTCTTCGGATTGAAGACCCACAGGGTCTCCCCGGTGGCCGCATCGACCGCCACCCCCTGGGAGATCGCGGTGTTGAAGTAGAGCACCCCGCCGACCATGAGGGGCGTCGCCTGCATGCCGCCGGGCCGCGGAGGATGCCCCCGCCGATAGAGATTCGGATTGTCCTCTTCGAGCGAGGCGACGATGGTCTCGAGCGGCGCCCACCACTCGCTGCCGTCGGGCATCGTGCGGCTGACCATGGCGTCGACCGACTGCCAGCGCCAGGCGATCTCCAGATCGCTGAAGTTGGTCCCGTCGATCTGGTCGAGCGGCGAGTACTTCTGGCCGGCGATGTTGCCCGCGTAGCTCCGCCATTCGCCGTTCTCGGTGCCGTACGTCTGCCACGGGCCGTCCTGCGCGGCCCGGACCGCCCCGGGCGACGCGACGAGCACCAAGCTGACCAGCCCGGCCGTCAGACCTGTCGGCATCTGCGCCATCGGTTGAACCTCCCTCGACTCTCCGCAACCGGAAACCGCCGGATTATACCTGTCGGCCCGCGCCGGAGGCCCCCCCGCCGTCGGCCGGCGATGCATCCCCGCCGGCCGGTGCGACGCGACGCGCCGCGCCGCGCCGGCCGGCGCTCATCGGTCACCGCGCCGGCCGCCCGACAGGCGGGGATGGTGCCCGTGCAGGTTGGTCCGCGCCGCCGGGTTGGCCGGGGACGCGGCCCCCGCCTGCGGCCCCTCCCCCATGACCTTGACCGTACCGGCGGCCACGAGCTGCTTCACGGTGTCGCCGACGGCGTCCTGGGAGGAGATCTGGCCTTCCTTCCGGGGCCCCAGCCGCAGCACCTTCCCGCGGGAGAGATGGATTCTGAGGAACCGGGAGGTCAGGTTGAGAATGGTGATCATCGTCGCGCCTCTGCGTCGCCGCCGCCTCTCGATGGACCAGGACGGCCACTACCAGCGCGACGACGGGCGATCGTCGCGCCTCTGCGTCGCCGCCGCCTTTCGATGATACTGCACCCCGCCGCCGAACCCGGGGCGCGCGTCCGGACAGCGGGGCGCCGCCGCTGTCCGGACGCGGCGTGGCCGCCCCCCGGGGCATCCCGTGGCACCGAGGCCCCCCAACGGAAGCGTCCCAAGAACACCCAGCCAGCACGGCCCAGGACATTCTCCGGGCCGGTCCGCAAATAATCTGTAATCGATCCCCTCGTCGGACCCTCTATACAGTAGGCGGCCCGGAACGATCGGACGGACGGGCCATGGCAACAAGGGAGGTGCGACATGCGAGTTCGTTCAACCTTGGCGGTTCTCTGGCCACCGCGTTGCTCTTGTTCGCGCCGCTCGGCTGCCCGACTTGGTCCATCATCGAGCTGGACGCCGGCCCGCTCTACCGGGGCGGAGGCAGGAGGGTGACTCAATGACCGACGTGCGCCTCGCCTGGCGCGGCTGGCGGCGGCGGCCGCTGCACCCGGCCGCCGTCGTCCTGTTGCTCACCATCGGCATCGCCGGCAACGCCGTCGTCTTCACCGGCGTCGAACGCCTGCTGATTTCACCGCTGGCCGTCGACCGGCCTCGGACCCTCGTTTCGTTCGGCCGCCTCTCGTACCCCAACTACCGATCGTTCGTCGATCGGCTTGACGGGGTGGAAGGCGTGGCGGCGTTCTTCAACCAGCGGATGACGTTGACGGAGGGCGCGCCCGAACCCGTTCAGGGGGCGTTCGTGACCGCCAACTACTTCGCCGTACTGGGGGTCGCCGCGATCCGGGGCCGCACCTTCGACGCCGACTCGGCGCAGTCGGATACCCGCACGGCGGTCATCAGCGAACGCTTCTGGCGCGCCGCCTACGCCTCCGACCCGGCGATCATCGGCCGGACGCTGCGGCTGAACGACGTGGCGGTCACGGTCGTCGGCGTCGCCCCGGCCGCCTTCCGAGGCACCACGCTCGACTACGCGCCCGACGTGTGGACGCCGCTGTCGCTCCTGCCCGCGGTACGCGCCGATCTCGCCGACCTGCTCGAGAACCGGACACCCCCGTGGGTGACGGTCTTCGCCCGGCGGGACGACACGCCGCCGGCCGGACTGCGCATCGCGGTGAGCCGGCTCGTGGACGCCCTGATCGCGGAGTATCCGCGCGACAACGATTATCCCCACGTCCGGAACATCGACGTTGCGCCCCTGGCGCGGACCGCGTTGGCGCCGGATCGCCGGACGTCCGTCGGGCAGGGTCTCGGCCTGCTGCAACTGGCGGTCGCGGCGGTCTTCCTGATCGCCTTGGCCAACGTCACCATCCTGCTGCTGGCGGCGGCCGAATCGCGGCGCGGCGAGTTGGCGGTGCGCCTGATGCAAGGCGCGCGCTGGTGGCGCATCGCCCGCCAGCAGGCGGTCGAGCACCTGCTGCTGGGCGGGCTGGCCGGCGCGTGCAGCCTCGCCGCGGCGCGGGGCGCCCTTGCCCTGCTCGAGCTCGCGGGCGTCGTGCCGCCCCTGACCGCCGGTCCCTGGACGTTCGCCGGTGTGGCGGGGCTGGCCCTCGCGGTGCCGGTCGCCGCCGGCGGGCTGACGGCGGTCCGCGTTCACCGGATGGAGACGGCCGGCGCCATTCACCCGATGGCCGCCCCGCGCGGGGCGACGACCCGCTCTGCGCTGATGCGCACGTTCCTGACCATCCAGGTCGCCCTGTCGCTGGCCCTGGTCTGCGGCGCGCTGGTGCTCGTGCAGAACCTGCAGCACCGGCTGCGGACCGACCACGGGTTCGACCCCGCCGGCGTCCTGAGCGTCAGGCTGCCGCTTCGCCAAGCCGGCTACACGGAAACGACGGCCCCGGCGTTCCGGCGCGCCCTGTTGCGCGACATGGCGGCCCTGCCGGGCGTGCGCGTCGCGAGCTGGGCGCTCTTCGTGCCGTTCGACAGCTTCACGTTCGAGAACGAGGTGGCGCCCGGCGACGGTTCGCAGGAATCGAGGATGGTGCTCGCGAACTACGTGGACCGCCGGTTCTTCAGCGCCCTGGGCATCCCTGTCGTGCACGGCCGCGGGTTCTCGGAGGAGGAGGGCCGGCGACGCGAGGTGGTCGTCAGCCAACGGCTGGCCGCGATACTGTGGCCGGGCCGCGATCCGACCGGTCAGCGTCTCCGGTCGGTGTCCTACAACAGCACCTACGATGTCGTCGGAGTCGTGGGCGACACCCGCTACCGCATCGTGGGCGAGGCCGAACGGGCGCACCGAGGTCTGGAGCCGGGCATGGAGCCGATCGTCTATTTCCCGCCGGACGACGCCATGCCCAGCAGTCATCTGCTGGTGCGGACCGACCTGCCGCCGAGGTCGATGACGTCGGCGGCGCGCGCGCGGATCGGGGCGCTCGACCCTGAGGTGCTGACGCATGACGTCTCGACGCTGGGTGACTTCGTCGACGCCGTGCTGTCGCAGGATCGGCGCGCCGCGGCGGGGGTCGGAGCGTTCGGAGGGGTCGGCCTCGTACTGGTCGGGCTGGGCCTGTACGGCGCCGCCGCCCGGTTGGTCGGACTGCGCCGGCGGGAGATAGGCATCCGCATGGCGCTCGGGGCCCGGCCGGGCGACGTGGTCCGACTGCTGCTCGCAGATGGCGGCCTGACGATGGCTTGGGGGACCGCGGTCGGGGCGGGCATCGCCGTCGGAAGCTGGCGGCTGGCTGGCAGCCGCGTCGCAGATCTGGACACGACCGGCGTGGTCGGCTTGCTCGGCTTGTCGCTGCTGATTCTGGGCGTGGCCGGCGCGGCGGCGATTCTTGTTCCCGCCCGTCGCGCGATGCGGGTCGATCCGGCCGTCGCCCTGCGCACGTAGTGCATCGCCACGACTAAAAACAGGGTTGCCGGGGCACTCACCTCGAACCGCAAGAGTCCTATGCAGGAAGAAATACGTCGTTCGACTCAAGTCCGTCTGTCTGAAGATTATGACGTGACGAACCAGTAGGTTGATGGCGCAGGACCTCACACCGTGCAGCGCTACATGGCGCACGATCACGCCGACCCACCCGCACGCGGGAGACCCGCCCCGGTACTGGTGGAGCCTCTCCAGCACAATGGCCCAGCTCTGTTGCAACGCGTCGTGCGCCATGTCGTCGTCGCCCGCCACGCGGCGGGCGAGCGGCAGGAACCGGCAAGTGCAGCAGCGGACCCATTGTTCGAGATCGCCCTCCAGCAGGGGACACCGGACTGCTTCCCGGAGCGTGGGATTCGCCGCCGGGCGGCGCGGCTCAGTCATGACCGGGATTTTCGCATCCCGCGTGGCGCAGTCAAGGTGCGAGCGCCCCCCCCGAACCCGGCCGGCTTTGCGTTTGCGGCGGCGACGGGGTATGCTAATCGAGCTGAGCACGTTCCGCGCGCCGCCGATGTCAGCGGACGGTTCGCGTTACATTCCGCACCACAACAGGACGGGCGTTACGATCGGCGGACACCGCGCAACGACGAAGCGGAGCCGGCACCGGTTGCGGTGCCGCATTTTGGAACGGCGCCGCTTGACAAGGGAGGCACACCATTTCTTCACGCATCTTCGTCGGTAACCTCAGCTACGAAACGTCACAGACAGACCTGGAAACGCTGTTCGGACAGGTCGGTCAGGTCACGGAGGTGTTCCTCCCCGTAGACCGCGCCACCGAGAAGCCGCGGGGGTTCGCCTTCGTCGAGTTCGGGGATGCCGCGTCGGTCTCCCAAGCCATCGAGAAACTGGACGGCAAGGAACTCAACGGCAGGAATCTCCGGGTCAGCGAAGCCCGGGATCGGGCGCCGCGGCCTCCCATGGGACCGAGCTTCATGGACGACGGCCCGCCGCCGATGGACTTCGGGCGGCGGGCGGCAAAGCCCAAGGGCAGCCGCCGGGGCCTCCGCGGCCGCAAGCGCGGGTTCTAAGCGGCCCGCGCGGCGAAGGCGCCGCTGCATTCGACCGGCGGCATCCTGCCTGACTGCGTTGTTCCTCGGCCGCATGTGTCCAGCCGTGCTCCCTCGTCACGCCTTGTCAAGCAGGGGTGTTCTTCGCCCGCGGGCGTGCTCTTGCGACCCGCAGGCGCACTCCCCGGTCTCGGGCGCAACGCGGGGGGGTTTCATCACGGCCGGCCAAGAAGCCCGCGGCGCCGCCGCGGACTCTCGGCTCCGGCGGACACCAGCGGGCGCTGGCCAGCCGCGAGACCGCCCCGCCGCACCGCGGACTCTCGGCTCCGGCGGACACCGGCGGGCGCAGCGCCCGCCGGGCTGTCAGGGCAGGGCGAAAGCCAGCGTTTCGCCGGGGGTCTCGACATCCCCTGACGCCACCAGCACATACTGCTTCCCGCCCGCCAGATAGGTGACCGGCGGTGCGATGGTGCCGGCCGGCAGCTCGGTCTCCCAGACGACCTCGCCGGTGGCCTTGTCATAGGCCCGGAAGATGCGGCCGCCGTAGTTGGTCACGATCTGCGGGGGCATGCCGTCGGGCACGCGGGCACCCCCCGGCAGATTCGTCGACCCCTCCCCGATGAACAGCAGCGTCTTCGTCAGCAGCGGCGCGGGACGCCCCGGGACGCCGAGCTTCCCGAGGTCGAGGTGCCGAATCGCGGGGTGGTTCCGCGGGCCGTCGCCGTTGGGGGTCATCCAGACGATCTCGCCGCGGTTCATGTCGATCGCGGTGATGCGCCCGTAGGGCGGCTTGAAGAGCGGCAGTCCCCGCGGGCCGCCGATCCACTGGCGGCTCCCCTTGATATAGGCGAGGTTGGTGCGGTCGGGGTTGCCCTCGATGATGTCGGCCACGAACGGCGACGTGATCGAGGGGATGTAGAGCATGCCCGTCTCGGGGTCGAAAGCGCCCCCCTGGACGTCCGAGCCGCCCTGGGACCCCGGAAGCTGAATCGTCCCCTGCTTGTCGTTCGGGCCGTCGCCCTTGACCGACGGCGGCGTGAACATCGGGCCGATGACGTAGCGGTCGGTGATGGCGACCGCCTCGGCGCGCAGCTCGGGGGTGAAGTCGATCAGGTTGTCGATGGTCGCCCCCTGCCGGTCGAACGCCGGAGGCTTCGTCGGGAACGGCTGGGTGAGCGAGGTCAGTTCGCCCGGGGTCGCCGACTGCGGCACCGGCCGTTCCTCGATCGGCCAGACCGGCTCGCCGGTAGCCCGATCGAAAACGAAGGCGAACGCCTGCTTGGTGAGCTGCGTCACCGCCTTGATCACGCGCCCGTCGACGGTGATGTCCATCAGGATCGGCGCGGCCGGCGGATCGTAGTCCCACAGCCCGTGGTGCACGGTCTGGAAGTGCCAGATGCGCTCGCCGGTCTCGGCGTCGATGCAGACGATGCTCTGGCCGTACAGGTTGTCGCCGCCGCGGTGACCGCCGTACATGTCGTTGGTTGGCGAGGTGACCGGCATGTAGAGGTAACCGAGCTCTTCGTCGGCGCTGAACAGCGACCACACCGGCGCGTGCCCCGAGTACTGCCAGGAGTCGTCGGTCCAGGTGTCGGTGCCGAACTCGCCGGCCTGGGGGACGGTGTGGAACACCCAGCGCAGCGCGCCGGTCCGCACGTCGAACGCCCGCACGTCGCCGCGAATCGCTTCCTTGGTCTGGAACGTGTCGGACATCGACTGGCCGACGACGATCACGTCCCGCACCACCGTCGGGGCGCCGCCCCACCGGTAGCGCGCCCCCTCGGCGAGGCCGATGGTGAGATGCACGCGGCCGCCGTCACCGAAGCCGGGGAACAGCTCGCCGGTGTCCGGATGCAGAGCATAGAGATACTCGCCGCGCTGGACGATGATGCGCGCCTCGGCGCCGTCGGTCCAGTAGGCGACGCCGCGGGTGCCGGCGCCGCGCAGGTCGTCGGGGCCCCCGAACGGCGTCTGGGCCCAGCGGGTCTCGCCGGTGGTCACGTCGTAGGCCTCGACGAGACCGACCGCGTTCGGCACGTAGCCGGTGTCCCCCACGATGAGGGGGGCGGCGGTGGAGACGTTCGAGAAGCGGAGATTCGGGTCCATCTCCAAGTAGGACGGATCGACGATCGGACGTCGCCAGGCGATCTCGAGCTGTCCGACGTTGTCGGCCGAGATCTGGTCGAGCGACGAGTACTTGGTGCTGCCGAGATCGGCTCCGAAGCTTCGCCACTCGCCGTCCACCGCCCCCTGCTGGGCGAACGCGGCGGCGGTCGCCGCCACGAGTGCGGTCACGGTCATCGACAACATTGCGCGGGGACGCATCTGAGAGCCTCCTTCGAGAACAGGTCCGCCAACGATGAGGTTCGATTATAGCCGCCGCGCGGCCTGAGGGTCGCGCAAGCCCCCGACCTGCCGCACGGCTGATGGGACACCATTCAGGCGGAGGCTCGACCGGCGTGGGGCAGGACCCGGAAGTTCCTACGGAGCTCCGCGGACTCGGCAAGCGGTACCGCCGCATCCGGCACGCACCCGCCTACCTGCGCGGGCGAACGGCCCGCAGGCGAAGAGTCCGCCGGGGTCGCGGTCTTTCAGGATTGCGGAGACGGCCGGTTGGTGGATTCCGGCGCTCGGCCGGCCAGGAGGGTCAACACCGTCTGCATCGTGGATTCGAGCGCATCCACGCGGCCCGACAGCCGCGCAATCTGCCAGCCGTTCCACAACGCCCCCCCCGCCGCAATCACCAGCAGCACCTGCTCCACTTCCATGCCTCTCATGCTACCGCGTAACGTCGGAAAAGGGGCCGCTATCGGCCGCAGGGGCATCCCACGCTGACTGCGCGTGACGGCTCGCCCCCGATTCGAGGGGTCGCCACCGTCTTTGCCGACCGGCCGGCGCCGCGTGAGCCCCACGATGCCGCACGTCCGGAGCCCCAGGACCCGCCACGATTCCGCCTGCGCACGGCGGTGGCGGCGCGCGGGATGGTCCTGTATCGGCCGTTCTCGGCCCCGCGCGGTTCCATGCGTCGGTGTCTTGCCGCCCCATCAACCAGACGGCTGGCCGCGGACGGTCCCGGTCGAGCGCGGCAGGCGCTTCACGATGCCGCTGTAGTTGAGCAGCGTCCGCTCCCCCGCCGAGACCTGCCCGCGGACGAAGGTCAGCGACCGGGTGCGCCGGACGACCTCCGCCGTCGACTCGACGAAGTCCCCGACCTCACCGGGGGCGGTGAACTCGCAGCCGAGCGACACGGTGACGCACCGTTCGCCGGGCAGGCCGTGGATCGCGGTCAGGCACAGCGCGAAGTCGGCGAAGGTCATGAGGATGCCGCCGTGGAGCTGCCCGGCGGTGTTGGCGTGCTTCGGCCGGGCCTCGAACGCGAACCGCAGCCGGCCGTCCTCGTCCTCCCGATAGCACAGCGGCCCGACCAGATCCTCGAACGGGTCGACGTAATCGAACAACCGATAGCCCCGGGGGACACTGGTCATGCCTGCCTCACGTTGTGGGGGGAACGCCGACAGCCGGTGACAGAGGGCTCCGCCGCATTCGACCGGCGGCACCCCCCCCCGACTGCGTGACTCCCCGGTGTCCCACCAGTATGCGCCCTCGTCACACCGTGCCGCACGGGCGACCTTGCAGCCCCCGGGCGCACTTGCAGCCTGCCCGGTACGCCGGGGCTCGGGGCGGCGCGGAGTTCCGCCACGGGTGCCGGGTCCGGCGTCCAGGCCGCTCACCGGAGCCCCAGAATCGCTTCGGGACGCTCCAGCCAATGGTCCGGACCGTGCGGGTCGAGAGACGCGCGGGAGAACGGACCCCACAGCGCCGCCGCCGTCGACACCCCCGCCGCACGGCCCGCCGCGCAGTCGTGCGGCGAGTCGCCGATGAAGACGGCCTCCGCCGGCCGCGCCTCGAGACGCGCCAACGCCGCGAGCACCGGCGCCGGATGCGGCTTGTGCTCGGTCACGTCATCCGACGTCACCAGCATGCCGAAGAAGCCGTCCAGGCCGCAGTGGCGCAGGCCCTGCTCGGCCGCCGGCCGGTTCTTGCTGGTGACGATGCCCAGCCGCATGCCGCGCTCGACGAGCTCGGCGACGACGCCCGGGATGCCCGCGTACGGCTTCACGAGCCGGTCGTGGTTCTCCAGGTTGTGGGCGCGGTAGGTGGCGGCCATCCGCGTGACCTCGTCCGCGTCCCGCGCATAGCCGGCGAGCTGCGGCCGGAGGGGCCGGCCGAACCCGGCGCGCCACTCGCCGTCGGGGGGCACGGCGCCGCGATGCGTCAGCATGGTGTGGCGGAACGAGGACATGATCAGTTCGATCGAATCGATCAACGTCCCGTCGAGATCGAACAGATAGGTCGAGAGCCGCGCCATCGTGCCGGCGGATTATACCTCCCGGCGCTCGGCGGGTCGTCCCGTGCGGGCGCGTCCCGCCGCGGGCCGCGGGCGCGGGGCGGCAGTGGCCGGCGGCACCCCTACCCCACCGCTGCGCGGGCGGCGGGTCAGAGCCGAGACCGGTCCCGAAGTGGAGCCAGACACCGCCATCGACGTCGCCGGGTCGATCCGCAGGTTGCGGCGCGGCCGTCAGAAGCTCACGCCGGTCCCGAAGTGGAGCCGGGCGCCGCCGTCGAGGTCGTGGGCCGCGTCGAGCTGCAGGTTGACGAACGCCGCATTGAAGAAGACGCCGGCCCCGGCGCCCTGGCTGAAGCGGGTCCGATACAGGTCTTCACCGGCGTCATACACGGCCCCGGTGTCGAAGAACACCCGGACGCCGACCGTGCCGAGGCTCAGCGGCGAGTTCACCGGGAACCGCAGCTCGGCCGAGGCGGCAGCCAGGCGGTCGCCGGCGCGGTGTCCGAACCGATGCCCCCGCACCGACGCGCGGCCCCCGAGCAGGGGCTGGGCGTAGGCCGGGAGCGGGCCGCCCGCCCCCTGGTACAGAACCCGCAGCCCCAGCACCGCCTGCCCGGACAGCCCCACGAACCCGCGCAGGTCGGCCTGCGGCTGGGCGACGACGCCGGCCCCGCCGATGCGGTCGAGCCACTGCCACCCGGCGTGCGCCATCACCGCATCGCGGGGGAACCCCGGGTTCCGGCGGGTATCGAGCTCGACCCCGACGCGGTAGGTCGCCGCCGTCTCGGCGATGGTCCCGAAACCCACGTCGCTCCACTCGGCCCGCGCGGCCACGCGCAGCGGACCCGCGAGGCGGCGGTCGGCCCCGACCCACACCGAGAGCCGCCGGTCGTGCTCGCGGTAGTGCTGGTTCTCCTGGCGCGTCGCCGCCGCCCCGCCCCGCACCGTGTGCAGCACGCCGGTCTCGAACCGCTTCTCGAGGGCAAGGCCGGCCTGCCGCGTCCCGCCCCAGGTCAACGGAACCGACGCGCTGCTCCGCGCGCCGAGCGGGTCGACCAGCCTGAACCGGGCGCCGTAGCTGTATCCGTGCCCCTCGGCGTAGTCCAGGATCGGCAGGAACATGGTGCGCCGCGCCAGGAAGCCGAGCGCGCGGCCCAGGCCCCCGCGCGCCGCGTCCGAGGCTCCGGGGCGTTCGCGCACGAGCAGAATCAGCGCCACCGCTTCGCGCCGCACGAGCGACGTGTAGCGCTTCCGGACTTCGACCGACTCGAACCGGCCGCTCGCGCGCAGTCGAGCCGCAATCCGGTCCAGGGTGTCGGGCTCCACCGGGTCGCCGAGGGCGACGCCGGCCAAGTGCAGGACGTCCGCGTCGGGGGTCGAGTAGTTCCCGTGCACCCGCAGCTCGCCGACGACCTCCGGCGCGGGGGACGGGGCCGGCGCGGGGGGTTGCGCCGGGGCCGGCGCCGCAGCGAAGTGCAGGACGTCCGCGTCGGGGGTCGAGTAGTTCCCGTGCACCCGCAGCTCGCCGACGACCTCCGGCGCGGGGGACGGGGCCGGCGCGGGGGGTTGCGCCGGGGCCGGCGCCGCAGCGAGCAGCGCCGCGAGCCCCGCGGGGGGCTGCGCCGGAACCGGCGGCGAGGCGAGCAACACCGCGAGCGCCGCGCCGAGGAGCCCGCGGCGACACGCTGGCCGGGGTTGCATTGGTGTTCGCGGCGGCGGCGGCGCCGCGGGCGCCGCGCCGAGGAGCCCGCGGCGGCGGCCCCGCCGGGCTCGACCCGTGCGGCACGCGGTCCCGCCGCGGACCCCGGGCCGGGCGGGGCCGCGGATCATCGCCCGTCTCCGGGCGCATCCCCGGGGCCGACCAGCCGCCCGCCCGTGAGCGCCTCTCGATAGTCGGTATAGTCGCGGGTGAACCGCAGCTCGAACGCCCCCAGCGCCGTCGTCGCGCGGCCGGACAGGGTCATCCGGCGGGGCAGCCAGACGCCGCCGATCGGCTGCGTCATCTCGATGGACGCGTGCCACCCGTCGACGCGCACGAGCCAGCGGCCGGGGAGGAAGTCGAGGCCGACGTTGTCGAAGGTGTACTGGACGACCTGGTGGACGTCGGGGTCGATCCAGAGGGTCACGAGGGAAGTCTTGGCGAACCCCTGCGCGATGCGCCGTTCGCGCTCAGAGTCGTCCGCCTCCACGTCGCCGTCGAAGAGGTCGGTGGGGTAGTACTCGATCTTCACGACCTCCCGGCCCGCCAGCGTTTCGTAGCCGGCCAAGTAGTAGTTCCCCGGCTCGAACTCGAACTCCATGAAGTAGTAGGCGTCGGAGATGAACTCGGGCGCCAGCGGCCCCGCGTCCCCCGCGTCCGTCTCCCGCCCCCCGGGCCCCCGTCCGGCCGCCGCTTCGGCGTCTTCCTCTTCCCGGCGGCCCGCCGCCCGGCGTTCGCGCCGCCGCAGCCAAGCCTCCTCGTACTCGCGGCGCCGGACCTCGCCGATGTCCACCCCGTCGAAGCGCCGCGGACTGCGCACGACGACGACGTCCCGGACGTACCACTCGTACTCGCGCCGGAAACCGGCGATCGGCAGCTCGGCCGGACCTTCGACGGCCAGCGTCTCGACCTCGCGCAGGACGAAGTCGCCGACACGGCGCCACGAGGCGTCGCGGTTCTCGAGCACCCGCTCCATGAACCGGTCGATCTCGTTACCGGACTGCCCCGCGCCGGCCGAAACGACCGGCGCGCCGCCGGCGGAACCAGCCTGCCCGGCGCCGGCGGCGGGCGGCGACGCCGCGGCGGCCGCGAGCAACACGCCGACGGCCAGGAGTCGGGGCCGAAAGCGCCTCCGCCGGAGTCCGATCGTCATTCCGCGCCCCTCCCGTCGAGCCACCCGCACGCCCGGAGGCCCGTGACGGCGCCGGCTGCGTTCGACCGGCGCGCCATCCCGTCCGACTGCGGTCGCTCCACCGCCGCGTCCGCCGAAAGCGCCCTCGTCCGGCTTGATCGAAACGGGCCACCTCTCAGCCCGCCGGCACCCCCCGCGGGCCACGGCGCAACCCGGGGTTCGCCGCGGGAATCCGGGTCGGCGCCGCCGTTCTCCGAAACGCCGCCCGGCACCCGACCCGCCCTGCCCAAGGCCGCGCCGTTCCGCGGTGCAGGCTCTCAGCCGATACAATGGGCTCCCGGCCGGCGGCGGCACCCGGTCCCGGTCCGCGTGGGATCGCACCGAGCTTCTCTGACCACTACGGCCGGCACCGCCACGAGGTTCCCCGGAAGAGGCCCCGGTGCCAGAAGATCCGACGCGCATCTATCTCGACCACAACGCGAGCACCCCCATCGCCCCGGCGGTGTCGGCCGCGATGCGGCCCCTGCTCGACGACGACTTCGGCAATCCGTCGAGCGGACACTGGGCCGGGCGCCCGGCCCGTGACGCGGTCGGCGCCGCCCGCCGCCGCATCGCGTCGCTGCTCGGCTGCGACCCCGCCGAGATCGTGCTGACCAGCGGCGGCAGCGAGGCGAACAACCAAGTCATCAAGGGCGTGGTCCTCGGCGCCGCGTCCCCGCCGCACATCGTCACCACCGCGGTGGAGCATCCGGCCATTCTCGAGCCCTGCCGTTTCGTCGAGACCCTGGGGGCGCGGGTCACGGCGGTGCCGGTTGACGGTCACGGCCTCGTCGACCCCGACGACGTCCGTCGGGCCATCGCCCCCGACACCGCGCTCGTCAGCGTGATGCACGCCAACAACGAGGTCGGGACGGTTCAGCCGATCGCCGAGATCGCGCACATCGCGCGCGACCACGGCGTTCTCTTTCATACCGATGCGGCCCAGTCAGCGGGCAAGATCCCCGTACGGGTGCGCGAACTCGGCGTCGATCTGCTCAGCCTGGCCGGACACAAGCTGTACGCCCCCAAGGGCGTCGGCGCCCTGTTCGTCCGGCGCGGTGTCGAGCTGACCCCGCTCGTGCACGGCGGCGGCCACGAGGACGGCCGGCGGGCCGGCACCGAGAGCGCGCTCCTCGCGGCCGGCCTGGGAGCCGCCTGCCGGCTCGCCGAGACCGACCCCTGCGGGACCGCCAGCGCGGCCTGCGCGACCGCCTGTGGAACGGACTGCGGGCGCGGCTGGGCGACCGCATCTTGCTGAACGGCCACCCGACGTTGCGGCTGCCCAATACCCTCAACGTCGGCTTCACCGGCCGCTACGGCGACGAGATCCTCGCGCAGATGCCGGAGATCGCGGCCTCGACCGGTTCCGCGTGCCACACCGGAGAACGCGCGATCTCGCCGGTGCTCGCGGCCATGGGGGTCCCGCCGGCCGTCGGTCTCGGCGCAGTCCGGTTCAGCGTCGGCCGCGGGACCACCGAGGCGGACGTCGACGCCGCCGCCGAACGGATTGCGGGGTGCCGGTGATGACCGCTTCCAGCCGCCGGTGGGAAGAGTTCCGCGGCGGGCGGCCGGTCCCCGTGCAGTGCGGCCGACGACGGTCCCGGTGCGGCGCGGCGGACGTCGACGCCGAACAGATTGCGAGGTGCCGGTGATGACCGCTTCCAGCATCCGGTGGGGAGAATCCCGTGGCGGGCGACCGGTCCCCGTGCAGCGCGGCGGACGACGACGCCGAACGGATTGCGAGGTGCCGGTGATGGCCGCTTCCAGCGGCCGGTGGGAAGAGTTCCGCGGCGGGCGACCGTCCCGGCACAGCGCGGCGGGCGACGACGACGCCGAACGGATTGCGAGGTGCCGGTGATGGCCGCTTCCAGCATCCGGTGGAAAGAGTCCCGCGACGGGCGGCCGGTCCCCGTGCAGCGCGGCGGATGTCGACGCCGAACGGATTGCGAGGTGCCGGTGGCCGCTTCCAGCGGCCGGTGGGAAGAGTTCCGCGGCGGGCGACCGTCCCGGCACAGCGCGGCGGACGACGACGCCGAACGGATTGCGGGGTGCCGGTGATGGCCGCGTCCAGCATCCGGCGGGAAGAGTTCCACGGCGGGCGACCGATCCCGGCGCAGCGCGGCGGGCGACCGGTCCCGGTGCGGCGCGGCGGCCGGCCGCCGGCTCCGGGGCGGCCGGCCTGCTGGCGGCGGCCGTGCTGGCGGCCGCCCCGTTGGCGGGGTGCGCACCGGGAGACCGGGAAGCGGGGGCCCTGCCGCCCACGCGCGCGGAGCGCACCGGCTACGAGCAGACCACCGGTACGGCGAGGTCGTCCAGTTCGTGACCCTGGCCGCAGAGGGGTCCGATCGCATCCACGCCACCACCTTCGGGTCGACGGTGGAGGGCCGCCCCCTGCCCCTCGCCGTCGTCGGGGACACGGCCGATGCGCGGCCCGCCTCGGTCATCGACGCCGGCCGCCTCCGCGTCTGGCTGCAGGGGGCCATCCACGGCGGCGAGGTCGCGGGCAAGGAAGCGCTGCTGATGCTGCTGCGGGACCTCGCGGGGGGCGCCCACGCCGCGTGGTCGTCGTCGATGACCCTGCTCGTCGCCCCCATCTACAACGCCGACGGCCACGAGCGCATGGGGCCCGACACCCGGCCCTATCAGTTCGGCCCGTTCGCGGGCCAGGGCGAACGGACCAACGCCCAGGGCCTCGACCTCAACCGCGACCACATGAAGCTGGAGTCGCCCGAGGCGCGGGCCCTCGCCCGCGCGTACGAAGCCTACGACCCGCACGTGGTCATCGACCTCCACACCACCAACGGCACCGAGCACGCCTATCATCTGACCTACTCGCCGCCGCTCCACCCCAATACCCATCCCGCTATCGACGCCCTCCTCCGCGACGAATGGCTGCCCGCGATCACCCGCGCCGTCGAGCAGTCCGACGGCTGGCGCTTCTACTATTACGGCAACCTCCCGCCCGCGGCCGGGACCGAGCCGAGCTGGCGCACGTTCGATCACCGGCCGCGGTTCAACAACAACTACGTCGGACTCCGCAACCGGATCGCGCTGCTCGGCGAGGCCTACGCCTACGCGCCGTTCGACGAACGCATCCACGCCTCGCTGCGGTTCGTGGAGGAGGCGCTGACGTTCGCCCACGACCGCGCCGGGGCCATCGCCGCTCTCATCGAAACCGCCGACGCGGCCCCGGTCGCCGGTGCCCGGCTCGCGACCCGCGCCGTGCCCGTGCCGTCGGCCGGCCCCGTCGAGATCCTGCTGGGACGCACCGAGGAGGTGCAGAACCCGTACACCCGAGCCCCGATGCGGCGCCGCCTCGACGTGGCGCAGCCGACGCCGATGCACGAGTACGGCACGTTCGCGGCCGCCGAGGACGGCGACGAGCTCGCCCCCGCCGCCTACTACGTGCCGGCGGACCTCACCGCGGTCGTCGACCTCCTCGCCGCCCACGGCGTCGACGGCGCCCCCCTCGCCGCCGACACGATGCTGGATCTGCAGGAGTTCGTCGTGCGCGCCTCGTCTGTCGCCGACCGCCCCTTCCAGGGCCACCGCGAACGTCTGGCCACCGGCGACTGGACCCCGGTGGAGCGCGTGTTGCCCGCCGGTACCCTGGTCGTGCCCGTGGACCAGCCGCTCGGACGCCTCTTGTTCGCGCTGCTGGAGCCCCGGTCCGACGACGGCATCGTGAACTGGAACCTGGTCGACGACCACGTGACCGCGGCCGGTTCGGTCTACCCCATCCTCCGCCGGCCGGCGGCACCGGGCGCAACGCCGTGAATTTCTGACGCGATACCCGTATCCGTGCGTGTTCGCCCCGGACGAGGGAGGGGTCTCAAGCAGTTTCCGGACGCGCCCAAAGCATCCTGGAGGGTTGGTTGGGCGGCAATCGGAGCCGCAGGCGAACGGGTCCAAAAAGCCGGAAAACGGCTGGTAGAACCAAATGGCTGGCACTTCGGCTGGCAGAAACCGGGCTAGATCCGAACGAGGACACGAACCTGGAACGATGTCGAAACCGTCGAGCGGCACCACGAGGATCATTGCTCGGCAAGACCGGCAAGACGTCCAGCATCGCCAATCCTGCGGACCGGCTCTTCGGGCAAAACCTGGACCGCTTGACCGTGCCCCGCAGCCATAGCGTCGTGAAGGTATAAAAGATGACAGGCGATTGGAGTTTGCTACTGGAGTGACAGACTTCACAATCCTGCGCGGCGAGTTACCGGTGTGATGCGGACGCGGCACCGCTGGTCTGGGCAAGGGCTCCGTCCAGATCGCTCGCGACGACGTAACGTGCGCGCGATTCCCGCACCGCCAGTGCGTCGAAATGCGCACGACCGCACGCGTTCTTTGCATATTCGCTGTAGCGTAGATCGTCTTGGGATGTCGAGCCTTTGGTTTCGACAACCAGGTACAGCCGCTCGGCCCCGTCCTGATCGACCAAGACGGCCCAGTCTGGGTTGTAGCCCCCGAGCGGTGTAGGCACCTGGAACCATCCGGGCAGCTTGGCGTACACCTTGACGGCAATGTTGCGTTCCAATTGCTCGGCGAAGGCGGCCTCGGTTCCCGAATCGTATATAACGTGTTCGTACACCGACTTCCGAGTCTCCTGCAGCATGTTCTTCAAGTATCCGGTGAGCTCCTCCTTTTCGAATAGCTCCTGCGCGTAGTAGTGGTCTTTCCCAAGGGGCTGGTACTTGACACCGTCCACCAGGGCGCGCCGCTTGCATTCGCCGATCGCCCGCGCGGCGATCTCGATGAAACGCTGCGGGTTGTGCCTGAAGTCGCTCAGCCGTCGGCTCCCGGCGAGAATGCGGCAGATGCTCCGCCGCGTGAGTTGGGTGCGGTCTTGCAAGGTCGTGATCAGGTCCGGCAACTCAATATCCGTCTCCCGCAAGGTGTCGGTCGCGGCTCCTTCGCGCTCGGTAGCCTCGACGCCGGCAGCGCCGATGGCGACATCGGCCTTGCGCCACTGCAGCCGTGTGCGTGGAATCGTCGGCGCGTCACGAAGCGCCTTCGTGCATTGGCGGATCAGATTCTCGTTGTCGAACCGAACGCGGTAGGTCGTCTTGTGCTTGATCCGGTCCCATAGAGCCTTGAACCCCGGGCTGTGAAGCACTGCCTGCCGCGGACGCACTGGGCGGCGTTCGTCCGCGTTCCGGATTTCCAAGCGGCCGGCATATTTCCGTAGCATCTCGGTTATCTGATCACGCTGCGCCGCGAACTCGTCCGGAATGTCGACCAAGTCCTGCTGGAGCGCCTGCTTGAGACGGTCTTGGACCCTTCCTTCGGTATCGATGTACCCGGACGCTCGCAGATGCGTCAACAGGATCTGCGCCCAGTCGTGCCCGAGAGCAGCCTGCTGGCCGCTATCGTCCAACGAAGTCATCGCGGCGAACTGGTGAGCCTCGACGATTCCGAAGCGGATCCCGGTGTCGTTCTCGATCTCGTGCTGAAGCCGTTCGGCGAACTCCTCGTAGCTCTCGGTGGCGACGACGGTCAGCGTGTTGACGTCGAACCCACGTTGGCGTTCGCCGCTGCTGTTCACGCAGAGCCGAAGGCCACGACCTATCGTCTGCCGCCGCTGTCGCTCGCTGCGCATGTCTCGGAGCGAGCAGATCTGGAAGACGTTCGGGTTGTCCCACCCCTCGCGCAGCGCCGAGTGCGAGAAGATGAACATGAGCGGCTCTTCCGGACTCAGAAGCTTTTCCTTGTCCTTCATGATCAGGTTGTAGGCACGTCCCGCGCCGTCGCGGCTGGCTTGGTTCCTTAACTCCCCGTTCCGGTTCAGCTCGGGCTCGATCCAGCCGCCCTTCTTGTCGATCGAAAAATAGCCGTCGTGGGCGTCGCCGGCGGCCGTTTCGATGTCCACGCCGTCGAAGAGCTTGTGGTAGTCAGGATGCTTGGCCAACCGCCGATACTCCTCCTCAAAGATTCTTGCGTATTCGCCCTTGACCGGATTGCCATCGTCGTCGTACCGGCGATAGCGGTTCACGCTATCGATGAAGAACAGGCTGAGCACCTTGATGCCCTGCGGGCGCAGCCGTTTCTCCTTCTCGAAGTGTTCCCTGATCGTACGCCGGATCATTTCGCGCTGAAGTGCGAGCGCATCCACGTCGCCGTACGCCTCCCCGGGCCGAAGAAAACAATCGTTGCCCGGCGCACGCAGCTCGAGGAACTCGTCACCCGTCGCCACGCGAATCTCCCCGACCCAGCAATCGTGATAGATCGCCCGGCCCGCCGTCTGTTCCAGGTCATCCCCGTCATGGACAGTGACCGCCTTGCGCCTGACACCGCCGCGCGTGTCGACGTCGATCTCGATCCGGGCGCTGATCGACCCGCGCCGGTTGCTTGTCGACAACAGGCGTACGTACGGCTTGTTGTGCGCGTCCATCACCGTCGCTGACGCCACCTCGATCTGCTTAACCAGTTTGCGCTGATAGGCGTCGACCGCGTCGAGTCGGTACACCATGTGGTGCTGGTCTACGTGCGTAGCGGAGTAGCGCAGCGTGCAGAGCGGGTTCATGGCCGTCAGCGCCTTCCTTCCGCGCCCTGCGAGACCGCCGTCGACACTCTGTGGCTCGTCGACGATCAGGATCGGGCGGGCCGCCCGGATCAGGTCGATCGGCCTTTCTCCGCCGGTTTTCTCACTGTCCTTGTACAGGTTATTCACGTCCTTCTTGTTGATGGCGCCCACCGTCACCACCATGATCTGGATCTGCGAGCTGGTCGCGAAGTTCCGTACCTGCCCGAGCCGCGACGAGTCGTACAGAAAGTAGTCGAATGGCTGACCGGAGTAGAGGCTCCTGAAATGCTCCTCCGTGATCTGCAGACTCTTGTACACCCCCTCCTTGATCGCCACGGACGGGACGACGACGACGAACTTCATGAAGCCGAAACGCCGGTTCAGTTCGAATACCGTGCGCAGGTAGACGTACGTCTTGCCGGTTCCGGTCTCCATCTCAACCGTGAAGTCGCCGGAGTCGAGCAACGCCGACGCCTTCACGCCGTTGCGGAGTTGCACCTCGTTCAAGTTCTTCAGGATCTCGTCGTCCAGCAGCGTCAAGCGGTTGCCGACGCCGAGGCCATTCTCGGCGAAACCAAGGCGCCCCTGGGCATCGGCGGCCCCCGTGACGGTGAACTCCGTCCGGCAGACCTCCTGCCCCCGGAACAGATCGCACACCGCGTCGATCGCCCGAAGCTGATAGTCGAGATCGGGCTCGAAATGGAATTTCATCCGCGCGTTGTCGGGGAAACCGGCCCTGCTCCGGCGAGCAGTCAGCCGCTTGCCCTTCGGTTCCGGCACGGGATCGCCGCACCCGCGCGCCGTCTCGATCCAGAGGCGCATCGCCTCCTCGATCTCTCTGAGCGCCGTCTCCTGCGTGCGGCCGTGCGCCATGCAGCCGGGGAGTTCCGGCACTTCGGCGACGAACGCGTCATCCTCCTTACTCCAGCGAAGGATGATCTCGTACTTGTGCATCACTCCTCCCCGGCCAGCCGGTACTTCAGCATGATCCGGCGAACTTGGCGCACCTGATATGGCTTCGCATGGCTGCCGTCTCGTTGCAAGTTGACACGTTCGGCGACGCCCCGCCTGCTGAGCAGATGATGGCTCCCCCGCGTGCGCTCCTTGAACCCGAAGGACAACAGCAGGTTTCGCAGGTCGTCGAAGCGGACGTTCGCATCCGACTTGCCACCCAGTACGTCCTCTTGAACCCGCTCCTGCCGCGCCATCGTCGGTACGCGCCCGCCGCTACAGGCTCCTGACGTCCGTGACGCCCCGCTGATGCAGTATCGCCGCCATGTTCGTCTTGGCAACGTCGTCGACAAATCCGGAATCCTTGAAGACGACACGGGTATCCCCGGCCACGTCAAGCTCTTCGCGCCACGCGATGATGCCGGTAGCGAGCGTCTCCACGACGTCCAGATCGAGTCCATCGCCAAGACAGACGATCAACGCACCGCCGCCGACGGCGTGAACCTTCTTGCCCGCGATGGTCCGCGTTTCGATGGGCACACAGAGATCGAGACCGAGTTTCAAGAGGAGCTCGTACAGGACGTCCTGTTCAGTTCGGCCTGGAGTCAGATGCTCCGAGTATGCCAATAGTTGGCGTTCGAGATCGTCGGCATCCGGCTCCCATGCGCGGATGTTGGAGCTGTCGAGCTTGAAAACACGAAACCCGAGATCGCCCGCGGCGTCGCCCGAGTCACTATCGCGCAGACGCTTCGCTGCTCGACGCAACCGTTCCTTGGTCAACTCGGCGATATTGCGCTTCCTGCCAATATCGTCACAGAAGGCGGCACCGATCTTCTGTCTCCCATTTTCGGGATCGAGAGGTTCGGGAAGCTGAACCAAGATGTAACGGCGCGTACCGCCGTCGTCCGCGTTCTGGGCCATCACGGCATGGCCGGTTGTGCCGGATCCCGCGAAAAAGTCCATTACGGTATCGTCACTACTCGACATCATCGCGACGAGTTCCTGAATCACGCCCTCGTCTTTTGGAAAATCAAAACAATCACATCCCATCAGTGTTCTAAGTCGTTTCGACGCCGCCCTGCCGTCTTGGTAAAATACGCTATAGGGAGCCTGGAATTCGCGATCCTTGAGATATGATTTTATGCAAGGCACCGACGTCTCGTCCGGACCGAAATGCACTCGGTCACCAGCGACCCACGCGTGCATCTTCCGCGGGTCGCTGGTCATCCATCCCCGCGACGGCACGGCAACCGGTTTTCCCGTCTTCGGATGCAGTACTTCATACTTCGGTCCACCTCCACCGGGCCACGAAATATCAGCCGGAAAGTAGACGCCCATCTGGTCTATATGACAATAGTGCTTGTGGTCCCTCGCCGGGTGCGAGGCCGGCAGATCCCGGAACCAGCTCTTCAAGGCATTGGAGGCCGCTCTATAGTTGTCGCCGTGAACTTTCAAGAGCTTCCGGTGCTGCGCGTAAATTTCATTCAGCCCCTTCTTCTTCTGTCTCCACGTGATTTTCTGGTCAGAGAGGAATCTGGCATCTGAAGCATAACAAACAATGTACTGGTGGGAAATTGATATTAGCCGAGAATCGTTCTTTCGGCCCGCCGCCCAGATCATGTCTGCTACGAAATTCTCTTGGCCGAACACTTCGTCCATCACTATCCTGACGCGCGGATGCTCCATTTCGTCGCAGGACAGAAATAGGGCACCGTCGCGTCTAAGCATAAATCGCGCCAATTTCAAGCGCGGATACATCATATTGAGCCAATCCGTATGGAACCGTCCGGAGGTCTCGGTGTTGGATGAAAGCATCCTGTTGCCGCCGTCACGCTGGCCAGTCACTTCCAGGTAGTGTTGAATGCTGTTCCGGTAATTGTCCGGATAGATGAAATCCTTTCCGGTGTTGTAAGGCGGATCGATGTAGATCAACTTCACCTTCCCTGCGTAGCTCTTCTGGAGCAGCTTCAGCACCTCCAGATTATCCCCCTCGACGATGAGGTTCCTCGTGGTTCCCCAGTCGACGCTGTCCTCCGGACTCGGACGCAGTGTGCCGGTCGACGGGGTCAATGCGAGCTGGCGGGCCCTGCGTTTCCCGTTCCAGTTGAGGCCGTACTTCTCTTCGCGTTCCTCGATCTCGCCGCCGAGAAGTTGTCGCAGCGTATCGAAGTCGATTTTGCCTTCGGTGACGGCTTCGGGGAACAGCGCCTTCAATCGGTCGACGTTCTCGGCTACGACATCGGTGGAGCGTGTTTCCGGGTCGTTGGGCGTCAGCGTCTTCATCGGTCGTCCCGTGGCTATAGCCGGGTCCGCGCGGCGTCCCGCTCCGCGCAGAGGCGCCGGATCTCCAGGTTGATCGCCACGCGCCGCGAGAGCTGGCATGCTCGGACGGCGTCGGTTCGCAGCGCGGCGATGGTCGATTCGAGGCGTTCGTACTCCCGCAAGGCCACCCTGCGGATCGCCGCGTCCGCCGGGCAGGCTGGCGGTGAAAAGACGCCCGTGACCCGGGCGGCGAGGAACGCGAACGCCGTGTCGATCCAGCCTGCGTAGACTGTGTACAGGCTGGTCCGCGGCTGATTGGGGAGAGCCACGGCATCCAGGAACGCACCTGCAAGTGCGTCGTGCGCGCCCCACGGCAGCGGAACCGTAACGATCTCGCCATCCAACACGACTTGGCCGTGGTCGTTCTGAGCCCATCGCTTGTGCGCAAGGCTGAGATTCGGTAGACCGTCGTGCCACGTGATCAGCACCACCGGGTAGGGAACGGCTCGATGCATCAGTTCCATGAGGCGCTCGGCCGCCACGCCGGGCCGGAGTGTAAGGGTCAGCACAGCGATCTCCAGGTACTCTCGCACGGCGTCCCGATATGCGGCAATCCCGACGGTCGCCGGCTTTAGGACGGCCAGCCAGCGGATCTCCTGGATGCCGTCCGTGATCCGCCGCTTGTCGGCGGCAGTGGGCGCGCCGTGCTGCAGCAGCAACGCCTTCGGCACTCGTCGGTCGACCCGGGCGCCGGCTGGCAGGGCAAGGACGTGGACGAGATCGAAAATGGTCACTCGGCACCTCCCGGCAGCACGACGACAAAAGCGATCACCTCGAAGTCTTCGATGCTTGCGAACTCACCGGTCATGGCGTGGGTGCCGCCGGGTGAGAATAGGCTGGCGACGGCCCGCTGCTCGCTCTTGCCTGCGATGGAGGCGATGGCCGCGGCCAGAAGCTGTTGCGGCGCCCGCATGTCCCTCCCGCCGCGCGTCGCCGCGTCGAACCGGGTCCACGCGGATTCATCAGGAACCTCCCGGCCCAAACAGAGATGCTTGAGCCGGTCCAGGATCTGTCTGGCCTGGGTGAACGGCAACAGCACGGCGCCATCGTCGCCGACATGCACCAGATAGTACGGGGCCGGAATCTGCCGGCTGTGACGCGGTGCGTCCTTCGGCCCGAAGGCAGAACACGATCCCGGAAGGCACCTGGGACTCTCTTGTGGTGGTGACGGCGTGCGCACCGAGCGGCATTCGGTCCAGCGTGCCGGGATGCCCCCGCAGGTACTCAGCCAGATCGAGGCGAAAGTCGGTCAAGGTCAGATCAGCGATGGACACGCCGGACGACAAGTCCTCCAGATCAATGACCGCTTCCTGCAGCTTGAGCAACTGCTTGCGCCGGTACTCCAGATCGTTCATCGGGTCGCCCGATTGCCGCTCGATCACATTCTCCTCTCCGGTCGCGGAGACATCGAGAAGCACCATGCGGCCGCTCACGCGCTGTTCCAGAGTCAAGTACTCCTCGAGCTCCAGGTTCGGCCAAAAGTTCACCAACTGGATGCAGGCGTTGGGCGACCCGATGCGGTCGATCCGGCCGAAGCGCTGGATGATACGCACCGGGTTCCAGTGGATGTCGTAGTTGACCAGCCAGTCGCAGTCCTGCAGATTCTGCCCCTCGGAGATGCAATCGGTCGCGATCAAGAGGTCCAGCTCCCCCTCTTCCGCCAAATCATCCGGACGCTCCCTGGCGCGCGGTGCGAAGGCGCCCAGAATCGAAGCCAGGTCCTTCCGCAGATCGACCGCCGTCGTGCGATTGCCCCCGGAACCGGTGACGAGCGCGGAGTCCACGCCCAGGGTGTCGCCGGCCCAGGGCGCCAGTTCGCCGTAAAGGTAGCGGGCAGTGTCCGCGAACGCGGTGAAGACGATGACCTTGCGGTTGCCCGGGTTGATCGGGTTGCGGTGTTTCTGTGCGATCATCCGGCGCAGCGTCTCAAGCTTGGCGTCCCGCGCAGCGCTGATCTCCGCGGCCGCCGCATGCAGCGCCGCGAGACGATCGCGATCATCGACAAGGTCCTGTTTCCAGCGAACGGGGTCGACGTCCTGTAGCAGAACCTTGACCTTCCGGCCGACCAGCAGACTCTCGAATGCCGGGTCGTTGATCTCCACGTCCGCAATGTCGAGTTCCTCGACCTCGGTGGTCTGCGCGTCGATGCGTGCCAACATCGCATCGACGTTGGCGAGCTGACGCTGCACGGTTAGCGCAAACGACGTTACCGAGCTTTCCATCCGCTTGAGCAGGTTCACCCGCATCAGGTGAATGAGGCTCTCTTCGCGATCCAGTTGTCGGAAGAACCCCGCGCGCTGTTCGAGACGGGTGCTGTACTTCGCATCGTACGCGTCGTGCTTGTGCGGCAACACGTACCGCAGTGGCGCAAACGCCGCCAGGTGCAGGCGGCGAATCTCTTGGTTGATGTCGCGAATGGAAGGAAACGCCCCCGCGCGGTCGACATCCGGCTTGACGTTCAGCGGCTTGAGGCGGTCCGGGAACCGGCCCGTCTCGGCAGTGCCGTAGTACTTCTCGACGTGCCGGCGCGACCTCGCGATGGTGAAGCGGTCGAGCAGCGTGAAGTAGTCGAATCCGAGCATCTCCACCAGCCGCGTCGGCGTCCGTTCCGCGTCATCCAGCTTCAACCAGCGGTTGAACTGCTTCTGCGCGAGCCGGGTCGTTCCGTCGATGCTCGCGACGCCGTGATCAGCCAGCGCTCTGTCGTCGCCTTCGGCCGCGAACGCGACTTGGTTGCGGAGGTCGGCCAGCCGGTTGTTGACTGGCGTGGCCGACAGCATCAGGACACGCGTCTTGACGCCGTGGCGGATGATGCGATGCAGCAACCGATCGTAGCGGGTCTCGCCTCCTTGGCGCGGCGTCTTCTTGTTGCGGAAGTTGTGCGATTCGTCGATGACTACCAGATCGTAGTTGCCCCAGTTGAGATGAGCGAGATCGATGTCGCCGGACAGACCGCCGGCGCGTGACAGATCCGTGTGGTTCAGGATGTCGTAGCTGAAACGGTCGTCAGCCAGCACGTTGCGCCGGTCGTTGGTGCGGTAGAGGCTCCAGTTGTCGCGCAGCCGCTTCGGACACAGCACCAGCACGCGGTCGTTCCGCAGCTCGTGGTACTTGATGACGGCCAGCGCCTCGAAGGTCTTCCCGAGCCCCACACTGTCGGCGATGATGCAGCCGCCGAAACGGCCGAGCTTGTCGATGGCGCCGACCACTCCATCGCGCTGGAACTTGTAGAGCCTTCGCCAGACCTCCGTCTTGCGAATGCCCGTGGCGGAATTGACGACCTGCTCCTCGTCCAGTCCGTCGTCCTGCCCCTCGAAGAGATGGCGCAGGATCAGGGCATAGACGCCGAGCGGGTCCCGGTCGGCCGCCAGCGCTCGCAAGGCGGCCACCACACCGGCCCGCGTGCCGGTGTCGGTCCCGAGGCCGGACCATAGCTGGTCGAACCAAGTCCCGAGACGGGTACATTCATCCAGATCATCAGACGCCTGAATCAGGCCGAAGGGATTGCTAGGCGCGATGCCAAGACCACCGGTGTCGAACGAGAACGCACCGGATACGACCTGTCGGGGTGTTGCGCCGGTATCTCGCAGCACCACCGTTCCTTGCGGTGCGGGCCGATCCGTCCGGCGCAGCTCCACGCTGTTCTCGATCCATTTGGCGCACCGTCTCGCCAACCAGCGTCCCTGCAGGCGGTTGCGCGTCGCACGGTCCGCACCGGCACCGAGCAACCGGAGATCCGCGTCGTCGGGAGGCAGGACGAGACGCGTCTTCTCGACACAGGACAGCTCGTCCATCAGTTCACCAAAAGCGAACAGGGAGAGCGTCGGCGTGACCACGTCAATGCGATGACCACCCTGACACCACGGCCGAATCAGGTCAACGATACGATCCGTGCCGACGTTGCTGACGATTCTCATCGGGCTACAAGCGACATTGGAGACTTGGGGGCGCATCCATCGCAGCGTGGTCCACGTCCCGGCAATCTAGTGGGCGGTCGGCCGTGTCGGGCCGCAGGATCCGGTAGTCGACCCGGTGGAGCCATGCCGACCTGACAACATCGACAGAAATGATACCGCCTTCTCTACCCGGAAGGACTCTGAGCAGCTCGACCACGAATCGGATCGACCTGGAGCAACTATCCGGCGGCGGGTTCCCCGGCCCGCTCGCTGCGAGTGCCGATCCGGACCGGCTTCGGCTCACGCTCGGGCGTCGGTGCCACCGCGTCCTCGCGGTCGCCCGCGATGGCCGCTCCTGCCCCGTTCGCTCCCGCTCGCGGCCATCAACCAGTCGGAGATCCTCTGCGAAAATCCTAATGTTTATTTGTGGCGGGACAAGTACCGAGCCCGCCGGTCGACGGGCGGGAGCTAATCCCGGCACCTCCGGTTACCGCCGCCAAGCTGGCGCTCCATAACTGCGATGCGTGCGCACGACATCACCAACGTGGAGCTCGCGACGCCCAACATCAACGAAACCGCGATTCGGACGCACCTGAACCCCGGCCATCGTTCCCACATCGACCAGGTCGAAGGGGCGCTGCATGCGGTTGGGCGTAGCCCAGTAGTCTAGGCTCGGGGCGCCTGACCGGCCTGACCACCAACCCGGCGGACTCGGCGCAACGCCGTCTGCCCGCCGCCGCGGCGAAGGCAACGGCGCCGGCGTCCGCGGACCATCGCCAGCGGGCGCGTCGGGCGGCCGCCGGCCGGCGCGGGCACAGACCGGCGCGGCACGCTCACGCGCCCGACGAGAGCGCCGGCACGAGGACGAGACCGGTCACGTAGACGGCGTAGAGGGCCAGCAGGAGCAGGCCCCCGCGGCGGTGGAAGTGGCCGGTGCGCGCGGTCAGACCGAGGACCGCGGCGAAGAACACGCCGAGCCAGCCGTACGAGTACACCTGGGTGAAGACGTCGAGCGACAACGGGTTGATGGCGCCGGACAGGCCGACGATGAGGTAGAGGTTGAGGACGTTCGCGCCGAGGATGTTGCCCAGCGACAGGTCCGGGACCCCCTTGCGAGCCGCGGAGACCCCGGTCACCAGCTCGGGCAGCGACGTCCCGATGGCCACCACCGACAGCCCGATGATGACCGACGGGACCCCGAGGGCCGCGGCCAGCGCCTGACCCGAGTCGACAAGGAAACGGCTGCCGACCACGATGAGGGCCGCCCCGAGGACGAACAGGCCGATGGCCCGGGTCAGCCCGCTCGTCTCCGGCTCGGGGCCGCCCGCGGTCTCGGCGCGCCGGCGGCGGATGCCGAGATAGTCCCAGGCGAGGTACGCGAACGCCAGGGCCAGCAGGACCGCGGCGAGGGGACGGCTCAGCGTCCGGTCCCAGGTGAAGACGACGACGAGCACCCCGGCCGAGACCATCCACGCCGCCCGTCGGACGAAGTCGCGCTTCTCCACCTCCACCGGGGTCAGCAGGGAGACGGTGCCGACGATCAGCCCGATGTTGCAGATGCAGGACCCGATCGCGTTCCCCAGCGCGATGCCGGTGTCGCCGACGCTGCTCGCCATCGCCGAGACCACCAGCTCGGGGGTGGTGGTGGCCAGGCTCACCAGCGTCCCGCCGATGACGAACCGGGGGATTCGCAGCGCCTGTCCGATGTAGATGCTCGAGTCGACGAACAGGTCGCCGCCCTTCGCGACCAGACCGAGACCGAGGACGATGAGGACGATGTCGTAGAGCACGAGTCGGTAACGCCTCTCTGCCGGGAACAGAAGGCCGGTCGGCACGGGCGGGACGGATGACGGGCCGCGGCGCTCGAAGCCGTCGCCGCGGCGTGACCCGCCCCGCCGCCGCCGTCGATTACGGCTCGGACGCCCTCGAACCGGAGCCGGCCGCCGGTCGGCGCTGATTATAGCCG
>OY282382.1:0-1137500 GCA_958295905.1 uncultured Vicinamibacterales bacterium | reverse complement strand
ACGAGCAGCGGCACGGTCATCACCACCTGCGGCGGGAGATCGAACGACGGCATGACGTCCCGGCCCACATTCAGGTTGAACAGCTGATCGGTGCCCCCGAGCTCGACGTCCGCCGCCAGGTGCACCGAATCGAAGGCTTGGGTGAGTGGATACAGGAACTCGTGGATCGCGATCGGCTGCCCGCGGTCGTACCGCTGCCGGAAGTGCCGACGCTCGAGCATCTGTGCGACGTTGTAGCTGGCGGCAAGCCTTATCCAGTCCTCGCTACGCAGCGCCCCGAGCCAGCGGCTGTTGAACTCGACGACGGTGCGGTCCGGATCGAGCAGCTTGAACACCTGTGCGCGGTAGGTGTCGGCGTTCTGATCGATCTCGTCCCTCGTCAGGGGCGGGCGGGCCTTCGACCGGCCGGTCGGGTCGCCGATCAGTCCGGTGAAGTCACCGATGAGGAAAACGACGGTGTGGCCCAGATCCTGGAAGTGCTTCATCTTCCGGATCAGCACCGTGTGCCCCAGATGCAGGTCCGGCGCCGTCGGGTCGAAGCCGACCTTGACCACCAGGGGCCGCTCCTTCCCGGCCGCCTGCTCCAGCTTCGCTCGGAGCTCGGACCCGCGCACGACGTCGACCGCCCCCTTCGTCAGGTAGGCCATCTGCTCGGCGAGGGTCCCCGGCATGGAAGACATCCGATCAGTCTATCCGAAATACCGGGACCGGCCAGCCCGGAGATCGTCGCCGGCGGCGCCGATCGCCGCCCCAACCAACCCTCCGGGAGTCCGCGCCGTTCTACGGCGCAGACTCCCGGCCGGCGGAGCCGGCGGCGCGCGAACCTCCGACGCGCATGAACCGGCGACCCTGAACGCGCCACCCGCCGTCGAGCACAACACCGATGGCCTCGGGATAGATGCGATGCTCCTCGATCAGGATACGGGCCGACAACGTCTCGGGGGTGTCGTCGTCGTGAACCGGCACCGAGGCCTGCGCGACGATCGGGCCGGCATCGAGCTCGGGGGTGACGATATGCACCGTCGCGCCGGAGACCCGGACACCATGGCGCCACGCCTGCTCTTGGCCGTACAGGCCGGGAAACGCGGGCAGCAATGACGGATGGACGTTCAGGATGCGGTTGGGGAAGGCGGACACGAACCCTGCGCTCAGGCGCCGCATGAACCCGGCCAGACAAACCAGGGCGACGCCGTACCGACGGAGCACGGCCGCGAGCTCGCGGTCATAGGCTTCCCGGGAGGCGTGCGCGGTATGGTCCAGAACCGCCGTCTCGATGCCGGCGCGGCGGGCGCGTTCGAGCCCCGGGGCGTCCGGCCGGTTGGAGACGACCACGGCGACCTCGGCGACGAGCCGCCCCGCGGCAATCGCATCGATGATCGCCTGCAGATTGCTGCCCCGTCCCGAGATCAACACGCCGAGGCGGCGGTTTCCGGCGCTGCCGCCCGGGTCCGCACCGCAATCGGTCATCCGTACCGCACCGTGCCGTCGCCGGTCGTGACCCGACCGATCACCGCCGCCCCCGGCTCCCCGTGCCGGCGGCACGCCGCGAGCAGCGTGCCGCGCCGATCGGGCGCACAGATGATGACGAGGCCGATACCCATGTTGAAGGTCCGGAACGCCTCGGCGTCAGTCAGCCCGCCGTGCCGCTGCAGGAAGGTGAACACCGGCGGCGGGGTCCAGGCCCGCGTATCGATCTCGACGGCGATCCCGGGGGGCAGCACCCGGGGAAGATTGTCGGTCAGTCCGCCCCCGGTGATGTGGGCCATCGCCCTGACGCCCCCGGCCCCCTCGGTCAGCAGCAGCGACACCAGAGGCAGGTACGAACGGTGCGGCCGCAGCAGCACCTCTCCGACCCGTCCGTCGAGTCCCTCCGGGGCCGAGTCCACCGCCAAGCCCAGGGTGTCGAACACGATGCGGCGGGCCAGCGAGTATCCGTTCGTGTGCAGGCCGGTGGAGGGCAGACCGATCACCGGGTCGCCGGGCCGGATCCCGCGGCCGTCGATCAGGCGATCCCGGTCGGCGATGCCGACGACGAAGCCGGCCAGGTCGTACTCGCCGTCGGCGTAGAACCCCGGCATCTCCGCGGTCTCGCCGCCCAGGAGGGCGCACCGGTTCTCGGTGCACGCGGCTGCGATCCCGCGGACGACCGCCTCGATGACGTCCGGCGAGAGCCGGCCGGTCGCGAGATAGTCCAGAAAGAACAACGGCGTTGCGCCCTGCACCAGAATGTCGTTCACGCAGTGATTGACGAGATCACATCCGACGGTGTCGTGCCGGCCGGCGAGGAACGCAACCTTCAGCTTGGTTCCGACCCCGTCGGCGCTCGACACGAGGACGGGGTCGGTCAGCCCCGTCAGGTCCGGCTGGAACAGGCCGCCGAAGCTTCCGATCTCCGAGAGCACCCCGGGGGTGAACGTCCCGCGCGCGAGGTCCCGGATCCGCCGCACGGCTTCCGCGCCGGCGTCGATATCGACGCCCGCGGACCGGTAGTCGAGCCCGGCCCGGATCGTCATGACGCGTCCGGCAGCTTCAACGCCATCTGCATGTAGGCTTCGGCGTCTTTCGGACCCTCGACCGGGTAGATGCCGGTGTAGCACGACGTGCAGTAATCGCCGCTCCGCGCCCCGACCGCCTCGCGCAACCCCTCCAAGCCGAGGTAGGCGAGCGTATCCGACTTGACGTAGCGGCAGATGTCGTCGACCGCGTAGTTGGCCGCGATCAGCTCGGACTGCCGCGGGGTATCGATGCCGTAGTAGCAGGGAGAGACGGTCGGAGGACAACTGATTCGCATGTGTATCTCGCGGGCGCCGGCGGCGCGAATCATCCCGACGATCTTCCGGCTGGTCGTCCCCCGCACGATCGAATCGTCGACGAGGACGACCCGCTTGCCTTCCAGGACGCTCCGGACCGGATTCAGCTTCACGCGCACGCGGAATCCGCGGATCTCCTGCTGCGGCGCAATGAACGTGCGGCCGACATAGTGATTCCGGATGAGCCCCATCCGCATCGGCAGCCCCGCCGCCTCGGCGTAACCCATGGCCGCACAGATCCCGGAGTCAGGTATCGGCACCACGACATCGGCGTCCACCGGCATCTCGCGCGCGAGCAACCGCCCGAAGTTGGTCCGCACCTCGTGGACGCTCTGGCCGAACACGACGCTGTCCGGCCGCGCGAAGTACACGTGCTCGAAGACGCACTGCGACGGTTGGGCGGGCGGAAACGGCCGGAAGGAATGCTGGCCGTCACGACCGATGACCAGCAGCTCGCCCGGCGCGACGTCCCGCACGTACTGCGCCCCGATCAGATCGAGCGCGCAGGTCTCCGAGCAGACCACGGCGGCGTCGCCGAGGGCGCCCAGCACGAGGGGGCGGAACCCGTAGGGGTCGCGCACCGCCATCAGGTGGTCCCGGGTCAGGAGCGCCAGCGAGAACGCGCCCCGCACCTGCCGGACCGACTCGACGATGGCCTCGGGGGCGGTATCGGCGGCCGACCGGGCATAGAGATGCAACACGACCTCGGTGTCGCTGCCGGTCTGGAAGATGTGCCCCTGCCGGACCAAATCGTCGCGCAGCTCGGCCGCGTTGATGAGGTTGCCGTTGTGGCAGAGGGCAATCTCGCCGTGCACGCAGTCGATGAGGATCGGTTGCGCGTTGACGATCCGGCTGTCGCCCGCCGTCGAGTACCGCACGTGACCGATCGCGTGGTCACCGGCCAGCGCGCCCAGCGAGGCTTCGTCGATCGCCTCCGACACATGCCCCATGGCCCGCGTCAAGTGCAGGCGCTCGCCGTCGCTGGCGGCGATGCCGGCGCTCTCCTGCCCCCGGTGCTGCAGCGCATACAGCCCGAGACGGGTCAGGGCCGGCGCCTCCGGGTGTCCGTAAATGCCAAAGACGCCGCATTCGTCGTGGAATTTGTCGTCGTCCATGGCTATGCCGCCGGCGGTTCGAAATGACGGGCCAGCCCGGTGGCCCAGGCGTGTTCGGCGGCCTCGATCGCCACATCGGCGACCACGCGGCCGGACAGGGACACGGTCACCCGATCGCCGCCGGTCCGGCCGATCACCGCCACGGGCACGCCGAGATCGCGTGCGCGCGCAAGCAGCTCGGTCTGTCCGGCCCGGGTCACCGAGACGATAATCCGGGACGGCGCCTCCCCGAACAAGGTCCGCAAAAGTCCGAATCGATCGTTCGGACCGGCCAGGACCGGGAGATCGACGCTTGCGCCGACCCCGCCGCTCTCGATGCTGCATTCGGCCAAGGCCACCGCGAATCCACCTTCCGCACAATCGTGGGCCGAACATAACATCCCGCGGCGGGATGCATCCACCACAAGACGCTGCAGCGCCGCCTCGCGGTCGAAATCGACGGGGGCGGGACGTCCCCGCACCAGCCCGTGCACCCGCTTCAGGTACTCGCTGCCGCCGAGCCCTCCTGCCGGATCTCCGAGCAGGACGACGTCGAGCCCCGCCGCCGGGAAGATGCGGGTCAGCACCCGCGCCGCGTCATCGAGAAGCCCCACCACCCCCAGCACCGGCGTGGGATAGATCGCCTGACCGTCCGTCTCGTTGTACAGGCTGACGTTGCCGCCGGTGATCGGGATCCCGAGGGCGCGGCACCCCTCGGCGATGCCGTCCACCGCCTCCGCGAACTGCCACATGATGTCGGGACGTTCCGGGTTGCCGAAGTTCAGGCAGTTGGTCGCCCCGATCGGCGCCGCCCCGGCGCAGGCCACGTTGCGCGCCGCCTCCGCCACCGCGAGCCGGCCGCCCTCGCGCGGGTCCAGCCAGGCGTAGCGGCCGTTCCCGTCCACCGACAGCGCGAGGGCGCGGCCGGTCCCCTTGATGCGCACGACTCCGGCGCCGAGGCCCGGCAGCCCCACCGTATTGGTGCGCACCATGTGGTCGTACTGCCGATAGACCCAGCGCTTGCTCGCGATCGCCGGCGCCGCCAGCAGATCCAGCCAAGTCCGGGCCAGATCGGCGGGAACCGGCAACGCGGACTCGTCGAGCCGCTGCGCCTCGTCGAGATAGGCGGGGTACCGGGTCGGGCGGTCGTAAACCGGCGCACCGTCGGCGAGCTCCCGCGTCGGAATCTCGGCCACCATCCGACCGCGGTCGCGCACGCGCAGCAGGCCGTCGCCGGTGACCTCGCCGATGCGCACGGCGTGCAGGTCCCACTTGTCGAAGACCTGCTCCACCTCCGGTTCGCGTCCCCGCCGGACCACGAGCAGCATCCGCTCCTGCGACTCCGACAGCATGATCTCGTAGGGGGTCATGCCGGTCTCGCGTTGCGGCACCCGCGAAACGTCGATGTCGATGCCGGTCCCGCCCCGGGCCGCCATCTCGCAGGTCGAGCAGGTGAGCCCCGCCGCGCCCATGTCCTGAATGCCGACCAGCGCGTCGGTCTGCATGACCTCGAGACAGGCCTCGAGCAGCAGCTTCTCCATGAACGGATCGCCCACCTGCACCGCGGGCCGGTTGTCGGCCGACCCTTCGTCGAACTCGGCCGACGCCATCGTGGCGCCGTGGATGCCGTCGCGCCCGGTCCTCGCCCCCACGTAGTACACGGGGTTGCCGGCACCCGAGGCCACGCCCTTGGCGAGCCGGTCGGCCTTCGCCACCCCCAGGCAGAACACGTTGACCAACGGATTGCCGGCGTATCCCGGCTCGAACGCGACCTCCCCGCCCACCGTGGGTATGCCGATGCTGTTGCCGTAGCCGGCGATGCCCGCGACCACGCCGTCGACGAGGCGGACGGTCTCCACGGACGAACGGCCGTGCTCGTCCTCCAGCGCGCCGAACCGCAACGAGTCGAGCAGGGCGATGGGCCGCGCCCCCATCGTGAAGATGTCGCGAATGATGCCGCCGACGCCGGTCGCGGCGCCCTGATAGGGTTCGATGAAGGAAGGGTGGTTGTGCGACTCGATCTTGAACACCGCGGCCAGGCCGTCGCCGATGTCGACCGCGCCCGCGTTCTCGCCCGGCCCCTGCAGGACCCGCGGACCGTCCGTCGGAAAGCGGCGCAGATGCCGGCGCGAGCTCTTGTAGCTGCAGTGCTCGGACCACATCACCGAGAAGATCCCCAGCTCGGTGATCGTCGGCGCACGGCCGAGAATCTCCACCAGCCGCCGATACTCTCCCGCGGTCAGCCCGTGCGCGTCGATCGTGGCTTGGTCGATCACGCGGCACCTGTCGCGGCCATCGCCGCCACCACCGATTCGAACACCACCCGGCCGTCCTCGCTCCCGAGCGCCGACTCGCAGGCGCGCTCGGGATGCGGCATGAGCCCGACGACGTTGCGGCGCCGGTTGCACACGCCCGCGATCTCGTGCAGCGACCCGTTGGGGTTGCCGCCGCCGGTGACGGTTCCCGCCGCGTCGCAGTAGCGGAAGACGACCTGCCGGTTCGCTTCAAGGGCGGCGGCGGTCTCCGGGGCCGCGTGAAAGTTGCCTTCACCGTGGGCGATCGGCAGCTTCAGCACCTGCCCGACCGACGCCGCGCAACTGAACGGGGTGTCGGTCTGCTCCACCCGGACGTGGACGTGCCGGCACAGGAACTTCAGCCCCCGGTTCCGCAACAGGGCGCCTTCAAGGAACCCGGCCTCGAGCAATACCTGAAAACCGTTGCAGATGCCGATGACCGGCCCGCCGGTGGCGGCGAACTCGCGAACCCGCTGCATTACCGGCGAGAACCGGGCAATCGCCCCGGTTCTCAGATAGTCCCCGTAGGAGAACCCGCCCGGCAGCACGACCACGTCGGCGCTCCGCAGGCCGGTCTCCTTGTGCCAGACGAACTCCGCCTGCTGCCCCAGAACGTATCTGGCCGCGTGGTAGGCGTCGTGATCGCAGTTCGAGCCGGGGAACTGGATGATGGCGAACTTCACTGGGCGCATTCCCGCACCGGCCCGGCGCGGCGGCGCGGGCGGGAACCGTACGGCGCGCCCCGCCTCAGGACGGCTCCGTGCCATGGTCGTCGACCTCCACGCGGTAGCTCTCGATCACCGGGTTGGCCAGCAGCCGGTCGGCGATCCCGCTCACGAGAGTACGGGCCGCCGCGGGCGTCTCCGCGTCGACGTCCAGCTCGAAGTACTTCCCCTGCCGCACGTCCCGCACCGACCCGTACCCCAGCGACCCCAGCGCCGCGGCGATGGTTCGGCCCTGCGGGTCGAACACCGAGGGCTTCAGGGTGACGAACACTCTCGTTCTCACGCCGCCGGTCCTCCCGGCAGCCCGTGGCCGAAGGCCCCGCTGCATTCGATCCGCGGCGCATCCCGCCCGACTGCGTTGCTCCTCGGTCCCATGGGCCTGCCACTCGTCACGCCTTGTCAGGCGGGCCTCCCGCCGGCGCCACGCGGCGAGCCACCAGGGGCCGCAAGGTCCAATGCCGCCGCGGAACCCCCCGATTCTACGCCGGCCAGCACACGGTCGACGATGGGACCGGCGTGCCGCAACTGTCGTTCGAGGTCGAAGGCGCGATCCAGTTCATCCGGCGACAGCACCGCCGCGACCTCCGGGTCCTCGGCCAGGAGGGTTTTGAAATCGAGCTGCTCGTCGTGCGACCGCATCGCCGCCCGCTGCACCCAGACGTAGCCCTGCTCGCGCGACACGCCGCGTTGCGCGAGCTCGAGCAACACCGTCCCCGAGAAGACGACGCCGCGCGACCGCTCCAGATTCTCGCGCATCCGCTCGGGATGCACCACCAGCCCCCGCACGATCCGGGCGAATCGCCGCAACATGTGATCGAGCACGATGAAGCTGTCGGGAATGACGACCCGCTCCACCGAGGAATGCGAGATGTCGCGCTCGTGCCACAACGCCACGTTCTCGATCGCGGCCACGGCGTTGGCGCGCAGGACCCGCGCCAAGCCCGTCAACTGCTCGCATCCGATCGGGTTGCGCTTGTGGGGCATGGCCGACGACCCCTTCTGCCCCTTGGCGAACCCTTCCTCGACCTCGCCGATCTCCGTCTTCTGCAGGCCGCGCACCTCAAGGGCGAACTTCTCGATCGAAGCGCCGGCAATCGCAAGAGCGCCCAGCAGCTCGGCGTGCCGGTCGCGCTGCACGACCTGCGACGCCACCGGGGCCGGGGTCAACCCGAGCGCATCGCACACCTGCTGCTCGATCTCGGGGTCGAGATGGGCGTAGGTGCCGACCGCCCCGGAGATCTTCCCGACGTTCACGACCTCCCGGGCCCGCTCCAGCCGCGTCCGAGCCCGCCGGAGCTCCGCGTGCCACAGGGCGAGCTTCAACCCGAAGGTCATCGGCTCGGCATGCACGCCGTGGGTGCGTCCGATCATCGGGGTGTCCCGATGCTCCCGGGCCCGCTCGGCCACCGCCCCGATCGCCCCGTCGAGGTCGGCCAGTATCAGCCCGCACGCCTCCCCCATCTGCAGCGCCAGCGCCGTATCGAGCACGTCGGACGACGTCAGCCCGAAGTGCAGCCAGCGCGCCGACGGGCCGACCTGCTCGGCCACCGCGGTCGTGAACGCGATGACGTCGTGCTGCGTCGTCTGCTCGATCTCGTCGATGCGTTCGGCCCGCACGCCGGCGCACGCCGCGATGTCCCGCGCCGCCGCCTCGGGAATCAGCCCGGCGGCGGCCATCGCGTCGGCCGCCGCGACCTCGACCCGCAGCCAAGTCTCGTATTTGCGCTGGTCGCACCAGACGCGGCCCATCTCGGGGTTCGTATAGCGTGGAATCATGACGTTGCGGGCACCTGAAACGGCAAGGCGATCTGGCGCCCCGGGAAGAGGTCGGAGCCGGAGCGCGCGGGTCGGACGTCGAGGCGCACGGTCTCCGTCACGCGATCCTGGTGGGATACGACGACCCGGACATCGGACCGGCCGGAAGCCTCCAGGGCCTCCCGGCACGTCAGCGCGGCGATCTCCGGCAGATTGTTCACCCGGCTGAGGTGGGCCAGCACCACGCACTCGACCGAGGCCCCGAGGTCCTCGCGAATGAACCGCGCGAGCGCCTCGTTCGACAGATGCCCGCGCTCTCCGGCGATGCGCGCCTTCGTAGACGCCGAGTACGGACCAACCTGCAGCAGATCGGCCGCATGGTTCGACTCCATCACCAGCAGGCGGCACGGCCGGAACCGGGTCCGCAGGGCGGAGGTCGTCATGCCGATGTCGGTCGCGAACCCGATGCCCCCGGCCGCCGTCTCGATGTGAAACGCCACCGTCTCGGCGTCGGCGTCGTGGGACACCTCGAACGGGGTGACGCGGAAGCCGCCGATGTCCGCCGGCACGTCGCAATCGAGCCCGCCCCAGGACCAAACGCCGGCGTCGGGCCAGATCGCGCGCGTGGCCGCGGTCGCATGCACCGGTATCCGGTAGCGGCGGGAGAACCGGGCCGCGCCCCGCGTGTGATCGCCGTGGGCGTGGGTGATGACGACGGCGGTGACACGCTCCGGCGCCACCCCGATCGCGCGCAGCCGACGGGTCGTCTCCCGGCAACTCAGCCCGACGTCGATGAGCATCCGCGCCTCGCCGTACTGCAGCAGCGTCGCGTTCCCCGCGCTCCCGCTGCCGAGGACCGTCAGCAGGACAGGCATCACACGGGCCGGGCCAGACTCCCGGAAGCCATGCGCAACCGCGCGGAGCTCTTGCGTGGAACCCGTGGGGTGTCCCTCAAGTTCAATACAGAATACAGCCGTTGATCCGGCCCGCGATGGCGCGTTCAAATCGGCCCACGGCAGCGCCTAGGAGTCTGCGCCGCAGACTCCTAGTGCATCGCCACGACTAAAAATAGGGCCGCCGGGGGCACTCACCTCGAACCGCAAGAGTCCTATGCAGAAGAAATACGTCGTTCGACCCAAGTCTGTTTGTCCGAAACTTATGACGTGACGGACCACTAGGCGAGGGCAAGCTGCTCGTCACCGAGCTGAATTCCGTTCACCGGACCGAGCACCGTCGCCGAGAGCGCTCCCGGCGGCAGCAGGTCGCGCGCCACGCGCCGGACGTCGTCCAGGGTAACGGCCTCGACCCCCCGCAGCGTATCTTCCAGGGTGAATTGCCGGCCGAAGTACATCTGCTGGCGCGCCATGTGCGACATCCGACTCGCGGAGCTCTCGAGACTCAGGACCAGACTGCCCTTGAGGTGGTCCTGCGCTCGACGCAGCTCCTCGGCCGAGATGAGGTTGTTGCGCAGATCCTGCAGCTCCGCAACGACGAGATCGATGACCTCGCGGACCGCGTCCGCGTCACAGCCGGCGTAGATCGTCAGCGCGCCGCCGTCCTGGTAGGAGACCATGCCGCTGCTGACGGCGTAGGCGAGCCCCCGCCGCTCGCGGATGTTCTGGAAGAGCCGCGAGCTCATCGAGCCGCCGAGCACGATGTTCAGCAGGTAGCAGACGTACCGGTCGTCGTGCTGCTGGGGATACCCGTCCACCCCCAGACAGACGTGACATTGTTCGATCGCCTTGTCGCGCACCGTCAGCCCGGGCACCGCCGTCGGCGGGGTGAGCGGGACGGCCTCGCCGTTCGCGGGTACGTCCGCGAACGCCTCGGCCACCAGTTTGCGGACCGCCTCGTGCTCGACGTTGCCCGCCGCTGCGATCACCAAGTTCCCGGCCGTATAGACCCGCTTGAAGTAGTCCCGGAGGGTGGCGCTGTCGAGCGGGCCGACGGTGTCGGGCACGCCCAGAATCGGACGGCCCAAGGGATGCCCGGACCAGAAGCGCTGGGTGAAGAGCTCGTGCACGAGATCGTCGGGCGTATCCTCCACCATCTTGATCTCTTCGAGCACGACCTTCTTCTCGCGCGTGATCTCCTCGGAATCGAACGCCGGATGGAGCAGCATGTCGGCCAGCACGTCGACGGCGCGGGGCAGATGCTCGTCGAGCACCTTGACGTAGTAGCTCGCGCACTCCTTGGCCGTGAACGCATCGAGCTGGCCGCCGATCGAGTCGATCTCCTGCGCGATGTCCTGCGCCGATCGCGTCGCCGTGCCCTTGAAGACCATGTGCTCGACGAGGTGCGCGATGCCGGAGTGCGCCGCGCGCTCGTGGCGCGACCCGCGGGTCAGCCAAACCCCGAAGCTGACGGAGCGCACACCGGGCATGGGCTCGGTCAACAGGCGCAATCCGTTGTCGAACTGCTCGCAGACAATCATGGTGATACAGCCCGTCCGCCGTCGACGCCCCCCCGCCGACGCTGGGAGCGCGGGAGAAAAGCCCCCCGCCGTTTCGCCACGGGCTCCTGACGTAAATCGTTTTGACAGAGATAATTACGTGATGGCAACGACGAATCGCATGGTAACACGGAACCGCCTCACGCATCAACCGCCGGAGGCGGCATGGTACCGTTGATGCGTGTTCGATGCGCCCCCGGACCTCGCGGAGCTCGATCCGGACGAGCTTGAGCAGGCGCTGGCCCGACTCGGGGCCGCCCCCTTCCACGGCCGGCAGATCTACCGCTGGGTGTACCGTCGGGGGCTGGAGCGCTTCGACGGCATGACCGACCTCTCGCGGCCCCTGCGCGAGACGCTCGGCCGCACCCTCTCGTTCTCGACCCCGCGCATCGCCGCCCGCGAGCACTCCGGTGACGGCACCCAGAAGTTCGTGTTCGGGCTCGCCGACGGGCGCAGCGTCGAGTCGGTGTTCATCCCCGACACCCCGGGGATGACGTTCTGCGTGTCGACCCAGGTCGGATGCGCGATGCGCTGCGGGTTCTGCCTGACCGGAAAGATGGGACTGGCCCGGCATCTGACGGCGGGCGAGATCGCGGGCCAAGTGCGGGTGCTGGCCCGCGAGCTGCACCTGCAGCATCGCCGCTTCAACATCGTGCTGATGGGCATGGGCGAGCCGCTGCACAACTACGAGGCGACGATGAAGGCGCTACGGATGCTCGCCGCCCCGAGCGGGCTCGCGCTCACGCCCCGGCGAGTCACCCTGTCGACGGTGGGCCTTGTGGCGGGGCTGGAGCGGCTCGCCGGCGAGCCGTGGATCCCGAATCTCGCCGTCTCGCTGCACGCCACGACCGACGAGGCGCGTCACGCCCTCATCCCGACCAGCCGAACCCTGCGCCTCGCCGACCTCGTCACCGCGTGCCGCCGCTTTCCCCTGAAGCACCGCGGGCGGATCACGTTCGAGTACGTGCTGCTCGACGGCGTCAACGACACCGCGGCCGACGCCGCGCGGCTCGGGGGCCTGCTGCGCGGGTTGCGAGCCAAGGTCAACCTGATCCCGCTCAATGCGGCGCCGGGCATCCCCTTCGCCCGGCCGTCGGACCGACAGGTGGACCGCTTCGCGCGCAGCCTCGCCGCGCGCGGGATGACCGTCTCGGTCCGCAAGAGCCGCGGGCGGGACATCCGCGCCGCCTGCGGCCAGCTCATCCTTGAAGGCGGTCCCCGCAGATCGCACGCGCAGCAAGCCGCCGCCTTGCTGGACGGCTGAGGACGGTGATCGACATGAAGTTGCGCCAACTGCACCCCAGCGCAGCCCGGTCTGCAGGTTGGCGCGCGTGGCGCACGGCAAGGTAATGCCCGCGAGCGTCCCCAGGACCAGTGGCGAAAGGCGCCGCCGCGTTCGACCGGCGATGCATCCTGCGCCTCGCCGGTCTCGGCGCAGCGCGGGGTTCTCCACCGGCTCCTGAGGTCTCACGGCAGGCGCAACGCGATCAGCTCCGGCACCTCGCCGCCGACCGTCAGCGCAATGTACTGCGCTCCCTCGTGCAGATAGGTCATCGGGGTGCCGATGGCGCCGGCCGGCAGGTCGAGCGAGCCGAGTATTTCGCCCGTCGCCTTGTCGCGCGCCACCAGCCTCGGCCCTCCGTCGGACCCGCCGGCGGACAGCGCGCTGACGAGCAGGGTCCGGGTCAGCAGCGGACCGCCGTGGCCTTCGCCGCCGAGCGGCGGCAGATCGAGATCGCGCAACCGCGGATGGTTGCGCAGGCGGTCGCCGTCGCCGTTCGGCTGCATCCACGCGTGTTCGCCGGTGTTCAGGTCGATGGCGGTCATGCGCGAATACGGCGGCTTCAGCAGCGGGAGGCCCTGGGGCAGGACGGGCTGGGTGCCGCTGTCGAAGTCGGCCTGGGTATAGCGCAGGTTGCCGCCCTCGGCAGGGTCCGGCGTGTAGTACTTCAACACCGAGAAACGGTTCTCGGAGGGCACGTACAGCATCCCCGTCTCGGGGTCGACCGCAGCCCCGCTCCAACTCGCCCCGCCCGCGATGTGGGGCCGCTGAATCGTGCCCTGCAGCCCGCCCTCCACGCTGAGCATCGGCGGCGTGAAGAGGGGTCCAAGCCGGAAGTTCCGCACCGCCTCGACGGCCAGGGCCCGGATCTCCGGGGTGAAGTCGACGAGATCGTCGATGCCGACGCCCTGGTACTCGAACGGGGGCGGCTTCGTCGGAAACGGCTGGGTCGGCGACAGCACCTCGCCCTCGAGGTCGGTGTCGGTCTCGACCGGCCTCTCTTCGATCGGCCACACCGGGTCGCCGGTCACCCGGTCGAAGACATACGTAAACCCTTGCTTGCTCACCTGGGCGATCGCCTTGATGGGGCGTTCGTCGACGGTGATGTCGACGAGGTTCGGGGCGGCCGGAAAGTCGTAGTCCCACACGCCGTGATGCACCGCCTGGAAGTGCCACATGCGCTGCCCCGTTTCGATGTCGACAGCGACGAGGCTCTCGGCGAACAGGTTGTCGCCCAGACGGTGCCCGCCGTAGTAGTCGCTCGTGGGGGTGCCGATCGGTAGAAAGACGTACCCGGTCTCCTCGTCGGCGCTCATCGGGGGCCAGATGTTCGCGTTCCCCGAGTAGCGCCACGATTCGTTCAGCCAGGTATCGGCCCCGAAGTCGTCCGCCTGCGGCACCGTGCGGAAGACCCACCGGGTGTCGCCGGTGCGGGCGTCGATGCCCTTCACCCAGCCCGGCGGCGCCTCCTTGCGGATGACGAAGTCGGAGATGATCGTCGGGGTGACGACGACGTCGCGCAGGACCACCGGCGGCGACTTGACCCCGAGCAGGTTGCGCCCCTGGTAGTTCACGTCGCCCCGGTCCGCACGGGGAATGCCCTCGGTCAGGTCCACGCGGCCGTTGGCGCCGAAACCGGGAGCCGGCTGCCCGGTCTTCGCGTCGACCGCGTGCAGCCAACCCTCGCTGGTGCCCCAGAAGATGCGCTCGTCGCCGCTCTCGTCGTCGGCCCAGTAGGCGATACCGCGCGACCCGTAGCCGTGCGTCGGCCGACCGCCCGCGTACACCTGCGGGTCGTACACCCAGCGGACCTCGCCGGTGCCGGCATCGATGGCCGCCACCTGATACATCGCCGTCGACAGGTAGAGGGTGCCGCCGATCATCAGCGGCGTCACCTGGAACCCCCGGATCGAGACCGGTCCCTGCCGCTCGCGCAACGCCTCGAGATCGACCGAGGCGTCGGCCGACCGCCAGCGCCACGCGACGCGCAGGTCCTCGAAGTTCGTCGCGTCTATCTGGTCCAGCGACGAGTACTTGGTGCTGCCCTGATCGCCGGCATACACACGCCATTCGCCGGCGGCGGCGGCGCCGTGCTGGGCGCGCGCGGAAGCGGGCGCCATCAGCCCCGCAGCCAGGCAGACGACCGAAAACGTCGACATTCTCATGGTGCGCACCCTGCTGATGTGGACTCGACGGGGCGCCGACGCAGGCTCGCAATCACGCGACGTCCCGATCACGACGGTCGGCGATGAAGCCTTCCAGGGCGCCTTCCAGCCGCACCATCCGCTCGCGCAGATCCGTGAACTCGCGGCTCATGCCGTCGAAACGCTGGTTAACGCTCTCGTTGAAGCCGTCGAAACGCTGGTTGACGCTCTCGTTGATGTCGTCGAAACGCTGGTTGACACCGTCGAAGCGCCGGTTGACGCTCTCGTTGAAGCCGTCGAAACGCTGGTTGACGCTCTCGTTGATGTCGTCGAAACGCTGGTTGACACCGTCGAAGCGCCGGTTGACGCTCTCGTTGATGTCGTCGAAACGCTGGTTGACGCTCTCGTTGATGTCGTCGAAACGCTGGTTGACACCGTCGAAGCGCTGGTTGACGCTCTCGTGGACACCGTCGAAGCGCTGGTTGACGCCGTCGAAACGCCGGTTGACGTTCTCGTTGAAGCCGTCGAAGCGCTGGTTCATCTGGTCTGTCTGCCGATCCATCCGGCCGACGAGAACCAGCACCGCCGCGATCTGCCCCCCGGCCAGCGTCAGAATGCCGACGACGAGGGTGATGAGCTCGGTGTTCACGATGTCACGCCCCTGTACCACGACCGGCCCCGCCAGTATCGCACACACCGGCACGGACACACCCCGAGCCGCGCAGCCACTCATGCCCCGCGCAGCGGACACTCGGCGTGAAGCAAGGAGCGCGCCAAAACGAACCCGCCCGGCGGCGTCAGGACACCAGCACGCCGGCGAGGGGTTCGGCTCCGGTAATCCGCACTCGGACCCGCTGGTTGGCGCCGCCGCGGGGCGGCACCGGCACCTTCAGGTAGTTGTCGGTCGCGACGACCGCGCCCCCGTCGAGGGTCAGGCCGGGCCGCACCGCGCCGACCTGCCGCCCGCGGAACCGGCGCGCGAGATCGGCGCCGGCGTCGCGGAGGGCCCGCGCCCGTTCCCGCACGACCGGTCCCGGCACCCGGTCCGGGAGCCCGCACGCCTCGGTCCCCTCGCGGGGCGAGTAGGGAAAAACGTGCAGATAGGTCAGGGGGCTCGCGGCCACGTAATCCAGGGTGCGGCGCGCGTCCTCGTCCCGTTCCCCGGGGAACCCCGCGATGAGATCGGCGCCGATCGCCGCCTGGGGCAGCCGGCCGCGCACCCGGTCCACGACACGCCGGTAGCCGTCCAGGGTGTAGGGACGCCGCATGCGCCGCAGCATCGCGTCGCTGCCATGCTGCAGCGGCAGGTGGAAGTGCGGCGCGAACCGCCCGCTGGAGGCGACCAGATCGATCAGCTCCGCCGGACAGTCCATCGGCTCGAGCGAGCTGATGCGGCAGGTCACGTCGGACGGATGGCCGTCGACAGCCCGGAGCAGCGCCGTCAGGGAGGACGGCGGGTCCAGATCGCGCCCGTAGGACCCGAGATGGACCCCGTTCAGCACCACCTCGTTGAACCCGCTCTCGGCCGCGCGGCGGATGGCGGACAGCACGTGCCGGTGGTCGAGGCTGCGCCCGCGGCCCCGCGTCGAGGGGATGATGCAATAGGCGCAGGCCTCGTCGCACCCGGTCTGCACCCGCAACATGAACGCCACGCGGCCGATGTTCCCCGGCGAGATCAGGGCGCCGCACGCGCCGGGACCGTCCCCAAAGCGGTCGGCGGTAGTGCCCCCGCCGGGCAACAGCCGATCGACGATCGTCTCCTTGTCGTCGTTCGGCACCACCTCGGGCGCCCCCGGCAACCCCGCGATCTCGTGGCCGGCGCGGGTCGCATAGCAGCCGGTCGCGATCACCCGCGCGTCCGGATTCTCCCGCGCCACCCGCCGCAGCGTCTGCCGGACGCCCTGATCCGCGGCCGCGGTCACCGAGCAACTGTTGACGACCACCACGTCGGCGTCGGCGACGGGCGCCGGGGTGGCCCCGCGGGCACGGAGCCGCAGCTCCATCTGCAGGGAATCGGCCTGGTTGACGCGGCACCCGAACGTCGTGACGGCGTAGCGCAAGGCGGCTCCTTTCTCGCGATCCATTCTCTCACCAGCGGCCGGAGAGCGAGCAACCGACCGCATGCGCGGCCGGGGCGCCAGGACCATCCCACGCTCCGCCACCGCCGTGCGCAGGCAGCATCGTGGCGGGTCCTGGGGCTCCGGACGTGCGGAATCGCGGGTCTCACGCGGCGCCGGCCGGTCGGCAAGACAGTGGCGCCCCCTCGAATCGGGGGCGGGCCGTCACGCGCCGTCAGCGTGGGATGCCCCTGCCGGGGCGCGGATCCCTGATGCGGAACCGGGCGAAATGCCATAGGATTGCGTATTCGGCGCTTCGTCGTTACGGACACCGCCCCGCCTCGTCGAACTGAACCGCAACTTCGGGAGATCCGCCATGCGCTTTGCATCTTTCACCTGGGCCACCGCCGCCGTCACCGGCGCCTTCGTCCTGCTCTCCCTGCCGCAGCCCGAGCCGCCCACCACCGCGGCCGCTACGATGCAGGAGCCCGCGCGGCTCACCGAGCTGAAGGCCGAGGTCGTCGTCGACGTCGACAGCCGCCGCGACTTCACCCAGCAGATGGTGGACATGATCTACAGCTTCAACGAGCTGGGCTTCCAGGAGTTCGAGACGCAGCGCTACGTCACCGGCATCCTCGAGGACCACGGGTTCGCGGTGGAAAAGGGTGTCGCGGGCATCCCGAGCGCCTGGTGGGCCACCTGGGGCTCGGGCTCCCCGGTCATCGCGCTGGGCACCGACGTCGACGGCATCCCCCAGGCGTCGCAGAAGCCCGGCGTCGCCTACCGCGAGCCGCTCATCCCCGGCGCCCCCGGCCACGGCGAGGGGCACAACTCGGGCCAGGCTCTGAACGTCACCGCGGCCCTCGCGGTGCAGAAGATCATGCAGCGGGAGAACCTGCCCGGCACCCTCGTCATCTGGCCCGGCATCGCGGAAGAGCAGCTCGGCGCCAAGGCCCATTACGTCAAGGCGGGCCTCTTCGACGACGTCGACGTCGTCCTCTACTCGCACGTCAGCAGCGACATGTCGGTGAGCTGGGGCGAGAGCGGCGGGAACGGCATGGTGTCGGTCGAGTACCTCTTCGCGGGCGAGAGCGCGCACGGCGCCGGCTCTCCCTGGGACGGGCGCAGCGCCCTTGACGCCGTCGAGCTGATGAACATCGGGTGGAACTTCCGCCGCGAGCATCTCCGCATTCAGCAGCGTTCGCACTACGTCATCACCGACGGCGGCGATCAGCCGAACGTGGTGCCTCCAACCGCCGCGGTCTGGTACTTCTTCCGCGAGACCGACTATCCCAGCATCATGCGCATGTGGGAGCTCGGCGACCGGATGGCGGAGGGCGCCACCCTCATGACCGGCACCACCGTGGAGTCCCGGGTGCTCGGCGCGGCGTGGCCGCAGCACATGAACCGTCCGCTGGCCGAGTCGATCCACGCCAACATGCTCGACGTCGGCCTGCCGAAGTGGAGCGAGGCGGACCAGCGGATGGCGAAGGCGGTGCAGAAGATGCTCGGGGCCGAGGAGCGCGGGCTCTCGACCGAGATCAGCGAGGAGCTGCGGGGCCGCCAGGACATCCCCGATTCGCAGCGGCGGGGCGGCGGCTCGGACGACATCGGGGACATCTCGTGGGTGGTCCCGACCGTCTCGCTCCGGTTCCCGGCGAACATCGCCGGCGGTCAGGGCCACAACTGGAACAAGGCCATCGCCATGGCCACGCCGATCGCGCACAAGGGGGCCACCGCGGGCGCCAAGGTCTTCGCCCGGACCCTGCTCGACATCCTGATGACCCCGGAGCTGGTGGAAGACGCCCGCTCCTACTTCGAGACGGTCCAGAAGTCGGACACCGAGTACACGTCGTTCCTGCGGCCCCAGGACGAGCCCGCGATCTGGTTGAACGCGGAGATCATGGAGACGTTCAAGCCGCGCCTGGAGCAGTACTACTACGACCCGTCGCGATACGACACCTACCTGGAGCAGCTCGGGATCGAGTACCCGACGATCCGCGGGAGCGAGTAGACGACGCCGGACGCGGCGCCGCGCCCCCTGCCACGCACGGGGCCGGCGCGACACCCTTCTGTCCGTAATGACTGACCCGGCCCCCGAGACGCGCGCGGCCGTCGATGGCAAGTTCCTGTCGATCGGGGGCGGCCGCTTCCTCGTCAAGGGCGTCACCTACGGCACCTTCGCGCCCGACGCCGCGGGACGCCAGTTCCCGGCGGCGGCGATCGTCTCGGACGACTTCGCGCGGATGCGGGACGCCGGCCTCAACACCGTCCGCACCTACACCACGCCCGACCCAGGCCTGCTCGACGCCGCCGCGCGCCGCGGACTGCGCCTGATGATCGGCCTGCCGTGGCCGCAGCACATCGCGTTCCTGGACGACCCCGACCTCTGCCGCCGCGTCCGCGGGGACATCATCGCCCGCGTCCGCGAGCTCGCGGCGCACCCGGCCGCCCTCGTCTTCGCGCTCGGCAACGAGATTCCCGCGCCCATCGTCCGCTGGCACGGCCAGGCGCGCATCGAGCGCTTCCTCCGCGAGCTCTACCACGACGTGAAGGCGGCGGCGCCGGACGCTCTGCTGACCTACGTGAACTACCCGCCGACCGAGTACCTGTCCCTCCCGTTCCTCGACGTCTGCGCGTTCAACGTCTACCTGCACGCGGAACCTGACCTGCGGCGCTATCTCGCCCGCCTGCAGCACCTCGCCGGACACCGCCCGCTGCTGCTGGCGGAGGCGGGGGCCGACAGCCGGCGGGAAGGCGGGGACGGCCAGGCCGCGATCGCGGCCATGCAGCTGCGCACCGCGTTCTCCGAGGGCGCGTGCGGCGCCGTCGTGTTCGCGTGGACCGACGAGTGGTGGCGGGGCGGGCAGCCGGTCGCCGACTGGGCGTTCGGCCTCGTGGACGCGGCGCGCAAGCCGAAACCGGCCCTGCGGGCGGTCGTCGAGGCGTTCGCGGACGCGCCGTTCCCGGAAGCCGAACGGCGAGCGTGGCCGAAGATCTCGGTCGTCGTCTGCGCCTACAACGAGGCCGCCACCATCGACGAGTGCCTCACGTCGATCGAGAACCTGACCTATCCCGACTTCGAGATCATCCTCGTCAACGACGGGTCGCACGACGCCACCGGCACCATCGCGCGACGCCATGCATCGGTCACCGTACTCGACATCCCGAACGACGGGCTGAGCGCGGCCCGCAATATTGGGCTCGAGCACGCCGTCGGCGGGATCGTCGCCTACACCGACGGGGACGTGCGGGTCGATCCCGACTGGCTGACGCACCTCGTCCAACCGTTCCTGACCTCGGACGTCGTCGGAGCCGGGGGCCCCAACCTCGTCCCCGCCGACGACCCGCCGATGGCGCAGTGCATCGCCCGCGCGCCCGGCAGTCCGACCCAGGTCATGCTCGACGACCGCATCGCCGAGCATGTGCCCGGCTGCAACATGGCGTTCCGCCGCGACGCGCTGCTCGCGGTGGGCGGGTTCAACCCGATCTACCTTCGCGCGGGCGACGACGTCGACATCTGCTGGCGCCTCCAGGCGCGCGGCTGGAAGATCGGGTTCGCGCCGTCGGCCCTGGTCTGGCATCGCCACCGCGCGTCGCTGCGCGCCTACTGGCGGCAGCAGGTCGGCTACGGCGAGGGCGAGTCCTGGCTCAAGCCGCACCACCCCGACCAGTTCCAGGGCCTGCACATCGGGTGGCGCGGGCGCATCTACGGCCCGCTCCCCTTCCACCGCTCGCTCACCCGGGCCCGCGTCAACAGCGGCACGTGGGGCACCGCGCCGTTCCCGTCGGTCTACTCGATCGACACGTACCCGTTCGCGTTCATGCCGCATTCGGCCCGCTGGCAGGTCGCCGCCGCGGCGTCGATCGGGCTGGGCGCGGCGACCCTGCTGACCAACCAGATCGGGCTGGCCGCCGCCCTGCTGACGGTGGGGACGGGCGCCCTCGGGACCACTATCGCCCGCTGCGTGCGCTACGCCCTCGTCACCGACATCGAGGGGCTGCCGCCGCTGGTCCGCCGGCCGCGCCGCCTGAGCCGCATCCTCTACCGGGCGCGCATCGCGGGGCTGTACTTCACCCAGCCCCTCGCCCGCGCGTGGGGCCGCCTGCGCGGCGCGATGTCTCCACCCGAGGTCCTGCGCGCCCCGGCCGCCGGACGGCGCCCCCCGGCCGCAACGGCCGGCGCGGTCCGGGCGCTGTGGGCCGCCGTGTCCCGCCGTACCCCGCCCCGGCGCTTCTGGAGCGAAACCTGGATCGCGGCGGAAGCGCTGCTGTCGCATCTGACGACCCGGCTCGAACGGACGCGCGAGGTGCGGACGGTCGAGATAGACGACGGCTGGCAGGCGGACCGCGACATCAGCGTCGGCCTGAACCGGTGGGCGCGGCTGCATCTGCGGGTGCTGGTCGAGGAGCATCGCGGGGGACGGTGCCTCGTCCGCCTCGCCCGGCGGCTCAGGCCCACCCCCATGCTGTGGCTCGCCGGCGCGGGCCTCGCGGGGGGCGCGCTCGTCGGGACCGCCGCAGGTCCGGCCCCGTACTGGCCGTGGCTCACCGGGGCCGCGGTGCTGCTTACGGCCTGGGCGGCGCGTACCCTGCGGCAGTCGGCGCGCACCGTTGCCGCCGTCGACGCGGTCGTCGCAGACACCGCCGCCGCGCTGGACCTGCTGCCGCTGCCGGACGCACTGCCGCCGACGAAGACCCGGGAATCCGCCCCGGCGCCCGAGACCGATGGCGCGCCGGCCCTGGCGCCGCACCCGCGCTCGACTGCGCGCATGGACACCGCACCCGAGTCCCCGTCACCGCAGACCGGCGGCCTCGCGCAGTCCCCGGGCGAGTTGTAGCGACCATGCCTGCGCGTTCCGCGCCGTGAACGAGGCGAGCTCATGCCGAGCCCGACGAACGCCCCGAAACGCCCGGCTCTCCTTCTGGCTGTCCACGTGGGTCGCTGAACCGCCCTCGGCGGCCCTTTGTCGTCGGCGCGCTTCGGCCGATGTCGTTGCCTCCATCGTCCGCCCGACTGCTACCGGATAGAGCGACAAGTTGCCGGGCGGGATTCGCACCCGCTGAAGAATGGCGCCTTTCACGGCGCACTACCACGGGCTGCCACGCCCTCCGTCCGTAGCTCACCATTCGCCAAAACCGCTCCGCCGGCCCACGATCGAACCCTGACACCCACACTACGCTCCCCACCACCTGCGCCGCAAAATATCACACACGTCACCAGAATCGCCGTCGTGCAACCAAGTCTCCCATCGAGGGCGAAACCAACCCACTAAACTAAAGAGAACAGCCGTAACCACAGCTTGGAGAACAAAATTCGTCAACGCCAAACGCCCGGCGCTAGAGAGCCCCCATCCCAAAACACCATCCCCGTTCACAGCCCAAATGACGCCGCAGGCGTAACCCATCGAGAGAATCGGGGCCGTTGTAACAGCCCGTGGCAGAAGTTGCGCCGCAGCCGGCCGGTGCCGCGTTCGGCCCGAGAACGTGCCGCGCAGCGGTCGAAGTGCCGAAATCTGGACCGATCCGAGCCGTTCCCGCACCACCGCCGGCCAGTTCCGGCACGCTGCGAAGTTTCGCCACGGGCTGGTAAGCCAAATCGCCCGGCCAAGAAGCGCCACGGGATCCTCCGGCCACCCAAAAGCGGAGCCCCTGCACAGCCCCTCACATCAAAGCAATCCGCCCAACGGCAGGGCGGACGTATCCACCACCTGCCACGAGGTCGGATTCCTGAAGAACTGCGTACCTCCACTCTCACCACGCTCCAAATCGCTCCTCCGCATCGGCAACTCCGTCACCGTCTACGTCTTTGAGAGCTACGATTCCCCCCGGTGGAGTATGGTCGCGATGAACCCGCAGTCCCACGTATACGTCGCCGCTGCCCGTCACCACCAAGTAGCGCCGCTCTGGAGCAACACTTCCACAAAGGCAGAATCGTATAACGCCGCGGCCCAACGGATACGGGTCGTTTCGGCGATATCCGACATCGGGCTACTTGGTTCGATGATGATAAAGGAGTACTCGACGAGACCATCCGGTTCGTCGTCAACCGGACGGTCCAGTGACACGACCGTGACCGTTCGCCCTTCATTGGAAGTCGCTTCCACGTGTCCGTCCAGGAACAGCGGTCCGGCCTGAGCCCGCAGGGGCATCCCACGCAGTCAGCGCGTGATGCCCCCGGTCGGGCGACACGCGCGTTGGGTTCGTTGGGGAGCAGGCCGCTGCAGTTGACCCGGTCGCCGCCGGAGGATCCGGGCCGGGCGGCCGGCGTGGCATGCTAGACTTCTTTGAACGGGCGTGATCTTGAACGGTTGAGTCCAGTTCTGATCGTGTTTCGTCCGCCCTCGCTCAGCGATCGGGGCAGCCACCAGTCTCGTCGGTCCGAGGCGGAGCCTCGCTTGGCATGTGCGTCCCGGCAGGATCCGCATGGCCCACCCCACCCCCGATACGATACGCCCCGCCACCGCCCTGCAGGCTCTGGTGCCGCTGGGCCTCCTCATCGCCCTGCTCGCCGGGTCGGTCTACCTGTTCGGGGACGGCTCGTCGAGCGGCCCGAACCAGATCGCCCTCATACTCGCCGGGGCCGCGGCGGCGCTGGTGGGGCTGCGCAACGGGCATCCGTGGCCGGCCATCGAGCAGGGCATCCGCCGGAGCATCTCGGTCTCGATGGGGGCCATCCTGATCCTGCTCGTGGTCGGCGCCCTCATCGGGACGTGGATTCTCGCCGGGGTCGTCCCGACGATGATCCACTACGGACTGCTGGTGCTGTCGCCGTCGGTGTTCTACGCCACCGCGTGCGTCATTTGCGCCCTCGTCTCGGTGGCCACGGGCAGTTCATGGACCACCGCCGGCACCATCGGCATCGCGCTGGTCGGCATCGCCACCGCGCAGGGGCTCAACCTGGGCCTGGCGGCGGGCGCCATCATCTCGGGCGCCTACTTCGGCGACAAGATGTCGGCCCTGTCCGACACCACGAATCTGGCCCCGGCCGTCGCCGGGACCGACCTGTTCACCCACATCCGGCACATGGTCTGGACCACGGGACCGAGCATCGCGGCGGCGCTGGCGCTGTTCACGGTGGCCGGCTTCGCGGCGCCGGCCCCCGCCACCACCGCCGAGCTGGACGTGGTGCTCGAGGCCCTCGATGAACAGTACGCGCTGGGCCCCCACCTGCTGCTTCCGGTGGCCCTGGTGCTGGCCCTCGTGCTGCGGCGCGTCCCCGCGCTTCCGGCGCTGCTCGTCGGGGCGCTGGCCGGGGCGGTCTTCGCGGCGCTCTTTCAGGGCGACACGGTGGTGGCGTTCGCGGCCGACCCCGACCTGCCGCGGCCCCTCGCCGTCGTCAAGGGCTGCTGGATCGCCCTCTTCGACGGGTTCACGCTCGACTCGGGGAACGCGGCCCTCGACGACCTGCTCAGCCGCGGGGGGATGAGCAGCATGCTGACGACGATCTGGCTCATCATGTCGGCCATGATCTTCGGGGGGATCATGGAGTCCACCGGCCAGCTCGAGGCGCTGGCGCAGCGCATCCTCCACGCCGCCCGCAGCACCGGGAGCCTCATCGCCGCGACCCTGTTCACGTCGTTCGGCACGAACGTGCTCGCCTCGGACCAGTACATCGCCATCGTGCTGCCGGGGCGGATGTTCCGGGCCGAGTACGAGCGCCGGGGGCTCGACCCGCGCAACCTGTCGCGGACCCTGGAGGACGGCGGGACCATCACCTCGGTGCTGATCCCCTGGAACACGTGCGGCGCGTACATGGCCGGCACCCTCGGGGTCGCCACCCTGACCTACGCCCCTTTCTGCTTCTTCAACCTCATCAATCCCCTCGTCGCCGCCCTCTACGGGTGGGCGAACATCTCGATCGTGAAGCTCGAATCCGATCCGGCCCGCGAGCCGGCGCGCGGCTGAGCGGCCGGAGACGGACAGGATGGCTTTCGGACGACGGACCCGTCAGGCGGGGATGATCTTCATCCTCGTCACGCTGTTCATCGACATCCTCGGGCTCGGCATCATCATCCCCGTCCTGCCCGAGCTGATAAGGGAGTTCACGGGCGGCGACGACTCGCAGGCGGGGGTGCTCTACGGCGTCATCATCGCGCTCTACGCCCTGATGCAGTTCCTGTGCGCGCCCGTGCTCGGCGCCCTCTCCGACCGCTACGGCCGCCGGCCGATCATCCTCGGCTCGCTGTTCGGGTTCGGCGTCGACTACCTCGTCCAGGGCTTTGCGCCGTCCATCGGCTGGCTTTTCGTGGGCCGCGCCGTCGCCGGGGTCATGGGGGCCAGCATCACCACCGCCAACGCCTACATCGCCGACGTGTCGACCCCCGAGACCCGGGCCCGCAACTACGGCTTCGTCGGGGTCGCCTTCGGGCTCGGCTTCATCTTCGGTCCCGCCCTCGGGGGGCTGCTGGGCGGCATCGAGCTGCGCCTGCCGTTCTTCGTCGCGGCGGGGCTGGCCCTCGTCAACTGGCTGTACGGATTCTTCGTGCTGCCCGAGTCGCTGCCCCCCGGGCCGCGCAGCCCCGTCTCGTGGCGCCGGATGAACCCGTTCGGCAGCCTGAAGCGACTGCGCGCCTATCCCCTGGTGGCGGGGCTCGCGGTGGTCTTCATCTTCCTGTCGCTGGCCCAGCGCGGCCTCGAGAACGTCTGGGTGCTGCACGCCGGCTACCGGTACGGGTGGGACCCCCAGGCCAACGGCCTGACCCTGGCCCTGGTCGGGGTGATGGCGGTGCTGGTGCAGGGGCTGCTGATCCGGCCGGCGGTCGCCCGCCTCGGCGAGCGGCGCGCGATTCTCTTCGGCGTGACCGTCTCGATGCTGTCGTTCCTCGGCTACGGCCTCGCGTCGGCGGGCTGGATGGTCCTCGTCATCATCGTGTTCGGGGCGCTCGGGGGCATCGCGCACCCGACGCTCCAGGGGCTCGTGGCCGGGGCCGTGCCCCCCTCCGAGCAGGGAAAGATCCAGGGGGCCCTGACGTCGCTGGTCAGCCTGACCGCGATCGCGGCCCCGCTCGTCTTCACCACGGGGCTCTTCAGCTACTTCACCTCGGACGGCGCGGCGATCCACCTGCCGGGGGCGCCGTTCCTCCTCGGCGCGGCCCTGTTCGCGGTGTCCTTGGTCCTGGTCGTGCGACTGTTCCGCCGGCTTCCCGAGTCGCCGGCCGCCCGGGAGCGTCCCGGGGCCGAACCGGCGCCCCTCGACCATCCGAACGCCGTCGCCGCCGATCGGGCCTGAACCGACGGCGGTCCGGCGTTCGCGGATCGGCCCCGGGGAGCCCGCGGCGAACCGCGCGCGGCGACGAGACCGGCGAATGCAGCCGGGGCGCCGCCACGGGCTCCCGGCGATTTGCATATCCCGCGCCGGGCTGCCACGATGAACCGGTGCGCGCCAGCGAGTGGATCGTCTGCGGCTTCTTCGGCTATCTCCTCGTCCTCGCCCGCCTCCAGCCGCTGTCGGCGACCCGGCGCAACCGGGTGACGGCGGTCGGGCTGGTCTGCATCGGACTGGTGTTGGTGCTCTCCCAGTTGCGCCTGCAGCTCCCGATGCGGGTCGCGCGCGACTGGGTGCCCTGCATCTACCTGTTGCAGGGCTACTGGATGGCCGGGCTCTTCTTCCGGCGCCCCATGCCCGCGGCCGAGGCCCGGCTGCTGCGGCTCGACCGGCGCCTGTTCGCGGCCCTTCGGCTGGACACGGCGGTGCGGCGGACGCCGGCGCCGGTCCTCCAACTGCTGGAGCTGGCCTATCTGTGCGCCTATCCGTTCGTCCCGGCCACCTTCGCCCTGCTCTACGCAGCCGGCCTGCGGGGGAACGCCGACCAGTACTGGACGGCGGTGCTGACCGCCGCGTTCGCCTGCTACGGCCTGCTGCCTTGGATTCAGACCCGCCCGCCCCGCAGCCTCGAGCCGCCGGGACCGATGGACGCGCGCGGCCTCGCGCTCCGGCGGGCGAACCGCGCCGTCCTCGATCGCGCGTCGGTCCACGTCAACACCTTTCCGAGCGGTCATGCCTCGACCGCGGTCGCCGCCGCCCTCGCGACCGCCCAGTTGCTCCCCGGCCTGCTCGCCCCCCTTCTGGCCGTGGCCGGCGCCATCGCCGCCTCCACCGTGGTGGGGCGCTACCACTACACCGCCGACACCCTGCTCGGCGTCTTCGTCGGCGCCGGCGCCTGGTGGTTCACGACGTGATCGGCTTCTTCAGGCGCACCGGCGACACGTGGCGAATCCGGTTGTTGATCAGCTCGACGAACACCGAGAACGCCATCGCGAAGTACAGGTAACCCTTCGGAATCTCCTGGTGGAACCCCTCCGCCACGAGCGAGAACCCCACCAGCAGCAGGAAGCTCAACGCGAGGATCTTGACCGTCGGTCGTTCGTTGACGAAGGCGCTGATGGCCTCGGCCGAGATCAGCATGATGATCACCGCGATGACGATGGCCGCGATCATCACCCCGATCTGTTCCACCATCCCGACCGCGGTGATCACCGAGTCGAGCGAGAAGACGATGTCGATCACCAGGATCTGCAGGATCACGCCGGCGAAGGTCGCCGTCTTCCGCCGGGATCGATGCCCCTCGTCGCCCTCCAGGCTCTCGTGGATCTCATAGGTCGACTTCGCCAGCAGGAACAGCCCGCCCCCGAGCAGCGTCAGGTCGCGGCCGGACACCTCCCGGCCGAACACCGCGAACAGCGGCTCGGTCAACTGGATGATCCAGCTCAGCGACAGCAGCAGGACGATGCGGGACAGCATGGCCAGTCCGAGCCCGACCCGGCGCGCCAGCTTCTGCTGCCCGCGGGGCAGCTTGTCGGACAGGATCGAGATGAAGATGACGTTGTCGACGCCCAAGACGACCTCGAGGACGGTGAGGGTGACGAGGGCGATCCAGATCTCGGGATTGAACAGCCATTCCATGACGATTTCTCCGACCCAGGAGTCGACGCCTCAGAACGGCGCCGCCTCCGACGAGTGAGGCGCAGGCTCCCGACGGGTTGGTTGGGGAGCCGGCGGAGCCGCGGCGACGGTTGCCGGGCCAAGAGCCCGTGACAAACGCCCCGCCGCGCTCGACCGGCGCAACGCGGGTCTTCACCACGGGCCGCCATCAGCGGACGCGGCGAACGGCATAGTCCGGCCAGCACCGCTCGACATCGCCAACGAGCCGGTTCCAGGGGTCGAGGCGGCCGTCGGCAAGCTCGAACGCATCATCGGCGAGCGCCGGTCCCGCGGTCCGCCCCGAGGCCCGGGCCGGACCGGCAGAGGGATCCAGCGTCCGCGCAATCCGGTGGCGCACGTCCTCGAGGTGCAGGCGGGTCGCGCGGTCGGCCATCCGGCCCTCCGCGCGCCCGATGGCCGCCTCGAGCGCGCGCAGCTCGCCGCGGAGGAACGGCCCCGCATCGCCGGCCGCCTGCGACGGGCCGCCGAGCCGCCCCTCGAGCAGATCGAGATACGCGCGCTGGAGGTTCCGGCGGTAGGCGCCGATGCGAATCCCGCGGTCGTCGAGCTCGCGCCAGACGCCGTGGCGCACGTCCGCCAGGAACGCCGTGGCGGGATAGGCGGCGTCGCCGTCGATCACCTCCTGCTCGACGAGCCGGGCGAGCCGGCCGGCGGCGAGCAACGTGCCGAGCACCCGCGTCTGGCTGGTGCGAATCCGGTCCAGCACCCCCACCGGCTCGATCCGGCGCAGAATCTCCGGGTCGGTCAGGAACGCCGGCGGCATGAACGCATGGTCGTTCAGAAAAGCCACCGCGTTCGCCTGCACGTCCCGCGCGATGGCCGTGAACCGCACCCCGTCCTGTCCGTGGTGCTTCTGTTGCGACGTGAACCCGCCCACGACCGCGGCGACGTGGTTCATCTCCAGGGTCCACTGACCGACGAGCCGGGCGTACACCTCGTCGAGGTCGTCGTACGGCTCCCCCGGCGCGGCGACGGCGTCGAGCAGCATCGCGGCGACGCGTTCGAGGTTCTTCAGCCCGAGCGCCGTCGACGCCACCGCGTCGGCGTCGCCGACCGCCTCGGTCAACTGGCCGGGGTCGGCGTTGCGCGCGCCGGGGGTCGAGAAACGGAACCACGCCGTCTCGTCCTGATCGCGCGCCCAGGCGTCGAGGGTCGGCCGCTCGTCGTCCGGGGTCGCCGCGCCCGCGATGGGTGCGTAGCCCCACCGGGTGGCCCATTTGTCGTAGGGGCCGATCTTCGGAATCAGGTCCTCCGGGGCGATGCCGTCCTCCGGTTGCGCGACGTAGTTGAAGCGCGCGTAGTCCATGAGGGTCGGCGTATGGCTCATCGTCCGCACCCAGTCGGGGTCGCGCAGCCGGTCCGGCGGGTAGAGCGAGCTCGCCTTCATGTTGTGCTGGAAGCCGAGCGTGTGCCCCACCTCGTGGGCCACCACATAGGCGAGCAGCTCGCCCATCAGCGCGTCCGGCAGGGGCAGCGTCCGGGCGCGCGGGTCGAGCGGCCCCACCTGCACGAAATACCAGTCGCGCACCAAGTTCATCACGTTGTGATGGAACTGGATGTCCGCCTCCAGGATCTCCCCGGTGCGCGGGTCGTGGACGTGGGGGCCGGAGGCGTTCTCGACCGTCGACGGCAGCCAGCGAATGACGGAGTAGCGGGCGTCCTCGGGGCTCCAGTCAGGGTCATCCTCGACGGAGGGGGCCTCGCGCGCCACCACCGCGTTGCTGAACCCGGCCTCCTCGAACGCCGGCTGCCACGCCTCGATACCCTGCCTCATGTACGGCACCCACTTGGCGGGGGTGGCGGGGTCTATCCAGTAGGTGATCGGAGTGACCGGATCGGACACCGCCTGGTCCGGGTGCTGCTTCTCGAGCCGCCAGCGGGTGATGTAGCGCCGGCGCGGCGAGCGGTGCTCGTCGCGGCCGTAGTCGATCTGCCGCACCGAGAAATAGCCGACCCGCTCGTCGAACAGGCGCGGCATCATCGGCTTCTCGGGCAGCTTGACCATGCTGTAGTGCAGCACCACCGTCGCGCTGCCGGGCCGCATGCCGCGGCGGCGAACCACCATCGGCCGGTTGCCCGACCCCGACCGCGGCGGCGCGGTGTAGGTGTGGGTGGTCCTGACCTCGATGTTCCGCGGAAACGCCACGACCGTCTCGACGAACGACCGGTCCCGGGCGAACCCGCGGGCCTGCAGCCGCGACCGGGCGCTGAACTCGGGGACCTCGGTGTTGAACAGCGCGGTGACGTCGATCACCGGCGCCCCCGCCTCGGACAGCGCCTCGATGTCGAACGCCCGCAGGATCGCGTCGTTGTTCGCGGCCTCGACCGCCCGCGAGATCGGCCGGGACTCGTCGGCGACGATGGCGTAGGACACGCTCTTCAGCAGGATCCGGTCGCCGCGGCGGTCCCACTTGACCACCCGGCTCCCGAGCGCCTGCCCGCCGTAGCCGACGCCCTCGCTGGTGCGCGCGATCCGGCTGACCCAGAGAAACTCCCGGCCCAGTTCGTCCACCGGGATCTCGTAGAGCACCTTGTCGTCGAGGCGGTGCACGATGAACACCCCCTCGTCGGTCTCCGCCTCTTCGGTGATCACCTCGTCGTAGGGCTCGATGCCGTCGCGATCACGGCCCCGCCGCGGCCGTGCGTCCCCGGGCTCCGCTTCCTCCCCGGCGGATTCCGCCGTCTGCTCCTCCTCCGGCGGCTGATCCTGCGCCGCGGTCGAGCCGGGAACCGCCAGACCTGCCGCCAACCAGAAGACGACGGCGCGTACCGTATCGAGTCGCGTCACGGGCATGTAGCACTCCTTCTGCGAGAGATCGGCCGAAGGCGACACCATATCACCACATCGGCGGTCGCTGCCGGCGTCCCGTCCCCCCGCCCGCCCCGCCGCGCCGGCCTCAACGCGACCGGACGGGCATGCGGCAGGAGCATCCCACGCTGACTGCGCGGGCTCGCGCACGGTCACGAGCAGGCCGACCACGGCGGGCATGCGGCAGGAGCATCCCACGCTGACTGCGCGTGACGGCTCGCCACCGATTTGAGAGGTCGCCACCGTCTTGCCGGCCGGCCGGCGCCGCGTGGGACCCACGATTCCGCACGTCCGGAGCCCCAGGGACCCGCCACGATTCCGCCTGGTGGCGGAGCGCGCCGCGTCGCAGGAGGACTGGCCAGCGAGCGCATGCCACGATTCCGCCTGCGCACGACGGTGGCGGAGCGTGGGATGGTCCTGGGCATGCGGTGAGGGAGGTTGCCATCCGCGCGCCGGACGCGGATGATGGTGGCCATGGCAGACTCCACGGGCTGCGGTCGGCGACGAGGTTGCCATCCGCGCGCCGGACGCGGATGATGGTGGCCATGGCAGACCCGCCCCCCACCGCAGGGCCCGGCCCCGCGGAGGACCGGCCCCGCAACTTCCCCGCCTGGATCTGGCCCGTCTACCTCTTGCTCTTCGGCGCGTCGGTCCCCTGGTACCTGCCCGCCGACGCCCCGTTGCGCATCTGGCTCGGGCTGCCCCACTGGGTGGTCATCTCGCTCGCCGCGACGACCGGGGTCGCGGTCTTCACCGCCTTCGTGGTCCATCGCCTCTGGCCCGACGAATGACCGGGTCCCTGGGCGGCGGCGCGGTCCTGGCCGTCGGGCTCTACCTGACCGCCATCCTCGGGGTGGGGTACGCGGCGCGCCGCCGGCGCACCGGCGAATCGCTCGCCGACTTCTACTTGGCGGGCCGGCAGCTCACCGGACCGGTGCTGCTGCTGACGCTGTACGCGACCCAGTACAGCGGCAACACCCTGATCGGCTATCCGGGCGAAGCGGTCCGCCTGGGCTTCTCGTGGGTGATGAGCGTCGGCTTCATGATGGCGATCGTCGTGGCGTATCTGCTCTACGCGCCGCGGCTGCACCACCTGGCCCGGCGGCACCGCTTCGTCACCCCCGGCGACTGGCTCACCCACCGCTTCCGTTCGCCGGCCCTCACCCTCCTCGCCAACCTGCTGCTGACCGCCGCCATCGCCAACTACCTGCTCGCCCAGCTCATCGCGATGGGCCACGTCACCGCCGGTCTCTCCGGCGGCGCCGTCCCCTACTGGGCCGGGGTCGTGCTGCTGACCCTGGTGGTGCTGATCTACGAGACCGTGGGGGGCATGCGGGCGGTCGCCTGGACCGACCTCGTGCAGGGCGTGATGCTGATGGTGGGATTGACGGGGCTGCTGGCCGCGGCGTCACCGACCCCCGCGCACATGGCAAGCGTCACCGCGTGGATCGCGGTCGAGGCCCCGGAGAAGGTCGCCGTGCCCGGCTGGGACGCGTGCCGCAACTGGTTCAGCACCCTGGTCCTGATCGGCTTCTCGGGCGCGGTGTATCCGCACGCGGTGCAGCGCATCTACGCCGCGCGCGACAGCGCCGCCCTCCGCCGCTCGTTCGGCATCATGGTGTTCCTCCCGATGGTCACCACCGGGTCCGTCTTCCTGGTGGGCGTCCTCGCGATCGAACGGCTGGCCGCGGCCGGGCCGATCGCAGGCGACCAGGTGCTGCCGCTCCTGCTCACCGAATGGGGGTCGAGCTCACCGCTGCTCTACGCCCTGAGCCTGCTCGTGATCGTGGCGGTGGTCAGCGCGATCATGTCGACGGCGGACTCGGTGCTGCTGAGCCTGTCGTCGATGCTGGCCAAGGACGTGCTGGGCGCCACCGTCCTTCGCGGGACGAGCGAGGCGCGTCTGACGCAGGCCGGCAAACGGGTGTCCTGGGGACTCATCGCGGCACTGGTCGCCATCGCCCTCAACCCGCGGATCACCCTCTGGGGTCTCACCGAGCTCAAGATGGAGATTCTCGCGCAGGTTGCCCCCCTCTTCATCCTCGGCGTGAGCTGGGACCGGCTGACGACCCGGGCGGCCATGGCCGGCATGGTCACCGGCACGATCGTCTACACCGGTCTCCTCGCCGCCGGACAGCCGCAGCCCTGGAACGTCCACGCCGGGGTCGTCTCCCTGCTCGTCAACGTCGCGGTGTGCGTCGCCGTGACCGGGCCTGATTCGCGCCTCCGGACGGCGGGCGCAGCCGCCGCCCGGCCCGGACCCACCTCGTCCCGAGCGGCGTCCGGGTAACGCGGCCGATGGGCGCCGTTGGAGATTCAACGGACGGAGGCTTCCTAGAACCGGTGTTCAAGAGACCGGTCAGGGGACAAGGCCCGGTTCAGGATCTGAACATCCGGAACAGCTTGGTCACCGGGTCGTACATCTTGTCGACCACGCGCTCCTTGAGGGGGATGATGGCGTTGTCGGTGATGGTGATCTCTTCCGGGCAGACCTTGGTGCAGCACTTGGTGATGTTGCAGTAGCCGACGCCGTGGTCGTTGGCGAGCTCGGTGGTGCGGTCGGCAGTGTCGAGGGGGTGCATCTCGAGGGCGGCCGCGTGGACGAAGAAGCGGGGGCCGATGAACTCGCCGTGCAGCCGATGGTCGCGCAGGACGTGGCAGACGTCCTGGCACAGGAAGCACTCGATGCACTTGCGGAACTCCTGCACCCGCTCGACGTCGTACTGCTCCATGCGCCAGGTGCCGTCCGGCGCATCCGGCTCCCGCGGCGCGAACGGCTCAATCGCCTCCTTGACCTTGTAGTTCCACGAGACGTCGGTGACGAGATCGCGGATCAGGGGGAACGCCTGCATCGGCTCGACGGTCACCGGGCGCTCGAGCGGCAGCGCGTTCAGGCGCGTCATGCACATCAGCTTGGGACTGCCGTTGACCTCGGCCGAGCACGACCCGCACTTGCCCGCCTTGCAGTTCCAGCGCACCGCGAGGTCGTTCGCCTGTTCGGCCTGAATCTGGTGCACCGCATCGAGGACGACCATCCCCTCGGACACCTCGGTGGTGTAGTCCTGGAACTCGCCGCCCTCCGAGCTCCCCCGCCAGATCCGGAATGTCGCGCTACTCATGTACGGTGTCTCCGCTGCACGAGCGCGGGAAGCCCGCGCCCCGGCCGTCACTTGTTGTCTTCGATGATCTGCTGCAGGTCGGACCGGATCTCCGGAATCGGCTCCTGCGCCACCTGCATCCGGCCGTCTTCGCCGCACCGGACGACGGTATTCAAGCGGCCCAGCTCGGGGTCCTTCTCCAGATGGTCTTCGCGGAAGTGCGCGCCGCGGCTCTCCTTGCGGAGAATGGCCGACCGCGCGACCGCCTCCGACACCATCAGCAGATTGCGCAGGTCGAGCGCGGTGTGCCATCCCGCGTTGTACTCGCGGTTGCCCTGCACCCCGACCCGCCCGGCGCGCGCGTGCAGTCCCTCGAAGCTGTCGACGGCCTTCCGCATCTCTTCCTGCGTGCGCACGATGCCGACCTGCGACTGCATCATGTCCTGCAGGTCAAACTGCACCTGATACGGCCCCTCGGCATCGCCGCCGGCGCGCTCGAACGGCGCGAGGGCCTCGCGCGCCAACGCCTCGACCTGGTCCTGCGCCGGCTCCACCGGCGTCTGCGCGCGGGCATACTCGGCCGCGTACCGGCCGGCGCGCTGGCCGAAGACCAGGAGGTCGGAGAGCGAGTTCCCCCCGAGCCGGTTCGCGCCGTGCAGACCCGCCGCGCACTCGCCGGCCGCGAACAGCCCGGGCACGGTCGACATCTGGCTGTCGGGATCGACGCGCACGCCCCCCATCACGTAGTGGGTGGTGGGGCCGACCTCCATCGGCTCTTCGGTGATGTCGATGCCCGCGAGCTGCTTGAACTGGTGATACATGCTCGGCAGCTTCTTGCGGATGTGCTCGGCGCCGTTCGGCAGCCGCTTCCTGATCCAGGCGATATCGAGGAACACGCCGCCGTGCGGACTGCCGCGGCCCTCCTTGACCTCGCGGACGATGCAGCGCGCCACATGGTCCCGGGTCAGGAGCTCGGGCGGGCGCCGCGACTGTTTGTCGCCCTGGGTGTAGCGCCAGCCCTCTTCCTCGTCGGTGGCGGTGGAGCTCCGGTACAGCTCGGGAATGTCCTCGAACATGAACCGCTTCCCGTCGCTGTTCCGCAGCACCCCGCCCTCGCCCCGCACCCCTTCGGTGACGAGGATGCCGCGGACGCTCGGCGGCCAGACCATGCCGGTGGGATGGAACTGCACGAACTCCATGTCCATCAGATCGGCCCCGGCCCGGTAGGCGAGCGCGTGCCCGTCGCCGGTGTACTCCCAGCTGTTGCTGGTCACCTTGAACGCGCGACCGATGCCGCCGGTGGCCAGCACCACCGCGCGCGCCCTGAACACCCGGAAGCGGCCGCGCTCGCGGTCGTACCCGAACGCCCCGACGACGCGGTCCCCGTCCTTCAGCAGCTCGACGATCGTGCACTCCATGCGCACGTCGATGCCCTGGTGAATCCCGTGGTCCTGCAGGGTCCGGATCATCTCGAGCCCGGTCCGGTCGCCGACGTGGGCCAGCCGCGGGTACTTGTGCCCCCCGAAGTTGCGCTGCAGGATGCGCCCGTCCTTGGTGCGGTCGAAGACCGCTCCCCAGGCTTCGAGCTCCCGCGCCCGCGCCGGCGCCTCCCGGGCGTGCAGCTCGGCCATGCGCCAACTGTTCAGATACTGACCCCCGCGCATGGTGTCGGCGAAATGGACCGTCCAGTCGTCCCGGTCGTCCACGTTCGCCAGGGAGGCCGCCATGCCCCCCTCGGCCATGACCGTATGCGCTTTGCCGAGGAGCGACTTGCAGATCAGCCCGACGGAGACGCCGGCCGCCGACGCCTCGATCGCGGCCCGCAGCCCGGCGCCCCCGGCCCCGATCACCAGCACGTCGTATTCAGAGGATTGGTAGGATTCGTTGTCCATTCGGTAGATTCATCTGCGGCGACCCGGCGGCGCCGGGGTCGGCCAGGGTCCATCACCCGCCGTCCGCCCCGGCGGCCGCGCCCGCCGATTCCATCGGGACGACCAAGCCGGGCGCGGAGACCGCGCGCTACAGGAGCCGGAGATCCGTCACGATGCCCATCGCGCACAACCGGACGTATATGTCGGAGAAGCCGACCCAGACCAGGCTCATCCAGGCGTAGAGCATGTGCCGGCGATTCAGGCAGCTCACGCAGTCGTAGGTTGGACGGCGGATCGGCAGCCCGGCAATCCGGTCGCGCTTCCCGCCGACGAGATGCCGCAACGAGTGGCACCCCAGGGTGTAGCTGCCGAGCAGAGCGACGTTGATGGCCAGCACCAGCGTCCCGACCCCGATTCCGAACGAGACCGTCCCGGTCGCCAGGTCCTCGAACCACAGGGCATTCCAGACGTCGAGGGTCAGAAACACCAGGAGCAGCAGCGCGAAGATGAGGAAGTAGCGGTGCAGGTTCTGCACGATCAGCGGGAACGAGTTCTCCCCCCAGTAACTCGAGCGGGGCTCGCCCACGCCGCACGCCGGGGGATCGTGCCAGAATGCCTTGTAGTAGGCGCCGCGATAGTAGTAGCAGGTCAGCCGGAAGCTGACGGGCGCCCACAAGATCAGGAACGCTGGCGAAAAGGGCACCGGATTCGGCCACCACCCCGGCTTCGGCCCCAGCAGGCTGTGGGGTGAATCGCCGAAGATCTCGGGTGAATAGAACGGCGACAGATACGGCCCGAAGTGGTAGTGCTCGCCCTGAAACGCCGCCCAGGTGGAATACACGATGAACGTCGAAAACGCGAGGAAGACCGCGAGCGGCTGCATCAGCCAAGCGTCCGGCCGTTTCGTCTCCGCCCACCGGCGAACCGGCAGGGCAATCTGAACCTGTTCCATCCTGTCTCGCTCCGCAACGAATAGAGCGCCCGGCCCCGACGGACCGGACCATCCGGGGCGGTGCCCGAAGGCATCCGGCTCCCGCGCCGCCGAGAGATTATCATTTCTCCCGTGCGGACCGAAACCGAGCGGGGGTTTCCCCGCCCCCGTCACGCCGCGTCGAACCGCCCGGGGGCGACCGCCGCGAGCAGCGGGTCTTCCCGGCCGTCCAGCATCAGGGCCGCCACCAGGCGGGCGGTCAGCGGCGCCAGCAGGACCCCGCTCCGGTAGTGGCCGGTGGCGTACACGAGCCGGGGCGCCGACGCCGAAGGTCCCACCAGCGGCAGGTCGTCGGGGGTGCCGGGGCGCAGCCCGACGCGCACCGCCTCGAACCCGGCGTTCCGGGCCTCGGGGAGCACGGCGCCGACGGCCTCCATCAGGGCCGCCATCCCCGCGACGGTCGCGCGTTCATCGAACCCCACGTCCTCGACCGTCGCCCCCACCAGCATCGACCCGTCGGGCCACGGCACCACGTAGCAGCCGGGGCACCACACGACCCTGGCCAGCGGCTCTCCGATCCACGCCAGATGCAGAAGCTGCCCGCGCACCGGCCGCACCGGCAGCGGCGCCCCGCCCTCGACCGCCACGCCCCCCGACCAGCTTCCCGCCGCGAGCACCACCGCGTCGCCGTCCAGCGTCCCCGCCGCCGTCTCGACGGCCATCCCCCCGCGCGGACGCGCCCGGATGCGGCGCGCGGGCACGCCGGTCTGAAACGAGACGCCGTGCCGGGCGGCGCCCGCCTGCCGCAGCGCCGCCGTCAACGCGGCCACCCCCGCGAAACCGTGGGACGGAATCAGCAGGGCCCCGCCCACCGTCCGGCCGAGGGACGGCTCGGCGGCGCGGGCCTCCTCCGCCCTCAACAGACGGCATTCGACCCCCGCCGCGAGGAGGGCGGACCGGGTCTGCTCCAACCGGCGCATCGACGGCTCGTCGGTGGCGACCTCGAGGGTGCCGGTCCGCTCGTACAACACATCACGGCCGCTGTCGACGACCGCACGGGCCACGAAGTCGTCCCACAGTTCGAGGCTCTCCGCGCCGAGAGTGCGGAGGGAGCGCGAACGATCCGACTCGATGAACGGCGCCAGGATGCCGGCCGACGCCTGCGTCGCCCCACCCCCGACGTCACGACTTTCGAGCACGCGCACCGCGGCCCCCCGCCGTCCGAGCTCGCAGGCAACGGCGCAGCCGATGATGCCGGCTCCGATCACGATGACGTCCGGTCGGTCACGCACCGGCACCCTTCCAGTCTCCCACACTGTCCGCTTCCCGCCTCCGACTGTCTCCCCCCGATGACGGCCCGGCCCCCGCCGGCCGCCTGCGGCGGCAGTCCGACGAACAACGCCGTTCAGGGCGGGATGCAGCGCCGCTCGAAGGCAGCGGGGACTTCTTCGCCACGGGCTGATAGGCTACCGCGGATCGAACGCAGTCCGACCAACAACGCCGTTCAGGACGGGATACGGTGCCGCTCGAAGGCAGCGGGTGATAGGCGCTACCGTAGACCGAACGCAGTCCGACGAACAACGCCCGTTCAGGCGGGATGCAGCGCCGCTCGAAGGCAGCGGGGACCCTCGGCAAGGACTGCCGACGTCCGGTTCGCGGCCGAGCAGCCGTGACGGCGCCGACGCGGAAGTTCACCACGGGCCGCCGGTCGGGCGCGTACCGGCGGGGGCGCCGGTGCGGGCCTGAAGAATGCGGCGTTCAGGCACGACAATTGCTTTATCATGCACTTTGAGAAAGGACGTGTCCCGATGATGAAGCCGATCGCCGTCGCCGGTATCGCGGCCGCCGCCGTCGCAGCGGCTGGTGTCGGTTCCTATCTCGGCGTGCGGCACGCCATCGGACCCGCTCTCCAGATCGCCTCGAGCACGGACGCCGACCCTGCGCTCGCGGGCGCCGGGCCGACTCCCGCACCGGAAACGGCGCCGGCCCCGGCCGAGACGGAGGTCGTCGTCGATCCGGTGGCGGCCGAGGAGGCGGCGGCCGACCCGCCCACGGCGCCCCGGCGCGAGCCTCCGGCCCCACGCCCCTCCGCGGCACCCCCCGCGGCGCAAAGCCGTACGCGGGCAGCCCGGCCCGTCGCTCCGGAACGAAGCCCGCGGCCGCAGCCGGTCGCGGCGCCGGTCACGACGCCACCGGAACCAGAGCCGGCACCGGAGCCCGCCCCGGCCCCGGAGCCGGCCGGCGACCGCGCCCGGGCCGCGACCGCTTCTCCGCCCCTGCCGGCCGCCGACCTCCCCGTCGTGGGCGGATGGGCGCGGGCCGGGAGGCCGGCGGGGGCGGCGCGGCCGCAGGCCGAGCGGGAACGCCCGCCGCTGGCCAGCACCAGCTTCCTTGACGCGCGCGCCGCCAATCCCGCCGTCGCGCCGAGTCCATGGCCGGCGTTCGACGAGATCGAGATCGCCGCCGACTCGGTGATCGGGATCCAGATCGAGACGGCCGTCTCCACCCGCACCGCCCGACTGGAGGACCCCGTCGAGGCCCGGGTCATCCGCGACGTGCAGGTCGGTCCCCAGGTGGCGATTCCCTCCGGCGCCCGCCTGCGGGGATCGGTGGTCCTCGTCGAATCGGGCGGCCGGCTCCGCTCGGCGTCCCGGCTCGGGGTGCGGTTCCACGCCCTGGTGATGGACGACGGCGGCGAGGTGGCGCTGTCCACCGAGACCATCTACCGGGAAGGCAAGTCCCCGGGGGGCGACAGCGTCGCCAAGATCGGCGGGGCGGCGGTGGCCGGGTCGATTCTCGGCGCGATTTTCGGCGGTGATCGCGGCGCCGCCATCGGGGGCTCGATCGGAGCCGCCGGCGGCTCCGCCGCCGCCCTGAACGGGGAGGCCGAGCCGGCCCGCCTGCCGCCGGGATCGAGACTGACGGTGCGATTGTCCCGCCCGGCGTTCGTCACCGTGCCGCGATAGACGTCCCCGCCGGCCCCCGACGCCGCCCGGCGGAACGAAGACACCGGCGGTGAGCCCGGGCGGGACCGATGCGCCGCCGAACCCCCGGCTTGCCGCGCACACGGCGTTCTGAACATGTCGACCAGGCGTTTCCAGACGGCGATCGGCTTCGTTGACTGGAAGACCGCGCTTATCGCTTCGGGGGCCACTCGCCGCAAACGTCTGGACGCGGCCGCCAAAACGGCCCTCGAACACGTCGAACGGGTGGTGTCGGACTACTTGGGGTCCGCTGGCGGACCGCGATACCGGGTGCGGCTGCGGTTGTACGCGGGGTGGCACGAGGGGAAGACCAGAACGAACTACTTTCAGGGCATCGCCGGAATCCGCGAAAAAGTCGCGGGCAGGGTCCGGACGTATCGTGACGGCCGCGTGGCGTTTCTCGGGGGAGATGACGGCATTCAGCTCGGTGCCCGGCTTGCGTGCGCATCGGACAGACGACTGGCTCCGAAGCACGATGTCCACCTTCTCGCCACGCTGAGGCGCCGTGCCGGAGAGCCGACGGAAAAGATGGTGGACACTGCGCTCATCGCGGATCTTCTCGGTCTGGCGATGCGGAAGGAGGCCGACCGCTACGTCGTGGTGTCCGATGACGACGACATGCTGCCGGGCATATTCGCGGCGGAGGCCGTGGGGGCCAAGGTCGGCATGTTGAGGCGGCCGGGAACGATCAGTCGATTCATGACGCATGCCGAGGATCTCGTCACCACTTATGAGAGCGTCGAACCATGAATGACGTCCTGCGTGAGGAAATCGAGGACCTTCGATTGTTCGCGGACCCATTCGAAGCCTTCCGGACATCGCCGAACGTCGATGGGTGGACCGCGGCCTTCGTGCGAAGGGGCGAGGAATTCGCGATTCGGCGTGATGCGGACGGCGCCATCAGCACGCTGCGCGGTCCGGGACAGCCACGATACCACAGTCTCACGGGCCTGCTGGCCAGCGAGGCGTTCGCCAATCTCCGCCGTTTCGCCAGCGCGCAATTGCACGTCACAAAAAACCTCGCCGACGAGACGACGGGCGAGATGAAGGAGCCCTTGCCGAACGCGGGCCGGATAGAGTGCGGCAGCGGCACGACCACCACTCTGACGTTCAACAGCGTCTGCGACAGACTGGAATCCCGGAAGACGGGGCTGCGCGTCTTCGTCGTCAACGGCGCCGCCGGCGTCGGCAAGAGCCACCTCATCGAGCGCATCGTGCGTCGCCGGGCCGCGCCCGCCTCGTACACGTCGGGCGCGCCTCTGCTTCTCCACATCGAAAGCCGAGGCAAGGTGCTCACCTCGTTGAGCGACCGCATCGCGGGCACGTTGTCGAGCCTGCGCGCCGGTTTCGTGGAGGAAGAACTGAAACCGCTGGTTCGGCGCGGCGCGGTCCAGGTGGCCATCGACGGCTTCGACGAGCTCTCTGACAGCCGGGGCTACGCCCGCGCTTGGGGGGCGTTGCGGGACTTCATCCGGGATCTCGACGGAAAGGGCACGTGCGTGCTGGCCGGCCGCGACACGATGCTCGACGTCGACACCGTTCACCAAGGCCTGGGAAATACGGTGGACCGCCATTCCATAACGCTGCTGCACGTGGAGCATCCTCCGGGCGGCGCAGTGCGCGCCTGGTTGTCCCGCCGCGGCAAGTGGAGCGGTCGAGACCGGGAACTCGAACTCGTCGAGAAGCAGGTAAACGAGATCGGATATCTCGGGCGACCGTTCTTCGTTTCGCAGATCGCGGATCTCGGACCGGATCGGTTTCAGGAGGCGCAAGGCGACCCGGTCGCGGACCTGATGGAGTGCATCATCAGGAGAGAAGGGCCCAAGTTGACAGGAGAGGCGTCGGACATCGATCCCGAGCTCGCATCCACGCTCTATCGCCGGGTTCTCTCGGAGACCGCGCTGATGATGATGGACGACGAGACCAGCACCGTGGACGTGGAACTGGTGGGGCTGGTGATCGAGGAAGTCTTCACGGACAGCGCCGATGCGGAGACGGCCAACGCGCTCGCGCAGCGCGCCGGCGCGCTGGCGCTCCTGGAGGAGACCCCGGGCGACGGCGGCAAGCGTTCATTCCCTCACGAAACGGTCAGGTCGTATTTCTTCGCACACAGCGTTTTCGATCATTCTGCCGAACACCGCGCATCGACGGGATTGCACCGCGTGCCGTTGAGCGCGGACGACTTCCGGATATTCAATCGCGTCGCGCGGCGCCGGACCCCCGACGAACAGGGCCGGCTTCGCGAGAGTTTGCTCGCCGGACTTCGCCAGGCGAACGGCTACGACCATCTACAGGCGAACGTCGGCGGACTGCTCCTGGCCTTTGCCCCCCTGGCGGAAGACGGGGAATCGGGGGAAGAGCCTCTCCACCTCGCAGACCTTGCATTGAGCGACGTCTGGATGGCCGATCTGCTTGGCGCACAGCAGGTGCGCCTAGTGCGTTGCGACATTCATCGCCTCGACGTCCGGGGCACGGATCTTCGCGGCGTTCACTTCTCGAACGTCTTCGTATACGAACTGACCGTCGATCCGTTCGTCAGGTTCGGGGAGAGCGTCCCGAAGGTCGAGTTGGTCATCAGCTTCGAGAGGTCCGAACCCCGACGAATCGACTCCCCGTCGGAATGGATCGAGCAGCAGTCCGCAAGACCTGGGCCGCTCGATCGGGACGGCCCCGATCCGGACCAAAGGTGGTACCTGCTGGAAAAGTTCGCACGCATATCGATGAGACAGTATGCGATACGGTCGGGCAGGGACAACGACGATCCGGCGGCCAAGAGGATCCTGCGCTCACCGCTCTGGCCAAGTCTGCGCGACCTTCTGGAGTCTCACGACCGGCTGGAGGTGCCCGGGATTGGCGCGGCTGGACCCCGATCCCCATGGTACCATCTGGTCGCAGGGGCGGAGTTTCTGGACCCGACGTCCGCCGTTCAGGACAGCACCAGGAAGATACTCTCGGCATTGAACGTCGGAAGTGAATGAAGCGACGAATGGATTCCCGCGACGGCCGGCAGGAGGCCGCGGGACGATTGAACCGCCGGTGGACGGTGGTGCCAGCGCTGAAACTGGCGCCCGGCGCTACGGATGACCTTCGGACCGGGGAATCTGCGCCGTAGAGCGGCTCCGCTTCCCGCAGGAGGCGGACTCCGTGGAGGGTTGGTTGGGCGCCAAGCGGAAGCCGCAAGCCGACGATTGTCCCGATCGCGTCGTGTTCGCCAGCGATGGACGGGACCGGAGCGTCCGCGATCACGGAAACCCGACACCTCGCCGGTCCGAGGCGGGAGCCTCGCGAACAGCCAGGCGGTCAGCCCGTGGCGAAGGTCCGCGCTGCATTCGCGCGGCAAGGGCATCCCGCCCCGACGGGGCGTCATTCGTCGGACCGCGTGCAGTCCGCGGTTGTGATGGACCCGACGGGCACCCTCGTCGCACCTGGATCGGGCGGGACGTCCCGCAGCCCGCCGCAGCCCGCCGCAGCCCGCCGCCGCCCCCGGCGCCCCCGCCGCCGCGCGGCGTCCACCACGGCGGCCCCCCTCGCTCCGTGACGGCAACGACGGCCCTCACCGCTCTCGGTGCGACGCGGGTCCACCACGGGCCGCCACGGCGGGACGGGGCCGCTCGGCGCCGGCGATGCCCTGCACGATGAAATCGCCGCCACGAGCCGCCCCGGGCAGGCCAGGACCATCCCACGCTCCGCCACCGCCGTGCGCAGGCGGAATCGTGGCGGGTCCCGGGGCTCCGGACATGCGGAATCGTGGGTCTCGCGCGGCACCGGCCGGTCGGCAAGACGGTGGCGACCCCTCGAACCGGGGGCGAGCCGTCACGCGCAGTCAGCGTGGGTGCCCCTGCCGGGCGAGACGGGCGAGACCCGGCCGGTGGTATAGTTGCGCCCGTGGACGACGAGATCACTCAGGCGGTGCTGTCCCGAGAGGAGGTGGCGCGGTATCTCCGCGGCGGTACGAGACTGAGTCGCGACGAGGCCCAGGTACGGATAGCGTCCTACCTCAAGGAGCTCAGGACGACCCAGCGATACCAGATGTATCGCGCCCTGAAGCACCCGCTGTACCCGATTCTCCGAAAGATACTGCAGCATCCGGAACACGTCGAGCGGGCGCAGGCGGCCACCCGATCGAACCGGGTCATCTACGCCTCGAACCACAAGAGCCACATGGACTACCTCGTCGAGCTCGTGGTGCTCGACGACCACGGGGTCCGCCCCCCCGTCATCACCGCCGGCATCAACCTGTTCAACGGCGCCATGGGGCTGTTGAACCGTTACGTCACCGGCGCCGTCCCCATCCGCCGCGACTCCCGCGACCCCGCCTATCTGGCGACGCTGCGGGCGTACGTGGCCGAGCTCGTGCAACGGCACGACCTGTTCCTCTACCCGGAGGGCGGACGCAGCTACAGCGGCGAGTTCAAGACGCTGAAGACGGGATTGCTGCAAGCGGTCCTGCAGGCCCGGCGGCCGGACGTGGTGATCGTGCCGGCGGCCATCGCCTACGACCTCGTGCTCGAGGACCAGACCTTGGCGCGCCAGCGGGTCAAACGGCGCCAGCGGCTCTTCACGACGGAAGTGGCGGAGATGGTGAACCACGCCGTGGGCTACCGGACGCGCGCGTTCGTCACCTTCGGGCAGCCCATACCCCTCGCGACGGCCGACCCCGAGTCGCGCCGCGATCTCGTGGCCCTGACCCGCCGAACCCGCGACGCCATCGGGCGGCTCTACAAGGTGTTGCCGACGGCCTTGGTGGCCACCACCCTCCGGCCGTCCATGCGGCGGCGCGACCTCGAAGACCGCATCGACCAATTGCTCGACGCCCTCCGCCTCGTGCCCGCCAATCTCGGTGTCGACTGCGGCCGCGACGCCGTCGACCAAGCCGCCGAACCCCTCGCAACACGGGGGATCATCGTCGTCGAGGGCGAGCGATTCCGGGTCCGCAACCGCCACATCCTCCGCTACTACGGGCGAACCCTGAACCATCTGCTGCACGACCGCGGCGGCTCCCGGCTGACGCACTAGTGCATCGCCCCAGAACGGCCTGGGGTCCGATCCAACACCATATATAGCGGTCAATCGCCGGCGCTTGCGCAACATATGGTGCTCATAATTTCCTGCGGCGCAGACTCCCCAGCCCGGAAACCGTCGCCTGCGGTTCCGATCGCCGCCCAACCAACCCTCCAGGAATCCGCGCCGTTCTACGGTGCAGATTCCGGGAGGCGGTCGCCTTCACTCCTCGTCGAGGATCCCAGTTACCGATCGCAGGCAAACAACCGGCTGCAGGCCGGCCTCCCCGCGCCGACCCCCGGCGGCTTCGGAGCAGCCTGTCCCGCTACGCTGCCGGGGAACCGCCCGTGTTCAAGAACTGCGAACAGCCGCCAGCATCCAATGAGTTGACAGCAGGACCATCCCGCACGCCGCCACCGCCGTGCGCAGGCAGAATCGCGGCGGGTCCTGGGGCTCCGGACGTACGGAATCGTGGGTCTCACGCGGCGCCGGGCCGTCGGCAAGACGGTGGCGACCCCTTGAATCGGGGGCGAGCCGTCACGCGCAGTCAGCGTGGGATGCCCCTGAAGTTGACAGCGCCAAGTCTTGACAAAAAGACCAGGGCGCCGTCAGCAGAAGTCCCGGGCGAGATCGATCAGGACGTCGCGGCAGGTGAGGACGGAATCGATTTCGACGTACTCTTCGCGGCTGTGCAGACCGGCGCCGCGCGGTCCGAACAGCACCGCCGGGGTTCCCGCCGCAGTCAGAATCGCCGCATCGGTCCAGAACGACATGCCGGTCGGGTCAGGAACCTCGCCCCGCCGGTCCAGCACCCGGGCCAGCGTTCGGCAGACCGGATGGGCGACCGGCAGCTCATGCGCGGCGCGCGTGAAGATCTGCCGGGCCGAGCCCTCGAACCCGGCGTCATCCCGCGCCAGCGTGTCGAGGATGCCCTGCGCCTCGGCCAAGCCGGCGTCCGGGGGTTCCCCCGGCAGGGTCCGGCGTTCGAACGACAGGCGGCACAGATCGGGATAGACGCTGAGCTCGCGGCCCCCGGCGACGGTCGAGGCATGGAGCGACGCCGGCCCCAGCAGGGGGTGCGACGGCCCCGCCGCGAGCCGGGCATCGATGGCCTCGAGGCGGTGCAGGACCCGGCCCATGCGCAGGATGGCGTCGCGCCCGTCGGCCGGACGGCTCCCGTGGGCGGCGCGGCCGCGGGTCTCGACCTCGACCCACTCGAACCCCTTGTGGCACGCGGCCATCCGCAGATCGGTCGGCTCGGTCACGACCGCGCCGTCGGCGCCATGGTCCCGCACCAGGGCGTCGGCGCCCAGGCTGGCGTGCTCTTCGTCGGCGACCGCCGCCACCACGAGCCGGCCGGACGGCAGCCCGCCGCGAACGGCGAGCCGGACCGCGGCATCGATCATCGCGGCGACGCCGCTCTTCATGTCCTGCGCGCCGCGGCCGTAGAGACGCCCGTCGCGCACGACCGGCGTGAACGGATCGCGCATCCCCGCGACGCCGACCGTGTCGAGGTGGCCGCACAGCATCAGCGTGCGTCCCCGCCGGCGCCCCTCGATGACCCCGACCACGTTCGGACGGCCGGGCGCGGCGTCGGCCACGTCCACGTCGAGCCCGGCCCGCCGCAGCGCCGCGGCCACGCGCCCGGCGACGGCCGCCTCGCCGGCGCCCCCGGGGGCCAGCGCGGGATTGACGGAATCGATCGCCACCAAGTCCCGCAGCAACGCCAGAGCCGGATCGTTCACGCCGCCCCGCCGGGAGGAACGAGGTTCGTCAGGTGGGCCGGTGGGGACAGGGAGCCGCGCGGCGGCGACTCTGGAGCGGGACGTCCGAGGCGCAGAACGTCGGCGCCTCCGGAGGCGCCGACGGCCGCGGGGTTGGTCGCCGGCCCGGCGCCCCCGCGCCGCGGTGAAGGCGGCGTGAAGGTGCCGAACGCCCTGCTGCGGCGGGCGGATCGGGGGTTGGTGGGGCGGACAGGAGCGCCGCCGGGCGGCCATGCCCGAGCTACCGCAGCCATTCCACGAGCCCCAGGGTCAGCCATGGCGCGTAGGTGATGATGAGCACCCCCAGCCCCAGGATGGCCAGCAGGGGCAACGAGGCGCGGTAGACCTCCAGCAGGGGCCGGTCGAACCGGTACGACGCCAGGAACAGGTTCAACCCCACCGGCGGCGTCAGGAACCCGAGCTCGAGGTTCGCGATGAAGATGATGCCCAGATGCAGCAGGTCGACGTCGAACTGCTCGGCCACCGGCACCACCAGCGGCACCACGACGAAGATGGCCGAGAAGATGTCCATCAGACAGCCCACGAGCAGCAGGAACACGTTCAAGCCGAGCAGGAAGACGAGCCGCGACCCGATGTGCTCGTCAGCCCACTCGACGATCAGAAAGGGCACGTCGGCGTCGTTGAGATAGGCGGTGAAGCCGACCGCGACCCCCAGGATGATCAGCACCCCGCCCACGAGCACCACGCACTCGCTGAACGCCGTGTACAGCCCGCGGCCGAGCGTGAAGTCGCGGTGGATGAGCCCCTGGACGACCGCGGCGTACAGCGCCGTGAAGGCGGCGGTCTCGACCAGGGTGGCGAAGCCGCTGAAGAGCACCCCCAGGACCACGAACGGGATGGTCAGCTCCCACTTCGCGTTCCAGAGCGCGGCGCGCAGCTCGGGCCACCCGAAGTCGTGCCGGCCGGCGCCGGTCTTGACGCCCTCGCGCATGCCCCACGCCGCGGTCAGCCCCACCAGCAGCAGGCCGGGCAGAATGCCCGCCACGAACAGCTCGTCCGGCGCGACCTGCGCGACGATCGCGTACAGGATCAGGGGCATCGCCGGCGGGAACAGCAGGCCCAGCGACCCCGACGCGGTGAGCAGGCCGAGCGAGAACCGGTCCCGGTACCCGTCCTTGAGGAGGGCCGGGAACAGCAGGCCGCCGAGGGCGAGAATCGTGACCCCCGAGCCCCCCGTGAACACCGTGAAGAACGCGCACAGCAGGACGCAGACGATCGCGGTGCCGCCGGGAATCCAGCCCACGCCGGCCCGGAACACGCGGAGCAGCCGCTCCGAGGCCCTGCCCTGGGCGAGGATGAACCCGGCCAGCGTGAACAGCGGAATCGCCGGCAGATGCGGCTGCACCGCGAGGGAGTAGGTCTCGATGGTGACCAGCACCGGGAGGTCGCCGTCCCCCAGGTAGAGCAGCACCGCGGCCCCGCCCAGGACCGTGAAGATCGGCGCCCCGAGCACCGCCGCGGCCAGCACCAGCGAGATCAGCGGCCAGCGCGGGACCTCGGCGAGGATGCCCGCCGACAGGCCGAGCCAGAGCCCGGCGAGGATGCCGAGCCCCGCCGCCGCGCGCCCCGCCCACGCCGGCGACGCCCGCCAGACGAGCCGCCCCGCGATGACCGCGAACGAGACGGGCAGCACGATTTGCGCGATCCAGACCGGGACCCCGGCCGCGATGATGGTGCCGTCGTCGCGGTCCAGCAGCATCAGATCCCAGGCCCCCGCCGCGAGGATCATGGACACCGCGGCGCCGACCCCCGCCGCGAACACCTGGGTGCCGCGCCGGACCTGACCCTCGGGGATGAACGTGGCCGTCGCGAGCGCGATCAGCTTGCCCTCGCGCGCCGCGAGCGCGGCGCCGAGAAAGCCGACCCACAGCGTGAAGTGCTGGACGAACGGGATCGAGCCGGGGATGCCGCCGGCGACCAGCGGCCGCACGACGATCTCGGCCAGCGGCAGCACCACCATCGCGGCCAGCGCGAGGTTGGCGACCGCCTGCTCGGCCCCGCCCAGGGCCCGGACGGCCCGAGCAGAGACCGCGGCGGCGGAGGCGCTGTCACTCATGGGGATCGCACGGCGGTCGCGCCGTCAGCGGCCGGCCCGGAAACCGTCCCGCGCGCGCACCGCCATGTCATACACGTCGGCGGGAATCAGGTTCCCCCGCCACGACGCGGTCATCTCGTCGGCGACGGCCCGGAACGCCGCCTTCGCGGCGTCGTCGATCTCGACCACGGTGAGCCCGCGCCGCTTCATCTCCTCAATGGAGCCGCGTTCCTGCGCGGCCACGTCGCGCAGGAGTTCCCGCTCGAGGCGCTTGGCCGACGCCCGCAGCACCGCCTGGTCGCCGGGGTCGATGCGGCTCCACGTGCGTTCCGCCATCACCGTGATCCCCAGCACCGGGGCCAGGGGCACGTCGAGCATGAACGGGGTCTTGTCGAACCACTGGAACAGCAGGGCCACGTAGGGCGGGCTCGGATGGGCGTTGATGAGCCCGGTGTTCAGGCCGAGCAGGACGTCGGTGACGGCCAGCGGCTCGGGGTCGAACCCGTTCTCCTTGTACCACTGCAGCATCTTGTCGTCGCCGGCCGCCGTGAACACCTTCGTCCGCCGCAGATCGTCGAGCGTCTCCACCCGGTCTTCGCTGAAGAAGTGCGCCCACCCCGCGTGGCCCCAGTTCAGCAGCACCAGCCCCTCGTCGGCCAGAACCCGCTCGAAGGTCGGGGTCAGCGCTTCCACGACGTGGAACACCTCTTCGTCCGACTCGAAGAAGAACGGGATGTTGAGGACGCTGAACGCTTCGTGAATGTCCCCCGGCAGCCCGAAGACGGCGGCCTGCGGCCGCCCCCGCTTCAGCCGGCGGGCCAGCGCCGCCTCGTCGCGGAACGCCCCGCTCTGCACGCGGAGCTGCACCCGGCCGTCGGTCTCATCGCGCCACTCGACGGCCATCTCCTTCAGGGATCGGTCCCAGATGGAGTTGGCGGGCAGGATGGACCCGAGCTGAATGCGGGTCGCGCGTTGCGCCAGCAGCACCGCGGGCACCGCCGTCAACGCCGCCAGGACCACGGTGACGACCAGGGATCGCGATTTCATCGAACGGTTCTCCTTCCACCCGGACAGCACCGCCCTCGGCCCCGCCGTCCGCCCAACCAATCCTACCGCGAGTCCGCGCCGCGCCACGGGCTCCTCATTCGATCATTCGAAAAACAGGTCGTCGACGCGGTCGAGCAGCAGTCGCGCCCGCTTCTGGTTCACCACGTTGAGCAGCCGCAGACTCGTGTCCTCGTCCGGGTCGATAGCCAGGGCCCGGTTCAGCAGCTCCTCGAACTCGGCCCGGTTCTCCGCCGGCACCGACACGCCGAGCGCGAAGGTCACATACGGCGCGGCGTCGAGTCCGTCCGACAGCTCGACCGCCCGCTCGAAATGCCCGCGGGCCCGCTCGGGCGAGCCGCCGAGCTGCGCCGGCAGCGACTCCAGGGTGATGAGGGCGCCGTGAATCGAGCCCCGTCCGTAGTCCTCGTCGAGCTCGAGGGCCCGCGCGAGGAGCGCCCGCACCGCCGGCAGATCGCCAATGAGCTCGGGCTGGTCGAGCGCGTTCGAGATCGCCAGCCCCCACGCCGCGCTCAGCAGGAACAGAACCTCGACGTCGTCGACGCCGGCCACCGCGAGGGCCGCGGCCGGGTCCTCCCGCAGGCCGTCCCCGATGCCGTCGTACTTCAGCTCCAGGCTGCGCAGGCAATAATCGCGGGCGCGCACGTAGAGCTTCCACGTGCGGTCGCGCAGATCGATCTCCCGGTCGTACTCGCCGTCCCAGCCCGCGGCATCGGCATCGACCTGCAGGAACGCGTTTCCGTAGAGGGTGAACCCGGAGCAGGCGGAGACGAGCGCCTCGTTCTGCTCCGGCGTCGTCAGGATGATCGACTCGAGGGTCTTGAGCAGGAACGGCAGCGATTCCCGGACCAGCTCCGGGTCCTCCTCGGACAGGTACACGGCAGGGTCGGCCAGCACCGGCACCACGGCGTTGACCGCCATCGTCCGCAGCGAGCACCCCGACGACGCGAGCATCGTCACGGCGAGGAGGATGGGGATGGCGGGGACGCCACGCCTCGGCTTCGCTGAGCCGCGCTTCGGCCTGGATGAGCGGTGCATGCGCGTACGATGGTGCGCCCGCCGTTCGCGGTGCGGGCGAAGAAACGCGGCCTTCAATGATATCAGTGTCGAGAACATCCTGTTCCTTCGAGACGGGGCGGAGACTGGCCGCCAGGGGCGTCAGAACTCGAACTGCCACCGGCTGTACGTCTGATGAAGCGTCGCCGGCGCAGGGGCGGCCGCAGCCGGCTTGAAGTAGTCGCCGGCCAGCAGCAGCGACGCGCCGATCTCGAGGGCCATCATCGATCCCATCCTCCAGCGCGCTTCCGCCACGAGCTCGGTGCCGATGGCCGTCGCCCCGTTCGCGGGGCGCGCGGCGTCCGAGCGCAGCCAGCCGGCCGCGAGATACGCGGTCCACCGCTCGGCCAGGGGGTGTTCGTAGCCCGACTGCAGCGTCCGGAGGCCGAGCCCCCCATTCTGGAGCCCGATGCCGAGGTCGTTCACGTCGGACGGCCCGCGGGGCGACGTCAACCCGAGGAGGCTCCAGTACGCCTGCGCTCCCAGGTCGTCGCGCACGCTCTGGGCGATGGTCCTGAACTCGCCCGACCGGTGCGGGTCGCCGCCGTCGCCGCCGGTCGCATGGAGCCACTGCAGGCGCACCGCACCGCGGCCGGCGGGGAGGGTCGTGGCGACCTTGGCCGACCAGCCGGCGTGCGTCCAGCCGAGGGCGGGAATTGCGCCCGAGTTGGCGATGAGGAAGACCCCCGTCGACCCGCCGGCGTGCTCGACGTGGCCGCGACCGCCGACCCAGAAGTCGCGGCTGCTCCGCACCGCCGCGCCTCCCGCCGCCGCCGGACCGCCGAACCCGCCGTAGGAGTAGCCGGCGTCGTCGCGCAGGTAGTACACGCTCGCCCCCCAGAGCGACGATCCGACCCCGCGATCCACGTCGGCCGTCAGCAGCCACGACCCGTCCTGCCCGCCCGCCGGCCGCGCGTCGCGTTCGAGCAGGAGGGCGCCGAACGCGTAGCGCCACGCGTCGCGGGCGGTGGCCTCGACCGTGATCCCCGATACGCTGAACTCCCAGTCCGAGTTCGCCAGCGGGGCCCGGCCCGTCCCCGGCCGGCCGACCGACCACAGCGGAACCGCGAACGTCGGCCGCTCGCCGAAGCGGTCCTCCCAGGGCAGCACCCCCGCCCGGATCAGCGCCGCCGCCGCCGGCCGAAACCAGAGGAACCCGCGCCGCATCTCGACCCCGACCTGGTCCCCGCCCGGCCCGAAGGTCTTCGGAAACTCGCGGCCGCTTCCCAGGTTCAGGTGCCCGATCTCGATCTGCGCATAGCCCCCGTAGCGGCACGACGTCCGGTCGTGGACGTTGACCCAGGTGCGGAACCGCTGATTGGCGATGGTGTTCGGGGCCTGATCCGGACCGGCCGTCCGGTCGTGGAAACCGAAGTTCGACCGGTTGCCCATCAGGCGGAACTGGCCGCCGGCGGCGATGCCCACGTCGCCGAGGGCGAGGGCCGGCGCGCACCCGCCGACGGGTGCGGACGGCCCGACCCGCTCCGCCGCAGCGCGCACGCCCGCCCCCGAACCGGCCGCCTCCGCACGTCCAGCCGAGGCCGGGACCCATACCGCGGCCGCGAGCACCGCCCCCATCGCGATGGCCGCCGGGCGGATACGGCGGACGTTGGTGACGCGGAACCCCGCGACGCGCGGAAGACACCGATCCGATGGCGGCATGACGATGCCCAGAGGGTATCGCGGATGGCCCCCGCCGCAGGTAAATCCCGTGTAACACCGCCGGCCGTTCGACCGTTCGAGCCCCATCGGATATCCCGGCCGACAGCGAAGCGGCCTCTTGACCACTCGGTATAGTGACGCCTACTACTCCGCAATCGGCACCGAGCGATTCGGCCCCGGCGGCGCCCGGCGGCGGCCCGGCAGCGGCTCCCAGCCCCATCCCGCCCGGCGTTCGCCGGCCTGTATGATGGGTTCCTGGAGGCGGGACACCCCCGCCCCGACCACGGAGGCAGATGGGTTCCTGGACGGGACACCCCCGCCCCGACCACGGAGGCAGACGATGGCATCGGCGACGCGCAAGCCCACTCGATGGATCGGAGCAAGCGGATTCGCGGCGCTGCGGTTGGGACTGGCCGCGCTGCTGTTCACGCCGGCCTTGACGAACCCCGGGGCGGCGGCCGCGCAGCCGCCGGACGTGCCGGGCATGGTGCGGGTAATCATCGACGTCGAGTTGACGTGCCCCTCGTGCGCCCTGGGGCTGGAACGCAGGCTCGGCCGCCTGGATCGCGTTACCGGCGTCGAGGTCCGACCCGCCGACGGACGCATCGTCCTCACCGTCGAGTCCGGCCGCCACGTGGATCTCGCCGCCGTACGGGACACCGTACGCAACGCCGGCTTCATCCCGGACGGCCTGGCGGTAACCGCGGCAGGACACCTCACCCACGCGAACGGCGCCCCCGCCCTCGCGCTGTCGACCGACTTCGCGATTCCGCTCGCCGCGAACGGGACGGCGGCCCTGGAGACCGCGGCGGGCGACAGGCTGGTGCGGGTGACCGGGAACTGGCACACCCCGCCGGACGGCGCCGGACGGCTGCAGGTCGAGTCGTTCGAGGTTCGTTGAGGCGGCACGCGCCAGCGGGCGGGCCGAGCCGACCGTGGACCGCCGGGAGTCTGCGCCGTAGCCGGTTGCGGGTCAGGTAATCGATGCTCTTGCCCGGGGAGGCGAAGCCGGCGATGACGCGGAGCGGCGCACCGGCGCCGAGTTCGGACGGCGCAAGGGCAGGCAGCGCACCAGCGCTTGACGTCTTCGCCCTGCGTGACAGCGTCGTCGACGAGTACAAACGCTTCGCAACGTCGTTCACGACGATCCGCGCTCAGGATATCCGCGGGCAGGTGACGGCCATCTACGCCGAGAACCGCTACTGGCCCGAGCCGCTCATCCAGATCAACCCGAGCTACAAGCGCTCGACGGACGTCGGCGCCCTGGTCAGGAACGGCGTTCTCCACCCCGGCTGCGCCGGCATTTTCCGTACCAACGGTCAGCCGCTGCCGCTGTACAAGCACCAGGAGCAGGCCGTCGCGCTCGCCGCGGAGGGCGAGAGCTTCGTGGTGACGACCGGCACCGGTTCCGGGAAGTCACTCTGCTTCTTCATTCCCATCGTCAGCCACGTGTTGAGCGCCAGGAAGACGAGCACTCAGGCGCGCACGCACGCCATCGTCGTCTACCCGATGAACGCGCTCGCGAACTCCCAGGTGGAGGAGCTGAACAAGTTCATCGGCCGGGCGCCGGGAGACCCACCCGTCACGTTCGCACGCTACACGGGGCAGGAGGACCCGGACGAGCGGAAGCGGGTTGCCGACGAGCCGCCGGACATCCTTCTCACGAACTTCATGATGCTCGAGTTGCTCATGACGCGCCAGGAGGAGATCGACCGCCGGGTCATCGGCAACTGCGCGGGCCTGCGGTTCCTCGTCCTGGACGAACTCCACACGTACCGCGGCCGCCAGGGCGCGGACGTGGCGCTGCTGGTGCGGCGTGTCCGTGAGCGGCTCCGGCCCGAGCACCTGCTGTGCATCGGCACCTCGGCCACGATGGCGAGCGAGGGTTCGATCGAGGACAAGAACCGCGTGGTCGCGGGCGTGGTTTCGAAGCTGTTCGCGAGCCGGATCGCCGAAAGCAACGTCATCGCCGAGACGCTCGAGCGGATCACCGCGTCGAACGCCACCGCGGATTCGGTGAGGCCCCATCTCGGCGAGGCCGTCGATGACGGCGTACCGCCGGACATCTCCGACGCGGCGCTCCGGGAGCACCCGCTCGCGGTGTGGGTGGAAACGCGTCTCGGCATCTCGTTCTCCGAGGTCGACCAGCGCTGGGTCCGGGCGAAGCCGATGACGGTGACCGAGGCGGTGGACAGGCTCGCGGAGGAATCCGGGCGACCTGTCGCCGCCTGCCGCAACGCGCTGCGAGACCTTCTTCTGGTCTCGAGCGTCCCCGAGCGGGAACGGACCTCGAACCCGGGCGCCGGTGAGAAGAGTTTCTTCGCGTTCAAGCTGCACCAGTTCGTCTCGGGCGCCGGCCACGCCTATGCGACGATCGAGCCGCCCGGAACGCGAAAAGTGACGGTCGATGGGCAACAGTTCCTCCCCGGCCACGCGGAGAAGCGGCTCTATGCCGTGCACTTCTGTCGCGAGTGCGGGCACGAGCATCATCCGGTGCGGTGCGTGCAGCAGGCCGGAGAACCGGTTTTCCTCGCGCGCGACATCGACGACTCGTCACCGTCAAAGGGAAACGAGGCCGACGGAGACGCGCACACGCAGGAGCAACCCGCGGGCGGGATCTTCGGCTTCCTGACGCCGCCCCCCCCCGACGATCCCTCTTTCACGTTCGCCGACCGCGACGAGGACTACCCCGAGACGTGGCTCGAATTCGACGCCGGCGGCAACCCGCGGCTCAAGAAGTACTACCGCGACGCACGTGCCCGGCGCTTCAGGGTTGCGCCCGACGGGCGGGTCGGTTCGGGAACGGCGGTGTGGTTCCTGCCCGGCAAGTTCCGCCTCTGCCTCCGCTGCGGGAGCACGCAGGGCGGCGCCGCCCGCGATCGCACGCGCCTCGCCTCGCTCTCGGCGGAAGGCCGCAGCTCGGCGACCACCGTACTCGTCGGCAGCGTGCTGCGCTGGATGCACGGCGCCGAGTCGGGGTTGGACGGCTACACGCGGAAGCTCCTCGGCTTTACCGACAACCGCCAGGACGCCGCGCTCCAGGCCGGCCATTTCAACGACTTCCTCTTCGTGAGCCTCGTCCGCGCGGGCTTTCTCGGCGCACTGCAGGATGCCGGCTCGAAGGGGCTCCGCAGCGACGCGCTGGGCGTTGCCCAGCAGCGCACGCTCGGCTTCGACCGATCAGATCCGCAGATCCGCGCCGAATGGCTGATCGAGCCCACGCTGCGCGGCTTCAACCTGCAAGAAGCCGAGGGCACGCTCCGGCAGGTGCTGGCCTATCGCATCTGGTTCGATCAACGACGCGGCTGGCGGTACACGAACCCGAACCTCGAGCAGCTCGGCATGGTCCGGGTGGAGTACCTCGGCATCGAGGATCTCGCCGCGGACGACGAGCTGTTCTCTGATTCGCACGCTCTTCTGAAGCAGGCCAGTCCCGACATCCGAATGGACGTCTACCGGCGGCTGCTCGACCACATGCGGAAGTGGATGGCGATTCGCAGCCAGGTGCTCGACGCCGCCGTCCTCGAACAGTTGGTCGCAAAGTCGCACAGCCGACTCCGGCCGCCCTGGGGATTCGGCAGCGACGAGAAGCCGAGAGGTGCGCGCTGGCTGATGATCGTCGCGCCCACGCGGCGGGCAAGCACCCTCCGCGACACGAGCCTGATCGCGCGCGGCGGCTCACGAAGCGGTCTCGGGCGAATGCTGCGCTCGACGAGCCTCTGGGGCGGCGACACGTCCATCCGCGACCTGAAATCGAACGACTTCGACCCGCTCGTTGCCGACCTGCTACGTGCGGCGGCGGCGCACGGCCTCGTGTCGGAGGAGAGCACGCCGTTCGACCAGCCCGGGTGGCGTCTCAATGACGCGTGCGTGGTGTTCCAATTGGGCGGCGCGCCGCCGGACGGCGGCAGCTCTACGCGGAACCGGTTCTTCCGCGACCTCTACGAGAACCTCGCGAAGATGCTCCGCGCCCCGATGCACCCGCTATTCGGGTTCGAGGCGCGCGAGCACACCGCGCAGGTCGATCCCGACCATCGAGAGATCCGGGAGAAGCGTTTCCGCTTCGGTGATCGCGAGCGCGGGGAGCTGGCAACGAACGAGAGGCGGCTGCGGGAGGTCGGCGAGGCCAATCGATTCCTGCCGGTCCTCTTTTGCTCTCCGACGATGGAGCTCGGCGTCGACATCGCGGCGCTGAACGCGGTCCACATGCGCAACGTACCGCCTACGCCGGCGAACTACGCCCAGCGCGGCGGACGCGCGGGCCGCAGCGGACAGGCGGCCATGGTCATCACGTACGCGTCTTCCCAGAGCCCGCACGACCAGTACTTCTTCCGCGACCCCAGGGCGATGGTCCACGGCGAGGTCCGCGCGCCGATCCTGGAACTCGCGAACCGGGACCTGATCGACAGCCATCTCCAGGCGGTCTGGCTCTCGTGCGTCGACCAGGCGCTCGACCCGTGTATCGCGGAGCTGCTGGTCCTCGGCGACGGCGGCCGTCCGCTCCAGCCGGACCTGAAGGCCGCGCTCGAGGAGAGGCGCGTCGCTGGCGGCGCAGGCGCAAGGATTCGGCGCGTCCTCGACCTCGTCGCAGACGATCTCACGCCCGATCCGGCGCCCTGGTACACCGGCCGGGAAGCCTATGCGGATGCTATCGTCGCGACCGCCGCAAAGCGCTTCGACGCCGCGTTCGATCGCTGGCGGGACCTGTTTGCCGCCGCCGAGGAGCAACGCGACGCGGCGCGGCGGACCATGGACGACTACTCCGCGCCTTACCGGGAGAAGCGGGCGGCGCAGACCCGGCACGCGCAGGCGCTGGACCAGGTCAACCTGCTCCAGCGCGGGACGAAGGCGCTCTCCAGCGACTTCTATACGTACCGCTATCTCGCGACGGAGGGCTTCCTGCCCGGGTACAACTTCCCCAGGCTGCCCCTCCTCGCGTACATCCCGGCGAGTCGGGATGGTCGCGGGCGGCAGACGTACCTTCAGCGTCCGCGCTTCCTCGCGCTGGCCGAGTTCGGTCCCCGCAGCCTCGTCTATCACGAGGGGCGCGCCCACCGGGTCGTGCGGGCGCTCCTCGCGCTCGGTCACCGCGAGTCGGCCACACCCGATGCGCAACTGCCGACGAAGACCGTGCGAATCTGCGGGAACTGCGGCGGCGGACACTTCCGCGATGATCTCTCGATGTGCCACGCGTGCGGCGCTGCGCTCGGCAACGCCGACGTCGTGGGCAACGTGTATCGGATCGAGAACGTCGCCACGCTGCCGGCCGAGCAGATCACCGCGAACGACGAAGAGCGCCAGCGCCAGGGCTTCGACCTGCAGACGACGTTCGAATGGGCGATCCGCGATCAGGAGATCGACGTACGGCCTGCCTCGGCCTCCGACGACAAGGGCGAAATCGTGCGTATGGCGTACGGCCCCGGGGCGGCGATCACGCGCCTCAACAAGGGCCTGCGCCGGAGAGCCGACAAGAAGGTCCTCGGCTTCCGCATAGATCCGGTATCCGGGTACTGGGCCAGGAACGACGGCGAAGACGCGGACGACGGCGCGCTCGATCCCACCGCCTCTCCCCGGCAGTGGATCGTCCCCAGCGTGCAGGACCGCAAGAACGCGCTCCTCTTCCAGCCCGTCGGCGACCCCCTTTCGGAGGTCACCCTGGCCACCGTGCAGCATGCGATCCTGCGCGGCATCGAGGCGGTGTTCCAACTCGAGGAAGGCGAGATGCTCGCCGAACCGATGCCCACGCGCGAGGTCCGCAACGGCTTCCTGCTCTACGAGGCTACGGAAGGCGGCGCCGGCGTGCTTACGCGGCTCGTGAGCCAGGAGACCAGCCTCGCCCTGGTCGCACGAAGGGCGCTGGAGATCATGCATCTCGCCGTCGGCGGCGATCGTCCGCCCGATTCCGTCTCGGGCCTCTCGGATCAGCCGGGGACGGCCTGCGTCGCGGCTTGCTATCGCTGCCTGATGTCGTACTACAACCAGCCCGACCACGAGCTTCTCGACCGCCGCGACGAGGACGCCCGCACGGTGCTGCTGCGGCTGGCCCGCGCGCGCACGGCGGCGCGCGACGACCAGCCGCCACACCCGCCCGGCAGCGTCGACGGCGAAGACGCGCGAGAGAGCCGCTGGCGCGCCGAAGCAGCGCGGCGTGGGGTTCCGGCGCCCGACCCGGAACCGCTCAACGCCGGCGACCGCGCCGTGCGCTGCGTCTGGCGCAGGCACTACGTTGCGGCGGTGATCGACGAGGCCGACCGTCCCGCCCTGCAGCCGCTGGAGGACCTCGGCTTCGAGGTCGTTCGGTTCGAGGATCCCGCGGGCTGGAGGGCGGCCTTCGCGCGGCTGGCTTCCGCCCTGGGGCATGCGTCGTGAACGACCTCGTCTACGCGCCCGGGAGCCTCGTCAGCGCCCGCGGGCGGGAGTGGGTCGTCCTCGGCGGCAGCTCGGCGGAGACGCTCCGGGTCCGTCCGGTCACGGGATCGGAAGAGGATCGGACGCTGATCCACCTGCCGCTGGAGATCGAGCCGGTCCGCGAGGCCCGCTTCCCCTTGCCGGACGCGCAGCAGATCGGCGGGCACGACGCGGCCCTCCTGCTGCGCGACGCGCTGCTGCTCTCGCTGCGGCGCGGCGCCGGACCCTTTCGGAGCTTTGGACAGATCTCGGTCGAACCGCGCGCCTACCAGCTCGTGCCGCTGCTCATGGCGCTCAAGCTCGACCCGGTGCGCCTCCTCATCGCGGACGACGTCGGGGTCGGGAAGACGATAGAAGCCCTGCTCATCGCCCGCGAACTGCTCGACCGCGGCGACGTCGATCGCACCGTCGTCCTGTGTCCACCGCATCTGGTGGACCAGTGGGTCACCGAGATGGAGGTTCGTTTCCATATCCGACCCGCGGCCGTCACCGCCCGCAGCGCGCGGCGCCTGGAACGGGGCGTTCCGCCGGGCGTGAGCATCTTCTCCGTGCACCCGCATACGGTCGTCAGTCTCGACTACATCAAGACCCGGGAGCGGCGGGACCACTTCCTCCAGGCGTGCCCCGACTTCGTGATCGTCGATGAGGCGCACACGTGCGCCGCGGCCGGGCAGGGCCGGCATCAACGGCACGAGCTGCTCCAGGGTCTTGCCGGCAGCGCGCCGCGGCACCTCGTCCTGCTCACCGCGACGCCGCACAGCGGCGATGACGCGGCCTTCTACCGGCTGCTCGGCCTGCTCGACCCGGACTTCCAGCGTCTGGCGGACGTCACGGGCCCGGAGCGCGAACGCCTCCGCGAACGACTGGCGAACCGCTTCGTCCAGAGACGGCGCCCCGACATCGCCGAGTGGCGGGAGGGCGAAATTTTTCCGCGTCGCGAAACGAAGGAGCTCACCTACAAGCTCAGCGGCGCCTGGGACGTCTTCTTCAACGACGTCCTCGACTACTGCGCCGAGGTCGTGGAGACGGGCTCCGGAGACGAGCAGCGGCAGCGGCTCGACTTCTGGGGCACTCTGGCGCTCCTGCGCTGCACCGCGTCCAGCCCGGTGGCGGCCGTACAGGCCCTGCGCACCCGCACCGGCGAGGATCTCGGGGCCGAGGCGCGCGAAGACCTCCTCGATCGCATTTTCGACGGTGACGTCGACGCACTCGTCGCGGACGACGTCGAACCCCCGGCCGGCGGCGACGATCCGGCCCTGGCGCGGCTGATCGAGCAGGCGGAGAAACTCGCGGGCCAGCGCGGCGATCCGAAACTCAGGGCCGCCGCGGAGCACGTCGCAGAGCTCGTGGAGGCCGGCTTCAACGTGGTGGTCTTCTGCCGCTTCATCGCGACCGCCCACTACGTGGCCCGCCACCTCCAGGACAACCTGACGGGCGTTGCCGTCCGCGCCGTGACCGGCGAAATGCCCCCCGAGGAACGCGAGGAGCACGTGAGGCGGATGGGGGCTGAAGACGCCAGGGTCCTGGTCGCCACCGACTGCCTGTCGGAGGGCGTCAACCTGCAGGAGCACTTCGACGCCGTCGTCCACTACGACCTCTCCTGGAACCCGACGCGCCATGAGCAGCGGGAAGGCCGCGTCGATCGCTTCGGTCAGCCGAGCCCGACGGTGCGCGCCACGCTCCTCTACGGCGTCAACAACCCGGTGGATGGCGCGGTGCTCCAGGTCATCCTGCGCAAGGCGGCCCGCATCCGGGAGGAGCTGGGCGTGCCGGTGCCGGTGCCGGACGACGGCCACTCGCTCACGCAGGCGCTGCTCAAGGCGGTGCTCCTGCGGCGCCGGGGCGGCGCCGGGGCCGTCGAGGGCCGCCAGCTCGAGCTGTTCGAGCGCCACTGGGAGAGTACGAAGACGAAGGCAAAACGGAATCGGACCGTGTTCGCCCAGCAGCGCATCAAGCCCGACGAGGTGCTGCCGGAATGGCGCAAGAGCCTCGCCGCGGTCGGCGACCGTGACGACGTGCAGCGCTTTGCGAGCCGCGCTCTCGCCCGGCTCGGTTCCGGGCTGGAACCGCTCGCGCGCGGATTCAAGGTCGCCACCGCGCCGCTGCCCGACGAGGTTCGCGAGCGTCTGGAAACGGAGGACATCGCGGGCACGGTCGCCGTCGATTTCGCCTATCCCGCGGCGCCCGGATGCCGTCCCGTCCAGCGCAGTCACCCGCTGGTCGCGGTGCTCGCGGAGACACTGCTCGGGCGGACCCTCCTGAACGACGATACGGACGCCGCGGCCAGCGACCCCTCGGTCCTCGGGCGCGCCGGCTGCTGGATTTCCGAGGGAGTGCATGGCCGCACGACGGTCGCGCTCCTTCGGCTGCGCCACCGGCTCTTGTCGCGCAGGCAGCGCCGGTCAACGACACTGATGGTCGAGGAAGCGACCGCGTTGGCCTGGGTTGCCGGCCAAACCGCGGCCCCCCTCACCGGGCCCGAAGCCCTGTCGCTGCTGGCGTTGCCCCCCGCCGGCGATCCCCCGCGGCACGTCCGGGAGCGCGAGGTCGCACGAGCTCTTGCCCGGCTCCCTGGACGGGCGGCCGATCTCGAGGCTTTCGCGGCGGCTCGCGCGCAGGTCCTGCTTGACGACCATCTGCACGTGCGGGAAGCCAGCCGGGCGGCCGGGAGCACCTCTGTCGAGGCTTTCCCTCGTCCTGACGTGATCGGCGTGTACGTGCTCTTGCCAACGGTGGGCTGACCATGGCGCCTCGTCGATCCAGCGTGGGCGAGGCTCAGCTCGCCTTCGACGCCCTTTCAATCGAGGGCGGCCTTCTCGGAGCGGAGTGGCTCGGAAAGGTGGCTCAGCTCCAGGCCGCGACGCAGGAGCCAACCGACTACCGCATTCCGAAGGGCCTTCACATCCGTGACGAGATCGCCCGGAGCTGGCGTATCGCCCAGGCGTGCTTTCAGGAGATGGAGACAGGCCGCGCCTCCGGAGGCGACGCGCGCGCGCTGGCCGAGCGCTTCGTCGAGGCGTTTCTACGCGATGCACTCTGCTTCGCGTCCGTGATGCGGGCGGAACCGAAGACGATCGGCGAGCGGGTGTATCCCGTCCCGTTCTTCGCTCTCGGCGACCGAGTTCCGGTCGTGACAGCCCCGCTGGGAGCGGGCCTGGACACTCCCCTGCCCGAGTTCGGAGACGACCGGCGGCGGCGGAGCGCGTTCGGGCTCCTGCAGGAGACCCTGAACGCCCCCGGCGGGGCGCTCTGGGGCCTCGCGGCGGACGGGCTCTCGCTGCGGATCGCGCGCGACAACGCGAGCCTCACGCGGCCGGCGTGGATCGAAGCCGACCTCGGCCGGATCTTCACGGAGGAGCTGTACCCCGACTTCGCGGCGCTGTGGCTCCTCGCCCACGAGTCGCGCTTCGGCCGCGCCGGCGACCCGCCCGAGACCTGCCCGCTGGAGACGTGGCGGGAGGCCGGCCGGCAGCAGGGAACGCGGGCGCGCGACAAGCTGAGCGCCGGCTTCCGGCAGGCGCTCGAGATCCTGGGCCAGGGGTTCCTCTCCCACGCCGCGAACAAGCAGCTCCGCGCCGCGCTGCACGCGGGGGATCTCACGAAGGAGCGCTACTTCGGGCAACTCCTGCGGCTCGTCTACCGGCTCGTCTTCCTGCTCACGGTCGAAGAACGGAACCTGCTGCACCCGAAGAACGCATCCGGCCCGGCCCGCGATCTCTATGCCGGCGGATACGGTCTCCGCCGCCTTCGCGATCGGGCCGTCCGCGGGAGCGCCCACGATCGCCAGGGTGATCTCTGGGAAGCCGTCAGGATCGTCTTCCGCAGCCTTGCAGGCGGCGAACCGCGTCTCGGGCTGCCCGCCCTCGCCGGCCTGTTCGCGCCGGAGGAGTGCCCGGACCTCGACGCGGCAAAGCTGGAGAACCGCGCCCTCCTCGGCGCACTCTTCCGGCTGGCGTGGCTTCGCGAGCCCTCGGGGCTCGTGCGCGTGAACTGGCGCGACATGGGTCCCGATGAGCTCGGCTACGTCTACGAGGGCCTGCTGGAGCGGGTCCCGCAGATCACCAGGGACGGCCGGTCCTTCTCCTTCGCGGGCGCCGATGAGAGCCGGGGCCATGCGCGGAAGACGACCGGCAGCTACTACACGCCGGACGAGCTGGTGCAGCGCCTTCTCGCGAGCGCCCTCGATCCCGTGGTCAAGCGCACGATAGACGCGCATCCCGAGCATCCTGCCGATGCCCTGCTCGACCTCGCGATCGTCGACCCGGCCTGCGGGTCGGGGCACTTCCTGCTCGCGGCGGCGCGCCGTCTCGCCGATCACGTCGCGCGCATCCGGGCGGGGAGCACGCCCGCGCCGGACGACTACCAGCGCGCGCTCCGCGACGTCGTCCGGCGGTGCATCTACGGCGTCGACATGAACCCGCTGGCCGTCGAGATCTGCAAGGTGGGCCTGTGGATGGAATCGATCGATCCGGGCCTGCCCCTCACGTTCCTGGAGAGCCACATCCGCCGCGGCAACTCGCTCATCGGCACGAGCCGCGCGCTGATGGGCAAGCAGGTGCCGGACGCCGCGTGGGCGGTCCTCGAAGGAGACGACAGAAAGGTCGCCAAGTCGCTCAAGCGCCGGAACAGAGAGGAGATCGCCGGTCATCGACGTCTTCGGTTCGGGGCTCGCAACGAGACCGGCGCGCTGCGCGATGCCATGCGCACGGTGGAGCAGGCCCCGGACACGGACGCGGCCGCCCTGGCCAAGAAGCAGCGAAAGTGGGACGCGCTCCTGGCCTCGAAGGCCTACGAGCACGAGAAGCTCGTGGCCGACGTGTGGTGCGCCGCCTTCCTCTGGCCCAAGCACCAACCCGGTCCGGTCGTCGAGGCGGCACCCACGACGGCCGCGTGGCGCGCGCTGCGCGACGGGGACGCCCCGCCGACCTCGGCGCTGGTCGAGACCACGCGGCGTATCGTCGAAGACTACGGCCTATTCCATTGGGAGCTGGCGTTTCCGCACGTCCTTGCGCGGGGCGGCTTCGACGTCGTGCTCGGCAACCCGCCCTGGGAGCGCGTCAAGCTCCAGGAGCAGGAGTTCTTCGCCAAACGCGACCCCTCCATCGCGAACGCGCGGAACGCCGCCGAGCGAAAGAAGCTCATCGCGGCGCTTCCAGCCACGAACCCGGTTCTCTGGCGGGGGTGGACCGCCGCGACGCGCATCGCGCAGGGACAGAGTCATTTCATGCGGCAATCCGGCCGCTACCCCCTCTGCGGAAACACTTCTGTCCCACACACCTTCAGGTGAAGGCGGCTTGAACCTTCCATGTCTGATAGAATGATTGGTAGCATAAGTCATTCAAAAGACAGGAGATCCAAGCCGTGGCTCATCATAACACAGTCTTCGCGCAGCTTCTCAAGTTCCTTCCGAGACATGAATTCGAGGCCGAAGCTCGCCGGCACCAGCGCGGTCAGGGGTTGCGTGTCATGAGCCGCTGGGCGCAGTTCGCGGCCCTTGGCTTGGCGCAGTTGACGGGCCGACAGAGCTTGCGGGATATCGTGAGCAACTTGGCCGCCCAAGGACGCAAACTCTATCACCTCGGCGTGGGGACGGTCAGCCGCTCGTCGTTGGCCCGGGTCAATACCGAACAGCCGTACACCCTCTACGAAGCGCTGTTCGAACGCCTGTTGGGCCGCTGCCGGGAGCACGCGCCGAGGCACGGCTTTCGATTCAAGAACAAGTTGTACGCCGTCGATGCGTCCACCATCGATTTGTGTCTGGCGGTCTTCCCGTGGGCGACGTTTCGACGCACGAAGGCGGCCATCAAGCTGCACGTCGGTCTGGATGAGGCGGGCCATCTACCGAGCTTCGTCAGTGTGACCGAAGGCAAGACCGCCGATGTCACGGTCGTCCGCACCTGGATATTTCCGGCCGGCAGCGTGGTCGTGGCGGACCGGGCGTATATGGACTTCAAGTGGTTCCATCAGTTGCAGGCGCAGGGCGTGACCTTCGTGACGCGCCTGAAGCGGGGCGTGCGGTATCGGGTCACGGACACGCACGGCGTCCGCCGCGGGACCGGCGTCATCAGCGACGAGACGATCGAGCTGACGAGCGCTCGCGGCCGGAAGGCGTATGCCGCGCCGCTGCGGCGGGTGGTCTACAAGGACCCGGTGACGAAGAACCGGTACGTGTTCGTGACCAACAACACGACGTGGGTGGCCAAGACGATTGCGGACATCTACAAATCCCGGTGGCAGATCGAGCTGTTTTTCAAGTGGATCAAGCAGCATCTGAAGGTGAAGCGGTTCGTGGGCCGGTCGAAGAACGCGGTCATGACGCAGCTATGGGTGGCGATGTGCATGTACTTGCTGTTGGCGTATCTTAAGTTCGTCATGCGAGTGAGTTGGAGCCTTCACCGGATGCTGCAGGTGCTCCAGCTCAACGTGTTCGAACGTCGCCTACTCCAGGAGCTCTTCACGACGCCGTCGCCACCCGGTCCTTCCAGCCCTCCCGGCCCCCAACTGCCGCTGATGTGGGCCTAGAATCGCCAAAATTGTGGGACACTAGTGCTGCGGAAAGGGCGACGTGAACACGTACGCGCTGTTCGCCGAGCACAACTGGAGCGTGCTGGCGCGTCACGGTTGTGCAGGCTTCATCGTGCCCGGCGGAATCGTCACCGACGATACCACCAAGGAGTATTTTCAAGCTCTTCTCGACCGTAGCGCCCTTGCCAGCGTCTGGCATTTCGAAAACGAGGATCTGGTTTTCAAGGGCCTCCACCACGCGTACCGGTTTCTGCTTCTCACGATCGGAGCATCCGATCAGGCCGACCTCGTCTTCTATGCGCGGCGCGCGGTCGATCTCGACGACCGGTGGCGGCACTTCGCGCTGACTCCCGCCGATTTCGCCGCGCTCAACCCGAACACGCGCACCTGTCCCACCTTCAGGTCACGCCGCGACGCAGACGTCAACTTGGCGATATACCGCCGGCCGGCGTGCTTTGGCGGGAAGGCGACCCGGACGGGAATCCATGGGGCGTGAGATTCCAGAGCATGTTTCACATGGCCAACGACTCCGGCCTGTTTCGCACGCGGGCCGACTTGGCGGCGGTCGGGTGGAGGCGGGAAGGCGACCAGTTCGAGAAGGACGGAGAGGTCATGTTGCCTCTGTACGAGGCCAAGATGATCCACCATTTCGATCACCGATTCGGCACTTATGAAGGGCAGAGCAGGGCTCAGGCGAACCAGGGAAAGCTTCCCGAGCTCGACCACGTTGCCCATGCCGATCCGGGGCGGATGACGCTACCGAGGTACTGGGTCCCCGAGGACGAGGTGGCGGTGAGATTGGATGACGTCTGGGACAGGCATTGGTTGCTCGGTTGGAGGGATATCACCGGTGCGGGAGTGATCAGAACCGCCATCGCGTGCATCATCCCGAGGGCCGCCGTGAACCACACGTTCCCGTTGATGATGCCGTCTCTTGATCGCGGTCAATTGCGTGCGGGATGTCGATCTGCGCGGCATGGCCTATCTGGGCAATGTGCCGGTCGTCCGCATGGAGCCGGGCTGCACGGACCGGATCGGAACCGTCGTCGGCCACCTCTTGGATGAGGTCTTCCGCACCTGGTTGTGGCGTTGTCGAGTCGGTCCGTATGTGGCGGATCCGCAGGGCGTCCTGTTCACGGCGCGCCCACCCGAGTTGATCGCATTGGCGGCATTGCCCTCTGGTGACGAGGATTCGACTCCAACGATCGTGTACCCTGAACCGTTGCTGAGCACCGACGAACAACGGCTGTTCTCGGAGATCGCGCCGGGGGTCCGTGTCCTGACCTTCACGGAATGGCTGGAGGAACGCCGATGATGTCCGCCTGCACCGAGACCGCATCCGCGGTGGGAGTGTCGGTTTCGGAGAGCCCTGACCTGGGAGCCCTGGGGCTGAGCCCCGGGCACTTGCGCGATGCGATGGCCGAGATTGCGCTGCTTGTGCTCGCGTCGGGAAGCAGTCTGGCCTACGGCGGCGATCTGCGGCGACACGGCTTCACGGAGCTCCTTGCCGAGCTCGTCGCGCGTTATCGGGGCCATCCGCGGCACGGCGCGACCATCGCCGTGACCGACTACCTAGCTTGGCCCGTGCATATCCGGATGACGTCGGACGAGCTTTCGGCATTCTCGACCGAGCACGAGCCGGCCGTGCGGCTCGTCTTCCTTTCGATGGACGGCGCACGGTTGGCGCGCGAAGAACGACTGAAGCTTGACGCCCACGAGCCGGACCAGGAGGAGTGGGCGACGGGCCTGACGGCCATGCGGACCGTCATGCGCCGTGACATTCGGGCTCGCATCGTCCTCGGCGGCCGCGTCGAGGGCTACAAGGGCGCAGCGCCCGGCATCGCTGAGGAGGCCCGGCTCTCACTGGAAACCGGTCAACCGGTCTTCGTGCTCGGAGGATTCGGCGGGTGCGCGCGCGACATCGCCGAGACGATCGGCCTCGCCGAGCGCTGGGCCGGCTCACGCGATGCGTGGGCCGGTCGGGTGCGCTTTCGCAAATACTCACCGGATGACCTCCACAACGGTCTCTCCACGGACGAGAACCGCGTTCTGGCCCGTACCCCCCATATCCAAGAGGCGGTCACCCTTGTGTCGCGGGGTCTGCGGCGACTCCTCGGCAACGGAGGCGACCATGCACAAGGTGTTCATTAGCCATCATCACGGCAATGACCAGGACTACAAGGACGCGCTGGTCGAATTCGGCAAGCAGCATTCGATATTCGTGGACAAATCGGTCGACACCGGCGACATTCCGGACGACTGGAGCGATGAAGAGATCCGCCGCAAAATCAGAGACGATTACCTCAGAGATTCGACGGTGACCATTGTGCTCGTCGGGGAAGAAACCAAGCGGCGAAAACACGTCGATTGGGAGATTTACTCGAGCATGTACGACGGCTCGGTGAACAAGAAATCAGGGATAGTCGTGATCAACCTGCCGGGCATCTCCGATGATAAGTGCTATGCGGCCTATGGGGATGAAGAGAAGAAGCGACTGTATCCGGAGATCAGGTCATGGATAGATATTGATAATCGGACGGAGTACGAGCGATGGTATCCGCATATACCTGCTCGCATCATCGACAACCTCGTGAAACCCGGTGTCAAAATCTCGGTCACGTCATGGGACAGGATATACGGGTACAAGGAACGGATCGAGTTTCTGATTGATGCGGCCTTCCGTAACCGCGCCAATTGCGATTATGACCTGAGCGAGCGCATGAGGCGGGCGAACTCCTAAAGAACTGAGACAGGCCACAACCAAGCCCCTTGAAGCACCCTGCAGATCCCCCACTGGAGTCGTCCGGAAGGGAGTCGCAAGTCCACGTCGAATGGCGTCTCGACCACGACCCTGCAATGCACATTGCCTCAATGAGTCCGCGTTTTGGGCACGGCGCGAGGCTTGGGAATCGCTGGGGTAGTTGCGACTTCAGGGACACGTGATCGGGAGGGGGAAATGAACAGATTCCAGCTCCGCGAGATCCGCGTCGACAACTACCGTTGCTTCGACGAGCTCAGGCTTCCGCTCGAAGAGGACACCACGGTCCTCTTCGCCGAGAACGGCGGTGGAAAGACGGCGTTGCTCACGGCCCTCGCGATGGGCCTCGCCGTGTTCCAGAGTGATGCGCCGAAGGTCCTGAAGCTCGACGCGCGGCGCGATCCCAGGATGCGCACGCTCGACGAGCAGGGGCGGCGCGAGCCGGTCGGCCCGTGCAAGGTCGCATGGACCGCGGACGTGGGGGTATCGGAATCCGTCACGTGGTCGACGGCAGCGCATCCCGCGTCCGGACGAAAGATGAACGAGCACCAACCGATTCTCGAGGCCCTGGAGCGCGTTCGAGTGCCCGGAGACCGGTGGCCGTTGTTCGCGTGGTACGGCGTCGATCGCTTGAGACGCCTCCGGGGCGGCCGTCGCAAGGTCGAGCGCACGAGGGACCGCTGGGAAGCCTACACCTCCGCGCTCGACCCGAACCTCGACGAGTCTTCGCTACTCCAGTGGCTGCAAGACGAGATGCTCGGAGACGTGGTCCGCAGGCAGCAGTACGAACCGGAGCGCTTGTTCCATGCAGCCGTAATGGAGGCAACGGCCCGGGCGACGCCCGGCGTCACGCACGGCTGGTACGACCCGGCGGCGGAAGGCCCCGTGGTGCGTTTCGAAGGACGGGCACGCCGCCCCGTGGTCCGAGCTGTCCGACGGTTATCACGTGTTCATCGCGCTGGTCGCCGACATCGCCCGCCGCGCCGTCATGCTCAACGAGATCGACGGCGCCGACGCACCCGCACGGGTGGAGGGCGTAGTGCTCATCGACGAGCTCGACCTCCATCTGCACCCGCGTTGGCAACGGGAGGCGCTTCCGAGGCTTCGCGACGTATTCCCGAAGTTGCAGCTCATCATCACCACGCACTCACCGCAGGTACTGAGCAGCGCCGAGAACCGCCAAGTTCGCCGGCTCGTCGACGGGAGGCTTCAAGAGCATCAGGTATTCGTGGAGGGCAGGGACACGAACGCGATCCTTCGCGATCTCATGCGCACGGATGATCGCGACGACAAAGGGGTGGTCGAGTTGCGTCGTCTGCACCGCGCGATCGATCAAGGCGACCGTGCGAAGGCTGAACGGGTGTATCAGGAATTGGCGCAGCGATGGGAGACAACGATCCGGCGCTCATCCGAGCCAGAGGGTTCATGGAGGAAGAGGAGTAGATGCGGGGACTGTCGAAGCCGTGGCCGCCGTCGGACGTGAGCCCCGACGGCCAGACGCCGCGGCGGTTCGTGGATGCCGAGCGGGAGTACCGGACGACTCTCCCGGACCGGTCCGACAGGACCAAGTTCGCCAGAACGGAGTTCGATCGGCTCGACAAGGGCAAGCTGCGCAAGGTCATGTCCGGCGAGCAGTCATCTCTTTGCGTGTACTGCGAACGCAGGCTCTCGGAGAACCGGGAGCCGGCTCACGTAGAGCACTGGCGCCCCCTGAGCGGCGCACCTGAACACGCGCTCCATTGGCGCAACCTGTACCTCTCCTGCGCGACGATCGACACGTGCGACGGCGCCAAGGGCAACCGGCGACTCAGGTGGGACGACGCGGATCCGGATCTTCCGTGGCCCACCGAGCTCGACTACGAACGGCTGGTCGGTTTCGACAGCGACGGCCGGACGTACGTCCGCGACGACGTGCGCATCGACAGGGCAACCCGGAGAGCCCTCGAGCTGGCCATCGACGATCATCGGCACGGCGGGGATCGGCGGCGGGCGATCCTCAACCTGAATCACCCGACACTCGTGGCGGCCCGCGGTGCGGCGCTGGACAGCGAGCGGACGCGGCTGAATCGCGGCTTCATGCAACGCACCGCATCAAGGAGGAACGGACCGCGCGGGCCACCCAGCTCCTCGACCAGGAGCGGCGTCCCGCGTTCGTGAGCATCCGCGTCGCGTGGCTCCGGAAGCGACTGGGCCGAGGCCGGTAATGCTGGCGGCCGTCACGATCACCCGCCTGGAGAAGGCCGCGACCGACAACGGCTTCGACCTTGATCTGGAGCGAACGGCCGACTGGCTCTGCTTCGGCAGCAGCCAGACGTCGATGCGCATCTGGCTCGCGGCCATCGGAGATTCCCGGTTTCTCGCCGCCGCGTCGCGGGCGGACGTGCTCGACGGACTGGCAGGGCTCGGCGTGGTGTTCACGGACCTGGTTCCGAGCGGCGCCGCCGGCGCGCTGAGTGTCGGCGACATCGCCGCACTGCATCGGCTGTTGCGCCGGGCGTTCCAGCTCTCGCGCACGCTGCCGGACGCCCTGCTTCATGACTTCGACAACGAAACTGCGAACCTGCCGCGGACCACGGAAGCCGAACGCCTGGTGATCCAGCGGGTCGGTCAGGACATCTTCCGCCGCGGCCTGTTCGAGTACTGGGATGGCCGTTGCGCGATCACCGGCCTCGGGGTGCCCGATCTCCTGCGCGCGAGCCACATCAAGCCCTGGGTCGACTGCGGCACGGACGCAGAGCGCCTCGACGTCTTCAACGGCCTGCTGCTGGCGCCGCAACTCGATGCTGCGTTCGACGCCGGCTTCATCACTATCGCAGAGGACGGAACAGTGCTCACCTCGGACGCTCTCCTTCCCGATGCCCGGTCACTTGGACTCGACGGGCCGCTGAAGGTCGGCGGACTGCACCGCGCCCACGAGCGTTACCTGCCGTGGCACCGGACCTTGATCTTCCGCACCGGCGCTGACAGCCACCGTCTGTAGTCTTCCACGGCCGGCGACAGCCGGACCATTCTTGCCGGATGCCGGTGCCTAGTTCTGCTTGGCGGCCGCCTCGCGGTCGTTCGACGAGACGCGGTTCGAGCTGTCCCCCAACACCGGGCGGAGGCGCCCAAGCGTCAGGCGGAGCCCGTTGGTGGTTCGAGCGGCGAAGGACTTCGACGCTTTCTACGAGGCCCGCCGGGCCGAGGAGGGCGAGCCGCCCCCCGGGTGCCGGTTGTCGTGCTCACGTTCAACGGCAAGGGCGTGGTGCTGCATCGCGTGGTGCTGCATCGCGAGGACCTGCGCGAGGCGGCGCGCAAGGGGGCCGAGAAGCGCCGACGGCGCCGGGAGCCGCCTGAATGCAGCATCGAGCGCCGGCGGAGGGCTCCCGGGCGTCAAGTTGCAGGAGCCCTCCCGCCAACTACCCGCCGGCGAGCAGCCGGCACCGTTCATCGAGCATCGCCTGCATGAAATCGCGGAACCGCTCTGCGAGTTCCGGCTCCGCTTCGCCCGCGAAGACGTCCTCAGGCAGCGGGGTGCCGCACCGCACGTACTCCCGAACCTCCGGGGAGCGGCCGAGGAACGTCTCGATGGGTTCGAGGACCTGGCCGCCGACCCTCAGGGTTCCTGCGACCACGGGTTCGCGGTCGACGCGATCGAGGAGGATCACATCGTGTCCGTCCGGCAGCGGGACGGGCATCCCGTTGACGGCGGCGGAACCGCCCTGCAGATCGTACTGGAGCTCCAGCCGGATACCGCCGTGCTCTACGACGATCGAGTGGAGCTCGTCTCCGTCCGGCCCACCGTCGAACCGACCCCCGAACCCGACTCTGCCGCCAGGGGCCGTCAGCGCCCAGCCCGGCTGCCCGCGCCACAGGACGACGAGGGTCGGATGAGAAACCATCCCCACCGAGGGCGGGTTCTCCCCGCGGTAGTCGGGGACGCCGAGCGGGTTGATCCACGCGACCGCGACCGAAGCCGAGATCGACAGTGGCTGCGCGCCGCCCACTGCGGGCAGGGCCAACCCGAGCAGGATCAGAAGGAGTCGCATCGGATCCCTCCTCGAAGGCTGCGGTTGGTGGAAGTACCCCGGCGTGGCCGACCCCGAGACATCCCATGGCGCCAAAGCCCCAGAAGGCCCGTTCGGGAGGGCCTCGATGCCGGGAACGGCACAGAAATCGCCAGCCTGACAGTGCCGGGGCCGTCATTTCACCGACCTGACGCGCACCCCGGGTGGCGCGTCACGGGTGGTCCGTTGTCCGGTTTCGAGGGGCAGTCATTTTCACCGATCTGACGTGCGCCCCGGCTTCTCGTCCACACGCCGGACGCTCGGCGAAGCGGAACCTTCCGGGACGAAGAGCATCTCGGGCCAGCATACCGGCCGGCGCAACGCGGGCGCGTGGTCCGACAGACCCGACTCGAACGCGTTCTTCAACCGGTCGACGGTGGCCGTGCGCTCGACCGTCGCAGCGCCGTTCCCAGGTTCGCCGCCGGCGCTCCTGAGCGTCACGCGGTTCAACATCTGCAGGAGTTCCCAGTCACGCATCGGTCTCGGCCGGCCGTCGACCTCCATAACGCCGAAAACGAGCCGGTGCGCGAGCGAGCCCGTGCCCGTCACCTCGTCTTCGACCGAGACGACCAGAACAGCGGCGGGTATGCCATCCAGTGCCGCGACCCTCACCGGCAGGTTGCGCGCCTCGTCGAGGGCGACGTCGAAGAGGGTGTGGCCGACGCCCAACACTCGCGACGCCGCGTTCGCGCCGCGGAGATCGCGGTCGAACACGAGCCCGTCGTACCGGTCGCGCACGGCGTAGCTGCGTGATTTCCAGGCCGCCGGCGCCTTGATCTCCAGGCCGTCGGGATGCTTGAAGACGCGCCGTTTGTGTCTGCCGACAGCCAGCGTGAAGAACCGTTCGAGGTCGGGCACGTCGACCCGCGGCAGGTCTCTGCCGACCTGCTGAAAGTCGAAGTGGGACACGCTGCCGAGCAGCTCCCGTACGGTCTCCACGACGTCACGCCCCCCGAGCGTGGCCGTGGCCTCGTCGAACCAGGCGGTCAGGCGATCGCCGGACATCCCCTGGGCGCCGGCGTAAAGCTGGTTGAAGAGGGGCGGCCCGGCCATGCCGACGACGAGTTGCGAGATGTCCTCCTGCTGCTCCATCACCGCCGACAGCGCCTGCTGCACCCGCTCCAGCTTCTCGTTCAGTAGGTCCCAGATGCGCGCCTCGACGGTATCGGGGTTCCGCAGGATGTAGGCGGAGACCGGCCGGCGCTGGCCGTAGCGCGACAGGCGGCCGACGCGCTGATGGAGCCGCATCGGGTTCCACGGCATGTCCACGTGCACCAGCACGGCGCAGCGTTCCTGCAGATCGATGCCCTCGCCGCCGGCTTCCGTCGACACCAGGAAACGCACGCGGCCGGCGTTGAACGCCTCGGCCGCCTGTTCGCGGGGCTGGCGGACCGTCCTGACGCCGCCCGCCGCCTGCTCCAGACCGTCGAGCCGGTCGTCGCCGTTGATGAACGTCGCCTTTCCGAAGCCGAATCGCCGATGCAGCGCGTTTACGACGAGGGCCTGGGTGGTCTTGTACTCGGTGAACAGCAGGACGGGTTCCGCGTCCGGCAACTCATCGCGGACCAGCGCGACGAGGCGATCGATCTTCGTCTCCGCGGCGACCTCTTCCGTCAGGGCGACGAGATCGCCGAGGCGCTGGATCTCGTCCTTCATGAGCACGATGGCCGCGGCGCCGGGCAGCGCCTCCTCCGCTTCGGCGACCTCGTCCAGCGTCGCTTGGTCGTCCGGGACGCCGACGGTCGCCGCGTCGTCCGCATCTGCGCGGCCGACGACGCGCGCCAGCATCGCCCGCCGCCTCCGCAACGCATGCCGGATGGCCGCGATCGAGCTGGCGGCCAGTTTCTGGAGCGTGGTCAGCACCAGCATGCGCGCCGTCTGCGCCCGCCCGTCGAGCGTCGCGGCGTACGCTCGGCCGTCGAGGATGAACGCGCTGAGCGTCTCGTAGAAACGGGACTCCGCTTCGCTGAACGTGTATTCCCGGTTGCGCACCGTCACCGGCCTGAACAACCGATTTCCCTGAAGATCAGTGACGGCCGCCTTGTTGTTCCTGATCATCGCCTGCGGCAGCCGGGCCAGTTGCCCGGCGCCGTCCTTCTCCGGGTCGAACAGGTCGGGGCGCACGAGACGCATCAGGCCGAAGAACCCGAAGTCCTTCCCGCGGTGCGGCGTGCCGGTGAAGAACAACAGCGAGTTGATCTTCCGCCGCGCCTCCAGGTCCGCAACCAAGCCGTAGGCGAGCGTCGCGCCGGTCTTCTTGTCGAGCCCAAGATGGTGCGCCTCGTCGACGATCAGCAGGTCCCACGGGTCGGCGTCGAGGAGCCGCCGGCGCGCGCCGCGCCCGTCGCCGCACAGCGTGTGAAGCGACGCCACCACCTGTGACGCCGTGCCCCAGAAGTCCCCGCGCCGCGTATCCGCCTCGGCGGCGTAGCGCTGCAGGCGGATGTCGAACATGTCCTTCAGGCGGAACTGCCACTGCGGCACCAGCTTCGCCGGGGCCAGGATCAGCAGCCGGCGCACCCGCCCGGACGCGATCAACGGCATCAGCACCAAGCCACATTCGATGGTCTTGCCGAGCCCGACGTCGTCCGCCACCAGCCAGCGGAACGGCCACGCCCGGTTCACGGTCCGGCACACCCACAACTGATGCGGCAGCAACCTCACGCGGGACCGCGAGAAGACGCCCCATTGATCGTTGACCGATGCAATGGCCAACGCCTGCGCCCGCACCAGCGCATCCAACGGATCGTCGAGCACCCCGTCTCGGAGCGCCGATTGCAGCGACGGCGTGACCACGATCTCACCGGCGGGAACCTGCTCCAGGGTCCCGCCGAAGCGGACGACGACCGTGGCCCCCATGTCGGCGACGACCCGGCCAGCGCCGTGGCGTGGGTGGGTGACCGGCGCGCCGGCATCGAGTGGCGATGCCGCTCTTGTCATTGGCGTCTGTTCGGTTTACGAGTCGTCCGCATCGTCACTTGGCGCGTCCCAGGGACTCGGCGCCTCGAGGCCGGCCTCTTCAAACCACCGTTTGCGTCTTTCCGGGTGATCTCCGCCGCCGCTGACGATCTGCAAGGGAAGATCGAAGTCACCGTCGAAACGAGCGCGATCGCCGCCGATGTGTTCGACAACGAAGCCGTAGATTCTTCTGCTCAAGGCGGGGTCCGGCTTTTCGTCGATGTTCGCACCGAGAGTATTCAGAAAATTCCTGACGCGCTGAGTCGGCGCCCAGCAGCAGGGCGCCAGCAGCCCCTCGTCCTCGCGGCGGTAGACCCCGTGGCGCACCAGCTCGCGGATCAGCCAGTTCACGCCGATGCCGAGCGACCGATTGAGCGGCGCGGCGTCGGCGTCGAGGCGCGCAGCGTCGGCCGAGGAACCCGGTCGAAGAATGAAGTCCAATGAACCGGAGCCTTCCCTGAGGCTGCCGGGCAACCTGCGGATCAACTCGATGTAGTCGTTCAGTCCGCGGGCGATCGTGTACAGATCCACCAGTGTACGCTTCCAGAGAAGAAAGGTCTGATCGTTCTGATCCGGTTCGCTCCAACGTTCAAGGCTCTCGAGCCAAGGCCGATAGTCGTCAGGTGGCTGGGATTCCGCGAGTTTCCGCCACCACCCTTGGCTCGTTCCGTCTTCGATGAACCGGCGATGTTGAGTATCCTGCGTCCGGCCAAACAATTGGTAGCAGGCGAGGGCGAACATGGTGAACCACGCTTCACGATCGTCGTCCTTCCGAAGCCGCGAGGCTGAAAAAGACTCCGGATACACGCGCGTCGCGTAAGCCCCCGCTTCGACATCTTTGACGCTGAGCCACCAGTCGTGGATTTTTCCAAGGATCGATCCGGCGGTGTCCGGCGGTAGTACGGTCCGTCTTGGTTCAGGTTGAACGACAAGCCGATTGTGATCGCCAAGCCTAATCAACAGTATATTCTTGTCTTCTTCCGGCCAATCGGGAACAATTCGGCGGAGCAAGAAGTCGACATCCCTTCCCACCCAGGTTGGAGGATCGCCGCGTATGGCCTCCGCCAGTGACCGTCCATGATATCCGCGCACGAGATAACTGAGCACTCCGCGCTGACGGCTATCGTCGTTCGCGCGGCGTGCCCACTTATGCAAAAGTGGCACCTTCGGGTCGTATCCCGAGCGGGCGCGGGCGACCTTGAAGAACTCAAGCGCGGTGCCCCGGTAGTCCGAATGGAGCAGCGCACTCTCAGGTGCGAACCCGCAATGCCGAATCTCGTCATCGCCGCTACCATGCCGCGAACTGAGTTTTCCGACGCTGCGCCATGTCTCGTCCTGGGCACGGAAACTTGTCCGGCACGCAACGTCGAGAATGAAATCGCGCTCAGCACCAAGCGGCTCCCCCTCGATCGACTTCGGAGTGATGAGCTTTCCGAGCCGGCTTCCGAGTGCCTCGTCGATTCGCTTCTGGTCTCCGGTTTCCATTCTCAGGACATCGTGGAGAGCGACGGGCCGAAGGTCCTCGAAGTCAAGCTTCCGCAACTGCCCAGCCACTTCGGAGTGCACGATGCGCCCCTTGAAGGACACCACCGAAGGCCAGTCTTGTACCCGATCGAGAACGTTTTCAGCGGCCAGTGCCGCGGTCGCGTAGTGGGACACCTCGGACGCGCGCACGAGGTTATGGAACGGCTCCGGCAGACGGGTCGGCACGACGAACCGATCAGCCGCGAGGCGGCTGTAGCCGTTACCCTTGCTGTGCAGAAATTTGGCGAGGTGGTCATCGAAGTCCAGATTCATGACTTCGAAGAGTCCGGACCAGAAGCGCCGCCGGGCATCCGGTCCGCCGCCGTCGAGTTCAAGTGCGTTGGAGACGCGTACCCAGTCGCTCTCCACGAGGTCATGGAGCGTCAGGAGTCTCTCGGCGAGTCCCGGGCCGAGTGTGTCGAACCGCTCCCGCCGCTGCTGAGTCGACCCGGCGAGGCGCCCCCGCCCCGGATCTACGGAGAATGGACCGTTGAGTAACCAGCCGGAACTCAGATCCTCTTCCAACGGAGCGAGATTCCAGATGCGCGGGAGGTCACCCCTGAAGACACAGGGACCTGCGCGCCCGACCTTCAGCAACAGGTTGAAGCCACTTCCGAGGTCTAGTCGCAACGCGCGTTGCTTCCCCGCCGGGCTCCCGGTGACGACCACAACGTCAATGCCGTTGCCGTCGCCGGACAGCGCCGACGCTGTGCAACGGACACTCACTCGGCGCGCGCAGCCGTCGAGTTCGACCTGTCGGATTCGGCGTGCGAACACCGGCAGCCAAGTTGCGGCGCGACGAAACGGTTGATCGACGTCGGCCGGTGTCTTTGGCGAAAAAGGAATATCGATGACGGTTGCTTTCCGACCGCTGGAATGCTCGTGCCGCCTCGCCTCCTCGGTTCCCGTGGGCCACTCGTCCGGCAAGAAAGCGCCTCGCGTGCGCAACGTGATGAAGCCGCTCGCGATTCCCACGCTGTCCGACAAGAGGTGGACGCTCTTGAAGCCGAGCCCGAACTTTCCGGTCATGTCTTGGTCAGTCCTCTTCTCGGAGAAGTTCATCACCATCATGTTGAGGAGGTCGCGGTCGCGACCATGGCGACGGCCGGCATCGGAATCGGATCCTAGGTGATTGATCGGGCGTCCCCAATGCACCACGCGTAGGCCGCCAGGATCGCCGGGAAGAGACTGCACCAGGAAGCAGGCGTTCTCCGTCTTTTCGTCAAGCTGGCGATAGGCGTCGTCGGCGTTCTGAAACAGCTCGAAGAGGACACGAGTCGGGGAATAACCGAGGTCGCCGATCTTGGTCCTTACGGCGGAGAGCAGCTCATCTGTGGCGTCCGGCTTGCGGAGACTGTCCCAAAGGTCTTGCTTGAGCCGGGCCAAGCTTCCGGCTTCGCGGCCGGGCGGGTGCGCTTGGCGATTGAGCCTGCTCTCCTCGCCGTGATACCGTCGTAGCGCTTCACTACAACAGGATCCTAGCGGAAGGGCCATCTCGGCGAGTATCATCGGCAATCGCTCGCGCAAGAGGCGCTTGGTCTCCTCGATCAGCGCTTGGTCGACGCTACACGCCCTGTCGAGAATCTGCCGTAGCAGCCCGTGGTGAAAGTCGGCGTCCAGGGATCGACAGGGCGGCCCCCATGTACTACACTGGCGGGCATGGCAATGGGCACGGTGCGCGACGACGGGTCGCAGCAGTCGATGTGGGTCGCGACGGCGGATCTGTCGCAGAGTGCGGGGCATCCGTTCTACGAGCGACTGAACCGGATTCTGGAGGCGGCAGGGTTCGACGCGTTCGTCGAAGGCCTGTGCGCGCCGTTCTACGCGGTGATGGGCCGGCCGAGTCTGGCTCCCGGACGGTACTTCCGATTGCTGCTCATCGGGTACTTCGAAGGGCTGGACTCGGAGCGGGGCATCGCGTGGCGCGCGGAGGATTCGCTGAGCATGCGGGCGTTTCTGCGTTTGGCGGCGCCGGCGGCGCCCCCGGACCATTCGACGATTTCGCGGACGCGTCGGCTGTTCCCGGTGGAGACCCATCAGGCGGTGTTCACTTGGGTGCTGGAGCAGTTGGCGGGGGCGGGCTTGGTTGCGGGGAAGACGTTGGGCGTCGATGCGACGACGCTGGAGGCGAACGCGGCGATGCGGAGCATCGTTCGGCGTGACACGGGCGAGGATTACACGGCGTTCCTGACCCGTTTGGCGAAAGCTTCCGGCATCGAGACGCCGACGGCGGAGGAGTTGGCGCGTTTTGACCGGAAGCGGAAGAAGAAGACGTCGAACAAGGATTGGACCCACCCCCACGACCCGGACGCGAAGGTCGCGAAGATGAAGGACGGCAGCACCCACCTGGCCCACAAGGTGGAGCATGCGGTGGATCTGGAGACGGGTGCGGTGGTGGGTGTGACGATCCAGGGGGCGGACAAGGGGGATACGGCGACGATGGCCGAGACCCTCGTGACGGCGACGGAGCAGGTGGAGACGGTGTTGCCGGAGGCGGCGGGGGTTTCGGAGGTGGTTGCGGACAAGGGCTACCACAGCAACGAGACGATGGTGGATTTGGCGGCGGTGGAGGTTCGGAGCTACATTGCGGAGCCGGACCGGGGCCGGCGGAGCTGGAAGAACGCGCCGGAGGCTCGGGACGCGGTGTATGGGAACCGGCGCCGGATCCGGGGCAAGCGGGGCCGGCGTTTGCTGCGGCGTCGTGGCGAGCTGGTGGAGCGTCCGTTTGCGCACCTGTTTGAGACCGGCGGGATGCGCCGGGTGCACCTTCGGGGGCATTCGAACATCCTGAAGCGCCTGCTGGTGCACGTCGCGGGCCTCAACCTCGGGCTGCTTCTGCGTCAGGCGATCGGCGCCGGCACGCCCCGCGGCCTGCGGGGCGGGGTGGTATCCGCCGTCTGCGGGCTGATTGGGCGGTTTGTGGGCCTGTGGAGCGGTCTGGAGCGGCTCTTGACGCGATTCCGGCCCAATTCGGCGCGGGTCGCCGCGCTATCGAGCCACCGGCCCCTTCAGCCAGCCATCTGAACACCGGGGACTTCTACCTCGGGCTGGTAGGTGCGCTGCGGAATCTCCCCGGAGTAACAGGCAATCGACTGCGACGGCTTCCACCAAGCGACGGAAAGCGGCGGTGGCGTCGGCAGTGGAGTAGCCGTTGGAATCGATGTCCCGAATGGCGAGGTCGATGAGCAGCTTGCGGGAGCCGTCGGATGAGTGAATCAGGCACCGCTTGGCGTAGACGTTGGCCGTCTTGTGCGTATTCCCCACGAGAAGGCCGGAGAAACCATGATCCAGCGGTGCGTCGAAGCGGTCTCCCGACAGGGCGACCGCTGGTACCGACAGACCTCCGATCTCGGTGATGCGAAAGCATCGCCCATCGACTCGATTGCGCAGAGGATTGTCCTCCGGCTCGAGGCCAGGCTGCAAACGCTGATCGAGCTCGCGCCACAGGTCGTCGACGGAGGCGGTCGCGTCCGCCTGCCATTCCTCGGCAAGTCGCTCGATCGCGGGATAGCGACCAATGAGCCCGAGGTAGAGGATCACCAAGTCCGAAGGAATCTTGCCCCGCCACGCCTCCAGCAGCGAGCGATGTCGTTCAACACACAAGGCTTCGATTTCGGAGAAGTCGTCTTCTGCGGGGCTGCCTGAACCGTGCGGCGGAGAATCTCCAGCGTCGGAGTCTACAGGATGCGTGACTGATGGCAGGGCTTCGAGTCGGTGCCTCCGAAGCATGGAACCGTAATCGGCTGCAAGGAGATGCGTCTCGGTCACGCCGTCGGCCGCCTCGACGACCTCGCTGCCGCGGCGCCATCCGCCGGCCGCGGTCGGCACGAGGGTTGCGCCGAACACCGCCCTACGCGCTTTGTCGGGCCATGCGGCGACCGCTTCGAATTCGTACTCGTGGGCCCGGCGGGCGGCTTCACGTCGCGGCTCCGACTGTCCGGCGCAGTTGGCCAGAGCGTTGAGGTAGCGAGTCGCCATAACGGGGTTCGGTGTCTGTGGTGTCTTGAATGTCTTGAAGGACGAGACGACCTGTACGACGTGCGTGCGGTAGCCGGGCTCATGCGCGAACGCCCGCAGAACAGCCGCCAGAAGAGGCCAGCCTGGCAGCGTCAGACCGGCGTCCGCGTTGGCGAGCTCGGCGAAAACGTCGACGGGATAGTTCTCGGCGGTTCCGAGGCGGCCGATAGGCTTCGTGCGTTCGATGTTGCGCGCCAGGGCGTCAAGGGACCGAAACTGGTCCGGCAGCAGGTGCTTGCGGATTCGGCTGAAACCGGGGTGCTTGGAGACATCCGCCGGCAACATGTCGGCGGTGGCGAAGGGATTGGGGGCGGTGGGGGCAGCGGGATGGTTCAGGAGCAGCGCCCGCACGGCTTCGGCGACCGGCGGCGGAAGGTCGAGAACGTCGGCGGGCGAGACGGGAAGGTCGTTGACGAGCAGCCAAGGTGTTTCGCCCAGTTTGGGCCCGCCATCAATGCTATCAATGTCGTTCACGTCGGCGAGCGCATCGAGTATTTCCTGTTGGAAACGATGTGTCTCGGGGAGCGACAGGGCCGTTTGGATCTGCGTTTTGGGCGACCAGAGGAGGACGATGTCCTGCTGCTTCCTTCGTGCGACGGGGTCGTCGGAGCGTCGTACGGTTCGAACGTGAGCCTTCAGAGTATCGGGAATGAGCCAATCGATCACGAGGAAGAGCCCTTCGGCGCTGCCGACGGCACCGTCGGAATGGACGTGGATCGGCAGACGCCGCAGCAACGGCGGGGAGAGGTTCAGGCGAAGGATGGCGTCCCGCTCTTGCTCGGTGGGAGCGAGTCGGGCGATTCCGTCGAAGGAGTTCTCGAACAGCGCTTCGATGCTGGCCTCATCGAAATCCGTGATCCCGATGTACTCGCCGAGCTTTCGAGTAAGTCCGGCGGTGATGTCAGAGGGGACGAGAAAAGTGTTCGGTTGATGGACGAGAACCCCTTGGACGATGCGCTCAATCCCGTCAAGTCCATCGAGGCTATGGAGCTTCGCATCCGGCCGCCCCGCGTCCGGTGTTCCAGCGCACAGCCTGCGAAGCGCTTGCCGATCATCGGTGCGGGTCCCGGCCATGACCTCCAGCAAGTGAGCTCGGGCCCTTTCGGATCCGAACCTGGTCGACTTGTTGATGATCGGGAAGAACGCGTTCTTCGCGGCGATGAGAGGCGGGCTGCCGTGTTCCTTCAGGAGCTCTACCGTCTGGCCGGCGACGATTATCGCCTCGACGCCCGGCAGCGCGTCGGTCAGGGTGCGCAGCAGGCGTTGCGCGTCAGGGGAATGCCGGAAGAGGAGTCCGTTCCTGGGCCTGGGTGACGAGCGCTTCCAGCGAGAGCACGACGACCTGTCCAGCCGGGTCCGTACCGCGGAGGACCTTGACGTTCGCGAGCTCGGCGACCGCCGCGAGTTTCGAGATCTGGTGTCCCGTGAGCATCCCCAGGGCGGCCGTCGCGGCTTGATCGGCCAAGTCGGCGTTGTCGTCAACGAGAAGCGGCTCGAGGCCGTGGAGGAGCCCCCCGAGATCTGTTTGCGAAAGGGCAGCGCCCGACAGGTGCGGGGACCATTCGTTTCGAATTGGAAGAACCTCGGCTTGGACCGACGCCAATACCTGCAATACTCGCCGGCGTACGACCGATTTCGGAAGAGGGAGAAGCGCGCCCGGGGGGGTCTTGGAGAGGATTCGGGAGAGGACCTCGGATGGCGCCAGCGGGCGATGCTCGTCGAGCAGCGCCTCCCGTAGCAGCCCGAGGTAGAAGTCCCCGGTGTTCAGATGGCTGGCTGAAGGGGCCGGTGGCTCGATAGCGCGGCGACCCGCGCCGAATTGGGCCGGAATCGCGTCAAGAGCCGCTCCAGACCGCTCCACAGGCCCACAAACCGCCCAATCAGCCCGCAGACGGCGGATACCACCCCGCCCCGCAGGCCGCGGGGCGTGCCGGCGCCGATCGCCTGACGCAGAAGCAGCCCGAGGTTGAGGCCCGCGACGTGCACCAGCAGGCGCTTCAGGATGTTCGAATGCCCCCGAAGGTGCACCCGGCGCATCCCGCCGGTCTCAAACAGGTGCGCAAACGGACGCTCCACCAGCTCGCCACGACGCCGCAGCAAACGCCGGCCCCGCTTGCCCCGGATCCGGCGCCGGTTCCCATACACCGCGTCCCGAGCCTCCGGCGCGTTCTTCCAGCTCCGCCGGCCCCGGTCCGGCTCCGCAATGTAGCTCCGAACCTCCACCGCCGCCAAATCCACCATCGTCTCGTTGCTGTGGTAGCCCTTGTCCGCAACCACCTCCGAAACCCCCGCCGCCTCCGGCAACACCGTCTCCACCTGCTCCGTCGCCGTCACGAGGGTCTCGGCCATCGTCGCCGTATCCCCCTTGTCCGCCCCCTGGATCGTCACACCCACCACCGCACCCGTCTCCAGATCCACCGCATGCTCCACCTTGTGGGCCAGGTGGGTGCTGCCGTCCTTCATCTTCGCGACCTTCGCGTCCGGGTCGTGGGGGTGGGTCCAATCCTTGTTCGACGTCTTCTTCTTCCGCTTCCGGTCAAAACGCGCCAACTCCTCCGCCGTCGGCGTCTCGATGCCGGAAGCTTTCGCCAAACGGGTCAGGAACGCCGTGTAATCCTCGCCCGTGTCACGCCGAACGATGCTCCGCATCGCCGCGTTCGCCTCCAGCGTCGTCGCATCGACGCCCAACGTCTTCCCCGCAACCAAGCCCGCCCCCGCCAACTGCTCCAGCACCCAAGTGAACACCGCCTGATGGGTCTCCACCGGGAACAGCCGACGCGTCCGCGAAATCGTCGAATGGTCCGGGGGCGCCGCCGGCGCCGCCAAACGCAGAAACGCCCGCATGCTCAGCGAATCCTCCGCGCGCCACGCGATGCCCCGCTCCGAGTCCAGCCCTTCGAAGTACCCGATGAGCAGCAATCGGAAGTACCGTCCGGGAGCCAGACTCGGCCGGCCCATCACCGCGTAGAACGGCGCGCACAGGCCTTCGACGAACGCGTCGAACCCTGCCGCCTCCAGAATCCGGTTCAGTCGCTCGTAGAACGGATGCCCCGCACTCTGCGACAGATCCGCCGTCGCGACCCACATCGACTGCTGCGACCCGTCGTCGCGCACCGTGCCCATTGCCATGCCCGCCAGTGTAGTACATGGGGGCCGCCCTGTCGATCCCTGGACGCCGACTTTCACCACGGGCTGGTAGGGCACGCACGATGTGCGGCACTATCGCTCGGACGTACGAGGTCGATTCCGTACCCGCCAGCACCGCGGTATCGAGAAAGTCGGCGAGCAGCGTGGGGAGCAAACCGGACTGTAACGCACGCGGAGCCAGGTTGGAGAACAGTGAGTCAAGTTCATCGGTGGTCCAGCGCATCGGTTCCGCTGTGAGACAAGCCCGTTGGTCGACGCACAGGATGATGTTGCGTTGGAGAGCCCAGGAGTGGACATCGGGGAAGAGAGCCTCCAGGCGTTCGGGAGCATCGACAACGGCGCGCGGCAACGGACGAAGCGTGGCGCCATGCTGAGCGAGACGCCAGCCGATTTCGCGCGGTGCCGTGAACGAGAGAACGAGCGTGTGGTCTTTGCAGATGCCGGCCCGGTGGCTGTCGAACCACGAGCTCGCTGCGATAGCGCCGACCAAGCGCTTCATCTCGTCGAACGTCGCGACCTGGCGGTCGAGCGCATCCTTCAAGACCACCGGAACGAGAGGCAGGACAACGGCATCTCGAAGCTCCACGTTCCAGGCGCGTCCCAGCTCCGCGCGGTTCGACGGCGTTTTCGCGCCAACCTGATCACGGATGCCTTCGATGTGGCGACGGCCGCTGTCAATGAAGAAGTATCCATGCAGCAGGAGGCTGAACCGACCGGGGGCTGCGGCGTTGCCGAACGGGCCGGTGCGGTACCACTAGTGTCCCACAATTTTGGCGATTCTAGGCCCACATCAGCGGCAGTTGGGGGCCGGGAGGGCTGGAAGGACCGGGTGGCGACGGCGTCGTGAAGAGCTCCTGGAGTAGGCGACGTTCGAACACGTTGAGCTGGAGGACCTGCAGCATCTGGTGAAGGCTCCAACTCACTCGCATGACGAACTTGAGATACGCCAACAGCAAGTACATGCACATCGCCACCCATAGCTGCGTCATGACCGCGTTCTTCGACCGGCCCACGAACCGCTTCACCTTCAGATGCTGCTTGATCCACTTGAAAAACAGCTCGATCTGCCACCGGGATTTGTAGATGTCCGCAATCGTCTTGGCCACCCACGTCGTGTTGTTGGTCACGAACACGTACCGGTTCTTCGTCACCGGGTCCTTGTAGACCACCCGCCGCAGCGGCGCGGCATACGCCTTCCGGCCGCGAGCGCTCGTCAGCTCGATCGTCTCGTCGCTGATGACGCCGGTCCCGCGGCGGACGCCGTGCGTGTCCGTGACCCGATACCGCACGCCCCGCTTCAGGCGCGTCACGAAGGTCACGCCCTGCGCCTGCAACTGATGGAACCACTTGAAGTCCATATACGCCCGGTCCGCCACGACCACGCTGCCGGCCGGAAATATCCAGGTGCGGACGACCGTGACATCGGCGGTCTTGCCTTCGGTCACACTGACGAAGCTCGGTAGATGGCCCGCCTCATCCAGACCGACGTGCAGCTTGACGGCCGCCTTCGTGCGTCGAAACGTCGCCCACGGGAAGACCGCCAGACATAAATCGATGGTGGACGCATCGACGGCGTACAACTTGTTCTTGAATCGAAAGCCGTGCCTCGGCGCGTGCTCCCGGCAGCGGGCCAACAGGCGTTCGAACAGCGCTTCGTAGAGGGTGTACGGCTGTTCGGTATTGACCCGGGCCAACGACGAGCGGCTGACCGTCCCCACGCCGAGGTGATAGAGTTTGCGTCCTTGGGCGGCCAAGTTGCTCACGATATCCCGCAGGCTCTGTCGGCCCGTCAACTGCGCCAAGCCAAGGGCCGCGAACTGCGCCCAGCGGCTCATGACGCGCAACCCCTGACCGCGCTGGTGCCAGCGAGCTTCGGCCTCGAATTCATGTCTCGGAAGGAACTTGAGAAGCTGCGCGAAGACTGTGTTATGATGAGCCACGGCTTGGATCTCCTGTCTTTTGAATGACTTATGCTACCAATCATTCTATCAGACATGGAAGGTTCAAGCCGCCTTCACTTGAAGGTGTGTGGGACAGAAGTGGTGCGGTACGGCGTGGAGGGGATGGGAAGCACGCTCCGCCGGTCGTCGGAAATCGGCAGGAAGACGGCCCAGGAAATCGTCAGTTCGTCGGGTCGGAGATCGGCGCTGGCAGTTGTTCGCAGCAGTGTAGCTGCTCCGTGGGGCTCGCCTTTCTCGGGTTTCGGCTGTGAATCAAGAACGCTGGGCGTCGTGGGCCAATGCGTACTGCGCTGTAGGGCCGCCAGACGGTTGTTCGGGTTCATCGCCTCACGGCCGACGAACGTCGCCGGTTGATTGCGTCCGGTGTCTATTATCGTCCCGCCGAAGTTCTGGGCGCCAACGAGCGCTGGCCCCGGTCCGCGTAGCCGCGTCGCCGTCTCGCGCACGTGAACGGCGCAGTACGTCGCTGGTGCCGCGTCCGGTCGTTCCTGCCTTCGGATCTCGATAGACTTGATGTGGCGAAGGATCGTCAGGAGCGTTTGAAGGTTTTCTGTCTCCGCCAGTTCATCGACCGTCTCGCGAATCGACGGCCGATGGCTTGAGAACGCCAACCTTTCCGCCGGTTGCAGGCTTTCGCTGCGAAAGGGCAACCAGAGGACGAAGGCGCGAACGTCGAACTCATCGGGCACGGCATGGCGCAGGATGTTCACGTCGGAGTCACTGAGAGTATCCCAGTGACGGGATCTATTGCCGGGGGCGTCGACGTTGAGGAATGGGTTCACGACCTGACTGAACGGTTCTTGCTCGTTGTCGCCGAACGCATGGACGGCGAAGGCGTCGCAGAGGTGGAACACCGCCTTTTGGCCGAAGCCAAACTTCCCGATGGCCGCATGATCGGCGGCCTTGACGCTCTCGCCGAATGCAAGGATGCCGCGCCGGTCTCTCTGGAGAAACTTGCCGTCATTGACGACCAGGAGGCCGGGCTCGCGGAGAAGGGGGTTATCGGCCTCGGGCCAGCCCCACCGGGCGTCGAGCCGGATGCGCCGCGCGCCGGCATCGTCAGCGTTCTGTAGGAGTTCCTTCAGGATCGAGCCGGTATCGTAGCGGTCCTGCAGGTTGGCCTTGATTTGATTGACGATTGAGAGTGGCGAAACGGTGAATTCAGCCATGGCAGCCTCGTGTTTCGCCCAAGTGGTCAGTCACCCGAGGTAGATGGCGAGGGAGGCGGCGGGCTCGTCGAGGCGCTACCGGGAATAGCCCGTGGCAACGCGCATGAAGCCGGCGAGTCGGGCCTTCGACGCTCGACAGGCTTTTGGGCGGCAACGCAAACGCGGCTTTCCGCACATGTCGTCGGTCCTGATCACCGGCACCTGCCAAGATCAACGGGAACGGCATGGCGCGGCTTGGCGACGGGGTGTCCCGGCGGCGGGGATTCCAGGAACGTGATGCTGTCGTAGAAGTCGTCGAGCGCGATGAACTTCCCGTGCCGCTCGGCCCATTCCCGCATCCGGCGGTTGCAACTGTGCCGCCACGACAGCACTTCGACCCGCCAGCCCCGGCCTCGCATGCGGTCGAGGTCGGCGTGAAAGCCGACGCCGTCGTGGAATCCCGCCCCGTCGCCGGTGAGCAGGACGGCGATGCCGGGATCGCCGTTGTAGTCGAACCCGTCCCGCAGCATGGCGGTCTGCAGAGCCTGATCCACACCCTGCTCCCGCCCCTGCAGGGCGCCGCGTTCCAGAAGCTGCACGGTGATGCCTTCGTTCTCCAGCCGGTTCCAGACGTGGCGCAGCTCCGGGGGAATGGAGCCGACGGCGATGGCGTGCTCAATTTCGCGCCCCGCGCGGGCCAGCTCGATCAGATTTCGGAAGTGAACGCGCAGTCGAAATCGAGCGCCTTCGCCCTCCCGGTCGACCGCGACCTCCTGGGCGCTGATGAAGATGTTGGAGTTGTCCCAGTAGATGAAGGCCTTTTCCATGTCGCATCCCTGTCCCGCCACCGGGTCAGCCGGTTTTTCGGCCCGGGTGGAGCACCACCCGCGCCGGCCGCGGGACATCGCCCGCCGCTCGCGAGTATACGCGGTTCAATCGTGGCCGGCCAGGGCGGCGGCCGGCGCCGATTCGGCCGGCTTCTCCGGGGAACCGCTCGGCACGTCGCTACGTCATCAGGGTTGACAGCCCGTGGTGAAAGTCGGCATTCAGGGATCGACAGGGCGGCTCTCACGTTCTACACTGGCGGGCATGGCGATGGGCACGGTGCGCGACGACGGGTCGCAGCAATCGATGTGGGTCGCGACGGCGGATCTGCCGCAGAGCGCGGGGCATCCGTTCTACGAGCGCCTGAACCGGATTCTGGAGGCGGCAGGGTTCGACGCCTTCGTCGAAGGCCTGTGCGCGCCGTTCTACGCGATGATGGGCCGGCCGAGTCCGGCTCCCGAACGCTACTTCCGATTGCTGCTTATTCGGCGCGGGTCGCCGCGCCATCGAGCCACGGGCCCCTTCAGCCAGCCATCTGAACACGGAGGACTACCTCGGGCTGTTATCGTGCGGTAAAGACGGCGGCGAGTGGAGAACGGATATGCTGGGCAAGCTCAAGCTGGACGGGTACCGGGGATTCGACGCGTACGAATTGACCGATCTGGCTCGCGTCAATCTGCTCGTCGGCAAGAACAACTGCGGAAAGACGTCGATCCTGGAAGCGGTGCATTTTCTGGTGTCGAAGGGCGATCCGTTCGTTCTCACGCGCTCGGCGAACCGCCGCGGAGAGCTGAATGACACGGGAACCGTCCCTGGACGCGGCATGAGGTCGGATGTTTCGCATTTCTTTTTCGGTCACCGCTTCAAGCCGGGCGTTGGTTTCCGGCTGTTTGCCGATGGCGGGCAGGGCGAAGTCTCCGTTACCGTGCGTCCTGCAGATCCTGACGACGAACCGTCGCTGTTCGAGAACGAGACGGACGACTTCCATGTCCTGGTTCTTCAAATTGAAGGCACTTCGATCAAACGCCGTGTCGTTCTTCCGGTCGCCGAAAACGGCGTTCTTCTCGATTCGAGGCTTCTGCGATTCCGCGCGCCCTGGTCCGATACCGTGGGGACACTGCCGCCCCCCGTCCAGTTCGTCACGCCCGACTCGCTGGATCTCGATCCCTTGCGCGCCGTGTGGGACCAGGTGCTGATCGAGGGGCGCGAGTCGGACGTGATCAACGCCATGAAGCTGCTCGAACCCGATCTCGACTCCATTCACTTCCTGACGAACTCGGATTCACGGATGCGCTCCGGGCGCGGCGGCGTGCTGCTGGGCTTTCGCGGCGCAGGCCGCCGCACGCCGCTGGGCAGCTACGGGGACGGGATGCGCAGGCTCCTCGCGCTGTCGCTTTCGCTCATACGGACCACGAAAGGAATCCTGTTGATCGACGAGATCGACACCGGCCTCCACTGGACGGTCATGGAGGAAATGTGGCGGCTGGTCGTCGAGACAGCCCGGCGTTCGTCCATCCAGGTGTTCGCTACCACGCACAGCTACGACTGCCTTCGGGGTCTCGCGTCCCTCGTTGAGTCGCAGCCGGATCTGGCCGGGGACATCTCCGTTCAAAAGATCGAGCGGTCCCTGGACAAGGCCGTGAGCTTCGATGCCGCGGATGCCCGGGCGGCGGTCGAGCAGAACATCGAGGTGCGGTAGAGTGGCGGAACGATCGCAGCTTCGGGTCGAGGGGCCTGACGACAGCAACGCCATCCGGCAGCTCCTCACGAGGCACGGCATCGATTACGGTCGGAGGCCCTTGCCGGCATGGTTTCCGGCCATCGAAGAAGCGGGCGGCAAGGACGCCCTGCTCGCGAATGCGCGACTCAACGTGCGTGCGAGCAGCGGCCGAGCCGTCGGTTTCGTCCTGGACGCCAACTCGTCGCTCCAGGCTCGATGGGATGCGATGACGGCACGGCTTCGCGAACTCGATCTGGAAGTGCCGGATGCAATCCCGCCCGCTGGATTTGTCGGCGAGTCCCCGACGTACCGCGCCCGAGTGGGTGTCTGGCTCATGCCGGACAACCAGCGGGAAGGCGCCCTGGAACATTTTCTCGAGACGCTGATCAACAAGGCGGACCCGCTGATCGAGCACGCCCGCGGCTCGACCGAGCGGGCCAGAGAGCTGGGAGCGCGCTACCCGGACAACGACAATGGCGTCAGGAAGGCCGTCCTGCATGCCTGGCTCGCATGGCAGGAAAATCCAGGCCTGCCGTACGGGTCCGCCATCCGGGCGCGGTACTTCCGCCACGACAGCCCGGTCGCCGGGCGTTTCGTGACGTGGTTTCGCCGAGTGTTCGAAGCGTCATGAAGATTCACGGCCAGTGGTCCGTCACGTCATAAGTTTCGGACAGACGGACTTGGGTCGAACGACGTATTTCCTCTGCATAGGACTCTTGCGGTTCGAGGTGAGTTCCCCGGAGATCCTATTTTTAGTCATGGCGATGCACTAGGCCGCGGCGGTGGGAACACGGGGACCCGTCCTTCGAGTCGGTGGCCGCCGCCCACGCCCGGTCGCACCGCGGCGCAGATCATCCCGGCAGCGGGCGCAGCTCGGCGGCGAGCTGCGCGGCAGGCAGGGCCCGGACGCGCGGCGCAAGTCGGTACAGGCGTTCCCCCGCGTGCACGACGTCGAGACGCTGAAGGCCGAGCGTGTCCAGGGCGGAACGCATCGACACCGTCAGTCGCGGGGCCTCCGTCCGCTTGACCTCGAAACCATAGCGCCTGCCTCGGCCACGACGAGGAGGTCGAGCTCGGTTCCCGAGTGTGTCGACCAGTGGAAGCACCGATCGGAGCTCGCGGACAACAAATGCGTGATCTGCCGGACGACGAACCCTTCCCAGGACGCGCCGACCTTGGGATGCGAGACCAACGCTTGGCGCGTGCCCAGTCCCAGCAGCGCGTGGAGAACCCTGAATCGGCGATGTAGACCTTCGGCGAACGCACTTGCCGCTTAGCGACGTTCTCGTGCCACGGCTGGAGCTGCCGGACCACGAACACCGAGGTCAGGAGATCGAGATAGCGCCGGACCGTCGTGTGCGCGACGCCGAACGCCCGGCCGAACTCGGCGCCGTTCCAGAGCTGGCCGTGCCAGTGGGCGAGCATCGTCCAGAACCAGCGCAGCGTCGTCGACGGCGCGGTGTTGCCCAGCACCGGCAGATCGCGCTCGAGAAACGTCCTGACGAAGTCGTCGCGCCAGTGGCGGCTGGCGGCCATCGAACGGCGAGGTACGAACGCGGAAAAGCGCCGCGCAGCCAGAGCCGATCGAGGTCGGAGACCTCACGCAGGCCGAAACCGTCGAGCTCGTGGAACGACGCACGCCCGGCGAGCGTCTCGGATGTCTGGCGGAGCAGCTCTGGAGACGCACTCCCGTCAGCGCCCCGAGCTTCCACCACGTGCCGATGTCGACGTTGCCCGACCCGAACAGGATGGGGGCGGCGGCGGTGCCGTAGTGGGTCATCGACGCGAACAGGTTGCTGAAGAACGCCAGCACGAGGGCGGCAAGGACCGGCGGGGTCCCACCGCCGAGGGCGACGGCCAGGAACGGGGCGTACATCGCGCTGACGTGGGCGCCGTGCGAGCTCGTCGTAGGAGATGGTCTTCCCGGCGCAATTCGTCCCCCGAAGCTGGAACGCCGTGCCGGCAGGGGCGAGCGGCAGGTCGAACCCGCGGCGCGCACCGGCGAAGTACTCGCGAAGGATCCCGATGGGGGGTGTCGAAGTCGCGGTGGGCCAAGCTCATCCCGGATAGTGTCCCATGCGCGCCGGAATCGCGCCGGCCGTCCGCATGCCCGCGAACAGGCGCCGGTGCCCCTCGACGATCCGGCGTTCCGCCTCCGGGTCGACGTCGAGGCTGGCGTCGCCGCGCTCGAACGTACCGCCGAGCAGAATGCCGTCCGACCGCGGGAACATGTACAGTCCGCGCTGAATCGCGATGTAGTCGACCTCGGGTTGCGGGAACAGGATGGTCAACTGGCCCTTGACGGGCAGGAGCTGCTCGTCGCCGAACAGCTCGGCCGCGCCGAGGCCGGTGCAGTTGACAACGACCCGCTCGGGCAGCGCCGCGACCTCCTGCCGGTCGCGCAGCTCTCCGACGACGACCCGGCCCCCCGCGACGTGCGTGTCGCGCAGCAGGGCGTTCAGGTAGATGGCCGGCTCGATCAGCATCGTCCGCACGCGCTGCACCGAGGACGCCGCGAACGGATGCTCGTGCGGCGCGAGCTCGGTCGCGCTTGCGAACACGTCGGGCAGCAGGCCGGCCAGCCAGTCATCGCCCGGCGGCTCGTCCGACAGGTAGTAGTTGTCTATCCAGCGGACGCCGTAGCCGGCCCCCACGAAGTCCTGGTAGTAGCGGTACGCGATGCGGCTCGCCAGCGCGAACTGCTCGACGAAGGCCGGCGCCGCCGCGTCGCGGTCGAAGACCGACGTCGGGGTCCACTGGCCCCCGGCCACGTTCGAGGTCGTGCGCGGCGGCAGGTCGCGCGCGTAGAGGGTGACCGTCCAGCCCCGCCGCTGGAGGAGCCGGGCCGTCGAGAGTCCCACCACCCCGCACCCGAGCACCGCCGCCCGCCGCTCCCGCCCGGCCGCCGCCTCCGCCTCGCGCGCCGCGAGCTCGGCCGTGCCCCACGACAGCGAGATCCCGCCGCCGCCGTGGCCGTAGTTGTGCACGACGACCTGATCGCCCATCCGTTCGGCGCGCAGCACGAACCCCGCCGGCCGGAACGGGCGCAGGCCGACGACGCGCCGGATGATTCGATTCCACGAGACGGCGACGCGGGCGAGGCGGGGGCCGGTGGGCCGGACGCCGGTGGCCGAGGGCGGCCGGGCCGCGCAGGCGGCCCCGGCGGCGGCGCCGAGCATCGCCCGGCCGCCCCACCGGAGCGCGGCTCGACGGGTGACGCGCCGCGGCGCCGCCCGCCCTCCGGGCACGGGAAGGGACATCGGGGAACTCTACCACCTCGGACGCGCCGGCGATCGCGTCGCGCGGCGCCAGTATCGATGAGGTGAGCGCGACGGACCCGTCAGCTTTGCGGGGGCCGTGGGTTTGATCGCCGGCCGCTTCGAGTGCGGCAATCCGGTGTTCTTGCGCCGCCACTTGTTTGTTCTCTATAATTGAATAAATGGCGGGCAGGCCCTTCCTGGGAAGTTTCGAGCTGATGGTGCTGCTGGCGGTCATCCGGCTGGACGACGCCGCCTACGGGGTCACGATCCTGAGTGCGCTGGAAGCCCGCACCGGCCGCGAGGTCGGGGTCGGCAGCGTCTACGCGGCGTTGGAGCGCCTCGAGGCCAAGGGCCTCGTCAGCTCCCGACTCGGAGACCCGACGCCGGAACGCGGCGGACGCGCGAAGCGGTACTTCCGAGCGACACCGGATGGGGTGCGCGAAGCGCGTTCCACGCGGGTGACGCTGTCCCTGCTGTGGCAGGGTCTGCCGCAGTTGGAACGGGGACGGACATGAGGAGCCCGCCCAGACTTGCGACATGGCTACTCGGCCGGCTGGACGCTTCCTGCGACCCTCTGGTGGGCGATCTGTATGAAGAGTGGCGGCGGCGCGGCCGGTCTACCGGGTGGTTCTGGAGACAGAGTGTGAGGGCCTGTTGCGGACGAACCGTAAAGCGGGTCAGGAGGGAAGCCATGATGAGCCGGAACACGCCGATCGTCGCCGCCGTCGGTCCGATCGTTCTCCTCGCGGTCGCCCTGGGCCAGATTGGCGTCCTGTCCGCGGTGGTGGGTGTCGTCGTTGGCGGCGACGCCCCTGTCGCCGTCTCCGCCCCGCATCTGCCGCCGAGCGGGGCCACGGCGCGGGGCGACCTCGCCGCATCGCCCCGGCGTGCCGAGTTCGTCGATGTCCAGCTTCCCGGAAGCGCGGCACCTGTCCGCACCTGGGTCGCATACCCCGAGCGGTCGCCCGCGCCGAGCGTGATCGTTGTTCACGATCTGTACGGGCTGTCGGACTGGGTACGGAGCGTCGCCGACGCCCTCGCCGCGGAGGGGTTCATCGCGGTAGCCCCAGATCTCTTCGCGGACGTGACGCCTGGCGGGATCTTCGCCGCCGCACCGCGGATCGAGCCGCGCGAACGAACGAACTGGCTCGACGCCGTTCGAGCCTGGGCGCTCGACCTGCCGTCCACCGACGGGCGGCTCGGCATGGTCGGGTTCAGTTGGGGCGGCTCGGCCGGCTTCGCCTACGCGGTCGACCGGCCCGAGCTGGCGGCGCTGGTCGTCTTCTACGGCGAAGTTCCGGAGACGGAATCCGATTACGCCCGGATCGACGCGCCGGTGCTCGGCCTGTATGGCGGCGACCTCCGGACCGCCGCAACGTTGCCTCGGGCGACCGCGGCGATGGCTGCCGCCGGGAAGTCGTTCGAGACGATCGTCTACGACGGAGCGACCGTCTTTCTGAAGGCCCAGGAAGGCCTGGACGCCAATCGCCGCGCGACGGAAGATGCCTGGCCGCGCACGCTGGCGTTCCTCCGGGAGCATCTGGCGGACTAGTGGTCCGTCACGTCATAAGTTTCGGACAGACAGACTTGGGTCGAACGACGTATTTTTTTCCGCATAGGACTCTTGCGGTTCGAGGTGAGTGCCCCCGGAAACCCTATTTTTAATCGTGTCGATGCGCTGGGAGTCTGCGCCGTAGAACGATTTTGGCACGATTAGACCCCTTTATATAGTCGTCGTTGACCCCTTCAACTCCACCATATGTGGGGGCTGATTTTCCTGCGGCGCAGACTCCTGGCCCACGTCAGATTTCCTGTGAACATGTCCCGACGTTTCGTGGCGTGGAGGGCGAGCTGCGACGAGGTGGCGGCGATCCTGGTGTCGAAGCCGTACCGCTTCGCGCAACATGCCGGAACGCCCGCATTGGTATACCCTCTGGACGAACTGGACGGTTGACGGCGGCGACGCCCGGACCGACGAGCGGGACCGGCTCTGACCGAGGACGCCTGGACGGACGAACTGGACCGGCTCGGGGGGCGGAAGGCGGGCGGCGCGAAGGGGAGGATGAGCCCATGGGTGCGGACCGACTGGCAGCGGCGGGGCCTCGAGCCTGGCTGGTATGGCTTCGGACGATCCTCGGAGCCGTCGCGGCCAATCTCGTCGTGCGGGCGGGGGGACTCGCGGTCTTCGACATTCCGCCCGAGTTTCAGCCGCTGGCGACGGCGGGACCCACCGTTTTCCTGACCGTCGTCGGCGTCGGGGCGGGGCTGGGCGCCGCCCTCGCCATCGAGCGTCTGTCCGAGCGCCCGGTCCCGCTGTTCCGGCGGGTCGTCGCCGCCGCCCTGTTGGTGTCGCTGCTCCCGGACCTGTGGCTCCTCACCGAGGGCGCCGGCGAGGCGTTTCCGGGCGCCACGGCACCCGCCGTCGCGACCCTGATGGCGCAGCACGTCGCCGCGGCCGCGGTCGTGCTCTGGAGCGTGACGGGCTTGCCGAGGGGGGCCTCCTGAGTCGCCGGGCGCCGAGACCCGACAGAGCCGTTCGATGACCGCGCTCCCGCGGACGGAACCCGTGATCAGGAAGGCGACACCCGACGACGCGGAAGCCGTCGCGCCGGTGCTCAACGCCGTCATCCTGGAAGGGGAATACACGGCGTTGACCCTCCCCTTCACGGTGGAAGAGGAGCGAGCCTTCATCGAAGGGCTGTGCGAGCGCAGCGCGTTGTTCGTGGCCGAGGTGGAGGGCGGAATCGCCGGCATGCAGAGCATCGAACCCGATGCCTCGGCCCGCTATACCGATTCCATGCGGCACGTAGCGACGGTCGGGACCTGGATGCATGCGAGCTATCGCGGCCGCCGGATTGGACGGCGGCTCGCCGAGGCTTCCTTTGCATTCGCCCAAGCGCGGGACTACCGGAAGATCGCCATTCAGGTCCTGGCCGACAACCGACGGGCGCTTCGCTTCTATGGCCGTCTCGGTTTCGAGAGAATCGGCATCGCCAAGAGACACGTCAGGCTCAAGGGGCAATTCCGTGATGTGCTCTACTTGGAGAAACTCCTCCAAGCGTGCGTGCCGTAGCACGGCGCCGCCTGCGGCAAGGCGGCGCCGACTCCCCGGCAGGGGGTTGATCGGGCGGCCATTATTGCCGGGCTGGAGCGGGGCGGCGTTCACGATAGCGATCGAGGAACACGGTTGTGGGGTTCTATCTCAGGAAGTCGTTTCGCGCGGGGCCGATCCGGTTCAATCTCTCGAAGAGCGGCGTCGGCGCGTCATTCGGGGTGACCGGCGCGCGCCTCGGGGTGTCGTCGGCGGGACGCGCGTACGTGCACGGCGGGCGGGGCGGCCTGTACTATCGGAAGTCCCTGGGAGGCGGAGGCGGGCGGAGCGCAGGAGGCGGGCGGAGCACAGGCGGACGCCCGGATGGCGGACTTGCGGGCGCGGCGCGTCCCGCCGCGCCCGGCCCCATCGAGCTGACCGAGGACACCGGCGTCACCTACGGCGCGTTCAAGGAGCAGGAGCAAGCGCCCGACGCGATCGCCGCGCCGGTCCGGACATCGCCGCCGACGTACGGATGGCCCGCCCTGGGCGCCGTCGCGGCCGGCCTGCTATTGCCGCCGCCCTACCCCGCGGTGGTTGCGGCCGCCGTCTTCGCGGCCCTGGTCGCCCTCGGCGCAAGGCGGGGGAAGCGGAGGGCGGCCGGCGACGCCTACGGCCGCCTGCTCGACGCGCGCGTTGCCGCCGCCGATCCGATCACGGACGACGAGAGATCCGCCATCGTCGCGGCGCGCCGCGACCCGCGGCTCACGCCCGACGATGCGCGCTACTTCGAGGAGCGGGCGTACCTGGGCCTGCTCGAGGCCGTTGCCTCGAACGGCGCGACCGATCCGCAGACCTTCGAGCGGCTCGCCGAGATCGAGACGCTTGTCCGCCTCGATCCCGAGTTCCGGCAACGGGCGCGGCTCGACGCGTACTCGCGGGCGCACGTCGAGGCGGTGAGCGACCACGACCTCACCGAGGCCGAAGAGCAGGCTCTCGACCGGGCGCGGGCCGCCCTCGGACTGACCGGCGAGGAGCTCGCCGACGAGCTGGCGCTGATCGGGCAGCTCCGGGAGCTTCGGGCCATTCGCGGCGGCGACTTGCCCGTGGTCGAGGCGGCGGCGAGGCTCTCGAGCCGCGAGGTCTGCCACCTAGAGGGCGAGGGCCGGCTGCTGCACCGGCGCGTGCTGCGTTCGTTCTCCCGGGACGGCCGGCGCTACAAGGTGCGCGGCTACGTGGTCGACAAGGAAGGCACGCTGCTCGTGACCAGCCGGCGGGTGGCCCTGGTCCACCAGGGCGTGACCTCGTTCCCCATCAGCAAGATCCTGGACGTCGAAGTGGATCCGGATCGCCAACTGGTCGTCCTGACCCGAGACGGGGTCGCTACGCCGACCTGCCTGACGACGCCGGACGCGCTCCGCGCCGGCGCCATCGTGGCCACCCTCACCGAAGACCGATGACGACCGGCCGGTGCTTGTCGAACCCCTTGAATCTGTAGTGCCCGATCCCGCCGCGGCGAAACCCGCCCGTCAGCTCTCCGGCCAAGCGCCCTCGGCGGCCCATCCGTCCAGTTCCTCGTCGATGCCCGGGACGTCCGAGGCGGCCCCGTCGGCGCGGTATCCGTCGCGGTAGCGGCGGTCGATCTCCTCGGCATCCTTGCGCGTCAGATGCTCGGCCGCGGCTTCCCGGAGCACCGCCGAGCGACCTCGCTTGCGGACCGTCGGATGTCGATCGCGCCTCTTGAGCAAGGCATCGTCGAACGTGATCTGTACCGGTTTCATGTCCATAACATACGATATGTTTTCTGTACGATCCTACACAAACGACATCGACGCCCACCCTGACGCACCCCGGTCCGCAGCGCAGCGGCGGATGCGAATGCCGGTCACCGGCCGGCGAGCGACTCGACGAGCGCGACGCCGCCGAGCAAGTCCATCTGGCCGAGGATCCACGACTCGCGGGCGCGGACGTAGGGGGACGGTCGGTCGGCGCGCAGCCGGGCGGGATTGGGGAGGACCGCGGCGAGGCGCGCCGCCTCGTCGGGGCGGAGGTCGGCGGGGCGCTTGCCGAAGAAGCGCTCGCTGGCCGCGGTGATGCCGAAGAGGCCGTCGCCGAACTCGGCGACGTTCAGGTACACCTCGAGAATGCGCTGCTTGCTCCAGCAGAGCTCGACGAGCACGGTGAGCCAGGCTTCCAGCCCCTTGCGGACCATGCTGCGGCCGGGCCACAGGAAGAGGTTCTTGGCCGTCTGCTGCGAGATGGTGCTCGCGCCGCGCAGGCGCCCGCCCTGCCGGGCTTCCTTGAAGGCGGCGCGGATGGCATCGACGTCAAAACCGTGGTGGTCGGGGAAGCGCTGGTCCTCGGCCGCGATCACGGCGAGGGCCGCCTGGGGGGCGATGTCCTCCCAGGCGGTCCAGCGGTAGCCCGCCCGGGCCCATCCGGCCGCGTCCGTGCGCGCCTGGACGCTCCGCACCATGAAGGCGGTGGTCGGCGGCGGGACCCAGCGGAGCGCGAGCACCGCAAGCAGCGGGACCGCGAGACCGACGACGCCGAGGGCGAGGCAGGTCCTGCGCAAGCGCGCCGCCCACGACCGCCGCCGGCGCCGCCTGTTGCCTCCCGCCATGCGCGACCGTCTCACTGCACCAAGCTCTCCACGCCGCCCGCACGGCGCTGCCGGCCTTCTTTATTTGCCTTTCCGGCGGAGCACTGGCTCCGCACCGGCCTCACTGCACCGGGCTCTCCACGCCGCCCCGCACGGCGAACACCGTCATCGCCGCCTCGAGCGCGGTCTCCGGCAGTTTCCGGCGCGATGCCGAAAATACCGTCGACCAGGGGGGGCTCCCTGTCGTTATCGGCTTCCAGCACCCGCCGGTGCACGCAGCCATAGCAGTCCGTGGCAAAACTTCGCAGCGTGCCGGAACTGGCCGGCGGTGGTGCGGGAACGGCTCGGATCGGTCCAGATTCGGCACTTCGACCGCTGCGCGGCACGTTCTCGGGCCGAATACGGCACCGGCCGGCTGCGGCGCAACTTCTGCCACGGGCTGATAGGATCGGCGCAAGAATAAATTCCCGGTTTGCTGCATCGGTTTCGTGGCGCAGTCTTCACTTCGGCCGCATCCATGCCGCGCATCTGGCGCCTTCGGCGTCGATCCCATGACGGCGTGATTGCGGCCTCTGAAGGAAGTTTGTTCTTGCGCGGACCCATGGCCGCCGCCGTGTCGTCCAGCGTCGGGACTGTTGTTATCGGCTTCCAGCACCCGCCGGCGCACGGGTCCCTCCCGGCTCCGGCTTCCCGGGAGAAGCCGGCGAGGGCGGCCGGCACGGCGGGAAGCAGGGCCACGGGTGAGCGGCGCGCAACGGCATCGGAATCACCACCACCGCTTGGCCGGCGGCGGCAGCGCCGCGGACGGCCCGAAAATCGCTTCTTCCGGTATCCTAACGTGCGTGTCAGGCGACGATGTCATCATCCGCCCCCTGCGCAGCCGCGGCGACTGCGCGGCGGCCGTCCAGCTTCAGCGGGACATCTGGGGCCGCGACTTCGCGGACGTGGCGCCCGCCACCATCCTCCAGGTGTGCCAACGGGTGGGCGGGGTCGCGTCCGGCGCGTTCGCGCCCGACGGGCGGCTCGTGGGGTTCGTGTTCGGCATCAGCGGGGTGCGCGACGGCGCCCCGGCGCACTGGTCGGACATGCTCGCAGTGCGGCCCGAGGCGCGCCGGCTCGGGCTGGGACGGCGGCTGAAGCTGCATCAGCGCCGGCAGTTGCTGGCGGTCGGCGTCGAGCGCGTCTACTGGTCGTTCGACCCGCTGGTGTCGCGCAACGCCCGCCTGAACCTCGTGGCGCTGGGAGCCGAGCCGGTCGAGTACGTGCCGGACATGTACGGCGACACCGCCAGCGTGCTGCACCGGGGGCTCGACACCGACCGGCTGATCGTCGAGTGGCGGCTGCGCGACCCGGTGGTGGAACGCATCCTCGACGGCGACCCGCCCGAGGCGCCCGCCGAGGCGCGGGCGGCGCCCATCGCCACCCCGGCCGGCGCCGAACCGGCCCCGCCGGCCCGCGCGCCGTGGGTGCGGGTGGAGCTGCCGGCCGACATCGAGCACCTGAAGGCCGCCGCCCCCGAGGCGGCCCGCCGCTGGCAGCAGCACCTGCGCCGGGCCTTCACGACGTACCTCGACGCTCCGCACACCCGGGTCGCCGGCCTCCACCGCGACGCCGCGACCGGACGGTGGTTCTATCTCGTCAACACGGCGGCCGACCCGTGAGCATCCGACCGTCCGCCGCTCCTGTCTATCCGACTATTCGAGCAGGCGGAGGATCCCGACGGTCACGCCGGCGGTCGCGATCACGGTTCCGACCATCCACCGAACGAGCCGGGTTTCGAGGCTCGCGACCTCGGTGCGCACCCCGGCGATTTGCGTCGAGAGCCGCGTATCAAGGGCGGCCATCTCGGTGCGCACATCGGCGATCTGCGTCGAGAGCCGCGTATCGAGGGCCGCTATCCCGGTGCGCACCTCGGCGAGGCCGGCCTTGAACTGGTCCGACGTGACGGAATCGCCCGGCTCGGCCGTCTGCCGGAGCGCATCCACGAGAACGTCAGCCTGGGCTGGCGTGAAGTCGGCATCGGTCAGTGAGCGGGCGACGGCGTGCGTGTCCAACATGGTCTGCATGGGTGGGGTCGTTGCAAGACCGCCGCCATGCCCACACGATACCATTTCGAACCTCGGATTCGCAGCCGGGCGGGCGCGCCGCGGCTCCCGGGATCCGGATCCGCAGGTCGATCCCGCCGCCGGCGCCGGTGCGGAAGGAAATACGGGTCGCCACGGGCGTTCCGCGGGCACCGCGGGCGACGGCCGATGACGGAGCAGCCTCCGGTGAACCAAGGAGTACCACCGTGCCGAGAGCGGAGAGCAACATCCGACTGAGATCGATCACGCTTCGCGAGATCCGGATGGCCCTCGTCGAGCCGTTCCGCATCTCTTCCGGCGCCGCCGACCTCCGGCGCATCCTCCTCCTCGAGACCCGAGACGCCGACGGGACCGCGGCGTGGTCCGAGTGCGTGGCCGGCGAATGGCCCTATTTTTCGCCGGAAACCATCGACACCGCGTGGCTCGCCATCCGGGAGTGGATCGGCCCGCTGGCCCTCGGCGAGCCCTTCGCCGGTCCGGACGCGGCGCATCCCAGGCTGGAGGCGGCGGTGCGCGGCCACCCCATGGCGAAGGCGGCGGTCGAGATGGGGATCTGGGTCCTCGCGGCCGAGCGCATGCAGTCGAGCCTCGCCGCCCTCCTCGGCGGCGCCCGCCCGCAGATCGCGACGGGCATCTCCATCGGCATCCAGGACGATCCCCGGCGGCTGGTCGACGTCGTCCGCCGCGCTCTCGCCCAGGGCTACCGGAAGGCAAAGATCAAGGTGCAGCCGGGCGCCGACGTGACGTATCTGGCGGCGGTGCGCGAGGCGGTGGGAGACGGGGCGCCGCTGATGGCCGACGCCAACAGCGCCTACACCACGGCCGACTTCGACCACCTCGCCAAGTTCGACCGCTTCGGATTGATGATGATCGAGCAGCCCCTGGGGCGGGACGACCTGCTGCGCCACGCCGCCCTGCAGCAGCGGCTCGCCACCCCGGTGTGCCTCGACGAATCGATCACGAGCCTCGATCGGGTCGACGACATGCTCAAGCTGGGCAGCGGGCGCATCGTCAACATCAAGCCGGGCCGGGTCGGCGGGTTTGCGGTGGCGCGCGCCATCCACGATCGATGCGCCGCCGCCGGCATCCCCGTGTGGTGCGGCGGTATGCTCGAGAGCGGCGTCGGCCGCGCCTGCAACGTGGCCCTCGCCTCGTTGCCGAACTTCGTGCTGCCGGCCGACCTCAGCCCCAGCGCCCGCTACTGGCAGTCGGACATCGTCACGCCGGCGTGGACGATGGACGCGGCCGGCATGGTGACGGTGCCGCGCGACCGCCCCGGCCTGGGCGTCGCCGTGGACCGGGACCGGGTGGAGGACCTGACGGTGCGCTCGGAGACTCTCGCGGCACGCTGACGCCCGACCAACAAGCGTGCCGGTAGTGTGGGCTTCCGCCGCCCCGTCACTTCTCCGCCAAGACGCTGACGGAAATGCTCCTTCAACGCGTCTTGAGCTGATACCAGACGTTCAGCCGGGTGCGCCCGCCCGTTCACGGGCTTCCAACCACGCCCTTCAACGCGTCTTGAGCTGATACCAGACGTTCAGCCCCTGATCGCGGAGGGGGCCGAAGACGCGACCGCGGTCCGCCCAGATGCGCCGCGACCGGACGTCGATGCCGGCGAGGTCGCAGTAGACGAGCGCGAACGCGACCGCGTACTGCGCGGGCATCCGCTCGTCCCGCAGGGCGGGGGCGATGTCGTCGTAGCGGGAGTCGGCGTCGGCAATCCACACCGCGGCCTGCTCGATGCTATGGGTGCGGGGGATGTAGAGCAGCGGCGAGTTGGACACCCGGTAGGTGCCGACCTGCATCGCGCGCATCAGCTCATCAAGGACGCCGAGGCCCCCGGGCGCTTCGATGCCGAGACCGTCGCCCGGCCCCGCCGCCGGCCATTCGGGCTGGCGCCCCACCGACCGCACCGCCCAGTCGCGCCACTGGTCGTCGAACAGACGGACGGCGGCGTCGCGACGGGAGACCATGTCCCGCCGCCCGCCCGCGGCGGGGAAGGACACCCCCACCGGCATGGTCACCACGAGCCTCCCGCCGGAGAGGTTCCGGATGCGGATGTTGACCCCGGTCCCGCCCGCGCCCCGCGCCTCGGCCTCGACGAGGCCCTGCGCGAGCGCCGCCGACAGGTCGACGTTCCGGATGGGAGCGCCCGCGACGGTGTCGTCTCCCGCCGCCTTCAGGATGAAGAGATGCTGTCCGGGGAGGAACTCGTGCAGATCGACGAGGGCGAACCCGGCCGGCAGCCACTCGGCGAGCACCTGACGCACCGACATCGCGTGGTCGGCCTTGAGGTTGTCGCCGGTGCCGTCCTCAATCCGGTATTCGAGCAGGGCCACGCGCCCCCCGGGGGCGAGGGCCGCGCGCATGCCCGCGAGCATCGCCTCGTAGTCCGACATCTCGTGGTAGACGTCGGCCAGCACGATCCAGTCGACCGAGCCGGCCGGCAGCTTCAGGTCGTCGGGCTCGCTCAGCACCGGGACGATGCCGGCCGCCCCGTCGCGGTCGGCGAGCTCGCGCATGATGTCGAGCATCTCGGGCTGGATGTCGACGCAGTAGACGCGGCCGCCCGGCGCGACCCGGCCGGCGATGCGGCGGGCGTAGTAGCCGGACCCGCATCCGACGTCGGCGACCACGTCACCCGCCTCGAGCCCCATGGCGTCGAGCACGAGGTCGGGCCGCTCCTCGTCGACGCGCTCCGCCCGCTCGAGCCACCCGGCGCCCTGGAAGCTCATGAAGTCGGCCGGCGCCCGGCGCCGTTCCCCCCGGTCCGCGGACGGCGTCTGGGCCGACGCGCCGACGCCGGCGATCAGGATGAAGCCGAACGCGGCGGCGAACCCCCACGCGGCCAACGACAACCGGATGCGCCTGTCGGTATGCATGTGTCCCCCCGTTCCCTGTCAGCATACCAGCCGGTGGTGATACGCTGGCCCACGGGAGCCCGCGGCGAAACCCCGCGTCGCGCCGAGAGCGGCGAGGACGCCGGCGGGCTGAAGAGCGCCCGTGCCTGAACCGGCGTGAGGAGAGCGCCGATTGGACATTTAAGGTAACCGACGAACAACGCAGTCAGGCGGGATGCATCGCCGTTCGAATGCAGCGTCCCGGAGCTCCTGAACAGACACCATGCGCGAACCTTCGATCTCCGCCCCCGCCCTCGACCGCGACTACGAACGGTTCCTCGCCGACTCGCCGGAGTACGCGGACAGCGGCATGGACGCCGTGCGCGCGGCCGAGTTCGGGCGGCTGGACGAGCAGGGGCAGGTGTATCTGGACTACACCGGCGGCGGGCTCTACCCGGTCTCGGTGGTGCGGGGGCACGCGGACTTCCTTGCCTCCCACGTCCTCGGCAACCCGCACTCGGTCAACCCCACGTCGGTGCTCGCGGGCGAGGGCGTCGAGCGCTGCCGCGCCCACGTCCTGCGCTTCTTCAACGCGTCGCCGGGCGAGTACGCGGTGGTGTTCACGGCCAACGCCAGCCACGCCCTGAAGCTGGTCGGCGAGGCGTACCCGTTCGAGCCCGGCGACCGGCTGCTGCTGACCTTCGACAACCACAACTCGGTGAACGGCATCCGCGAGTTCGATCGGGCGCACGGGGCCGAGACAGACTATCTCCCGGTGGTCCCGCCGGACCTGCGGGTCGACGAGGCCCATCTCGACCGCGCGCTGGCCCGCGCCGGGACGGCCCGGCACAAGCTGTTCGCCTATCCCGCGCAGTCGAACTTCTCCGGCGTGCAGCATCCGCTCGAATGGGTCCCCCGGGCCCAGGCCCTCGGCTGGGACGTGCTGGTCGACGCGGCCGCGTTCGTGCCGACCAACCGGCTCGATCTGAGCCGGGTTCGGCCCGACTTCGTGGCCCTCTCCTTCTACAAGATGTTCGGGCATCCGACCGGCGTCGGGGTGCTCATCGCCCGGCACCGGGCGCTCCGCAAGCTGCACCGGCCGTGGTTCTCCGGGGGCACGATCACGGTGGCGTCGGTGCAGAGCGACCGCCACGTCCTCGTCGAGGGGGCGGCGGCGTTCGAGGACGGGACCGTCGACTACTCGAACATCCCGGCCGTCGATGCCGGCCTGAGCTTTCTCGAGAGGGTCGGCCTCGACCGGATCCACGGGCGGGTGCGCTGCCTGACGGGGTGGCTGCTGGGTGCGCTGGCGGACCTGCACCACGCCAACGGCCGGCCCCTCGCCCGCGTCTACGGGCCGTTGACCACAGATCGCCGCGGCGGTACGGTGGCGTTCAACCTGCACGACGGCGGCGGGCGCATCGTCCCGCATCCGACGGTGGAAGCGCGCGCCGCCGGGGCCGGCATCTCGCTCCGGACCGGCTGCTTCTGCAATCCCGGGGCGGGGGAGGCGGCCCTCGGGCTCTCGGCCGGCGAGCTCGACCGCTGCTTCGCGGCCAGCGGGGACCGGATGACGCGCGAGGAGTTCGGCCAGTGCCTGAACGGGGGCAACGGTCCGGGCGCGGTCCGCGCCTCGCTGGGGCTCGCCTCGACCTTCGCCGACACCCACGCCTTCGTCACGTTCGCCCGGCGGTTTCTGGAGTAGGCGAGACCGCCTCACTCGAGCGCAATCGCCGCCGCCCGCAGCGCCGTCAGGTGAACCGCCCGGACCGGGGCCGTCCCCACGACCAGGCACCGGCAACCCGGGGGGGCGGCGGCACCGCGGCCCGCCGCGCCCGGAGAAGGCCGGCGGATCGTGATATTTTGGTGGTTTCGAGACCGTCCGTTCCGGACCATCACCGCAGGGCGGGACGCAGAGCGCCCGGACGGACACACGCGGTCCCCCGCGGCGGGACCCCACGCCCATGCCATGCAACTGATCAGAACCGTCTTGTGGATCGCCGTGCTGTCGGTCGCGTCGACCGCCGCCGCCCGCGCGCAGGCTCCGGACATCCCGCCTCCGACCGACTACTTCGGCTTCGAGATCGGGACCGACGGCGAGCTGGCGCGCTATCCCCGGATTCTCGAGTACCTGCAGCTCCTCGCGGACCGTTCGGACCGGATCACCTACGAGCAGCGGGGCACGAGCACCCTGGGCAACCCCTACGTCTTGGCGACGATCAGCGCGTCGCGCAACCTCGCGCGCCTCGACCGCCTCGTCGAGATCAATCACCGGCTGAACGACCCGCGCGGCCTGTCGGAGGCGGACGCGGCGGCCCTCGCCCGCGAAGGCGTGCCGTTCTACTTCCTCTACGCGACGATCCACGCGACCGAGGTCGGCAACACCCAGGCCATCGTCGAGCTAGCCCACCGCCTGGCGACGGAGCAGTCGCCGGAGATCGCCGAGATTCTCGACAACGTGGTGCTGCTGATGGTGCCCTCGCAGAACCCGGACGGCCAGCGGCTGGTCATCGACCACTGGTACGACACCCGCGGCACCGGCTACGACCGCACCTATCCCGACCTGTACCACCACTACACGGGGCACGACGACAACCGCGACTGGTTCATGTTCACCCAGAAGGAGACCCGGCTCGCCCTCGACATCCATCGCGGGTTGAAGCCGCAGGTCACCCACGACATGCACCAGATGGGGCCCAACGGGGCGCGCATGTTCGTGCCCCCCTACCAGGACCCCCACGACCCCAACATCCATCCCCTGCTGCTCCAGGGTCAGGCCCGGATCGGGATGGCGATGGCCGCCGCCCTCACCGCCGAGAACAAGCGCGGGGTCGTCTACGGCCAGCAGTACGACCTGTGGGCGCCGGCGCGCCAGTACATGCTCTACCACGGCCAGCCCCGCATCCTCACCGAGATCGCGAGCGCCCGGCTCGCGGACCCGTACGTGAACCCGGCCGGCGCCGACGTGCCCCTCGGCCCGCAGGAAGCCCGCATCAATTTCCCGATGCCCTACGACCGCGGGGTGTGGCGGCTCGGCGACATCGTCGACTACGGGCTCACCGCCGTCTACGCGGGGCTCACGGAGGTGGCGCGGAACCGGACCACGTGGATGGAGAACTACTACCGGGTGCACCGCGACTGGACGACCCGGGACGAGGCGCCGTACGCCTTCGCCGTCCCCGCCGGGCAGCGCGACCCGTACGCAACCTGGGAGCTGCTCGAGCTGCTGCGCACCGCCGAGGTCGAGATTCACCGCGCCCGCGCGCGGTTCACGGCCGGCGGGCGGCGCTATCCGGCCGGCTCGTGGGTGATCCAGCTCGCGCAGCCGGCCGGCGCCTTCGCCAAGACCATGCTGGAGCGGCAGGTCTACCCCGACCTGCGCTACTACCCCGGCGGTCCCCCCATCCCCCCCTACGACGTGACCGCGCAGACGCTGGGGCTGCTGATGGGGGTCGACGTCGAGCAGATCGACGAGCCGGTCAGGGCCGACCTGTATCGGTGGGACGAGATTCAGCCCGACGCCCCGCCGATGCCGGCCGCGCCCGGCTGGGCCTACGTGCTCGGCCCGGAGTCGAACGCCGGGTTCCTCGCCGCGGCGCGGCTGCAGCGGGCCGGCGTCCCCCTGTACCGCGCGGCCGAGGGGTTCCGGAGCGGCGGGCGCGGGCACGCCCCGGGGGCCTGGCTGGCGCCGCCGTCGCCCGAGGCCGCCTCCATCCTGGAGGCGGTGTCGCGCGAGACCGGGCTGCGGGTGCACGGCGCCGACGCCGCGCCCGCGGTGCCGGGGTTCCGGCTGCGGTCCCCGACCCGTGTCGGGCTGTGGCGGGCCGCGAACAACATGCCGGGCGGCTGGATGCGCTGGCTGTTCGAGCAGTACGAGCTGGGCCACGTCGAGGTCTCGTCGCTCGACTTCGAGAGTGACCTCGCGGACCGCTACGACGTCATCGTCCTGCCGTCGGGCACCACCCGCCGCCGCATCGTCGGCGGCCTCGACCCCGAGCGGCACGACAACTCGTGGCGGTGGGCCTTCGGGGTCGGGAACGCGGGGTGGCGGAAGCTCGCCGACTGGGTGAGGGACGGCGGCACCCTGGTGGCCCTGGGCAGCGCCGTCGGCACCGCCCGCGCCCTGCTGGACCTGCCGATAGAACCGGTGCTGCCGACCGGCGGCCCCCAATCCCCGGCGCCGCGCGGGGGCGGGGACGCGCAGCAGGCCCTGCGCGACGCGTTCCAGAGCCCCGCCCAACTGCTCGGTACGTTGCGCGACCGGGTGGTCGAGCCGACCGCGCTCTTCTACAGCCCGGGGTCGCTCCTGAAACAGGAGTTCGATCCGCGGCACCCGGTCGCGTTCGGCATGCCCGAGCGCTGGCCGGTGTTCTTCCGCTTCGACCAAGCCTACCGGCTGACCCCGAGCTTCGACGTCACGGCCGAGACGGTCTCGCGCTATCCCGACGAGGCGGACATGGTGGCGAGCGGCTGGCTCCTCGGGGACGAGCTGCTCCGGAACCGCGCCAACGTCGTCGCGTTCGACGTCGGGGCGGGGACGGTGGTGACGATGGGCAGCCAGATCGCCTTCCGCACCCAGACCCGGGGCACCTTCAAGCTGTTGTTCAACGCCATCTATCACGGCCCCGCCGAGCCCGTCGGACCGGCGGAGCTGGCCAGGCTGGATTGACGCCGGCCGGGCGCCCGCCGGCGAGGCCGCGGGCACCCGGGCCGCCCGCAACCGCCGGCGCGCCGCCGGCCCGGAGGATTACGCATGCCCGGTTCGATCACCCTGGAACGCCGCGGCGACGTCGCGCTGCTGCGTCTGACCAACCCCCCCGTCAACGGCCTGAGCTTCGCCATGCGCGCCGCCCTCGGCGAGCGGATGGCGGAGGCGCAGGCCGACGGCGCCGTCGCCGCGATCGTCATCGCCGGCGCGGGCCGGATGTTCTGCGGAGGAGCCGACATCCGCGAGTTCAGCGCGCCGCCGCCGCCGGGGGCCGCGTCCCTGCCCGCGATACTCGACGAGATCGAGGCGTCGCCGAAGCCGGTGGTCGCGGCCATTCACGGCGTCGCGGCGGGGGGCGGCATGGAGCTGGCCCTGGCGTGCCACCTGCGGCTCGCCGCGCCGGGGACCCGGCTCGGGCTGCCGGAGGTGACCCTGGGCATCCTGCCCGGCGCCGGCGGCACCCAGCGCATGCCCCGGCTCATCGGCGTCGAGGCGGCGCTCGACGTGATCGTCGGCGGGAAGCTCCACCCGGTGGAGACGGCGGTGGCCCTCGGCTTCGCCGACGAATGCGTCGAAGGCGACCTGGTGGAGACGGCGGTGGCGCGCGCGCGCGAGCTCGCGGCGGGCGGCGCGCCCCTGCGGCGCGCGTCCCGGCTGGAGGAGCATCTGGAGGCGGCGCGCGGCCGGCCCGAGATCTTCGCCGACTTCCGCAAGAAGATGGCGAAGCGCGCCCGCGGCTTCGACGCGCCCTACGCGTGCGTCGACTGCGTGGAGACCGCCCTCACCATGCCCTACGCCGAGGCGCTGAAGAACGAGCGCGCGGTGTTCCACCGCCTCCGAGAGTCGGACCAGTCGGCGGCGCAGCGGCACGCGTTCTTCGCCGAGCGCGAGGTCGCCAAGATTCCGGACGTGCCCAAGGACACCCCGGTGCGGCCGATCAAGACGGCCGCGGTCGTCGGCTGCGGCACGATGGGCGGCGGCATCGCCATGAGCCTGGCGAACGCGGGCCTGCCGGTCACGGTCCTCGAGTCGTCGCAGGATGCGCTCGACCGCGGGCTCGCCACCCTCCGGAAGAACTACGCCGCGACCGTCTCGAAGGGCCGGCTGCCGCAGGCGGAGATGGACGCGCGGCTCGCCCGCATCACCCCGACCCTCGACGCCGCCGATCTGGGCGCGGCGGACATCGTCATCGAGGCGGTGTTCGAAGAGATGCCGCTGAAGAAGGAGGTCTTCGCCCGGCTCGACCGGGTGTGCAAGCCGGACGCGATTCTCGCCACCAACACCTCGACCCTCGACGTCGACGCCATCGCGGCCGCGACGTCGAGGCCCGAGCAGGTCGTCGGGACGCACTTCTTCAGCCCCGCGAACGTCATGACCCTCATGGAGAACGTGCGCGGCGCCCGCACCTCGCCCGAGACCATCGCCACCGCCATGAAGCTGTCGAAGACCCTCGGCAAGGTCGGCGTGCTCGTCGGCGTGTGCGACGGCTTCGTCGGCAACCGCATGCTCTACGCCTACCGCCGCCAAGCCGACTTCCTGTTGGAGGAAGGCGCCCTGCCGCCGCAAATCGACCGGGTCGTCTACGACTTCGGCATGCCCATGGGGCCGTACCGGATGGGCGACCTCACCGGGCTCGACGTGAGCTGGCGGGTCCGCAAGGCGCAGGCGGCGACCCGGCCCGCCCACCTGCGCTACTCGCCGATCGCCGACCGCATCTGCGAAATGGGCCGCTACGGGCAGAAGACCGGCGCCGGGTGGTACCGCTACGAGGCGGGCAGCCGCGTCCCCATCCCGGACCCCGTCATCGACGAGCTCATCGCCGGCGTGTCGGCGGAGCTGGGCATCGCCCGCCGCGCCGTCTCGGACGACGAGATCGTCCCGCGCCTCTTCTATCCGCTCGTCAACGAGGGCGCGAAGATTCTCGACGAGGGCCTCGCCCTGCGCGCCGGCGACGTCGACGTCATCTGGATGCGCGGCTACGGCTTCCCGCGCTACCGCGGCGGCCCGATGTTCTGGGCCGATCTGGTGGGGCTGAGGACCGTCTACGACACCATGAGCCGGCTCTACGACGAGCACGGCGAGTGGCTCGAGCCGGCGCCGCTCCTCAGACGGCTCGCCGCACAGGGCAAGGGCTTCGCGGACGCGGCGGCGTGAGCGGCGACATCGTGGACCCGCTGGCAATCTGCCGGCGCCGGCTCGCCGAGCGCCGGCTCGCGGCCGCGGCGCGGCGGCGGCAGGCCGACCGGCTGAGCCACGCGCGCCTGATCACCTTCGCGGCGGGAGCCCTGATCGCCGGGGCCGCGACGTTCGGCGGCGGGCTGTCCCCGTGGTGGCTCGCGGCGCCGGCCGGCGCCTTCGCCGCGCTCGTCGTCCGGCACGACCGGGTGCTCTTGGCCGCGGCGCGCGCGGCGCGCGGCATCGCCTGGTACGAGCACGGCATCGCGCGGATCGAGGATCGGTGGCCCGGGCTCGGGCCCGCCGGCGACCGCTTCGCCGATGCCGAGCATCTGTACGCCCAAGACCTCGATCTGTTCGGCGGCGGCTCGCTGTTCCAGCTCCTGTGCACCGCGCGGACGCAGGCCGGCGAAGAGACCCTGGCCGCCTGGCTCAAGACCCCGGCCGACCGCGCCGAGGTCGCCGAGCGGCAGGCGGCGGTCCACGAGCTGCGGCCGCGCATCAACCTGCGGGAGGAGATCAACGTCGCCGCCGAGGAAATGCGGACCACCGTGCGGCCGGACCGTCTCGCCGCGTGGGCGGCCGGCGAAAGCCGGCTACGGGCTGTCTGGCCCCGGTTCGCGGCGATCGGATTCACCGTGCTGATCGGGGCGGCGCTGCTCGCTTGGCTCCAGGGCGCGGTTACCCCCGGACCGCTGCTCGCGGCGCTGGCCGCCGCCGCGGTCTTCCGATATCGGTTTCACCCGCGCACGACACGCATCATGCACGGCGCGGACGAGCCCTCCCGCGAGCTGCTCGTCCTCGGACAGGTGTGCCGCGTGCTCCGGGGCGAGTCGTACCGGACGGCGCGGCTGCAGGCGCTGCGCGCCGCCCTCGCAGGGCCGGACGGCGAGGCGTACGATGCCGCCCGGCGGCTTCGCCGGGTGGTCGAACGGCACGACTGGCAGCACAACATCATGTTCCTGCCGCTCGCCGCGGTCCTGTTCTGGGACCTGCACTGCGCGTTCGCGGTCGAGGCGTGGCGGCGGCGGCACGGCCCGCGCGTCGACGCCTGGCTCCGCGACGTCGGCGAGTTCGAGACCCTCGCGGCGCTCGGCACGTACGCCTGGGAGCACCCCGCCGACCCGTTCCCCGAGATCGCGGAGGAAGCAGGCCCCCCGCGGTACGAAGCCGAGGGGCTGTGGCATCCCCTGCTGCCGGCGGCCGCCGCGGTTCCGAACGACGTCGCCCTCGGAGCGGCCCCGCGAGTGCTGATCGTCAGCGGTTCGAACATGTCCGGCAAGACGACGCTGTTGCGATCGGTCGGCATCAACGCGGTCCTCGCGCTGATGGGCGCGCCGGTGCGCGCCGCCCGCCTGCGCCTGTCGCCGCTGACGCCGGGGGCCACGCTGCGCATCGAGGACTCGCTGCAGGCGGGCCGATCACGCTTCTACGCCGAGGTGCTCCGGCTGGGCCGGATCGTCGCCGCCGCGCGCAGCGGCCCGACGCTGTTCCTGCTCGACGAGCTGTTCCACGGCACGAACTCGCACGACCGCCGCGACGGCGCGCGCGGCCTCCTACGCTCGCTGCTCGAGCTGCCCACCCTCGGCCTCGTGACCACCCACGATCTGTCGTTGGCCGAGATCGCCGACGGGCTCGCCCCCGCGGCGCGCAATGCGCACTTCGACGACCACGTCGTCGGCGGCGACCTGCGCTTCGACTACCGCCTGAAGCCGGGACCGGTGACGCGCAGCAACGCCCTCGCGATCATGCGCGCCGTCGGCCTCGACGTCCCCGAGGCCGACGGCGCGCCCGAGAGCCTCCATGCCGACCGCGGCGGCGGCGCGGGCGGTTAGGTTGGGGTTAGATGAGGCGGCGCGTTCAGCACATGGAGCGCCCGCGCCGGCCTGCGGTCAAGGGGGCGGCAGATCGCGCGACGGCGGCACCTCGGCGGAGTCCGGCTCGCACGCCGTCACGACACTGCGGTCAAGGGGGCGGCAGATCGCGCGACGGCGGGCACCTCCGCGGCGGCGGCGCGGGTGGTTAGATGGGGCGGCACGTTCAGCACACGGAGCGCCCGCGCCTGTTGCGCTTGCGGTCAAGGGGGCGGCGCCGGCGGGCGCCTCAGAAGCGGTACCCGTCCGGCGAGTACGCGACGGCCCCCGGGAAGTAGATGTTCTCGATGATGGAGCGGCCCATGTAGACGGGCGACGCCGCGGTCCGGTTCCGGGCCAGGGTCCGCATGAACGCGTTCTCGTCCTCCGGGGCCGGGATACCCACCTCCAGGCAGGTGCGGACGATCCCGGCCATCTCTTCCGGCTCGTCCCGTTGCAGGTAGTGGTTGGCCGTCGGCAGCAGCCAGTAGCTGCTCTCCACCGGCCTCTTGTCGAGGTAGTTGTACCAGATGTGATTGCCGATGCGGGGCGGGTTCACCGTGTCCAGAAGCCCCCAGATGAGCGCCGTGGGGATCGGGCTCTCGCGGAGGTTGTCCAGCCACCGGTACTCGTTCGCGGTCCTCTCCAGGAGGTACTTGCCGACGTACAGACGCGCGCCGATCCCGTCGTTGAACGCCTGGATGTCGGCGTAGGCGACCTGCTGCGGCGTGCCTTCCGTCACCCGGGGCCGGGCCTGCTGCCTCCGGATCAGCTCGGGACCCCGCACCGCGTGCTGAATGTCGTACTGGCCCCGGCTGAGGTTGGCCAGGGGAAGAAACAGCCCGCCGTTCGAGATGAAGTGATAGGTGATCTCGTAGGCCTTTTCCTCGAGCGCCAGGTAGTTGCCCAGAAACGCGAAGCCGACGCTGCCGCCGCGATCATGGGTGAGGAGATTGAACCGGGACAGCCCCACGATCTCCCGGACGAAGTGATCGACGAGCTTCGCGTCGTCCTCCAGCATGTACGAGTAGCCGTCCTGCGGCTTGTCCGAGAAGCCGAAGCCGGGAAAGTCGAGGACCGCGACGAAGTAATCCTCTTCCAGAAAGGGAATCATCTCCCGGAAGTCGAAGCTCGACGTGGGATAGCCGTGGAGTATCACGAGCGCCGGGTTGGCGCGGTTTCCGAAGGTCCGGTAGAAGACCCTCACGCGACGGCCCTCGTTGTTGGGAGTCGTCGAGGTCCACTCGAAGTGCTCCCCGGCGCGGTACCACGCCTCGGCGAGCGGGGAATAAAAGGTGAAACCGGGCGGCTGCGAGCCGATGCCGGTCCCGCCCGCGTAGCCCTCCGCGTTGCGTTCCGAACCTCCGGCGTCGACGGGACCCGCCAGCGCCGGGCTTGCAGCCGCGAGTTTCAGGAATGATCGTCTGTCCATGGTACCTACCTCACCGTAGTTCAATGCCGGGCACCGGTGTCATTATGACACCGGACAGAATCGGGACCACCAACGGAAGTCCCGAGGGAATCGGGGGTGGCCCGGGCGGCTTGGCGACGCGGCGTCCTCGAGGGCGTAGCCCGCCGATCGGACCCGGCACTATAATCCACCGTGGAATCGAGCCCATGATGGACAAGACGCGGCATCTGCGGGTCGGGTGGGGCGGGGCCGGGGATCGCCGGCCCGCGGCGGCGCCGGGCGCGGCGGGGACCGGGCGCGGCGGGACGCCCCCCGAAGGCGCGGGCGGGAGCGGACCGCGGTTCCGGGCCGGTCTGCTGGCGGCGGCGTTGGGCTTGGCCCTGCACCCGGCGCTGCCCGCGGCGCAGGACGGAACCGGGCTCGACGACGTGATCGGCCGGGCGGCGGCCTACGTGGCGACCTTCGTCGACGATCTGTCGAACGTGGTGATGGAGGAGGACTACCGGCAGACCTACTACCGGAACTTCAACGCCAACCCGGCTCGTTCGCAGCTCGTATCGGAGTTCCTGCTGATGCGGGTGGACGAGGACGGCCAGTGGGTCGGCTTCCGCGACGTCGTCGAGCTCAACGGCCGGCAGTTGGAGGAGCGGGGGGACCGGCTGGCCACGCTGTTCGTCGACGGCGGGACGAACGCCCTCGCCCAGGCCCGCCGCATCAGCGAAGAGAGCGCCCGCTACAACCTGGGGGCGACCGAGCGCACGTTCAACGTGCCCACCTACCCGTTGTTCTTCCTGCACCCGGCCAACGTCGATCGGTTTCGTTTCGAACGGCTGCGCACGGGCCGCGCGGGTTGCGCCGGCGCGGCCGCGGCGTGGGACGTGCGCTTCGAGGAGGTCGCGTACCCCACGATGGCGCGGGGCTTCCAGGGCATCAGCCTGCCCGCCCGCGGCCGTTTCTGTCTCGACCCGCAGTCGGGCCGGGTGCTCGAGACGGAGTTCGAGCTGCACCACCCCGCGGTCAGCCGCGGGCTGCCGGCGACCGAGACCACCGCCCGCGTCACGTTCGGGCTCGAGCCGAGGCTGAATCTCTGGGTTCCGGTCGAGATGCGCGACAGCGTCTCGGAGGACGACGGCAGACGCATGGTCGGCATCGCGCGATACCGGAACTACCGGCAGTTCAACGTCATCGTGTCGGAGAACACAGACCCGCCGCCCGACGAGCCCGACGAGCGCGGCAGCCCGCGGTGACGGCGCCGGGGACGGCGGCGGGGATCCCATGACCCACGACGGAAACGGCTTCATCGATCTCAGCCAGCGCATGTCGCGCCTGCCCCCGTACCTGTTCGGGAGCATCAATGCGCTGCTCGCGGGCAAGCGCCGCGCCGGCATCGACGTCATCGACATGGCGATGGGCAATCCCACCGACGCCACCCCGCAGCCGATCGTCGACAAGCTCTGCGAGGTGGTCAACGACCCCCGGAACCATCGCTACTCGGCCGCGGCGGGGCTCTACAACCTGCGCCGCGAGGTGTCGAAGTACTACGACAAGCACTGGGGCGTCGGTCTCGACCCGGACAAGGAGGTCATCGCGACCATCGGATCGAAGGAGGGCTTCAGCCATCTCTGCCTCGCCCTGCTCGGACCGGGCGACACCGCGCTGGTGCCGGCGCCGTCCTTCCCCATCCACGCCTACGCCGTCGTGCTCGCCGGCGGCAGCCATCTCGGGGTCCCCGTCGCCGACGACGAGGTGTTCCTGAAGCGGATCAGCGAGATATCGAGCCAGTTGGCGCCGCGTCCCAAGGTCCTCTTTCTCAACTACCCCCACAACCCCACCGCCCACTGCGTCGCGCCCGAGTTCTTCCGGGAGGTGGTGGCCATCGCGCGCCGGCACGAGCTGATCGTGGTGCACGACTTCGCCTACGGCCAGGTCTGCTTCGACGACTACCGGGCCCCGAGTTTTCTCGCCACCCCCGGCGCGATGGAGATCGGGGTCGAGTTCACCACCATGTCGAAGACCTTCAACATGGCGGGATGGCGCATCGGCTACTGCGCCGGCAACCCGACGATCATCGGCGCCCTCGGCGCGATCAAGGGGTACTACGACTACGGCATCTTCCAGGCGATCCAGATCGCCTCCATCATCGGGCTGCGCGAATGCGACCGATTCGCGCGCGGGCAGGCCGCCAAGTACCAGGAGCGGCGCGACACGCTGGTCGACGGGCTGCGGCGCATCGGCTGGACCGGCCTCGACGCGCCGCGCGCCGGCATGTTCGTGTGGGCGCCGCTGCCCGAGCGCTTCCGCGCCCTGGGCTCGATGGAGTTCGCGCGCCGCCTGATGGACGACGCCGAGGTCGCGGTGTCGCCCGGACGGGGGTTCGGCCCGGAGGGTGAAGGCTACGTGCGCCTGGCGCTGATCGAGAACCGCCAGCGGCTGCTGCAGGCGGTGCGGCAGATGAAGCGCGCGTTCCAGAAGTGGCCGGACCCGTGATTCGGAGCCGGGCTCGCCCGCGGGGGCGGAGGCGGCCCCCGGTGATGTCGGCAGCCACGCCGAGAGCCTCCCGCACCCGGCCGGCTCGCCTGCGGGAGCGGAGGCGGCCCGCGGTGACCGCGGGGCGCGCCGGGACCGCGGCTGCGGCCTCTCCCGCCCCCCGCCGGCAGGCACGGCGCTCCAGCCCCGCCCGTCGGGTCGCCGCGCCGCCCCCGAGCCGGACGGCTCAGCGCTCCGCCCCCCGCCGGCCCCGGATGACGCGCATCAGCGCCGGAGCGGCGGCCGTCAGCACCGTCAGCGCGAGGATCGCGGCGGACACCGGGCGGGTGACGAACACCGTCGGGTCGCCGACCGAGATCGCCATCGCCCGGCGGAACTCCTGCTCCAGCAGGGGCCCCAGCACCACCGCCAGCACGATCGGAGCCAGGGGAACCGCGTGGCGGCGCAGGACGACTGCCGCCACGCCCAGTCCGTACGCAACCGCCACGTCGAAGAGGTTGTTGTTCAACGTATAGACCCCGAGGGTGGAGAACGCGAGCACCGCCGCGAACAGCAGCGGCCGGGGCGCCTGCAGCAACCGGACCCACAGCCCGACGAGCGGCAGGTTCAACATCAGGAGCAGGGCGTTGGAGACGTACAGGCTGGCGATGAGCCCCCAGACGAGGGTGGAGTCCTGCGTGAACAGCAACGGCCCCGGCTGCAGTCCGTACATCTGGAACGCCGCGAGCATGACCGCCGTCGTGCCCGACCCCGGCACGCCGAGGGCGAGCAGGGGGACGAGGCTGCCGCCGGCGCTGGCGTTGTTGGCCGCCTCGGGCCCCGCCACCCCCTCGATGGCGCCCCGGCCGAACCGGTCCGGCCGGCCCGCGACCCGGCGCTCGGCCGCGTAGGACAGGAAGCCGGCCACGGTGGCCCCGGCGCCGGGGAGGACGCCGGTGAAGAACCCGATCACGGCACCGCGGATCCAGGCCGGCCAGGATCGGCGCCATTCATCACGCGTCATGCGCACCGGCCCCGCGACCGCCGGCCGCGCCCCGCACGCGGCCGACCGCGCGGCCGCGTACCAGAACACTTCGCCGATCGCGAAGAGCCCGACCGTCACCACCACGACGTTCATCCCCCCCAGCAACCCGGCCACCCCGAAGGTGAAGCGCGGCTGCCCGGTCTGGCCGTCGATGCCGACGGTCCCGAGGGCGAGTCCGAGGCAGATCGCGAACGCCCCCTTGGCGCGGGATTCCCCGGACAGCCCCCCGAGCGCGGTCAGCGCGAACAGCATCAACGCGCAGTACTCGGCGGGGCCGAAGCCCAGCGCGATCTCGACCAGGGCCGGGGCCAAGAGCATCAGCATCACCGTGGCGAACGTGCCGGCGATGAACGAACCGATGGCGGCGGTCGCCAGCGCGGCCCCCGCGCGCCCCTGGCGGGCCATCTCGAACCCGTCGAGCGCGGTCACCACGCTCGACGCCTCGCCGGGCATCCGCACGAGGATCGACGTGGTCGATCCGCCGTACATCGCGCCGTAGTAGATGCCGCCGAACAGGATGAACGCACTCACCGGCGGCAGGCCCAACGTCAGCGGGAGCAGCATGGAGATGGTGAGGGCGGGACCGAGACCGGGCAGGACCCCGATGGCAGTGCCGAGCGTGACCCCGATCAGTCCCAGCAGCAGGTTCGCGGGCGCGAGGGCCGCGCCGAAACCGACCGCCAACTGATCGACGAGAAGCGCCAAGGCGTCCATCTCAGCAGCCCGCGGCGCAACCCCGCGTTGCGCCCGCGGGCCGCAAGGGCGCCCGCGGGCGAAGAGCACCCGTACCCGACAAGGCGTAGCGAAGGAGCATATTGCTGTAAGACCTGTCCCGACGTGTCGCGGCGTTGCGGTGAAACCTGTCCCGACGTGTCGTGGCGCCGGGGTGATCGGCGTCCCCGATCATGATGGTTTGGGCATATGGTGACCGCGGAGCCGGAAGCCGCGCCGAGGAACAACGCAGTCAGGCAGGATGCATCGCCGGTCTGACACCGCGGGGTCTCTTGGCCACGGGCTCCTCAGGCGAAGGGCCCCGCCGGCAGGCGGATGCCGAGCAGCAGCCGGAACCCGAGATAGGCGGCGCCGGCGATGACCGCGCCGGCCGCGAGGTCGCGGCGCCAAGCGCGGCTGCCGAGCGCCCTCGCCTCGGCCGCGATGAACGCGGTCGTGGCGAGCGGATAGCCGAGCCGCCCGAGGCAGGCCAAGTAGGCGAGAAAGACGAGCGCGGAAAACGCCGCCGCCCGCCAATCCGGCGGCGCCGCCGCCGGCGCCGCCGGGCGCCATCCGATCCAGAGCGCGCTGGCCGCGAGGCCGGTCCCGATCACGAGCGGAAACGTGCGCGGTCCGACCAGATCGTAGCCCCCGGCCGGCGCCGTGATCGCCAGACCGGCGGCCAGATAGCCGCCGCTCGCGGCCAGCGCCGCCCCCGCGAAGGCCCGGTCCGGGGTCATGTGGAGCACGGCCGGCTACCCCGCCGGCCCGCCGAGGCCGATCGAGCGCAGGATCTCGTCGGCGGCGGCGGTCTCCTGCTCGAGGAAGCGCTCGAAGTCGGCGCCGGCGAGAAAGCTGTCCTCCCAGTCGTTCCGGCGCAGGATGTCCTGCCACCCGGCCGACGCCCGCAGGCGCGCCAGCGCCTCGATCAGCCAGGCGCGGGTCTCGTCGTCGGTGCCGGGCGGGGCCAGGATTCCGCGCCAGTTCGCGGCTACGACGTCGAGCCCGCTCTCGCGCAGGGTCGGGGTGTCGCTCCCCGCGATGCGCCCCGGCGACGACACCGCCAGCAGCCGGATGCGCCCGCCCGCCGCGTGGGCCTTCCACTCGCCGAAGCCGGAGATGCCCGCGGTGACGTGTCCGCCCATGACCGATACCGCCGCCTCGCCGCCCCCCGAGTGGGCCACATAGTTCACGCGGGTGGGATCGATGCCGGCGGCGAGGGCGAGCAGACCGGCCAGCATGTGGTCGATACCCCCGGCCGACCCACCGGCCCAGCTCACCCGTTCCGGCTCGGCGCGAAAGTCCCGCATCAGGTCGGCGAGGGTCTCGTGGGGCGAGCCGGCGGGCACCGCAACCACCTCGTACTCGTCGAGCAGCCGCGCGAGCGGCACCGTATCGTCGATCGAGAGCGGCGTGCGGTTGGTGCGGATGGCGCCGAGCATGACCTGCCCGAAGACCATCAGCGTGTGCGGATCGCCGCGGGCCACGAAGTCGGCGAGCCCGATGGTGCCGCCGGCCCCGCCGCGGTTGACCACCTCCACCGGCACCCCGAGGATGCCGGCCTCGGTCCACACCTGCTGGATCTGGCGGGCCGTCTGGTCCCAGCCGCCCCCGGGATTTGCGGGCGCGAGGAGGGTCACGGCACCCCGCGGATACCCGGCCGCCGTCGGCTCCAGCGCGTCCGGCGGCCGATCGGGGGCCACGCCGCCGGCGCAACCGGCGAGCAACACCACGCAGACGGCGACGGCGCAGAAACGGAACGGCGGCCCCGGGCCGGGGAGGCTCCGGCGGCACGCGGTCGCAAGACCCTGTGGCATGAGCGCACTGTATCAGGACCGCCGGCCGTCTACATCCCCCAATCGGCCCGCGCCGGCGTCCGGACCGTGGCCGCGGCCGGCGGGTCAAGGCCTGAACGCGCGCGGACGCCGAACGCAGGACCCGCTCGGATCCGGGGAATCGCAGGAAACGCCGGCGGCGAACCGGTGCGTACCGTGAGAATTCCGGGAGAGCGCCGGGGCAGGGATGGACGAAACGCCGGCAGCCGAAGAAACGTCTATGATCGACAGCACACGGCTGCGTACTTCGTCCATCTCGAAGGGAGATCCGCCATGAAACGTTTCGTGCTGCTCGTTCTCGTTCTCGGCATCGCCGCCGGGGCAACGGGCGCCCAGGCGCAATCGAACGCCGAGCTCATCGAACAGGCCCTCGCGGCCGCGCCGGTCCGGGCCCGTGACGCCACCGCGGTCATCCAGTGGAACGCCGACTACACCTACGAAACGCTCAGGGAAGGCACGAACCGCCTGGTCTGCTACAGCCGGGCGGACGAGGCCCGCCGGCAACCCTTTGCGGTGCAGTGCACCAGCGTGGGGAATCTCGAGCGCGTCGCGCAGAGCCGGCGGTTCCGGGCGGAAGCGGCGGACGCCGCGGCCGAGCGCGCGATGGTGGACGAAGCGGAAGCGAACGGCACCCGCCTGGCGCCGGAGTTCGGTTCGTTCTTCACGTCGATGAACGGTCCGGACCAAGCCAGCGCGAGGAGCCACACGACGATCGCGGTACCCGGCGCCACGCCCGAGTCTCTCGGGCTGCCGGACAATCCCGGCCAGGGCGGCGCCTGGCTCATGGCCGTGGGCACCACCACCGCCCACATCATGATCCCGGGGCACTGACCGCCCCGCCGGGATGTCTCACCGTCCCGCCGGGCGCAAGCAGGGCGGGACGTCCGGCATCCGGCGCCCCCACTACCCGTGAGCCCAAGATCACCGGCCGCCGCCCGTCAACGCCGGTTGCCGCCCGGCCCCGCCGCCTCCCATCACACGCCGGCGCCGGCGAGGCCCCCGCCGCCGAATCGCCGGTCACCCGTTGAAACCCTGTCCGGCGCCTGCGCGCCCGCCCGGATCTGACATGCCCGTCCCGACGCATTGCGCCCGTGACGGCTCTTCTCTCCCCGGAGTATCATCAGCCAGCACGGAGCGGTCACCAGCGCCGACTCTTGGCGTGATTCTTGCTCGTAAATGATGGAACACATCGCGAGCCCGCCACAATGCCAGTTCCTGCGATACGTCACCATCCGAAGCGTCGTCCGTTCCCAGGCTACCGACGCGTGAACGTGGAGTCTCTCCGTGCGCAAGAGTGACCTGCCCTTCGGCAGCGAGTTTTCTCCGGCGCAAATCGACCTGCCGACTCTTCTCGCGCTGGCGCACGAACACGGCTCGAACTGGCGGAGCGGTTTCGAAGCCGCCGTGCGCGACCGCTATTTCGCCGCCAATCCGACGTCCGACGACAACAGGAACAAGCTCGCCAACAACACCAAACTGTCCATGCGGGCGTATGGCCTGATCGAGGAGGCGGACGCCACCCTCACCGAGACCGGCCGCGTCCTCTACGATCTTCGCCACGACGACACCGCCCTCCACGAGGCCTTCGCCAGACACATCCTGAAGAACCGCCAGGGCATGAACTTCGTCCAGTGCCTGCTGGACATGCAGGTCGCCGGTGAGAAAATCGACCTCACCACGCTCCGTCGTTCGCTCGGCGAGCGAGGCATCGTCGTCCCGCGCGGCGGAAAGCACATGAGCACGTTGCGCCTTTGGCTCGAAAAGGCGGGCGTGTTCGTTTCCGGATATCGGGTCGATCTGGACAGACTTCACGAGATACTGCACGTCAGCGTTGAGGAATTCGAGGCGCTGGCGACTCTATCGCCGGAACAACGCGCCTATCTGAAGGCGCTTGCCAACGTGGATGGCGACGGGCCGCATCTCTCGAACGACATCGAGAGACTCGCGGCGGCGACCTACGGCGTCACCTTCAACGAAAAGAATCTGCCGCAGCAGGTCCTGTATCCGTTGCGAAACGCGGGGTACGTCGAACTGGATCGAGGCACGAGGGAAGCCGGGCGCGGCGCGAAGCCCTTCCGGGTTACGGCGACCGACAAGCTGTCGGTCGAGTTCATCGCACCCCTCATTGCGCAACTGGAGCAGCAGGCGCAAGCCGATCTTCGGCCGCTGCTGCGCAAACCGCTCCGGGACATCCGCAAGGAGCTCGTGTCCGAAGATCGCCACGTCCGCGGTCTGGCACTGGAAGCCCTGGCGTTCAAGCTCATGCGGCTCATCGACCTCACCTACGTGGCGACCCGCCTGCGGGGCGCAGCCACCGGCGGGGCCGAAGTCGACGTGATCTTCGAGAGTGCGCGCCTGGTGTTCTCACGCTGGCAGATTCAATGCAAGAACACCGACCGCGTGTCCCTCGACGATGTTGCCAAGGAGGTCGGGCTCACGCACTTGTTGAAGAGCAACGCTGTCGTCATGGTGTCGACGGGTCGGATCAGCGACGACGCCCGCCGCTACGCCAATACGATCATGGCCGAGTCGAATTTGTGCATCGTCATGGTGGACGGCGGCGACCTCGCCCGCATCGAGACCCACCCGACCGCCATCCTCGACGTGTTCACCCGTGAGGCTCGTCACGCCATGGATCTCAAGAAGCTCGATCTGTAGGAATGCAGCCATGACCGAGAAAGGGTCCGCGGATTTCCGTGGCTTTCACCAAACGTCCCTCGGGCGGATCGTTCACGGCGACAGCATCGACGTGTTGGCCGCCCGTGAGGATGCGTCCGTCGATCTGATCATGACGAGCCCGCCCTTCGGGCTGGTCAGAAAGAAGGACTACGGCAACGTCGAAGCCGATGAATACGTCGAATGGTTCAAGTCCTTCGCCGTGGAATTCCGGCGTGTCATCAAGGACAACGGCAGTCTGGTCATCGATATCGGCGGCGCGTGGAACAAAGGCCACCCGACGAGGAACCTCTATCACTTCAAACTCTTGATCATGTTGTGCGAGGACCTGGGCTTCCACCTTGCGCAGGACTTCTACTGGTGGAACCCGTCCAAGCTGCCGACGCCCGCCGAATGGGTCACGGTTCGGCGGATCCGGGTCAAGGACGCCATCAATACGGTCTGGTGGCTCTCCAAGACGCCCTGGCCGAAGGCGGGCAATCGGCGCGTTCTCCAGCCCTACAGCTCGAGCATGCAGGACCTGCTGGCCAAGGGCTACAGGGCCAAGAAGCGCCCGTCCGGCCATGAGATCAGCGAGAACTTCGGCGTCGACAACGGCGCCGCGATTCCGCCGAACCTTCTCGCCATTCCGAACACCGAGAGCAACAGCTTCTACTTGCGCTACTGCGGGCAGAGAGGCTTGAAGCCGCACCCGGCCCGGTATCCGGCGGAGTTGCCGGAGTTCTTCGTCCGCATGCTCACGGAACCCGGCGACCTGGTGGTCGATCCCTTCGCCGGAAGCTGTGTCACCGGCGAGGTCTGCGAACGCATCGGCCGGCGCTGGGTCTGCATCGAGCTTCTGGAGGACTACTGCGAAGCGGCTCTCGGCCGTTTCGTTCGCGATCCGCGGGAGACGGCGAGGGCCGCCGCCGATCCGAAGGCCCCGTCCAACTACTACCGCGTGCCGCGTCCGGGCATCCTGTGGCCCGCCGGTGACGCCGATCCGCTTCCCGGCGACGGCGGCAGGCAGCGGCAGACCAAGACGATGACGGGCACGCGCTCGAAATCGCGGAACCCGGACCGCGCCCGTTCACTCCTCGAACTCGCGGCGGGCGGGTCGGCGGCTTCGCAGCCCAAGTAGAGTGCTGCGATCCGGCGGCCGGCCACGGGGCGCGGCGCCGTCAGCCGCGCACATCGTCCTTCTCGATGCGGCCGTCGACGAGACGGATCAGGCGCCGCGCGCGCGCCATCACCCGGGGGTCGTGGGTCGAGAACAGGAAGGTGACCTGCTGCTCCCGGTTCAGGGTCTCCATCATCTCGAGCAGCGCGTCGGCGGTGGTCGAGTCGACGTTGGCGGTCGGCTCGTCGGCCAGCACCACGGCCGGCCCCGCCGCGATCGCCCGCGCGATGGCGACCCGCTGCTGCTGGCCGCCGGAGAGCTCGGCCGGGCGCCGGTCCTCGAGCCCCTCGAGCCCGACGCGGGCCAGCAGCGCCATGACCCGCGGCCGGCGCTCGGCCTCGGCCACCCCCTGCACCGCCATCACGATCTCGGCGTTCTCGTAGGCGCTGAGGATCGGCAGCAGGTTGTAGGCCTGGAACACGAAGCCGATGCGGTCGCGGCGCAGGTGGCTCAGTTCCTGGCGGGACAGGGTCCCGAGGTCGGCTCCCTCCAAGCGGACGGTCCCCGACGTCGGCGAGTCCAGCGCGCCGATGAGGTTGAGGGCGGTCGTCTTGCCCGATCCCGAGGGCCCGCAGATCGCGGTGAACTCGCCGCTCCGCACCGCCGTCGTGAGCCCGCGCAGCGCCTCGACCTGCTGATCCCCCTGCCGGTAGACCTTGGTGACCTCCTTCAGCTCCACGACGGGATCGGTACCGTTGTCACCGCTCATCAAGGATCACCTTCCAGGTCCGCGGCCGGACCGCCGGCCGTTGAAGCTGCACCCCGCCGCACCGCCGCCGCACCGGTGTCGGCGCAACGCGGGTCTCACCACGAGTCCCCAACCGGAAGCCGCCGCCGGGCGGCCCTGCGGGGGCCTTGGCAGTTCGCCGACGCGAACTTCTGCGGCTCTGACTGCCGCCCAGCCGACCCGGCGGGCAGACGGCGCCGTCCGGCGGCGCGGACTCCCTCAGACCAGCCGAATCGTCTCGACGGGATCGGCGTGCCCCGCCTTCCACGCCGGATAGACCCCGGACAGCATGATGGCGGCGAGGGCCGAGAACCCGATGAGGACCACGCTCTCGCCGTAGATGCCGACCTGCATGGTGGTCGACATGCCGACGCCGGCGACCTCCATCTGATCGGCCGGAATCAGGCCCGACATGTCGATGCCGGTGGAGGCGAGATAGAGGTACGGTCCGATGGTGACGAGGGCGGCGCCCGCGAGGCCGACGGCGGCGAGCCAGGCGCTCTCCAGCATCACCAGCCGGAAGAGCTGCCCCGGACTGAAGCCGACCGCGAGCATGATCCCGAACTCGCGCAGGCGCTCCATCACACTGACGAAGAGGGTATTGAAGATGCCGGCGGCCACGAGCACCGCGAGCACCAGCAGCATGACCTTCGCGCCGCCGACCTTCATGGCGATGAAGACGGCCAGATCCGGCTGCAGCTCGTGCCACGGCAGCACCGCGACGCCGGCCGGGGCCCCGTCGGCGAGGTCGGCGACCACCCGGTCGGTGACGCGCTGATCGTCGATGAACGCCGCGACCTGTATCGCCTCGTCGGGCGCGAACCCGATCGCCGCGCGCAGGGTGCCGATCGGCAGCAGGCAGATGCCCGCGTCGATGCTCGGCGAGCCGGTGCGGATGATGCCGGTGACCCGGGCGAGGTCGCTCACGATCTCGCCCGCCTTGTCGGTCAGGGTGTAGACGAGCCTCGACCCGAGCTCGACGTCCAGGTTCGAGGCGAGCCTCTCGCCCAGGATGATCCCCCTGTCGGTAGAGGAGCTGAAGAACTCGCCCTCCACAATCGCCTCGAGAAGCGACAGCGTTTCTTCGTCCTCCTCCTCGGGGGAGACGGCGATGAAGCCGGCGCCGATGTTGTCGCGGGCCGTCGACAGCATGTTGAACCCGGTGATGCGCTCCACGACCCGGATGACGCGCGGGTCGCCCGCGGCGAGACGCTTCAGCCCGCCGGTCCCCGGCACGGGACGGGACAGGGTGGGGCGGTCGAGATATTCCGGGTGCTGGTAGGTCACGTGGCCCGCGCCGAGCCGGGCCGCCAGCCGGATCATGTCGGCCCAGTTCCGGTCCTGCATCGCCATCATGACGACGGAGAGGAAGACGCCGAAGACGATGGCCGAGAGGGTGATCACCGTGCGGCGGCGGTTCCGCCACAGGTTGCGCCACGCCATCTTCGCGAGACTGCCGCCCGTCATGCCGCCCGTCCTTTCCTTATTCGCGCGCCGAACCCGGCCTGCGGCTCCGATCGCCGCCCCGCCAACCCGCCGGGAACCGGCGCCTCGTGTCGAACTCGGGGCCTCCCCGCCGGCGTCGGCGCCGTTCCCGGCCTTGCCGTTGTCCCGGGCCGCGCCCGCGCGGGACCGCGCCGCCTCACTGATGCCGCATCGCCTCCACGGGGCTGATCCGGGCCGCCTTCATGGCGGGATAGATCACCGCCAGGAGGACCAGCACGACCAGGGTCGTCGCCGGGGTGATGAACGCGGCCGGCGACGCCGACGCCCGCCACACCGTCGCGAAGGAGGCGCCGATGACCGTGACCCCGCCCAGCGCCCCGGTGTCGATGCCGAACTCGGCCAGGTACCAGAGCGTCGGGACCGCGAGGACCATGCCGGCCACGAGGGCGAGGCCGGTCTGCAGCCCGCTCTCGACGAAGATGAGGGCCAGCACTTGGCGCGGCTCTACGCCGAGCGCCTTCAGCACGCCGAACTCGCGGATGCGCTCGAACACCGCCATCAGCATCGCGTTCAGGATGAGAATCGCGATGACGATGTAGATGACGGCGGAGACGAGCCCCATGGCCGCGCGGGCCGAGTCGAGGTAGGTCGCGATGGTCGGCATGAGCGACCGCCACGACTGCGTGTCGAGGTCGGGGGCCAGGCCCTGCGCCGTCTCGACGGCCGCCGCAAGCTCGACGTCGTCCGACTTGCGCACCACGATCTCGTGCGCGCCCGCCGGCATGAAGAAGAGCTCGCGGAACGCCGCCTCGGTGAGGAAGACGGCGGAGCGGTCGACGCCGTCGCTCACGCTGTCGAGGATGCCGCGCACCGTGTAGAGATCGTTCGCGATGCCGCCGTCGGTCGCCTGGCTCAGCACCACCAGCTCGTCGCCGAGGGCCAGATTGAGCGACCGGGCGAGCCGCCGTCCCACCACGACACCGGCCGGGTCGCCGTCGTCGAGCCACGCCCCCTCCGCGAGCCGGGTCGCGATGACGCTGACGCGGGCGTCGTCCTCGACGTCCACGCCGCGCAGCGACGCGCCTGCGGCCGAGTCGTGGGCCGCCGCGAGCCCGGCCCCGACGAGCCGAGCGCTCGCCCGGAACCCCGCCGCCGCGAGTCTGGGAAGCAGCGCATCCACGTCGTCGATGACCGTGTAGAGGGACGGATCGTCGAGGTAGGTCGGCGCGTGCATCTGCAGGTCGCCGACGTCGACCTCGACGATGGTCTCCTCCATGTCGTTCAGCATCCCTTCCAGCATGGCGAACCAGATGACCATGGCGAAGAGGCCGAGGGTCATCGCGCCGACCGTGACCGCGGTCCGCCGACGGTTGCGGCCGATGTTGCGCCACGCCATCTTCAGGATGCCCATGTCACGTCTCGTGCGGAACCGGTGAGGAACGGCTCACGATAGCACCGTTGGCCTGCGGCGCCCAAACCCGCGGCCACGCCGATCTCGATCTCGAACGGACTACGATGTACGACCGTCGTGCGGCTCCGCGACCTCAAGGACCACCCGCCCGCACGCCGACGCCGCGCACCGACGGCATCTTTCCCGGCGAACGCAGCCGTGCGCCTGCATCGAGCACGCCGCCCTGTCGCGTCCGATCGTCGAGCGCCCCCTCTTACCAGGACTCCCGAGACCCCAGGACCATCCCACGCTCCGCCGCCGCCGTGCGCAGGCGGCATCGTGGCGGGTCCCGGGGCTCCGGACGTGCGGAATCGTGGGTCTCACGCGGCGGCGGCCGGTCGGCAAGACGGTGGCGACCCCTCGACTCGGGGGCGAGACGTCACGCGCAGTCGGCGTGGGATGCCCCTGCCCGAGACCCGCCGGCACGATCCAAAAAATCGAGAAACCTGGTAAGCTTACGACCTTCAAGACCCTCTTGGAGAGTGAACCGTCGAAAATCCCCCGGCCGGCGGGGACGGCGGGACCCACGCACCGGCCCGGCGCCGGACAGGAGGGTTGGCATGCGGACGAGCAACGACGTCATCCACGCGGCGGCGGAGTGATCCCAACGAGGCTCGCCGCCTCAGGAAGGAAGGCGGAAAACCCATGCTCAGGTTCGGCCCGCTGGAAGCAGTCCGGCGGGACGCCCGCCACGCTCTTCGCACCCTGCGCAGCACCAGAGCGTGGACCGCCGCCGCAATTCTCTCCCTCGCGCTCGGCATCGGATCGAGTACGGCCCTGTTCGCCGTCTTCTACCACTACGCCCTCGGCCACCCGCCGGTCGCCAACCCCGATGAACTGGTGACTCTGCGCTGGTCCGGCGCCCCCCCCAACGAACGGCGCGCGTCGTACCACTACGCCCACATCGCCGGCGGCGACGTAAGCCGCGGCGGACACACCTTCCCCTTCGATATCGTCGAACAGCTTCGGCACGCCGGCCGGTCGTCGTTCGATCTCTTCGCATTCGCTCCATCCGGTCCGTTGAACGTATTCGCCGACGGGCGGGCGGAATTCGTCACCGGGCAGTTCGTGTCCGGCAACTTCTACCCCTCGTTGGGGGTGGAAGCCGACGAGGGTCGGATGATCAGGCCCCATGACGATGACGACTCGGCGGACCCGGTCGCGGTGATCAGCCACCAGTACCGGGTTCGGCGGTACGGAACGGACGGCTCCGTCGTAGGCGGGACGATCAGGATCAACGGCATGCCGTTCACCATCGTCGGCGTTTCCCCGGCGGACCTTCCCGACTTCATGGCGCGCGGCCTGCCCGACGCGCCCGACGTCTCCATTCCACTCGGCATCGAACCCCGCCTCCGCGGCCCCGCCTCACTGCTGCGCAGTCCATCCACTTGGTGGCTGGCGGTCATGGCGCGTTTGAAGCCCGCCGTTCGCCGCGAGACGGTGGAGGCCAAGCTCGACCTCGCCTTTCGACAGGCGGCGCGACCTGCGGCGCAAGCGCCCACCGTCAGGTCACCGCCCCTTCCGCCGCCGCGGTTGCATGTTGTCTCGGCCCGACACGGCGTTTCCGACGTATCCCGGCACACGATCACCCGGATCGCCATCGTGGCCGGCATGCTCGGCGCCGTTCTCCTTATCGTGTGCGTCAACGTCGCCACTCTCCTCCTGTCCCGCGGCGCGATGCGTCAACGGGAGTTCGCCGTCCGCGCCGCCCTCGGGGCGTCACGTACCCGCCTGACAGCGCAATTGCTGGTCGAGAGCCTCGTCCTGGCCGGTATCGGCGGCGCCGTCGGCCTCCTCGCCACCGTGTGGTTGTCCCTCTGGTCCACCAGCCTGCCGCTGCGGTTGCCGGCCGACGCCACCATCCTCACTCCGCCGGTCCTCGTGTTCGCCGCGCTGCTGATCTTCATCGCCGCACTTCTGTTCGGCGCGGGCCCGGCTCTTCATGCCACGCGTCTTGCCTCCGCCCCCCCCGCCAAACGGGACGCGGGCACGTGGTCGAGTTCGCACAAGCGGCTCGGCCGTTCGCTCATCGCCGTCCAGGTCGCCCTGACCGTCTTTCTCCTGGTGGGCGCCGGTCTGTTCCTGCGAACACTGTCGAATCTCCAACAGACCTACCTCGGCTTCGACCCCGCCAACGTCCTGTTGTTCACGTTGCGGCCCGAGTTGAGCGGGTACGACGGTCCGCAGGCGGCGTCTCTCTATCACCGCATGAACGATCGGCTGTCGAGTATGCCCGGCATCCGCTCCGTGAGCTCGGCGACCATCGGCGGAACTCTTCTCGACGGCGGCGGGATCAGGATTCGGATAGAGCTCGCTGGTCGAACAGACCGCCCCGAAGCCCACATGCTCAGCGTCGACCATGACTTCTTCGAGACGCTCCGGATACCGCTTCTGTCGGGGCGCGGGTTCTCCCCGGACGACACGCCCGGCTCCCAGCCGGTGGCCTTGGTGAACCAAGCTTTCGCGAACGCCTTCTTTCGCGGCAGCCCCATCGGTCAGCGCTTCCGCGGCGGGCCCCGTGAGGTCCAGGTCATCGGAGTCGTGGGCGACGCCAAAGTCAACACCATCCGCGACGCCGCCCCGCCCACGTTCTACCTGCCGGCGACTCAACTGTCCCGGCCCGCGCGAAGCGTCCTCGTCCGGACCACGGGACCGCCCCGCGCCGCGGTCTCCGCCGTAGAAAGCGCAATGCGGGAGATCGATCCACAACTTCCCCTCGGAAACGTCACGACGCTTGTGGACCGCATCGGCGCCAATCACCTGAGCAGCGAGAGGGGAATGGCCGTTGTCTCCAGCGCGTTCGGCGCCCTGGCGCTTCTGACCGCGATGGTGGGGCTCTTCGGCCTGACGTCGCACAATGTCGTGCGACGCCTGAAGGAGATCGGGATCCGAATGGCGCTCGGAGCCACCCGGCGCGACGTGCTGGGTTCTGTCATGAAGGAAGTCCTGACGACCGTCGGACTCGGATTGGCCGTCGGACTAGCGGCCGCGTCGGCCCTCAATCGCCTCGTCGAAAGCCAACTGTTCGAGCTCGCCGGCCACGACCCGGCGACCATGCTGTCGGCCGTCGTCGTGACGCTGGCCGCCAGCCTGCCCGCCGGCTACCTGCCCGCACGACGGGCCGCCGGCGTCGATCCGGTGACGGCGATCCGTTGCGATTAGCATGGACGCGCCATGGGTTCTACTCCTTCAAGCCCCCCGCCCCGACTCTCGCCCTCAGCGGCTTGCCGGTCACTTCCTCAAACATCGCCGCGACCTCGTTCCCGCCCATGTCCGCCTCTTGCATCAGGCGGTCGATGGTCTCGGCCGGGTAGTCCGCTTCGTGCTCGAGCGCTGCGCACAGCGCCCGGCTGGCCATGGCGCCCGTCACCACCAGGGCCGGGCTGTTCCACAGCGCCGGCGCCGGCGCTTGCCCGGCCGCTCTGGCGCGCAGGCGCGTCAGCCAGCGCTCCGGCTCTTCTTCCCCGCGCAGTATTTCCGCGAGAGCGCGTCTGACCGGAGCCGGCCCGACATTTCGTTCCAGCGGCCTGTCGGTCCGCTTCTGGCGGGTCGCGAACTCGACCACGGTGCGCCCGGTCAGGTAGATGTGGCCGCGCAGCCTGCTCTTGGCCATGTGCGCCTCGAGCCGGTGCAGTACCGTCTCGGCGCGTTCCTCCCGTGGGCCGGCCACCACGTTCGCCGGCGCCGGGTTCGCCGCGGTGGCGTCGTGGCCGCTCATCGTGTCGATCCGGTGTCCAGGTGCGGCGGACGGCGGACGTAGTGTTCGATCAGATACAGATCGGCCTCAGCCGCCATCGGCTCGGTACCGTAGGTCAGCTCGTGCAGCCGCTCGGCTTCCCGCCGCGTCTTGACCCCTGCCGCTTTCAGCAAGATGTCGAGGTCGGCCAGATCGGGGGGGCGGCCCGCGTGCAGCTTCATCGCGATCATCCGCGCGGTCGAGGCGCCCTCGATGGTCAGGTGCGTGTTGGTGTAGACACGCCACTCGCCCCGGTCCGGGTCTGCCGGCAGGTAGCGCAGGGTCACGGCCTCGTTCAGCCAGTACCTGCTCAGGCCCTCTTCGTCCGCGATCTCGGCGACCGCCTCGGTGACCGTCTCGCGGCCGTGGCGGATGTGCGAGTCGACATCCTCGGTCACCCGCTGGGCATCGTGGGCAAGGGCCATCATCGCACCGCCGACGATGTACACCTCGGCGTGCTGATCAGCCTGCTTCAGCTTCTCGTTCAGGCGGTCGAACAGCTCGAGGAGCCGCGCCCTCGTGAGGGGCCCAGACATGGCGCTCTCCTCCCCGGTCGTCAAGGTTTCGCGGTTCGATGAACGTATTGTGGCGGATGAAGGCGGCCGGCGCATTGGCCAGCGCCGTGCCTCGCTCGATGGGTCCGCGCCGGTAGACCCAGGGCCGTTTCAGAAAGCGCTCGGGGGCCTGGGTCCACGCGGGCACGTCTACGCCGTGCGTCGTGCACGCGTGCTCAACGGTAGCCGCGATCACGGCGTCCCAGACGGTGGCGGTGAGCGGCGGCTCCGCCGCGGCGAGCACCCTGCGCGCGACGTCGTCGATGCCGTGGTAGTAGCGGGTGAGGCCCTTGACGATGAGCCGCTCGAGGGTCGTCTCGTCCCAGCCGGCTTGGGCTTCGGCAGCCAGTTCACTGAGCTTTGCCGCCGCGGTCCTCGCGAGAACGCCGGCGTCCGCTTGTTTCGATTCAGTCGCTCGCATGTCCACCCGGGTTGAGACTGTCTAGAGTGTCGCACGTGTGGTTGCCGCCCCATGCTCCGGCCGCGGCGTGGGTCGCGTGGCCGCGGGTTCAGTAGCCGTCGGCCGTCGCCGCGACGGCGTGCCTGCGCTCTAGCTTCGCCTGTACGCAACGAACCGCCCGGCGGGGAGTAGCCGTCGGCCGTCGCCGCGACGGCGTGCCTGCCCCGTTCGAGACGACCGGCGGGCCGCGGCAGCTTCATGCTATCGTCCCGCTCCATGCGCCTCGCCAACGGCCGGCTCTCGTTCTCGGCCACCGACCTCAGCCGCCATCTCGCCTGCACCCACCTCACGAGCCTGCGCCGCGCCGTGGCATTCGGGGAAGTCGATCCGCCGCCACCGTACGACGACCCACGCGCCGAGGCGCTGCGACAGCGCGGCATCGAGCATGAGCGGGGTCTCCTGGATCGCTTCGCGGCCGACGGGCGCCTCGTCGAGACGATCGTGCCATCCGACATGCCGTTCCCGCACCGGGACGCCGCGGCGACCGCCACGCGCACGCGGGAAGCCATGAGCCGCGGGACCGACGTGATCTACCAGGGGCGCCTTGAGGACGACGGCGGGCGGTGGAGCGGCCATCCCGACTTCCTGCTCCGAGTAGACCGGCCGAGCGCGCTGGGCGGATGGTCCTACGAGGTGCTCGATGCGAAGCTGGCCCGCCGGGCGAAGGGCGAGGCGCTGCTGCAGCTTCTTCTGTACTCGGACCTGCTGGCGCAGGCGCAAGGCATGGAACCCGAGCGGACTCATCTTGCGCTCGGCGGGGACGGCAGCCAGAACCCGGCGAGCTTCCGGGTTGCGGAGTACGCGGCGTACTACCGCGCCGTCCGGCGGCGGTTCGAGGCGCACGCCGCCTCCCCGCCGGAGACCTACCCGGAGCCGGTCGAGCACTGCGGCATCTGCGAGTGGCGGCAGTCCTGCGCGGCGCGCCGCCGCGCCGACGACCACCTCTCGCTGGTCGCCGGCATCACCCGCGGCCAGCGGGGCCGGCTGGTCGAACGGGAGGTGACGACGATGGCGGCGCTGGGCGCGCTACGCCTGCCGCTCTCTCCCCGGCCCGACGGAATCGGCGGGGCCGCGCTGGCCCGCATCCGCGAGCAGGCGCGGGTGCAGGACCAAGCGCGGCGCGAGGGCCGCCGCATCCACGAGCTCGTCACGCCGGTCGAGCCCGACCGGGGGCTTGCGGCGCTGCCCGAGCCGTCGGCCGGCGACATGTTCTTCGACCTCGAAGGGGACGCCTTCGCAGCGGACGGCGGGCTCGAGTACCTGTTCGGCGTCGCGGACCGCGACGGCAACCACAACGCGTCGTGGGCGCTCGACCCGGCGAGCGAGAAGCGCGCGTTCGAGCGCTTCATCGACCACGTCATGGCGCGCTGGGAACAGCATCCCGGCTTCCACGTCTACCACTACGGCGCCTACGAGACCACCGCCGTCAAGCGCCTGATGAGCCGTTACGCCACCCGCGGGGACGAGGTCGACCGGCTTCTGCGCGGCCGCGTGTTCGTCGACCTCCACCGCGTGGTCCGGCAGGGGTTGCGCGCCTCGGTCGAGAGCTACTCGATCAAGAGGCTGGAGCCGTTCTACGGCTTCGCCCGCGCGGTGGACCTGACCACGGCGACGCGGGCGCTCATTCAGTTCGAGGTGCGGCTCGAGTCGGGCGCCGCGGCCGGGGTCCCGCCGCCGCTGCGGACCGAGATCGAGGGCTACAACCGGGACGACTGTCTCTCGACGCTGCGCCTCGCCGCGTGGCTGGAAGAACGCCGGGGCGATCTGCCGGCTCTCACCGGACAGCCGGTACCGCGGCCCGCGCTCCGGGACGAGGAACGCGACCGGGAGCAGGAACCGGCGGTCGAGACCGCGGCACTGTTCGAGGCGCTCACCGCCGGGCTGCCGGTCGACGACGCCGAGCTGGACGACGAACAGCGGGCGCGGCGGCTGCTGGCGCACCTGTTGGAGTTTCACCGGCGCGAGGACAAGTCCATGTGGTGGGAGTTCTTCCACCGGTGCGGCTTCACCGAGGAGGAGCACGTCGAGAGCCGGGCCACGCTCGGCGTGCTGACCTACGACAGTGAGGTCGAGCAGGTGAAGAGGTCCGTCGTCCACCGCTACCGCTTCCCCGAGCAGCCGCACGAGATCGCCGTCGGAGACTCGCCGAAGAACCCCGCCACCGCCGAATCCGATGAACTCAAGCGGGGATTCTGCGGGACGGTGTTCGCGCTGGACGAAACCGCCGGCACGATCGACCTGAAGCGCGGGCGCAGCTCTCCCGTGCCGCACCCGGCGGCGCTGGTGCCGCTCGACGCCGTCCAGAACAAGGTGTTGCGGGAGAGTCTCGCCCGGCTCGCAGAAGCGGTCGTGTCGGGCGGCTTCGCGGCGGACAGCCCGCGGCGGGCGGCGTTCGACCTGCTCAGACGCGTCCCGCCGCGCATCGGAACCCCGGCGTCTCTACCGAACACGTCGAGCTTCGCCGCCCGGGAAGGCCTCGTTGCCCAGGACGAAGCTCCGCGGGCCGCCGTCCTGCGGATCGCCCCGCGGCTCGACCGCTCGGTGCTCCCCGTGCAGGGGCCGCCGGGCAGCGGCAAGACCCGGACCGGAGCCCGGATGATCCTCGACCTGCTCGCCGGCGGGAAGCGGGTCGGGGTGACCGCCAACAGCCACAAGGTGATCTCCAACCTGCTCGCCGCCGTGTGCGACTCGGCCGACAGCCCGCCGGTCGAGAACGGCCGGACCGGTAGACGCGCCGGACATGGGTCGGGCGGCAGGCCAGCGCGGCAAGCGGCGGTCGACGTGCGCGGGATCCAGAAGGCGAACGACGGCGACGGCTGCCCCGACGAGCGGATCGTCCAAACCGCTTCCAACGAGGAGGTGGCCGAGGCCCTGGCCACGGGCGACGCCAACCTCGCCGGGGGCACCGCGTGGCTGTGGGCGCGCGCGGAGATGGCCGGCCAAGTGGATGTGCTCGTCATCGACGAGGCCGGACAGATGAGCCTCGCGAACACGCTCGCCGTTTGCCAGGCCGCGGGAAACCTCGTCCTGCTCGGCGATCCGCGCCAGCTCGATCAGCCCATGCAGGGGGTCCACCCGCCCGGCGCCGGAGTCTCGGCCCTCGGCCACCTTCTCGGCGAATCGGCGACCGTCGACCCGTCCCGCGGCGTCTTCCTGGACCACACGTGGCGCATGCACCCGGACATCTGCGCGTTCACCACGGAGCAGTTCTACGAGGGACGGCTCCGCGCCCGCCCGGAGCTCGGCCGGCAGGCGGTGGTCGGGCCGGGGCCGCTGGCCGGGTGCGGCCTGCGCTTCATTCCCGTGGAGCATGCCGGCAACACGAACGCCTCGGCCGAGGAAGCCGAATACGTCGCGGCGCTGCTTCTCGAGCTGCTCGACGCCGGGGCCGCCTGGATCGACGGGCAGGGTGTCCAGGAACGACTGACGCTTGACGACATCCTCGTCGTGGCCCCCTACAATGCGCATGTCGCCGTTCTGCGGGCGACGCTGCCGACCGGCGCGCGCGTGGGCACGGTCGACAAGTTCCAGGGACAGGAGGCGCCGATCGTGATCTACTCCATGGCCACCTCGACCGCCGACGAGGCGCCGCGGGGGATGGAGTTCCTCTACAGCCTGCACCGCCTCAACGTCGCCACCTCGCGCGCCCGCTGCGTGGCCGCGATCGTCGCCAGTCCGGCGCTCCCCACGCCGGATTGCCGCACTCCGGAGCAGATGCGTCTCGCCAACCCCTTCTGCCGCTTCCTGGAGCTGGCGGATTTCACCACTGCCGCGGCCTACCTTCAACACCGACAAGCCGGATCGTTCGATGCACGCCCGCATCCCGCACACGGCTCGTAGTACGTCTTCTCGTACACTTGCTCCTCCGGCGGATCACGCTGCACACTAAAGTAGTACCGATTGTATGCGTAGAGAAACTCCCCCGGAACCAGCGCATCATCCATCCGATCCGCAATATTGCCTCGTATCGTGATCGCGCCCTTCACCCCGCGACGCTCCTTCAACCCATTTCCATCCGCCAACCCATCCCCAAACGCCCCCTCTCGTCCACCCCTCGGAAACTCCAGCCCGAACTCGAGTTCGTGGACCTCACACCGGTCCTCGTCCCCCGCATTCAGCGAACGCGCGTGCACCCCCAGAACCAGATCGTCGTCGATCCGCACATCAAGTTTCAACCTTTCCCCAAACGCCCGCGCCTGCGCATCCACCCTTATCGTAACCATATCCAGCGGTACTCGTGGATCGCTACTCCTCACCGTCCCTCCCGCACTCACGGGCGCGCAAATCTGAAATTTTGCCGTGCCGTCTCGCGGATCCGTGCAGTACAGATCAAAATTTTCCTGCTGAACGTCCCCCTCCTTCGGCATCACCGTCCCCGCCTTCACCAGCGGAAGGTACGCTCCTCGCGCCAACAGCAACTCAACGTTCTTCGCCAACACTAGCCCAACCCCATCCGCCGCAATTCCTGCCGCTCCCTCTGCGACGAGCGTAGCGGTCCCGTCTGGAATCTCTACTCGCTCCGCCCCGAACAACTCATGCAGCCGACGCTTCACCGCTGGCATATTCGACATGCCCCCGGTCGCCAAGCAAAGTGCCACCTGCTCTGAAGAATAGTCCGCTGCCGCCAGTATGCGCTCTATGCGTTTAAACCCCTTCTCAAGCAGAGGTCCCACGATCTCCTCCATCGCGTCCCGATCCAGCGTGTGACCGAAGTCTTCATCCGCGCCCCCCAAGAAAAAATCCGGCACGTGAATCTCCACCGTCCGCCGAGATGACAAATCGATCTTGCCGCGTTCACACCGATCAAGCAGGCGCGCCCACGCTCCTTGACGTATTTCTACGGCCTCATCCAGCCCTCGCGTCGCCCTCACCTCTCGTTCAAGACCGTTCATCACCGTCTCGTCGAAGACATCACCTCCGACCTCGTCGGTACCATCGTTCTTGATCTGCACAACCGTGCCGTTCCTCACCCGACACAATGTCAAGTCCAGCGTCCCACCACCCCAATCAAATACCAGCAAGAGTTTGCCGTCATAACGCCTCAGTGCCGCCGCCAGACCTCTCTTTCGGAAAAAACCGTACAGTGCCGCAAACGGCTCGTGAATGAACTGAACAATACGCAGCCCGGTCCGTTTGAACGCATCCCGAAGAGCGCGACGTCTCAATCCCTCCATATCCACCGGAATCGTCACGACAGCGCCATCAACGCCTTCCAGATTTTGTCCCCGCAAACCTCCGCTCGTCCGCGCCTCTTCCAGTACATGGCCGACAACGTCCGCCACCATCTCTACCGGGCTCCGCTCGATCCCTTCCACAGTAACGCCATCACGCCCCAGATACTTCTTTGGCGACCGAACAATGTTGCCGTACACTCCCAAGCCCGCCTGCACAAGCCGCCGCTTCGCCTCACGCCCCAGGATCTTTCGGCCGCCCTCGTAACACACCACCGACGGAATGGGTCGTTCCTCCTCGTCCAGGAAACTGACAACCCGTCTTCCCTGGACGATAGAAACAAGACTATTAGTCGTGCCGAAGTCGAAGCCAACAACTTTCATCTGCCACTACCTCCGCAACCGCTCCATTTCTCGTCGTAAACCGTCTACTACCCTCTCACCGTGATCCATCATCACACCGACCTTTGGCGGATCGCGCCTAAGCGCATGCAGGCCGTCTTCCAGCATTGATATTTCTTCGCGCAGTCGCCGCAAAACTCTTCCCCGCAACTGTTGATACTCATCCTTCAACGCCGTCGCATCCTCAGCGCGTAACCTTCGCTCCCGCTCCAACTTTCCCCGCAGGACATCGTTGCTCCCCCGGGCCTCTGCTAACTCCGTCTCCGTCTCCGTCAACTTAGCATCTGCATTCTGAGCCCGCTCCGTTGCTTGGTTCTCAGCCGCCCGCGCCACCCGTAGTTGTTCTTCCACCAACGCAGACGCTACGGACGCTGCCGCGATATCACGTGCACCCATCACTGCGCGCAACATCTCCGATCCGGTCTTGTGTCGAGCCGGCGGTGGGTTCCAAATATACTCTCGCAGATAGTTTATTGCCAGATCCCAACTGATCTGACCTCTTAGGTATAACCACATCAAAGTGCAGCACGCGGCGTTATGCCGGCATCGTTCCAGTTCCCCTTTTCTCTTTCTTCCCAATTCCTTCGCGGGAAACAAAAGCCGCAGATCATTGGCCATCACCAGATGAATGAGTTTCGCTACATCTATTTCGCCCGATATGCCACCTGCCTTCGATGCCGTACGTGTGTTCCCAAATACGGCTGCAAAGGAAGGAGTGTTAAATATAGGGTGATTATGAAGCACTTGCTTGGCAAACTTCTGCACTGTACTCGCAATCGCTCCTTCCTGCATCCCCACCACGAGCAGCAACAATTGACGAGTCTTGTCTAATGTCCTATCGGCAGACGCCAAGTCCACCAAATGTCGTTCCTGTGTTTCGTCCAGCTTCCATGCGGTCGCCATAGCACGCATTTGTGGCTTCGTCGGTGCCTTGAGGATTTTTGTCTTCGCATTACCGTACCAACCGCCTATTAGGTCGGCTACACTCGCTACGCGTTTTTTCTTCGCAGACCGCCCGCGCCTTGAACCGCCATCCGGTGCGACCGCCTTGTTGGCCGCCGCCGAAACCGTGTCACCAACCGCGCCCGTGGTTCTGGAGTCGCGGTTTGCGTGTTGGTCGCTGTCGTCGACAGCAGTACTCTCGTTGTCGTCGCCACTGGGGTTGGATGCGTTCATCGTGTGATCACCTTATCGAATTCGCGAAAGCATTGACGTAGCCCACGTCTCGATTCCGGCGACGTTATGCAGCGCCTTAGCGTGCCGGCGTACATCTGCCACGTCCCCTACGACGAAGGACATTTCCGCCAGTAGCATATGTATCTTTAGATCGTCGTACGTTGCGGGATGATCTTGGAGAATGGATTCTATTTTCGTCTGGAAACATCTGGATAGCTCCTGGAGAGGACGGTTAATCCAGCGCACGATTTTCTCAGTCACTTCATCTAGAATCGCCATTTCCGTCTCGTCAAGCTCGACGCTCGGAACGGCGTCCATCCGTGATTCAGCCACTTGGCCCAAGGCCCAGGAGGCATAGGTGTTGGCAGCATGGCCGAGGGGACCGTTGCCGGTTACAAGGTTAGCCGCTTCCTGAAAGTGATTGAAGTGAAATTCCACTGCCGCCACCATTGTATTCGCCAGCGGCCGTTCGTACGCGGTGAGTGCATCCACTGACCTGTTGAATCGGTTGACATATTCCCCATACGGCCGCGATGCGTCTAGCTGGCCTCTCTTCGTCTGGAGTCCATACAGATATTCACAGATACCGCCAACGTAGCCCGCGGCTGTTGGGAACACGGCCGTGTCTGATATGAAGGTGTCGATAGCGCGGCTGTTAAGCTGGTTCCCGTGAAGTCCACATACGAGGTCGAAAAACCGTCGTTCCACACGATCGAGATCGTCGACTGACGCGATGTCGAAATTGAGCCTGAATACTGCGCTAACGCCTGTCTTTATTAATTCAAGCTGGCATGCGCCCGAGGAAATTAGTGCCAGCTCTCGAGAAAGGGATGAAACTGGGATCTCTCTCCCGTTGAGGAACGCTTGATCACAGTCATTCTGGCGGACATCATCATCGGTCACAGGACGCGTGACACGAATTGTGTGGTCGCCCAGTTCGCGGCCTTGAAGAAACAGGATCGGCCTGTGCAACGGATGGGCTTCGAATCTGTGTTTTCTCAGTTCGTCCTTTGATGGACGAACCTCCCCGCACTGATCGCAGGGAAAGGCCGGCGGCAACGGATGATAGCCGTCGCTTACCGGCGGTTCTGGCTTGTCATACGGGGTTTCGCTGCCGTGGTGCCACATTGACATGGGCTCAAAATTCGAGAAAGCGCTATCCGCTCACGTGAAGGTGTCCATCGAATCAGGCAAATATACCACAAATCGGCGCGGTCGTGAGCCGGCCGAGCAATGCAAGTGGCCCGCCGACGGGTCACGGTCGGACGGCGAACATCACCGCCGGACGAAGGCGGCGGGCTTCTTCTCCATCAGCTCGGCGTAGAAGTCGTTCCCCTTGTCGTCGATGACGATGAAGGCGGGGAAGTCCTCGATCTCGATCTTCCAGATCGCCTCCATGCCCAGCTCGGGGTACTCGCGCACGTCGACCTTCTTGATGCTGTGGTCGGCGAGCCGGGCGGCGGGGCCGCCGATCGAGCCGAGGTAGAAGCCGCCGTGCTTCCCGCACGCCTCGCGCACTTGGCGCGAGCGGTTGCCCTTGGCGAGCATCACCATGCTGCCGCCGTGGCTCTGGAAGAGGTCCACGTAAGAGTCCATGCGACCCGCGGTGGTGGGGCCGAACGACCCCGAGGGGCGTCCCTCGGGCCGCTTGGCGGGGCCGGCATAGTAGATCATGTGGTCGCGGAAGTACTGCGGCAGGCCCTCGCCGCGGTCGATCCGTTCCTTCAGCTTGGCGTGCGCGATGTCTCGGGCCACGATCATCGGCCCGCTGAGGGACAGCCGGGTCGCGATGGGGTACTTCCCCAGCTCGGCCAGGATCTCCGGCATCGGCCGGTTCAGGTCGACGCGCACGACGTCGCCCCCGAGGTCGTCGGGGGTCACGTCGGGCAGGAACCGGGCCGGGTTCTCTTCGAGCTGCTCGAGGAATACCCCCTCACGCGTGATCTTGGCCAGCGCCTGCCGGTCGGCCGAGCAGGACACCCCCAGGCCGACCGGGCACGAGGCGCCGTGCCGCGGCAGCCGGACGACCCGCACGTCGTGGGCGAAGTACTTGCCGCCGAACTGGGCGCCGATGCCGATGTTCCGGCAGATGTCGAAGAGCTGCCGCTCCATCTCGAGGTCGCGGAACGCCCGGCCGTGCTCGTTGCCCGACGTGGGCAGGTTGTCGAGGTAGTGGGTGCTGGCGAGCTTGACGGTCTTCAGGGTGAACTCGGCCGACGGGCCGCCGATGACGAGGGCGATATGGTAGGGCGGACAGGCCGACGTGCCGATCGACCGCATCCTGTCTTCCGCGAACGCGGGCAGGGTCGCGGGGTTCAGCAGCGCCTTGGTCTCCTGGTACAGGAACGTCTTGTTGGCCGACCCGCCCCCCTTGGCGATGAACAGCAACTCGTACTCGCCGCCGGGCTCGGCGTACAGCTCGATCTGCGCCGGCAGGTTCGACCCGGTGTTCTTCTCGGTGAACATGTCGAGGGGGGCCATCTGCGAGTAGCGCAGATTCCGCTGGTCGTAGGCGTCGTGCACGCCGCGCGACAGCGCCGCGGCGTCGTCGGCGCCGGTCACCACGTTCTCGCCCTTGTGGCCGATGACGATGGCGGTGCCGGTGTCCTGGCACCCCGGCAGCACCCGGCCGGCCGCGATGTTGGCGTTGCGCAGCAGCTCGAGGGCCACGAAGCGGTCGTTCTGCGACGCCTCGGGGTCGTCGAGGATCGAGCGCAACTGGGCCAGATGGGCCGGCCGCAGGAGATGGGCGACGTCGTCGAACGCGGCGCGGGCGACCCGGCGGAGCACGTCGGGGTCCACCGCGAGCAGCTCGCGGCCGTTGACGGTGACGGTGGACACGCCGTCAGTGGTCAGTCGGCGATAGGGCGTCTCGTCCGCCCCCCGCTCGAAGATCGGCTGATAGTGAAAGTTCGCCATGGTGTGTCGGGGGGGACTTGGTCGCGGCCACGGTCCCGGAGGGGCGGCGCCCCGAGGGATCCACGCCCGATTGTACCGCAGCCGATCCCCGGATGCCGACAGATGCCGACTGAACTGGCAACCCTCCGGGCGCGCTCCGGCAGTTCACCGCGAACCGCTGCGGTGTGGTTGGCCGTTGGCCCGGGATCAAGATCGTGCGATCCACGCGCGCCGGCCCGGCGCGCGCCGGACGCACGTCTACCGCGTGTCGCCGCGGGGGGGCCGGAGGGGTCCGGTGCTGGTGGAGACGTGTGTGGAGGCGTGGCGGCCGCGGGGGGTTCGAACCGGCACCGTTTAGCATACACTGTGGGTGCCGTGAACATCCTCAGACCAACGCTGTGCTTCCTGTTCGGCGTCGGGCTCGCCGTCGCCGCCGGCATGGACACCGCCTACGCGCATCCGATGGAGGGTGCCAACGCGGGGTTCGTGCAGTCGGTCGACGGGCCGGCCCCGGGGCCCTTCCTGTATCTGGGCGCCAAGCACATGGTGACCGGCTACGACCACCTGCTGTTCCTGGTCGGCGTCATCTTCTTCCTGCGCCGGCTCCGGGACGTCGTGCTCTACGTCAGCCTGTTCACGCTGGGGCACAGCCTGACCCTGCTCGTCGGAGTGCTCGCCGACGTCAGCGTCAACGCCTACGTCATCGACGCCATCATCGGGCTGTCAGTGGTCTACAAGGGGTTCGAGAACGTGGGCGGGTTCAAGCGGGTGTTCAACGTCGCCCCCGACACGCGCGCCGCGGTCCTCGTGTTCGGGCTCTTCCACGGCCTCGGGCTCGCTACCAAGCTGCAGGAGTTCATGGTGTCGGACAACGGCCTCGTGGCCAACATCCTGAGCTTCAACGCCGGCGTCGAGATGGGCCAGATCCTCGCCCTGTTCGGCGTGGTGGCGGTCCTCGGCTACTGGCGCGCCCGGCCCAGCTTCCCGCGCTGGAGCTTCGCCGCCAACACCGCGCTGATGGTGGGCGGCTTCCTGTTCGCGGGCATCCAGATGGTGGGGTTCGTGCTGTTTTCCTGAACCGGTTCCTTCCTCACTCCACGGGTTCCCTCATGAACGACGTGCCGCCGCCCTCGCGCCGCAAGATCCTCGTCACCACCGGCAGCGCCCTGCTCACCGCCGCCGCGGTGCTCTTCGGCGCGATCCTTCCGGCCGAGTACGGCATCGACCCCCTCGGCACCGGCCGGCTGTTCGGCCTGCTCGCCTTGGGCCAAGCCCAGCCCATCGCCCCCGAGGAGGGCGAGTACCGCGTCGACCAGATCGAGATGAGCCTATATCCGGCGGAATGGGTGGAGTACTTCTACCGTCTCGACGAGGGCGGCACGATGCTCTTCACCTGGAACGCGAGCGGCCCGGTGACCTACAACTTCCACGCCTCGCCGGACGGCGCCCCCGCCGGCTACGCCGAGAGCTTCGACGCCCGGGACCTCGAGGACGGCCACGGCGCTTACACCGCCCCGTTCACCGGCATCCACGGCTGGTACTGGGAGAACGTCGGGACCGACGAGATCACCATCACCCTGCACACCGCGGGGTTCTACACCAACGCCCACGAAGGTCGCGCCCGCGCCGCAGGGTACCACGACCTGACCGACCTGCGGGGCAATTCGGTTCCGAGCGTTCCTTGAGTACAAGGTCGGTTAGCCACTCTTGAAAAATTATTCGGGCATGGCTAACATTGGCTAATGGTGGCCGACCCGTGGCACTTCAAGCGCGGCGAGTTCACGTCGCGCGTCCTGACACTGCTGATCGACGGTCCGGGGCAGGCCCTCACCCTGTTTGCGCCCCGGCGGACCGGCAAGACGGAATTCCTGCTCAAGGACCTCGCACCACTCGCGGAAAAGCGGGGGCATCGCGTCGTCTACGCGTCTTTCTGGCAGGCGCCCCTCTCTCCGCAGGCCGTGTTGTTGCACGCCCTGGAAACGTCTCTCCAGCGGGGCACGTTCCGCGATCGGATGCGCAGCTCGGCATTGGCCCTGGCACCGAAGCTCAAGCTGTCGGCGCCCGGCGCGGGGATGGAGGCCGCGATCGATCTCACCGCGATCCGGGGCCGGCCGCCGGCCGATCTGCTGCTCCGCCTCGACGACCTGCTGGATCGCGTCTCCAGGAGACGGAAGGAGACGATCCTGCTCCTGGACGAAGTGCAGGAACTGGCCCGCAGCCGTGACAATGCGCCCCTCGTGGCCGCGTTGCGAACCAGCCTCGACAAGCGCTCCGGGCGGCTCCGAACCGTCTTCACCGGATCGAGCCGCGAAGGACTGGCCGCGATGTTCTCGGCGCGGCAGGCACCGTTCTTTCACTTTGCAATGCCGATCGAGTTGCCACCGCTCGCCGAGCCGTTCGTCGACCACATACTCGCGGCGTTCCACAAGGTGGCGCTACGGAAGCTGAGCCGCAGGGACGCGCTCGCCGCCTTCGAGCGGCTGCATGCGAGCCCTTACTTCTTCCGCGTGCTGATCGAGCAACTGCTGCACGACGCCGGGCTGGACATCGGGCCGGCTCTCGCCGGGGTGCGCGATCGAATCGCCCTCGACCTCGGCTATCCCGATACCTGGCTGGCCCTCACGGCCATTCAGCGCGCGACGGCACGGGCTTTGGCGGGCGGCGCCGACCAGCCGTTCGGCCAGCCGTTCCGCCGACGCGTCGGCGGGGAGATCGGGGAACCGGCGCTGTCGGCGGGACGTGTCCAGGCGGCGCTGCGCCGCCTGGAACGGACGGGACTCGCCGACACCTACACCGGCCGCTGGGCGCTCGTCGACCCGGAGTTCGCGGCGTGGATCCGGGAGCACGCAACGTGATTCCGGTGGTCGACCCGAGCCGACCGTGCCCCCCCGCGCGCTACTCCGTCGCGCCGAGGTAGTCGGTCCGCGTCAGGCGGGCGGGGTGGCGCAATTTCACTTCGGCCGCCTCCATGCTGCGCATCTGTCGCATTCGGCGTCGATCCCATGACGGCGTGATGACGGCCTCTGAAGGAGTTGTTTTTTGCGCGGACCTTCAGGCGGTTTCGACGAAGACCGGATCGACGGTCACCCCCGTCTCGTCGACGTGAACGGCCTCGTACGCGCCGCGGTTGGCGTCGTCGACAGCGTCGACGAAGAAGACCAGCGTGACCCTGGCCAGTCCGAGCTGCCGGGCGTACCGCGCCGCCTGTCCGAGCGCCCGGCGGTACCCGTACGCATCGGTGAAGCTCTTGACTTCGAGGCCGTAGACCTCGCCCGCGTACTGGATCAGCAGATCGATCGTGCCGTTGCCGGCCGGAAACTCCGGGTGGACCCGCCCCCCCCGCGGCTGGAGGAACCGATCCAGGAAGGAGTACAGGACGAAGTGGTGGACCGCTTCGAACACCCGGAGGTCGCGGCGGCGCGGCGCATCCTTCAGCAGCCAGCCGCGGTTCGCCCGCAGGTGCCGCTCGTAGCGCCGCAGGAGTCGCCGGACGTCGAGCCCCGCGTCGGTAATCGTATCGGACAGGTCTTCGAAGGCGGTGAACACCGAACCGGTGTAGCCGGCCAGCGTCGACGAGAAGTAGTTGAACAGCCGCTTCTGCACGAACGGGCAGGAGAACCGGACGTACTGCCGGCCGTCCGCCGCGGGTTCGCGGTCGATGACGCCGTTCAGATACAAGAAATTGACGTGGGGCTCGTCGAAGCGGAACGGCTGCCTCTCCCCGGTCTGGAAGAAGTCGAGAACCACGTCCCGGTACGGCGCCTCCCTGACCTTGCCGATCAGGTGCTGCACGTTCGCGTTCGGCAGCGCGTCGACCGCATCGGCGTACGCGGCGTCGAAGTCCTCCATCGTGATGCTCGGACCCCGCCGGTTGTGCGTCTCGGTCAGAAGCTCGCCGAGCCACGAGGTCAGACCCGGCTGACCGCCGGTCTCGCGGTACACCCGCCCGACGACGGCGGGCTCCACCGCCTGCCCGCTCTCCCGTTCGTACCACGCGAACATGCCGCGGACTTCCGCCTCGGTCAGGTTGGGCACGTGCACGCTCTGCTGAACGTTGAACGGCGAACCCGTGGCGCTGTCGACGCCGAGGGCACCGCGTACCCCGACCAACGCGACGCCGTGCAACCGGTAGTCCATCCCGCCCGCCGGTCGGCCTGCCTGCAGCCGCCGATGGCCGTGGATCTTCCGGAACACCCCCACGATGCCGTCGATGGCCTCCCCGGGCAGCGCGTCGAATTCGTCGAGCACGAGGATGAGCGGCTTCGCCCCCCGTTCCGCCCTGAACACCGCGTCGAATTCGTCCGCCGAACGGATCGGCCCCGCGTCGATGCCCAGCGCGCCGGCAACGTCGGCCGCGATCCGCCGAATCACCACGCCCGCGTCCCGCACCGTCTTCAGGTGCTCCACGCTGGTCGCGACGACTTCGATCCCCCCATGCCGCGGATCGCCGCGCAGCCGCCGCACCACCTGTCCCACGATCCACGACTTGCCGCGCTGTCGGGGCGCCCAGACGGTGATGTACCCCCCGCCGTTCTCCGGACCTCCGCCGCCCGTGAGGGCGGCTAGAACCCGGTCGACCAGCGCCGTCCTCGCCGCGTGGAAGTGCAGGTCGGTATCGACGGGACCGTACGAGGAGAATCGGCGCATCGCGGTGGCGATTTCTGTTTCTCGCCGCGGAGCGGCGACTACCCTTCAAGCCGCCCCTCGACCGTGGAAATCTCCGTCGCGGTCAGTCCGTCCAGGTCATGGGACCGAACGATCGAGCTCGGCTTACCCCCCCGGCCGCTGCTCCTCGCGGATGGCCCGGAACTCGCTGGTCGCGCTCCAGGCCGGCCACTCGCCGGTGGCGGCGAGCCGCGCCCCCATGTGGTACATGAACGTCAGGTCATCGAGGGCGCCGGACAAGTCCCAGTCCGGCTTCACCTCGTCGGACACCGCGTGGTAGTCGTTGGCGGTGTACTCGTTCCGCTTCTCGATGCCGTAGCCGGCCGGCTTGTCCAGGTAGTCCACGCCCGGATCGGCGTAGAACGCGGGAATGCCGACCCGCGCGAACGAGAAATGGTCCGAGCGGTAGTAGAACCCCTTCTCGGGCTCGGGATCCGGGGTCAGCACCCGGCCGAGCCGGACCGCGATCTCCCCCGCGACGTCGTCGAGCTCGGACTGCCCCATCCCGACGATGGTCAGGTCCCGCGTGCGCCCCCACTGGTTGAGCACGTCCATGTTCATGGCGGCGACGGTCTGGGCGGCCGGATACAACGGCTGCTCGCCGTAGTAGCGGGACCCGAGCAGCCCCTGCTCCTCGGCCGTGACGGCCAGAAACAGCACCGACCGGCGGGGCGGCTCTCCCTCGGTGAACGCGCGGGCGATCTCGATCAGCCCCGCGGTGCCGGTGGCGTTGTCGGCGGCCCCGTTGTAGATCTGGTCGCCGGCGAGGCTCTCGTCCCGCCCCAGATGGTCCCAGTGCGCGACGTACATCACGACCTCGTCGGGGGCGTCGGTCCCCGGCAGCCGCGCCGCGACGTTCTGCGAGTCGATGGTCCGGAGCTCGTTCCGGATCTCCACGCTCCCCGTCACGCCGAGCGGGATCGGCTGAAACGCCCGGTCCGCGGCCTGCTCCTTCGCCGCTTCGAAGTCGAGCCCGGCCCGCTCGAAGAGCATCTCGGCCGTCGCGCGCTGCACCCACCCCTCGACAGTCGCGCGGCTCAGGTTGTCGTCGGCCGCGATGAGGTCGAACGACTCCGCGTAGGGCGTGCCGCCGACCACCTCCCAGGGATAGCCGGCGGGGCCGGTCTCGTGGATGACGAGCGATCCGGCCGCGCCGAGTTCGGCCGCGATCTCGTGCTTGTAGGTCCACCGCCCGTAGTAGGTCATCGCCGGCCCGCCGAAGGCGTCGTCGAGCGGCGGGTCGTTGACCAGGAAGAGCAGGATCTTGCCGCCGAGGTCGGTGTCCCCGAAGTCGTCCCAGTCGTACTCGGGCGCGCGCGCGCCGTAGCCGACGAAGACGAACTCGGCGTCCGACACGCTCACCGCGTCGACGACGTGCTTCGTCGCCGCGACGTAGTCGGCGCCGGGCTCCAGGGTCCGGGTCCCGCCCCCTCCGGCGACGACGAGTCCGTCACCCGGCAGCGGCGTGATGCCGACGAGCGGGACGTCCTGCACCCAGGTGCCGTCGGGGTTGCCCGGCTCGAGCCCCAGCGCCGCGAACTGCTCCATCAGATAGGCGACGGTGAGGGCCTCCCCTTCCGACCCCGGCGACCGCCCGCCGAACTCGTCCGAGGCCAGCCGCTCGATCCCGGCCAGCAGCGTCCCGCCGCCGATGCCGGCCGCGACGGATCCCGGATCGTCCGATGCGCCCCCGCACCCGATGCAAGCAAGCACTCCCCCCACCGCACCCCACCTGTGCACACTCTTCCTCCCGACCCGCGGCGGGCGCGGGTCTCCAGTTCCGGATTCCGGGAAAAGCCGGCCCCGCCGCCGCGCCAACCGCCGGAGCGGAGAGCCGGCGGTGTCCTCCATCCCGTCGAACCGCCGCGGCGCCGGCCGCCGTCAGGCGGCCCCCTGCGGATGCAGCCGCCGGGTGAGCCACCGCCCGATGTCCCGCACCTCTTCGAGACACACCTCGTGGGCCATCGCATACTCGCGCCAGTCGACGGGGTACCCCGCCGCCCGCAACCGCTCGGCGCTGCCGTGGCCCAGGGCGTGGGGCACGACCCCGTCGTGCCGCCCATGCGCCTGAAAGACCTCGATCCGCCGGTTCGCCGACGCCGCCTCGCCGGCCAGCGCGTCGGCCAGGGGCAGATACCCCGACAACGCGATGATGCCGCCCAGAGGCTCGGGATACCGCAGCCCCGTGAAGAGCGCCATCGCCGCCCCCTGCGAAAAGCCGGCGAGCACGATGCGCGGGGACGGGACGCCGCGTTCGATCTCCCGGGCGATCAGCGCCCCGACGGCCGCGGCGGATCGCCGGATGCCGGCCTCGTCGTGCCCGCGCGAATCGAGGCTGACGATGTCGTACCAGGCCCGCATGCGCATGCCCTGGTTCAGCGTGACGGGCATCTCCGGCGCATGGGGGAAGACGTAGTGTACCGCCGCGCCCGGGGGAAGGCCCAACTGCGGCGGCAGCGCGGCGAAGTCGTGCCCGTCGGCGCCGAGTCCGTGCAGCCAGATCACCGCGGCGTCAGCCGTGCGATCCGGATGCTGCTCGACCGTTTCGAGACAGGGTTGGGTGATGGTCACGAGTCGGCTCACCGTCAATGAGGGCTGAATCGCGGCCGGCGGCGCGACGGTCCCGCCCGGCCGTCAATGGGTCATCGCGTGCAGCAGGAAGTTGATGCCGACGGCGTACGACGTCACCGAGAACCGGTAGAAGAACTCGTAGTCCTCCCCTTCCCGCTCCCAGCCGTCGGCGATGTCGGTGTTGTGGGTCATCAACACCATCAACCGGCGGTGCTCGTCGTAGATGCCCCGCACGTGCACCTCGTCGCTCAGCGAGCCGCGCTCCGAGGTGGTCATCCCCCCGACCCGCCGGAAGTGCTGAATCGACGGCACCTGCGGCACCTCGTCGATGTCGAACATCCCGTGGTGAATCGGATCGGAGATCGGAATGTCGACGATCGGGTACTGGCCCGGCGGCAGGACCTTGCCGATCTCGGCCGCCCACTGCTCCCAGGCGTGCGGCCCCCAGAAGTCATCGACCCACAGGAAGCCGCCCTTCCGCAGGTAGGCGCCGAGCCCCTCCGCCTCCGCGGCGTCGAGCCAGAGGGTGCCGACGTCCGACATGAACAGGAACGGATAGTCGAACAGCGCGGGATCCGTCAGCCGGACCACGACGTGGTCCGGATCGTTCCGCCGGTCGACCCCCACCGGCGCGTGGGTCAGCTCCGAGAGCCGGAGCGTGAAGTTGATGTCGGCGTCGGGATAGTCCGTATGCCAGCCTTGGCCCCCCCGCTCGCGGTGGGTGCTCTGATACAGCCCACGGGCGAACGTGAACAGCCGGTGGGTCGGCTCGGCGGACGGATAGCGCGGGGGCATGCGCCGCCAGCCCCACTGCGCGACGGCCACGGTCGATCCGCCGAGCAGCACCGCCGCGATGACGGCCGCAGCAATCCGCCTCACCGCAGGGTCTACTCCTCGGCCAGCGCCCTGAAGTACTCGTCGATCAGATCGCGGAACCCGTCCGGAACCTCGTCGCTGCTGGCCAGAAACAGGTCCCCGCGGTCGCCGTCGACCTCGCGGCGCAGGCGGTACTCGAAACGCTTCAGCTCCTCGATGACGAACGACTGCATGCCCGCGATCGCCTCGGCGCTCTCGTACACCCGCGGGTCGTCGAGGTTGCGCATCGCCTGGATGATCTCGGCGAGGTCACCCACGCCGCCGAAGTTCTCGGCCCGCAGCATCCGCTGCAGCTCCTGCGCGTCGGCCCCGCGCTCGCGGAACTCGCGCTGCCACTGGCGCACGTCCCGGGGGTCGAACGCCCAGTCGCCGGGCCGCGCGTCGCCGGGGCCGCCCCAGCCGAACGGGCTCCCGAAACGGTTGCCGCCGGCGCCGTCCGCGACCGCGCCTCCGGCCTGACCGCCCGACTGCGCGTTCTGCCCCTGCCCGCCCTGACCCGCCTGTCCCGGCTGGCTGGACTGCCCCGGCTGCCCTTCCTGATTCTGCCCGGGCCGGCCCTCCTCACCGGGCTCGCCCGCCCCGCGGTCGGCACGGGCCCGACCCTGGCGTATCCGCTGATCGAGCGACTCGAGCCCCCGCATGAGGTCGCGCGTCTGATCGAGGGCCTGCTCGAGCCCGGTCCCTCCGGCGCTGCCGACCGCCTCGCCCGCCTCGGCGAGCTGCTGCTCGAGATCGCGGATGTCGTTGCCGATCTCCGCCTCGAACTGCTCGGCGTAGGCCGGCGACCGGGCGCGGATGAGACCGCGCGAGTAGCGGATCTTCTCCTTGAGCTTGCTCTCGCGAATGCCGTTGGCGGCTTCCTGGAGCTCCGTGGACGCCCCGCGCTCCTCGCGCCGGAACTCGGCCGAGGTGGAGTCGATGTCGCGCTCGAGATCGGCCACCTGCGACTCCATCTCGTTCTTGCGCTCGGTCAGGCGCATGATGCGGTCGATACGCTCCTGATCGGCGAGGTCGCCGAGACCGGACACCTGGTCGCCGACCTCGGCCTCTTCCGCCGACAGCGCCTCCGCCCGCCGCCGGAAGTCCTCGATGTCCCGGGCGAGACGCTCGCTCTGCTGCCCTTGCAACTGGCGCTGCACCTCGCGCAGGCGGTCGAGGGCGGCCGCCGCCTCCGCGAACCCCTCGTTGTCGGCGTTCGCCGCCGCTTGGCGCATCGCGTCGGCCGCCTCCTGCAGACGCCGGGCGGCCTGCATCATCTGGGGCGACTGCTGCTCGCGCGCCAGCCGCTCGAGCCGCCGCGCCGCTTCCTCCGCTTCGTCGGCGAGCACGCGTTGCGACGCCCCGCCGCCGGCCCGCGCGGTCTGGCCGCCCCGCGCCCGCCGGCGCTGCCGCTCCGCTTCCTGCTCCTGCCGGCGCGCCAGCTCCCGGAGCCGCTCCATCAACGCATCGACCTCGTTGTCGGCGGCCTGCTGCTCTCCGCGCTGCACCGTCTCGTACTGGTTCTGCAGCTTGTCGAGCTCGAGCTCGAACAGATCGGCCAGATCCTCGGCCGCGCTCTGCCCGCCGCCGCCTCCGCCGCCGCCGCCGCCCTGCTGCACGCGGACCTCGTCATAGGCCTCTTCGGCCCGCTGCAACTGCTGCAGGGCGCGCTGCTCGGCCGGCAACGCCGCATCGACGTCCTGCTCCTGGAGCGCGCCCTCGGCCGCCCGCATCTCTTCCGCGGCCCGCGGTAGAACCGCGAGGATCGAACGAAACGCCGGGTCGGCGGGCATGACGCGGCTGTTCATCCGCCGCACCAGGGTCTCCACCTGCTCGCGCAGCCGTCCCTGGGCCAACGTCAGGAAGACGAGGTTCTCGCGGAACTCTTCGTCGTCGAACGTGTCCCGATCACGGATGACGTTGAAGGTCGCCGAAATCACCTGACGCTGCGCCTCGGACAGGGCGCGGGCATCGCCCCCGCCCCCGCCGCCTCCGCCGCCCCCGCCGCCCTGCGACTGGGCCGCGCGGAAGTCGCGCCGGAACGCCCGGATCTGGACGAAGTACAGATCGCTCTTGACGATCCGGCCGGTGTCTCCCTGGTTGTCTCCGGCGCTGCCGTAGTACGAGATGAAGTCACCCGGATCGAGCTCGAACTCTTCGAGGAACAGGGTGTGTCCGGCGGAGATCTCCCGCAGCCCGCCCTCTTCCGAGTCGAACAGCTCGACCGTCTCCTCCGGGCCGCCGTTCACCGAGTAGGTCAGGCTGAGCGACCGGACCCCGAAATCGTCGTCGGCGCGGGCCTCCAGGAACACCTCTTCGATGGCGTTGGCGGTGGTGTCGCGCCCCGGCTTCACGAACATGACCGAAGGGGCCTGATCGGTGAGCACGTCGATGGTGTACCGCGGGGACGCCTCCACCAGCTCGCCGCTCGGACCTTCGAGCTCGACCTGGTAGAAGCCGTCCTCCTCGATCGGGAAGCTGGCCGTCAGGACCCCATCATCGCGGCGGCTCAGGTCGGCGTCGGTCGTCTCGTCGAACACCAGCCGGCCGGCCGGGGTGCTCATGGTCGGAAACACCCGCACGCGCACCTCGGTCCCCCGCAGGACGGCGATGTCCCCGCCGTCCTGAATCAGACGCGGCTCGAGACCGGTATAGGCGGGGAAGTGGAACTCGAGCTCCAGGTGATCGACGTACGGCAGGTCGATGACGTCCACGGTGAACGTCTCCGAACGCACGCCGGACGCATCGATGTAGTAGTCCGTCTCCTCCCGGATGTCGAACAGGACCGTCTCGAACGCGCCGAGCGGCGGCGGTTCTCCGTCGAGGGCGCCCTGCGGAATCATCGGGACGGGCTCCCAGGGCGCGGCGGGGCTGCTCCGCATGAACAGGTTGACGTCGTTGGTCTCGAACCCCAGGAGCTCGGCCGTCGCCGTGAGATCCGCCCCACGGGCGATCGTGACGTCACCCGGTTGCACCACGATGCTGTAGGGGCTGGCTTCGTCGAGGCTCCCGGCGGGCGCCATCAGCGCCGCCGCGCCGTGCTGCAGGTACGAGGGGGCCAGAATGAAGGTGAGGAGGGCGGCGGCGGAGACGAGCGCGAGCCAGCTCGACGACCGCCGGATCTTCTCCCGCTCGACCGCCGACCCCAGATCGAGGTCCTGGCACCGTTCCACGGCCGAGCGCACGAGCCGGTCGACGAGGGCCGGCGAATAGTCGGGGCTCTCGGTCCGGGCCCCCCGCTTGGTTTCCTCGAGCGCGCTCAGCACGGAGGCGTCGAGTGAGGGCTCGTGCTCCTCGAGATACAACGCCACCCGCTCGTCCGACACCGACCGGGCCAGCGGCCGGAACAGGTACCGGAACCCGAGCCCGGCCAGCGTCAGCCAGGTCAGGGCCCGGAACGCGATGACCGACCCGGAAGAGAATCGGAAGAACTCGAGACCGTACGACGAGACGAGAAACGCGGCAAGACCGGCCGCCAGCACGATCGCGGAACCGCGCAGAGCGACACGCACCCTCCACCGGTTCCGCACGCGGCGAATTACGCCGACCAGATCGTCGGGGGCGCCGGATGACCAGAAGCTGCTCAACATGGTTGCCCTCTCCATCTACGGACGCACTGGCTGCCCATGTTACTCCCAAAAACACCGGCGTCCACAGTGGAATCGTAAATCTCCCGAAACACCGGCGAAACGGGGGTTCGCGGCCACCACTTCGCCGATAACGGTCGATGCGGCAGGAACCCCGAAACACCGGCGAAACGGGGGTTCGCGGCCACCAGGGACCTCGTTCCCGAGCGCTCGGTAGTCGATACAGTGCTGACGCCGAAGCTCCGCGGCGAATTCGTCAGATCGCCGACCGCCACCCCGCACGCGCCGTCCTCGGCGGCCGAAGTGACGGCCCCACACGGCTTCCGTCGGCCGCGCGAAGCCGCGTCAGGGTCCGCACACGGTGTGGTTGGCCGTACACTGGCGGGTAGGAAGCCGCCGACCGGTATCGAGGGCCGCGTTCTCTGCCCGCGGCCGGCCGACGCCCCGGCGTGTCCGGGTCTCACCCCTTGGCCGTTCGATGCCCTTTGAGTCCGCCGAGTTCCTCTTGTTCCTGCTCGTGACGTTGACCGCCTTCTGGGCCCTCCAGCGGTCACGCCCGGCGCAGAAGCTGCTGCTCATCGCCGCGAGCGCCTGGATCTACGGCAGCTACCGGTGGGAGTTCGTGGGACTGCTGGCGCTCTCCATCGCCGGCAACCACCTGGTGGCCGGTCTCATCGACCGGCGGGCGGGGCTTCCGCGACACCGGTGGCTCGCCTTCGGGGTGGCGGCCAACCTCGTTGCGCTGGCGTGGTTCAAGTACTCCGGCTTCTTCGCCGAGACGTTGAACGATGCGTCCTTCGCCCTGGGGCTCGGCGCCGGCCTGCCGATCCCGCAGGTCGTCCTGCCGATCGGCATCTCGTTCTACACGTTCCAGACGATCGCCTACCTGATCGAAGTGCGCCGCGGGTCGGGTCCGAAGGCGAAGACCCTCGGCGACTTCGCGTTGTTCGTGTCGTTCTTTCCCCAGTTGCTGATCGGTCCGATCTGCCGGGGACGCGATCTGTTGCCGCAAATCGAGAAGCCGGCGCCGGCCCGCATCGAGAAGCTGCCGCTCGCCATCTCGCTCATCCTGTCCGGTCTGTTCAAGCGGATGGTGCTCGCTTCGCTCCTGTTCGACCTCGGTGTCAGCGACATCTTCCAAGTGCCGGAGAACTACACCGCGGCGGCGCTGTGGATGGCGATGTTCGGGTACACGGCGCAGATCTACTGCGACTTCTCCGGCTACGTGGACCTGATGCGCGGCTGCGCCCTGCTGTTCGGCTTCGAGATCCCCGACAACTTCAACAACCCGTATTCCGCCGCCAGCGTCGGAGACTATTGGCGGCGCTGGCACATGACCTTCAGCCGGTGGTTGAGGGACTTCATCTACTACCCGCTCGGGGGGTCGCGTTGCCGCCGGCGCCGCGCCCTGCTCAACCTGTTCGCGACCATGGTCTTCTGCGGGCTCTGGCACGGTGCGACCTGGGGCTACGTCGTGTGGGGCGCGCTCCACGGCGCCGCGCTCGTGTCGCACAAGTACCGGCTCGATGTGCGCCGGGCGCGCGGTGAAGACGTGAAGCGGCGGTTGACCGCGATGGCGTGGCTGCGGGGCTGGTCGTGGACCCTGCTCGTGGCGAGCGCGTCGCGGGTGTTCTTCGTGTGCTCCGACCTGCGGGTGGCCGGGACCTTCCTCGTCCGGATGTGCACGCCGGGTCTGCACGGCGCCGGTTTCCCGCTGCTCCTGCTGCCGTTGACGTTGGCCGGTTTCGGTCTCAATTTCGTCGGAGACGCCGTTCGCGCCCGCTTCGTCCGCGGGAGCGAGGCGCTGCCGCTGGGGCTGCGTTGGGCGTTCTGGCTGGCGATGTTCTACCTTCTGCTGGCGGTGCGTCCCCTCGGCGTACTGCCGAACACCTACTTCCGGTTCTGATCCGACGGTCCCACGAACACCGGTCGAGCAGCCCGTCGGCGAAATCCCGGCGCATCGAGCGGCGATGCATCCGCCTGACAGGCGTTGTCCGTCGGACCGCGTTCGGTCCGCGGCCGCAGTCCGCCGGCCTGCGCCCTCCTCGACGCCTGGTGAGGCCGCCGCCCGCCGGTGCGCGCGAGACGCCGCCGCGGGCGGCAACGCGGGCGGCGCGGAAGCGCTGGCGCCGGGCGAAAGCCGGGGGAAGCCGGGGGTCCGCCACGGCGGCCATCTGCTACAATGCGGCTCGGTCGCATTCCCCGCCGCCAGACCGGGCGGACCGCAGCGCCGTGTTCGGGAGAGCCGAACCCATGCCGCGAACACCTCCTTCCGCCCCCCCCCGCCGCGGAACGTCGCATTCGCCTTGGACCCTGCTGGCGCTCTGCTGGAGTCTGGCGCTTGGCTTGGGCGCGCACGTCGGCCGCGAGCTTCACGCCGACGCTGAACGCAACCTCGTGCTCGGCGAAGGGACGCGGTGGCAGGTCGAAGCGGCGAGAACGCTGGCCGGCATCGGCGAGGTGACGGGGCTGGCGAATCTGCGGGCGATGCTGCACGTGCGCAAGCGCGCGTTCTACGAGGCGCCGTTCACGGTGGGCGGCCGCCGGCCGCCGCCTTCTCCACCGGCCTCGCGGGCGGCGGCCCCGGTCGAACCCGAACCCGCCGTCCCCGCGCCGCGGCGGGTGATGATCGTGGGCGCTTCTTCGATCCAGCTCGACCTCGGACGCGCGTTGGAGCGGCGATTCGAGGTCTTTCGGGGCGTGGAGGTGCTGCGGCAGGGACGGCACTCCACGGGCTTGGCGCGCCCCGACTACTTCGACTGGCACGCGAACGCGCGGGCGCTGAAGGCGTCGTTCGAGCCGGATCTCGTCATCGGGCAGTTCGGCGGAAACGATGGCCAGGGGCTGACGGATCGAGATACCGGCCGGGCCGTCGCCCCCTTCTTCACGGACGACTGGGACGCGGTCTACGGCGCCCGGCTGGAGGCGTTCGTGGACGTCTTTTCGGACGCGGGGGTGCCGGTGGTGATTCTGGGCATGCCGGCGATGCGGAACGACTTCCACCAGAGCAAGATGGCCCGGATCAACGCGGTCACGAGGGCCGCGTGCGCGCGGGCCGGGGCGCATTTCGTCGACACCTTCGCGATGACCGCGGACGCGGCCGGGAACCCCCTCGGACGCGCCGAGGTGGACGGCAGGCTTCGGGTCGTTCACGCCGCCGACGGGATGCATCTCAGCCGTCACGGGTCCGAGCTGGTGGCCGGCGGCATTGTCAACGCCGTCACGGGCTGGTTCTCCTTCACGCGGCGGGAAGCGGTAGCGGCAGCGAACGACGTCCCGCTCGTCGAGAACGCGGCGGCCGGAGACGCGCGCCGTCCGTCGGCGGAGCAGACCCCGGTGCGGACGCCGGGGGAGCGTGCGTACTGGCGGTCGATCGTGAACAGCCCGGATCCGGTGGACTTCGAGGCCTATCTGGAGCGCTATCCGAACGGCGCCTTCCGGGCGTTGGCGGAGAATCAGGCGGCGGTGCTGCGCGGGCAGGCGGCCGAGAGGGCGCTGGGATTGAACCGGGAGGCGCGGCGTCGGATTCAGCGGGGGCTGCAGGCGCGGGGCTTCGACCCCGGCCCCGCGGACGGGCTGTTCGGGCCCCGCACGCGGACGGCGATCGAGCGCTGGCAGGCGGCTGGAGGCGGGACGCCGACCGGGTTTCTCGACGGACCCGCCGCGAGGATATTGCGGGAGGAATAGGCAGGCCCGCGCATCCGGCCCACGAAGCGCCCGTGCTCCGGCATGCGTTACGATGGCTTCATGACATCGTCCGACGGGAGGTCGTGATGCCGATCGCGCTTACGGTGAACGGTGAGACCCGCACGGTGGACGTCGAGCCGGACACGCCGCTGCTGTGGGTTCTGCGGGATACGCTCGGGTTGACGGGCACGAAGTTCGGGTGCGGCATCGCGGCCTGCGGAGCCTGCACCGTGCACCTCGACAGCCGGGCCGTCCGGACCTGCACCCTGCCGGTCTCGGCGGCCGAAGGAATGTCGATCACGACCATCGAGGGCCTCGCCCCCGACGGCGCGCTGCACGCGGTGCAGCACGCCTGGATCGACCAGCAGGTGCCGCAGTGCGGGTACTGCCAGTCCGGCATGATCATGGCCGTCTCGGCCCTCCTCGCGCAGCGGCCCGATCCGAACGACGCGCAGATCGACGCCGCCGTCACCAACATCTGCCGCTGCGGCACGTTCGTCCGGGTGCGGCGCGCGATTCACGCCATCGCGGACGGCGGAAAGCAGGAGGGGCGTCATGGGTAAGTGGACGCGACGCGCCTTCATCGGCGCCGGGAGCCTCGTCGGAGGCGGGTTCGTCCTCGGCGTCGCCGGGGTCGCGTTCGCGCCGGGCCGCCACGGCGTGGTCTCGGCCGACGCGGCCGACAAGGGCGGGCTGACGACCTGGATCACCGTCACCCCCGACGACTTCGTCACCATCCTCGTGCCGCACTGCGAGATGGGACAGGGATCGCAGACCGGGCTCGCGATGATGGCGGCCGAGGAAATGGAGGCCGACTGGGACCGGGTGCGCATCGAGGAAGCGCCGGCCCTCGACGCCTACGCCAACGCCTACATGTTGCGCGCGTTCACCGGCGATGCGATGCCCGCCCCCCTCGGCCGCGCCATCGACTACGGCGCCTACCGCCTGGCCCGCTGGTTCGGCACCCAGGCGACGGGCGGCTCGCTGGCCGTCCGCGGCACCGGCTACGGCATGCGCGTGGCCGGCGCAGCGGCGCGGGAGATGCTGCTCGCGGCGGCGGCGGAGCGCTTCGGCGTCCCCGCCCACGAGTGCGCGGCGGCGCGGTCCCGCATCACCCACGCCTGGTCCCGCCAGAGCGCGGGCTTCGGCGGGCTGGCGAAGGCCGCGGCGGCGATCCCGGCGCCGGCGGATCCCCCCCTCAAGGATCCGGACACCTTCGTCATCCGGCGCACCTCCAAGCCGCGCTTCGACATCCCCCCGAAGGTCGACGGGAGCGTCCGCTACGGCATCGACTTCACGTTGCCCGGCATGCTCCACGCGGCCGTCGACATCGCGCCGGTCGAGGGCGGCAGGCTGGTGTCGGTGGACCCGGCGCCGGCGAAGGCGATGCCCGGCGTGCAGGAGGTCGTGGAGCTGGAAAACGCGGTCGCGGTCGTCGCCGACAGCTACTGGCGCGCCCGCAAGGCGCTGGCCGCGCTCCGCCCCGCCTACGACGACGCCGGCCACGGCGGCGTCTCCAGCGCGACGATCTTCGCGGCGTTCGACGAGGCGCTCGGCGACGCCCCCGAGATGCCGGCGGAGGCGGCCAAGGTCGTCACCGCCGACTACCGCGTGCCGTTCCTCGCCCACGCCACGATGGAGCCGATGGCGTGCACGGCGCGCGTCGAGGGGGACCGCGCCGAGGTGTGGGCGGGCACCCAGGACCCGCTGAACGCCCGATCCATCGCCGCCGGCGCCCTCGACTTCGACGCCGATCAGGTCCAGCTCACCAATCTGATGCTCGGCGGAGGCTACGGCCGCCGGCTCCCGTTCTGCTTCGACTACGTCGACCTCGGGGTGCGCATCGCGAAGGCGATGTCCCCGGCGCCGGTCAAGCTGGTCTGGAGCCGCGAGAACGACATCCAGCACGACTACTATCGGCCCGCCGCGATGTGCCGTTACGCGGGCGCGCTCGACCCCGACGGCCGTCCCCTCGCCGTGGCCGCCCACTACGCCGGGGGCGGCGACGGCGAGTCGTTGTTCATGCCCTACTCCATCCCCGACCAGCGGTTCGACGGCAGGCGTGCGCCGCACCACGTCCGCGAGGGCGCGTGGCGGTCGGTGCTGAACTCGCAGCACGGCTTCTTCAAGGAGTCGTTCATCGACGAGATGGCCCACGCCGCCGGCCGGGACCCCTACCGGTTCCGGCGCAACCTGATGGGCGGGCACCCGCGGTTCCGCGCCGCCCTCGACCGGGCGGCGGAGATGGCCCACTGGGGCAGCCCCCTGCCCGAGCGCGAGGGCCGGGGCATCGCCGTCGCCGAGAGCTTCGGCTCCATCGTCGCCCAGGTCGCGCACGTGGCGGTGTCGCCCGAGGGCAGGGTCCGCGTCCGCAACGTCCACGCGGCCGTCGACTGCGGCGACGTCGTCAACCCCGACAGCGCCGCCGCGCAGATCGAGGGCGGCGTCATCTTCGGCCTCTCCGCCGCGATGGTCGGCGAGATCTCCATCGCCGGAGGCCGCGTCGTCGAGAGCAACTTCAACGACCACCGGATGATCCGCATGGCCGACGCGCCGGACGTCCGGGTGGAGTTCATCCGTTCGGACCACCGGCCGGGCGGCCTCGGCGAGCCGGGGGTGCCGCCGGTGGCGCCGGCCGTCACGAACGCCGTCTTCGCCGCGACCGGTATCCGAGTGCGGGATCTGCCGATCGAGAAGCAGGATCTGTCGGCGCCGATCTGAGCCCGCCCCGCAGATACCGGCGCAAGCCCGGCGTTCGTCAACTCGACCCGATCGAGCGTCATCGACACGGATGTTTCTCCGCGAGACTTGACGTTGGGTGGTGGCGTCATCGACTCGGCCCGATCGAGCGTCATCGACACGCTCGGCCGCGGCTTCGGCGTCCGGTTGGACCGGCTGACTCCACGGTCGGGAGACGGAGCGGAGGAGACGTTCACGGCGGAAATCGCCGAGAAGGCGACGGCCGTCGCCAGGAGTCTGCGCCGTAGAACGGCGCCGCTTCCCCCCGGAGGCCCGACTCCCCGGAGGGTTAGTTGAGCGGCGATCGGAGCCGTAGTGCTGCGCCATGACTAAACGTTCGGGTGTGCGGTGCTGTGATTCGTCGACGATTGCACGCCGTAAGCCGATGTCCGTGTCCGAAACTTATGACGTGACGAACCAGTAGGCGACGATTTCCGGGAAGCCGTCGGGCCGCATGAGGAGAAGACGTTCGCGCGGGAATCGCCGAGAAGGCGGTAACCACGGGTGAAACTCGTGTACGACACCAGCACCCTCGACCGGGCGCAGCGGGAGCGGCGACGGAGGCTGGCCGACGAGCAGGCCGAGTTGCGCCGGGGTGTTCAACGAGCCTTGCTGGAACTACGGGATCGACTCGGCGTGCGGAGCGCCTACATCGTCGGCTCGCTGCGGTCGGCCGACCGCTGGCGGGAGTGCTCTGACGTCGACGTGGCGGTGGGGGGCTGTTCCCATGCAGTGCTCGACGTCATGAAGGCGATAGAGGACGCGACCGGCAGAGCGGTCGACGTCATCGACCTCGACCGGCACCCGTTCCCGGAGTTCTTCACCCGATCCGGAATCAAGGTGTACGGACGCGATGGATGAGGGAGCGTTCGCGGTCCTGGAGGCGGAGTTGCGGGCGCGCCTCCTGGACGTCAACCGCATCGCGGATCGCGTCGAGGCGCGCCGGACAACGTTCGCCGAACTCGCCGAGGAGGTCGACAGCCTGGGATACCAGTTGCACAACCTCTACGGCGCGCCGTCGTCGACAAGACCGGCCCCCTGACGGAGGGCCGCCCCGAGGTGGCGGCGACGCCGAGGACGAGCGGCTGCGGGTGGCGGCGGACGGTACAGGTCACGCGTCCGGATCGAGCGCCCGGCGCGACAGGCGGTTCGAGACGACGGTCTCGGCGGCGAGGAATCCCAGCGCCCCGATCATCAGGTACCACCACAGAGTCTGGCGGCGCTCCAGGTCCTCCGGCGGCAGCTCGCGCTGCGTGGCCACCGACCGGTCGCCGCCGGCGCGGCCGGTGACCGCCGCCACCAGCTCCTGCGAGTCGGCCCGGGCGAGGTTCGACTCCGCCGGATCGACGTTGACCGCCACCCGGATGACCGAGACGTCCGCCGCGTCGACGTCGCGGATTTCGTAGAACCCCGGCTCGACGAGGTCGACGAACCCCGACCGGCCGTCGCGCCCGCCGGAGCCGATCGGCACGCGGTCGTCGGACGGGTTCCTCACCACCAAGTTGCCGCCGGCGAGGTCGAGCCCGTCCGCGCCCGGATACTGGGCGAGGTCGAGCACCTGCCCCGCCGTCAGATACGGCGTGGGCGGGCGGTAGGCCGCCAGGTACTCCACGGTCTTGTGGACGAGGGGCAGGTAGATCGGCTTGAGCGCGACGTCGTTCCAGAAGCTGTCGAGGGTCGACGTCCACACGAGCACCCGGCCCCCGCCGATCCGGCGCTCGGCGAGGGCGACGGCGCCGTTGTCGTACCGCGCCAGCACCGCCGCATCCGCCTGCAGATCGATGGGCCGGTAGCGAAAGAACCGCGGGGTGGTGAGATCGCCGCTGCGGGGGGTGCCGAACAACTCGAACACGGGATGGCTGTAGTCGACGAACCCCAGCACGCCGCCGCGCCCGTCCCGGTCGGCCGGCTCGTCCATCGCCCCCGGCAGCACCTCGAAGTTGCCGCCCGGCCACCGCGCCCGTTCCCCGAGCACGATCCAGAGCCCGCCGCCGTCCCGGACGAACCTGGTGATCGCGGTCCCGAGCGGACCCGACGGCAGCCCCACGTCGTTGAGCACCACCACCGACGCCGCCGCAACGTCCTCGACCGTCAGCTCGTCCACGGACCGCACCACCGGGGCGAACGACGGGCTCTCCCCGATGGCGAGCGCCCGCTCCAGGTACAGGCTCGCCTCCGGGGCGCCGGGACTGCCGACGACCAGCACCGACACGACATCTCCGGGCGAGACGAGGAAGTGGAAGACGTCGTCATGGGGCAGGGCGTCGGCCTGGGCGCGGACCGAGACCGGCATGGCGGTGTCCTCGACGGTGAACGGGGCGAAGGTGACGCTGGCCACGCTCTCGGCCCCGGCCGCGGCCGCGAGCGCCTCGAGCTCATAGTCGTTCAGCTCCAAGGCCACCCGCATCTGCTCGACCGGCCGCGACCCGCGGTTGGCGAGCCGCGCGGTCACGGTGGCGCGTTCCGCGCCGGCGAACGTGTCGCGCTGCACCGATACGCCGACCACGCTGACGTTCGGCGTCTCCGCCTCGGTGGCCACCGCCACCGGGGTCAGCACGGTTCCGGGGGGCAGCAGCGTGTTCGCGGCGCTGTCGATGCCCGTCTGCTGGAGGTCGCTGATGAACACGACCTCGAGCTGCGGCTGGTCGGAATCTTCCAGAATGCCCTGGGCGAGCTGCAGGGCCGGGCCGAAGCGGGTCGTCCCCGCGCCGACGCCGGCGCCGTCGATGGCCGCCAGCAGGCTGGCCCGGTCGTTGGTCGAGCGGGTCCCGGACTGCGCGCCGCTGTCGAACAGGACGACGGTGGCCCGATCGTCCGGCCCGAGGTCACGCACGACGCCGCGGGCGGCGGCGCGCGCGCGGTCCCACCGGTCGCCGTAGGCCATGCTCCAGGATCGATCGAGGAGGATGACGACCTCGCGCCCGCCGCCGGCCACCGCGAGGGCCGTCGACCGGAGAAACGGCCGCGCGAAGGCCGCGATCAGCAGGGCGACGGCCGCGCACCGCAGCAGCAGCAGCACCCAGTGCCGGATGCGCTGCCGCCGCAGCGAATGAAACGGAATCTTGCGCACGAACATCAGCGACGGGAACTCGACGACCTCGGTCCGCTGGCGCTGGATCATGTGCAGCAGCACCGGCGCCCCGAGCACCGCGAGGGCGGCGAGGAACAACGGAGTCAGAAAACCCATCAGCGCACCTTGGTGAGCTTGTGCCGCATCGCCAGGTACCGGAACAGCGCGTGGTCGAGCGGAACCTTCGTGTTCATGAAGTGGTAGTCGATCCGGTTCTGGCTGCAGAGCCGGGTGATCGCCTCAATGTGATCCAGCACGAGCCGGCGATATTGATCCCGAAGCTTGTCCGGCACCACCGGGACCTTCCGGCCGGTCTCGAGATCCTGAAAGCTGGTCGAGTCGTCGTAGGGGAAGTCGACCTCCGCCGGGTCGAGGATGTGAAACAGGATCACGTCGTTGCCGGCGAAGCGCAGCGGCTTGACGGCCTCGATCACCTTGTCGGGCTCCTCGTAGAAGTCGGAGATGACGGCGAGGATGCTGCGCCGCTTGAAGAACTCCGTCGCCTTGTAGAGCGGCGGCCCCAGTGCGCCCGGCCGGCCCGCGACCATCCGGTCGAGGGTGTGCAGGGCCACCTCGAAGTGCTTGGCGGACGGCGGCACCCGGTCGACGATGTCGTCGTCGAAGGTCACGATGCCCACCCGGTCCCGCTGCTTGGTGCTGAGGTAGCTGAGGCAGGCGGCGAGGAACCGGCCGTAGTCGAGCTTGGTGAGGCCGCGGCTGCCGAAGCTCATCGACTTCGAGACGTCGAAGAGCACCGAGAAGTTGGTATTGGTGTCGGCCTCGAACTGCTTGACGTAGAACCGGTCGGTCCGGGCGTACAGCCGCCAGTCGACCCGCCGGATGTCGTCGCCCGGCATGTAGCCGCGGTGCTCCGCGAAGTCGATGGAGACCCCCAGATACGGGGCCTTGTGCAGGCCGTTGATGAACCCCTCGACCACGAACCGCGCCGCCAGCTCGAGGCTGCCGACGCGGGCCAGCACCTTCGGATCGATGAAGCGGGCGCCGGGCGACGCGGGGGGGGCGTGGGTCGCCATGGCTACATCTGCGAGACGGGGACGGGAACCACCTCGATCAACTGGTCGATGATCTGGTCGGTGGTGATGCCTTCCGACTCGGCGTGGAAGTTGAGGAGCACGCGGTGCCGCATCACCGGATGGGCGAGCGCCCGGATGTCCTCGAAGCTGACGTGGTAGCGGCCTTCCGTCAGGGCGCGGGCCTTGCCGCCCAAGGTCAGATACTGCGCGGCGCGCACGCTGGCCCCGTAGGCGATCCACTTGCTGAAGTCGGGGGCGCCCCCACCCTTCAGCCGGCTCGTCCGCGCCAGGCCCAGCGCGTACCGCATGACCGGCTCGGACACCGGCACCTTCCGGACCAGCCTCTGGAACTCCACGAGGTCGGCCCCGGTGACCGCGTGCTTGTACTCCGGCTCGGCGAGCCCGGTGGTGGTGCGGACGACCTCGATCTCCTCGTCCTCCGGGGGGTGCTCGATGACGATGTGGAACATGAACCGGTCGAGCTGGGCCTCGGGCAGGGGATAGGTCCCCTCGAGCTCGATGGGGTTCTGGGTCGCGAAGACGAAGAACGGCTCGTCCAGCGTATAGGTCCGGCCCTGCACCGTGACCCGGTGCTCCTGCATCGCTTCGAGCAGGGCCGACTGGGTCTTCGGCGGCGTCCGGTTGATCTCGTCGGCGAGGAGCACGTTGGTGAACACCGGACCGGGTGCGAACACCATCTTGCGCCCGCCGGTCGCGGCGTCCTCCTGGATGATGTCGGTGCCGGTGATGTCGGACGGCATCAGGTCGGGGGTGAACTGGATGCGCGAGAACTTCAGGTCGAGGACCTGCGCCATCGTCTGGATGAGCAGGGTCTTGGCCAGCCCGGGCACCCCGATGACGAGGCTGTTGCCGCCGACGAACAACGTCAGCAGGGTCTCGTTCATGACCTGCTGCTGACCGATGATCTTCTTGCGGATCTCGGTCAGGATCTGCTCGCGCCCCGCCTTCATGCGGTCGGCCAGCGCGATGTCGTCGGGGTCTTCGAGGTCGGTCGGTTGATCGGCGAATTCGTTCACGGCGGACATTCTCCTCGGCCGCAACGGGCCGTCGCAGCGGGTGTCTTCAGAGTCTCCGGCCGCCCGCCGCCGCGCCGCGAACCGGCGGGGACCTGCGGTGGCGCGGCGATCAGTGGGTCAACGCGTACATGATGTAGTTCACACCGAGCTTGAACGCCTCGTTCGACAGGTCGATCGGCAGCCAGCCGGTCATCGAGTACTCCCAGTTCTCGCCGATGTCGTTGTTGTGGTTGGCCACCGCCAGCAGCCGGCCGTTCGGGTCGTTGTCCTCGAACAGCCCGAAGAAGATCGGGTCGTACCCGGGATAGGCCTGCCGGTACTCGAGCGAGTCGATGTCGAAGAACGAGTGGTACACCGGATGCGTCGCGTCGAGGGGCAGCCATCGCAGCTCGGGCACGACCCGCCGCATCTGCGTCTCCAGGTTCTCCCAGTGCCAGTCGCCCCGGAAGTCGTCGAAGATGAGGAAACCGCCCTTCAACAGGTAGTTCCGCAGCCCGCGCGCCTCGTCGTCGGAGATGCTCCAGTACCCCGGCTCGGACATGTACGCGAACGGATACTTGAACAGGTTCGGATCGTCGAGCTTCAGAATCGTTCCGCCGTCCGCCCCCAGATAGGGGTTGACGAACGTGATCGCCTCCAGGATGCGCATCAGGTTGGCTTCGGCCCGCGGATAATCGTGGGCCCACGGCAGGTCCTGACGGAAGGCGAACCCGCCGCCGGCGTATCCGTCGGCGTAGCGGATCCGGGCGAACACGAACCGCCCGTCGAAGGTGGCGGGGCCGGAAACCGGCGGGGGATCGTCCCCGGCCTCGACCACCATGCCGGTCATCAGCACGGCCAGCGCCAGCCACGCTCGTCCCGCCCGTGTACGCATCACCCGTTCATCCGCCTGCGCCGCCTCCGCCCCGCTAACGGGACGCCCCGGCCGCCGCCTCCGCTTCCCGGATCTCGCGGCCCTTCAGGGCGATCGCCACCAGCAGCTTCTCCAGCTCCGCCTGGTAGATCGCCTCGTCGGTCCCGCCCCGGGTCGCCTGCAGCGCCTCGATCTGCTCCTGAATCTCCAGCCGCTCCTGGTAGAGGGCCCGCAACGCCGGGTCTTCCGGCCATCCGGGGATGCCCGCGCCAGCGCCGGCGCTGATGAACAGGGTCCGCGCCAGCGCCCCGTCCGAGCTCACCGGGTCGGGCTCGCGGGTGCCTTCCCGGTCGCCGTTGTCGTCGAGCAGCGCGTGCTCCGTCTGCAGCCGCCCGTCCGCCTCGTAGACCCGGCTCACCTGGGCGACGGCGTACTCGAACGCCTCGAGCACCGAGACGCGGTCATCCCGGTTCTGGTCCGACTCCCCCGCGCCCTCCGCGAACGCGGCGACGAAATGGCCCCCGAAGACGGTCTCGTTCCACTGCCCGCCGCTGCGGGTCGCGGTGACCACCGTCCGCCCTTCACCGGAGAGGGCGGCGATGAAACCGCCGCTCGACGTGGCGGTGTTGACGAACGAGACCCGTTGCGCCTGCAGCCGTTCGAGCAGCAGATCGTAGTCTTCGGCGGTCAGGTCGCGCCCCGGCAGGTTGAACCGCGACTCGCCGTTCCGATAGCTGCCGTGCCCGATCAGCAGAATCAGCACGTGGTCGTTCGGCTGGGCCCGGTCCGCGATGTCCGCCACCGCCGCATCGACGTTCTCGCGCGTCGACCGGCCGTCCATCCGGTCCGGGTCGACGTCGGCCTTCTCCGACAGCCAGGTCACGTTGCCGGCGGGCAGCTCGTACCGCTCGGCCGCCGCGTCGATCAACGTCGCCGCCCACCCGTGGAACTGCTCCGCATAGGCGGGATCGCCGCTGAGGCCGGTGACGACGAGAATGTGGGTCTGCTGCGCGGCGGCGGGACCCGCCAGCGCGAACAGGGTCAGCGCGGCCGGCAACGCCCGCCGGATGCCGGGAAGGCTCCGGGTCATGCCAGCCCCCGTGCGCGCCGGTATCCCCATTCCCCGACCACCAGCCCCAGGAACAGCAGCAGCACCGCGGGCATGTCCCACAGGTCGCGCTCTTCGATGACGGTGACGCCGCCGCCCACCGTCTGCACGTCGTCGGCCAGCCCGTCGATCGAGTCGGGCGTATAGAACCGTCCCCCGGTCTCGGCGGCGATCCGCTCGAGAAGCGCGGTGCGCCGCGTCGAGTCGTAGTACTCGGCGTCACTCGGGGCCACCCGCACGTAGGTCGTGTCGCTGCCCAGGAGCTCGCCGTCCTGCGTGGCTTCCACCCGCACCTCGTAGAGGCCCTCCTTGCGGGGGGTCAGGCCGGCCCGGTACTCGCCGTCGCGGTCGGCGGTCCAGTCCATCGGCACCTCGAAGAGCTCGTCGTCCGGATCGGTGATCCAGGCCGACACTTGGCTGGTGTTGACCTCTTCGTAGTTGGCGTCGTCGACCTCGGCCCCCAGCGTCAGCGGCTCGTCCAACTCCACCCGCTCGGCCGGCACGTCCGCCACCACCTGATCGGGCACGCCGTCGACCATCCACCGCAGCAGGCGCCGCCACAGGGTCTCGTGGGTCTGGTCCTCGACGTCGATGTCGACGTGCATCTGCCACATCCACGAGTCCTGTATCGGAAATGCGAGGACCTTGCCGGCGCCGTAGCGCTGGAACGCCAGCACCACGAGCGACTCGTCCCCGCTCGTCAGCAAGGTGGTCGCCCCCGGCTTGACGTCCCGAACCGCGTTGACGAGCGTGATCGGCGGCAGCTCGAGCCAGCGGGCGCTCGACGCCTGCTCGGTCTCGGCGATCTGGGTCGCCGGATGGGTCTGCCCCGCCCGGGTCGGCCGGACGTCGGTCTCGACGAAGAAGCGGCTCTCGTCGTCCACCGACGCCGGATCGATCACCACCGGAAGGACGTCCGCCACCGGGGTGCCCGCATAGCCCCCCTCGGCGAACGAACGGCGGCTCCCGAGCATCAGCAGCCCCCCGCCGCGCTCGCCCACGAAGTCCGCGATCATCCGGAGCTGGTCGGGCGTGAAGTGGTTGGCCTCGATGCCCCCCAGAATGAGCGCCCGATACTGGAAGAGCTCGGCGCGGGTGCGGGGGAAGCCGCCGACGAGATCCTCGGCGTCCTCGACGCCCATCCGCATGAACTTGTTCTCGGCGGTGCGCTGCAGCACGGCGAGCTGCAGGTTCTCGTCGCCGGAGACCGCGCGGCGCAGGAACTTCACCTCCCAGCGCGGCTCGCCCTCGAAGTAGAGCACCTTCTCGCGGGTGTCCTCCACCACGATGAGCACGTTCCGCTCGTTGTTCTGGGTCACCATCTCGTCCGGCTGCGGGGCGATGCGGAAGCTGAAGAGCCGCGGCCCCGCGTCGGCCGCCGTGAAACGGACGCGCACGGTGGTCGGCTCCCCGTCGGCCGGCAGCGTGACCACCTCGTCGGCCACGATCCGTCCTTCGTCCTCGACCACCAGATTGACCCGCTCTCCCCGGTATCCGGTCTGCGCCACGACGACGTCCACCACCAGGGCCGCGCCCTTGAGGACGGACCGCGGGGTATCGACCCGGCTGAGCTGAATGTCCCGGGAATAGGCCTCGCGCCCGAGCCCGACCGTGAACACCGGGACGCCCGCCGCCTGCAACGGCAGCAAGGTCTCTTCAATCGACGCGTCGGCGTTGTCGGCCCCGTCGGTGACGACGACGAGACCGGACAGCGGCACGCCGGAGAGCTCCTCCCAGGCCCGGGTCAACGCTTGGCCGACGTCGGTCCGGGTGCCGTCGTGCGCCAGCTCGCCGACCGAGTCGATGCGCTCGGTGCGCGACGAGAACCCGAAGAGCCGCAGCGCGAACCGGTCCGCGAGGGCGGCCAGCAGCGGGCTCTCGTCGCCGAGCTGCCGCCGGATCACGTCGGCCCTCGACTCGCCGTCGACGTCCGCGATCCGCATGCTGCGCGAGTCGTCGAAGAGAACCCCGAGGAAGTTCTGCTGCGGCTCCACCTGGGACAGCACCAGCACCGGCCGCCACAGGCAGACCACCAGCAACGCCAAGACGGCCAGCCGGATCCCGCTGAGGATGCGGCGATCGACGGGACGGCTGTTCGCCCGGACCTGCCGGTAGGTGCGCAGAGTGACCACCGCCGCAATCACCACCAGGACCGTCGCCGCGTAGGTCGCCGCCGTCGGCCGGAAGGCGAACACGCCTTCCTCGAACGCCAGGGGCCGATACTTGAAAAGGAACTCGTACATCTACCCAGCCCGGAAAAGGATCGCCTTCGGCTCCGCTTGCCGCCCGCCCGTCATCATCTTCGGATGGAAGAACTTGGGTCGAATGATGTAATTCTCCGACATGGGGGACTCTTCTTGGTTCGAAGTGAGTTCCCCGACAACCCTGATATCTGCCCGCGACACCCTAGTGACTCATCGCGTAGACGATGATGTTGATGGTGATTTCGATGGCGTAGGTCGAGTACCGCAACGGATAGTAGGGGCTCTCGGCCCACTCCCACGCATCGCCGATGTCGGTGTTCCAGTTGATCATGACCATCAACCGGCCGTCGTCATCGAAAATTCCCTTCACCTGCGGCTCGTACCCGTCGCGCTCCCAGGTCGGACCGCCCTGCGCGTTGCCGATCGAGGGCACCTGCACGATCTCGTCGATGTTGTAGACCGTGTTGAAGATGGGGTGGCTGAGCGGAATGTCCACAATCGGATGCTCCGGCAGCACGCGCCGGATCTCGGCCTCGAAGTTCGACCATTCCCAGGTCCCCCAGAAGTCGTCGATCATGAGAAACCCGCCCGCGAGCAGGTAGTCGCGGAGCCCCTGGGCCTCCGCCTCGCTCATGTACATGTCGCCGACTTCGAGCGCGTACAGGAACGGGAACCGGCGCACGTTGGGATCGTCGAGCCGGATCGCGTTCTCGGCCTCGTAGGCGTCGAGGTCGATCAACCGCTCGAGGATGATCAGGAACTGGCGATCGGCCTTGGGGTAGTCGGTGGCCCAGGAGCTCCAGCGGTAGCCGCTGTTGTAGACGGCCCGCGTGAAGAAGAACTCGCGGGCGTCGGCGCTGGGGTTCCGGAGGGACGGCCGGACGTCACTGCGCCGGAAGATGGGCTGGACCTGCGCGGCCGGCGGACCCCCGGCGGGGCGGGCCGGCTCGGGGCCGGCCGGTGCCGCGAGGCGCTCGGCCGCCCACAGGGTTCCCCACGCGGCGGCGGCGAGAACCGTCGCCGCCACGCCGACGCGCGCCAGTATCCGTAGCCGCACTCGACTGCTCCAGATTAGAGTGGCCCGTCGCGACCCGCGCAATCCGTTGGCCGTGGAACCTCTCGGGCGGTTACAGAGGCGCTCAGCCTGAATGGAGCATAGCACAGCCGCGATCCATCCCCCGGGAACGGGCGCACGTCAGATTTGTGAGACCACTGCTCCTGAAACTATCAGCGTTGGCGATTTCGGTCTCGTTCTCGGCCTCGAGACCTTCCGAACGGGCCTTTCCGGGCTTTGGCGCCAACGGGCGCCTCGGGGGACGGTCGAGCCGGATACCTCCGGCGGCGACGTCTCACTTGCCTGACGTGCGCCCCCCGGGAACCCTCGTTGAGCAGCCCCGCGACGACGGCCGGCGATGCGCCCCCGGAGCGGCGCGGGATCCGCCACGAGGCTCCCGACCCGGAAACCGCCGCGGCCGAGGCGCCGATTGCCGCCGACCGGCCCTCCGGAGAGCCGGCGCCGCCTTGCGCGGGGCGGCGCCGTTCTACCGCGGAGACGCCCGGCCCCGCGCGGTCGCCCCCTCACTCGACGAAGCGCACCTCGAACATCTTCGGCCACCATTTGCCGGTGATGTAGAAGGTGTCGGCGTCGGGGTCGTAGGCGATGCCGTTGAGCACCTCGGCCCCGAGGAGGTCGGGGCCCCGCAGCAGCCCCGCAGCATCGATGCGGTCGGTGACCCGGCCGCTCTCGGGATCGATGCGGACGATGAAGTCGGTCTGCCAGACGTTGGCGTACACCGCCCCGTCGACGCACTCGAGCTCGTTCAGCTCGTGCAGCGGCTGTCCGCGAAGCCGGACCCGCTGCCCGCCGATCGGCGCGAAGGTGACCGGGTCGCGGAAGGTCAGCCGGTCGGAGCCGTCGCTCATGATCAGCCGGCCGCCGTCGTGGCAGAGGCCCCAGCCTTCGCCCTGGTAGCGGAACGTGTCGAGCAGCTCGAACGAGTCGCGGTCGTAGGTGAACGCGCGCTGCGCCCGCCACGTCAGCATGATCAGCCGCCGGTCGACGAGGCTCAGCCCCTCGCCGAAGTACTGCGCAGGGATGTCGATGCGCTGCTCGACCCGGCCCGTCCGCGGGTCGAGCCGGCGCAGGGTGGATTCGCCCTCCCGGCCGGTGCTCTCGAAGAGTACGCCGTTCCACCACACCAGCCCCTGCGTATAGGCGTCCCGCTCGTGCGGGAGCTCCCGCAGCACCTCGACGCGCCGCAGGCGGACGTCCGGCGCCGGCGCGGCGGCGGCCGGCGCCGATGCCTCGGCGGCGGGCTCGCCGGGGGACGCCTGCGACGCCGGCGGCGAGCGCCACAAGAGGACGCCGACGCCGAGGGCCAGCAACACCGCCGCCGCGACCCAAACCCGCGATGACCGCGCCGGGACGGCCGGCTCGGGAGCGCGTCCCCGCGCCGGTCCGTGCTTCGTGCGTCGTTTCCTGCCCACGTGCGCCTCCAGTCCCTGACCTGAGACAGCCTTCCGCCCCGGCGCCCCCCGCCCGAATGCCCCCGGGGCGGCGGGCCATCCCGCGAAACGCCTTCGGCGCTGCTTCCCGTCGATCCTCCGGACATCCTCGCCGAGCCGCCGCGCAAACGCCCCGGTCCGGCAACGCCCGATTATATGCCGGGTATCGGCCGCTCCATCACGGTGCCGGACCCGGCGCCCAGGGGCATCCCACGCTGACTGCGCGTGACGGCCCGCCCCCGATTCGAGGGGCCGCCACCATCTTGCCGACCGGCCGGCGCCGCGTGAGACCCACGATTCCGCACCTCCGGAGGCCCAGGACCCGCCACGATTCCGCCTGCGCACGGCGGTGGCGAAGCGTGGGATGGTCCTGACCCGGCGCCCGGCCGCCCGCAGACCCGAATCCGGCGCGGACCGCGGGGTGACGCGGCGCCCTCACACCCGCATGAGCACCGCCCGCGCCGGGCTGCCCGTCGCCCGGGCCACCATGTCGGCGTACAACTGCACCTGACGCCGATAGACGTCGAGGGCCGATTCCAGTTCCTGGTCGGTCTTGAAGTCCACCACGACCCAGACGCCGCCGTCGCGGAACGCAAGGTCGACCACGCCTTCGACCAGCACCCCGTCATCGCCCCGCATCGTCACCGGCGCCTCGCGCCGGCATTCGCCCGCCGCCGCGGCGCGCCGAACGCGATCGAAGAAAGGATGGGCGAGCCCCGCCGCCGCGGCTTCCGCCGCCGCGTGGACCTCGCGCTCGACCGCCCCGAGCAGCCGGCCCTGCAGCGCGGCGATTTGCTCGATGCCGTCCGGGCCGGCGTCCAGGGGAACCGCCGCGAGCACCGCGTGCACGAGGGCGCCGAAGCGGGGGCCGGCGGGGCGGCGGCCGCGGCGTTCGAGCTCCAGCAACTCGGGCTCGGCCATCGACACCGGCACGAAGTCCGCGATTTGGCGGCGGGCCAGCTCGGTCACGGTGACCACCTCGACGCTCGGCGCCGCCGCCTCCGCCACGATCCGGTCCCGCCGCGCCCGCCAGGTGCGGTAGCGGTCGAGATCCCCATCGACGATGTCCTGCGGGACGTTCTTCGACAGCAGCTCCGCCTGCCGGATGCCGAACCGCGCCTCGATGTCGAGCGCCAGCGCTTGGGGGTCCCACCACACGACCTGGTACCCGGGCGTCCCGCCGGCGCCGTCCCGCGATGCGGACGCCCCCGGCGGCGGGCCGGGGGCGGGAAAGGACACCACGGCGGCGCCCCCGGCGCCGTCCTCGTCGAACCGGTACCCGCCCGGAGCGACGGTGTCGGGGCCGGCGGGATCGCCGTCCGGCCGCTCGAGCACGCTGTCGCGGCCGAAGCGGGGGCAGGCGGGGGCCGGCCCCGGGTCGCGGCGCTCGGCCGCCGGGGGGTAGATCGCCGCGTTGAGCGGATCGAGCCATCCCCCCTCGTAGGGTCCGTCGCCGACCGCCGGCACCACCAGCAGATCGCGGGCCCGCGTCGCGGCGACGTAGGCAAGCCGGATGCCTTCCTGGCGATCCCGCTCCACCTCGACGTCCTCATGGTCGAGGAGATCCAGGGGGGGCCAGCCGGCGAGCCGCAGCGCGCACAGCCGGCGGGCGGTGTCGATGAAGCGCCCCGCCGTCTTCCGGTGGAGCCGGCACGTCGGATCGGCGAGGACCACCACCGGAAACTCGAGCCCCTTGGCCCGATGCGCGGTCATGATCCGCACGCCGTCGCTCCCCTCCTCCAAGATGGACGCCTCCCCCGCCTGCCCGGCCAACGCTTCGTCCTCGAGCTGCTCGACGAACCTCCGGAACGAGAGCCCTCCCCCCGACTCGTAACGCCGCGCCAGATCGGCGATCAGCAGCACGTTGGCGAGGGTCTGCTCCCCCCCCGGCCGCAGGACGAATCCGGCGTGGGCGCGGGTCGCCTCGAGCAGCCGGCCGACGGTCTCCGCGACCGGCACGACGTTCCGCCGCCGGTGGGCTTCGCGCAGCACCGCCAACGCCTCGGCGATGGGACCGAGCCGCTCCCGCAGGCCGGGGTCGCCGCCGGCCCCGGCCGCGAGGGCGGGGGGAACGCGGAAGGGATGCAGCCGGCCGAACCGCTGGTGATACTCCAGCAGGGCGGCGTCCTCGACCGCGAACAGCGACCCTCGAAGGGTGGCGAACACGGAGAGCTCGTCGTCCGGGTACTCCACCGCAGCGAGGGCCGCGCGCATCGTCGTCACTTCTTCCCGGCCGTGGAACCCCCGGCCGCCCACGAGCAGATGCGGCAGGTCGCGGGCCTCGAGGGCCTCGACGTAGGGGCGGGTCATATCGGTGCCGAAGCTCTCGAAACGCCGGAACAGGATGCAGACGTGCCGCGCCGCCACCGGGACCCCCGCCGCCCCGGAATCGCCGGACTCCTCCTCCCCGGACGACCGCCGTTCCGTCACCCGCCAGCCGCTCTCGGCGACGAGCCATCGGACGAACGCGCCGACCGCGTCCGGCAACGAGCGCTCGATGGCGGAGGCCGCGACCCGCCGCAGGCCGTACGGGCGGGGGACGGGCAGCACGACGACTCCGGGCTGCCGCTCCGGGTCGTCCCGATGCGGCGACAGCGGCACGTAGTCGGCCTGGTGCGGACCCGCCCCGCCCTCCGGGCGGCCGGAGCCGGACATCACCGGGGCGAAGGCCCGGTTCACGAGACGCTGGATGCCGGGCACGGCGCGGAAGCTGGTGGTGAGGGCCAGGGCGGGCACCCCGGCCGCTTCCAGCCGGCGCTTGACCTGCCAGTACACCCCGACGTCCGCTCGACGGAACCGGTAGATCGACTGCTTGGGATCGCCGACGATGAAGAGCTTCCCCGGCGCCGGCCACACCCGCAGCCAGTCCCGCTCGGCCGGATCGCCGGCGGCCAGCAGCAGAAGGATCTCCGCCTGCAGGGGGTCGGTGTCCTGGAACTCGTCGACGAAGATGCGCGTGAACCGGCGCTGGAAGTCGGCGCGGACGGCGTCGTGGTCGCGCACCAGGTTGCGCGCCCTGATGAGCAGGTCGACGAAGTCGAGCCGGCCGGCGTCCCGCTTCAGCGTGCCGAAAGCGGCGATCGGCGCCTGCAGCTCGTCCCGCAGGAGCGCGGCCAGGTCCGCATCGGCCACCCGCCGGAAGTCCTTCAGCACGTCCACGATCCGGCCGTGCTGCTCGATCACCGTCCCGCGCGCGACGCCCTCGCCGTAGCGGGCCCCCGATCCCCGCCGGGGATTGGTGAACTGGCGGACCCCGGCCAGTTCGACCAGGGCCGCCTCGATGCCGTCATGGTCGCGGCGGGCCGGCCGCAGCGCATCCTGCCCCCGGATCTCGCGCGCCAGCAGCACGGCCGGGCGCAGGTCCAGATACAGACGGTCGCCGCGGTTCGTGACCCGTTCCGCCAGTTCGGCGAAATCGATCAGGTGGGTGACGATCCGATCGATGATCGCGGGCCGATCGAACCGCTCGCGGCGCCACGGAGCCTGGAAGTCGCGCCACTCGGCGAGGCTCGATGCCGCGGCGAGAAGCCGCTCGGTAGGCCGCTCCTTGGCCCCCGGCCCGCCGAAGCCGCCCGCGGCCCGGCGGCTCAACGCGCGCCGCAGCCCTTCCGGCGGATCCGTCAGGGTCTGCTGAAGCCAAGCGTCGAAGGCCTGTCCGAAGACCGGCGCGGGGTCCGCCAACACCTCGAACCGGGGGTCGACCCCCGCCTCCACCGGCCGCTCGCGCAGCAGGTCCGCGCAGAACCCGTGGATGGTGCTGACCTGGGCCTCTTCGAGATGGGCGATGGCGTGCTCGACGTTCGCGGGGCGGGCGGCGCCCCTCTCCGCGCCGCCGCCGGGAGGCGGCGTGCGGCGCGCGCGCTCGAGCCCCTCCCGAAGGCGCAGCTTCAGCTCGCCGGCGGCCTTCTCGGTGAACGTCACGGCCAGGATCCCGTCGACCTGCGCGACCCCGGCCGCCAGCACGTTGACGATCCGGGTCACCAGCTCCGAGGTCTTCCCGGTGCCGGCCGCCGCCTCGACGAGGAGGTTCTCGTCGAGCGAGGACCGGATGCGCCGCCGCGCCGCCGCGTCGACCAGCTCGGGTTCGGTCATGACTCGCGAGCCCGCCCGTCTACGGCAATCTCCGCAACGCTTGCAAATCGACCAGCTTCGTGTCGTCCTTGCGCCGCGCCCGGGTCTCCTCCCAGGGTCCGCACACCACGCGGTAGTCGCACCAGGCACAGGCGTCCCGGCGCGGCGCGGGCAGGATCACGCCGTCCTCGATGGCGCGATCGATGATCGAGAGCGCCTCGATGCCGTATCGCCGCGCGGTGTCGTCGAGGGGGACCGACCGAACGTCGTACCCCCCCGCCAGGGTCGAGAAGAAGAGTCGCGACTCGTGCACCGGACGCCCCAGCGCCTGCTCGACGGCCAGCCCGTACAGCACCGGCTGCAACACCTCGCCGTGCCCGACCACCATCCGATCCGCGGTGCGGTTCCGCCCCGTCTTGTGGTCGGTCACCCGCAGCTCGCCGGCCGCCGTCGGCCGGGCCCGCGCCTCGACGAGATCGACGACGCCGTGCAGCCTCCAGGCGCCGTCGACGAGCACCGGGTCGGCCGTGCTCCGGGGGTCGCGCCCCGCACCCGGCGCCAAGCCGAACCCGAGCTCGGCCCGAATCGGCACCCACCCGCCATCCTCGTCCGCCACCTGCTGCAGCCAGCCCTTCAGATCGAGGCGCAGCTTCTCGATCTCGTCCGTCCACACCCGGTCGATGGCCGGGGCCAGCTCCTCGTGGTAGCGGGCGGCGAGCGCGTCCAGGGTCTCATCAAGGAGGGCCCAGGCCTCGGCAACTCGGTCCCGGGTCACCGGCAGCCGCCGGCGGGCTTCGAGCAGACGCACCAACTCGGCCTGCGCCTCGTGGAACATCCGCCCGCGCGTCAGCGGATCGAGCCGCTCCGGCGGCGCGATCTCCTCCCGCGGCCGCAGGCGGTAGACGGCTGACAGCAGGAACTGGTACGGACAGGCGGCAAAGCGCTGCAACGCCGTCACCGAGTAGGGCCGCGCCGTCAGACGCTGCGCGTCGAGGGCGGCCCGCGCCCCCGCGTCCGGCCGATAGAGGCCGTCGAACCGGCTCCAGGCCCGCGTCGTCCAGCGCGCCCAGCGGGTCAGCAGCGACCGGCGCAGGGCCGGCTCCAGGGCCAGGAGGTACCGCGCGCGCCCCGTCGGCTCGGGCACCCCCTGTTGCCGCAGCAGCGGCCCCAGGACGGCGAGATCGTGCTCGGTGTCGTCGATGGCGTCGCCGGGTTTCTTCGGGGCCGGCCACGCCAGCCGCGACTGCACGCGCTCGAACGCCTCGCGCTCGGTGATCCGGAAGTCCAGCACCCGGCCGGTGCGGGCGCGTTCCAAATCAAGGGCATAGAAGGAAGGCACCCGCGGGCGCGACTCGCCGAGCTCGAGGCGCGGGTACGACAGATGGAGCCGGCGGGCGGCGGCGCCGACGGCCAGCCGCAGCAGCAGACGTTCCCCGGCCGCGCGATCGTCGAGCACCGGCAGACCCAGGGGCGGGGAATCCGCGCCGCGGAACGGCGCCGCCTCCGGCGGGAAGCGCCGACCCGCGGGCAGGGTTGGTGGGGCGGCAAGCGGAGCCGCAGGGCGACGGTTTCCGGACGCGGCCGGCGCGTTCAGGCGCCGGCGGGCCTCGTCGAGGAGGATGGGGTCCTGCCGGGGCTTCTGCGGGAACATGCGCTCGGCCAGTCCCGGCACGAACACGACGTCGAACAGGCGGCCCCGCACGTGATCCGGCCCGCCCACGAAGACCCGGCCATGGCGCCGGGGGGGCGGCTCCGCCTGCAGCTCCGTGAGCCGCTCCGCCAGCACGTCCCGCACCTCGGTCAGGGGAACGGGACCGATGCCGGCCATGGGACGCAGCTCGCCGAGGGTCGCCAGCACCCGGTCGGGCCGCCGCAGGACCATCGGGGCCAGGGTCTCGAACCGGTCGAGCCAGTCTCCCCAGCGGGCCTCGCGCGGCAGCGCGTCGAGCAGGTCCATCACCGGGAGCGCGAACCGGCGCAGATGACCGAGATCGATCAGGTCGCGCTCGATCCGCCGCGCCTGCGGCGACTGGGGATCGTCGCCGGCGCACTCGTCGAACCGCAGGCGAAGCTCCCGCTCGAGCCCCGTCAACCGGCGGACCCAGCGGTCGAGGCCGCCGATGACCGCCGACTCGACGAGCAGCCGGTCCCAGTGCCAGGGCGCGCGCAGCGCCCCCTCGACGACCGGCCGGTCGTCGGCGTCGGGCGGATCCCCCGCGTCACGGCCGTCGTGATCCGGATCGAGATCGGCAACGTCGAACAACGACCCCTGCACCGGCAGGGCGGGCCCCGGCAGCACTTGGTCGGCCTCGGCGGGAGGCACCCAGCGCGCGCGGCGGGCGGGGGGCGCGCCTTCCGGATCGGGTTGCGGCACCTGCGCCAGGGAGAGGTACTCCGAGAACCGCCGTGCGGACAGGCGCTCGGCCGCGCACGCCAGCAGCGCGAGGAACGCGCGGCCGGCCGGATCCGGCGCCCGGGTCCCCCGGACGAACCAGGCCTCGACGCCGGCCCGCCGCAGGGCGGTCTCGAGCAACCCGCTGTAGACCTGCGGCGACCGCAGCACCACCGCCATCCGGTCGAACGGCACGCCGGCGGCCGCTTCCTTTTGCACCAACCGGGCTATCTCCACGCACTCGCGCGACTCCCCCGGCGCGGAGAAGAGCGAGACCCCGCCGCCGGCGGGACCGGCGGCCTCCCGCTCCGGCGGCGCGATCGGCTCGAAGAGCCGGGTGCGGACCCTGGCCAGCGGGGTGTCGGGCTCGGCCGGATCGCCCTGCGGCGCCGCCTCCGAATGCGGCAACCGGGAGAGCGCCGCCCACGTCCGGTCGTCCCCCTGCGGAACCGTCGCGAGAAGCCGCCCGGACCGCCCGGCGAGGGCCGCGACGAAACCGCGGGCGGCCCGGTCGTGAACCGGCACGTCCAACAGCACCACCGGAGCCTCGAGGGGCACATCGACCGGCTCGCGGGCCGCGACCACCCCCGTCGCCAGTCGATACAGCTCGGAGATGTCGACGAGATGGGCCTGACGAAGCTGGCGCGCGTATTCCCGGGACAGCGCGTCGAGGTCGGCCCCGACCGCGCCGCAGGCCGACAGATCTTCGGTCTGGACGCCGCCGAGGCGCACATCCTCGAGGGTCGACGCCAGGGTCCGGCCGAAGCTGCGCAGTTGGGCGATGGGCGCGAGATACCCGAGTCCGCCCCGACCGACCTCCTCGAAGGCGGCGCGGGCGGCGACCGCTTCGGCCCCGAGCCGGGTGGCGGGGGCCAACCGGCGGCCGGCCATACGCGGCGCCGCGATGCGGGTGGCCAGCCGGCGGAGGCTGAAGCGGTGGAGACCGAACGTGGCGCCGCGGCGGACCGCGCCCTCCCGCGCGAAATCGTCGACGGCGTCCCGGGCGGCCCCGACGATCAGCGCCTCGGACCCCGGCGGCAGGCTCTCGACGAAACCGTGCGCGGCGGCGAGGCGCGCCGCCGCGCTCGCGGACCGATGAAGCGTCACCGCACCCACGGCAGCCGTCCTCCCCGCGGCGCGCTCACGCGCCGGCGTCCACGCGGCAGGCGCCCCGCACGTTCACCCCGCCGGCATAGCGGTCGCACTCGAGACCGGCCGCCTCGCGGAACCGCTCGGACATGCGGGCGGCCAGAGCCCGGGCCTGATCGTCGGACTTGGCGAACGCGAAGACCGACGGACCGGACCCCGACAGCGAGCATCCGAGGGCGCCCGCCTCGAGGGCGGCCCGCTTGACCTCCGCGAACCCCGGCACCAGCCGCGCGCGGACGGGCTCGACCAGGGCATCGCTGATCGATCGGCCGAGCAGTTCGAGGTCGGAGCGGTGCAGGGCGGTGATCATCGCCCCGAGCTGGCCGAGGTTGGCGACGGCGTCGGCGATCGCGAAGCGCCGCTCCGCCACCAAGCGACGCGCCTCGGCCGTCGACACCGAGGTGTGGGGGTGCACGACGGCGACGCGCAACGCCTCGGGCACCGGCAGCGACAGCAACTCCATCGGAGCATAGCTTCGAATCAGGACGAATCCGCCGGTCACGCAGGGCGCGACGTTGTCGGCGTGGACGCCTCCCGAGACCGCGCGCTCCCCTTCCAGCGCGCTCGCGATGAGCTCGCGCCGACCGAGCGCTCCTCCGAGCAGCTCGCTCACCGCGAGGGCCCCGGCGACGCTGCTCGCGGCCGAGCTGCCGAGCCCGCTCGCGAGCGGCATCCGCTTGTCCAGCCACAACTTCACGCCGGACGGCCGCTGTCCCGGCGCGCGGGCGTCGACCAAGCGCAGAGCCGCCGCGGCGGCGATGCCGACGACGTTCCGGGTCGGATCCGTCGTCAGTCGATCGGCGTTCCCCCGCATGCCGGCGATCTCGACCCCGGGCCGATCCGACCACTCCGCGTCCACGCAGTCGCCCGGCTGCTCGATGGCCAGCCCGAGCACGTCGAAGCCGGGCCCGAGATTCGACAGGGTCGCGGGGGCGAACACGCGAACGCGGTCCCGCAGGGGCATGGACATGTGCAGGCGGAGGCTGGGCCGATGCGATGGGCGTGACGAGGCCGGGGTGCGCCGCCCCCGAGGGTCGAGCCGGAAGCGGACGCAGGTTCCCTGACCGGCGGAGGGATGCGGGCGGAGGGGACCGCTTCCGGCCCCCTCACGGCGGCGCAGATTCCCAGCCCGGCAATCGTCGCCGTAGGAGTTTCGCGCCAACGAAACTCCGAACACGACCGTCAAGGTCGCGCTGCGGCCTCCGATTGCCGCCCAACCAACCCTCCAGGGGATCGGCGCCTCCTGGCGGGAAGCGGCGCCGTTCTACGGCGCAGACGCCTAGTGCATCGCCACGACTAAAAACAGGGTCGCCGGAGCACTCACCTCGAACCGCAAGAGCCCTATGCGGAAGAAATACGTCGTTCGACCCAAGTCCGTCTGTCCGAAACTTATGACGTGACGGACCACTAGCGTCCCTCCCTCTCCACGATCTCCTCGAGGTCATCAAGGGTGGCGACGCCGGGGCCGTGCAGCGGAACGATGGTGTTGATGCGCAACCGCTTCTCTTGGATGTTCTCGAGCAGGGCGGCCGCGAACGGCGACGCCGACGCCCCCGGCGAGAACGCGTCGACCTCGAACAGGATCCGCTCCCGCCTCAGATACGCCATCACGATGCCGTCGGAGTGCCGATCGCCCACGATGCGGGAGATCTCCAGGGTGCGGCGCCCGCTGCTCAGCTCGTAAACGTCGTCGCCGACCACCGTCTCGATGGCGAGCGGCTGCGGGTTGCGGGCCAGGGCGTCCTGCTCGATCGTGTGCTGCCGGGCCACCAGATCCTCGAAGAACGTCTGGTTGATCTCGTGGGTGATCACCGTCAGCCCCTCGGAGACCGCAGCCCGGATGCCGGCCGAATGGTCGAAGTGGTGGTGCGTGTTGACCACGTACTGCAGCGGCTTGTCCGGCTGGAGGCCGCGGGCGTGCTCGATCACGGCCAGCGTCCGGGCTTCGCTCTGGGGCGCCTCGATGAGGGCGAGGAACTCGTCGAACTCGATCAGCGCGCTGTGATGCGAGCCGCCCTTGAGATGCCAGACCCCGTCGGCCACCTCCTCCGCCTCGACCATCACCTCATCCGACGCCGGCTCGGCGGAGACCGACAGGTCGCCGATCTGCGCCTGGGTATCGCTGGTCACCCGATACTCGGCGATCGTGTCGCCGCCGAGATTGATCGTGTATTGGCGCGGCAGCGTCAGACGCGCCTGGAACCCGCCGAGGCCGCCGGACTCCGCGTAGTCCTCGAAAATCGTCTCGTAGGTCACGTCACCCAGCATGGAGTCGTACCGGGCGGACGCCACCCGGCTGGGATGCAGGGTCTCCCCGTCGACGTACAGCGTGAACTGGGTGCCGTTGGCGGCCACGATGTCGACGGCCTGCTCCCCGTCCTCCTCGCGCAGATTGCTCGCCGTCGAGGTCTCGTCGAGCCCCAGCAGCACGATGCCGAGGGGGTTGTGGTACAGCTCGGCCCAACGCTCGGCGGCCACCCGGTCCGACGCCTGCACCATCCCGCCGTCCCCCTCGTCGTAGGCGACGCCGCCGTCGAGGCCGTAGGTCTGGCGCACCCCGAAGAGGGGACTCCCGGTGAGGAACGTCGTGGTGCGGTCCTGCCGCAGTTGCCACCGCTGGTTGGCGAAATCGAGCTGCAGGCGGTAGTTCTCGATCTCGTAGTACGGCAGGTCGGCCCGCGGGGTCTGGTTCTGACCGACCCGATACGTCCGCCCCGACCCCTCGAGGACCACGCCGGTCGTCTCACTCACCGCGCGGAGGCTCCCCATGGCCTCGGCCGCATCTTCGATGAGCTGCAGCTCGGGCGTTGCCGCTCCACAGCCGACGAACAGGACGCACGATACGATCGGAAGGTACTTCCGCCTCTTCATGAGTGCGCACTCCTTTCGCCCACGAACGGGAAGACCACAAGTGGTCCCGCCAAGGCGCACGGACCCGCAACGGACTTGCGGCGCAACCGGGTCGAATACGCCTGCCGCAGCTGACGACTTTCCAGATCCAGGGGGCATTCTGTCCCAAACCCGGCAGGGGGCGCAACCGGGGGCCCAGGACAATCCAGGACCATCCCACGCTCCGCCACCACCGTGCGCAGGCAGAATCGTCGCGGTCCTGGGGCTCCGGACGTACGGAATCGTGGGTCTCACGCGGTGCCGGCCGGTCGGCAAGACGGTGGCGACTCCTCGAATCGGGGGCGAGCCGTCACGCGCCGTCAGCGTGGGATGCCCCTGCAGGACAATCCCACGCTCCGACGCATCCGCGGCTCGGCCGACGGTCGTTGCTCGATGCGCCCGTGCGCCTTGCCCCTGCTGATCCCCGGCTGGAACTCGGACAGGCGATCGCAACCGATGGCCATACTGAGCCCGGAGGACCTTCAAGGAGGTTGCCGGTGATTCTGTTTGCCGCCTCCGCGCGGATCAGCTCGGGGAGCGGGCTCGCATCCCTCGGTTCCAGCGACTGATGATCCCGTCGTCGGTCGCCGTCCCCGCGTGGACGGTTACGCAAGTAGCACGCCGCGGGTTCTCGGCGCGTTACTCTGCCGGGACCTCGTGACGGGAGCGCTCGCCGTAGGGTTCGGGCCGCAGGGAGGGCTGCTCGTGGGGATCTGGCCAGCCATGGCTCTGATCTGCTACCTTGACGCTGGCTGGAGGGTCGTCTTGATGGACAGCCCCTCCGCTCACTGAACGTGGAGGCGGCCCGTGAGATTCACGCTGCGCACTCATCAGACGTTCGCCGAGGCCGCCAAGTCCAGCGCCCTCGGAGGATTCACCTTGGGGTGCATACTGGCGGTGCACACCGAGTTCTGGCTGTGGCCCCTGCTCCTCCCTCCCTCGGGGTTGGCGGTTGCGCAGGCGACCACACGCGGCCCGATGCATACCAGCGCGACGGAGGTGTTCAACGCAACGGTGCTGGCGGCCGTCGCAACCCTCCTCATCGCGTTGATACTCGACTGGCGGTCGCCGGCGGCCCTGCTCGCAGTCGCTGCGGCGGCTTGGCCCGCGTGGTACGCCTTAATCCGGCTGCAGACCCGTCGGACCCGCCGGCGGATGGCCGGGAGACAGTCATGAAGGGCGGCTCCGCCGGCAAGAGTCCGGAACGAAATCGCGTCTGCTTGCGGGCTCCTACAGGAGTCCGAGCTGCAGCTTGGCCGCATCGGACATCTTGTTCATGTCCCATTGCGGCTCCCAGACGACGTCGACCCAGGCATCGCTGACCCCGGGCACCCCCCTCGCCTTCGCCTTCACCTCGACCGGCAGGGTCTGGGCGGCGGGACATCCCGGCGAGGTCAGGGTCATGCGGATCCCCACCAGCCCGGCCGCATTCACGTCGACATCGTAGATGAGCCCCAGCTCGTAGATGTTGACCGGGATTTCCGGGTCATAGACGGTCGACAACGCCTCGATGAGCTTCGGCTTGAGCTCGAGCGTCTTCAGCGGGTCCGGCTCTATCGGGTCGTGGGTGGCCGGCGGCGGGGCGGGCGGCTCGCTCGGCAGAATGGGCCGCGGAGGCTCCGGACGCGGGGAGCCCGCGGCGGCCGGAGCCTCCGCGGACGACGCCGGCGTCTTCGCGGCGCCGGCCGGCTGGTCGCCCGGAGGCGAGGCATCGAAGTTGAAGATTCCCACTGGCGCTGTCTCCCGGATACGGATGGTCACCCGCGGCGGGGATCGGGCTATTCCGTCGACACGACGTCATGGCGGTCGTCCACCGCGGCCCGCAGGGTGTGCCACGCCAGGATCGCACACTTAACGCGGGCCGGATAGTCTCGGACCCCGGCGAACACCGCCAGCTTCCCCAACCCGGCCTCGTCCACCGGGGCCGTCTGATCGGTGACCAGCCGGTGGAACCGCTCGAAGAGCCGGCCGAGATCGTCGAGGGTCCGGCCCTTGACGCCCTCCGTCATGAGGGACGCCGACGCCTTCGAGATGGCGCAGCCGGACCCCTCGAAACGCAGGTCGGTCACGCGGTCCCCCGTCAGCTTGACGGTAATGGAGAGCTTGTCTCCGCACAGCGGATTGTGGCCGTCGGCCTGGAGGTCGGCATCGTCGAGCCGCCCGAAGTTGCGGGGGCTGCGGTTGTGGTCGAGGATGACCTCCTGATAGAGGTCCCGCAGATCGGACATGTCGTCTCCGTAATTCCTGCGTCGGCGCGGGCGCCGACCTTCGGCCGCGTTGGGAGTCTCGCCGGCGCGAAACGCCTGCGCCTTAAATCCCGGCGCGATCTTGCGGTCGCGCGGGAGTTCGCTGACGCGAAATGCCTGCGCCTTGCTCCTACCCGAACAGCTGCCTGACCTTGGTCAACGCCGCCACCAACTGGTCGATCTCGCCGGTCGTGTTGTACAGGGCGAGCGAGGCGCGGGCGGTGGCCGGCACCCCGAGCCGGTCCATCACCGGCTGGGTGCAGTGGTGGCCGGTGCGAATCGCGACGCCCTCGGTGTCCACGATGGTCCCGATGTCGTGGGCATGCACCCCTTCCAGCACGAACGACAGAATGCTCGCCTTGTTGGCGGCGGTCCCGACAAGCCGCAGTCCGGGCACCGCGGACAGCGCCCGCGTCGCGTAGTCGAGGAGGCGCCGCTCGTGCGCCACGATAGCGTCGAACCCGACCCCGGTGATGAAGTCCAACGCCGCCCCGAGCCCGACCGCGCCCGCAATGTGCGGCGTGCCCGCCTCGAACCGGTGCGGGACCTCGTTGTAGGTCGTGCGCTCGAAGGTCACCGAGCTGATCATGTCGCCGCCGCCCTGGTAGGGAGGCATCGCTTCGAGCAGCGCGCGGCGGCCGTAGAGGGCGCCGATCCCGGTCGGGCCGTACAGCTTGTGCCCGGTGACGACGTAGAAGTCGCAACCGATCGCCTGCACGTCGACCGGCATGTGATACGCCGCCTGCGCCCCATCGACGAGAACCGGAATGCCCTGCCGATGGGCCAGATCGACCACCCGCTCGACGGGATTGACGGTCCCCAGCGAGTTCGACATGTGCACGATCGACACGAGCCGGGTCCGCGGCCCCAGCAGGGCGGCCAGCTCGTCGACGAGCAGCTCTCCCGTGTCGGAGAACGGCGCCACCCGCAGTCGGGCGCCCTTCTCCCCGCACACGATCTGCCACGGCACGATGTTCGAGTGGTGCTCCATGCCCGAGATCACCACCTCGTCTCCGGCCCCGATGCGGCGGCGGCCGAACGTCTGCGCGACCAGATTGATGCCCTCGGTCGCGTTGCGGGTGAAGACGATTTCGGCCGGTTCGGCCGCGTTGAGGAAGGCCGCCACCTTGCCGCGGGCGGCCTCGTAGGCCCGCGTCGCGTCCTGGCTCAGCGCGTACACGCCGCGGTGGATGTTGGCGTTGCCGGCCGCGTAGTACCGCGCCAGCGCGTCGAGCACCGATTGCGGTTTCTGGGTGGTCGCGGCGTTGTCGAGATAGGCCAGGGGCTTGCCGCCGACGGTCTGCGCGAGAATGGGAAACTGCCCGCGGATCCGGGCCACGTCGAGCACGGCAGGCTCCGATGCGGTCACGCTGGTCATCGACACCCCCGAACCCGGCCCGGAAACCGCCGCTTGCGGCGCCGCACCAACCAACCCTCCGGCAGTCCGGGCCGTTCTCCGGTGCGGAGTCCTTGATCGCCGGCGGCTTCCACCGCCCCGACCGATTCCCGTCCCTGCACCCCGGCCGCGGTCACTCGCCGCTCATCGGGAGCCGTTCCAGCAGCAGCGCGTCGAGCCCGCGGCGGATCGCCTCCACCTTGATGTGCCCGAGCAGATCGGCGGCGAACGCATGAATCAGAAGCTGCCGGGCCTGCGCTTTCGACAGGGCGCGCGACCGGAGATAGAACAACGCATCCGGGTCGAGCTGACCGATGGTGGCCCCGTGCGTGCACTTCACGTCGTCGGCGAAAATCTCGAGCTGGGGCTTGGTGGTGATCTGCGCATCCTCGGACAGCAGCAGGGCCTTGTTCGACTGCTTGGCATCGGTCTTCTGGGCATCGAGGCGGACGATGATCTTGCCGTTGAACACCGCGCGGCTCCGCCCGTCCAGAATCCCCTTGTACAGCTCGTGACTGTCGCAGTGGGGCATGGCGTGGTCGATGGTGGTCTGGTTGTCCACCAGTTGCCGGCCGTTCCCCAGATACAGCCCGTTCAGCGTGCACTCGCCCCCTTCGCCGCCGAGGACGACGCCGGCCTCGTTCCGCACGATGGCCCCGCCCGCGGTGATGGTGTGGGACGAGAAGTTGCTCGCCCGGCCGAGCCGGACGGCCAAGTTGCCCACGTGATACGCGGCGTCCGCCTGCCGCACCACCGTGTAGTGGTCCACGACCGCATGGTCGGCGGCCGAGACCTCGGTCACGGCGTTGCTCAGATACGGGACGTCCCCGGCGCCGGCATGGCTCTCGACAATCCGGACCTCGCTGCCGGCCCCGGCCACGATCAGCACCCGCGGCTGGCTGAGCACCGGCGCCGGCGCGCTCGACGACGCGAAGAGCAGATGGATGGGCCGTTCGCTCACGACCCCGCCGTCCACCTCGATGACCGCGCCGTCCCGGAGGAAGGCGGTGTTGAGCGCCGTGAACGCGTGGTTCTGGAACCGCGCGAGGCGCCCGAGATGCGCGGTGAGCACATCGAGACCGCCGGCCCCGCCGGCGGCCGAGGCCGCGAGGCTGCGCACCCGCACCCCCGGCGGCAGGCCGGACGGGTCCGACAGATCCGGAGAAAAGCTCCCGTTCACGAACACGAACTCGGGGGCGCCGGACCGGGGCAGAGGCAGCGCGTCGAGGACCTCCCGGTCGAGCCCGCCGGACGCGGCCGGCGCCTGGAACGGGACCTCGACGATCGGGGCGATGTTGGTGAACCGCCACTCCTCGAGCCGGGTGGTGGGGAACCCGAGCCGGTCGAAGCAATGGAACGCGTCGTCGCGCAACGATGCGAGCGGTCCGGCAAGCGGCGCCGTCCGCTTCACGGCCGCGAACTGGGCGGCGTAGCTGTCAGCGCTGATGGCAATCTGGGGCATTGACGTTCCGTATCGTGCGGTCTAGGCGGTCGCGGCCGCAGGCTCGGCGTCGAGCCAGCCGTAGCCCTTCTCCTCGAGCTCGAGCGCGAGTTCCTTGCCGCCCGATTTCACTATCCGCCCCCGGTACAGCACGTGCACGAAGTCGGGAACGATGTAGTGCAGCAGCCGCTGATAGTGGGTCACCACGATCAGCGAGCGTTCGGGGCTCCGCATGGCGTTGACCCCGGCGGCGACGGTCTTGAGCGCGTCGATGTCCAGCCCCGAGTCGGTCTCGTCGAGAATGGCGAGCGACGGCTCGAGCACCGCGAGCTGGAAGATCTCGTTCCGCTTCTTCTCGCCCCCGGAGAACCCGTCGTTGACGGGGCGGTTCAGCAGGGCGTCGTCCATGTCCAGCAGCGACATGCGCTTCCGGGCCAGGGTCATGAAGTCCATCGCGTCGAGCTCGGGCTCTCCCCGATGCTTCCGCACCTCGTTCAGCGCCGCCTTGAGCAGGTAGGCGTTGTTGACGCCGGGAATCTCGACCGGGTACTGGAACGCCAGGAACAGGCCCTCGCGCGCCCGCACTTCGGGGTCGAGATCCAGCAGATCCTGCCCCTTGAACGTCGCCGACCCGCCGGTGACCTCGATGCCGTCCCGGCCGGCCAGCGCTCCGGCCAGGGTGCTCTTGCCGGAGCCGTTGGGCCCCATGACGGCGTGAACCTCGCCGGGGTTCACCACCAGATCGATCCCGTTCAGGATCCGGCGCTCCCCGGCCCCGGCCTGCAAATCGCGAATCTCGAGCATCGTTCCCCCGTCCCCGCCGGAAGCGTCGCCGCGCTCCGCTTGCCCCCCAACCAACCCTCTGGAAGTCCGCGCCATTCCCCGGCGTCAGACGCCTAGCCGACGCTGCCTTCGAGACTGACGCCCAGGAGCTTCTGGGCCTCGACCGCGAACTCCATCGGCAGCTCCCGGAAAACCTCCTTGCAGAACCCGTTGACGATCAGGTTGACCGCGTCCTCGGTCGACAGTCCGCGCTGGCGGCAATAGAAGATCTGGTCCTCGCCGATCTTCGACGTGGACGCCTCGTGCTCCACCTGCGACGACGTGTTCTTCACCTCGAGATACGGGAAGGTATGCGCACCGCAGCGGTCGCCGATCAGCAGCGAGTCGCACTGCGAGAAGTTGCGGGCGCCGCGCGCCCCCTTGCCGATGCGCACGAGGCCGCGGTAGGTGTTCTGGCCGTGTCCGGCGGAGATCCCCTTCGAGACGATGGTGCTGCGGGTGTTCCGGCCCAGATGCACCATCTTCGTCCCGGTGTCCGCCTGCTGGCGGTTGTTGGTCACCGCGACCGAGTAGAACTCGCCGACGGCGTGGTCGCCCTGGAGAATGCAGCTCGGGTACTTCCAGGTGATTGCGGAGCCGGTCTCCACCTGGGTCCACGTCACCTTGGCGTTGGCGAACGCCTTGCCCCGCTTGGTCACGAAGTTGTAGATCCCGCCCCGGCCGTCCTTGTCGCCGGGGTACCAGTTCTGCACGGTCGAGTACTTGATGGTCGCGTCGTCCAGCGCCACCAGCTCGACCACCGCCGCGTGGAGCTGGTTCTCGTCGCGCCGGGGCGCCGTGCAGCCCTCCAGATAGCTCACCTCCGCGCCCTCGTCGGCCACGAGCAGGGTCCGCTCGAACTGGCCGGTGTTGGCGGCGTTGATGCGGAAGTAGGTCGAGAGCTCCATCGGGCACTTCACGCCCTTGGGGATGTACGCGAACGACCCGTCGCTGAACACGGCGGAGTTGAGGGCGGCGAAGAAGTTGTCGGTATGCGGCACGACGCTGCCCAGATACCGGCGGACCAGCTCGGGATGGTCGCGCACCGCCTCGGAGAACGAGCAGAAGATGATGCCGAGGTTGGCCAGCGTGTCCTTGAACGTGGTGGCGACCGACACGCTGTCGAAGACGGCGTCGACGGCCACGCCGGACAGACGCTTCTGCTCGTCGAGCGAGATCCCCAGCTTGTCGAAGGTGGCCCGGATCTCCGGGTCGACCTCGTCCAGGCTGTCGAGCTGCGCCTTCTTCTTGGGCGCCGCGTAGTAGCTGATCGCCTGATAGTCGACGGGCGGATAGCGCACGTTGTGCCACGCCGGTTCGGTCATCTTCGACCAGGCCCGGAAGGCGTTCAGGCGCCAGTCGAGCAGCCACTTCGGCTCGTCCTTCTTGGCCGAGATCAGCTCGATGACCCCCTCGTTGAGGCCGACCGGAATCGCGTCGGTCTCGACGTCGGTGACGAAACCGTACTTGTACTCCTGGTTCGCAAGCTCTTCGACGGTCTGGATCGCGGTGCTCATGACGCTCCCTGGCCTGGAAATCGCCGCCTGCGGCTCCGATGGCCGCCCAACCCTCCAGAAGTCCGCGCCGCTCTACGGCGCAGACTCCTGCCCCGGAAAATCGCCGTCCGGCGGCTCCGATGCCGCCCGCCAACCCTGCCCGTGAATCGGCCGCCGCCGCCGGGCGGCGCCGTTCCACGGCGCAGACCCCCGGCACGTGACGAACAGATGGCCGGCGCGGCCCGCCGGTCCGAATCGGCCGCCGCCCGCCGATGGTCTGTCGATCACGGCCGGCAATGGCGCGGCGGGCGCCGGCCGGCCCGATCGGATTACCGACCAGAATGGTCGTATATCAACATATCACGGGGCGGGACCGGCCGACAACGCCGGTACGCGCATCCGTCAGGACCATCCCACGCTCCGCCGTCGTGCGCAGGCAGAATCGTGGCCGGTCCTGGAGCTCCGGAGGTGCGGAATCGTGGGTCTCACGCGGCGCCGACTGGTCGGCAAGACGGTGGCGCCCCCTCGAATCGGGGGCGGGCCGTCACGCGCAGTCAGCGTGGGATGCTCCTGGCGCATCAGTCGGCGGGCTGGAGCCAGCTCACGGCGAGTCCGACGAGCACGACCGCGGCCGTGCCGACCACGTTGTTCCAGAGGAAGGACACGTCGGCGACGCTCTCGACCAGCGCGACCGACCCCATGCCCGCGAACAGCCCCAGGAAGGCGCCGTTGGCCGTGGCCCGGCGAAACCCGAGGGCCAGCACGAACACCCCCAGCAGCGACCCGTAGAAATAGGAGCCGACCTGATTGACGACCTCGATCAGCGATCCGAGGTTGGCCGCGAACACCGCAAAGACGGTCGCCACCACCCCCCACAGCGCCGTCGCCACCTTCGACGCCCGCAGATAGTGGCGGTCCGCCGCTCCGCGGTTCAAGTACCGCCGGTAGAAGTCGATGACGCTGGTGGTGGACAGCGCGGCCAGTTCGGCCGCGGCGCTCGACATCGCCGCCGCGAAGATGGCCGCGATCAGCAGGCCCACGAGCCCGACCGGCAGATGCGTGATGATGAAGGTCGGAAACACGTAGTTGACGTCGGAGTACTCCTCGCCGGTGGCCTCCTCCACCAGCCCCGCCGCCCGCCCGCGCACCGCCCCGACCCGTTGCTGGCTGGCCGCGAACGCGGCCCGGGCTTCCGCGATGCCCCCGGCGCTCCCGCCCCGGCGGGCCGCGACCATCTCGCCGGCCGCGGTACGGCGCGCCGCGAACGCCTCCTCGAACTCCCTCTCGAGCCCCGCGTACTCCGCCGCCCCGCCGCCGGTGCGGGCGGCGGCGTCCCGCACGGGGTTGAAGAGCATCGGCGGCGCCTGGAACAGATGGAACACGAACACCAGCACGCCGGTCAGCAGGATCAGCGCCTGCAGCGGAATCTTCCAGTACGCGCTCATCAGCAACGACCGGCGGGCCGCGTCGACCGAGTCGGCGGTCAGATGACGCTGCACTTGGCTCTGATCGCACCCGAAGTACCCGAGCATGAGGAACAGGCCGCCGAACAGACCGGACCAGAACGTGTAGGTCTGGTTCAGATCCGGCGTGAAGTCGATGGCGGTCAGCCGCCCGGCCGCGCCGGCCAGATGCATGGCGTCGCCGAGGCCGACCCCGCCCGGCAGCCCCAGGACGAGGGCCGCGACCACCGCGAGCAGGCCGCCCACGATGATGACCATCTGCTTGACGTCGGCCCACGCGACGGCCTGCACCCCGCCGAGCATCGTGTAGCAGGTCGTCGGAACCCCGATGGCGAGGGCCGTGAGGGTCAGGTTCCAGCCGAGCACCACCGAGAGGACGACCGCCGGCGCGGAGATGATCACCCCCACCGCCAGCCCCCGCGAGACGAGGAAAATCAGGCTCGTCAGGGCCCGGGTCTTCCGGTCGAACCGGCGTTCCAGATACTCGTAGGCGGTGAACACCCGGGCCCGGTAGAGGAACGGGACCAGCGTCACCGACAGGATGATCATCGCGAGGGGGAGGCCGAAGTACATCTGCACCAGCCCCAGGCCGCCGGCGTAGCCCTGCCCGGTGGTGCCGACCAGGGTGATCGCGCTCATCTGGGTGGCCATGACCGACAACCCGACCGCCCACCACGGAAGCGACCGGCCGGCGAGGAAGTACCCCTCGACCTTGTCGGTTCCCCGGGCACGTTTCAGCCCGTCGTACACCACCCACACGAGGTAGCCGCCGATGATGATCCAGTCGAGGGGATGCATGGTGAAGGCGCCGGGGCGCGGTTCCGAACCGTCTACCCCGAGAAATGTCGAGAGAACAGCCACAGCGCCGCGAGCACGACCGCCTCGACCACCACCACCGCGACGTAGGTGGCGGCCAGGGGCTCGTCCCCGCGGGTGTCGAGCACGCGCCGGACGTCATCGGGCTGCGGAGTCATGGGTGCCGGCCTCTCAGCAGTATACCCGCCGGCCGGCGGCGGGGTTGCAAGGGCGGGGCGGCGCCGATAGAATTGCGCGGGCGTCAGCGTTTGTGAAGCGATGCACGTGGACGGGACTTTCACCGACCCGGCATCGTCAGTGCTGCCGCCAGCGTTGAATCACGACGGGAATCGCGGGGCGGCCTGCGCCATCGGGAGTCGCCGGGCGCCGACGCCGGTCACGTCACTGCCTCACGCCCGACCGGCGCCGTCGGCCGCGACGGACGACCGGATCGCAGGCAGGTCCAGAAAGGAGTCACGACGTTGGAGAACGTGACCACCGCCGAACATGTCGCGCATGCCGAACATGCCCACGACGAACACGAGTTGAGCTTTCTGCGCGCGTACGTCTTCTCGGTCGACCACAAGGTGATCGGCATCCAGTACGCGATCACCGCCATGCTCTTCCTGCTGTTCGGCTTCTCGCTGATGATGCTCATGCGGTGGCAGCTCGCCTATCCCGGCGCGCCGATTCCGATCATCGGCAACTTCCTCGGGCAGGCGAACGCACCGGGCGGCATCATGCTGCCCGAGTTCTACAACCAGCTCGGGGCGATGCACGGCACCATCATGGTGTTCATGGGGGTCGTGCCGCTGGCCGTCGGGGGCTTCGGCAACTACGTGCTGCCGCTGCAGATCGGCGCCCCCGACATGGCGTTCCCGCGGCTGAACATGGCCAGCTACTGGGCGTTCTTCGGGGGCGGCGTGGTCATGTTCGCCAGCTTCTTCGTGCCGGGCGGCGCCGCGAACTCCGGGTGGACCTCCTACGCGCCGCTGTCGATCATCGCGCTCGAAGGGCAGACTTGGTGGCTGATCGGGATGATCTTCCTGATCACCTCGTCGCTGCTCGGCTCGATCAACTTCATCGTCACGGCCCTGCAGCTCCGGGCCCCCGGGCTGAGCTTCATGCGCCTGCCCTTCTTCGTGTGGGCGCAGCTCGTCACCGCGTTCCTGCTGCTGCTGGCGTTCCCGCCCCTCGAGGCGGCCGGCGTCCTCCAGTTGATGGACCGCGTGGCCGACACCAGCTTCTTCATGCCGAGCGGGCTGGTCACAACCGAGGGCCCCCTCGAGATCAGCGGCGGCGGCAACCCGCTGTTGTGGCAGCACCTGTTCTGGTTCCTGGCCCACCCCGAGGTCTACGTCCTGATTCTGCCGGCGATGGGCATCGTCGCCGAGATCCTCGCCAACAACACCCGGAAGCCGCTCTGGGGCTACCGCGTCCTCGTCGCGTCGGTCATCTTCCTCGGGTTCATGTCGTTCATCGTGTGGGCGCACCACATGTTCCTGACCGGCATGGGCACGGCGATGAGCGCCTTCTTCCAGACCACGACGATGATCATCTCGGTGCCGTCGGTGGTCATTCTGTCCGCGTTCTTCATCACGCTGTACGGCGGGTCCATCCGCTACAACGTGCCGATGCTCTTCGCGCTGGCCTTCCTGCCGATGTTCGGCATCGGGGGGCTCACGGGGCTGCCGCTGGGCCTGTCCGCGCCGGACATCCACCTGCACGACACCTACTACGTGATCGGCCACTTCCACTACGTGGTCGCGCCCGGCACCATCTTCGCGCTGTTCGCCGGCCTCTACTACTGGTATCCGAAGGCGACGGGCCGGGTGATGAACGAGACCCTCGGCAAGATCCACTTCTGGGGCTCGTTCATCGCCATCAACTGCGTGTTCGCGCCGATGTTCATCACCGGGCTCGTCGGGGTGAACCGGCGGCTGTATGACGGCGGCATGCAGTACGCGCACGCCCAGGAAGTGATGGAGTGGAACGCCTTCATGTCCTACGGCGCGTGGGCGCTCGGACTGTTCCAGATCTTCTTCATCGTCAACTTCTTCTGGAGCATCAGGAACGGCAAGAAGGTCGGCGACAACCCGTGGGGGGCGACGACCATCGAGTGGCAGGCGCCCTCGCCGCCGCCGCACGGCAACTTCACCACGCCGCCGGAGGCGCACCGGGGACCCTACGAGTACAGCGTGCCCGGCGCCTCGAACGACTTCTCCATGCAGGGTCAGGCGACCGGCGCCGAGCCCGAACCCGCGAAGGTGTAACCAGGATGGAAATTCCGTATACCGTAGCCGCGCGGCCGGACACCGGCTTGAACAACGTCAAGCTCGGCATCTGGCTGTTCCTGGCCTCCGAGGTGATGCTGTTCGGCGGACTGTTTTCGACCTACGTCATCCTGCGGATCGGCGGAGTCGACTGGCCGCTGGGCGCCGAGTACCTGAACATTCCGATCGGGGCCTTCAACACCGCGGTCCTCATCGGCTCGAGCGTGACGATGGTCATGTGCTTCGCCTCGCTCAAGCTCGGCGACTTCGCCAAGTACAGGATGTACATGGGCGCGACCATCCTGCTCGCGCTCACCTTCCTGGCGGTGAAGGGTTTCGAGTACTACGAGAAGGTGTCGCACGACCATCTGCCCTCGCACAGCACGTTCCTCGCCATCTACTGGACGATGACCGCGCTGCACGGGCTGCACATCGTGGGCGGGGTCATCGTGAACGGCTATTTCTGGGGTCCCGGCAGCCGGATGTGGCACGTCAAGCGCGAGATGTTCGAGAACCGCGTGGAAGCCGCCGGCCTGTACTGGCACTTCGTCGACCTCGTCTGGATTTTCCTGTTCCCGGTGCTCTACCTGCTGTAGGGGAGGCCGTCGGCCCCGGCGGGAGCCGTTGTCCGCGGCTCCCTTGGGCCGGTTCCCGGACACTGCGGAGGCGTCATGAGTGGAAGCGCTGAAGAAACCAAGAAACACGTCGACATCTACATGAAGGTCGCCGGCGCGCTGGCGGTCCTCACGGTGTTGACCGTCCTCGCCTCGTATCTGGACGTCGCGGTGCCGTTGGCGATCATCATCGCGGTCATCATCGCCACCGCCAAGGGCTCGCTGGTGGTGAGCTACTTCATGCATCTGGTCGACGAGCGGAGCCGAACCCTCATCTTCACGCTGGCCCTGACCGTGGTGTTCTGGATCGTGCTGATGCTGGTGCCGTTCCTGACGATCTCGGATACCTACGGTGTCCACAAGCCGTTGCCGAATGCGGACGCCGCGCATGCGGAGGACGAGGCGCACTGATGTCGTTGCGCGCCTTCCACATCCTCTTCATCATCGCGTCGATCGGGCTGACGCTGATGATGGCGGTGTGGGGCGGGGTGACCTACGGGTCCGACCGCGGAACCGGCTGGCACCTCGTGACGGCCGCCGGATCGGTGTTGACGGCGGGGCTGCTGTCGGTCTACGCAGTACGGTTCATTCGGAAGACACGCGAGATGGGGCTGCGTTGAACCCCGGGGCGACGAGGCGCTGAGATCATGATGCGACAAGTGCTGCGGACGATGGTGGTGGCGGCGGGCGTCGTACTGGCCGCACCGCAGACCGGGTGGGCCTGTCCGGTCTGTTTCGGGGACCCGAACTCGTCGATGTCGATCGGCGCGAGCTGGGGCATTCTGCTGCTGCTCGGCATCACCGGCGGCGTGCTGGCCGCCTTCGCGAGCTTTTTTCTCTATCTGTTGAAGCGATCCAGGATGGCGGTCGGCGAGCGCGTCGATCTGTACCCATCGTCGCAGGCTGGGAGCCCCTCGTAACCCCGCAACCACCGTAGTCGGGTGCGGGGTCCACGGACGGGCCAGGGAGTGTATCGATGCAGGAATTTCTCGGACTGCCGCTGCAGGCTTCGGCGCACGCCGCGGAGATCGACCGGATCATCGTCATCGTCCATTGGCTCATGGCGGTGCTGTTCGTCGGCTGGGCGGCATTCTTCGTCTACACCTTGATCCGCTTCCGCGCGTCCGCGAACCCGAAGGCGGACTATGCCGGCGTCAAGAGCCACACGTCGAGCTATCTCGAGGTCGGGGTGGCGGCCGTCGAGGCCGTCATTCTCCTGTTCTTCGCCATCCCCGCGTGGACGGTGCGCGTCAACGCGTTCCCCCCCGAGGAGGGGGCGACGGTCGTGCACGTCATCGCGAAGCAGTTCGAATGGCATTCGGTCTATCCCGGCCCCGACGGCGTCTTCGGGCACCGCGACGCCAGCCTGATCACGCCGACCAACGCGGTGGGGCTCGACCGGGACGACCCCGCCGGCGCCGACGACGTTCACACCATCAACCAGCTCAACCTGCCGGTCGACGAGCCGGTGATCGTGTACCTGTCGAGCCTCGACGTCATCCACAGCTTCGCGATCCCGCAGATGCGGGTGAAACAGGATGCGATCCCGGGCATGGAGATCCCGGTCTGGTGGGTGCCGACGGTCGCCGGGGACTTCGAGGTCAACTGCTCGCAGCTCTGCGGCCTCGGTCACTACCGGATGCGCGGGTTCGTATCCATCATGAACCGCGCCGATTTCGACGGCTTCCTCGCCGAAGAAGGTGCCCGCATCGCCGACGCGGCGGCGGACTGACCTCCCGCTTCAGCTTTGGCGCGGCCGGCCCGGCGGCCGGCCGCGCCACCTTTCATCGGGTACGGTCCAGCTCGTCCCGCACGATCTCCTCGAACACCTCGTACGGCGCCGCCCCCATCACCGCCCGGCCGTTGATGAACACGGTGGGCGTCGATTGGACGCCGAGCGCCTGTCCGAGCCGCAGGTCGGCGCTCACCTGTTCGGCGAACCGACCGCTGTCAAGGCAGGCGTCGAAGGCATCCTGGTCCATTCCAATCTCGCCGGCGTGGCGCTTCAGGTCGTCCACCTGCAATTCGTTCTGGTTCGAGAACATCGTGTCGTGCAGCTCCCAGAACCGACCCTGCGCATTGGCGCAGAGCCCCGCCTCGGCCGCCTTGAACGCCTGGGCATGGTTGGGCAGGGGATAGTCCTTGAACACCAGCCGGATGTCGTCGCCGTACTCCGCCTTCAAGCGGTCGAGGGTGCCGGTCAGCCGCTCGCAGAACGGACACTGAAAGTCGGAGAACTCCACGATCTCGACCGGCGCGCCGGCGGGACCCAGCACCGGGTCGCCGGCGACGATGTCGACGGTGGTGCGGGGCGGCTCGAGCTCCACCCGCACGTCGCCGGCGGCGGCCCGCAGCTCCGCCATGTACGCATGCAGCGCCTGCATCGGCCGCTGCTGGGCCAGGAACGCCCGGATCTGCGGCGCCATCTCCTCCTCGGACAGGCCGGGGAAGGAACGCCGGTTCTGCTCGTAGACGCGGCTGATGTCCGCGTCGGTGATCGGCAGGGTCCTCGCGGGCAGCTCCTGCGCCAGCAGCTCGTCGCGGGACGTCCCCCCGGCGATCGCTTCCCGCTCAATGAGGATCTCCCCGATGACGATGTCGAGGGTGCGCTTGCGCGTCTCGTAGAGCTCCTGCAGCATGCGCATGCGCGACGCCGCGTCGTTGCTGCGCCAAGCCTCGTCGAGCTCCGCCATGGTGACCGCGCGGTCGCCGACCCGCCCCACCACCTGACCGTCGGACTGGGCATGCGTCGGAGCGCCGCATGCCGCAGAGACGGCGAGGAATGCGCCCAGAACGCAGAGCCGCTGAAACATGGAAGATACCTTTCCGTATGGGGTCGTAGCCCCCCCTTGTGCCAGGATGCCTGTCTTGGAACCAGCAAGCCACTTTATCATGATCCCGTAGCGCGATCCGGCCCGTCGGGCGGCGGCCCGGGACCATCCCACGCTCCGCCGCCGCCGGGCGCAGGCGGAATCGTGGCGGGTCCTGGGGCTCCAGCCGGGCGGAATCGTGGGTCTCCCGCGGCGCCGGCCGGGGCGGCAAGACGGTGGCGACCCTTGAATCGGGCGGACCGTCACGCGCAGTCAGCGTGGGATGCTCCTGGCGGTGGGCCCGGGATCATCCCACGCTCCGCCGCCGCCGGGCGCAGGCGGAATCGTGGCGGGTCCTGGGGTTCCAGCCGGGCGGAATCGTGGGTCTCCCGCGGCGCCGGCCGGGCGGCAAGACGGTGGCGACCGCCCCGATCGTGGCTCATCCGCCGTGCGCGTGGTGCCCGCGGCGCCGGCCGGGCGGCAAGACGGTGGCGACCCTTGAATCGGGCGGACCGTCACGCGCAGTCAGCGTGGGATGCTCCTGGCGGTGGGCCCGGTAGCCCGTGGTGAAACCGCGTGCGCCAACCGGAGCGAGGCGCCGGCGGGCGGCACGGCGGCCCGCGCGGCAGGGCGCGGGGGCGCCGGTCCGGGCGCGGGCGGCCGCGGAGCATCACCGTCGGCGTACGCGGCGCCGGCCGTAGGGCGGCGCAACCCACGCGGGATGGCTGCGCCGGTCGAATGCGCGGGGGCTCTTGCCACCGGGCTCCCCGGACGGAGGCCCGGACATCCGCGCTCTGCGATCGTTGACCCGAATGGCGACCAATCGCATCCGTACCCGCCCCCCGCGTGCCGGCACTCGGGGGGCGTCCTCCCCGGTCCCCGTCACCGACGACGCCTCCGGCTTCGTCGAGGACGCGGCGCACTATCCCGGCGGCCATGCGCCGGCGGTAGCGTTTCCCCGCGATGAAGCGGAGTGCGCCGCGCTCGTCCGCGGCGCCGCCCGCGTCCTGCCCGTCGGCGCGCAATCGTCGTTGACGGGAGGCGCGACCCCGATGGGCGAGCTGGTGCTGAGCTCGTCACGGATGAACGCCGTCGAAGAGATGGCGGACACCTGCATCACCGTGCCGCCGGGGGTCACCCTGACCGCCCTGCGCGAGACCCTGGATGCGGCCGGCCGGTCGTACCCGCCGGCGCCCACGTTCGAGGGGGCGACTGTCGGAGGGGTGGTGTCGACGAACGCGGCGGGGGCTGCGACGTTCAAGTACGGCACGACGCGGGACTGGGTCCGCCGCCTGACGGTGGTGCTCGCCTGCGGCGAGGTGCTCGATATCGAGCGGGGACAGGTGCGCGCGTCGGACGGCCGGTTCGTGATCGAGACGTCACGAGGCGCCGTCGTCGCGCCGGCGCCGACGTACCGCCTTCCGCGGGTGCCCAAGCGCTCGGCCGGGTATCACGCCGCCCCCGATCTGGATCTCATCGACCTGTTCGTGGGATCGGAGGGCACGCTGGGCGTGGTGACCTCCGTCACCCTCGACATCCTGCCCCGGCGCCCGGAAGTCTGCGTCGTGCTGATCGTCCTGGACGACGAGGAGCAGGCGGCGGCGCTCACGGCCCGACTGCGCGACGTGTCGATGGACACCCGGCGCCGGCACGATCCGGCCGGCCTCGACGTCATCGCCATCGAATACCTGGACCGGCGCTCGCTGGAGCTGGTCCGCGCCGCAGGCCCCGGACGGCGCGCCCGGGTGTCGATTCCGGAGACGGCGGGGGCGGTGCTCCTGCTCCAGATCGAGCTGCCCCCCGGCACCACCGCCGGCCAGGTCCACGAGCAGATCGGTTTCGCGGATCCGGCTCGGCCGCCCGGCGGCCCGATCGTCCACCTCTGCCGTCTGCTCGAGGTCGAGGGGCTCCTCGACCGCGCGGAGCTCGCGGGCCCCGGCGACACCACCCGGGCGGCCGAGCTGCTCGCGTTCCGGGAGGCGGTGCCGGAAGCGGTGAATCGGCAGGTGGCTATCGCCAAGCACACCGTGGATGGCACAATCGAGAAGACCGCCGCCGACATGATCGTGCCTTTCGCGAAGCTCTCCGACGGCGTCCGCCTCTTTCGCACCGCCTTCGAGTCGCGGGGCCTCGATCACGCGGTGTGGGGACATCTGTCGGACGCCAACCTGCACCCCAACGTCCTTCCCCGCTCGGCGGACGACGTGCGGGCGGGAAAGGAAGCGATTCTCGCGTGCGGGCGCGAGGTCATCCGGCTCGGAGGATGTCCGCTGGCCGAGCACGGCGTGGGCCGCAACCCGGTCAAGCAGTCGCTGCTGCAGCTGCTCCACGGCGCGGCGGGCATCGAGCAGATGCGGGCGGTCAAGCGCGCGCTCGACCCGGAGAACAAGCTGGCCCCCGGGGTGCTGTTCCCGGTCGCGGCCCGCGGAGAGGCATCGGCATGAGCACCTTGTTCCTCGCGCACTGGCTGACGACCGCCGTCGCCCTCGGGGTGACGGCGTGGATCCTCCCCGGCGTCCGGGTCGACGGCCTGTTCTCGCTGGCCCTGGCGGGGCTCGTCCTCGGCTTCGTGAACGCCATCGTGCGGCCGTTGCTGGTCCTGCTGACGCTGCCGTTCACGCTGCTGACGCTGGGGCTCTTCTACTTCATCGTCAACGGTATCGCGTTCGCTCTCGCCGCTTTCCTCGTCCCCGGGTTCAGCGTTGCGTCGTTCTTCTCGGCCGTGTTCGGGGCGGCGGCGGTGGGACTCGTCTCGTGGTTCATCGGGGGTCTGACCGGCACGCGGCCCCGATCGCAGGGCTCGATGGTGGTCGAGGTCCGGCGGGGCCGCGGCGGCCGGTGGGAAGCCTGAGTCCGGCGCCGGGCAGCGAGCTCGGCGCAAGGCGGCGTTCGTTGGTCAGGTAGACTTGGTAGGCGCGGATCTTCTCCAGACTCGCTATGATGGTCGTCACGATCAGCGGCGAACAAGAGGGGAGCACCCCACGTGGCCACGGCGCAACCCGTCTTCAAGTTCACCTACGAGGACTACCGCACCGCACCGCCGGACAAGCGCTACGAGCTGCTGGACGGAGATCTGGTCATGGCTCCCGCGCCGAACCTGAAGCACCAGGACGTGCGGTCCCGCCTGGGGCGAAGGCTGGCTCAGTTCATCGAGGAACGAGCGCTGGGGAAGTTCTTCTTCGCCCCCTGCGACGTGGTGCTGTCCGACACCGACGTCGTGCAACCGGACCTGCTGTTCGTCTCCCGGGAACGCGGGCATCTGCTGAGCGGCGGCGACAATGTTCGGGGTGCGCCCGATCTGGTGGTCGAGATACTGTCTCCTGACCGGGACCGGGGCTACAAGCGTGCGCTCTACGGCAGACACGGCGTGGCGGAGTACTGGCTGGTCGATCCGGCGGCCGAGACCGTCTGGATTCATCGCCAGCGCGCCGGCGTGCTCGCGGTCACCCACACCTTCGGCCGGGAGCAGACGGTGCGCTCGCCGCTGCTCGCCGGCTTGGAGCTCAACGTGGACGACTTCTTCTCGTCTTGAAAAACCAGCGCGGCACCGGATCGGCACTCGACAGGAGCGCACCATGGCCGTAACGGCAGACCGGAACTGCGGGGCGGAGGTCCAGCGGTACCGATTCGACGTCGACGAGTTCGCGCGCATGGGTGAAGCCGGAGTCTTCACCGAGGACGATCGCGTGGAGCTCATCGACGGAGAGATCCGGGAAATGACGCCGATAGGGTCGCCCCATGCGGGGGTGGTGAACCGCCTGACGGAGCTGATGGTCATGCGGCTTTCCGGCAGGGCGAACGTGATCGTCCAGAATCCGATTCGCCTGGACCGGCACACCGAGCCACAACCCGATCTCGTGGTGGCCCGGCGCCGGGAGAACTTCTACGCCGATCGCCATCCCGAGCCCGGCGACGTCCTCCTCGTCGTCGAGGTGGCCGATTCCTCCCTCCGCTACGACCGGGCGGAGAAAGTGCCGCGGTACGCCGCGGCCGGCATTCCGGAGACGTGGCTGGTCGACGTCGAAGCCGGCGCGGTCACGGTGTGCACCGATCCCGGCCCGGAGGGATACGCGCGGCAGCAGGTCCGACGGCGAGGCGAGCGGATGGCCGCCTCCCGCGTTCCGGATCTCGGTCTCGCGGTGGACGATATTTTCGGCGCGTGACGCTGCCGCGCGTCGGGCAGACGTTCGTCGACCACTTCAACTGACCAGCGTATGTCGGTGTATCAGATAATGCATGAACAGGAAGGCGAACGAACCCACGAGGAATGCTTCGATAAGCAGTGAAACCAGTCCCGTGAGCAACAGCGTAGGCCCCCAGTCGATTGCGAGGAACATGAGGTTGTTAATCACGGGGTAGATACGCCCGACCGCGATCGTCATGGGTATGATGATCAAGAACTGCGAAATCCACCCTGCTTTCGCATTGTATCGTCTCCCGAAAGCCAGGAATGCGAGGCCGCGCAGATCCCCGATCCGTACGCCTTCTCTCGTCAGCGCGCGCACCCGCAACCACCCCCCCGCCGCAACCATAGCTCCGACGACGATCAAAGCCACGATCTCCGGCCCCACATACGCCGGAATCGACGAGAAGTCAGTAAAAGGATTCATTTCATGACAACACCGTCTATCGGGCGAACTGACGTAGTGCTCACCGTACCACGTGATCCCCAGATCCAGCGCCGTCAGGGGGGACGAACCACGTCGCGAACAGGATCACCAGCCTCTTGGTGTGCGCCGACATCACGACGGACCTGACTCCTTGAACGGGCGTGGATCTTGGAACGGCCGGCGTGCCGCCGCCGATGGGTAACGCCAACACCAATCCAATCCCGACAACTCCCGCGGTTGCTCCATGGCCCGCCGGCGGAATCAGGTTGTCGCCGAGCGGATCGATACCGCCGTCGCCCAGTCCGGCAGGATGAACCGCGCGGCCGATGCGTCCGGTCGGACCGCCTCCGCGTCGTGTAGGCGGGTGCCGCCGGCATCAGTGCCGGCGCGATGGCCACCGCCAAGGCAACCAGCGCCGCCGCCAAGGTCGAACGTCGCCGGGTGGTCACACTGGTCAGGAGACCATACGAGCGGTCCGGCTCCTACAGCTCGACGCGGCGGAGCCGCAGCGCGTTGGCGATGACCGACAGCGAGCTGAGGGTCATGGCGGCGCTGGCCCAGATGGGGCTGATGAGGAGGCCGAAGAAGGGGTAGAGCAGCCCCGCCGCGACGGGCACGCCGATGGTGTTGTAGACGAAGGCGAGGAACAGGTTCTGGCGGATGTTGCGCATGGTGGCGCGGCTCAACCGACGCGCCTGGGCGATGGCGCGGAGGTCGCCGCGCACGAGGGTGATGCCGGCGCTCTCCATCGCCACGTCGGTCCCCGTGCCCATGGCGATGCCCACCGCCGCCTCCGCCAGGGCCGGCGCGTCGTTGATGCCGTCGCCGGCCATCGCCACCACCCGGCCCGCCGCCTGGCGCTCGGCCACGATGCGCCGCTTGTCGGCCGGGAGGACGCCGGCGACGACCTCGCGGATGCCGAGCCGGCCCGCCACCGCCTCGGCCGTCACCGGGTTGTCGCCGGTGACCATGACGAGGTCCAGCCCCGCCCCGCGGAGCTGCCGCACCGCTTCGGGCGTCGTCGCCTTCACCGGGTCGGCGACCCCGATCAGGCCCGCCAGTCCGTTCCCGACGGCGACGAACACCACCGTCTGACCTTCGCGGCGGAGGGCGTCGGCGCGGTCGGCGAGCGGCGCGGTGTCGACGCCGGCCGCTTCGAGCAGCTCCGGGGTGCCGAGAATCACGTCCCGTCCCTCGACGGTTCCGCGGACCCCGCGTCCGATCTCGGCCCGGAAGTCGGCGGCCGGGGGCACGGTCAGGCCCCGACCGCCGGCGGCCCGAACGATCGCGTCGGCCAGGGGGTGCTCGCTGCCGCGCTCCAGGGCCGCCGCCATCCGCAGCAATTCGGCCCCGCCCGCGCTGTCGGCGGGGGGGAGGACCGTCGCCGGCTCGGGACGTCCGGCGGCCATACCAGGGCGGGCGGGGCGGCTCGCCGCCGCGGGGCCGCCCGCGCCTCCGCCGGCGCCGGCGGCCATGCCGGAATCGGCGGAGATCACCACCGCCACGTCGGGGCGGCCCTCCGTCAGGGTGCCGGTCTTGTCGACGATGAGGGTGTCCACCCGCTCGAGGGTCTCCAGCGCCTCGGCGTTTCTGATGAGGACGCCGGCGCCCGCGCCCCGGCCGGTGCCGACCATGACCGCCATCGGGGTCGCGAGCCCGAGGGCGCACGGACAGGCGATGACGAGGACCGCGACACTGCTGACGAGGGCCAGGGCGAGCCGCGGCTCGGGGCCCCAGACCCACCAGGCGGCGAAGGCGAGCCCCGCGACCGCCACCACCGCGGGCACAAAGACCGAGGCGACCCGGTCCGCCAGGCGCTGGATCGGCGCGCGGCTGCGCTGGGCCTCGCCGACCATGGTGACGATCTGCGCCAGCAGCGTCTCGGTCCCGACGCGCTCGGCCCGCATGAGCAGCGCGCCGGTCCCGTTGAGGGTCGCCCCGACGATGCGCGCGCCCGGCCGCTTCTCCACGGGTAGCGGCTCGCCGGTGATCATCGATTCGTCGACGGCGCTGGCGCCCTCGACCACGACCCCGTCGACCGGCACCCGTTCACCGGGGCGGACCCGCAGGAGGTCGCCGACCTCGACCGCGGCCAGCGGCACGTCCGTTTCCCGATGGCCGGCCCCGCCGGGATCGCCGGAGACCCGGCGGGCGGTGGCCGGGGCCAGGCCCAGCAGCGCCCGCAGCGCCGCCCCGGTCCGGCCGCGCGCCCGCAGCTCGAGGACCTGCCCCAGCAGCACCAGCACGACGATGACGACCGCGGTGTCGAAGTAGGGCTCGACGCCGTCCGCCATCCGGAAACCGCCGGGGAACAGGCCCGGAGCGACGGTCGCGGCGACGCTGTAGACGTAGGCCGCCCCCACGCCGAGCGCGATGAGGGTGAACATGTTCGGGCTGCGGTTGACGATCGACGCCCAGGCGCGTGCGAAGAACGGCCAGCCCGCCCACCAGACCACGGGGGTCGCGCACGCGAGCTGCACCCAGTTCGACGTGGCGCGGCCGACGGCCATCTGGACCCGCTCGCCGAACAGCATCTCGCCCATCGCCAGCGCGAAAACCGGCGCCCCGACGAGGGCCGCCCGCCGGAACCGCCGCGTCATGTCCTCCAGCTCGGGATTGGCGGCATCGGGAACCACCGTCCGCGGCTCGAGGGCCATGCCGCACGACGGACAGCTTCCCGGCTCGTCGCGCACGACCTCGGGGTGCATCGGGCACGTGTATTCGACGGCGGACTGCAGGACGTCCGCCGCGACCTCGGCATCGAGAGCCATCCCGCACTTCGGGCACACCCCCGGCCCGAGCTCGCGCACTTCGGGGTCCATGGGGCACGAGAACCAGGTCTCCGCCCCCCCGGTCTCCGCGGCGCCCCCGTCGTCCGGCCCGGCCGAGCCACCGGCGGCGGACGCCAAGAAGCGGTCCGGGTCCGCTTCGAACTTCGCCAGGCAGCCGGCACCGCAGAAGTAGTAGGTCTGCCCGTGATGAGGGTGGGAATGAGCGGCGCCGGCGGGGTCCACCGACATCCCGCACACCGGGTCGATCACCATCTCGGGAACGTCCCCGGCCGCGTCAACGGGGGCGGCGGGCGCCAAGAAGCGGTCCGGGTCCGCTTCGAACTTCGCCAGGCAGCCGGCACCGCAGAAGTAGTAGGTCTGCCCGTGATGAGGGTGGGAATGAGCGGCGCCGGCGGGGTCCACCGACATCCCGCACACCGGATCGATCACCGTCTCGGGAAGGTCCCCGGCCGCCTCGGCGGCGGGGGCGGCAGCCACGAACCGGGTCGGGTCCGCCGTGAAAGCGGCATGGCACCCGCCGCAGCAGAAATAGTACCGGCGTCCGTCATGCTCTTGGCTGAACCGGCTCCGGGCCGGGTCCACCCGCATGCCGCAGACCGGATCCCGGACATCGTCCTTCATGGCATCCTCGAGCCCAGCCACGCCGCGCGGAATCGGCTCTGGGCCGGGGTCGGACGCCGGCCGAGCTGCTCGAGGGACACCAGCTCGCGGGCGGGATCGGCCACGACCGCCAGGCTGGCCGTCATCGGCGCGCCGCGCCGCTCGTAGCGAACCGTCACCTGCCCTCGATCGCCGAGATCGCGGAGCAGGCGGTCGAGTTCGGCCGACGACGACAGGCTGCGGCCGTCGATCGCGACGACCAGGTCGTCCCGCGCCACCCCCGCATCGTAGAGCGGCGTCCCGAAGGGCACCGGGGCGACGACCCGCGCCCCGCCGCGCTCGAACCGCAACGCCGGTGCGCCGAGCCAGCCGCGGCCGGGCGTCCGCGGCCGCAGCACCAGCCCCGCGTATTCGAGGAGCGGGGCGAAGTCGATCACCTCGCGCCCGTCGACGTAGCGGTCGAAGAACTCGGCCGCGAAGGTCTCGTCTCCCGTCAGATCGCCCAGCGCGGCCCGAGCGTCGGCCGCCGTATAGGGCCGGTCCACCACCCCGGGGACCGTGGCGCCGCCCCGCCCGAACCGTTGCCAGAGCAGCTGCATGTAGTCGTCCAGGGTGGCGGCGCGTCCGATGCCGTCGGCGGCGCGGGTGCGCAGCAGCAGGTCGAGGCCCAACCCGAGCGTCTCGCCCCACGTGTAGTAGGAGATGAAAAAGTTGCCCCAGTTGGTGCGGTCGATGGCGCGCGCCGCGTCGGTGAACGGGGCGAGACGGCTCATGTCCGCCGCCGACCGGAACCGCCGGCCCGGACCGCGCTCGACGGTGTCGATGGCCGACGCGAACCGGGCGAGGGTCTCCGGCAGCGCGGCCAGCCCCGCCCGCTGCAGAATCAGCGCCCCGTAGTAGTTGGTGAAGCCCTCGGCCAGCCACAGCTCGCCGGACGGATTGACGTCCTCGAAGTCGAACGGCTCGAGCGACCGGGGGCGAATCCGTTCCACGTTCCAGACGTGGAAGAACTCGTGCGACACCGAACCCAGCAGGCGCCGCCGCTGGGCCCGCAACGTCGCCGGCGCGCTCAGCACGGTGCTGTTCCGGTGCTCCATGGCGTCGCCCGAGGCGGCCGGCAGATAGTCGGCGATGAACGTGTAGCGGCCGGTCTCGAACCGCGGGAACTCGCCGAACACGCGCACCATCTCGCGCACTATCCGTTCGACGTCCTGCGCGTACCGGTCGAGCTCGCGATCGCCCCCGCCGTGGTGCATCGCAATCCGGAACACCGGCCGGTGGCCGGCATCGGCGGGGTCTGCGACGGTGAACGACCGCTCCGCGAAGCGGCTCAGCTCGGCCGGACTGTCGAGCAGATACGGCAGGTTCGGCGCGGTGTAGACGAACGGGTCGTCCGACGGATAGAGCTGCGTGGCCACCCTCCAGCCGCTGTCCGGCGGGGGCTCGAACCGGACGGTGGCCGGCCGCTGCTCCAGCCCGGATCCCCACATCAGGGCGGCGGGCATGTTGAGGTGCGCATGGGAATCGTCGATCGCGAGATACGTGCCGTCCACCCGGTCGCCGTACACGCGGTAGACGAACCGCACCGTCCCGTCATGGCCGGCCACGTCCCAGCGCGCCATCGCGGACCGGACCGGGGCGAGGATGTTGCCGGCGCCGTCGAACGCCCGCACCTCGAACACGTTCTTCGCGAAATCATGTCTCGCGTAGCGCCCCGGCGAGGCGGTGCTCATCCGCATGCTCAACGGCGCGGGCGGGAGGCCGGCCGCCGTCACCGCGACCTCCATCCAGCGATGCTCCGGCTCGGGAAAGCGCAGCTCGTAGGCGACGGACGGCCCGCCGCCGTCGACGCCGGTCTGCCCCCCGGCCCGCGGCATGAACCAAGCCGCCGCAAGTCCCAGAGCGACCAGCCCGGCCACCCGCAACGCGGCGATCCCGCCGCCCCGCACCGTCATGCCACCGACTCCACGACCTGGCTGACGAACGCGGCCTCGGGCACCGCGCCGAGAATCTCGACGCGGCCGTTGATCACCGTCTTCGGCACCCCGGTCACCCGGTACTGCCGCACGAGGTCCGGATACTCGACCGCCGCGACCGCGGCGGCGGTGACGTGGGGACTGGCGAGAGCCATGCGATGGGCCAAGCTGACCGCCTGGGGACAGTGGGGTCAGGTGGGGGTGACGAAGACCTGGATGTCGATCGGCTGCTCCACTTCCGCCAGCCGGGCGCGGCTCTCGCCGCTCAGACCGGAGTCGCGGGAGGCGACGAGGGCGATGGCGTCGATCAGGGAGACGAGCTCGTGGCCGTCGGGCGCGCCGTAGAACCGGATTCCGGTATCGGCCTCGCCGACCACCGCAATCGCCGGCGCGCGCCGGATGCCGTAGTCCCGGACCTCGTCCTTGTCGAGCACCAGGTTGAACTCCTCGACGGTCACGCGGTCGGACAGCGACGCGATCGAGTCCACGATCCGCCGCGCGGACCCGCAGGTGTCGCAACCGAACGTCCGGGTGAAGAACAGGAGTTTCACCGGCGCCGCGAGATCGGCGAGCGCCGCTTCGAGATCGGCCGGGGTACGGGCGTCCATGCCTCAATTATGGCAGCTTCTCTCACCGGGCCCGGACATCGACGCCCCGCGGCGCCGCCGGCCGCCCAACCATCCTACCGGACTCCGCGCCGTTCCACCGCGCAGACGCCTACTTGAAGAGATCCTCGAAAGCCTGCTTGGCGCTGCGGGGACCGGCGGCGGCCTCCGAGCGCGTCCGGCGCTCGACGGTCACCCGCGGGGCGAAGTGGGCGCACTCGTTGCGGGCGTCCTTGGGGAATACGCGGACCTTCACCGGCTGGAGGCACTCGAAACGGCTGCCGCTGTCGAAGGACGCGCACTGCGCGCAGGTGTGGAGGGCCGACCCGCACGCGGGACAGGTCGTTTCCGGGCCGATCGCCGACCGCAGGGTCCGGCGGCAACGGGCGCACCGCATGACGTCGTGGAAGCCGGGCAGGTTCGGCGGCCGGTGCTGCCGGTTGATGACGCTGCGCGGCGCGCCGTCCCCGCGGGGCTGACCCGGCCGGTCAGCCGGTTCGCGGCCGCCGCCGTCGTCCTGATAGCCCCGCTGGCGGTATTTTCGGTCGTTCATGCTCTCGTCCCGTGATGCCGTCCGGCGGTCTGCGGGACGGGATGCCCCGGCAGAGTAATGGTGGGGGCGGGAACCGCCGGCCCCGCGGATCGTCGAATACCTCGACCGTCGCCACGCCCTCCGCCCGGCATGGTACAGTTACCGTGTTCGATATTCGACAAGAGTCTCAAAAAGTGGCTGCCGCATCCCCTTCCCTCGACGGCCTGAGGATCGAACGCCCGGCCGACACCGGCCGCCGGCCGTGGCGCTGGCTGGTCGTGCCCGTCCTGCTGCTCGCGGCCGGCGGCGGATGGTGGTGGTGGGCCGGACCGTCCGGGATGGCGGCGGTGCGCACGGCGGTGGCGCGCGAGACGGCGGCCGCCCCCGCCGACACCGCCGTCCTCAACGCCTCCGGCTACGTCACCGCGCGCCGCCGGGCGACCGTGTCGTCCAAGGTGACCGGGAAGCTCATCGCGGTTCGCGTCGAGGAAGGCATGGCGGTGCGCCGGGGACAGGTTCTCGCGCGCCTGGACGACTCCACGGTGCGCTCGCAACTGGCCCTGGCCGAGGCGCGGCTGGGCGCGGCGCGGCGGGCGATCGCAGAGCAGGAGGTCCGGCTGCGCGAGGCGCAGCTCGCGCTGGCCCGAACCCGGCGGCTGGTGGAGGAAGGGGTGGTCGGCGCCGCCGACCTCGACACCGACACCGCCGAGGTCGACTCGCTCGCGGCGCGAATCGCGCTGTCGCAGGAACAGGTCGTGGTGGCCGAGCGGGAGATCGACGTCTATCGGACCCAGCTCGACGACATGGTGATCCGCGCCCCGTTCGACGGGGTGGCGATCTCGAAGGACGCCGAGGAGGGCGAGATGATCTCTCCGGTGTCGGCGGGGGGTGGATTCACCCGGACCGGGGTGAGCACACTCGTCGACATGGCCTCGCTCGAGATCGAGGTCGACGTCAACGAGAGCTACATCAATCGGGTCCGCGACGGCCAGCGGGTGGTGGCCAACCTCGACGCCTACCCCGACTGGGACATTCCGGGCGCGGTCATCACCACCGTGCCGGCCGCGGATCGGCAGCGGGCGACGGTGCTGGTGCGCATCGCGTTCGACGAGCTCGATCCGCGCATCCTGCCGGACATGGGCGTCAGCGTCGCGTTTCTGGAGGACGCGCCTCCCGAGCCTCGGGCCGGCGGGACGCGGCTGTTGATCCCGGCCGGGGCGGTCTACCGCCAGGACGGCCAGGACATCCTGTACGTGGTGCGCGGCGATCAGGTGGAGCGCCGGGCGGTGAGGCTCGGGACCGCGGTCGGCAATCAGGTCGACGTCGTCGCCGGTCTGACCGCCGGAGAGCGCATCGTCGTCGAAGGCGCTGCGGATTTGGCCGACGGCGATCGGGTCACGGTGCTGGAATAGCCGCGGTCCGCCCCGACAGAGGGCTTCCGCCCCGGCCCCGCGCCGGCCGCAACCCCGCCGCACCCGAATGCCGCCCGACCGTCCTGTTTCCGTAGAGTTCATGTTAATGTTGCGGTAGTCGGCGACCGCAACCTGCTGCAAAAGGCTTTCAGAATGCCAGCGAGACTCGTCTTCTTGCTCGTTCTCCTGTCCGCGTTCATGGTGGTGCCGTCTGCGCTGGATCTGCTCACCGAGTGGTTCTGGTTCAATGAAGTGGAGTACACCGGCATCTTCCTGCTCACCCTGAGCACCAAGGTGGCGTTGGGCGCGGTGGTGTTCCTGCTGGCGTTCGCCGGTCTGGCCCTCAACTTCCGCCTGGCCCTCCGGCGGTTCCAGCAGCCCTACACCCTGTTTCCCGGAAACGGCGACATTCAACCGGTGGTGCTGACACCGCAGCAGTTGCTGCGGCTGGGCACCGGGGTCGCGGCGCTGATGGCTCTGTTCCTGGGCGCCTTCGCCTCGAACGAATGGCTCACGTGGCTGCAGTTCCAGAACGCCGTACCGTTCGAGCAGACGGATCCGCTGTTCGGCCGCGACATCAGCTTCTACATCTTCGCCCTCCCGTTCATGGACCTCGTCCGGTATCTCGCGCTGGCCGTGGTCATGCTCTCGCTCATCGGGTCGGCGGTCCTGTACGTCATTTCGAACGAGTTGGCCATCGACCCGGCGCGCGGGCCGATCGTGGGCGACGGCGCGCGGCGCCACCTCGGCCTGATGATCGCGGGCCTGTTCGTACTGCTCGCCTGGGGCGCGTACCTGGATGTTCCGCGGGTTCTCACCACCCCGTCCGGCACCGTCCACGGCGCCTCGTACGTCGATGTCGCCTTGCGGGTACCGGTCTTCAAGGCGCTGCTGATCGCCGCGCTCGTGGCCGCCGGCCTCAGCGCCATCTCGGCGCTGACGCCGCGGAACCGGCCGTTGATGGCCGCCATCGGCCTCTACGCCCTGATCTCGGTGGGAGGGAACGTCGGGGCGTTCGCCCTGCAGCGTCTCGTGGTGACGCCGGACGAGCAGCAGCGGGAGGCCCCGTATCTGACCCACAACATCGCGGCCACCCGACAGGCGTTCGGGCTCGACAGCGTCGAGGAACGGGAGGTCTCCGGCGACGCCACCCTGACCCTGGCGGACATCGAGAACAATACCGACACCATCAACAACGTGCGGCTCTGGGACCACGAGCCTCTGCTCGACACGTTCGGACAGATCCAGGAAATCCGCACGTACTACGACTTCGCGTCGGTCGACAACGACCGCTACTTCATCGACGGCGAGTACCGGCAGATCATGCTGTCGAGCCGGGAGCTGAACTCGGACAACCTGCCCAACCGGTCCTGGATCAACGAACGGCTGCAGTACACCCACGGGTTCGGCGTGGCGTTGGGTCCGGTCAACCAGGTCACGCAGGAAGGGCTGCCGGTCCTGTTCATTCAGGATCTGCCGCCGACCTCCTCGGTGGACCTCGAGGTGGAGCAGCCGAGCATCTACTTCGGCGAGCTGTCGAACGATTACGTCATCGTGAACACCGGCACCGACGAGTTCCACTACCCGGAAGGCGACGACAACGTGTCGACCCGCTACGACGGGTCCGGCGGGGTGGCGATGCCGTCGCTGCTGCGCCGGCTGTTGTTCGCGGTGCGGTTCCGCGCCTACGAAATCCTGGTGAGCAGCCAGTTGACGGACGACAGCCGAATCCTCTACCACCGCAACATTCTCGAACGGGTCACCACCATCGCGCCGTTCCTCCGCTACGACACCGACCCGTACCTGGTGATCTCGGAGGGCCGGCTGGTGTGGATGGTGGATGCCTACACCACCAGCGGCCGGTATCCCTATGCCTCGCCGGCTTCCAACCGGATCAACTACATCCGCAACGCCGTCAAGATCGTGATCGACGCGTACGACGGCACGACGACGTTCTACCTGGCCGAACCCGACGACCCGATCGCGCGGACGCTCGAGGCCATCTTCCCCGCCTTTCTCCAGCCCCTCGATGCGATGCCGGAGGATCTGCGGCGGCACATCCGCTATCCGGAAGGGCTGTTCTCGCTGCAGACGTCCATCTACTCGACGTTTCACATGACCAACCCCGCGGTCTTCTACAACCGGGAAGACCAGTGGGAGGTGCCGGTCATCGACAACGAGCAGATGCAGCCCTACTACGCGATGATGCGCCTCCCGGGCGAGCCGCGCGCGGAGTTCATCCAGATGCTGCCGTTCACGCCGCGCGGCAAGAACAACTTGGCGGCCTGGATGGTGGCGCGCAGCGACGGCGAGCAGTACGGCAAGATTCTGGTGTTCCAGTTCCCGAAGCAGAAGGTGGTTTTCGGGCCGAGCCAAATCGTGGCGCGGATCAACCAGGATCAGGACATCTCGCCGCAGTTGACCCTCTGGAACCAGCAGGGGTCGGAGGTCATACAGGGCACGCTGCTGGTCATTCCCATCGAAGAGGCCCTGCTGTACGTACGCCCCCTGTATCTGCGGGCGTCCGGCGGGCGGATCCCCGAACTGAAGCAGGTCATCGTCGCCTACCAGAACGAGATCGTGATGGAAGAGACGCTCGACCGCGCCCTGAACCGCCTCTTCGGATCGGGTTCGGGGTCCGGAGCCGGGTCGCCGTCGAGGACGATCGCCGCCGGGGCGCAGATCGCCGACGCCGCGTCGCCGCAACGGGCGCCGGATGCGCAGACCGCACCGACCGGCCCGCTCGTCTCGCAGGCGGCCGACCACTACCGTCGCGCCCTGCAGGCGCAGCGCGACGGCGACTGGGCCCAGTACGGCGAGGAAATCGAGCAATTGGGGACCGTCCTCGAGCAGATGGGCTCGGAACCGGTCCTCGACTGACCTTGCGCCCGGCGCCCGGCAGACCGGGACGCCCGAACGGATGCTTGCGGAGGAGAAGAGGGAATGCACGCCAGAAGTCTTGCCGTCCTGTTGGGGTTGGGAGTCGTGGCCGCCGCCGGATGCGGCGAAGCGCCGGTCGAGATGACGCCGGGGCTGCGGGCGTTCGTGGGAGCCCGGATCATCGACGGCACGGGGTCCCCGGCCATCGAGAGCGGCGTGCTGGTGGTTCGTGACGGCCGCATCGAAGCGGTCGGGGCCGGCGACGCCGTCGAGGTGCCGCCGGATGCCGAGCAGATCGACTTGAGCGGCCGGACCCTCATGCCCGGTCTCGTCAACGCCCACGGACACGTCAACAACGTGCGGGGCTTGGAGGCCGATCCCTCCTTCTACACCGAGGAGCACGTCGAGAGCCAGCTGGGTCTCTACGCGCGCTATGGCGTCACCACCGTCTTCAGCCTCGGCGGCGACGGGCCCGCGGGCGTCGCGGTGCGCGACCGGCAACGGGACAATCCCGACCTGAACCAGGCCCGCCTCTACGTCTCCGGGAACATCCCCACCGGGCCGACGCCGGAAGAGGCGGTGGAGCAGGCCAACGCGGCGATCGAGCTCGGCGCGGACATCCTCAAGATCCGGGTCGACGACAACCTCGGCGCGAGCGCCAAGATGACGCCGGAGGCCTACCAGGCGGTCATCGACACCGCGCACGAGCGGGGCCTGCGGCTGGCCGCGCATCTCTACTACCTGGAAGACGCCAAGGGGCTGCTCGAGGCCGGTGCCGACCTGCTCGCGCACAGCGTGCGCGACGCCGCCGTCGACGACGAGCTGATCGCCCAGCTCCGCGGGAGCGGGGTCTGCTACTGCCCGACCCTCATGCGCGAGGTCTCGACCTACGTCTACGAGTCGCGGCCCGAGTGGTTCGACGATCCGTTCTTCCTGAAAGAGGCGGACCCGGAGGTCGTGGCCGCGCTCGAGGATCCGGACTATCAGGAGAGCATCCAGAACCGCAGCAGCGCCCAGACCTACAAGGCGCAGCTCGAAGTGGCCAAGCAGAACCTGAAGGCGCTGTCGGACGCCGGCATCCCCATCGCCATGGGGACCGACACCGGCCCCGCGGCCCGGTTCCAGGGCTATTTCGAGCACGGCGAGCTGGCGCTCATGGTCGAAGCGGGGTTGTCGCCGATGCAGGCGATTGTCGCATCCACGTCCGATGCCGCGCGCTGCATGGAGGTCGACGCCGACCTCGGGTCGATCGAGGCCGGCAAGTGGGGCGACTTTCTCGTGCTCGGCGCCAACCCGCTGGACGACATCGGCAACACGCACACCCTCGAGTCGGTGTACATCGCGGGCAACGCGGTTCCGGGGGTGTAGGAACGCCGGAACACGATCCGGCGCGGCGGCGGGCCGCCCCGCAGCGGGGTCGCCGTCGCCGCACCGGGCTCTCCGGCCCGGAAGGAGACCTGCATGCGCCGTCATCTGCCTGTCACGGTATGCGCCCTGCTGGTCCTGGGCGGGCTCCTGACCGAGGCCGCACCGGCCGCGGCGCAAACGTCGAGCCGGCTCGAGCAGGAGGTACGGGACGCGCTTCGCCGCGACCGCGGACTCCGGCGGCTCGAGGTCACGGCCGCGGGGGGCGAGGTCACGCTGGCCGGGCGACTCGACACGTTCTGGCTGAAGAGCGAAGCGATACGGCGGGCGCTGGACGTCGACGGGGTCGAGACGGTGGTCAGCGAGATCAGGCTGCCGACGGCGGAGAGCGACGAGAACTTGGTGGAGGATGTCTCCCGGGCGGTGATGCGCTATCCGTACTACACCGTGTTCGACTATCTCGACGGGCGCATCGACAACGGGGTGGTGACCCTGATGGGTCGGGTGACCGGCGACCGTGACAAGGCAGCCGAGATCTTCGAGCGGGTGGCCAAGATCAGAGGGGTCCAGGAAGTACAGAATCAGATTGTGCTGATGACCCCGTCGACCGGGGACAACCGCCTGCGAACCAGCATCGCACGACAGGTGTTCAGCAGCTCGCACTTCCAGCGGTTCGCGTCGCAGCCGAACCCGCCGTTTCACCTCATCGTCGAACGCGGGGTCGTCACCCTCGTCGGGTACGTGCAAGGCGAGATCGAGCGCCGGGAACTCGAACGCATCGTCCGCCAGACGAACGGCGTGCTGCGCGTCTTCAACCAGCTGCAGACGATCAACTGACACGGTTGCATCGCAACCTGCAGGGCCGTCCCGATGGGGAGTCTTCGTGCCGGGGGCGTCCCCCGCCGCATGGCGCGGGTTGGCCGGGCGTCGGCAGACGTTCGTGGAAACCCGCGCAGCACCGGGAAACGCGGCAGGGCCTCTTGCCGACAAGGGGTGCCTGCGCGACCTTGCGGCCGCGCAGGGAGTTTCGCCGGCGCGAGACTGCTACGGCGCCAGCTCCTGGCCCCGGCGGCGGTGGCGGCAGCCCTCGCCACCGCCTGCGCCCCACCGGCCGGCGACGGGCCGAGGCTGTCGCGCGGCGTCGATGCCTCCGGCGTGGCGTACGTGGCGGACGCCGACTGCTCCGGCTGTCACCGGCCGCAGTTCGACGCCTGGACCGGCTCGCATCACGATCTCGCCATGCAGGAGGCGACGCCCGATACGGTCCTGGGCGATTTCGACGACGCCGCCTTCACGCATCACGGCGTCACCTCCCGGTTCTTTCGACGCGGCGACCGCTTCTTCGTGAACACCGAAGGCCCGGACGGCGCGCCGGCCGATTTCGAGCTGACCCACACCCTGGGCGTCGAGCCGCTGCAGCAGTATCTGGCCCCGTTCCCCGGCGGGCGCCTGCAGAGCCTGCCGATTGCGTGGGATACGGCGCGGAACGGCTGGTTCCATCTCTACCCCGACGAGCGGATCGAGCCGGACGACCCGCTGCACTGGACCGGCCGCCACCAGACGTGGAACCTGCAGTGCGCCGCCTGCCACTCGACCGATCTGCGGAAACGCTACGACGCCGAATCGGACACCTACGAGACGACCTGGGCCGAGATCGACGTCGGCTGCCAGGCCTGTCACGGCCCCGGAGAGCGGCATGTGGCGCTGGCCGGCGCCGCCGCGGACGGAGGAGCCGCCCCATCCGGCGGGTGGGGCCTCGTCGCGCCGTTCTCGATCGACGACCCCTCGCCGGAGCTCGAGGCGTGCGCCCCCTGCCACGCGCGCCGCGAAGCGCTGACGCCGGTGGCCGCGCACGGGGGGCCGCTGCTCGACGACTTCCTGCCGGCGCGGCTGGTAGAGGGCCTCTACCACCCCGACGGTCAGATTCTGGACGAGGTCTACGTCTACGGCTCCTTCGTCCAGAGCCGGATGCATGCGGCCGGGGTGCGCTGCACGAACTGTCACGACCCGCACCGCCTGCGCCTTCGGGCGGGCGGCAACGCGGTGTGCACGCAGTGCCATCGGGAGCGCCCGGTCGAACGGTTCCCGATGCCCGCGCCGGGCCGCTACGACACGCCCGCGCATCACCACCACGAGACGGGCTCGCCGGGCGCGCAGTGCGTCAACTGCCACATGCCGGATCGGACCTACATGCAGGTCGACCCGCGCCGCGACCACAGCTTCCGCGTGCCGCGGCCCGATCTGTCGGAGGCCCTGGGCTCCCCCAACCCCTGCACCGGTTGCCACGAGGACCGCGGCGACGCGTGGGCGGCGGCGGCGGTCGCCGGCTGGTCCGGCGCCCCGCCGCCGACCCACTTCGCCCGGACCCTGGCCGCCGGGCGCACCGGCGACAGGGCCGCCGCGCCGGACCTCGCCGCGCTCGCCGCCGACCCGGACCAGCCCGCCATCGTGCGCGCCACCGCCCTCGACCTGCTGCGGCCGCTCGGCCAGACCGGCATCAACGCGGCCCGCGACGCGCTGAACGACCCGGACCCCCTGGTGCGCGCGACCGCGGTGGGCGGCCTCGAGCCCTTGCCCCTCCCGACCCGGCGCGCGGTCCTCGATCCGCTGCTGGCCGACCCCCTCCGGGCGGTGCGCGTGGAAGCCGCGCGGGTCCTGGCCGAAGCGTGGAGCGGCGATGGCGCCGCGGCCGGCGGGGCGCTCGCCGCCGCCGCCGCCGAGTTCCTGGACGTCCAGACCGGGGTCGCGGACATGGCGCCGGCCCGCCTCGGCCGCGGGGTCGTGCGCCAGCGTCAGGGCGCGCGGCACGAGGCGGAGGCCGAGTACCGCGCGGCGCTCGCCCTCGACCCCCGGTTCACGCCGGCCCGGTTCAATCTCGCCAACCTCCTCAACGCGCTGGAGCGCAACCCCGAGGCGGAGACCGTGCTGCGGCAGGGGATCGACTACGCCCCCGACGAGACCGAGCTTCACTACTCCCTCGGTCTGCTCCTCGCCGAGGAGGGACGTCTCGCAGAGGCGGTCGAGAGCCTCGCCCGCGCCGCCGTCCCCACCGCCCGCGCCCGCGTGCACTACAACTACGGACTCGCCCTCCAGCAGGCGGGGCGCCTCGACCAGGCCGAGGCGGCGCTGCGCGCCGCCCGTCGGCGCGATGACCGCGACCCCGACGTCGTGCTCGCCCTCGCCCGACTGTTGATGGATCAACAGCGGTGGGACGAAGCGGGCGAGTTCGCCTCGGCCCTCGTGCGGCTGGTTCCCACCGCCCCGGGGCCGCAACGCCTGCTGAACGAGATCCAGATCGGGGCACGCCGGAGCCGGCGGTGAGGAATCACCCGCTCGTCGGCCGGCGGCATACGCCTTGACGACGAGCGTCACGACGCAGACCGCCGGGTTCCGCGACCTTCCTGTGGCGCAGACTCCTAGCGCGACCGCGTTCTTCGGCATCAGTGCAGCCAGGGGCATCCCTCGCTGACTGCGCGTGACGGCTCGCCCCCGATTCGAGGGGTCGCCACCGTCTTGCCGACCGGTCGGCACCGCGTGAGACCCACGATTCCGCACGTCCGGAACCCCAGGACCCGCCGCGATTCTGCCTGCGCACGGCTGTGGCGGAGCGTGGAATGGTCCTGTCAGTGCAGCCCGGGTGCGTTGACGTGCGCGTGGTGGCCCTGCTCGAGGGTGTTCACCTTGCCGGCCAACTCGTCGAATCGACGCTGCAAGCGGTGAACGCCAGCCGCACCGTACAGCGCGACCGCGAGTGTGAGCAGTTCGACGATGCTCGCGTCCAACATGTGAAACAGCGTATCGCGCCACGACTTGACCGGTCAAGTTGTGATAGCGTGCGACTGCTACTCGTTCGCTGTGTCGGCCCGACACCGGGCCGCCGCCGAATAACGGAGGGCACGGCCCTGACTGCGGATGGCTGGAGCCCACATACAGCCGGATTCCGTTCAAGGACTCGGCGATGCGCTACGAGCTTGAACACCAGTCGGTGCGGTACGATGACGTGGGACGCCACCCTGCACCGCCGGTAGGGGGGCGTTAATCAAACTGAGACGCTACCGGCAGCCCGTGGCGAAAATCCCCGCTGCATTCGAGCGGCGCCGCCGCCGGGTGGGCGGGGCGGGGGCGTCCTCTTCACGCCTTGTCAGGCGAGGGCGCCGGCACCTTCGCCGCACTCGGTGCGGCGCGGGTTCGCCATGGGCTGCTGGGGGAGAACTGGACATGAGGCGAGGAACGGTCATTGGTCCCGGTCTGATTGCCGTGGTGGCCGCCGCCCTGGCGGCGGCGCCGGTGCCGGCCGCTCAACCGGCGCAGACGCCGGCCGGCGAAGGAGAAACGATAGATCGGCTCGATCCGCGTCTCGACGATCTGCTGGCCGCGGATGCGGCGGTCGAGCGCGTCGCCGACGGGTTCCAGTTCATCGAAGGGCCGGTGTGGGTCGGGGACGCGAACGACGGCCACCTGCTCTTCAGCGACATCCCCGGAGATACGGTCTACCGGTGGTCGGAAGCGGACGGAACCAGCGTGTTCCTCAACCCGGTGTTCCTCCCCGAGCTCGAAACCGGCGGGCAGGGGGGCTCGAACGGGCTGACGCTCGACCTTGACGGCCGCGTCGTCCTGTGCGAGCACGGCAATCGGCGCCTGGCGCGGATCGAGGCCGACGGCTCCCGGGTCACACTGGCGGACCGCTACGGGGGCCGGCGCCTGAACAGCCCGAACGATATCGTCTACCACTCGAGCGGCGCGGCCTTTTTCACCGACCCGCCGTACGGCCTCGCGTCTCCGGACGCGGCGGAGCTCGACTGGAACGGCGTCTACCGCCTCGACCCCGACGGCTCCGTCCACCTCCTCGCCGACGGCCAGACCCGGCCCAACGGCATCGGGCTCTCACCCGACGAGCGCACCCTCTACGTGGCCAACTCGGACGGCGCCGCCCGGCAGTGGATCGCCTATCCCGTCGACGGCGACCTCGGCCTCGGCGAGGGCCGCGTGCTCCTCGACCTGACGGACAGCGCCGACGGCGGCGTGCCCGACGGCTTCGCGGTCGATGCCTCCGGCAACCTGTGGGCGAGCGGTCCCGGCGGCATCGTGGTCATCAGCCCCGAGGGGGATCACCTCGGCACCGTGCGGCCCGGGGAGCAGCCCGCCAACGCCGCGTTCGGCAACGACGGCATGACTCTCTACATCACGGCGCAGACCGGCCTCTACCGGATTCGCACCCGGGTCGCGGGCCTGATGCCCTGACCCTGATACCACGATGCGAACGACGGTGACGCTCGACGATGACGACGTCTACGAAGCGGCGCCGAATCGTGCCCGCGTCACCCCGTCAGCCGCTGGGGCGCGTAACCGTCCGACACGGCGCGACAGGCGATGCAACGCCACCCGCAGACGCACGGAAACCGTGGAAGCGCGGAACGTTTTCGCTTAGCATTCGACGTACCGTGGGACGCCGGTCGCCGCCCGGATTCAGGAGGCGCTCGACGACGACGGTCCGTGTCAAGGAATCGCACGACGGGGGGTGCACGTCAAATTCGTGAAATGACTGCCCCCGGCGCCGTCAGGTTGGCGATTTCCGTACCGTTCTCGGCACCGAGGCCCTCCCGAACGGGCTTTCTTGGGGCTTTGCGCCTGGGATTCATCGGGGGACCGGTGCCCGCGGCGGTGCCTCACTTTCTTGACGTGCACGCCACAGGGGCATCCCACGCTGACGGCGCGTGACGGCCCCCCCGATTCGACGGGTCGACACCGTCTTGCCGACCGGCCGGCACCGCGTGAGACCCACGATGCCGCACGTCCGGAGCCCCAAGACCCGCCGCGATGCTGCCTGCGCACGGCAGTGGCGGAGCGTGGGATGGTCTTGGTGCACCCCACGACGGGCGTTGCGCGAATGAAGTCGTTGCAGTACGATCGGACATCATGAAGCTGTCAATCAGTTACTGCAAGGTTTGAAACTACCTGCCCAGAGCCGCCAGTCTGGCGGCCGCAATCAAGGACGCGATCGGTGTCGAAGCCGACGTGACGGCCGGTGGCCGCGGACAGTTCGACGTGGTGGCCGACGGTGAGCTGATCTTCTCGAAGCAGAAGGAGCAGCGGTTTCCCGAGCCCGAGGAGGTCATCGGGGCGTTGCGCTCGCTCTCGGTCCCATCCGCCTAGCCAGTGGTCCGTCACGTCATAAGTTTCTGACAGACGGACTTGGGCCGAATGACGTATTTTCTTCTGTATAGGACTCTTGCGGTTCTAGGTGAGTGCCCCGGCGACCCTGTTTTTAGTCGTGGCGATGCACTAGCCGTCTAGAAGTCTGCGCCGCAGGAAATTATGACCACCCTATGTTGCGCAAGCGCCGGCGATTGACCGCTGCATATTGTGCCGGATCGGACCCAAACCGTTCTGGGGCGCAGACTCCCAGCCCGGAAATCGTCGCTTGCGGCTCCGATTGCCGCCCAACCAACTCTCCAGGAATCCGCGAAGTTCTACGGCGCAGACTCTTGGCCGGGAGCCTGCGCCGCAGGGCTCCCGCACTTTGTCCGGGCGGCAATCGGAGCCGGCCGCAAGCGGCGTTCGCCGGCCTGGGAGCCCGCGGCATCGCCACGGGCTTCCAAGCTTCCCCGCGCCACCCGGCCGGTTGCCGTCGGAGTGCGTCATAATATCGGAAGACGGTGCCGGGCTTGTGACCGGTTCGCCGGAGGCCCGCTTCGAATCGACGGCGGACAAAGGGGGTAGCTGAGCCATGGCGCACCGGGAACGATCGGTAGACTCCTCTCGACCGCGGCGGGTCGGCCTGACCCGCCGGGAAATGCTCGCGGGAACGGCCGGCGCGGTGGGCGCGGCGGCGGTGCCGGCGGCCGCGCAGCAGGCCATCGACACCACCCGGCGCCCCGGGCCCGGTCCGAACGAGGTCGGGCAGCGCTCCCCGTTCGTGACCCCGCGGCGCGACCCCAGCTCGACGTCGTCGCGCACGCCCTTGCAGCATCTGCGGGGCACCATCACGCCCGCGGATCTGCACTTCGAGCGGCACCACGGCGGGGTGCCCGCGATCGACCCGGACCGCTACGAGCTCCTCGTCCACGGGCTGGTCGACCGCCCGACCTTCTTCACGCTGGCCGATCTGAAGCGTTTCCCGGCCACGTCGCGGATCTGCTTCCTCGAGTGCTCGGGCAACCTCCGGCGGGGCGGGCCGGAGACCCTGCCGCAGATGGTGTGCGGGCTCACGAGCCAGACCGAGTGGACCGGGGTCCTGCTGTCGACGGTGCTCCGGGAGGTCGGCGCGCACGCCGACGCCACGTGGTTCCTCGCCGAGGGACAGGACGCCGCGGTGATGAGCCGCAGCATCCCGATGGAGAAGGCGTTCGACGACGCGATGATCGTCTACGCGCAGAACGGCGACGCCCTGATGCCCGGCAACGGGTACCCCGCCCGGCTGCTGCTGCCGGGGTGGGAAGGCAACTCGAGCGTCAAGTGGCTCCGCCGCATCGAGCTCGCCGACCGCCCGTTCATGACCCGGGAAGAAACGTCGAAGTACACCGATCCCCTCGGGGACGGGAGCCGCTCGCGCCAGTTCAGCTTCGTCATGGACGCGCGCTCCATCATCACCGATCCCGCCTGGCCCCGCGTGATCGAGCCGGGCTGGCACGAGATCCGCGGGCTCGCCTGGAGCGGCCGGGGCCGGATCGCACGGGTCGACGTCAGCGCCGACGGCGGCGCGACCTGGCAGGAAGCGGAGCTGCAGGAGCCGGTGCTGGCGAAGGCCCACGTGCGGTTCCGGGCCCCCTGGCGTTGGGACGGCGGCGCGGCCGAGATCATGAGCCGCGCGACCGACGAGACCGGTTACGTGCAGCCGACCTGGGAGGCGCTCGTCGCCGCCCGCGGGCCCCGGACCCGGTATCACCAGAACCCGATCACCTCGTGGACCATCGGCGCCGACGGACGGGTCCTGTTCGGGACGGAAAGGCTGCAGTCATGACCCGCACCGCCCCCCCGCGCGGACCCGCCCGGCCGCTGCGTCCGGGAGCGGGCGCGCCGGCGCGCGGCTTCGGGCTGGCTCTCCTGCTGGCGGGCGTCCCCTGGGCGGCGGCCGCGCAGCCGGCGGACCAGGCGGCAGGCCCGCTGGGGCTGGGACGCCCGGCGACCGCGAACGAGATCGCGGCCCTCGACATCGACGTCATGCCGGACGGCGCCGGACTGCCGCTCGGCGGCGGCAGCGCCGCGGAGGGCGCGCGCGTCTGGGGGGGCGCCTGCCGCTCCTGCCATGGCCGGGAGGGCGAAGGCGGCATCGCCGCCCCGCTCGTCGGCCGCGATGCGGCGGCGCGACCGCCGACCGTCGGAAACTACTGGCCGTACGCCACGACCCTCTACGACTACATCTATCGCGCGATGCCCCGTAATGCCCCGGGAACGTTGAGCCCGGACGAGGTGTACGGGCTCGTCGCCTGGATCCTGGCCAAGAACGGCATCATCGACGACGAAGCGGTGATGAATGCGGCCACCCTGCCCGACGTCGTCATGCCGGCGCGCCACCGGTTCGATCCGGACGACCGCCTGGAGAGCGATGCGGTACGCTGAACCATCACCAACTCGCGAAATGACGCACGAGCCGGTTCACGCGAGCGGCGCGCACGGAAAGCCCGTAAAACGAGAGGTTCAGACCACCAGCAGGAGCCGCAGGATACCTCCAGCGATAGAAGTTCGTGGGACCGTCCGTTGGACGGAGACCGACCCGATTCCGTGGGGACCGTCCGTTGGACGGGGCAAGCACGCCGGCAACCACGCCCGAAGACGGACCCGCCCCAAGCGCACTGGCGGCGACACCCACGCTGCGAAGCCCCCCCGGCGTCAGGACAAACCCGCCCGGGACGAGGTCATCAGCTCACCGCTGCATCAGACGGCGGCCGAAGACATCGCCACGCGCAGTCGCCGCCACCGCCTGATCAAGGGGCTGGACGGCGCGGACGCCGCCACCGCGAGCGGGATCGACCACCAGTAACCCCGGAAACGGGTGCAATTACACGCTTCTTGCAGCCGCAACCGTCTGCAAGAAGCCCTACCGCGAAACATGTCCCCTCCAACGACACGATCACGTCCACAGTAGGAGCATCGGGACGAGGTCATGGGCGGCTTCTACCGGCCGGGGGACATCGGCCCGTGCCGCACGTGTCGTCGCGGGTGCCGTGGAGAACGTCATGTGTGAGACTACCGCCGCGCCTGGTCGAAACCGGGGATGAAGAGCATGAGTACGGACGACCCCGTCGGGGCCGCGTCGCGTCTGCCGGCGGGCGCTCGGTTCCACAAGTGCGCCTTCCAGGTCAACCCGCACCATTACGCCGGCACGTACCGCGGCGCGGCGTCGCCGCTCGATGAAGCGGACTACGCGGCGGCGTTGACCGACAAGGCGAAGGAGCTGGGCGTCACCGTGCTGGCGGTGACGGACCACAATCACGCCGGCGGCGTGGAGTTCATCCGCACGGAAGCCGAGCGGCGCGGCATCCACGTGTTTCCGGGTTTCGAGCTGACCTCGACCGAGGGCATTCACGTGCTCTGCCTCTATCCGCCGCGCGCATCCGCCGAGCAACTCGGGCGTTTTCTGGGCGAGTTCGGCGTCCGCGCCACCACCAGGACGAGCGCCCCCTGCGACAGCGCCTTCGCGGTAATCCTGGAACGCGCGCGCAATCAGGGCGGCGTCGCAATCGCCGCGCACGTCACCAACACCAGCGGGTTGTTTCAGGTGCTCGCCGGGCAGCCGCGGATCAGGGCCTGGCGGGACCGGAATCTCTGCGCCGTGCAGATCCCCGGCTCCGTGCAGGACTTGCCCGACGACGTGCGGCAAATCGTCCAGAACCGCAACCCGGACTACGTCCGGCAGTACGCGCCCGAAAAAGACCTCGCCATTGCCGTCGTCAACGCCAGCGACGTCGCCTCGCCGGACGACCTCGCCGAACCGTCAGCGACGTGCTGGGTCAAGATGTCGGAGATCGGCATCGAAGGCCTGCGGCAGGCGTTCCTGGACCCCGGGTCCCGGATTCGACTGCACAGCGACCCCGAGCCGGACGAACACTCCGAGCTCGTCGAGATGGCTTGGCAAGGCGGTTTTCTCGATGGCGCCGCCATCCACTTCAACCCGAATCTCAACGTGCTGGTGGGGGGACGCGGGGCGGGCAAGTCAACGGTGGTGGAGAGCTTGCGGTGCGTGCTCGATCTGGAAGCGCTAGGCGCGGAAGCCCGCGAGAGCCATGCCGGAATCCGGAAGAACGTCCTGAGAAGCGGCACCAAAGTGTCACTCGTCGTTCGTTGCCATCGGCCCAGCGCGCGCAACTATCGCATTGAGCGCACCATTCCCAACCCTCCTGTCGTGCGAGACGCCGCGACGAATGAAGTGCTGAACGTCACGGCGGCGGCCGTCTTCCCCGGCGTCGAAATCTACGGGCAGCATGAGATCTCCGAGTTGACAAGAAGCCCGGAGAAGCTGACCCGGTTGCTGGAACGGTTCGTGCAGCACGACGAGTCGCTCGCCGCCCGGAAACGCGAATTGCGCCAGGAATTGAAGCGCTCGCGCGAAGGGGTGCTCCAGGCTCGCGAGGAACTCGGCCAGATCGAAGAACGGCTGGCTGCGCTGCCGGGACTCGAAGAGATTCTGAAGCGGTACCAGGAAGCAGGGATCGAGGAGGATCTCAAGGAAAGCAGCTTGCTGGTGCGGGAGAAGCGCGTGCTCGATACCGTGCGCGAGCGCGTGGAGCCGTTTCGTTCACTCCTGGAAAACCTGGGCCAGCAGCTCCCGATCGATCGGGCCTTTGTATCGCCGAAAGCCTTGAACGACTTGCCCGGCCGGGATGTCCTCGGTGGCGCCGACCGCGTGCTCGATCAATTGAGCACGGACCTTGAGAACGTACGGCAGACACTCGAAGCAGCGCTCGACAAGGCAGACCAGGGACTCCAGGAGGTCCGCGAACGATTCGAGGCGCGTAGCGCTTCCGTACAGTCCGCCTACGAACAGAAGCTCCGGGATCTTCAGAAATCCGGGGTGGACGGCGAAGCGTTCATCGATCTCCGACGCCAAATCGAGGCATTGCGACCTCTGAACGAAAGGCGGCTGGTCCTGGAACGCGCGGAGACGGACCGCCAGGAACGCCGGCGAAACCTGCTGGCCGAATGGGAGAACGTCAACGCCGCAGAGTTTCGCGCGCTCGACCGCGCCGGCAAGCTCGTCACGAGGCAACTCCAGGGACGCGTCCGTGTACGAATCGAATTCGGAGGAAACCGCGAGCCGTTGTTCCAGCTCCTTCGTGACAATATTCGCGGCAGATTGTTCGAAGCCACCGACGCGCTGCGGCGGAAGGATGCGTTGTCACCAGGCGCATTGGCCCAAGCGTGCCGCAAGGGCGCGACGGCGCTGGAGGCTCACTTCGACATTTCCGGCGCTCAGGCAGACCGGTTGGCGCAGGCGTCCGGCGCAACACTCATGCGCATCGAGGAACTGGACCTCCCGTCCACGACCGAGATCGAACTCAACATCGCCGCTTCGGGCGAGGCGGAGAACTGGCAGGCGCTTGACAGGCTGTCCACCGGGCAGAAGGCGACCGCCGTCCTTCTCCTAGCGCTGCTGGAATCCGATGCGCCGCTCGTGGTCGATCAGCCGGAAGACGATCTGGACAACCGGTTCATCACCGAAGAGATAGTGCCGCGCATGCGCGACGGGAAGCGACGGCGTCAGTTACTGTTCTCCACCCACAATGCCAACATTCCGGTGCTCGGCGACGCGGAATTGATTCTGGGCCTGAGCGCGTCGGGAGAAGCGGGCGAAGGACACGCGACGATCTCACGCCGGCACATGGGGTCGATCGACGCCGATCCCGTCCGTGCTCTCGTGGAGGAACTGCTTGAAGGCGGAGAAGACGCGTTCGAGCGGCGACGCCGCAAGTACGGCTTCTGAGGCAAACGGTGACGAAGACCGATCTTTACGAGCTGATCGCCAGAGGCGAAAACTCCAGCGTCGAGTTCAAGAGGGACGACGTAGACAACCGCGCGCTGGCAAAGGAACTCGTCGCGCTCGCCAACCTACACGGCGGCCGGGTTCTGCTCGGGGTGGGCGACGACGGAAGCATTCACGGGCTGTCGAGGTGCGATCCGCCGACCCCTGATGACGGCGACGGCGCGGGGAGGCGCACGTACCGGCGACTCGAAGAGTGGGTTGCCCAAACCTGTCGCGACAAGATACGCCCCGAGATCATCCCGTATTTCGAGATCTTTCCCGACGTCATGCCCGGCCGGGACGTGGCCGTCGTTCAGATTGACCGCGGGTGGACGGTGCACCACGTCTGGCACGATCAGCATCGCACGTACTACGTCCGCGTCGGCAGCGTGAACCGCGAGGCGAGCCCGGAAGAGCTGGCCCGGCTCTTTCAGCAGCGCGGCGCCATACGTCCGGAACTCCGGCCGGTGTCAGGCACGTCGATCGCGACCCTGGACCGCCGCCGGCTCGCGGACTATTTCGAGCGCGTCCGGGAGCAGGAAGCGCCGCCGGCGAGCCCGCCCGACGAATGGCGCAAACGGACGGAGGAGTGGGCCAGGGGCGAAGACGGGGAACGGTGGCGAGTCCTCGTCGAAGACCGGGAACGGGACTGGCGCGACGCCCGGGACACGGCCTGGGAGACGCTTCTCGTCAATACGGAGATGCTGCACGAGGACGACCCGCATCCGGTGACCATGGCCGGACTGCTGCTGTTCGGTTCCGACCCCAGTCGGTTTCTGCCGCAGGCGAAGGTGGATGCGGCGGCCTATTTCGGATCGGAAAAAGACTATGCCGCCCGGGAACGGCGCACGTTGCGCGGGCCGATCGTGCCTCTGCAAGCGGCCGGCGGCGGCCTGCTGGAGCCCGGTCTCGTGGAGCAGGCGGTGGAGTTCGTGCGGCGGAACATCGAGACCGTCACGCTGAAGGACGGCGTGCGCCGAGAGGACCGTTGGGAATATCCCCGAGAGGCGGTGCGCGAGGCGATCGTCAACGCCATCGTACACCGCGACTACCTGCTGTCCGGGACCGACATCGAGCTCAGCGTCTACTCCGACCGCCTGGAGGTTGTCAGCCCCGGCCGTCTGGCCAACGGCATCACGCCCGATCGCATGCGCGCCGGTTGCCGGAGCGCCCGCAACGAGCTCCTGAAGGACGTGATGCGGGATTACGGCTACCTGGAGCACACGGGCATGGGCGTGCCGCGCAAGATCGTACGCGGCATGCGGGAACACAACGGCACCGAGCCGGAGCTCGTCGAGGATGGCGAACGGTTCACGGTCCGGTTGTGGAAAGAGGCGCGGGCGAACGCGAGCTGATCGGGGACGGCACGCGTTGGCGGGAGGCGCCGGACCCGGCCTCCGCCGTCGTGGAAGCCCCGGTGTACCGCCGCGAAGCCGGTCTGTGGGAGCACCAGAAGCATTTCGTCAAGCTCGCCTTCGACGCGCATCGCGGGCCGCATGGCGCGCGGTTCGTCTTGGCCGATCAGGTGGGGCTCGGCAAGACCCTGCAGCTTGCGATGGCGGCGCAGATCATGGCGCTCGTCGGCGACAGCCCGGTGCTTGTCCTCGCGCCCCGGACGCTGGTCCAGCAGTGGCAGGACGAGCTCGATACGCTGCTTGGACCGCCGTCGGCGGTCTGGACCGGCCGGAGCATTTCCCGACTCTTCGGCCAGTTGATACTCTCGAAGACGTCTGGTTAAAGGTGGCCCTCGGCCGTATCGAGGACGCGGAACGGACCATCAACGCCGTGCCGGATCAACACCCGTTCGCCCTCCGACACCACGAGGTCGAGCACGTGGACTGGGAATCATGCACCCGCGTGCTCGACGACGACGTCAGACGCAGAGCGCTCACCCGCGGGTGGGGGTCATCAAGGGCGGCACCTGCCGCCGACCGGGGGGAGACACCGAAACGATCACGGTGCACGACACGGCGACACGAAGGAGCAACTGTGGGACAATCGGTAGGACAGATCCGAAGACCACGGCGCAAACGATTGAGCGGTTGTGACTTGCGCAACCGTGGCCCGGTACGCTGAACCCGTCGAGGCCCGCCGCCGCGATGTCGAACCGGCAGCCCCGTCCGCTACCCTTTCCTCGCGATGGCCGGGCTTTCGGTGTCCGAGGTCGCGCCGCGATGTCGAACCGGCAGCCCCGTCCGCTACCCCCGCTCGCCGCGGTCACGATTGCCCTGTTGACGGCGGGCGGCCTGTGGTCACCGCCCGAGGCGACCGGACAGCCGGAGCCGGAGCCCGAGATCGGCCAGGAGGGCAAGGATGTGCCCTGGGTGCCGACGCCCGAGGCGCTCGTCGACAAGATGCTCGAGATGGCGTCGGCGGCGCCGGAGGACGTCGTCATCGACCTCGGGTCGGGCGACGGCCGCACCGTGATCGCGGCGGCCCGTCTCGGCGCGCGGGCCATCGGCGTCGAGCTCGAGCCGAACCTCGTGGCGCTGTCGGAGCGCCGCGCGGCCGAGGCGGGAGTATCCGACCGCACCGAGTTCGTAGCGACCGACCTGTTCGAGTTCGATCTCTCGCCGGCCACGGTCGTCACGATGTTCCTGCTGCCGGACGTCAACTACCGGCTGCGGCCCACGCTCTTCGACCTGCGGCCGGGCACCCGCATCGTCTCCAACACCTGGGACCTGAGCGGGTCCGAGACCGACCCCGACGCCCCCGGATGGGTCGCCGACGACACCGTCGTGCTCGACCCCTGCCCCACTTGGTGCACGTCGCTGCTGTGGATCGTGCCCGCCAAGGTGGCCGGTGCCTGGCGGATGGACGCCGGCGAGCTGGTGCTCGAACAAGTGTTTCAGACGGTAACCGGCCGGATCCGCACCGCGGACGGCACGTTCGCGATCACCGAGGGACGGCTGCGCGGCGAACGCATCGGCTTCGAAGCCGGCGGCGTCTCGTACACCGGCCAAGTGGCCGGCGACTCGACCATGAGCGGCACCGCCCGGACGCCGGCCGGGGTCACCGAGTGGCGCGCGGTGCGGCGGCCCTGAACCGCCGCCCGGCCCCCGATGGGGTCCACCCTGCCGCGCGCCACGTCCGGCGCTGCCGGAACCCCCCGGGTGATGCGGGTGCCGCTCGTGCGGGCGGAGGGGACCGTCGATGGCGCGTGATGGTCAGGTGGTGGCCGGCTGGGGTCCGGCATCGACGAGGGCGGTGACCGCGGCCACGATGCGGCGGGACGAGATGCCGAACCGGTCGAGCAGCTCGGCCGGCTTGCCGCTCCGGGGCACGTCGCGCACCGCGAGGCGATGCACGGCGATGCCGTGGGGGGAAACGGCGTCGCTCACCGCATCTCCCAGTCCGCCCGCCGCGTAGTGGTCCTCGACGGTGATCAGGCGATCGCCGGTCGCGCGCGCGGCGGAGACGAGCGCATCGGCGTCGATCGGCTGCAGGGAATAGGCGTCGATGACCCGAATGCGCACCCCGGTCTCGGCCAGCGTCTCGCAGGCGGCCAGCGCCTCGAAGACGGTGACCCCGGCCGCGACCACCGTGGCGGCGTCCGACGCGCTCTGGCGCAGGGTCTTGGACCCGCCGATGGGGAAGCCCTCGTCCGCCGCGTAGACCACCGGGGTCTTCGGCCGCGAGGTCCGGAGATAGGTCATGCCGTCGTGCGCGGCCGCCGCCGCGACGAGGGCCGACGTGCTGACCGCGTCGCACGGATAGAGCACCACGCACCCCGGAACCGCCCGCATCATCGCGAGGTCTTCGAGGGCCATCTGCGACGGCCCGTCCTCGCCGATCGACACCCCCGCGTGCGAGCCCGCGAGCTTGACGTTGACGTTGCCGATACCCCCCATGCGGATAAAGTCGGCGGCCCGGGTGAGAAAGGCCGCGAACGTCGACGGGAAAGGAATCGCGCCGCGGCTCGCGAGGCCGAGCGCCGCCCCCACCATGACCTGCTCGGCGATGCCGGTCTGATAGAAGCGGTCGGGATGCTGCTGCTCGAAGCGGTCGCTGAAGGTCGAGTTCTTGACGTCGGCGTCGAGGGCGACCACCCGCGGGTCGGACGCCCCCAGCGCGGCCAGCGCCGCGCCGTAGGCCTCGCGCGTCGCGACCCTGTCGCCCAATTCGTACGCGGGCAGGCGAAGCGCCGGCGCGGCGGCCGGTCGACCCGCCCGCGCCGGCGGCCCCGGTATCGGCGGGTTCCCGGCCGGCCCGCCGAGCTGCCCATCGAGCTCCTGCAGGGCGCGATCGAGATCGGCCCCCTTGAACGGCTTGCCGTGCCAGCCGTCGAGCCCCTCGGCGAATGACACGCCCTTGCCCTTGACGGTGCGGGCGAGAATCATCGTCGGCCGGCCCGCGGTGCCCGCCGCCTCGTCCAGCGCATCGAGGACGGCGCCGAGGTCGTGCCCGTCGATCACCACGACGTGCCATCCGAACGCCCGCCACCGCCGCTCGTAGGCCGCGAGGTCGTGCGCCCACTGAGTGGCCCGGCTCTGGCCCAGGGCGTTGACGTCGGTGATCGCGCACAGGTTGTCGAGCCGGAAGGCGACCGCGGCCTGCGCCGCCTCCCACACCGAGCCTTCCGCCGACTCGCCGTCACCGAGCAGCACGTAGGTACGATAGGCGGACCCGATGCGGCGCGCGTTGAGGGCAATCCCCACCGCCGCGCAGATCCCTTGCCCGAGCGAACCCGTCGCGACGTCCACGAACGGCAGCCGCGGCGTCGGGTGCCCCTCCAGATCGGAACCGATCTCTCGCAGGGTAGCGAGCTCCCCGCGCCCGATCACCCCCGCCTCGACCCACGCCGCGTACAGCACCGGCGCCGCATGCCCTTTCGAGAGCACGAAACGATCGTTGTCCTCGTGGCCGGGGTCCCGCGGGTCGAACCGCATCTGCCCGAAGAACAGCGCCGCCATGATCTCGGCGGCCGAGCAGCAACTCGTGGGATGACCGCTTCCCGCCCGGCTCGTGGCCCGGACCGACTCGATCCGAAGCCGGGTCGCGACATTGCGCAACGCGGGAAACGTAGAGCGATCGATGGACACGGCACCTCCAGAGCGATGGAGTGTACCACGGTGACGCTTCGGCTCGGGGGTGCGCCCCCGGCCGGGGGGCCCACGCGAAAACGGCTCGGTTTCGCCACCGGCTCCCAGGGGCCCGGGCATCGCGCGCCGCGGGGAATCCGCGGAAATCGGCAGGTCCCGGCGCCCGGGATTCGACATGCGCGCGGAAGGCCCGCCGGCCGGCGCCAGGGCCGCGACGACGCGCCGGACACCGCGTCCAGGGCCAGCACGTAGGCGGCGCCCGCGAGTCCGAGCTCCCGATACCGGGTGTCGGCGCACGAGGTCCAGATAGGCCGGCTCCCCGGCCAAGCCGGCCAGGCGCGCCGGCATCATCACGGCGCGGCAGTTGAGATCCAGCGGGTAGACGCGCGGAAGGCCCGCCGGCCGGCGTCAGGGCCGCGACGACGCGCCGGACACCGCGTCCAGGGCCAGCACGTAGGCGGCGCCCGCGAGTCCGAGCTCCCGATACACGGGTGTCTGCAGCGCCAGGGTCCGGCGCGCGAGGTCCAGATAGGCCGGCTCCCCGGCCAGGCCGGCCAAGCGCGCCAGCACCATCACGGCGCGGCAGTTGAGATCCAGCGGGTAGATCGGATCGCGCAAGAGCCCGACCGCCGCATCCGCTCCCCGGAGGGTTGGATCCCGATCCGCGAAGCCCCCGGTCTCGTTCCACAGGTTCCGGTGGCAATAGGCCGTCAACTCGCGCGGCATGTCGAGATAGACGGGCTGGCCCGTCGCCTCGTACAGATCGAGCAGCGCCGTGCTCGCCATCACCTGGTCGCCGAGCAGTCCGCGCGGGACCGGATTCCCGGCCGCGGTATGTCCGACGCCGGCGCCGCGCTCGTAGCTCTCCATCACCACCCGGTCGACGGACCGGGCCGCGAACTCGAGCAGCGAGGGGTCGTCGAGCATCGACGCGGCGCGCACGTAGGCGGAGGCCATGATGGCGGTGGCGTCCGTGTAGACGGTCCGGTCGATGGCCCCCTGCCCCGGCGCGGGGGAGCGGTCGGGCCGGTCCGGATCGGGCGCGCCCCCCTGGCTGGCGAAGAACCCGCCCTCGGAATCGGACAGCGCGCCGTGCGCGAAACGGATGATGGCGCGCGCCCGCTCGGCGTAGTCGATCCGATCGAAGAGGGCCGACGCGGCCAGATAGAGATCGATGAGGCGCGCGTTCGGCGCGGCCAGCTTCTCGGCGGCCGGCCCGGACCAGTCGCGTCCGGCGCAGTAGCGGAAGAACCCGCCGTCGACGGGGTCCCACAACCCCCCGCCGACCATCGCGTCGAGGGTGCGGGTGACGATACGGGTCAGGTCGGGGCCGCCGGTCCCGCGGCACCGCGGAAGGGCGGCGGCGAGGGCGTCGGCCGCGACCCGCTTGGCGCCGTCGCCGAAGCCGGCCCAGGTCGCGTCGAAACGCGCCAGCAGCAGGTCGTGCAGCCACCGCCCGGCGCCGGCGTCCAGACCGGCATCGTCGCCCGGTCCCGCGGCGTCATCCCACCCGGCGGGGTCGTCCGCATCCCCGGGGGTCCGGAGGACGCCGGCGGTGCGCCCCGGCTTCCCGGCGGGCGCCGCCGCGGTCCGGACGGCCGTCGCGCGCGCGTCGATGACGGCGCGCCGGCCCGTGAACGCCTCGGCCACATCGGTCAGGACCGCGGTCAGGGCGTCGGCGTCGAGATACGTCCCGCCCCCGAGCAGGTCGCCGTCCGGGGTGAGGAACGCGGTGGTCGGCCAACCGTCGAGGGTGTACCGCGCGCTGACGTCCGGGCGCCGCTCGGCGTCGACCCGCACCGGCAGGAACCGGTCGGCCACGAGACGCACGACGCGCGCATCGCGGTAGCTGAACCGATCCATCTCCGCCGTCCACCGGCACCACGCGGTACCGATGAACAGCAGGATCGGTTTCTGCTCCGCCACCGCGCGGGCGAAGGCATCGGCTCCCCATGCGAGCCAGACGATCGATTCCGCCGCAGGCATCACGCTGGCCGTTGGTCCGTCACGTCATAATTTTCAGACAGGCGGATTTGAGTCGAGTGATGCGATTCTCCTGCATGGGAGACTCTCATGGGTTCGAGGCGAGTTCTCCGATGTCCCTGATATTGGCTCGTGACACCGCACCACGCGAAACCGGCGCCTCCCCGGTGGTACGTTCAGGTCGAGGCCGGAGACGCGGTCACTCCTCGGTGATGTCGGCGGAGATGTCGAGATCGATGCACCCTCGCACGCTGTTGGCGGCGGGGCACTTGGTCGCATGCGTGTCGACGGCCCGCTGGGCCCGTTCCCGGGTCCCGGACGGGATCCGGATACGGTACCGCACGCGGATCTTCGTGATTCGCAGCACGCTGTCGATGGCCTGGACGTCGCCCTCGACGCTGGCCTGCAGCTTCTCCGTCGGCGCCGGGATGTCGCGCACCTCCAGTGCGCGTGCAAGGGTGCCGAGCAGTCAACCGCCGACCGCGCCGACCATGTAGTCCAGGGTGGCCGGCACGTCTTCCGGCGGCTCGACGCCGTAGAACGCCTTGATGCCCCCGTGGACGCCGAACCGGATCGGCTCGTCGAAACCCTCCAGATACGCGTGCCGCAAGGGACCGCCGATGCGCTCGATGCGCAGCCGGCTCGTATGCACTACTGCTGCTTCTGCCACCCGAACCTCCGTGCGCCCGATTCCCGGGCGCTGAACCGGGACGGGCCCCCCGGGGACGATCTGTTCGCCCCCGGCACCGGCCCGACACCTCCGGGAACTGATGCTACAATTTTCGGTCCGCGCACACCAAGGGCCGATGTCCCGACACCCTCCCGGCGGTCCGCCTTCCCCCCCGTCTCCGCCCCCGCTCGGCGACATGGACGCGGCCGCGTTCCGGCAGGCCGGCCACGAGCTGGTCGACTGGATCGGCCGGTACCTGGAAGAGGCCGAGCGGTACCCGGTGCTGTCGCGGGTGAAGCCGGGCGGGATTCGCGAGGCCCTGCCGCCGGAGGCGCCGGCCGCCGGCGAGCCGTGGAGCGCCATCCGGGACGATGTGGAACGGCTCATCGTCCCCGGCCTGACCCACTGGAACCATCCCGGGTTCTTCGCATACTTCGCGATCAGCGCCAGCGGCCCCGGCGTGCTCGCCGAGTTCCTGAGCGCGGCGTTCAATGCCCAGGGCATGCTGTGGCGCACCTCCCCGGCGGTGACCGAGCTCGAAGAGGTGGCCCTGGGCTGGCTGCGGCGCCTGCTCGGGCTGCCGGAGGCCTTCGAGGGAGTCATCTACGACACCGCCTCCATCTCGACCCTGCACGCGCTGGCCGCGGCCCGGCAGGCGGCGCCCGAGGTGCGCGAGCGCGGCCTCGCGGGACGCCCCGACCTCGCGCCGCTGCGGGTCTACTGCTCCGAGCACGCCCACTCCTCGGTCGACAAGGCGGTGATGACCCTGGGGCTGGGGCAGAGCGGGCTCCGGCGCATCGACGCCGACGAACGGTTCCGGCTGCGTCCCGACGCCCTCGCGGCCGCGGTCGACGAGGACCGGAGGAACGGCGTCATGCCGTTGGCGGTGGTGGCCACCGTGGGCACCACCGCGGTCACCAGCGTCGACCCCGTCCCGGCCATCGCCGACGTCTGCGCGCGCGAGGGGCTGTGGCTGCACGTCGACGCGGCCTATGCGGGGGCGGCGGCCATCGTGCCGGGGCGCGGGGAGACCCTGGCCGGCTGCGACCGGGCCGACTCGCTGGTCGTCAACCCGCACAAGTGGCTGTTCACGCCGTTCGACCTCAGCGCCCTCTACTGCCGCCGCATGGACCGGCTGGAGGAGGCGTTCGCCCTGACCCCCGACTATCTGCAGAGCCGCGAGCCGGGGGCGGTGCGCAACCTCATGGACACCGGCGTGCAGCTCGGGCGCCGGTTCCGCGCCCTCAAGCTGTGGATGATCCTGCGCTACTTCGGCGCCGACGGCATCCGCCGCCGCCTCGCCGAGCACATGCGGCTGGCCCGGCGCTTCGCCGACTGGGTCGACGCCAGCGACCGCTTCGAGCGTCTCGCCCCGGCGCCGTTCTCGGTCGTCTGCTTCCGCGCCAACCCCGCGGCGCCGGCCGGCGACCTCGACGACCTGAACGCGCGGCTGCTCGACGGCGTCAACGCCACCGGCGAGGTGTTCCTGTCGCACACCCGCCTCGACGGCCGCTTCGCCCTGCGGCTCGCCGTCGGACACATCCGCACCGAGGAACGCCACGTCCGGCGGGCCTGGGCGCTTCTGCAGGAGCAGCTCGACCGGCTCATGCAAGCCGAACCGCGGGGCTGACCGCCGGCCGACCCCCCTCACGCCGGCGGCGCGGCCCGGCGCGGGCGCGCGCCCGACACCGAAGCCTCATGGCGGCGCCCTCGGCGCCCGAGTCCCGCAGCGGCCCGGCAGGCGCCGGCAACGACGCCGACGTTTCGGATACGCCGCCGAAGAGACCGGCTCATGCCGGCGGCGCCGCGAGACGCCAGCGCTCGACCCACCCCGCCCCGCCGCGCTCGACCGCCACCAGCCCGTTCACGGGAAACGTCGGCAGGCTCTCGTCGCCGGACACCAGTTGACGCAGCAGCCGGTCGAGATGCGGCAGGTGGCCCACCAGCATCACGTCGCGCGTCTCGACCTCGAGCAGGTCGGCGAGCCGCGGCGGATCGTCGGGTTGCGCCCAGCGCGTGGCCGCGTACTCCGCCAGCGGGTTGCAGGCGCGCCAGTACGCCTCGGCCGTCTGGCGGGCCCGCAGCTTGCCGCTGTGCCAGACGGCGGCGGGGCGCACCCCCCGCGCCGCCGCCTGTGCCGAGAGGGCGTCGGCCTGCGCGCGCCCGCGGGGCGACAGGGGCCGCCGGGGGTCCTGCCCCGGTCCGAGCGCGTCTCCGTGGTGGGCGAGATAAAGGAACATCGGCCGGCCGTCATGAGGATGGCCCGGCCGCGGCGCGCGGTCAACCCCGGGGGGCGCCGGGGGCGTACCGGAAGCTCGAGTCGCGGGCCCCGCCGGCATTCGACCAACGCGCATCACGCGCGTGGAAGTGGAATACGGGCCGCCGGCGCCCCCGCCCATCTCGATGCGCGCGCGGTACGGACCACGGGCTCCCGGACGCCCGGCCCGCCGGGCGCGCGCCGGCATCCGCGATATGATCGCCCGCCATGGACCTGTTCAGCTCGGTAGACCCGGTCGCGGCCGTCTCCCTCGGCGCCCTCGCGGCGGCCATCGTCGTCAGCTGCACGATCCGGCTGCACGTCGGCTTCCTGGCCATTTCGCTCGCGTGGCTCGTGGGCGTCTACGCCGCCGGCATGAGCGCGCGCGAGGTGATGGCGGGATTCCCCGCCCGGCTCTTCCTGACCCTGGCCGGCGTCACCCTGCTGTTCTCGCTGGCCCAGCTCAACGGCACCCTCGACCGGGTGGCCCAGCGGGCCGTCAGCTACGCCCGCGGCAACGTCGGCGTCATGCCGATGATGTTCTTCCTGCTCGCGTTCCTGCTGGCGTCGATCGGGCCGGGCAACATCGCGTCGACCGCGATCATCGCCCCGATGGCGATGGCGGTGGCGGGACAGGTGGGGGTGCCGGCGTTCCTCATGGCGATCATGGTCGGCATGGGCGCCAACGCGGGGTCGCTCTCTCCCATCGCCCCGACCGGGGTCATCGTCAACGGCGTGATGGAACAGTTCGGCATGGGCGGGTACGAGCTGTACAACTACCTGAACAACATGATGGCGCACACCGTCGTGGTGTTCACCGCCTACTTCGCGTTCGGCGGCCTGAAGCTGCTCGGCCGCTACCACGCGGGGGCGGTGGACGTGCCGTCGAGCGACGGGACCGAGGGCGGCGGCGCCGGCGGCGTCACGTTCTCGCGGACGCATCTCGTGACCCTGACGGTGATCGCGACGCTGATCGTGAGCGTCATCTTCTTCGACGTCGACGTCGGCCTCGGGGCGTTCGCGGGCGCGGTGCTGCTGAGCCTGCTGAAGGCCGGCGACGAGCTCGAGGCGGTGAAGATCATGCCGTGGCGGGTGATCATGATGGTGTGCGGGGTCACCGTGCTCATCGAGGTGCTCGGCGCAACCGGCGGGCTCGACCTGTTCACCGACCTCATCGAGCGCCCCGCCGCCATCGCCCCCACGTTCATCATGGCCGCGTCGACCGGGTTCATCTCGATCTACAGCAGCACCTCGGGCGTGGTGCTGCCCGCGTTCCTGCCCACCGTAGCCGAGCTCGGGCAGCGGCTGTCGGTGGAGCCGATCGCCCTCGCCTCGGCGATGAACGTCGGCGGGCACCTCGTCGACGTGTCGCCGCTGTCGACCCTCGGCGCCCTGTGCATGGCCGCCGCCCACCCCAGCGTGGACACCCGCGACCTGTTCAACAAGCTGATGGCGTGGGGGTTGTCGATGACCGTGGTCGGCGGCCTGGTGTCCTGGCTGCTGTTCAGCGTGCTCGGCATCGGGGTGTAGGCGGCGGCCTCCGGTCGCGCCGGTTCAGAACCGGCCGCGCCGCGTCCCGGAGCAGAATCCGGGCCGCCCCGGCCTTGCATTCGCTCGGACTGACAGACGTGCCGCGAACTCGGATAGCACATCCGGCGGGCTGCGCGGAGTCGGGCATGCGCGCGGCACCAGTAGCGCCACTGCGGCGGATCAACGCGGGAGCTGCCGCGCTACCTGCTCCACGGTCTCATCGACCTCCCGATCCGCCGTGTCGACGATCGTGGCCGTCGCCCAGGCGTGGTACTCGCGCTCCAGCACCTGCTGCCAAGTGGGCGGCACGAGGCCGGAGATCGTCACCGTGCGCGACTCGACGCGCCGGCGATGCTCGGCGGCATCGCTGCAAACCAGCTCGATCTCCGCCAGCGCCGCCCCGGCGCGGGTACCGGCGGAACGCCAGAGCTCGCGGGTGACTGCCAGTGGATTGACCGAGTCGGCGATGACCGTGCGTCCGAGCCGCAGGTTGTCCTCGGCCACGTCGCACGCCACCAGATACCCCTCGGGACCGCGGACCTCGACACCGAAGTTGCGCATCGCCTGCTCAATGGTGTCGATGCGCAGATGCAGGGCGCCGATCCGTTGCGCCAGGGCGGCGGCCACGGTGGACTTTCCCGCACCGGGAAGACCGCCGAGCACGATCAGCAGGCCGCGCCCGGCACCGCCTCTCACAATCCCGGGCGGCATGATCGAGATCCTACTACCGCGCGGCAACCGAGGGGTCGGCTGGAGGGGCCGCGCCGGGCGGGTCACAGGCCGGCCCCGGATCGCAGGACGCGGCCGCCGTCGAGCACCACCACCCGGTCGGCGAGGGCGCGCACCTCGGCCTCGGCGTGGGACACGTAGATCATGGGCGTCGCCAGCTCGTCGCGGATGCGCTCCAGATACGGCAGGATGCGCGAGCGCAGAGCGGCGTCGAGGGCGGCGAGGGGCTCGTCGAGCAGCAGGAGCGCCGGCGACGCGGCCAGCGCGCGGGCGAGGGCGACCCGCTGGCGCTCTCCGCCGGAGAGGCCGGCGACGCCGCGATCGAGCAGGGGGCCGAGCTCGAGCAGGGCGATGACGTGGTCGAAGCCGCCCCCCGGTCCCGCCGCCGCGCCGTAGAGGATGTTGCGCCGCACGTTCATGTGGGGGAAGAGGGCGAGGTCCTGGGGCACGTAACCGACGCGCCGGAGGTGGCAGGGCACGTCCACCCCGGCCCCGGCGTCGAAGAGGGTGCGCTCGCCGATGCGGATGACGCCGCGCCGCGGCCGGCGCAGGCCGGCGATCGACTCGAGCGCCGTCGTCTTGCCGGCCCCCGACGGGCCGAACAGGGCGACGACCCGGGCCTTGATGCGCTCGCGCATCTCGAGCGCGAAGCCGCCCTGGCGCAGGGCGAAGTCGAGGGTGATGGGGCCGGGGGCCGGCGCCTCGCCGGTCATGCCGCCGTCAGCCGGTTCGACGCCAGGAGGGCGCCGAACGCGATGGCCGCCGACACCGCCAGCATCACCGCGGCGGCGGCGTCCTGGCCGGTCTCGGTGTAGGTGTAGATGGCCACCGCGATGGTCCGCGTGCCCGGCAGGGCGCCGGCCACCATGATCGTCGCCCCGAATTCGCCCAACGCCCGCGAGAACCCCAGCAGCGCCCCCGCGAGCACCCCGCGACGGGCCAGGGGCAGGCTCACCGTGAAGAAGACCCGCGACGGCCGCGCCCCCAGCGTCGCCGCGATCTGCTCGTAGCGCCGGTCCACCTGCTCGAACCCCGCCCGCGCCGAACGCACGAGCAGCGGCAGGCCCATCACCGCCATCGCCACCACCACCGCCCGCCAGGTGAACATCACCTCGAGGCCCATCCGTTCGAGCAGCCCCCCGAGCACGCCCCGACGCCCCAGAACGGTGACGAGGATCAGCCCGGTCGCCACCGGCGGAAGCACCAGGGGCAGCGACACCAGGGTATCGAGCGCCGCGTGCCCCGGGAAACGGCGGCGGGCCAGCACCCACGCGACGGCGAGGCCGGGAGGCAGCATGACGGCGGTGGCGAGGGCGGCCATGCCCGCCGTGAACCCGGCGACGGAGAGTACCTCGTTCATGGCGCGGCGGGCCGGTCGGCGGCGGGCGACGGCGCCGGCACGATGAAACCGGCCTGCCGGAACGCCCCGCGGGCGGCCGGGCGCTGGAGATGGGCGAGGAACCGCGCCGCCCCCGCCCGGTTCGGGGCATCCGCGAGAATCGCGGCCGGATAGCCGATGGCCGGCCCCTCGTCGTCCGGCACCTCGAACGCGACGGCGACGCCGTCCGACGAGAGCGCGTCGGTCCGGTAGACGATGCCGGCGTCGGCGTCGCCCGCCTCGACCACGGCCAGCGCGGCCCGGACGCTGCGGGTCGGCACGATGCGGGGGGCCAACGGGTCCCACAGGTCGAGCGCCGTCAGGTACCTGCGGGCATAGACCCCGGCGGGCACGCCGGCCGGATCGCCGATGGCGATGCGCCGGAACGCCTCGGCCCGCAGCTCGGCGGGGCTGCTCGGCACGGGGGCCCCGCCCGCCGACACCACCACCGCGAGCCGGTTCGACAGCAGCACCACCCGCGTGCCCGCGTCGACCAGCGATTCCGCCGCCACGCGGTCCATCTGCCGCTCGTCGGCGCTGATGAAGAGATCGACCGGCGCCCCGGCCAGGATCTGCGTGGCCAGGGTGCTGGAGCCGGCCAAGTTCAACTCGACCGCGGCGCCGGTCCCGCGTTCGAAGTCGCGCGCCACCTGATCCAGCGGCTCCGTCAGGCTGACCGCCGCCGACACCCGCACCCCGTCGGGCGGCGATGTTCCCGAACCCCCGCAGGCCGAGAGCACCGCGGCGGCGATGAACCCCGGAACCCCCGTCACCCGCGCGGCCGCCCGCCGGCCGTCCCCCGCAGTCGCTTCCCGTTCTTCGGCCCCATGCCGCGAGCGCGCACCATCCGCACCGCCCGAGACCATCCGCCAGCCAATCATCTGCGCAATATAGTATGATTCAATTCGATTTGACAAACGATTCAAATCGATTTCAACGGCCCACGCCGGACAACCTGCGATCCGGACGGGCAGAGGCGGCAGCGGAATGGCCACGCTGACGGTGCGGCAAGCGGCAGAACGTCTCGGCATCGGCTACTCGACGCTCAAGCACTGGATCTACCGCGGCGGCGTCCGCACCACCCGCACCGCCGGCGGACACCACCGCATCGCCGAAGCCGAAATCGAGCGCCTGCTCGCCCGCACCGACCGGCCGCCCACCCGCACCAGGGGCGGCATCCGGGGCGGCGGCGTGCTCGTGCGCATCAGCGGCCGCAACCGCCTCCAGGGCATCGTCGACGAGGTGCGGCGCGAGGGCCTCGTCGCCCAGGTGCGCCTCCGCATCGGCGACCAGTGGCTGACCGCGGTCATCACCCGCGACGCCGTCGACGAGCTGGGATTGAAACGCGGGGACGAGGCGACGGCGCTGATCAAGGCGACCGAGGTGATGATTGCGAAGGAGGCGCCGGGGAACGAGCGCCGGCCTTGAAGGTCTTCCGGGGCGGTACGCGGGGCGTCCCGGCTTCGACGTCCGCGAAACGGGTGGCCCGTCCGGTGGAGGACGAGAGCGTCCCGCGGCTCCCCACGTTGCGCCACAAGCCCCCGCGGCTCCGCAAGCGCGGCGCCTGGGAGCCCACCGCGAATCCATCCGAGCCGGGGAGCCGCCCGAGGGGCCGGTCGGGACGGGGCCGGCCCGGCCGGCGCGCCACGCGACACCGGCGGGCGCCCCGCCGCGATTGCCGTCGCGCCGACCGGTGCCGCATAATCACGAGGATGGATCGAGAAATGCTCGACAGCATCGTTTAGCGGGCATCGTCGACGCCGTGGCACCGGAGAAGATCATGCTGTTCGGCTCCGCCGCTCCGGGAGAGATGAATGCCCACCGCGATCTGGATCTCATGTCGTGAAGGACAAGTGTCACCAGAGAAAGCGGCGGTCCGGATCTACCGCAAGCCGCCCATCCAGTACCGCGTGGTGGAACGCGGGCAGTCAACGCGAAGTTGGTTAATCGGCCCATGCGCTTCTTCAACACCGCAGGACCGGTACGCCCGGACAAGCACTACGCCATCCAGCCATTGAACCGCGTGGACGTCGACGAGCTCCTGGCCCTGATTCGGGCGGAACACTATTTTGTATTGCACGCGCCGCGCCAGACCGGCAAGACCTCTGCGCTGATCGCCCTGCGCGACCTGCTCAACCGCGGCGAGGCCGGCAACTTCCGCTGCGTGGACGTGAACGTCGAACCCGCCCAGGTGGCGCGCGACGATGTGGCGCGCGGCATTCGCGCCATTCTGGGCAGCTTGGCCGAGAATGCGCAGGAGCTGGGCGACGACTACCCCGGCAGCGTGTGGCAGGACGTCCTGGCGTCGATGGGGCCGGAAAGCGCTCTCAACGTGCTGCTCGCCCGCTGGTGCCGGGCCGACCCGACGCCGCTGGTGCTGCTGGTGGACGAGATCGACTCGCTGGTCGGCGACACCCTGCTCTCGGTGCTGCGCCAGCTCCGCGCCGGCTACCAGAGGCGTCCCGAGGGCTTTCCGCAGAGCGTGGTGCTGTGCGGGGTGCGCGACATCCGCGACTACCGCATCCGGTCGAGCGCCGGGGAGGTCATCGCCGGCGGCAGCCCGTTCAACGTCGCCGCGAAGTCCTTGCGCATGGGCGACTTCACCGAGGCCGAGACGCGGGCGCTGATGGCGCAGCACACCGAGGAGACCGGCCAGCGCTTCTCGGCGGCGGCGCTGGAGGCGGTGTGGACGCAGACCCGGGGCCAGCCGTGGCTGGTGAACGCGCTGTGCGCGGAGGCGTGCTTCGACAACAAGGCGGGAAGGGACCGCTCGCGGGCCATTGAAGTGGACGACGTCTACGCGGCCCGGGAAGCGCTCGTCCTGTCGCGGCGCACGCACATGGACCAGTTGGCGCACAAGCTGGAGGAGGCGCGGGTGCGGCGCGTCGTCGAGCCCCTCCTGAGCGGCGGCGAGGTGCGGCACCATGCCCGCGACCTGGAGTATGCGCGCGACCTGGGGCTGCTCGCGCCGGATTCGCCGCCGCGCATGGCGAACCCGATCTACGCCGAGGTGGTGCCGCGGGAGCTGGGCTACGTGCTGCAGGACAGCCTGGACCTGCAGGTGGCGTGGTACGTGGACGGCGAGGGCCGTCTGAACATGACGAAGCTGCTGACGGCGTTCGGCACGTTCTTCGGGGAGCACGCGGAGCACTGGCTCGACCATCTGGGCGACTACCGGGAGGCCGGTCCGCAGCTCATCCTGCAGTCGTACCTGCAGCGGGTGGTGAACGGGGGCGGCCGCATCGAGCGGGAGTACGGGCTGGGACGCGGTCGGACGGACCTGCTGGTGCTGTGGCCGCGGGAGGCGGGTCAGCCGTCGGATCTGTGGGAGCGGTTCGTGGTCGAATGCAAGGTGCTGCGGGATGCGGACCGCAAGAGCCCCGCGGGGACGGTCGAGCAGGGCGTGGAGCAGACGTTGGGCTACATGGCGAAGTGCGGGGCGGAGGAAGGGCATCTGGTGGTGATCGACCGCCGTAGTGAGGACCGCCGGGACGGCGGCGGCGGGGCGGATGGAAGCGGTCGCCGGCGGGACGGGCGCGGGGTGATGGTCTGGAGGCTGTAGGGCTGCGTGGCGTGACGGATCTGGTTCGAGGCAGGTTGGGCCGTGTTGGCGGCCCCTGCGGGCGCAAGATTGTCATCAGTCGCAAAGGGTGGGACGCCGTCACCGGCGAAGGGTCAAGCCCAATCGTGGGCGGGGACTGTACACAATGCCGATTCCATGCGGTGCAGGCGGTTCGCTCCCCAGCGGCCGCCTGTCCACGAGGTGCGAGCCCGGTCTGGTCCTACTAGACCGCCGGGCACCGTGATAGATTGACGATAAGAGCGACCATGCCCGGACCCGACCGGGCGCAGATCCGTGGGCCGGGCCGTCTCTTGGCCCGAAGGACCTGGAGACCTCATGCCGAGCACCGACACTCGGTGGATCATCGGTACCCTGCCAGTGCATCGACACGACTAAAAACAGGGTCTCCGGGGCACTCACCGCGAACCGCAAGAGTCCTATGCAGAAGAAAATACATCGTTCGACTCAAGTTTGTCTGTCAGAAATTTATGGAGTGACGGACCACTAGTGTAGTGAATCGTTAATTCGTTTACAGTAATGTTGCAGCGATTCCAGGATCTGGTCGGCCGTTTTGGTCCACACGAACGGCTTCGGGTTCTCGTTGTAGATGGCGAGGTAGTCGGTGATCGCCTGTTCCAGCGCCGCCGTGCTGCGGTGCGTTCCCCGGCGGATCTGCTTTTCGGCGGGCAGACGATAGCACGGTCGCCTTACGGTGATCGCGCGGATCCTGGGCCACCTCGGGTTGCCGGCAACGATCCCCGAGCCCTGTCCCGCGCGTTCGTCTCCGCTGTTGCCGGCGTCGTGAACGGCTGCTCGCCCGCGCCGCGACCGGTCGCCACACCCCGACCTGCCGGTCTCGTCCCTGCCGGTCTCGTCCCTGCCGGTCTCGTCCCTGCCGGTCTCGTCCATCCGAGTCACTCCGCTCGAAGTGCGCCCTGCGCGCGGTCAACCTGCCTGCGGGGCCCGGGCGGTGGCGCGCGCTCGACCTTGACAATCGCCGCTCGCGTGGACAGGATGAGGCCAATCCGCGTGAGGGTGCCTTCGGGTTGGGGCGGGACGTGAGGTAAACCGGGTTTCCCGGGCCCGGCAGGGTTGAAGAACAGGGGCAGGATGACCGGGATGGCGCTAATATGGAACTATCAGCATCAAGAATTGACAATTACGAATCCTTCTTTAGCATGAAACCTTTCTCTATAATGAAATCCTTCTCCTCAATGGTGGAATAACGTCTATAAATAACAGCCGTTGACAATAATTCAGGGTTTGGTATTGGCTTGTTCATTTCTTCGTATGTGACTATTTCTGGCCACCGGAATATGCTTAGCAGGTGTTTTCTAAGTTCTTTTATTGCCTCCTTCTCCTCTTGATTTGGTTGCAAGAATTGATCGAAAAATTCAAAATACAAACACAAAATATAGCTCCCATATATCTGGCTAACTGCGAGATAATAAGGACCCATGTTGGCAGGACTGACTACTGTTTCTTCTAATACACTACTACCCCAACCTGATCGGAGGAGTATTTGGGGATTAAAGTGAACTGTGCTTGACATAAGACGATATATATATCCATATATTACATCCAACAACCCCGGATCGGATTTTTTAGCAATTTCTATGATCTCTGGAGATACCCTCTTTTTTGGCAAATTTGGCCAACCATTCCTTTTCCAGAAAGAACGAACAGAGTCTTTAACTTGAGCTTTTTTAATGTTAATATCTGCTTTTGAAAGAATGGGTTGAAATGGGCGGAATTTTCCAAAAAAACGTTCTTGCGTTCCCAAATTTTTTGCAGTTTCGAGAGCCATCATATCTCCCATGATTTTTTCACGTTCTTCTTCTTCGCAATCTAATTTTGATATAAACCGAAAATATATAATATCCTCTATGGGCCGCCTTAGTGCAGGCGGAAGAAAAAAAGCAATATCAGAATTTTGTTTCGACACGAAATCAACTAATTTAAACGTGCTGACAAACGAAGCTTTCAAGCATGTCGAAAACAGCTCTTCCATAGGGAATTGAACGACAGCAGTCCTTTCCACAAAAGACCTTAACGGATCCAGCTTAGAAGAAAGCTCCTTGGATTTTTCCTCAGGTGATTTTTTCATAGTAGGCATGTTCTCCAACTAGCAATGGCGGTCAACTCGCTCTCGGGGGAACTCCGCGACCGGGATCGCGCGGATCGCGATCAGCCCAGCCGAGACGATCACGATAGAGATGACGAAGGCGAACTTCGATCGGCCGATGAAGAATCCGGAGAACATGGCGGGCTATGCGGTGGGGGGGGGGCGCGCAGCCCCCCCCCCACCGCGACTCTGACACCGGTGCTCGTCTCCGGATCCATCGTCCCTCGGCTCTAGGCGGCCTCGATCGCCCCGCCCCAAGTCGCCACTCAAGGTACCATAATGGATAGCAGGCGGTCAAGAGCACTAGCCTGGACGGGTGCACGTCAGATTTGTGGTGCGCCGTGCGAAGGCGCCATCCCTCAGCGGGTGCGAATCCCGCCCGGCAACTGTCGCTCCAGCCGGTAGTAGTCGGAGCCACTAGTGTCCCACAATTTTGGCGATTCTAGGCCCACATCAGCGGCAGTTGGGGGCCGGGAGGGCTGGAAGGACCGGGTGGCGACGGTGTCGTGAAGAGCTCCTGGAGTAGGCGACGTTCGAACACGTTGAGCTGGAGCACCTGCAGCATCCGGTGAAGGCTCCAACTCACTCGCATGACGAACTTAAGATACGCCAACAGCAAGTACATGCACATCGCCACCCATAGCTGCGTCATGACCGCGTTCTTCGACCGGCCCACGAACCGCTTCACCTTCAGATGCTGCTTGATCCACTTGAAAAACAGCTCGATCTGCCACCGGGATTTGTAGATGTCCGCAATCGTCTTGGCCACCCACGTCGTGTTGTTGGTCACGAACACGTACCGGTTCTTCGTCACCGGGTCCTTGTAGACCACCCGCCGCAGCGGCGCGGCATACGCCTTCCGGCCGCGAGCGCTCGTCAGCTCGATCGTCTCGTCGCTGATGACGCCGGTCCCGCGGCGGACGCCGTGCGTGTCCGTGACCCGATACCGCACGCCCCGCTTCAGGCGGGTCACGAAGGTCACGCCCTGCGCCTGCAACTGATGGAACCACTTGAAGTCCATATACGCCCGGTCCGCCACGACCACGCTGCCCGCCGGAAATATCCAGGTGCGGACGACCGTGACATCGGCGGTCTTGCCTTCGGTCACACTGACGAAGCTCGGTAGATGGCCCGCCTCATCCAGACCGACGTGCAGCTTGACGGCCGCCTTCGTGCGTCGAAACGTCGCCCACGGGAAGACCGCCAGACACAAATCGATGGTGGACGCATCGACGGCGTACAACTTGTTCTTGAATCGAAAGCCGTGCCTCGGCGCGTGCTCCCGGCAGCGGCCCAACAGGCGTTCGAACAGCGCTTCGTAGAGGGTGTACGGCTGTTCGGTATTGACCCGGGCCAACGACGAGCGGCTGACCGTCCCCACGCCGAGGTGATAGAGTTTGCGTCCTTGGGCGGCCAGGTTGCTCACGATATCCCGCAGGCTCTGTCGGCCCGTCAACTGCGCCAAGCCAAGGGCCGCGAACTGCGCCCAGCGGCTCATGACGCGCAACCCCTGGCCGTGCTGGTGCCGGCGAGCTTCGGCCTCGAATTCATGTCTCGGAAGGAACTTGAGAAGCTGCGCGAAGACTGTGTTATGATGAGCCACGGCTTGGATCTCCTGTCTTTTGAATGACTTATGCTACCAATCATTCTATCAGACATGGAAGGTTCAAGCCGCCTTCACCTGAAGGTGTGTGGGACAGAAGTGAGTCGGAGCGGACGATGGAGGCAACGACATCGCCTGAAGCACTTCGACGACAACGGGTCGCCATTGGGCGGCTCAGCGACCATGCGGACCGCAACGTGAGTGAACGCCGAGCAGGCCTCGAAACGACGAATGCGGAAGCCGACCCGCTCACAATACGGGGAAGGCTGCCACGGGCCGGGAAGCGAGCGACGGGAGCACCGGCCGGTTCCGCCGGGGTATTGGCGGCGGCACGCATGGAAGAGGGGGATGGACGCAACACGGGAAGCCCCGCCGGTGGCGTGGCACGCGCCAACTGACAGCCCGTGAGGGTCAGGTCGGGCCGGCGGGGGTGGCGGAGAGGCCCGTAGTACCGGGGAAACCGGGTAACGCCGGCGGAGGGAAGGGGCCTCGGTTCGAGAGCAGCGCATGAAGGAGGAAGGGACGTGGGGACTGGTGAGAGCCTAACCGCCTCAGAACGAGTTCAGCGACTCCAGACGGCGCTACATGCGAAAGCGAAGGAAGCTCCGGGCTTCCGGTTCTACTCGCTGAGCGACAAGGTGTGGCGCGATGACGTGTTCGCGGTCGCCTGGCAGACGGTCCGCCGCAACGGCGGGTCGGCCGGGATGGACGGCGAAACGGTCGCGGGCGTCGAGTCGTTCGGGGTTGACCGGTGGCTGGGGGCACTGGCGTCTGCCGCTGCGTGAGCGAGCTGACGACACGACGCAGCGGGCTCCTGTCGCCGGGGGTAGTGGTGGCGCGCCTCAACCGGGCGTTGACCGGTTGGGCGAACTACTTCACCCTTGGGCAGGTCAGTCCGGCGTATCGCGCCGTTGACCAGCATGCTACGCGACGGCTGCGCCAGTGGCTCTGTCGTAAGCACAAGGTGCGGTCCGGGAAGAGTGTGCGCTTCCCGAACGAGCGACTCCGGCAGGAGTACGGGCTCACGTGCCTTGCACAGCGCACGGCGAGCTTTCCGTGGGCGAAGGCATGATCTCGTCCGAGAGCCGGATGCGGGAAATCCGCATGTCCGGTTCGATGAGCGGCGACTGGAAACGGAGTCACGGCGGGGAGTGAGGCACCGGCACCGGGCGAAAGCGGCCGGAAACAGCTACCCCCATCCGCCTACCGCCACCGCGCCAGTCGTCGACTCTACAGATGCCCCTCAAGCGGCCTTTGCGGCTCGTCGTTCCCAGAAATCCTCGAAGCGGCCGCTCAACCGCAGGGCGATGATGGCGTTGGCACCGGCCACCGTCCAGTGCATGCCGGCACGCTTGAGCCGGGCGCCGATGGCGTGCTTGCATCCGGCCTCGACGACGCCCGACGACACGCAAAGACCCCACGCGCGGAACTCCGCATAGCGCATCCGGTGGCGGTTGCGGGTCAGGTAGTCGATACACTTGCGGGCTTCATCGCAGGTCTGGCGGTGGGGGCGCAGGGCGGTCAGGACCGCATCAATCCGCCCCGCGTCCAACTCGTCCCGCCGGTCCTTGCCCCACCGGGCGGCGAGGTCCGTGCCGGCGCCGTAGACGGCCTTGGCCACGTCGCACAGATGCCCCTTGGCGTGGTAGAGGTCGACGATTTCGATGGCGCCGGGGAACTGTTCGGCGGACAGATTCCAGATCCACTCGGCCCCGTCGCCGATGACGACGCGACGCGGCGCGGTGTCGAAGCCGCGCCGCCGCGCTTCGCGGTACGCCCGTTGCGCGAACGGGGACGGCCGCGGGTCGAGAGCGCGGCCGGCCGCGCTCTCGACCGCAGCGCTGTAGCTGACCGAACCGCGGTCCCGGACGGGCAGGCCGTTCCCGTCGCGCGTTTCCGCCGTCCACACCGTGACCAGCTTGACCTCGCGGGTCTTGGCAGAACCGTCGGGCTGCTTGCCGCGCCGCCCGGCCGTCTCGGACTTGCGCACCGGCACCCCGGTGCCGTCCAACCCGAGGTACATCGTCGGCGCCGCGGCGGGGGCGGGTTCGACCACCCCGCGTTCGTCGGCCGCGACCGCGCATCCCAGCGCTTCGGCGGTACGCTCGACCTGCTTGGCCCCGATGCGCATCCCGGTCAAATCGCTCAACAACCCGCTCGCGTCGGCGAAGCTCCCATCCGCCGCCACCAGTCCCACCATCCGCGTGAGGGCGGGGGACAGCGCGGTGCCGTGCAGGCCCAACGCTTGGTCCCGCGGGCACACGCCCGCGCGGCAGGCGGCGCAGTAGTAGTAGGCGCGTTCCAGCGTCACCGGCCCAAGTACGGTGCCGAACGTCTTCGGGCGGCGGCCGGCGTAGCGCGCCGTCTGTCCGCAGGCGCACACCACCGTCGGGCCGCAGGAGTCGGTGCGGTCCGCGTTCAGTTGGTGCTCTACCTCCCCCGCGGCGGCGTCGAGCACCCCGCGGCGGACGGCTTGTTCGAAGGCCTCGAAGTCCTGCCCGGACGCCCCCGGCCCGACGAGTTCGGCGATCCCGGTTGCAATCTTGAGGTTGATCCCGGCCGCGAACGCTTCCGCCGGGCCCCCTTTTTTTCCGCCGCGGCGGGGCGGAGCGGCGGGGCGCGGGCGCCCGGCCGCCAGCCGGGCTTCACTCAGCGCATCGCTGACCTCGACCAACGCTTTCGACAACTCCCGGAAGCGCCGGTACTCCGCGTTCTGCGCCTGGACTTCCGCACCCGCGTCCGCCGGAATCAGCCGCGTCACCGTCTTGCCGTCCTGCTTGCGCGTCAGCGACAGGACCGGGCCGCGTCCCGAGGCCCCCCGGTCGGCGCAACCACAGGATGCCTTGCCGCAGCGGCGGCACCGCTCCGTCAGCGTCCCTGAACGCATCTCGCCGACCGCGGCCAACTGACTCCGAAGGTGGGCGTGGCGCCGCTCCAGGGCGGCAATCTGCGCATCGGACATGATCGGGCTCCTCCAGGCTCAAAACAGCCTCCATACTGATAGCATCGGTCGATCACGCCTTGCTCTACACCCCCTCAACGACATTCCCTAACAAACCCTCATGAGGGGCGTGCCCCTCACCCCGACCGCATGAAACGCGGGCGGTTTCTGTCCGCGGAGCCGTTGGACCTCCAGCCGGCGGCGGCGGATCGTGCCATCCTCAAGGGGCGGAAGCGGAACAGTCGTCGCAGCTTTTTTCGGTGGAGGGAATCATCCCGTCCCCGTTAACAAACTGACGCCGCGCGCCCGGCATCGAGCCCCGAATCGTACCCGGCCCGGCGGGCCGTGGACGAGCAGCAAATCGAACCCCGCCGCTGAGGCGGGTGTTTCCTGCACCGGGCGCGCCCTCCCGCTTCCGCCTCCCAGGAGGATACCTGATGAACAGCGACACGGTCGATGCCGACACGTTGCGCATCGACGACATGCACGTGGCGCACCCGCGGGCGGCCGGACTCGATGTGCACAAGATGCACGTCACCGCCGCGGTGCGCCTCTGCGAGGCCGGCGGCGGGCCGGCCCGTACCGCCGTGCGGGAGTTCAGCGCGCTGCCGGACGGTCTGCGGACCCGGCCCTACACCGACCCCGGCATCGACTACCGACGGCTCCTCGTCGAGCGCAACGCACCGCGTTGGCTCCGCATGCTCGGGCAGTACGGCTTCATCAACGAGGTGCAGGCAGCCGCCCGCCCCTGAACACGGCGCCCCCGGACCCGGGGCGCCGTGTCGGGCCATAGATCGGGGCTGCCCCGCACCGCCCACGAAATCCGGGAACCTCACGTCTCCGGTCTGAAGGCCGCTCGATCACCGATCCGCGGTCACGCCCGTCGTGTGCCCGGGCCATGGGAGCGTTTCACAGCAAAACAGCCTCCATACTGATAGCATCGGTCGATCACGCCTTGCTCTACACCCCCTCAACGACATTCCCTAACAAACCCTCATGAGGGGCGTGCCCCTCACCCCGACCGCATGAAACGCGGGCGGTTTCTGTCCGCGGAGCCGTTGGACCTCCAGCCGGCGGCGGCGGATCGTGCCATCCTCAAGGGGCGGAAGCGGAACAGTCGTCGCAGCTTTTTTCGGTGGAGGGAATCATCCCGTCCCCGTTAACAAACTGACGCCGCGCGCCCGGCATCGAGCCCCGAATCGTACCCGGCCCGGCGGGCCGTGGACGAGCAGCAAATCGAACCCCGCCGCTGAGGCGGGTGTTTCCTGCACCGGGCGCGCCCTCCCGCTTCCGCCTCCCAGGAGGATACCTGATGAACAGCGACACGGTCGATGCCGACACGTTGCGCATCGACGACATGCACGTGGCGCACCCGCGGGCGGCCGGACTCGATGTGCACAAGATGCACGTCACCGCCGCGGTGCGCCTCTGCGAGGCCGGCGGCGGGCCGGCCCGTACCGCCGTGCGGGAGTTCAGCGCGCTGCCGGACGGTCTGCGGACCCGGCCCTACACCGACCCCGGCATCGACTACCGACGGCTCCTCGTCGAGCGCAACGCACCGCGTTGGCTCCGCATGCTCGGGCAGTACGGCTTCATCAACGAGGTGCAGGCAGCCGCCCGCCCCTGAACACGGCGCCCCCGGACCCGGGGCGCCGTGTCGGGCCATAGATCGGGGCTGCCCCGCACCGCCCACGAAATCCGGGAACCTCACGTCTCCGGTCTGAAGGCCGCTCGATCACCGATCCGCGGTCACGCCCGTCGTGTGCCCGGGCCATGGGAGCGTTTCACAGCAAACCCTCATGAGGGGCGTGCCCCTCACCCCGACCACATGAAACGCGGGCGGTTTCTGTCCGCGGAGCCGTTGGACCTCCAGCCGGCGGCGGCGGATCGTGCCATCCTCCTCAAGGGGCGGAAGCGGAACAGTCGTCGCAGCTTTTTTCGGTGGAGGGAATCATCCCGTCCCCGTTAACAAACTGACGCCGCGCGCCCGGCATCGAGCCCCGAATCGTACCCGGCCCGGCGGGCCGTGGACGAGCAGCAAATCGAACCCCGCCGCTGAGGCGGGTGTTTCCTGCACCGGGCGCGCCCTCCCGCTTCCGCCTCCAAGGAGGATACCTGATGAACAGCGACACGGTTGATGCCGACACGTTGCGCATCGACGACATGCACGTGGCGCACCCGCGGGCGGCCGGACTCGACGTGCACAAGATGCACGTCACCGCCGCGGTGCGCCTCTGCGAGGCCGGCGGCGGGCCGGCCCGTACCGCCGTGCGGGAGTTCAGCGCGCTGCCGGACGGTCTGCGGGCGATGACCGACTGGCTGCGGGCGCACGGCGTCACCGCCGCCGCGATGGAAGGTACCGGGGTCTACTGGAAAGCGCCGTTCGAGGCGTTGGAGGATGCCGGCATCCACGCCGACCTGCTGCATGCCCAACACGTCAAGCAGATCCGCGGCAAGAAGACCGACACCAACGACAGCCTGTGGCTGGCCCGCATCTGTCAGTTCGGCCCCGCCCTGCCGAGCTACGTCCCGCCGCGGCTGTTTCGGCAGTTGCGGCAGTTGACCCGCTACCGCCGCAAGCTCGTCGCCGAGCGCAGCCGGAACCGCAACCGGGTCCACAAGACCCTCGACCACGACGGCCTGCGGCTCGGCGGCATCTTGTCCGACATCTTCGGCGCCAACGGACGGCGCATCCTCGACGGGCTGGTCGCCGGGCGCCCGCCGGACGCCATCCTGGCCGGCCTGACGAATCATGTGCAGGCCAAGCTGGAGCCGCTGTCCCGGGCCCTGGCCGCCGTCCTCGATCCCCTCGCGCTGGTCCTGCTGCAAATGCAGGTGGCCGATGTCGACCGGGTCGACGCCGCTCTCGCCGCGCTCGACTCGCGCATTCACGCCGAGATGGCCGACTATCAGCGCCCCCTGCGGCTGCTGCAGACGATTCCGGGCATCGATTTCGGCAGTGCATGCACCATCCTCGCCGAAATCGGACCGGACCTGGGGGCCTTCCAGGAGGCGCGCCACCTCGGCGCCTGGGCCGGCGTTGCGCCGGGCAACAACACCAGCGCCGGCAAGCGCCGCGCCGGGCGGGCGCGCAAGGGGAACCGGACGCTGCGGGCCACGCTTGCCGAATGCGCCCACGGCGCCGTCCGGACCAAGAGCTCGCAGTTCTACGAGTATCACCGGACACTCGCCGGCCGCCTCGGCTACAAGCGGGCCGTCCTCGCCACCGCCCACAAGCTGTTGCGCGTCTTACACGCCGTCCTGCGCGATGACCGGCCCTACACCGACCCCGGCATCGACTACCGACGGCTCCTCGTCGAGCGCAACGCACCGCGTTGGCTCCGCATGCTCGGGCAGTACGGCTTCATCAACGAGGTGCAGGCAGCCGCCCGCCCCTGAACACGGCGCCCCCGGACCCAGGGCGCCGTGTCGGGCCATAGATCGGGGCTGCCCCGCACCGCCCACGAAATCCGGGAACCTCACGTCTCCGGTCTGAAGGCCGCTCGATCACCGATCCGCGGTCACGCCCGTCGTGTGCCCGGGCCATGGGAGCGTTTCACAGCAACGTCCCTGCGGGCGCTTGGCCGCCCCACCCCGCGAGATGAAAGCGTAGCATGGCCCGGGGCGGTTGCCGTGTGCCATGCTGGAGGAAGGGCGCGGCGGTGTAGGCCGCAGCTATTTCGGCGGTCCCTTTGGGGTATCCCGCACAGCAACGTGGCCGGAACCGTCGGTGCGCACCCCGCAGTGTGTCCGGCAGCCTGCCGCTGCCGAGGCCGAGGAGGAAAACGTCCCGGGTCCCCGGCGGCCCGAGGAGTCTCCCGGCGGTTCCCCGCCGCTCCCGTTGTCGTGGCCGCGTCTCCGGCAGAGGCGCCGCGGCCCGGAGGAACCGGCAACGCAGGAGGGGACCATGGAACAGAAGCAGAAGGACGGGCGGAGCCTGCCGCCACCGACACCGGACCCGCGCCATCCCGAGGCGGTGCTCGACACGGCGCCGCGGGTGGCGGGCATCGACGTGCACAAGATGAGCCTGACCGCCACGACGCTGGTCGAGGACGGCGGCGGGCGCGTGTCTTTGGAGACGCGGCAGTACCGCACCTACGGCGCGGAGCTGGACCTGCTGGTCGGCTGGCTGGCCGGCCTGGACTTGACACAGGTGGTGATGGAGAGCACGGGTGTGTTCTGGAAGTCGGTGCAGCGGGCGCTGGCCGAGGCCGGTGTGGACGTGTGGGTTGTCAACGCACGGCACGTCAAGCGCGTGCCCGGCCGCAAGACGGACGTCTCCGACAGCCAATGGCTGGCGACGCTGGCCCGCTACGGACTGGTCAGCCCGAGTTTCGTGGCGCCGCCGCAGTTGGAGGAGCTGCGGCGTATGACGCGCCTGCACGCGCGCACGCGGCGGGTGGCGTCGACGCTGCGCAACATGATGCACCGCGTGCCGGACGAGGGCGGCCTGCGCATCGGCGGCATTCTGACGGACCTGTTCGGCCTCTCGGGCCGCCATCTGCTGGACGGCCTGGTCGAGGGCCGGGACCCGGAAGAGATGGTGCAGAACGTCAAGGGCAACGCCCGCAAGAAGATCCCTGCGCTGCTGGATGCTCTCGGGCGGGGGATGGACGACGGCGTCAAGCCGCTGGTGGTCTTGTTGCGCAACATGCTGGGCACGGTCGAGCGCTCGTTGGAGGACATGGAGCGGCGCATTTTCGACGCGGTCCGGCGGGATTACGAACTGCCCTGGACGCTGCTGCAGACGCTGCCGGGGACGGGACCGCTGGCGGCGGCCGCCCTGCTGGCGGAAGTCGGCGACGACATGGACGCCTTCGGCACGGCCCGGCGGCTGGCGAGTTGGGCGGGCATGTGCCCGGGCAACCACGAATCGGCCGGCAAGAGCAAGGGCGGGAGGCGGCGCAAGGGCAATGTGTACCTGCGGCGCATCCTGTGTGAGATCGCGCACGCGGCGGCTCGCACCCGCAACACGCAGTTCGGGCCGTACAAGCAGCGGCTCGCGAAAGGGCGCGGCTCGGGACGGGCGGTCGTGGCGACGGGGCACAAGATCCTGCGCATCGTGTTCGCGATGCTCCGCGACGGCAAGCCGTACCGCGATCCGCAGATCGACTACGAGGCGCAGACCGCGAACAAGAACAAGGCACGCTGGTTGAGGATGCTGCGCAAGGCGAACCTGCTGCAGGAGGTGGCGAAGGCGGCCGCCGAGCAGTTGCGCCGCGCGCCGGCAGTGACCGGCGTGACCGGCACCGGGCCGCCGGCAACGCTGGGCGGCGCACCCGCACCGGTCACTGCTTGACTCGGCGACGGCCGGCGCCTGCACGGAAGAAACGCGGGCGAAGGGGAAGCACGCGTACCGGGCGCGCCGGGCGCCGTCCTCTCAGCTTCCACTCGGACACCGCCGGCCTGACGAAAGAGCCGTCGGGGCGGGAAAGGTGAAGTGCGTCTATGCCTCGCGGGGCTTTCGGAGGAAATCTGACGTGCACCCGTGCGAGCCCTGTCTGGTGCCAGACCGCCGGGCACCGTGGTAGACTGCCATGATCCGACCGGGCGCAGACCCGTGGGCCGGGCCGTCTTTGGCCTGACGGACCTGGAAAGACCTCATGCCGAACACCGACACTCGGTGGATCAGCGGTACCCTGCTGGCCGTCGGCGCAATCCTCTTCAGTCAGAACAGCGGCATCCGCACCCGCGTCGACGATCTGCGCGACCGTGTGGGCCGGCTGGAGGACCGCGTGGAGGGGATGGACGCCCGGCTGCGGGGCGTTGAGATCGCCTTCGCCAAGGTGGATCAGCGGCTCGCCACTCTCGATCGGGTGCGCGCCGTGCCGGCGGAAGAACCACCGGAGTAGTTCCCCACCCCTCGCCGGCGTCGGCGAGGAGTCCCATGATGGTGGCCGCGGCAAGTGTCATAAATCGGCCCGTGCGCTTCTTCAACACCGCAGGGCCGGTGCGCCCGGACGACCACTACGCCATCCCGCCGCTGGACCGGATGGACGTCGATGAACTTCTGGCCCTGATTCGGGCCAAGCAGTACTTCGTGCTGCACGCGCCGCGCCAGACCGGCAAGACCTCCGCGCTCATCGCCCTGCGCGACCTGCTCAACCGCGGGGAGGCCGGCAGCCTCCGGTGCGTGAACGTGAACGTCGAACCCGCCCAGGTGGCGCGCGACGACACCGCGCGCGGCATCCGCGCCGTCCTGAGCGGCTTGGCCATGAACGCGCGGCGGCTGGGCGACAGCTACCCGGACGAGGTTTGGCCGGATGTCCTGGCGAAGGCGGGGCCCGAAGACGCCATCAAGGAACTGCTCGCCCGCTGGTGCGAAGCGAATCCGACGCCGCTGGTGCTGCTGGTGGACGAGATCGACTCGCTGGTCGGCGACACCCTGCTCTCGGTGCTGCGCCAGCTCCGCGCCGGCTACGAGCATCGCCCCGAGGGCTTCCCGCAGAGCGTGGTGCTGTGCGGGGTGCGCGACATCCGCGACTACCGTATCCGGTCGAGCACCGGGGAGGTCATCGCCGGCGGCAGCCCGTTCAACGTCGCCGCGAAGTCCTTGCGCATGGGTGACTTCACCGAGGCCGAGACGCGGGCGCTGATGGCGCAGCACACGGAGGAGACCGGCCAGCGCTTCTCGGCGGCGGCGCTGGAGGCGGTGTGGACGCAGACCCGGGGCCAGCCGTGGCTGGTGAACGCGCTGTGCGCGGAGGCGTGCTTCGACAACAAGGCGGGAAGGGACCGCTCGCGGGCCATTGAAGTGGACGACGTCTACGCGGCCCGGGAAGCGCTCGTCCTGTCGCGGCGCACGCACTTGGACCAGTTGGCGCACAAGCTGGAGGAGGCGCGGGTGCGGCGGGTCGTCGAGCCCCTCCTGAGCGGCGGCGAGGTGCGGCACCATGCCCGCGACCTGGAGTATGCGCGCGACCTGGGGCTGCTCGCGCCGGATTCGCCGCCGCGCATGGCGAACCCGATCTACGCCGAGGTGGTGCCGCGGGAGCTGGGCTACGTGCTGCAGGACAGCCTGGACCTGCAGGTGGCGTGGTACGTGGACGGCGACGGCCGTCTGAACATGACGAAGCTGCTGACGGCGTTCGGCACGTTCTTCGGGGAGCACGCGGAGCACTGGCTCGACCATCTGGGCGACTACCGGGAGGCCGGCCCGCAGATCATCCTGCAGTCGTACCTGCAGCGGGTGGTGAACGGGGGCGGCCGCATTGAGCGGGAGTACGGGCTGGGACGCGGCCGGACGGACCTGCTGGTGCTGTGGCCGCGGGAGGCGGGTCAGCCGTCGGATCTGTGGGAGCGGTTCGTGGTCGAGTGCAAGGTGCTGCGGGATGCGGACCGCAAGAGCCTCGCGGGGACGGTCGAGCAGGGCGTGGCGCAGACGTTGGGCTACATGGCGAAGTGCGGGGCGGAGGAAGGGCATCTGGTGGTGATCGACCGCCGTAGTGAGGACCGCCGGGACGGCGGCGGCGGGGCGGACGGAAGCGGTCGCCGGCGGGACGGGCGCGGAGTGATGGTCTGGAGGCTGTAGGGGCTGCGTGGCGTGACGGGGATCTTCACAGTTCAACGCCTCGCAGGCGTCGGACGGGCTCTTGCGGATAATCGCGCTGATCCGGGCCGGAGTTTCATCCATCACTGTGAGGCGACGGTCGTCTCGGCCCCCCGCCGCAGATGCAGGTTCGCCCAGTTCAGCATCTCCGCCACGGTGTGCAGCACGGACTCGCGCGCGGCGTAGCCGTGCGATTCGTTCGGCAGGGTCACGTAGCGCACGGTGCCGCCGTGGCCCTTCAGGGCCATGTACATCCGGGCGGACTGGATCGGGAACGTGCCCGAGTTGTTGTCCACCTCGCCGTGGATCAGAAGAATCGGCTCGTCGACCTTGTCGGCGTGGAAGAAGGGCGACATCGCCGCGTAGATGTCCGTCGCCTCCCAGAAGGTGCGCTGCTCGTTCTGGAACCCGAAGGGGGTGAGCGAGCGGTTGTAGGCGCCGCTGCGGGCGATGCCCATCTGGAAGAGGTCGGCGTGGGCGAGCAGGTTGGCGGTCATGAACGCGCCGTAGCTGTGCCCGCCGATGCCGATGGTGTCGCGGCCGGTCACGCCCAGCGCGACGACGGTGTCCACGGCGGCCTGGGCGCTCGCCACGAGCTGCTCGACGTAGGTGTCGTTGGCGGTCTCGCCGGCGCCGATGATGGGCATCGTGGGGCCGTCGAACACCGCGTACCCCTGGGTCAGCAGGAGCAGGTGCGAGGCGCCGCGAATCGCCGTGAACCGGTGGTCCGAGCCGGTGACCTGGCCTGCGAGCCGCGGGTCGACGTACTCGCGGGGGTAGGCCCACATCAGCATGGGGACGCGCTCGCCGTCGCGGTATCCGGGCGGCAGATAGAGGGTGCCCGAGAGCTGCACGCCGTCGTCGCGCTCGTAGGTGATCAGCGCCTTCCGGATGCCCGAAAGCTGCGGCGCCGGGTTCTCGAAGGCGGTGAGCGCGCGCATCGTGCCCGCTTCGAGGTCCCGGATCTGGTAGTTCGGCGGCTCGGTCCGGGTCTCGCGCCGGGTGAGCACCAGACCGCCGTCGTCGGACAGCGGGGCCAGAACCACCTCGTAGGCGTCGCCGGCGCTCCGGAACCGGCGCTCGCTCTCGAGGGTGGCGAGGTCGAGCCGGTCGAGGAACGGGCGGTCGCCGTCGGGTGACGCGCCGGGGCCGGTCAGGAAGATGGCGCCGCCGGTCTGCCGGATCACCCGCCCCCCGGGCCGCGCGACGCCGAACGGGTTGCCGGCGGCGGCATAGCGGTCCTCGGTGCTGCGGTCCCAGAGCGTGCGCCGCCCGCCGGCGGCGTCGAGCAGCGTGGTCCGGGTCCACCGGGTGCGCCGGTCGTTCTCGGTCAGCAGCGCGGTGCCGTCCTCGGTCCACGCGATTCCGCTGAAGCGGAACTCGGTGCGCGCGATCTCGGCCGGCTCGCCGTCGAACGGCGCGGCGTGCGCGAGCACGCGGTCGCGCTGGGGCGCCGTGGCGCGGGGATCGCCGCCGTCCTCGGCCTCGACCCACACGAGGGTGGCGGGTTGGGTCGGGTTCCACGTGAAGCGGCGCGGGCCGGTGGCGACGCCGCCGATGGGGACGGCGTCGGCGAGGGGCAGCCGCGCGATCGACGCCACGATCTCGCCGCTGCGGTTCCGGACCGTCACGTCCTTCGGAAAGCTGCCGGCGCGGACCAGCCACGAGAACGGCCGCTCGACCTCGACGGTCAACAGGTGCTCGCCGCTCGGCGAGGCGCTGACCCGTTCGTACAGACCGGGCCGGCCGATGGCGGTGCGACGCCCGGTGGCGAGATCGATGGTGCCGATCTGGCTGGTGAAGTAGTACTCGAACAGCGCCTCGTCGTGGGCGTTCCGCAGGAGGTCCTGAAAGGTCCGGATGGGGGCGGCGCCACCTTGGTGTTCCTGGATGTTCGGGCCGGACGGCACCTGGGGCGGAGCGGGGGGCGCTCCCCGCGCCGAGGCCTTGAACCGGCACAGGACGGTCTTCCCTTCGTCGAGCCAATCGCAGGGGTTGCCCCACGCGGCGTTGATCGACGTGTCGCTGAGGGGCCGGACCTGGCCGGTCGCGGTCTCCATGACCCACGCCTCGATGCCGTTGTAGCGGGTGAGGGTGAACAGCAGGTGGGAGCCGTCGGGAGAGTACTCGACGTCGCCGAGGGTGGTCTCGCGCGGCGCGTCGAACGCATGCTCCGCGCCGTCCTCGATCCGCTTCACGGTGATGCGGTTCAGGCCGCGGGTGGTGTGGGGGCCGTTGGTCCGCGGGTTCAGCCGGATGCCGGCCAGCCGCAGCATGGGGCGCGCCACCTCGGCGATCGACGGCATCGCCGGCCGCGCCAGCAGGGCCACGGTGTCGCGGCTCGGGCTCACCAGGACCTGCGGAGTCGGCGGGGCGTCGAGTATGTCGACGATCTCCGCCGGCGGGGTCAGATAGCCGCCCGCCTCCTGCGCGAGGCCGGATGCGGCGGGCCCGAGGGCCAGCGCCGCGAACAGGGCGACAGCGGCCGGCCGGCGGCCGGCGCGGAGCGGGGGTCCGGGCGTTGAGATTCGATGCATGGCTGCCTTCCAGGTTGCTGGCGCGATGTTGGGGAACCCGGGCGAACGCTCCACCGCACTCGATACTGCGGGGGGGCCGCCGGAGCCGCCCGGGAACGCCGCGCGGCGCCGGCCGCCGCGCCGCCGCCCGCCGGGCCATCGTACGCCAGACCCCGAAGAGAAACCAGCGGTCGGCCACGCGCCCCAGGACGATCCCACGCTCCGCCACCGCCGTGCGCGGGCGGAATCGTGGCGGGTTCTGGGGCTCCGGACGTGCGGAATCGCGGGTCTCACGCGGCGCCGGCCGGTCGGCAAGACGGTGGCGCCCCCTCGACTCGGGGGCGAGCCGTCGTCACGCGCAGTCAGCGTGGGATGCCCTGCACGCGCCCCAGGACCCCTGAAGAGAAAAAACCAGCGCAGCGGTCGGGCGCGCGGGCAGTTCCGGCGGGATTCGGGATACGGTTGCCGCATGTTCTCCTCCCGCGTGTCCGCGCTCCGAACCAATCGCGTCGCGGGCGAGCTGGCCCGCCGGCGATCCGAAGGCCGTCGGCTCGACGATCTCACCGCGTCGAACCCGACCCGGCTCGACCTGCCGTATCCACGCGACCTGCTCGCCCCCCTGGCCACGCCCGACGCCTTGGCCTACGACCCGGCCCCGTTGGGGACGGCCGACGCGCGCGAAGCGGTGGCCGCGCACATGACCGAGGCGGGAGTCCGGGTCCATCCCGACCGGATCGTCCTCGCGGCGAGCACGAGCGAGGCGTACAGCGTGCTGTTCAAGCTGTTCTGCGACCCGGGCGACGTCGTGCTCGTCCCGCAGCCGAGCTATCCCCTCTTCGAGCATCTCACCCGTCTGGACGGGGTGGCGGCGCGGCCCTACCGCCTGGAGTACCACGGTCGCTGGGAGATCGACCTGGACCACTTGGCCCGGATGGTCAACGCCCGGACCCGCGCCGTGCTGCTCGTCAACCCCAACAATCCCACCGGCTCGTTCGTGCGGCCGGACGAATTGGCCGCGGTCCGCGCGGTCGCGGCGCGGCACGGGCTCGCGATCGTCTGCGACGAGGTGTTCGACGGCTACCCGATGGAGGCCGCGGCGCCCCGGCGGTCCGGCGCCCTGGTCGCCGACACCGAGGCGCTGACCTTCACCCTCGGCGGACTCTCCAAATCGGCGGGGCTGCCGCAGCTCAAGCTGGGTTGGATGCTGCTGGGCGGGGCGGACGCGCTGGTCGCCGGCGCCCGGGATCGGCTCGAGCTGATCTGCGACACCTATCTTTCGGTGGCGACCCCGGTGCAGCTCGCGGCCGGCGCCCTGCTGGAGAGGTCCCGTCCCGTGGCCGATGCGATTCTCCGGCGGGTACGGGAGAACTACGCGGCGCTGCTGCGGTCGGCGGACGGGTTTCCCGCGTGCCGGGTTCTGCGCAGCGAGGGGGGATGGTACGCTGTGGTGCAGGTGCCGTCGACTCGTTCCGAGGAGGCCCTGGTCATCGAGCTGCTCCGGCACGACGGGGTCTACGTGCATCCCGGCTACTTCTTCGATTTCCCGCGCGAGGCTTTCCTGGTGCTGAGCCTGCTGCCGCCGGCCGACGTGTTCGCGGCCGCGGCGACGCGGGTCCTGGCCAGAGCCTCCCGGAGCCCGCCGTGATCCCGCGCCGGGAGGCTGGGCCGCTGGACGGCGCGGGCCCCGGCTGGAGGCGCCGGCCCCGGCAGGGTTGGTTGGCGGCAATGGAGCCGCGGGGGCGCTGGCGACGGCGCAAACGAGCGGCGCGCCGATAGGGCCCTGCGGGGTTGGTTGGCGGCCCATGGAGCCGCGGGGGCCGATTCCGGGGCCCGGCGGCCGCGGCGGAGAACGGCGCCGACGCCCGCCGTCGCCCCGACCCCGGGAGGGTCGGTCGGGCGGCCCGCGGAGCCGCGGGCGGCGATTCCCGGCCGGGAGTCGACGGCGAAACCGCGTTATACACCGAGGCCGGCCGTCGAAGGCGGCGGGGCCCCGGCCGGGGCCCCCGGATGCCGGCCGATTCCGGATTGTCGAGAACCCTGTGATGAACGACCGCACCGTGCCCGTCGTCAAGGACCTCGTGCTGATCGGGGGCGGGCATACCCATGTCGCGGTGCTCAGGCGGTTCGGCATGCGTCCCGAGCCCGGCGTGCGCATCACGCTGATCGCGCGCGACGTCCACACCCCGTACTCGGGGATGCTGCCGGGCCTCGTGGCCGGGCACTACACGTTCGACGACGTGCACATCGACCTGGCCCGCCTGGCCCGGTTCGCGGGCGCCCGGCTGTATCATCAGCCGGCCGTGGGGCTCGACCTCGACCGGCGCGAGGTGCGCTGCGAGGGACGCCCGCCGGTCCCCTACGACATCGTGTCGATCAACGTCGGCTCCACCCCCGCGTTCCACGGGGTGCCGGGGGCGGCGGAGGCGGTGATACCCGTCAAGCCCATCGGCCGCTTCGTCGAGCGGTGGACGCGGCTGCGCGCCCGCGTCCTGTCCGCCGAGGCTCCGATGCGGATCGGGGTGGTGGGGGCCGGCGCCGGGGGCGTCGAGCTGCTGCTCGCCATGCAGTTCGCGCTGCGGCAGATGCTGGCGGGGTCGGACCGGGGCGGGCAGGTCCCGGAGATGCACCTGTTCGGGGCGGAGGAGACCATTCTGCCGACCCACAATGCCGGCGTGCGGCAGCGGCTCGAGCGCGTGCTGCGGGCGCGCGGCGCGCACCTGCACCTCGGACAGCCGGTGACGGCGGTGCGCGGGGGCGTGGTGGTCTGCGGCGACGGCGCGGCGGTGCGGCTCGACGAGATTCTATGGGTCACGCAGGCGGGGGCCGCGCGTTGGCCCCGCGACGCCGGTCTCGCGGTCGACGACGAGGGCTTCATCGCGGTCGACGACACCCTGCGCTCGACGTCGCACCCCGACGTGTTCGCGGCCGGCGACGCCGCCGCGGTCGTCGGTAATCCCCGCGAGAAGGCCGGCGTGTTCGCGGTGCGCCAGGGCCCGCCCCTCGCGCGCAACCTGCGCCGCGCCCTCCTCGGGCGCCGCCCCCGGCCGTTCCACCCCCAGCGCCGGTTCCTCACGCTGGTGTCCACCGGCGACCGCTATGCGGTCGGGGGACGCGGCACCCGGTCGTTCGAAGGGGCCCTGGCGTGGCGCTGGAAGGACTGGATCGACCGCCGGTTCATGGCGAAGTACGCCGACCTGCCGGAGATGCGCCGACCGACCGGCCCGGCGGTCTCGGCGGGGCTGGCGGGGCCGGAGGACCTCCAGGCGATCTCGACGGCCGCGATGCGCTGCGGCGGCTGCGGGTCGAAGGTCGGGGCGACGCCCCTGGACCGCGTGCTGGCCCGGTTGACGCCGGTGCGGCGGGACGACGTGCTGATCGGCCTCGACGCCCCGGACGACGCCGCGGTGGTGCGGGTTCCGCCGGGCAAGGTGCTCGTGCGGACCGTCGACGCCTTCCGGGCCATCGTGGACGACCCGTTCGTGTTCGGCGAGATTACCGCCAACCACTGCCTGGGCGACATCTTCGCGATGGGCGCCGAGGCGCAGACCGCGCTGGCGGTGGCGACGGTGCCGTTCGGGCTCGATCGGAAGGTCGAGGACACCCTGGCGCAGCTCCTCGCCGGGGCGATCGGGGTGCTCAACGAGGCGGGGGCGGCGCTGGTCGGCGGGCACACGTCGGAAGGGGCCGAGCTCGGCCTGGGGCTGTCGCTGACGGGGCTGGTCGACGCCGGAGCGATTCTGCGCAAGGGCGGCCTGCGTCCCGGCGACCGGCTCGTGCTCACGAAGGGGCTCGGCACCGGCACCCTGTTCGCGGCCGAGATGCGGATGCGGGCGAAGGGGCGCTGGATCGACGGCGCCATCGCGGCGATGCGCCAGTCCAGCCGGCTCGCGGCGGCGTCGCTGCGGCAACACGGGGCGACGGCGTGCACCGACGTGACGGGGTTCGGGCTGCTGGGGCATCTCGTGGAGATGACGCGCGCGTCGGAGGTCGCCGTCCGGCTCGATCTGCCCGCGATTCCGGTGCTGGACGGGGCGCTGGAGACGAGCCGGGCCGGATTCCTGAGTTCGCTCCATCCCCACAACGTACGGCTGCGGCGCGCGGTGGACGCCCCCGAGGAGCACGCCGGCGATCCGCGCTACCGCCTGCTGTTCGACCCGCAGACGGCGGGCGGTCTCCTCGCCGGAGTGCCGGCGGATCGCGCCGACGCCTGTCTCGCCGACCTCCTCGCCCGGGGATACGCGCAGGCGGTGATCATCGGCGCCGTCGAGCCCCGCGGGGACGACGGCCCCCCCGTGCGCCTCGTGCGGGGCGGCTGAAGGGGCGCCCGGGGCGACGAGGCGCGGGGGAGCACGCCGTCAGACACGGATGCATGCCGGTCGAACGCAGCGGGGCCGGTTTGCCACGGGCTCCCGGTGCCGACGCGGCGGCCGACCGGCGGAAGCTACGAGTAGAAGCTACGAGTTAAAGGTGGGAAAATTCAGAGAAAAAGCTGTCGCCGAACGGGGCCGGTACTGTATCGTGCGTAAGGCCGTCCGCTGGCCACCGGGTTCGCGAAGCGTGACCGCCCGTGGTGAACCCTGCGCCGCCCCGCGGGAGTGGCGGGGGCGCCGGCGCTGAAGTGCGCCCGGGGGCCAAGAACGCCGTGCCTGGAGGGTTGGTTGGGCGGCAATCGGAGCCACAGGCGACGATATTCCGGCTGCGGGTCTGCGCCGTAGGAAAAATCGGCCCCATATAGTGGAGTTGAAGAGCTTCGGCTACGATAACAGGATCGACCCGCGCCCAAATCGTTCCACGGCGCAGACTCCTCGGCGTGAGGACGGCACCTAGTGCTGTGAACATGTCCCGACGTTCGTGGCGTCGGGGTGAATCGGCGGCCCCGATCATGACGGTTTGGGCATATTGCAACCGCGGACTGCAAAGCAGTCCGACGAACAGGGCCGTCAGGCGGGATGCACCGCCGCTTGAAGGCGGCGGGACTTCGCCACGGGCGGTTGAGGGGCCGGCGCGGAGTCCGCGTTCGGTACGCACGTCACTTGGGTTGGCGCATGGCTGAACGCTCTTGGTCCGTCCCATCGCTCGTTCTCGCCCTCGGTCTCGTCGCGTGCGGCGGCGGATACGTCGAGACGCCGTTGCCCGAGGACACCGCGGGCGGCCCCGACATTCATCTCGAGCCGGAAGTCCGAATCGTCGAGGACCAGGTGGGGCGCAACGCCACCTTCGCGACGATGCTGGCGGCGCATGACCTGGGCGACGTGGCGTATGCGTTCGTCGAGGCGGTGCGCCCGGTGTTCGATCCGCGGACGCTGCAGGTCGAGCATCCGTACAAGCTCGTCTACGGGAGAGACGACCGGTTCCGGCGCTTCGAGTACCACGTCGACGAGGACCAGTACCTGCAGGTCGTCAGCCGCCCCGATTCGGAGGCACGATTCGACGCGACCCTCATCGACTACGAGAAGGAGCACGAAGAGGTCGCCATGCGGGGCGCGATTGACCGCGGGAACAACTCGCTCACGGCCGCGATGGACGCCGGGGGCGGGAGCATCCAGCTCGCAATGTCGATGGCCGACGTGTTCGCCGGAGAGATCGACTTCAACACCGAGCTGCAGCCCGGAGACCACTTCAATCTGCTCTACGATCGGTTCGTGCGCGACGAGATCCACGTGACCTACGGCGATGTCCTGGCCGCCACCTTTCACAACGACGGGCGCGATCTCTCCGCCTTTCGATTCGAGGTGCCCGGCGAGGATCCGGGGTACTTCGATGCGGACGGCCGCTCGCTGAAGCGCCAGTTCCTGAAGTCGCCGCTGCCCTTCGAGCCGCGCATCACGTCGCGGTTCTCGTATCGGCGGCTGCACCCGATACTCGGGACCCGCCGGGCGCACCTCGGGGTCGACTACGGCGCGCCGACGGGGACGCGGGTGATCGCGGTGGCCCGGGGGACGGTCGAGTTCGCCGCGCGCAGCGGCAATTCGGGCAACATGGTCCAATTGCGGCACACCAACGGCTACCAGACCTACTACCTGCACCTGTCGCGGTTCGCCAGGGGGATCCGCCCCGGCGTGCGGGTCATGCAGGGGCAGACCATCGGGTACGTCGGATCCACCGGACTTTCGACCGGTCCGCACCTCGATTACCGCATTCGGAAGAACGGCACGTTCGTGAACCCGCTCGTCGAGATTCGCAACACGCCGCCCGGAGATCCGGTGCCGCCGGACCAGATGCCGGCGTTCCAGGTCCTGCGCGACCGGTGGCAGGCGCAACTGGCCGGCGGCTCGGCGCCGGGTTTGCGCGAGTCGCCCGAATCGCCCGGGGTGAGCGCGCAGTAGGCGGCGCGCCGCGACGAACCTGAATCTCAAACCCCTGGCCCATTTCCCGTCACGTATGCGTATTCGCCCGTTTCGCGCCCTGCGCCCGACGCCGGCGGCGGCCGCCGCGGTCGCGTGCGTGCCGTACGACGTCGTGAGCACCGAGGCGGCCCGGAACCTGGCCGCCGACGCCCCCCTCAGCTTTCTGCACGTGACGCGGGCCGAGATCGATCTTGCGCCGACCGTCGATCCCCACGATCCGGTGGTGTACCAGACCGCCCGGGCCAACCTCGCGCGGCTGCGGGAAGAGGCGCCGCTGGTGGTCGAGGCGGAACCGGCGCTCTACGTCTATCGCCTGCGCGACGGCGGCCACGAACAGGCCGGATTGGCCGGATGCTTTGCGCTCGACGACTACGATCGGGACGCGATCAAGCGGCACGAACGGACGCGGCGCGACAAGGAGGACGACCGCACGCATCACATGGCGGCGGTCGCGGCGCAGACCGGCATCGTCTTCCTCGCATACCGGGGGCGGGCGGAGATCGACGACCTGATCGCGGCGGTCCGCGCGGGGGCGCCCCTGTTCGACTTCGAGGCCCCCGACGGGGTGCGGCATACGATCTGGCGGGCCACCGCGGGGCAGACGGCGGACCTCGTCGACGGTTTCGCGGCGGTGCCGGCGCTCTACATCGCCGACGGGCATCATCGGGTGGCGGGCGCCGCGCGCGCCCGCCACATCCTCGCCGCGGAGGACGCCGGCGGGGCGGCGCCGGCGGGGCGCGACCATTTTCTCGCGGCGGCGTTTCCGGATCGGGAGACGCGCATTCTGCCCTACAACCGCACCGTGTCGGACCTCGCGGGCGCCGCCGCCGAGCAGTTTCTCGCCGCGGTGGCGGCGCGCCTGCCGATCCAGCCGACCGCCGAGACCACGCCCGGCAAGGGGGCGGTGGCGATGTACCTCGGCCGGCGATGGCACCGCGTCGACCTGGGCGGCCCGGTGGCCGGCGGCGGGGCATCGGATGCGGCCGCCGCGCTCGACGCCGCGCGGCTGCAGGAGCTGCTGCTCGAGCCGGTGCTGCAGGTGGAGGACATCCGCACCGACCCGCGGGTTCGCTTCGTCGGCGGCGTGCACGGCCCGCGCGAGCTCGAGCGGCGGGTCGATTCGGGGGAGGCGGCGGTGGCGTTCTCCCTCGCGGCGGTGACCATCGACGAGCTGCTGGCGGTCGCGGACGCCGGTGGAATCATGCCGCCCAAGTCGACCTGGTTCGAGCCGAAGCTGCGCGACGGCCTGCTGACGCACCTGATTTGAGCCGTCCATGATGACCCCGTTGCCCACGCACCGCGTGCACAACTTCGGCGCCGGTCCTGCGGTGTTGCCGGAGGTGGTGCTCGAAGAGGCCCGGCGCGACCTGCCGGCCCTGCCCGGTATCGGGATGTCGGTCCTCGAGATCAGTCATCGATCGGCCGTGTTCGATCGGATCCTCGGGCAGGCCGAGACCGACCTGCGGGCCCTCGCGGGTCTGTCCGACGACCATCACGTGCTGTTCCTGCAGGGCGGGGCGAGCCTGCAGTTCGCCATGGTACCGATGAACCTGCTGCCGCCGGACGGGGTCGCAGACTATGCGCTCACCGGGGCCTGGGCGAAGAAGGCGGCGGCCGAGGCGGCGAAGTTCGGGCAGGTGAACGTCTGCGCGACCACCGAGGACGACGGGTTCGCCCGGGTGCCGGCGGCCGGCGAGCTGCGGCGGACGCCGGGCGCCGCCTACCTGCACGTGACCTCCAACAACACCATCGCCGGCACGCAGTGGCCGGTTCTTCCCGCCGCGGAAGGCACCCCCCTGGTGGTCGATGCGTCGTCCGATCTGCTCAGCCGCCCGATCCCGCTCTCCGGCCTCGGTCTGCTCTACGGCGGCGCACAGAAGAACCTGGGGCCGGCCGGACTGACCGTCGTCGTCATCCGGAAGGACCTCGCCGCCCGGGGGCCGGACACCCTCCCGGCGATCCTGCGGTACGCGACCGCGGCCCGGCACGGCTCGCGGCACAACACGCCGCCGGTGTTCGCCATCTACCTCGCGGGGCTCGTCCTGCGGTGGTTGCGGGACGAGGGGGGGCTGGATGCGGCCGACGCGCGCAACCGGCGCAAGGCCGGTTTGTTGTACGATGCGATCGAGGGCAGCGGGTTCTATCGCGGCACCGCCCACCCGGGGAGCCGGTCGCTCATGAACGTGACGTTCCGCTTGCCGAGCGCGGCGATCGAGCAGCGGTTCATCGAGCAGGCGGCCGACGCGGGCCTCGCCGGGCTCAAGGGGCACCGATCGGTCGGCGGGGTCCGCGCGTCCATCTACAACGCCTTCCCGGAAGCCGGGGTCCGCGCGCTCGTCGAGTTCATGGCGGAGTTCGAGCGGGTCCACGGCTGACCGGCGGGGGGAGTGACCGCGGGCGGTGAGACGCGGGTGAGGAGCCGGTGAGACAGGTTCAGGGCTCGGTCGTCTGTCCCCAGTGCGGCCGGCTGGTGGGCGTCAACGAACCGCAGTGCCCCTTCTGCGGCGCTTGGCGTCCCGGCCTCTTCGGCTGGGCCACGGTCCTGCGGCGGGCGCTGGGCGGCCGGCTCGATCTGTTCTCCCTGATCGTCACCGCGTGCGTCACGCTGTACGCGCTGGCGTGCCTGCTGCAGCCCGAGGCGCTGCTGGAGTCGCGCGGATTGCTGTCGCTGCTGTCGCCGGGCAACCGGGCCCTCCTCCAGCTCGGCATGACCGGCGACTTCGCCATGGCGCGCGGGTGGTGGTGGACCCTCCTGACCGCGATGTACCTCCACGGCGGCCTGCTCCACATCGTGTTCAACATGATGTGGATCCGGAATCTCGGTCCGCCGGTGGCCGAGGTGTACGGCCCGGGCCGCGCCTTCCTCCTGTTCAACCTCGCGGGGGCGGGCGGCTTCGTCGTCTCCAACATCATGAGCGGGGTGCCGACCATCGGGGCCTCCGGCAGCATCTTCGGGCTGCTGGCCGCGCTGATCGTCTACGGCCGCCGCCGCGGGAGCTCGGTCGTCACCCAGCAGTTGTGGCAGTGGGCGATCATCCTCGGCGTATTCGGGTTCATCATGCCCGGCATCAACAACTGGGCGCACGGCGGCGGGTTCGCGGCCGGCTGGATCGGCGCGCATCTGATGAGCCTCGACGACGACCGCCAGGACAGCAGTTGGGTGCTGCTGGCGTCGCTGGCGCTGATCGTGATCACCGTCGTCGGCTTCGGCCTCTCGCTGATACAGGTGACCGGCGAGCTGCTCGGTTGATGCCTCGGCTTCGGGCTGCCTGATCCCGCCGACGTGCGGACTTGCGCAACTGCGTGCCCGTTCCCCGCGAAACATGTCCCCGACGTTTCGTGGCGTTGAGGTGATCGGCGTCCCCGATCATGACGGTTTGGATTCGGGGATGGGTACCCACCACCAAAACACAACGACCACTGGCCTCGGAAGCGCAAAGCGCGGCCATGACCGTTTTGGACGCGGTTCCAGTCGGATCTCTCGGTTCACTTCCCGGCTCTTGACCGCGCGGGCGGCGCCGCCCGGACGCGGTCCGCGCCGCACGTTGGCCCACGCGGACGCCGTTTTTCTCGAGGATGGCGCGCGGGATGCGGATCAGCCCCTCGGTGCGCGACAGATCGGGGCTCCGCTTCGGCGTGCGGTTCAGGATGGGGCCGAGAGATCCGAAGGCTTGCCGCGGGCTCCGAGAGGAAATAGCCGGATCCGCCGGTGACGAAGGCGGTGTCACCAAGCGGATCCGGCGGACGGAAACGCGCGCCGGCGCCGGCTCGCCTCACTGGTCGTTCGTGGTCCGCGCGCCCTTCTGCCCGATCGTGTTGCGCAGCACGCCGACGTGCTCGAGCTCGATCTCGACCACGTCGCCCGGCTGCATCGCCGACGTGGACCCCGGCGTGCCGGTGAAGATCATGTCGCCCGGCTCCAGGGTGACGTAGCGGCTGACGTAGCTCACGAGGAACTCGGGGCCGAAGATGAGGTCCTTCGTCCGCTGCGACTGCATCACCTCGCCGTTCACGCGGGTCTGGAGCAGCAGGTCGTTGTAGTCGACGCCGCGCGCCATCACCGGACCGACCGGACCGAACGTATCCGCCCCCTTCGCCCGGAACCACTGCAGGTCGTTCCCCTGCCACACCCGCTCGCTGATGTCGTTCCCCGGCGCCACCGCGAAGATGTGGTCGGCCGCCTCGGCCTCGGTCACGTTGCGCGCCCGCTTGCCGATGATGAGCACCATCTCGCCCTCGAAGTGCAGGTTGGTGGCGTCCTCGTAGTAGGTGACGGTCGCCTCGTGGGGCACGAGCGACGTCGCGTGCTTGTCGAACAACCCCGGCTCGGGCGCGACGTTCTGGTCGCCGAGATGGCTCCGGTAATTGAACCCGGCCGCCACCACCTTGCGGGGCTCCACCGGCACCAGCAGGCGGACCGCGTCGAGGGCGACCACCGCGCCGGTCCGCTCGGCCCCCGCGAAGACGTCGCCTCGGAGTTGATGGATGAACCCGCCGTCGAGAATGCCGTACGAGACCGCGCCGTCGAAGTCGTACCGCACGTACTTCGTCACGTCCTGGGCGAGCGCCGCCCCGCCGGTGGACAGGATCAGCGCCGCCGCTGCCGCGAGGATCAACCGCTTCATCGAAGTTCCTCCTTCATCTCGGTGAGATGCACGTTCCATGCAAGGGGTCCGCAAGACGCGTAGCCTACCACGCCCGCGCCGCGGGGGTTGCGGTGCGCGGCGCCGAGCGGCATGGAGCGGGTCCGGACACCTCTATGCCGCGGTGTCCCGCGGCTGGACGCTCTCGGCGATGCGGCGACCCGCCGCGATCTCGGCCCGGCGCAGCTCGTAGGTCTGCTGCAGGTTCAGCCACACCTGCAGCGTCGTCCGAAGTATCGCGCCAGCCGCAGCGCCGTGTCCGCGGCGACGCCCCGCTGCCCGTGCAGGATCGCCGTGATGCGGTTCACCGGCACCGCCAGCGCCTTCGACAGCGCGTTGGCCGACATGCCGAGGACCTGGATCTCATCACGCAGGATTTCGCCCGGGTGCACCGGGCGCATGCCGTTCTTGGGGCTCATCACGATTGCTGGACCTGGCAGGTAGCGGGGTGGGTGGCGTGACGCGGGGCCTCGGCGTCGGGCGGGCCACGAGGAGCGGAGCGGGCGCGGTGGACCCGTTGGCCGGAACGCCGCCTCACGGCGGCGGCGTTCCGGCTTGGTTCGGCGGGCCCCGTCTCACCCCTCGACGGGATTGCCGTCGGCGTCGAGAAAGCGGATCCCGCCGAGGTCGAGCTCGCGGATGCTCTCTTCGATGCGCGCGCGGTCGCCCACGACGACCCAGATCATGCGGTCGGGCTGGAGCACGCGGTCGGCCTCGGCCCGGATCTCGGCGAGGCTCAGGCCCCGCACCGCTTCGACGTAGGTCTCCCAGTGGTCGTCGGGGAGGCCGAATCGCACCATCTGGACGAGGTCGGCCATGACCGCGCCGTTGGTCTCCCAGCGGCCCGGCAGGGTCAGCGTGCGCTGGTCCTTGACGCGGGCGAGCTCGTCGGCCGTCGGCGGCTGGTCGCCTCCGGTGCGGATGCTGCCGACCTCCCTGTCGATCTCGGCCATCGACTCCGCCGTCCGGTCGGTCTGGACCGGGGCGAGGACGAGGAACGGCCGCTGCCCCGCGGTGTCGATGATCAGGCTCTGGGCGCCGTACGACCAGCCCTTGTCCTCGCGCAGGTTCATGTTGACCCGGCCGGTGAAGCCGCCGCCGAGGATGTTGTTGATCGCCGCGATCTGCAGATCGCGGGCGTCGCCCTTGGGCGGGACGATGTGGCCGGCGAAGATGATGGACTGCTCGGAGTCGGGACGGTCGATGAGGTAGACGACGGTCTCGGCCTGGTGATCGACCGCGCCGAGGTTCTTGCGGGGCACCCCGCCCGGCGCCCAGTCGGCGAACCGCGCCTCGAGCGCGGGCTCGAGCTCGGCCAGGGTAACGTCGCCGACGACGATCAGGGTGGCGTTGCCGGGCCGGAACCAGGTGTCGTGGAACGCGCGCAGCCCGTCGAGGCTCAGCGCATTCAGCGTGGCCTCGGTGCCCGAGCCGCTCAGCGGCTGGCTGTAGGCGTGGCCCTCGCCGTAGAGGAGGCGCGGGAAGACGCGCATCGCCATGCCGATGGGCTGGACCTTCTCGCGGGCGATGGCCGCGAACTGCTGCCGGCGCCGGCGGTCGAACTCCTCCTCCGGGAAGGAGGGATTGAGGACGACGTCGGCGAACAGGTCCAGCGAGGCGTCGAGGTTCTCCTTCAGGGTGGACATCCTGACCGTCGACGTGTCCAGGTTCGAGCCTGCGGACAGGGTGGTGCCGAGACTCTCGCGAGCGCCTCGGCGATCGCCGGCGCCGTCCGCGACGTGGTGCCCTCGTCAAGCATGTCCATGGTCATCCGGGCGGTGCCGGGCAGCGTGAACTGATCGGCGGCGTAGCCGGCGTCGAGCATGAGGTTGAAGTCGACCACGGGCACCGCGTCCCGCCGGGCGAGGATGACGTCGAGCCCGTTCGAGAGGCGCGTCGTCTCGCGCGCCGGAAACGCGGCCGACGGAAAATCGGTGACCTCGGGCGGCCCCGACGAACGGTCGACGGCGCTCTCGGACACGGTGTAGGCGGGGAAGGGCTGCACCTCGACGGTGAGCGCCCCCCGGCTCAACCACTCGACGGCGGCGGCCCGGACATCGGCGGGGGTGGCGCCCATAATCGTTTCCTGCGTCCGCCGGTGGCCGTCGGGGCTGCCGAGGTAAACTTCGCTGGCCGCGAGGACGTCCGACTTGCCGCCGAAGCCTCCGATGCGCTCGACGCCGCGGACGAAGGAGGCCCGCCGGCCGGTCCGGGCCCGTGCGAGCTCGGCCGCGGCCGGGCCCGATTCGAGGAACGCGCGCAGCTCCTCGTCGAGGACCGCCTCCACCGCGGCGAGGTCCTGCCCCGGCTGGGCCGTCGCCTGCAGGATGAACAGGCTGCCGAACTGGCGCGCGAGGATGAACGCCGACACGTCGGTCGCGATCTGGTCCTCGTAGACCAACCGCCGGTAGAGGCGCGAACTGCGGCCGGTGGCGAGGACGTCGCCGGCGAGCGTCAGGTGGTCGAGGGCGGGGTCCTTCAGCGCCGCGACGTTCCACGCCTTGTAGACCCGCGCCTGCGGCACCCGGTCCTGGAGCACGATACGGCTCTCCCCGGTCCGCCGGGCGAGGTCGACATCCGGCTTGACGAGCGGCGGTCCCGAGGGGATGTGGCCGAAGTGGCGCTCGACCCGCGCCCGGACGTCTTCGGGTTCGACGTCCCCGGCAACCACCAGCACCGCGTTGGCGGCGCCGTACCAGGTCTCGAACCACGTGCGGACGTCGTCGAGCGAGGCGGCGTTCAGATCGTCCATCGAGCCGATGGTGGAGTGGCCGTAGGGGTGGCCGTCGGGATAGGTGTTCTCGAAGAGGGTCAGGAACACCTTGCCGTAGGGGCTGGTTCTCGCCCTGCCGCTTCTCGTTCTGCACGACGCCGCGTTGCTCGTCGAGCCGGGCCTGATCGACGGCGCCGAGCATGTGCCCCATGCGGTCCGACTCCATCCACAGCGCCATGTCGAGGGCGGTGGTCGGCACCACCTGGAAGTAGTTGGTGCGGTCCTGGTTGGTGGTGCCGTTCATGCCGGTGGCCCCGACACGGTCGAACGGCTTGAAGTAGTCGTCGTTGAAGTGCTCGCTCCCATTGAACATCAGGTGCTCGAACAGGTGGGCGAAGCCGGTCTTGCCGGGCTCCTCGTCGGCGGCGCCGACGTCGTACCAGACGTTGACGGCGACGATCGGCGCCTTGTGGTCCTCGTGCACGATCAGCCGCAGGCCGTTGTCGAGCACGTACTTCGTATAAGGGATGTCGACGGCTTCCTGCGCGGCGGCCGGCGGGGCGGCGAGCAGACAGAGGACGAGGGCGGTGCGGGCCAGTCGGTGCATGAACGTCTCCCGGTGTCGCGTCGAAGTCGCGGGTGGATACGTATTGGACGTCGATCTCTGCCGCGGAGTTCCGGCCGTCGCCGGCAGCCGTGGGTTGGCAGCCCGTGGCGGACCCCGCGTTGCGCCGAGAGCGGCGGGGGCGCCGCCGGGCTGAGAAAGCGCCCGCGGGCACAGAACGCCCGTGCCCGACAAGGCGTGAGGAGGGCGCCATCACCGGGCGTCTTGGCAGCCGCGGACTGCGCAGTCCGACGCAACAACGCCGTTCAGGCGGGATGCATCGCCGGTCGAATGCGGCGGGCCGTTCCGCCGCGGGCCGTCACGTGACGGCGGCGAGGAACCGGCCCGCCCCGTCCCGGAAGTCGTCCGTCCACTCGTGCCCGCCGTCGAAGAGCAGCGATTCGACGGTCGCGCCCGCACCGCGGAGGGCGGCCAGGTCCGCGTCCAGCTTCTCCGCCGTGTACCGCGCGTCGGTCCGGCCCCGTCCGATCAGGATCGGCGGCCAGGCGACGGTCGCGTCCGCGCGCAGTTCGGGCGGCACGTCGCCGCCGAGGGCGATGACGCCCCGGCTATCGTGACCGCACCGGGCGGCGGCGCGGTAGGCCATCGCGACCCCCTGCGAGAAGCCGCAGCAGACGAGGGCTCCGGTGGTCGGATGGGCCGCCCGGACTTCGCGCACCACCGCCCGCACGTAGGCGATGTTGTCGGCGATGGCGAGCTCCCGATCCTGGCGGGTCATCCAGCTTCCCACCACGTGGCGGGCGCCGTCGCTGTAGTGCCGGTGGAGGGCCTGCACCGCAACGCGCGTCCACCGCCCGCTCCCCGGAATGCGGTCGAGCTCGGCCAGATGCCGTTCGGCATGCTCGCCGTAGCCGTGGAAGCCCACAAGCAGCGGCGCGGGTCCGGCCCCCCCGGCCGGGGCGACGAGATACCGGCCGTGCGTCGTCGCCGCGATGGTGTGGACGGCGGCGGCGGCGCGCTGCGGTCGGGCCGGGGGGGCCGCGGTGGTCGGGTTCGTCATCGCATCCCTGGATTCCACGCCATGCATGTTAGCAGTCCGCCGGTCCCGTCCGTCTCCGCACGGACAGGACCATCCCACGCTCCGCCACCGCCGTGCGCAGGCGGAATCGTGGCGGGTCCTGGGGCCGGACGTGCGGAATCGTGGGTCTCACGCGGCGCCGGCCGGTCGGCAAGACGGTGGCGACACCCGTGCCCGCCGCGCGGCGGCAACGGCACGGCCCACGCGGCGCCGGCCGGTCGGCAAGACGGTGGGCGACCCCTCGAATCGGGGGCGGGCCCGTCACGCGCAGTCAGCGTGGGATGCCCTTGGCCGCACGGTGGGTTGCGGTACAGTAGAGACAAACGATGACTGCGCTCTCGGTCAACGTCAACAAGATCGCGTGGCTCCGCAACTCGCGTGCGGGCGCCCGGCCCGGCGTCCTCGCGGCGGCGCGGACCGCCATCGCCGCCGGCGCGCACGGCGTCACCGTGCACCCGCGTCCCGATCAACGTCATATTCTCCCCGCCGACGTGGAAGCGCTCGCGGACCTCCTGGCCCGCGAGTACCCGCATGTCGAGTTCAACATCGAGGGCAACCCCGCCGCGGGCGCGCGCGACAACGGCTATCCGGGGTTCGACCGCCTGATCGAGACGGCGCGCCCCCACCAGGCGACCCTCGTCCCGGACGCCGACGCCCAGCTCACCTCGGATCACGGCTGGGACCTCTCCGACGCGGACCGCGCGCGGAGGGTGGCCGCCGCGGTTGCGCGCTACCGCGCCCGGGGGGTGCGGGTCAGCCTGTTCATCGACCCGGTGGACGCCCAGATTGCCCGCGCGAAGGCGTGCGGCGCCGACCGCATCGAGCTCTACACCGGACCCTACGCGGATCTCGTCGAGCGTCACGGGCTCCAACACCCGGAGACCCGCGCCAGTCTCGACGCTTATGCCCGCGCCGCCCGGCACGCGGCCGCGCTGGGTCTCGGCGTCAACGCCGGACACGACCTGAACCTCGACAACCTCGGCGCGTTCGTGGCCGTCGGCGATATCGCCGAGGTCTCCATCGGCCACGCGCTGGTCGCCGATGCGCTGGACTTCGGTCTCTCGACGGCGGTCCGGAAGTATCTCGAGGCCATTGCGGCCGCGGCGTCATGCGCATCGTGAGCTGGAACGTCAACGGGTTGCGCGCCTGCGCCCGGAAGGGGTTTCTCGACTTCCTGGGCGCATCGGGCGCCGACGTTGTCGGCCTCCAGGAGGTGCGCGCGTTCGAGCATCAGTTGGACGCGGGCGTGCGGGCCCCGGCGGGATGGCACGCGGCGTTCTCGCCAGCGGAGCGGCCCGGCTACAGCGGCGTCGCGATCTACTCGCGCGAGACGCCCGCGCAGGTGGCGACGGCGCTGGGCGAGCCGCGCTTCGACGCCGAGGGCCGGCTCGTCATCGCCTGGTTCGAGCGATTGGCGGTGGCGTCGGTCTATTTTCCCAAGGGCAGCGGCCGCGACCGGGACAATAGCCGCGTACCGTACAAGCTCGACTTCTACGCCGCGGTGTTCGAGCGCCTGCAGGCGCTCCGGCGCGACGGTCCGGTGGTCGCGGTCGGCGACTTCAACACGGCGCACGAGGCGATCGATCTCGCGCGGCCCGCGTCGAACACCAAGACCAGCGGCTTCCTGCCGGTGGAGCGGGCGGAGCTGACGCGCTGGCTCGACGCGGGCTGGGTGGATACGTTCCGCGCCCGCCGTCCCGGCGCGACGGGGCACTACACCTGGTGGCGGCAATGGGGCGGCGCGCGCGAACGGAACGTCGGCTGGCGCATCGACTACGTGCTCGCCTGTCCGGACGCGGCGGCCCGGGTCGCCGACGCCTTCATCTGGCCGGAAGTGACCGGCTCCGATCACTGTCCCGTCGGCATCGACCTGTCCCCGGAAAGGGCCCCGTAGGAGCATCGGCGGGAAGCAGGAGCCGCAACGCAGCGATTTCCGGCGCCAGAGTCCGCGCCGTAGAACGGCGCGCACTCCTGAAGGGTTGGTTGGGCGGCTAACGCTAACGGAACCGCCGGCGACGATTTCCGGGCCAAGTTGAAAACCCGGGGCGGCCCCGGGTCGAGCCGTCGGCGGAAGTCGGTGGGCTACCCTTCCGGACCGCCGTTCTGGGGTTCCTGCGGGCCGGCCGGGGGTCGCCGGCGGCGGCGACGGCGGCGGCGACGGGGGCGATCCGCTCCCGGGGACGCCGGCCCGGCGTCGGCATCGGTTCGCCAGCCCTCGACGAGCTCCGGCGTCTGTCCGTGAATCGTCATCCAGGTGAGCGCCGCCTCGAACGCGGCCCGCTGCGTGACCGCGCGTCTAGCCCGCGGCGACAGACGCGGGTCGGCGAGGCGGCGTTGCAGGTCGAGTATCTGCCGTAACCGCTCCAGGTCCCTTCTCGCCACCGGCAGTACGCCCAGGGAGACTTCGGGGGGACGGTCGGCGAGCGGTTCGCGGGCCGCACCCCGCCGCGGGCGTTCGACGACGGCGAAGGAGGATACGAGGCTTCCCAGCAGCAGGGCGTTGCTGAGCGTGGCCGGGGCGTCGTCGAACCCGCGCCGATAGCGGTCCAGCGCCGCCAGCGCGCGCCACAGCGCGTCCGAGCGGGCCTTGTCGAGCTCGGGCGCGACGTACTTCAGGAGGCCGCTCGAGCCCAGGTCCCGGATGATGCGTTCGGACGCGCCGCTGCGGGCGATCTTGTAGAGCTCTTCCAGCAGCCGAGCCGGCGAGCTGTGGACGAGCTCGCCGCGGTGGCGGCGAATGGCCGCGGTCACCGCCGGATCGATCGACAGATCGAGCCGGGCCGCCAGGACCACCGCGCGCAGCATGCGCACCGGGTCCTCGACGAACCGTTCGTTCGGGTCCCCGATGCTTCGAATCGTCCGGCTGCGGACGTCGCGCATGCCGTCGACGTAGTCCAGAATCGACCGGCTCGACGCGTCGTAGAACAGCGCGTTGATGGTGAAGTCGCGGCGGAAGGCGTCCTCCTCGGCGGTGCCGAACGTGTTGTCGCGGGGGATGAACCGCCGCGGGCGGACGCCCTTCGCTTCGGCTTCCCGGCGGGCGCGTTCCCGCGCTTCCTCCCGCGCCGCCCGTTCGGTGTCGGTCTCCGGCGGCACCTGCTTGCGGAAGGTCGCGACCTCGAGGGTCTTGTCGCCGAACTTGACGTGGGCGAGCCGGAAACGGCGGCCGATGATCCAGCAGTTGCGGAAGAGCGCCTTGATTTGCTGCGGATGCGCGGACGTGCCGACGTCGAAGTCCTTGGGACGCCGCTCCAGCAGCAGATCGCGCACCCCGCCCCCCACGAGGTAGGTCTCGTAGCCGTGTTGCTGGAGCCGCGAGATGACCTTGAGGGCGTCGCCGTCGATCTGCCGCCGGGAAAGAATGTGCTCCGCCCGCGGGATGGTCGCGGGCGCCGCCATCGGGAGAGTCATGACATAGCCGAATATGGCGGGGCTACCCCTTCGCGGCCATCCAGTTCCCGCCGATTCCCACGTCGACGGTCAGGGGCACCCGCAGGTCCGCGGCGCCGGACATGGTATCGCGTACGAGCGCCGCCGCCGCGTCCGCCTCGTCGCGCGGCGCTTCCAGCACGAGCTCGTCGTGCACGGTGAGAATCATGGGACTGCTGGGAGGCAGCTCGCCGGACAGGGTGATCATCGCGCGCTTCAGGATATCGGCGGCGGTGCCCTGAATGGGCATGTTGACGGTCGCCCGTTCGGCTGCCGCGCGGACCTGGGCGTTGCGGCTGCGCAGCTCGGGCACGAGGCGGCGGCGGCCGAACAGGGTGCGAACCTCTCCGCTCTCCCGCGTCTGCTCGATCACGGCGTCGAGGAATCCCTTGACGTCGGGATAGCCGGCGAAATACGCGTCGATGAACGCCTGCGCCAAGGTGGGGGTGACCCCGATGTCCCGGGCGAGGGTGAACGCGGTCTTTCCGTACAGCAGGGCATAGTTGATGATCTTGGCGCGGCGCCGGAGCTCGTGGGGATCGAGTCCGCTGTCGATCCCGAACACTTGGCGCGCGGTCCGGTCGTGAATGTCGTCGCCGCGCACGAACGCTTCGATCAGGGCCGCATCCTCCGACAAGTGGGCGAGAACCCGCAGCTCGATCTGGGAGTAGTCGGCCGAGATCAGTACGGAGCCTTCGCGGGCCACGAACGCCCGCCGGATCTCGCGCCCGAGCGGGGTGCGGATGGGAATGTTCTGCAGATTCGGATCGCTGCTGCTCAACCGGCCGGTTGCCGCGACCGCCTGATTGAACGAGGTGTGCACCCGGCCCGTGTCCGGCCGCGCCAGTTGGGGGAGGGCCTCCACGTAGGTGCCCTTGAGCTTCTGGATCGTCCGCCATTCCAGCACGAGCTGCGGCAGCTCGTGCTGCAGGGCCAGCTCTTCCAGCACGTCCACGGAGGTCGAGGCGGCCCGCGTCTTGCCGGTCTTCTTGCGGGTCGGCAGGGCCAGCTTCTCGAACAGGATCACCGACAGTTGCCGCGGGGAGTTCACGTTGAACTCCTCGCCGGCAAGGGCGAAGATGCGCGACTGGAGCGACTCGAGCCGGGCCTGCATCGCCCGCGACTGCTCGGCGAGGGCGCCGGTCGCCACCCGCACCCCGGCCCGTTCGATGCCCTCGAGCACGGGAATCAACGGGTGCTCGAGATCGCGATAGAGCGTCAGGAGCTGCTCCCCCGCCAGCGCCTCCGTCAATGGGTCGGCCGCCTGCAGGGGCAGGTCGGCGCGTTCGCACGCATAGGCGAGGACCGTCTCGGGCGGAAGGCGGTCGAAATCCGGCGCTTTCGCACCCTTGCCCCGCACCGCCTCCGCCGTCACCACCTGGTATCCGGTGTGCTCCAGGGCCACCGTCTCGAGGGTCGGCGCGGTTCGCGTGGCGTCCAGCAGATAGCTCGCGAGCATCGTGTCGAGCTCGAGGCCCCGAAGCCGGACTCCGTGCTCGGCGAGCCACCGCATCGTCCGCTTCAGGTCGTGTCCGACGATGCGGATCTCCGGATCTTCGAGAATCGGCCGCAGGGTCGCGAGGACGGTGTCCGCATCGAGATTGCCCGACAGGTCCAGGCCCCGGCCGGCGAAGGGGACGTATCGGGCGGCTCGTGGACGGATCGAGAACGCGAGTCCGACGAGGCCTTCGCGCGAGGGCGTCCCGGCCACCGTCAGGACGTGCAGTCCGCACCGCCCGGCGGCCGAGAGCGCCGCCGCAAGCGTCTCCAACTCGGCGACGGTGGTCACCGTCCGGTAGTCGGTGGGCACCGTCGCCGCCGTCGGCGCGAACTCGTTCAGCAGCGACTTGAACCCCAACGCCGAGAACAGGGCGAAGCACCGTTCCCGATCCGCGCCCTGATAGCGGTAGCGCGTCGGGTCTGCGTCCACCGGCACGTCGATGCGGATGCGGACCAGCTCGCGGCTGCGGCGCGCGTCCTCGGCGTGCTTGGTCAGGGCGCTTCGGAGCTTCTTCTTCGGCAGCTCGGCCGCGTGCTCCAGCAGCCGGTCGAGCGTGCCGAACTCGGTCAGCAGGGCCCGCGCACTCTTCTCGCCGATGCCCGGCACGCCCTTGACGTTGTCGCTGGCGTCCCCCATCAGGGCGAGGACGTCGACGACCTGGTCCGGCCGCACCCCGAACTTCTCCCGCACCCCGGCCGCGTCGAACCAGGCGCCGTCGTCCCGCGGATTGAAGATCTGGATCCGATCGTCGACGAGCTGGAAGAAGTCCTTGTCGCCGGTGACGATGGCCACGTCGAGACCCGCCGCCGCCGCCCGCGCGGCCAGGGACCCGATCACGTCGTCGGCCTCGAAACCCCCGCGGGTGACGATGGGGACCCCCAACGCTGCGCACGCGTCGTGCACATGGGGAACCTGCTCGACGAGGTCTTCGGGCATCGGACGCCGGTTGGCCTTGTAGTCGGCCGCGAGCTGGTGGCGGAAGGTCGGCCCCTTGAGGTCGAACGCGGCCGCGATGAGCTCCGGGGCCTGCTCGGAGACCAGCTTGCGCAGCATCGTGATGAAGCCGTACACCGCGTTCGTGGAGCGTCCGTCCGGTCCCGTCAACCCGCGAATCGCGTGATAGGCGCGATACATCTGGGAGTTGCCGTCGATGAGAAACAGACGAGGGCGGGAGGGCATGAAATCAGGGTGTCGCGGTGTAGCCGCGCCGCGCCCGGACCCGGTAGTCGGGGTTGCGCACTTCGACCCGGATGCCGTGCCAGCGACCGTCTCCGGCGTGCCGCGCCGGGTAGCCCAGGTAGTACTGCCGGCTCAGCTCGCGCGCGATCCCGGCCGTCGCCGGGTCCAGATCGTCGGCGTCGCGGATGATCTCGGTCCGTCCGCCGGTGTCGTCGGTCAGATCGCGGAGCGCGCCGACGTTCACCCGTTCCTCCTGCGCGGTCTGGAACGGATTGCCCCGCGGCCACTGCGGCGGCCGGCCCCCGCGGCCCGGGATGGGAATCAGTCCGGGCAGCGGCGGCCGCAGCGGTCCCCCGAACCGCCGGCGCCGCGTCCCGCGCCCGTCGATGCCGATCGCGTACACCAGCGCCTCGTTCTCCCGGATGAGCGACCGCAGCGATCGATCGTCGATCTCGCTGTTGGTGTCGTTGCCGTCGGAGATGACCAGCAACGCCTTTTTGCGATGGCGGCCTTCCGCGACGCGCGGCACCGCCGCGGCCACCGCGTCGTGCAGCGCGGTGCCGCCCCGGGGCCGGATGTCCCGAATGGCCCGGCTGAGGCGATCCCGACTGGTGGTCCAGTCCTGCAGCAGGACCGGCGTATAGTCGAATCGGTACAGGAAGATCTCGTCGTCGGGACCGAGCAGATCGTACAGGAATCGATCGAGCGCCTTCCGCGCCGCCTCCATCTTGCGGCCGTCCATGCTGCCGCTGGTATCGAGGGCGATGCCCAGGCTGACCGGCACCCGTTCGTTGTCGAACTGGGTGAGTTCCACCCGCTGGCCGTCCTCGTAGACCAGGAAGTCTTCCCGCGCCAGCCCGTCGACGAAGCGGCCCCGGGCGTCGGTGACCGTCGCGGTCACGTTGATCAGCTCGATCCCGCCCCGGAAGAGGCCCTCCGGATCGTCGGGTTGCCGGGCCGGCTCGGTGCGTTGCCGGGCTTGCGGGGCGGTCCCGGGGCTGGGCACGGCTTCACCGCCGGCTCCCGACACCCAGAGCGCCAGCGCGAGGACCACGAGCCCGCGGCAGGAGGCCCTCCGCCTGCGGTGGCGGGGCCCGGCCGCCCCCCGGGCTCCCGGCGCCGTCGGCCGCCACGGATTCCTGGTCCTGGTCATGGTCGGGTCCCCACCGATACCGGCATCGCGGCGTCCCCCGGCGCAACCGCGTGGCGCCGGTCGACGTGCGGCAGGCTGACGCGGCCTTCCATGAAGCTTACCCGATAGCGGTTGATCACGTCCGCGTCCGGCAGGGAAATGGTGAACGCGGTGTCGCTCCCCGGGGGCAGCACCGTCACTGGAAGGGGGGTCTGACCGGTGCCGACGACCGCGCCCGTCCGATCGAAGACGGTCGCCGTGATGCTCAGTTTCGCGCGTTCCTTCCCGCCCGGGGGATTGCGCAGGGAGCCGCTGACGGCCAGATAGTCCCCTTGCCTGCGGTGGTCGAGCGACAACAGCTCGACCGGCACGGCCGCCGCCGTCGGGTCGCGCGGGCCCGGCGTGCGGTCGGCGAGGGAGACGCCGGCGACGAGGACGGTGCCGACCGCGACGGCGGCCAGACGGTGGCCCCAGCGCGGCCGCGCCCGGGGCGTGGGCGCGAGCACCTCCCGCCAGAGGTCCGGCCGCCGGGCCGGCGGGTCCTGCCGCGCCGGCCCGGCGACGGACGCGGTCGCACGCGGCATCTCACCGCGGGCTCCCAACGTATCCTCCGGCGCCGTGAACGGCAGGCGCAACTCGACCGGCGGCTCGACCGGCGCGTGCAGTCGTCCCGGGGGCACCTTCCGGACCGCCGCGGGATGCATGATCGGTGGGCGGGGCGCGGGCCGCATCGGAGGGCGCGACTCCGGCCGCATCGGAGGGCGCGACCCCGGCCGCATCGGAGGGCGCGACTCCGGCCGCATCGGAGGGCGCGACCCCGGCCGCATCGGAGGGCGCGACTCCGGCCGCATCGGAGGGCGCGACCCCGGCCGCATCGGAGGGCGCGACTCCGGCCGCATCGGAGGGCGCGACCCCGGCCGCATCGGAGGGCGCGACTCCGGCCGCATCGGAGGGCGCGACTCCGGCCGCCCGTGCGGTCCCTCGGGGAGGGCGGCATTCCCCGTGAGCTCCGCCATCAGGGCCGCGGCTCGGGCATCGGAGAGCCGCCGCTCCGCCCGGATGCGTTGCCTGGTGACGACGGCCATCGCCCACGCCAACAGCAGCGAGACGATGGTGACCGTGGCCAGCGTAGCGTCCATGGTGGTCCGGTGCTCCCTTCAGCCTGAGCGCCTCTATCCTCTTTCGTCGGTCGCGTCGCTGCGGCGCTGTAGGGGCCCACCGGCCCACGGGGTGAGGCGGGGCACGCCGCCGCGGTCGGCCGGCACCCTGGGCCGCATCAGGAGCGTCCCGCGGATCCGGTTTCATGCCTTCAGCGAGGTGAGGCGGGGCGCGCCGCCGCGGTCAGCGGGCGCCCCGGACCGCGTCAGGAGCGTCCTGCGGATCCGGTTTCATGCCTTCGGTGAACAGCAGGCCCTGCCGCTCGGCGAGGGTGCGCACCGGTTTGAAACCCTCCGCACGCAGGGCCGGCTCCGCGCCGCCCTGCGAGCGATAGTGCGGGTCGAGGGCGCGGCCGGAGAAGAGCGCCCCCAGTCCCCCGCGCGGTGCGGCCTCGATGACGAGACACCGGCCGCCGACCCGGAGCACCTGCCGTGCGCCCTGCAGGGTCCCCACGCGCTCGTGCGGGCGCATGGCGCCGATCAGCTCGGGGATGACCACCAGGTCGAACCACCCCTGGGCGAACGGCGGCGTCCGCAGCGGGGCCACCTTCACATCGACCAGCACCCCCCGCGCCTCGGCGGCGCCTCTGATGGGGCCGGCGCCCCCGTCGTCCGGGACCAGAGCCGACGCCTGTCCGTTGATGCCGACCTTGGCGGCGAGAATCGCGATCAGGCGCGGGTCGCCGCTCCCGATCTGGAGCACCTTGTCGCCGAGCCGCAGCCCCGTCATGGAAACCCGGAGGTCGTTGTCGCCCTTGAGCTTCTTGAAGATTGCCATGGATGTGATTCGGTTCCGGCATACCCCGCGCCACCGCGCCCGGAGAGCAGCGACGCCCAGTAAGCCTCAGACTGCCATGATATAGTGGCCGGTCGTGAAACGCCCAGTCGAAATCGCGCCGGCCAACGGCAAACTCGGGGTTCTTCTCGTCGGGATGGGGGCCGTCAGCACGACGTTCATCGCCGGCGCCCTGCTCATTCGGAAGGGATTGGCGCCGTCCATCGGCTCGCTCACCGAGCGGGGGACGGTCCGGCTGGGCAAGCGCAACGAAGGCCGTTCGCCGCTCATCAAGGACTTCGTGCCGCTGGCGTCCCTCGACGACCTGGTCTTCGGGGCCTGGGACATCTTCGAAGAGAACGGGTTCGAAGCGGCCACCACCGCCGGGGTCATCGAGCCCGCGCTGCTCGAGCAGGTGCGCCCGGAGCTCGAGGCGATTCGGCCGTGGGCCGCGGTGTTCGATCAGCGGTACGTCAAGCGGCTGATGGGCACCAACGTCAAGCAGGGCCCGAACAAGCGGGATCTCGCCGAGCAGGTGCGCGCCGATATTCGAGCGTTCAAGCAGGAGCACGGCCTCGATCGCCTGGTGATGATCTGGTGCGGGAGCACCGAGATATTCATGACGCCGGCGCCGGAGCACGAATCCATCGCGGCCTTCGAGGCGGCGATGGATTCGAATGCCGAGAGCATATCGTCGAGCATGGTCTATGCCTACGCCGCGTTGAAGGAAGGGATTCCCTATGCCAATGCGGCGCCGAATCTGAGCGCGGACATCCCCGCGCTGGATCGGCTCGCGCTCGACAACGGGTCTCCGGTCGCCGGGAAGGACCTGAAAACCGGGCAGACCCTGATCAAGACGATTGTCGCGCCCGGCCTCAAGGCGCGGCTGATCGGGGTGGCCGGGTGGTACTCGACCAACATCCTCGGGAACCGGGACGGCGAGGTTCTCGACGATCCGGAGTCGTTCAAGACGAAGGAAGAGAGCAAGAAGTCGGTCCTCGACTACATTCTGCAGCCGGAGTTGTATCCGGACCTGTACGACGACTTGTGCCACGTCGTCCGCATCAACTACTACCCGCCCCGGGGGGACAACAAGGAGGGCTGGGACAACATCGATCTGGTGGGCTGGCTCGGTTATCCGATGCAGCTCAAGATCAATTTCCTGTGCCGCGACAGCATCCTCGCGGCGCCGATCGTGCTCGACCTCGTGCGGTTCCTCGATTTGGCGAAGCGCGCGGGCATGAGCGGCGTCCAGGAGTGGCTGTCCTTCTACTTCAAGAGCCCGGCGCACGCGCCGGGACTCTATCCCGAGCACGACCTGTTCATCCAGCTCATGAAACTGAAGAACACGCTGCGCTTTCTGCGGGGCGAAGATCTCATCACCCATCTCGGACTGGAATACTACGACTGAGGTCGCCGATTTCATCCTGGCAGTGCGCTCGACGGCGCAGGGATTCTTGACGCATGACGCAGAGTCAGTTTCAGCCGATCGTGTTCGGCGGCCTGTTCATCGGCGTGTTGTCCGCATTGCCGATCGTCTCGATGGGCAACTGCTGCTGCCTCTGGATCATCGGGGGCGGCACGCTGACCGCCTATCTCCTCCAACGGGATCGCTCCGAACCGCTCCCGCTCGGCGAGGGAGCCTGGGGCGGATTCCTGGCCGGGATCGCGGGCGCGGTCGTCTACGTGGCGGTGTCGGTACCGATCACCATCGTGACCGCACCGCTCCAGCGCGGCATGATGGAGTTCTTGTTGAACGCCGGGAACGACGTGCCTCCCGAGTTCCGGGAGATGATCGAGACCTTCGGTTCCGGCCCCGAGAGCATCATCTTGAGTGCGGGCGTCGGCTTCGCCTTCATGCTCTTCATCGGCATGATTTTCTCCACGCTCGGCGGCCTGCTCGGCGCGCTGATGTTCCAGACGTCCCCGCAGGGGCCGCCGTCGATGCCCGCGCCGCCGCAGGTCCCCCCACCGCCTCCGGCCCTCGGAGCCTGACGGACCGTGCAAGGACCCCGGCTCCACGGGGTCCCGCCACGGGGCCGCCGCCTGGTCGGCTCCGCTCGTCGCTCGACCAGCCGTCCGGGAATCCGCACCGTTCCACGGCACCGACGAACAACGCAGTTCAGACGGGACAGGCGGGATGCGCCGCCGCTCGAATGCAAGCGGGGGCCTTACGCGGCGGACCGCCGGCCCGGGCCGGTCACATCCCGTCCTCCCGGTACTCCCCGAAGACCGAACGGAGGGTGTCGGCGACTTCACCCACCGTGGCGCGGGCCTCCACCGCGGCGATGATCGGGGGCACGAGATTGCCGCCGCCGCGGGCGGCGGCGGTTACCGTGTCGAGCGCGCCCCGGCACCGCACCGGGTCGCGGGAGGCCCGCACCTGGGCCACGCGCCCGCGCTGGTCGGCCTCGACGGCGGGATCGATCCGCAGGAGGTCGATGCTCACGCCGTCGTCGTCGTTGAAGCGATTGACCCCCACCACCGTCCGCCCGCCGGTGTCGACCGCCTGCTGGTCGCGGTAGGCCGACTCCTGAATCTGACGCTGAATCTCGCCGCGTTCGATCGCGGCCAGCGTGCCGCCATCGGCGTCGATGCGTTCGAGCATCGCGCGCGCCTCCCGCTCGATCGCGTCGGTCAGGGATTCGACGACGCGGGAGCCGGCGACGGGGTCGACGGTGTTGACCACGCCGGTCTCGGCCGCGATGACCTGCTGCGTCCGGAGGGCGATGTGGGCGGAGGCCCGGGTCGGCAGGGCCAGAGCTTCGTCACGGCCGTTGCAATGCAGCGATTGGGTGCCCCCGAGCACCGCGGCCAGCGCCTGCAGCGCGACCCGCACGACGTTGTTGTCCGGCTGTTGCGCCGTCAGCGTGCTCCCGGCCGTCTGGGTGTGAAAGCGCATCTGCTGGGCCCGCGGCTCGGTGGCGTCGAAGCGGTCGCGCATGATCCGGGCCCACAACCGCCGGGCCGCCCTGAACTTGGCGATCTCCTCGAGAAAATCGTTATGGGCCGCGAAGAAGAACGACAGCCGGCGGCCGAACGTGTCGACGTCCAGACCGGCGGCGATGGCCGCCTCCACGTAGGCGATCGCATGCGCGCAGGTGAAGGCGACTTCCTGAACCGCGGTCGCTCCCGCCTCGCGGATGTGATAACCGCTGATCGAGATGGGGTGCCAGTTGGGCAACTCCGTCCCGCAGTACTCGACGACGTCGGTCACGATGCGCAGCGACGCCCGCGGCGGAAAGATCCAGGTGCCGCGGGCGACGTACTCCTTGAGGATGTCGTTCTGCACGGTGCCCGCGACGGTCCGGGGCTCGACGCCCTGCCGCCGCGCCGTCGCGACGTACAATGCGAGCAGGATGATGGCGGTCGCATTGATCGTCATCGAGGTCGAGACCCGATCCAACGGGATGCCGTCGAAGAGGACGCTCATGTCCTCGATGGAGTCGACGGCCACCCCGACCCGTCCCACTTCGCCCCGCGCGAGCGGGTGGTCCGAGTCGTAGCCGATCTGCGTCGGCAGGTCGAACGCGACGCTCAACCCGCTGCCGCCCTGGTCGAGCAGATAGCGGTAGCGCCGGTTCGACTCGGCGGCGGTGCCGAAGCCGGCGTACTGGCGCATCGACCACAGCCGGCCGCGATACATCGTCGGATGGATGCCGCGGGTGAACGGAAACACGCCGGGCGCGCCCAGGGGGTCGTCGGCGGCCCGGTCCGGAAGGTCGGTTCGGACGGCCGTCCTTGTTGGCATCGTGCGATTCTAGCAGCCTGCGGCAACCGGCCCCGCTGGGGCCGCCAGGGGCGTCCCACGCTGACTGCGCGTGACGGCTCGCCCCGATTCGAGGGGTCGCCACCGTCTTGCCGACCGGCCGGCGCCGCGTGAGACCCACGATTCCGCACGTCCGGAGCCCAGGACCCGCCACGATTCCGCCTGCGCACGGCGGTGGCGGAGCGTGGGATGGTCCCGCTGGACGGAGGGTCCTGCCACGAGCCGCCGGCGGATCCGGGCGCCCGGCCCGCGACCCGGGCCGGGCACGATGGACGCGGCGGGACGTGCCCCTACCCGATCCCCGACCCGCGAATCGTCGCCGGCGGCTCCGACGGCCGCCCAACCAACCCCGGCCGGAGTCCGGGAGGGGGCGCCGTTCTACGGCGGAGACTCCCGCCCGATCCAGCCGCGCAGGTCGCGCCCGGTCATCTCGGGCGGCGGCGCGATGCCCAGGATGCCCAGCATGGTCGGGGCGACGTCGCGCAGCGCGCCGTCGCGGAGCGGCATGTCCGCTTCGACGTCCGGTCCGGCGAGCACGACGGGGACCGGATTGGTGGTATGCGCGGTATGCGGTCCATTGCGCTCCGCGTCCCACATCTGCTCCGCGTTGCCGTGGTCGGCGGTGATGATGATCGTGGCGCCGGCGGTTCGGGCCGCGTCGAGGATCCGCGCCAGACACCGGTCCAGCGTTTCGACGGCGGTCACCGTCGCGTCGAGACGGCCGGTGTGGCCGACCATGTCGGCGTTGGCGAAGTTGCATATCACCACGTCGTGCCGCCGACCGGTCAGATCCGCGATCAGGTGATCGGTGATGCCGGCCGCGCTCATCGCCGGCTCGAGGTCGTAGGTCGGGACGCGCGGAGAGGGGACGAGAATCCGATCTTCGCCGGGGGGGGCCTGCTCGTCGCCGCAGTTGAAGAAGTAGGTCACGTGCGCGTACTTCTCCGTCTCGGCGAGCCGCAGGCTGGTCCGGCCGTGCGCGGCCAGCACCTCGGCCAGACTACCCGAGAAGGTCTGGGGCGGAAAGACCACGGGCAGATGAAACGTGGCGTCGTACTCGGTCAGCGTCAATACGCGCAGGGCCGGAGGCGACCGCCGTTCGAAGCCGTCGAAGTCGTCGAAGGCCAGCGCCCGGGTCAACTGGCGGGCGCGATCGGCCCGATAGTTGAAGAAGATGACCGCGTCGCCGTCACGGAGGAGTCCCACCGGCCGATCGTCGTCGGTGGTGATGACGCACGGTGCGATGAACTCGTCGGTGACGCCGCGGGCGTACGCGCCTTCGACGGCGGCCGCCGGGTCGGTCCCGCGAGCCCCGAGACCCAGGGTCATCGCCTCGTAGGCGCGGCGCGTGCGGTCCCAGCGGTGATCCCGGTCCATCGCGTAGTACCGGCCGCACACGGTCGCGATCTGTCCGACGCCGGCGTCGGCAAGGCAGCGGTCCAGCGCCGCCAGATACCCCGCGCCGCCGTTAGGGGGAGTATCCCGACCGTCGGTGATGGCGTGCACCAGCACCCGGCCCACGCCCCGCCGCGCCGCGATCCGCACCAGCGCGTGGAGGTGCCGCTGATGGGCGTGCACGCCCCCGTCCGACAGGAGACCGACGAAGTGCAAGGTGCGGCCGCCGTGGGCGCAGGCATCGAGCAGGGTGGTCAGCGGGACGCTTGCGGCCAGCTCGTCTGCGGCAATCGCACGATCGATGCGGGTCAGGTCCTGAAACACGATCCGTCCCGCACCGAGGTTCATGTGCCCGACCTCGGAGTTGCCCATCTGACCCGGCGGCAGTCCAACCGCCTCGCCGCAGGTGGTCAACCGGCTGGACGGATACCGCCCGCGGAGTTCCCGGTAGACCGGCGTCCGCGCCTGCCGGATCGCGTTGCCGCCCGGTTCGGCGCTCTCGCCCCAGCCGTCGAGAATGACGAGCGCCAGCGGGGGACGGCGTGATCGGGGCGTCGGCATGGGGCTCCAAGGGCAGTCCGAAACCCCCATGCTAACACGGCGGGGCCGCCCGGGGCCGCGGCCGCCCGCGGCCTCCGAGGCGGGAAATGGCGCGGTTTCAACGGGTTGTGGCGATGGAGCCGGTTCGACTTGTGCCGGGCCGTCCGCCTGTGGTTGACTACTCCTTCAGGCTCCATACGCGATCAGGCTTGATGCCGTCCCGCGGCGCCGTCGCGGTGCGATGGTGAGGCGCGGGAGGCTGCGCACCGGTCGCTGGCGGGCGGGGCGGGACCGGGGAACCACGAGGCTATGCACGTGAGAATCGGCTGCGTGTCGGCGGCGTGTCTGATCGCCGCAGGATTGGCGGGAAGCGCCGCAGGATTGGCGGAGGGCACCCAGCCGCTCGACGCCGAAGCGCAGGAACTGGAGATCGTGTCGCTGGCCACCGTCGTGGGCGCCGCCCTGCGGGGAGAAATCGTACCGACGGAGGAGCCGTTCGGCTGGGCGAACGATTTCCTGAAGAGCAGCGAGCGGACCACGTTCGTGCCGTTCACGTTGTCGATCGAGCAGTCCAGGCTGACGACGCCGGCGGTCGCGATGTACCTGTTCGTGACGCCGCAGGGGGCCCGCGCCGGCTCCGGGCCCGAGGCGGCGTTCGAAGACGGCTATCACGTCCTGCTGGGGGCGCCCACCGAGGACGGCTTCTACGAAATCCGGCGTGGTTTCTGGGCGCCGGCGGGCGAATACGATGTTTATGTGGCGTTGAGCGAAAGCGAGGTCGACGCCGGCGACGCTCCCGCGACGATGATGCTCAGGAAGGCGCTGTCGGTGCCCGACCTGTGGACGGATCGACTCGCCGCGAGCAGCGTCATCCTTGCCGAGCGTATCGAGTCGTTGAACGCGCCGCTGGCGCCCGAGCAGTTGCCGGCCAATCCCTACACGCTCGGGACGATGCGCATCGTCCCGAAATCGACGCCCGAGTATCTCGTCAGCGACGAGTTCTCCCTGTTGTTCCTCGTGTACAACGCGGGGGTGACGGGGGCCGGGATGCCGGACGTGACCGTGGAGTATGCGTTCAGCGTCCAGAGAGAGGCCGGCGAGGCGTTCTTCAACCGGACCAATCCCCAGACGTTCAACGAACGAACGCTGCCCCAGGGCTTCGATCTGAGCGCCGGTCACCAGCTCGTGGCGGGCCAGGCCGTGCCGCTGAGCGCGTTTCCGCCCGCCGAATACCGCCTCGATATCACCGTGACGGACAATACCAACGGTGAATCGCTGAACCGCAGCGTGGGTTTCTCCGTCGCCGAGTCCTGATCGGGCAGGTAGAGAGGGCGTCATGGATACGTTCCAGCGGGTAGTGATCGTCGCCGCGGGGCTGTTCGCGTTCGGTGCGGCATCGGCGGACGCCGGCCAGAAGCCGGAGCCCGCGGCCGGCGCCCCTGCGATTCAGGCGGCGGTCCGGTCGGGCCGCATCGCCGGAACGGTCACCGACGTGGACGGCCAGCCCCTCGACGGTGCGATGGTCTCGGCGTTCGGGCCGTTGGGCGCCGAGCTCGTGGTGTCGGATGGAAACGGGCGCTTCCTGTTGCCGTCGCTGGCGCCGGGCCGGTATCTGGTGCAGGCGCACGTCGCCGGGTTCGTCACTTCTCGACGCCGGCTCGTGTCGGTGAGGGCGGGCCGGGCGGTTGTCCATGCCATCGCCATGAGCCGGGTCGGTCCGTCTCCGCGGGCGGTGTTCCCGACCTTGGCGAGTCTCGGTCTCCCGCTTCCCGCCGCGGAGGAACAGGGCCCCGATTCGGAGACCGAGGCCCCGGCCGCCCGCAGGCCGGACGCGCCGCACGATCACGGCGAGAGGGCATGGCGCCTGCGCCGGGCCCGGCGCGGCGTGCTCAAGCAGACGGAGCGGGGGGAGGGCGCGGGCGCCGCCCCGGGCGCGGCGCCGCCCGAGGACGGCGAGGCGGCGTTGTCCCGTTCGGAGGGGATGCCGGCATCGTTCGCGTCGTGGCTTGGGGCCTTTCCGCTCACCGGGGAAGTCAATCTGCTGACCCGCGCGACCCTCGAGTCGGCGAGCCCGCTCGTCGAGGCGCCCCGCGCCGCCGGCATCGCCAATCTGTCGGTGGGGGCGCCGGCGTGGCGGGGCGACTGGACCGCCCACGGGGCCATGAACACCGGCGACGTCTCGTCGTGGTTCGCGTCCGGGGCCTACTTGGCGCAAGCCGGCGCGCACCGGTTCGGGGCCGAAGCGGCGTACGGGCGCCAACGCTACGACGGCGTGAATCCGCTGGCCCTCACGGTCGCGGCCGAGACCAGGAACGCCGCCAGCATCGGCGGCTTCGATCGATGGGCCGTATCGCCGCGTCTGTCGATCGAGTACGGCGGGCGTTACTCCCGGTACGACTACATCGACGGCGGGCTCTTCAGCCCGCGTGCGGCAATCACCGTGGCCCCGGCGCCCGGACTGCGTTTCCGCGTGGCGGGGGCCCAGGAGATGGTCGCGCCGGGGGCCGAGACGTTCCGCCCTCCCACGGGTGCGGGACTGTGGCTCCCGCCGGAACAGACGTTCGCCACCCTGTCCCGGCACGGCGGACTGCTTCCGGAGCGTACGCGGCATTTCGACGTGGGGTTGGAGCGCGATCTGGCCGGGGGCGTCGTGGTCGGCGTGCGGCGGTTCCATCAGGACGTCGCCAACCAGATGGTGACGCTGTTCGGGGACGGCGGTCTCGAGGCCGTGCCCGCCGGTTTCTACTACGTCGCCCGCGCCGGGTCCGTCGCGAGCCGCGGCTGGATCTTGACGTTGCGCCGCGAGCTGGGGCGCCGGGTCAAGGGGTCGGTCGACTTCTCCGTCGTCGAAGCGCAGTGGGGGCAGGCCGAGTTCGGCTTGGTGGCGGCGGCCGAGGCGCCCGGGGTTCTTCGCCCCGCGGTCGAGCAGTTCCACGACATCAGCGGAACCATCGAGGCCGAGTTTCCGGAGTCCGCCACCCGGGTCTCCGTGCGCTGTCGGATCAGCGGGGCGTTCGAGGGCATCGACCCCGCGGGTCCGGGCGGGCTGGACGCCCGCTTCGATCTCCTGGTTCACCAGGCGCTGCCGTTCACCCCCATTGGCGGCAGCCGTTGGGAAGCCCTGCTGGCGGTTCGCAGCCTGTTCTTCGATCCGTGGGACACGGGGTCGATGTTCAGCGAGCTGCTGGTGATTCGGCCGCCCCGGCAGGTCGTCGGCGGCGTCGTGGTGCATTTCTGAGCCCGTATCCGCATCCCCGCACGAGCGTCAAGCCCGTGCGGGGGGGCGTTCAAGCGTTCCCGCCCACCGGACGATACGCTCATAATTTTGGATAGACAAACCAATTATCTGGATCGTCGGCACCGGCCTACGTCGAAACGAGGCTACGCGGTTCAGAAAACGCCCGCGTCGGCGCCCACTCCCGCCCTGATGTCTGGAATACGGATTGCATACCACGTAGATGGCGGTTTACTGCGCCTGTTCGCCTTCCGGGTCGATTGAATGAGCCGCTCCCTGTCTCGACGCGTGTTGCGCGCCCGCCGGCGCGAGCGGTGGAGTGCCTGGGTTCCCCCGGTTCTGGCCGTCGCCCTGGTGGCCGTCCTCATCTGTCTCGCCGCCGCGAACGTGGTGGTGTGGGCCAACTGGAACGAGTTGGTCGACGGCGTCTTGTGGGTCGATCGGCCGTCCGGCGTCACCGCGGCCGAGGTTGCGCCGGACGAGGCCGGGGACCGGGCCGGGATCGCGGCGGGAGACGTGCTGCTGGCGCTCGACGGCGCCCCGGTGCAGTCCACCGCCGATGTGGTGGAGCATCTCCATTCCCGGCAATCCGACGGCCACATCGGCTATACGTTGCTGCGGCTCGATCAGTCCCGCCTGATCGACGTCACCCTGGAGCCGGCGCCGGCGGCCGAAACCCAGTTGTACTTCGTGCTGGTCGCCGTCGGCGTGTTCACGCTGCTGGTCGGCGCCGCGGTTCGACTCCGGAAACCGGGAACCCAGGCAACGCTGCATTTTTTCTGGCTCAGCGTGGCGTTCTTCGGCATGTTCGCCTTCTCGTTCAGCGGGCGGCTGGATCGGCTGGATTGGGTGTTCTACTGGGCGGACGCGATCGCGACCCTGGTGCTCGCTCCGCTGTTCGTGCACTTCGCCCTGGTGTTTCCCGAACGGGCTCCCGGTGCGATCCGGAACCGTCTGGGACGCCTCGTCGTGCCGATGGTCTACGCCCCGGCGGTCGCGCTGGGACTCCTGCAGGCGGTCGCGCTGGCCGGAGACGCCGGCTCGGCGGTGTTCACGACCGCGGTCGAGCGCGTCTGGAACCTGGAAATCGCATACCTGGCCGGCTGCGTCGTGTGCGGACTGGCCCTTATGATTCTCACCCTGCGGCGGGTGCCGTCGGTGACCTCCAAACGCCAACTGCGATGGATCGTGTGGGGGGCGATTCTGGGCGGGCTGCCCTTCGTCGTGGGTTACGCGATCCCGTGGGGGCTCGGGTTCGACCCGGCGCCGCTCGACGTCACCGCGATTCCGTTGGGCCTGATTCCGTTGGCGTTCGCGTCGGCCATCGTCCAGTACCGCCTGCGTGACGTCGAGGTGATCATCAAGCGCGGGCTGGTCTACACCGCGGCGGTGTCCGCGATGGTGGCCATCTACCTCGTTCTCGATCGGTTGGCCCGGGCCGTGTTCCTCAACGAATCGGACGGGCACAACTCGATCATCGCCCTGCTGGCGACGGCGGTGGTCGTCCTGCTGGCCGGCCCGGTGAAGGACGCCGTTCAGTCGATGCTCGACCGTGCGTACTACCGTGACCGGTATGACTACCGACGCGCGCTGCTCGGTTTCGCGCGGGAGCTGAACAGCGACCTCGATCTGGACCGGCTGGCCGAACGACTGGTGACCCGGGTGACCGAGACCTTGGTCGTCGAGCACACCGTCCTGTTGGTGGCGCCCGCGGAACCGGCGGCCGGCGGGGAGTTCCGCCCCTTCCGGGCGACGGGGGGGCGCCCGGCCGGGGCGTGGCCGGGGTTGGAACCCACCTCGGACATCGGTGCGCACGTCGTCAACCGGGGAACGATCCTGCTCGACGACCCCGCGTCCGCCCGCCGGCATCCCGAGGCGGAGGTCGCGTTCTGGCGGGAGCAGGGGATTCACTATTTCGTGCCCTGCGTCTCCGAGGAAGGGACCATCGCGGTGCTCGCGCTGGGTCCCAAGGCGAGCGGCGAGCCGCTGAGCAGCGATGACGTCGCGTTGCTGACGGCGGTCGCCGCGCAGGTCGCGACCGCGATCGAGAACGGTCGTCTCTACACGCAGTTGCAGGTCAAGGCGGCCGAGGTCGACCGGATTCGCGAGTTCAACGAGAACATCATCGAGTCGCTGAACGACGGGCTCGTCGTGCTGGACCTCGAAGATCGGGTCGTGCGCTGGAATGCGGCGCTCGACCGCATCTACGGCGAGGCGCACGCCGCCGCGGTGGGACGGCCGCTGGCGTCCCTGTTCGATGCCGCTTTCACGGAGCGGCTGGCGCGCGAGCGGCGCGACCACGCGGCCGGATCGACCCTGTATCGGGTGCCCCTGACCTCGCGCCACGCCGGCGAACCGCGGGACCTGCTGGTCAACGCGGCGCAAGCGCCGCTGCTGACGCCGGGGGGCGATACCGCCGGCACGATGATTCTCCTGGAGGACATCACCGCGCGCGTACGGCTCGAGGAGCAGTTGCAGTTGTCCGACCGGATGGCGTCGGTCGGGTTGCTCGCGGCGGGTGTCGCGCATGAGGTCAATACCCCGCTGACCGGCATTTCGAGCTACACGCAGATGCTGATCGACGGCGCCGCCCCCGGCGATTCCCGCTTGGAGGTGCTGAAGAAGATCGAGCGGCAGGTGTTCCGGGCCGCCCGGATCGTGAACGGTCTGCTCAACCTGTCGCGGCCCGGGCAGTCCGATGCAGCCGGTCCGGTGGACGTCAACGGGGTGATGAACGATGTGCTGATCCTGGTCGAGCATCAGCTCCGGACGTCCAACATCCGCATCCGGCGGGAGCTCTCATCGGCCCCGACGGCGGTGGAGGGGGTCGAGGGCAAGCTGCAGCAGGTGTTCCTGAACCTCATCCTCAATGCGCGGGACGCCATGCCCACCGGCGGCTGGTTGACCATCAGCTCCCGGGTCGACGGCGACCGGGCGGTCATCGAGGTGGCGGACACCGGCACGGGTATCGAAAGCGGGAATCTGTCCCGCATCTACGACCCGTTCTTCACGACCAAGGCCGTCGGCCAGGGCACCGGGCTGGGCCTGTCCATCGTCTACAGCGTGGTTCAGGAGCATCGCGGGGTGATCGACTGCAGGAGCGGGAACGGCGGCACCCGCTTCACCGTCACGCTGCCGGTGTCGTCGCGCCTCCGGACGCGGTCGGCGGGCGGTTCCCATGCTTCGTGACACGTCCGTGCTGATCGTCGACGACGAGGAGGTCATGCGGGAGGTCCTGCAGACGCTGCTCGTGCGCGAGGGCTGTCGCGTGTCGACCGCGGTCACCGGTAACGAGGGGCTGGAGCTGGCTCGCAGGGGGCGGTTCGACGTCGCCATCGTCGACGTGATGATGCCGGGCATCGGTGGGATTGAGACGCTGGACCGGCTGCGCCGGCTCGACAAGGATCTGCCGGTCATTCTGATCACCGCTTACGCGTCGCTCGAGAACGCGATCGCGGCCATGAAACGCGGTGCGTTCGACTACATCACCAAGCCGTTCAAGAACGAAGAAGTGCTGGTGGTGGTGCGCAACGCGGCCGAGAAGCGGCGGCTGGTGACCGAGAACCGCACGCTTCGCGAGAGTCTGCGGGCGCAGAACCACGGTTTGCGGGACATCATCGGCCGCAGTCCGCGCATGCGCCAAGTGTTCGACCTGATCACCCAGGCGGCCGTGAGCCGTACGACGATTCTCGTGGAAGGAGAGAGCGGCACCGGCAAGGAGCTCGCGGCGCGGGCCCTGCATGCCGGGTCACCCCGGGCCGACCGCCCCTTCGTCACCGTGAACTCCGGCAGCCTGCCCCCGGATTTGCTCGAATCGAATCTGTTCGGTCATCTCAAGGGGGCGTTCACCGGCGCCGTGGCCGCCAAGAAGGGGCTCTTCGAGCTGGCCGACAAGGGCACGATCTTCTTCGACGAGATCGGCAGCGTCCCGGTGGAGACGCAGGCCAAGCTGTTGCGGGTGATGCAGGAACGGGAGTTCATGCGGCTGGGCGGCGTCGAGACGAAGAAGGTCGATGCGCGTATCATCGCCGCCACGAACATCGACCTCCGTCAGCTCGTGGCGGCAGGGAAGTTCCGCGACGACCTCTATTATCGGCTCCACGTCATCAAGGTCGAGCTGCCGCCGCTTCGCGAACGGCGCGAGGACATTCCCCTGCTCGCCCAGCATTTTCTCGAGAAGTACGGGGTGGAGAACGACAAGCGGAATCTGGAGCTCACGGCCGAGGCGCTCGACTTCATGGAAGCCTACGACTGGCCGGGCAACGTGCGCGAGCTCGAGAACGTCATCGAGCGGGCCGTCGTGCTGGCGACCGGCTCACGGATCGGCCCGGATCTGATCCCGGACGCCGTGCGCACCCAGCGTCCGTTCCAGATGCCGCAGTTCGTGATGCCGCCGGAAGGGCTCTCGCTCAAGGATGTGGTCGCCGCCTTCGAGTCGCAGTTGATCGAACGCACGCTCGCGGCGACCGGCGGGGTGCAGAAGCGCGCGGCCGAGATGCTGCAAGTCAAGCCGACGACGCTCAACGAGATGATCAAGCGCTACGACATCCTCCCGCGCCGGAAACGGGGCCTCGCGCCGGGTAGCGGGGGGGCGGGAGGAGCCGCCGACCCGGGGACTCCCCGGGCGTGACCTCAGGCGGTCTTCTGACCGCGGCGGCGGCCCGAGCGGGGGTGCCGTCCCCCCGGGCGCGAGGTCGGGAGGCTGGCGATCAACCGGTCGTACTTGCCGAGAACGATGTCCCACCGGTAGTTGGCGCGAATGTAGGCGCGCCCCTGACGTCCCATGGCGTTGCGCAGGTCGTCATCGCGGATCAACAGCCGGAGGCACGCCACGAACTCGTCCCGGCCGGCGTAGTACAAGCCTGCGTTGCTCCGTTGGCAGTGGTCCACGATCACGTCGCTGCGGGCGTTGGCGAGCACCGGCGTTCCGACCGCAAACGACTCGAGGGCCGGTAGCGAGAGGCTCTCGAAGGGAGAGGGCGCCACGACCACGGTGGCTGCTTCCAGGGCCTCCAACCGTTCGGTTTCCGACAGCATGCCCGCGAACCGCACGTGCAGGGCATTCGGAATGGGCATCAGCTTGAGTCCCATCAGCACCAGCGACGTGTCGCCGTCGGCCTCGGCATAGCTGTTGAAGTAGTCGAGCAGTTCTTCGCACCCCTTGCCGGGATCGATCCGTCCACCGTGGAGGGCGATGGGGCCGTAGAGGCGGTGACGTCTGCGAAAGACCGCCCCCCGGGCGGACAGCGGCGATGAGGGCTGGTCCGGATGCGATCTCTCGTGCAGATGCGAGGGCGGGAAGTCGACGCCGCATCCCACCGTTTCCTCCGCGCGCGCGCGGATGGAGAACGCCCGCTTCAGGAATCCACGCTCGACCGCGGTGGTGTAGGCGATGCCGGCCGGGAGCGAGAACACCCCGCGGTAGAGATCGAGGCGGATCGCCGGTTGGTCGTGCGCGGCCGGCACGAGGATGCTGCGCGCCGGATCTACCCGCAGTCCCCGGACCGTCGGCGCGTAGAGACAGTTGAAGAAGATGAGCGCATCGTAGTCACGGTGATGCTGTTCGAGATACGACTGAAGACCCGGGCTCCACGGTCCCTGTTGCTTCAGCCACTCCGTTTCGTCGTCGGCCGAGTGGGGGTGACGGTGGATCCAGTCGGAGTACTCGTTGAACGCAGCGGGATCCCGCGTGCGGTCATTGGCGAATCGCCGGACGGTGACGCCGCGAATGCGGTCGTCGCCTTCCGGATAACTGTTCTTCCAGGTAGCGTCGTCGCGCGCACAGGTGGTCAGGACATCGACTTCGTGCCGGCCGGCCAGCCGTTCCGCGATCAGCCGGCAGAGATACTCGGACCCGCCGATGATCTCAGCGCCGTAGCGTTGAACGACGACGGCCAGCCTCATCGGTCCCCGGCGGCGGGTGGCGGGGCGGCGGCGGGGGGCTCCGCGGGCGGGGACGGCGGCGCAGCATCGCGGGCTTCCGCGGAAGCGGCGGCGGGGGGGGATTTCGATTCGGCCGGCGCTGCGGAAACGTCCGCCCCGGTCGGCGTGGGGTCCGGGGGCGCGGCCCCGACGGCCGGTTCGCGCACCTGCGCGTCCGCGTTCTCGTCCTTCCCCGCGTCTCCGGCTGCCGCCGTCTCGCCGGTGGCTTCGGTCGCGGCGCTCGGGGCGCCCGCGCCCGGACGCCGCCGCGACCGGCGCCGGCGGCGGCGGGTCCGGGTCGACCCGGCCGGGGTTCCGTCACTCTCGGTTCTCTCGGCGTCAACCGTCTGCGGCGCCGATCGGGTCTGCTGGACCGATTCGAGCGACCGCGACCGCCGTTCGTCGAAGTCGAGCCGCCCCGCCACCGATTCGACCAGCATCTTGTGGTTCTTCATGTCGACGGCGAGCCGGGTCATTTCCGTCACCAGATTGTTGACCACCTCGTAGTTCAGGGCGTCGAGCTCCTCGCGGGCCGCGAATTTCCTGCCGGTACGCTCGAACTCGACGTTCACCCGATTGAGCAGGTCCAGGAGCCGATCGTTGATTTCCGCTTGTCTCATCATGGCGAAGATGATCGGGTCGGGGTTGAAGAACAACCTGAGGATCGGGTTCAAGATTCTCCGGATCAGACGGATCAGTTTCCCCATCGCTCCCCCGGACGAGACGTAGACCGTGTCCTCGTTGAATTCGAAGGGCTCGGGCGCCAGGCTCCGCCCCTGCGGGTCCCGATCGAACCGTCCCGGGAGGGTGAGCCGCCGGTTGCGCTCGTACCGATCCGAACCGGTCCGCCGGGGTTCGAGGCATCGAGCGCGCGTGGCCTCCGCCAGCTCCCGGTGCTGCCGCTCGATGTCATCCGGGCCGCGCTGTTTGCGGATATCCTTGCGGATCCGTTCCATGATCCGCATCACGTCAACGGAATCGGCCCGGCTGTTGAACTCGGCCATGGTGTGTCGCAGGACGCTACGTCGATTCCGCCGCCTGCCGACGGAACGTGCGGGGCCGTCTCCCTGGGTTCCGACTGAACCCCGGGATTCGGCGTGAGCCCGGGGTGGCGGGGTCATCGCCCAGCCTGATGGATGTTGGGGGGCGAACGGTGTCCGTGGCTCGACGAAAACGACGAAGGAGCAGGTCAGTCACCCGACCGACGGCCCGGCGTCCGAAACGCCGGGCCCGACCCTCCAGGGCTGGAACGCGCGGGATCGAGCGAAGGATGGGGCGACTCCTGTTCGTCAGCCGCTGAAGCTCTTCACGGCTTCGTCTTCGGACTCGTAGGTTTCGAACACCGTCAGCAGCTTCGTAATCGACAGCAGATCGGTAATGCGCTTGGTGAGGTTGACGAGCTTGAGCTGGCCGCCCTGACGGCTGACCGTCGTGTAAGTGCGCACGATTTCTCCGAGCCCTGCGCTGTCGACGTAGGGAACGCCCTCGAGGTTGAGCAGCAGATTGCGATGGCCCTGCTGTACCAGGTTGCTGATCCGCTCCTTGAGGAGCTCGTCGCCTTCGCCGATGGTCAGCTTCCCCGTCAGATCGAGCACCACCACGCCCTGAAGCGTTCTTTCCTGGATTTCCATACGATTCTCTGCGCTGCGTTCTACGCCGTCGTCGGACGTAGACGTAGGAACCGGGGTGATTCGGCTTTTGCCGGGCTTTCAAGCCCGGCAAAAGTACTATGAACCTGAGGGGCTGTCAATGCGCGGTGTGGTCGGCATTCCCCCCGCGCCTACTCGGTCTCCCGACGCTGCTTTTTTCGCGTGCGTTTGCGTGCCAACGCCTGCTTGGCCCGGCGTTTGTCGCCCGGCTTCAAGTAGAACGAGTGCTTCTTGATGTCCTTGATGATATCTTCCTGCTGCACCTTGCGCTTGAAACGCCGCAGCGCGCTTTCGATCGACTCGCTGTCTTGCACCTTGACTTCAGCCAAAACTGTCTGTCACCTCCCTTGGGCGGCGCGCGTCACGATTCGGATGGCCCCGACCGTCCGCCGGACCGCCCGGGGCCCGGCTCGGGCTCTGCCATCGCAATCTCGACCCGCGCGGCCTTCCGGTCATGCGGCCGCAAATTGCCGCCCCGCGACGCCTTTCGCCCCGTCCGATCTCGTCGAACCGGCATCCGGCGGTCGCGGAACGTGTAGCATGGAGTTCGTGCGGGGAGCGTCGCCCCATGCAACCGCACGTGCGCTCCTGAAGCCGACACGGGGCAAACATGCATTATAGGCAGAGGGCCTGCGGCATGTCAAAACAGCCGGGCGGCGCGCAGGAACCATCCCACGCTCCGCCACCGCCGTGCGCAGGCGGAATCGTGGCGGGGTCCGGGGCTCCGGACGTGCGGAATCGTGGGTCCCGCACGGCGCCGGCCGGTCGGCAAGACGGTGGCGACCCCTCGAATCGGGGGCGTCACGCGCAGTCAGCGTGGGATGCTCCTGGCGACGCGGGGGTGCACGTCAGATCTTGCGGCTTTGGCGCCATGGGACGTCGGGGGACGGCCACGCCGGATACGCCGGCGGCGGGCGCCTCGCTTTACTTGACGGCACCCGGGCGGGGCGGCGGCACTGTTCTTTGGAGGGCGCGGAATCGATGAAGGTACTGGTCGTCGGCAGCGGCGCGCGCGAGCACGCGCTGACCTGGAAGCTGGGGCGGGAGTCCGCGGTTCGGGAGGTGATCTGCGCACCCGGCAACGCCGGGACCGGGCCGCCCGCGGCCGCGCGTTCGCTCGATGTATCGGATCCGGCGGCCTTGCTGGCGTTCGCCGAGTCCGAGGCGGTCGACCTGACCGTCGTCGGGCCGGAGCTGCCGCTGGCGCGCGGGGTCGGGGACCTGTTCGAGGCCCGCGGCCGGCGCCTGTTCGGACCCAGCCGGTTTGCCGCCAGGCTCGAATCGAGCAAGGCCTTCGCCAAGGCGTTCATGGCCCGGCACGCGGTGCCCACCGCCCGTTTCCGGGTCTGCCGCCGCGCCGACGAGGCGCTGGCCACGGTTGCCGGCGGCGAGTTCGGGTTTCCGGTGGTCATCAAGGCGGATGGGCTGGCGGCCGGGAAGGGGGTCACCGTGGCGCCCGATCGGTCCGCCGCGGAGCAGGCGGTGCGCGAGGCGATGCTTGACCGGCGATTCGGCGACGCCGGGCGGTGCGTCGTCATCGAAGAGCATCTGACGGGTGCGGAGGCGTCGTTCTTCGCCGTCTGCGATGGGCGCCGGGCGATCGGCCTGCCGGTGGCGCAGGACCACAAGCGGGTCCGCGACGGTGACGAGGGACCGAATACCGGCGGCATGGGGGCGTTCGCTCCGAGTCCGCTGATGACCCCGGCGCTGGACCACCGCATCCGGCGCGGGATCGTGGAGCCGGTGCTCGAGGGGATGCGGCAGGCCGGACACCCCTTTCGCGGATTCCTCTACGTCGGGTTGATGCTGACGGCCGAGGGCCCGCAGGTCATCGAGTTCAACGTCCGGCTGGGAGACCCGGAGGCCCAGGTCGTGCTGCCGATGATCACCGGCGAGCTGGCGCCGGTGCTGGAAGCGGCGGCCCGCGGAGGCCTGAACGGCTCCGCCTGCGACACCGTGGACGATCCGCACGTGGGGGTGGTGCTGGCTTCCGGCGGGTACCCCGGCCGCTATGAGACGGGCTTGCCGGTTGCGGGAATCGAAGCGGCGTCGGCTCTCGAGGGCGTGCTGGTGTTTCACGCCGGGACGGCGCGGCGGGACGGGGCGGTGGTGACGGCGGGCGGCCGGGTGCTGACGGTGGTGGGCCGGGGACGTGACTTCCGGGAGGCCATTGCGCGGGCCTATGCGGCGGAGGCCTGCATCACCTTCGCAGGCAAGCAGGTTCGCTCGGACATCGGCCGAAAGGCATTGGCGGGGTGAATCGGCCGGGACTCCGAGCCGTGAGCTCCCGCAGGCGGCGCCGGCTCCTGGAGGGTTGGTTGGGCGGCAGTCGGAGCGGCAGGCGACGATTGCCGCGCCGGGGAGACGCAAATCGAAATGAATGACGTACAGGTGCAGGTCTTGATGGGGTCCGCGTCGGACGCGGGGGTGATGGCGAATACCGTGCGCACGTTGCGCGATCTGGGCATCGCCTCCGCCATGACCGTCGCGTCCGCTCACCGGTCGCCGGATCGGGTCCACCGGGTGATGGAGGACGCCGTGCGGCGCGGGGTCCGCGTCTTCGTGGTGGGGGCCGGGGCGGCGGCCCATCTCGCGGGGGTCGTCGCGGCGCATACCGCGTTGCCGGTCATCGGCGTGCCCATCGATTCATCGCCGCTGGGCGGGTTCGATGCGTTGCTGTCGACGGTGCAGATGCCCCCCGGGGTTCCGGTGGCCACGGTGGCGGTGGGGAAGGCGGGGGCGACGAATGCGGCGGTGCTCGCCGCGCAGATTCTCGCGCTCGGCGATTCGGACATCCGCGCGCGTCTGGACGAGTACCGCCGGACGCTGGCCGAGAAGGTGGAGCAGGCCGCCGCCGGCCTCGAACCGGCATGACGGGGTGGCCGTGCAGTGCGGCGCCGCGAGCCAATATCAGTCAGGTTTCGCCACGGGCGGTCAGGGAGCGGCGCCCAGCATCAGCAGCAGCAGGGCCTTCTGGGTGTGCAGCCGATTTTCGGCCTGATCGAAGACCGCCGAGCGCGGTCCATCGAGGACGTCGGCATCCACTTCTTCGCCGGGATGCGCCGGCAGGCAGTGCATGAAGAACGCGTCGCGGCCCGCCTGCGCCATCAGGGCGCCGGTCACCCGGTACTCGCCGAACGCCTCCCGCCGGCGGGTCGCTTCCGTCTCCTGCCCCATCGACGTCCACACGTCGGTGTAGACCGCGTCCGCGCCCCGCACCGCGTCGACGGGGTCCTCGCACTCGACGATCCGCGCGCCGTGCCGAGCCATCCGGCGGGCCGCCGCCAGCGTCGCCTCGGGCAGGGCGTAGCCCGCCGGAGAAGCGAGCCTGAGATGGACTCCGAGCATCGCGGCGGCGTGGGTGAGGGAGGTCGCGACGTTGTTGCCGTCCCCGACGTACGCCAGGGTCACCCCGCGCACCGCGCCGCACCGCTCGCGGAGGGTCAGACAGTCGGCGAGGGCCTGGCAGGGATGCTCTTCGTTCGTCAACGCGTTCACGACCCGCAGCCGGGTCGTGGCCTGGGCGATCTGCCGCAGCCGGGACTGCTCGAACGTGCGTATGGCGGCCACCGAAATCCACCGCTCGAGGGTGCGGGCGACGTCCGCCAGCGCTTCGCGGGTGCCGAGCGCGTCCGCCGACGGCGGACAGGTGACGATGCCCCCCAACTCCTGCATCGCTATCTCGAACCCGGTACGGGTGCGCAGCGACGGCTTGTCGAACAGCAGGGCCAGCGAGTGTCCGGCCAGCGCCTGGCGGGTCGGGGCGGCCGCGCCCAACCGACGTTCGCGCTTCAACCGCGCGGCCAGCGCCAGACAAGTCTCGAGCGCATCGGGGGTCAGGTCCAGCACCGACAGATAGGTGCGGGCGGCCGCGAACGGGGTGCAGGCGGCCGCCGCGCTGCCGTTCGGCATGGCGTCAGTGGTGTTCATCGTGCTCATCGGGACGGCGTGCGCGGCCCGTCCGGCCAGAAATCTGCGCCGCAGGAAAATCAGCCCCCCGCATATAGTGGAGTTGAAGGTCTACGACTACTATATACAGGGGTCTAATCGTGCCCAAACCGTTCCGCAGCCCATCCGGCCAGCCCGGGAATCGTCGCCGGCGGTTCCGATTACCGCCCAACCGACCCTCCCGGGAGTCTGCGCCTCCGGGGGGGTACCCTGCGGCGCAGACTCCCGGGGCGGGATACGGCGTCGGCACGCTCACGTCCGGTAGTCTGCATTGATGCGGATGTACTCGGCGCTGAAATCGCAGGTCCAGACGGTGGCGGCGCCCGCGCCGCCGGTGCCGAGGTCGGCCGTGATCGCCACCTCCGACGTCCGCAGATGCGCCGCCGCCGCCGGTTCACGGTCGCTGAAGATTTCCTCGCCGCGAAAGAGCTCCACCCCGCCGATGGCCACCCGGGCGCGGCCGAGGTCGAACCGGACCCCGGCCCGGCCCGCCACCGCCACGATTCGGCCCCAGTTCGGGTCGCCGCCGTGGACCGCGGTCTTGACGAGCGGCGAGTTCGCGATGGCCCGGGCCGCCTTTCCGGCCTCGGCTACGGAGTGCGCGCCGGTCACGCCGACGGAGATGAGCCTGGTGGCACCCTCGCCGCCCTTCACGATGGCGAGCGCCAGCTCGTGGCAGACGGCATGGAGGGCTTCGACGAAGGCAGGGTAGGAAACATCGTCGATGCCGACCCCGGAGCACCCGTTGGCCAGCGCCAGGACCATGTCGTTCGTCGAAGGCTCGCCGTCGACGGTGATGGCATTGAAGGTCGTCTCCGCCGCCTCCCGCAACGCGCGTTGCAGCAGGAGCGGCTCGACGGCGGCGTCGGTGGTCAGGAACGCGAGCATCGTGGCCATGTTCGGTTCGATCATGCCGGCGCCCTTGGCGATGCCGCCCACGTGGAACCGGCCCGCCGGCGCCACCGCCCGCACCGCCGCGTCCTTGGGCCACGGATCGGTGGTCATGATGGCCTCGGCCGCCTCCGCGTGCCCGCCGGGGCTCAGCGCCTCGGTGGCGAGCCTGATGCCCTGCCGCACCTTGCCGCGGTCGAGGTACGCCCCGATGACCCCGGTCGATGACACCAGCACCTGTTCGATCGGGCACCCGACGGCGTCCGCGGTGGCGACGGCCATGTCGCGGGCGTCGGCCATCCCCCGCTCGCCGGTGCAGGCGTTGGCGCACCCGCTGTTGACGACGACCGCCGCAGTGGTGGCGTCCGACCGCCGCAGATGCTCGCGCGTCACCGTGACCGGGGCGGCTGCCGCGAGATTGGTGGTGAAGATGCCGGCCGAGCGGGCCGGCGGCGTGGACACCACCAGCGCCAGGTCGAGCCCCGAGGATTTGATGCCGCAGGCGACCCCCGCGGCCTGGAAACCGGCCGGTGCGGTGACGCCCTTGGGAATGCGTTCCAGCATGAGTGTCGTCTGCCTTTTGTGTTCCTGTGAAACAGGTCCCGATGTTTTCGTGGCGTCGGGGTGATCGGCGTCCCCAATCATGACGGTTTCGGCGAATCGCGTCGAAGGCGACGCGGAGTCCCGCTACGGGCTTCCACGCCGCGGGCCGCGGCCGCGGGCGCCGTCGAGCTCGAGAACCACCGCGTACTGCGCGCAGCGTCTGAACCACTCGCAGCCCTGGCAGTCGGTCATGATCTTCTCGGGCAACCACGTGTGCGGCACGATCGAGAACCCCTGCGCGACGAAGGCGCGGGGGATATGGGTGAACGCGCACACCCGGGAGGCGCCCCGCCGGCGCCCGCCGGCGACGAGGGAGGTGAGCAGCCGCGTGCCGATCCCGGCGCTTCGCTCCCCGGCGGCCACGACCAGCGACCGGACCTCGGACATCGTCCTGCTGAGCGGCGCGAGCTCTCCGCACCCGATCACCGCGCCCTCGCGGGTCGCGACCAGGAATCGGGACACATGGCGCAGGATGTCCGCCGGCGAGCGGGGCAACAGCAGGCCCGGGCCGACGTTGGCGGCGACCAGCCGGCCGATGGCGGCGGCATCCGATCTGTCGGCGAGTCGAATCGACACCACGGCGGGACGCGGCGCCGGCTGGCGGCCGCCGGCCGCGGGGGGGTGAACGCGAACGGTGGACGTGGTGATCATCGGGGTCGTGCCCGCGCCCGCGCAGGCCTGGGGTTGGGGTCTCGTCCCCGGGCCTACGACGCGGACTCCTCCCGGGTGACGACCTGCTGAAGCACCGCATCCAGAATCTGCAGTCCCTCGTCGATCTCGGCGTCCGAGACGGTGAGGGGGGGCAACAGCCGCACCACCCGCCCCGCGGTCCGGTTGACGAGCAGGTGACGCGCCAGGGCGAGGTCGACGGCGCGTGTCGCGGCCGCCTCGGGCATTTCGATTCCGCGCATCAACCCGGCGCCGCGCACGTCGGTGATGATCGGATAGCGTTCCGCCAGCTGCTCGAGGCCGTCCGCCAGCCGCACGCCGGCCGCGCGCGCCCGCTCGAGTCCCCCCTGCTCCAGGGCATCGAGGAACACCAGCGCCGCGCGGCAGGCGAGCAGATTGCCGCCATAGGTGGTTCCGTGGTCGCCGGGGGAAATCGCATCCGCGACGTCCTGGCTCATCAGGATCGCGCCGACCGGCATCCCCGCGCCCAGGGCCTTCCCGAGGGCCATCAGGTCCGGGCGCAGGCCCAGGGCGGCGGCGTGGAAGGGGCGGCCCGTGCGGCCCAGTCCGCATTGAATCTCGTCGGCGACAAGCAGCGTGCCGGTCCGCTCGCACGCGGCGTTCACCGCCGCCGCGAAGTCCGGGGACAGCGGCCACACCCCCCCTTCGCCCTGAATCGGCTCGAGAATGATCGCGGCGACGTCCGGTCCCACGGCGGTCTCCAGCGCCCCGGGGTCGGTGGGGGGCACGAAGCTGACCCCGGGAAGGAGCGGCTCGAACGGACGGCGATATCCGGGTTCCCACGTCGTCGACAGCGAGCCGAACGTGCGCCCGTGAAACGAACGCTCCAGCGCCACGATCCGCGTCCGCGCCGTCTCGCCCCGCGTATGCCAGTAGCGGCGCGCGAACTTCAGACAGCCTTCCACCGCCTCGGTCCCGCTGTTGCAGAAGAACGCCCGCGGCAGGCCGGACAACCCGGCGAGCCGCCGTCCCACCTGTCCCTGCAGGGGATGGAAGTAGAGGTTGGACGTGTGAACCAGGGTGCGGGCCTGGTCGGCCAGAGCGGCCGCCAGTCCGGGATGGGCATGTCCCAGCGACGCCACCCCGAGCCCCGATACGAAGTCCAGATAGCGGCGGCCGCCGCTGTCGTGGACGTAGCTTCCCTCGCCGCGGGTCAAGATCAACGGCACCCGCTTGTAGACCTGGAGCAGGTGCGCGCTCTCGACCGCCCGGACATCCCGCGCCTCCGTGACCATGCCGTTGGTTCCTGTCGACATCGATGACTGCTCTTCCCCTCGTTGCGCCCTGCCGCGCGGGCTTCCCGCAGTCGGCCGACGCCGGCGGCGGTCCCGGCGCGGCGCGCCGTCTCTATTCCGGGGCGTTGGCGGGAGGAAGTCGTCCCCGCGCCGTAGACTCGGCGGTCCCGGCGCGGCGCGCCGTCTCTTCCGGGGCTCCCCGCCTTGCGGTCCCCGCCGGCCACCCGGCTCCGCCGGGGGCATGCGCCGCTTCCGCGGCGCAAATGCGCCGGTGCGGTATCACGAGCAATATTAGTTGGGGCGATCGGGGAACTCATCTCGAACCAAGAAGAGTCTCCCATGCCGGAGAATCACGTCATTCGGCTCAAGTCCGTTTGTTCCAAAAATTATGCCGTGACGGCCCGCCGGCGCATTGCCATGATCAAAACGGGGTCGCCGGGGGCCTCACATCGAACCCAAGAGAGTCCCATGCCGGAGAATCACATCATTCGAATCAAGCCCGTTTTTCCGAAAATTATGGCATGACGACCCATTAGGCGATGCGCGTGCCGGCACGCCCATCCAGATCGCATGTCCGTCTGCCGTCGACGATCTCCACCCGCCCGACCCCGTAGCGCCGCGCATGCCGGCAGGCGTTCAGCTTGGCTACCATCCCGGCGCTGGCCCGGCCGTCGGCGATGAGCTGCTCGAGCGTCGCATCGTCGATCGAGGACAGCGTGCCGCCCTGCGGGTCGAGGACGCCGGCGGTGCCCCCGGCGATCAGCAGCCGGCCGGCCCGGAACCGGACGGCCAGGTCCCCGGCCAGAGTATCGGCATTGACGTTGAGCAACTGTCCATCGGCGCCGGCGCCGATGCTCGCGACCACCGGCACGAACCCGGCCGAGGACAGGGTGTCCAGCAGGGCCGGTGGCGCATCGCCGTGCGGCCGGCCCACGAATCCCAGGTCCACCACCGACCCGTCGGCCGCCGTGTAGGGGGCGGCGCGCTCGACCGCGGCCACCCCGGCGTCGGCCGCCGTCAGTCCGACCGCGCGGATACCGGCGCCGCAGGCGGCGGCCACGAGTCGGGTGTTGACGCGTCCCGCGAGCATCCCGACCACGACGTCGAGGGTGGCGGCGTCGGTGATCCGGAGACCGTCGACGGCCCGCTTGGCGATGCCGCGCTCCGCGAGCTCCGCGTCAACCTCGCGCCCGCCGCCATGCACGACGACGAGCGCGGCGCCGTCGGTGAGACGCCCGATGGCCGTCGCGACGTCGCGGCGCTGTTCCGGCGCCGCGAGCAGTTCGCCGCCCAGCTTGAGGACGACCCTGGCGGTGGGGGTCATGACAGGCCGGCCGTTTCGCCGAGACCGAATGCGACGTTGAGGTTCTGCAGGGCCTGGCCCGCCGCTCCCTTGACGAGGTTGTCCAGGCACGCGACGAGCACCAGACGCCGCGAGGCGGCGTCGAGCTTCCAGCCGATGTCGCACAGGTTGGTGTGCGTGACGTGCTTGATCTCCGGCAGGGCGTCGCCGGTGAGCCGGACGAACGGCGCGTCCGCGTACGCCCGATCGAGCGTGTCCGCCACCTGCGCGGCGCTGACGTCCCGGCGGGTGCGCACGTAGATGGTCTCCAGAATGCCGCGATCGAGGGGGACGAGATGCGGCGTGAAGGTGACCGGCCGTCCCAGCTCCTGCTCGATTTCCGCCCCGTGCCGATGGGCCAGCACGCCGTAGGCGGCGACGCTGCCGTGGCATTCCGAAAAGTGCGTGCGCTCCGTCGGCTTCTTGCCGGCCCCGGAGACGCCGGACTTCGCGTCGATGATGACGTCGCCGTCGGGATCGAGGATGCCGGCGTCGCGCAGCGGCCGCAGGGCCAGGAGCGCCGCCGTCGGATAGCACCCCGGACAGGCGACGAGGCGCGCGCCGGGCAGCGAGGCGCGGCAGTGCTCGGTGAGGCCGTAGACGATCGGTTCCTCGATATCCGGCGTGGCGGGATACCAGTGGCGCCGCTCGGCCGCGTCGCGCAGCCGGAACGTGCCGGAGAGGTCGAACACCCGGACGCCGCGGGCCACCAGGTCGGGGCCGATCTCCGCCGCGACGGGGTCCGGCAAGGTCAGGAACACCGCCTGGGTCTCCGCCGCCAATCGTTCGACCGAGAGCGGGGTGACGTCGCCGTCCCAGATGCGTGCGAGCGCGGGCAGACGCCGGACGCCCTCCGCGCTCCCCGATCCCATGGCCGCCACGACCCGGACGGCGGGATGGCGTGCGGCCCATCGGAGCAGTTCCTGACCGGCGTATCCGGTGGCTCCGGCGATTCCGACAGCGACAGTAGCCGACATTTTGTATATTTATACATCACCCCGGCACCGCCGTCAATGCCGTCCACGACGCAGTGGCCCGACCAAGCCGCTTGACAGCGACCGGCAGCCGTGTATATTAAAATCCAACGTGTGAATAAATATGAAGGCTCGTCGGCAGTCCGCGATCATCGAGCTCGTCTCCGGCCAGCCGGTTCAGAGCCAGAACATCCTGCGGCGCCTGTTGGCGGGGAGGGGTATTCGGGCGACCCAGGCCACGATCTCCCGGGACGTCAAGGAGCTCGGGCTGGTCAAGAGGGCCGCGGATGGAGCCTATCAGTCGGTCCACGAGGCGGCGGGGACGCCGGCCATCCCTGACGAGCGGGTTCGCCGGGCGGTCACCGAGTATCTGCGGCGCGTGGAACAGGTTCAGCAGCTTCTGGTGTTGAAGACGGATCCGGGGCAGGCGCAGCCGCTGGCGTTCGCGCTCGACCATGCCGCCTGGCCGGAGATCGTCGGTACGGTTGCGGGCGACGACACGATTCTCGTCGTCATGCGCACCGAGCGGAGCGCGAAGACCCTGAGCCGCAGGGTGGAGCGGTGGGCGGCCCGCTAGCGGGGTGTCCCTGAAGTTCCGATACAGAATACAGCCGTTGATCCGGACCGAGATGGCGCGTCAAGAATCGGCTCACGGCCGCGCCTGATTTGTGTCTTCATATTTCAGGGACACCACACCAGGAGCTTGCGCCGTTGAACCGCCCCGCCCTCGGCGGGAGGCACCGACTTCCGCAGGAGGCACCGACTTCCGCAGGAGGCACCGACTTCCGCAGGAGGCACCGACTTCCGCAGGAGGCACCGACTTCCCCGTAGGAGGCGCCGACTCCTGGAGGGTTGGTTGGGCGGCGGCGGAGCTGCAGGCGGCGATTGCCGGGCCGGGAGTCCGCGCCGGCGCCTCCCGCGGCGGGCGGGGCCGGAAGGAAAAAGAGAAAGGGAGTAGATGGAACGCGTGATACTCGCCTACTCGGGCGGTCTCGATACATCGGTGGCGATTCCCTGGCTGGCCGAGAAGCACCAGGCGGAGGTCGTGGCGGTGACCCTGGATCTCGGGCAGGGGAGGGAGCTCGACGACGTGCGCGAGCGGGCGATGGCGGTGGGGGCGATCCGCTGCCACGTGCTGGATGTCCGCACCGAGTTCGCGGACGAGTACGTCCTGCCCGCCCTGCAGGCGGGGGCGCTCTACGAAGGGCAGTACCCCCTCGCGACGGCGCTCGGCCGGCCCCTGATCGCGAAACGGCTCGTCGAGATTGCGGAAATGGAGTCGGCCACCGCGATCGCCCACGGTTGTACCGGCAAGGGGAACGATCAGGTCCGGATAGACGTGTCGGCCCGGGCGTTGAACCGGACCATCCGGGTCATCGGACCGGCGCGCGAATGGGGCATGTCCCGTCCCGCCGAGATCGAGTACGCCCGGGAACGCGGCATCCCGGTGCCGGCGACCGTGGACAGCCCCTACAGCACCGATCTGAACCTGTGGGGCAAGTCGATCGAATGCGGCGTGCTGGAAGATCCCTGGACCGAGCCGCCGGAAGAGGTCTTCACGTTGACGAAGGCTCCGACCGCGGCCCCCGATGCGCCCGCCTACGTGACCCTCGACTTCGAGCAGGGGGTGCCGACCGCGGTCAACGGGGTGGCGATGCCCCTCGTCGAGCTGATCGCCAGTCTGGAGACGATCGCGGGCGCCCATGGCGTCGGGCGGATCGACATGCTCGAAAATCGGCTCGTCGGCATCAAGTCGCGGGAGATCTACGAAGCCCCGGCCGCCGTCGTGCTGCACGCCGCCCATCGCGAGCTGGAGAGCTTGGTCATTCCGCGCGATCTCGATCGCATCAAGACCGGGTTGGCGCCGGTGTACGCGGACCTCGTGTACAACGGCCTGTGGTTCACCCCGACGCGCTGCGCCATCGACGCCCTCGTCGCCGACGTGCAGCAGCGGGTCACCGGCGCAGTCCGCCTGAAGCTGTTCAAGGGGGATTGCCGGGTGGTCGGGCGCAAGTCGCCCCACGCCCTGTACGACGAGGCGCTCGCGACCTACGACGAAGGAGATCGGTTCGACCACACCGCGGCCGAGGGCTTCATCAGAATCTGGGGGCTTCCGGTCGAGCTCGCGGCCGCCAAGGCCACCCCGGGCTCCTGACGAGCTTGGAAGCCGGCATCTCCGATTCAGCACCGCATGGCACACCTTTGGTCCGGCCGGTTCGACAGCGCCCCCGACGAGGAGGTGTTCGCCTTCCAGTCCTCGTTCGCCTTCGACCGGCGGCTGTTCGAGGACGACGTGACCGGCAGTCTCGCCTGGGCGGAGGCCCTTGCCGGCGCCGGGGTGCTCTCGGCCGGTGATGCGGCCGCGGTCAGGTCCGCCCTGATCGCGATCCGGGACCGCGGGCGCGACGATCCGGCGTTCGTCGAGGGACCGGACGAGGATGTCCACGCCTTCGTGGAACGGCAACTGATCGAGCGCGTCGGCGACGCCGGGAAACGGTTGCACACCGGGCGGTCGCGGAACGAGCAGGTCGCCCTCGACCTGCGTCTGTATCTTCGCCGGCGCGCCGCCGTCATCCAGCAGGAGGTGGTCGCTCTGGTCGACGCCCTCGCGGGTCGGGCGGAATCGGCCGGGGCGGCGTTGATGCCGTCCTATACGCACCTGCGGCGGGCCCAGCCGATCCTCGTGGCGCACTACTTCCTGTCGCATGCCGCAGCCCTGCGGCGCGCCCACCGCCGTTTCGAGATCGCGCGGGACGAGGCGGATGCGCTGACGCTCGGGTCCGGGGCCATCGCCGGCGCCAGCTACGACATCGACACCTCGGCCCTCGCCCGGCGGCTCGGGTTCTCGCGCGTCGTGGCCAACAGCCTCGACGCCACCGCGGATCGGGACTTCGTGTCCGGGTTCCTCCACGCCTGCGCCGGCGCCATGGTCCACCTGAGCCGGCTCGCCGAAGACCTCGTCCTGCTGACGAGCGAAGAGTTCGGGTTCCTGGAGTTGTCCGATGCGGTCACCACGGGAAGCAGCCTGATGCCGCAGAAGAAGAACCCCGACCCGCTCGAGCTGGTCCGCGGCAAGACCGGCCGGGTCATCGGACGGCTGGCCGGGTGGCTGGCCACGATGAAGGGGCTGGCCAGCGGCTACAACAAGGACCTCCAGGAGGACAAGGAGGCGGTCTTCGACGCCGAGGACACCGTGCGCAGCTCCCTGCGCGCCACCACCGCGGTCGTGCGGACCCTCACGCTGGACGCGGTCCGCACCGGGGCGGCGGCGTCGGGGCTCGCACTGGCGACGGACGTGGCCGATCTGCTGGTGGCCCGGGGGGTCCCGTTTCGCGGGGCGCACGAAGTGGTGGGTCGAATCGTCCGCGATCTGATCGCGGACGGGCGCGATTTCACGGCGCTGACGCCGGAAGAGTGGCAGGGGTATCACGAGCGCCTGGACGCGGAGACCGCGGCCCGCATCACCGCGCGGGGTTCGGTCGCGGCCCGTCGAACGCCCCAATCGACCGCACCCGACGCGGTGGCGGCGGCGCTTCGCGAGACCCGCCGCTGGATCGCTGAACCGGGCCGGTGAACGGTTGACGGCAATCAAAGCGTTTACGCGGCGGGGGCGGGAGTAGTAGAATGGCCTCACTGCGCAGCGCAACCGCCAGAGCTGCCCCGCACGAGGGGTTCCGTGGTTTGGCCGTTTGCGCGACCGTCCTTGCTGCGCAACGCGAATCTTTCCTGAAGCGACGGAATTGGTGCTTCACGTTTCGTATTTCGGGACATTGGTCTTGGTGTCCGGGGCCCGCTGAGGCTTCCGGGCCGGGGATCCGTCTTGCCGATGCGCGACGAGACGAAAAGACCGGGATGAGACGCATCCCCCAATCGCCGTTCGTATCAGTCCGGCAACCGTTCGAGCAACCGCCAAACCATCCCACCATCTGAACCAACCTGAGAGGGATTCATGGATCAGCGCCGGGTGCGCCTGGGTGACGTCCTGGACGACTATTGTCCACGCGAGCGCCGAGTGACCAATCATGCCGTCGTGGCTCTCGTCGGCAGCGACATCAAACTGACCCGCTGCACGACGTGTGACACCGAGCACGCCTACAAGGCGGCCCGGGTCCCGCCGCGCCGGCAGACCCGATTGGTGGCGGCGCTCTCCAATGCGGGCGCCGACGGGGCGCTGATTGCCGCGCCGGCCCCGCCCGCCGGGGTGAAGCCGCCGCCGGCGGCCGCGCCTCTCGACGTTCCCCCGCCGCCGGTGAGCCGCCCCGCGCAGACGCCGAGCGTCGACTCGGTTCGCCGTCCGCTGATCCGGGCCACCCTGGGGCGGCCCGAGGCCGTCGCGGCGTCCCGGCCGGTGCCGGTGTTCACGGTTCGGGAGCAGACGGGCCGCGACGGCAACGTCGATCGGGGGAAGTCGTCGCGCAAGCGCCGCAACGGCGGCCGGCCCGGCGCCGAGCCGAACGGCAACAAGGCGGAGGGCCATCCCGGCCAGTTCGCGCGGTCCGGGTACGGCAAGCACGAGGCCAAGCCGGCGCGTGACCGCAACGGGAACGGGCGCGGGGAGCGGTTCAACCGGAGCCCGTCCCGAAGCCGCGGCAAGGGCCGGTCGCGATAGCCGGATGGTCACGCCTCCGGGAGCGAAGGGGGGCGGCGAGCCGGTGGCGGGGGCGCCGCGGCGCCCCGGGCGCCTCCGGCCCTGGGCGGCCCGGGGACGCCGCCTCCGGGGGGGCTTGCTGCGGTTGGCGCTGAGCCGCCCGGCCGCGTGCGCCTGCGGCCTGCTCCTGCTGCTGCCGTCGGTCGCGGTCGCGGTCGGCGACTATCCCTGGGAGAGCTGGATCACCGATGGGCTCGGTCTCGCCGGTCTGGCCACGGGGGTGGCGCTGATCGTGACGGCGCTGGGGGGACGCCGCCCCGACTGGATCGAGCCGGCCTGAGCGCCTTATCGTTCCCGCTCGGCGCGCTGCGGTTCCCGGAAGGTATCCCGTGCCCCATCGTCCCCCATCCTCTTCCGCATCACCGGCAGCCCGCCGGCATCTGACCGGCGAACCGATCCGGCACTACCGGCCGGGACGCGGTGCGGGCGTGCAGCGGCTCGTCGACGAGGGATTCCAGGCGTTCAATGCGGCCCGCCTGCGGGAGGCCTGTCATGTGTTCGCCGACAAGATGCTCGATCCGGGCAACGACACGACGATCGGTCTGACCGTGGCCGGCGCGCTCACCCCGGCGGGGCTGGGCGGGTGCGTCATCGAGCTGATGGAACGCGGTCTGGTCGATTTCGTGATCAGTACCGGCGCCAACCTCTATCACGACCTGCACTACGCGCTGAACTTCACCCTGCACCGCGGCTCGCCGTTCCTCGACGACGTCGAGCTGCACGGCGACGGCGTGATCCGCATCTACGACGTGCTGTTTCCGGCCCAGGTGCTGCTGGAAACGGATGCGTATCTGCGCGACTTTCTCGGGCGCCGCCGGTTCGACGGCCCCATGTCCTCGGCCGACCTCCACCAGGCCATCGGGTGCGATCTGATGGCGCGGATGCCGGGGTGCGAAGCGCACTCGGTGGTGGCCGGCGCGGCGGCGGCGGGGGTGCCGATCTACACGTCGTCGCCGGGAGACAGCTCCATCGGCATGAACCTCGCGGCGCACCAGCTCCTCGTGGACGGCGGGTGCCGGATCGACCCCGGCCGTGACGTCAACGAAGTCGCCGCCATCGTTCTCGGCGGAACCACCAATGGTTGCGTGATCCTGGGCGGGGGGTCGCCGAAGAACTTCTACCTGCAGGGACAGCCGACCCTGTGGGAAATCTACGGGATCCCCAAGGGGGGGACCGACTACTTCATTCAGATCACCACCGACCAGGTCGTCTGGGGCGGGCTGTCCGGGGCGACGCCGTCCGAAGCGGTGAGCTGGGGCAAGGTCAAGCCGGGCCGGCTGCCGGACGCGGTGGTCGCCTACTGCGACTCCACCATCGCCTTCCCCATTCTGTGCGAGTACGTCGTCGCTTCCGAGCGCGGCCGGCGCCCGCTGCGGCGCCTGAGCGATCGCCGCGGGGCTTTGCTGTCCGAGCTGAAGGCGCAGGCCCGATCAGGCTCCGGCGCGGGGGGCGGATGAGGGCAATGCCCGATCGCGCCTATGCGGCCGCGGCCCGGATCGAGTTCTGTTACGGGCATCGGTTGCTCGACCATGCCGGGCCGTGCCGGCATCCGCACGGGCACAACGCGGTGGCGGAGATCGAGGTGCGCTCGGCGACGCTCGACCGGCGGGACATGGTGTGCGACTTCGCCGACATCGAACGGGTCGTCGAGGCCTGGGTGGATCGGGAGCTGGATCACAAGATGATTCTGCGACGCGGCGATCCGCTCGTCGCGGCGCTCCAATCGCTCGGGGAGCCGGTCTACGTGATCGACGCCAATCCGACGGCCGAACGGATCGCGCGGCTCATCCACGACGCGGCCGCCGCCGCCGGTCTGCCGGTCGTGCGCGTGACGTTGTGGGAAACGCCGTCGTCGTTCGCGACCTACGGCGAGATCGGCCAGCGGTCCGTCACGTCATGATCTTCGGATAAACGGACTTGAGTCGATGATGTGATTCTCCTGCATGGGGACTCTTCCTGGTTCGAGGTGAGTTCCTTGATGGCCATAACATTTAATCGCGGCGACGCATTGGCGCGACCGTGCGGCCTGACGGCCGCGTTGGAAGTTTCGCTGACGCGAACTTCTAGGCGACCTCAATCAGCACCTTCGCCGCCGCCTGGGTCCCCAGGATGACCCGGCGCTCGGCGCCGGTTCGGAGACAGACGCGGTCCGCGACCGGATCCCGATCCTCGACCTCGATCGATTGGCCCGGCTTCAGCCCCTGCGTCTCCAGAAACCGCAGGAACGTGGCGTCCTGGTCGGCGATCCGGGTGACCGTCACCTGGGTTCCGAGCGGACACTTCAGGAGCGAGTGGTACCGGTGCGATTGCATCGCGCCGTCGGGGGTCGGGATCGGATCGCCGTGCGGATCGACGGACGGATGCCCGAGCATGGCGTCCATGCGATCGACCAACCGGTCGGACACCACGTGCTCGAGCTTTTCCGCGTCGTCATGGACGTCGGTCCAGCTCATGCCCATGATCTCGACCAGAAACTGTTCGATCAGGCGGTGCCGCCGCAGGACCAGGACCGCCAGCTTGGACCCTGCGGGCGTGAGCCGAACCCCGGCATACGGCTCGTACTCGACCAGCCCCGACTCGGCGAGCGCCTTGACCATGGTGGTCGCGGTGCCCGGGACCACCCCGACCGCCGCGGCCAACTGCCCCATCGGCACGAGACGGCGGTCATCGCTGGCCGTCTCCGCCTGATACAGCGCCTTCAGGTAGTTCTCGACGGTGGCGGATGGGAGCATCGGATTCCCGGCCCAGCCCGGAGAGCGTCGCCTACGGCTCCGCTCACCGCCCGACCAACCCTCCAGGCGTCCGCGCCGTTCTACGGCGCAGACTCCTGGTTGCCGCAGGCTGGTATTCTGCATCGTGTTCGCGCGAAAAGGAAACCGCACCCGGCGAGGCGCCGACCTGACAGGGTGTGACGAGGGAGCGTATCCGGCCGATGAGTGACCGCACGGCGCGGGAGCGGCTCCGCGGAAAAAACGCAGTCCGGCAGGGCGCATCGCCGGCCGCAGCGGCGGGGCCCTTGGCTGCGGGCCGAGAGATCGGCGATTTCCGTGCCGTTCTCGGTATCGCGGCTCCCCCGAACGGGCTTTATCTTGGGGCTTTGGCACCTGGAATCCCTCGGAGGCCGGTTCCGGCGGCGGTGCCTCACTTTCTTGACGTGCACCCTCCGGAAACCGGATGTTCGTGCGAGAACGGCTGCGGCTGATAGGATTGACGGCCGGTTTCGGCCGTACGTCGTCCGCTGTTGCCGTCTTTGACCATGGATATCGATACGACCGACTGGTCGGGGGAAGGCGCGTTCACGCAGACCCTGATCGACGCCGTTCGCGGGCTGGATCAGGTCACCTTCGTCCGGGTCGAAGACTCCCGGTCGTCCCGGTCCGACGTCGAGTACAACTTCATCAGCAACGAGATGTTCGTCCGGTTCCGCACCCGCGGCACGGTCCGCCGCACCCGGGTGCTGGGCCTGCTGCCGGTCACCCGGACCGTGACCGAGCCGGCGATGACGGTGACCGATCTCGAGCAGGCCCTCGGCCGGTTCGAACAGGTCGGACCGCCCGACTATGCCGACGAGAGCATGCTGCAGTACCTGCGGACCGAACGGATCGTGCCCCCCTACCAGACCCGTGGGTACAAACTCGTGGAGCTGGTGCGCATCTACGAAATCGGCGCCGAACCCCGCCCCCACGACCATGATTGAGATCGCGGACGTGCGGCGTCGGGTCCGCCGGACCATCGAGCAGGCGCGGCTCGACGCGGCGGAGCGCCGCGCACGGGCCGCGGAGGCCGGCGAGCGGGGCCGCCGCTTCATCGAGGACGTCGCCACCCCGGTGGTACGGCAACTCGTCTCGGTGCTGCGGGCGGAGGGATTCCACTACCGCCTGACGACCCCGGCGGGAGCGGTGCGGCTGGCGTCCGCCCGGCGCCGCGAGGAGTTCATCGAAATGGCGGTCGACGCGACCGGAGACCCCGTGACCATCATGACGACGGTGAGCCACGTTCGCGGCCAACGCGTCCTGACTGCCGAACAGCCCCTCTCGGCCGATCTCGAGATCGACGCCCTGACCGAGCATCACGTCCTCGAGTTTCTCCTCGACGCGATTCGGGTGTTCGTCGAGCGGTGAGATCCGCGGGGCCGCGCACCCGATTCAGATCACCCCGGACTGCTCCAGCGCGGCGATGCGATCCGCGTCGTAGCCGAGGCCCCCGAGCACCGCCCGGGTGTGCTGCCCGAGCACCGGCGGCGGGGTGCGCACGCTGCCGGCGGTGCCGGACAGCTTGACCGGTATGCCGAGGACCTGTATCGGTCCAGCGGTGGGGTGGGTCATCGGAAGCACCATCATGCGCTCCTGAAGCTGCGGGTCGGACAGCACCTCGGCCAGATCGCGAACCCCGCCGCACGGTACGCCGGCCTGCTTCAGACGGTCCAGCCAGTGGCGCCGGGACTGCGTGCGCAACCGCGCGGCGAGCAGGGGGCGCAGGGCGTCCTGGTTCTCGACCCGGCCCTGGTTCGCGGCGAAGCGGGGGTCCCCGGCGAGCTCCGGCGCTCCGATGACGTCGCAGAACCGGGCGAAGAGGGTGTCGTTGCCGGCCGCCACCACAAGCTCGCCGTCGGACGCGGTGAGGGTCTCGTAGGGCACGATCGTCGGGTGGTGGTTGCCCAACCGGGGCGGGGCCTGGCCGGTGGCGAAGCAAATGCCGGCCTGGTACGTCAGGATGGCCGCCACCGAGTCCAGCATGCCCACGTCCATGAACTGTCCCCGGCCGGTCCGCTCGCGCGCGAGCAGCCCCAGGGCGACGCCGTAGGCCGCGAACATGCCGGAGGCGATGTCGGCGATGGCGACCCCGAGTCGATACGGGGTGCCGTCCGGCGCCCCGGTGATGCTCATGAGGCCCCCCTCCCCCTGCATCACCGCATCGTAACCGGGCTCCGCGCGCCGCGGGCCGGTCTGGCCGAACCCGGAGATCGAGCAGTACACCAGCTTCGGATGGGCGGCCAGCACCGCCTCGTGGCCGAGCCCCCGGCGGTCGAGGGTCCCCGGCCGGAAGTTCTCGACCAGCACGTCGGCCTCGGCGATGAGCCGGTCGAGCACCGCCCGGCCCTCGGGATGCTTGAAGTCGAGGGTGACGCTCTCCTTGTTGCGATTGACGCTCATGAAGTAGGCGCTCTCGCCGTTCTGGAACGGCGGACCCCAGCCGCGCGTGTCGTCACCCTTGCCCGGCTGCTCCACCTTGATGACCCGGGCCCCCATGTCGCCCAGCATCATCGTGCAGTAGGGCCCCGAGAGCACCCGGGTGAGGTCCAGGACCGTGAATCCCGCCAGCGGGCCCCCGGTCGTCCGATCGGTATTCGCAACGTTCTCGCTCATGGTCGTCCCGTCTTCCGAATTCCCGCCCGCAACGGTAGGCCGCCCCGGCCGTTGCGCCGGCGTTCTCCGCCTCCGTCGGGTGGTCCGGGGGGTTCACCGGTCGGTTTCGAGCACCTGTCCCAGCTTGTCGAGCCCGGCCCTCAGCGGCGCCGGCTCGCCGCCGATGCCGATCCTGAGATGGTGGTCCAGACCGAAATGGGATCCGGGCGTGACCAGCACGTCGTGGTCCAGGCGGAGCCGTTCCGCCAGCTCGGTCGAGGGCCGGGCGCCGGAATAGCGTATCAGGGTCACGCCGCCGGCTTCCGGCGGGATCTGGTGGACGGTGGGGCGGCCGGCGGCCCACTCGGCCACCACGGCCTGGTTCCCGCGCAGAATGCGCCGGGTGCGGGCGATCAGGTGGCGGCGGCGCTCCGGTTCGAGGGCCAGGCGCGCCAGCAGGTCGTTGATCGCGCCGGGCGCGATCGACGTGTAGTCGCGGCGCCCCCACAGCGCGTCGATCAGGTCGGCCGGTCCGGCCAGCCAGCCGATCCGCAGACCCGGCAGGCCGTACGCTTTCGAGAGCCCGCCGGTGATGACCACCCGTTCGTACCGGCCCCACATCGACGGCGTGTCCCGGCCGTCGAGCTCGGCCCCGCGATAAATCTCGTCGGCGAGCAGCCAGCACCCCCGGCCGGCCGCGATCTCGCACAGCCGGGCGACCGTCGGCTCGTCCAGACGCGCCCCCGTCGGGTTGTTCGGGTTGCAGACGGAGATGAACCGGGTGCGGGGGCCGACCGCTTGGCGCACCGCATCCAGGTTCAGGCGCCAGCGGGTCGGCTCGGGCTCGAGCCACGCGTCGCGCACGGTGGCCCCGAACGACCGGACCAGCCCCGGGATCTGCAGGTAGGTGGGCTGGACGACGACCGCTTCGTCGCCCGGCTCGATCAACTGCCAGCAGGCGAGGAGGTTCGCTTCGGCCCCGCCGTTGGTGACGAGGACGTTGGCGGCCGACGCGCGGTCGTAGAGCGCCGCGATCCGTTCGCGCAGCAGGGCGGTGCCGTTGGTCTGGGTGTACTCCAGGGACTGAGCGAGCAGCGCGTCGAGATCGCGGCCGTCGGCGAGCTCCCGCACCTGCAGGGGGTGCGCTCCGCTCTCCGACAGGTTGATCCCGGTGCGGTGCTCGTGAACCGATTGCCAGCGTTCGAGGTCGAAGGGGTCGATGCGCATTCCACGTCGTGTCCGGCGCCCCGGCGACAGCGGCGCGCCGGGGGCGGGCGGCGCGGTCTTCCAGTGTAACCGGTCTTGCGAGCCGCCGCGGCGGGGAAACGTCGCCTCCCCTTGAAGCCCGGCCGAGGCCGAATTAACATGTACGGTTGCGGGATCGGCGGGCGCTCGTCATCGTCAGGCGTGAAAGCAGACACGAGTTCGACACGAATTGAGCCACAGTCATGAACGATCATGCGCTTCGGGTCTATGACTCGATTCTCGGTCTCCAGTGCGACGCCGACAATCCCACGCCGCTCGTGCGCCTGAACCGGGTGACCCCGTACACGCAGACGCAGGTCTACGCCAAGCTCGAGTGGTACAACCCGTTCGGCGCCGTCAAGGATCGGGTCGCCGCCAACCTCGTCGCGGACGGCGAGACGCGGCGGACCGTGCAGCCCGGCCAGAAGCTGGTCGAGCCGACGTCGGGGAACACCGGCATGGCGCTGGCGATGATCGCGAACGCCAAGGGTTATTCGCTGACCACGCCGCTGTCGAGCGAGATTCCCCTCGAGAAGCGCACGATGCTGCGGTTCTTCGGGGCCGACGTGATGGAGCTGCAGGATACGCTGTGTCCGGCGCCGGGCGCGCCGGAAGGGGCGATCGCCAAGGCGACCGAGATCGGCGGGCGGCCGGACTTTCACATGCTGAACCAGTATGTGAACGAGGCCAACCCCGAGGCGCACTACAAGACCACGGGGCCCGAGATCTGGCGCCAGACGCAGGGCGGGGTCACCCACTTCGTGGCCGGGTTGGGCACGTGCGGCACCATCGCCGGCACCGGCCGGTTTCTGAAAGACCAGCGTCCGGACGTGCAGGTGGTGGGCGTCTATCCGAACGAGGGACACGACATCCCGGGGGTGCGCAGCCTGCGGCAGTTGCAGCAGACGCAGCTCTATCGGCCCGACGAATACGACCGGCAGGTGGAGGTCTCGAATCAGCAGGCGTTCGACCTGTGTCTCCGGTTGAACCGCGAGGAGAGCATCACGGCCGGGCCCAGCTCCGCGATGGCCCTGGCCGGCGCGTTCGCGCTGGTGCCGGACGCGCCCGGCAACGTCGTCGTCGTCATCTTTCCGGACAGCGCCTTCAAGTACGCTTCGTCGGTCGCCAAGCACCTGCCGGCCCTCGCGCCGCAGGCACGGGCCGGCAACGGCGCGGGGCCGAGTCCCCTGCTCGATCGGATGCGGGAGAACGTGCGGGGCAATCCGGACCTGACCATCGACGTCGACGCCGCGCATGAGCAGTGGCGGCGGGAGAAGCCGTTCGTCCTCGATGTGCGTCCGGCCGGTCAGTACGACGAGGCGCACATTCCGGGCGCGATCAACATCCCGCTGTCCGAACTGGGCGGGAACGCCGATTACCTCGCGGTGCTGCCCCGCGACCGGGATGCGCCGGTGCTGAGCGTGTGCCAACGCGGCAACGCCTCGCTGTCGGGCCTGCTGTTTCTGAAGTCGCTCGGTTATCGCAACGTGCGGAGCATCACCGGCGGTACCCTGGCGTGGCGCGGGAAGGGCTACGTCACCGATTCCGAATAGATGGACCCCGCCGCGGGCTCGACCGGAGAGCGCCGCGCTTGGTGTGCCGTCTCGTAAATTCGTAACGTGATTCTGCGCGGACGCAAGCTGGTTCCGCGTACCGTGACCTGCGCCGTTGGTCTGGGTCACCGCGTCTCAGTCGGTCATCGGGTCATCGGCAAGGGTGACACCGGTTGTGATGCGAATTTAACAGCCCGTGGCGAAAGTCCCCGCTGCCTTCGAACGGCGATGCATCCCGCCCGACTGTGTTGCTCGTCGGTTGCCCATGCCCGAACCGTCATGATCGGGGACGCCGATCACCCCGACGCCACGAAACGCCGGGACAGGTTTCACCGCAACAGGCACCCTCCTCACGCGTTGTCAGGCACGGGCGTTCTTTGTCCGCGGGCGCTCTTCAGCCCGCCGGCACCCTCGCCGTCCTCGGGGCTAACGCGGGGTTTCACCACGGGCTGTCAAGGGACTGGACACTAGCCGTCATGCTGGTTATTGGGGAGGCGGCCGACGCCGGCATTCGCCGGCATGGCCGGGATGCGTACCCGCACGAGTGCTGCGGCGCCCTGATCGGGCGGGACCGGGTGGTCACCGAGGCGCTCGCGCTGCCGAACACCACCCCCGAGGGCCCGCGCCGGCGGTTCCTGGTGCGGCCGGTCGACTACCAAGCGGCCGAGCGCCGGGCGGCCGAGCAGGGAGGGGAGTTGCTCGGATTCTACCACTCGCATCCCGACGCCCCGGCGCAGCCGTCGCAGTACGACCTCGACCACGCCTGGCCGGCGCTTGACTACGTCATCGTGGCGGTGGCGGACCGCGAGCCCGGTTCCCTGACGTCGTGGCGTCTGCGCGACGACCGGTCCGGGTTCGACGAGGAAGCCGTCGTCATCGGAGACACCGACCAGGCGTCGGCGCCGTAGCACGGTGCGGACTCCGGGAGGGTGGTCGGGCGGCAATCGGAGCCGCAGGCGACGATTTCCGAGGCGGGAGTCGGCGCCGTAGCACGGTGCGGACTCCGGGAGGGTTGGTCGGGCGGCAATCGGAGCCGCAGGCGACGATTTCCGGGGCGGGAGTCGGCGCCGTAGCACGGTGCGGACTCCGGGGGGGTTGGTCGGGCGGCAATCGGAACCGCGGGCGACGATTTCCGGGGCGGGAGTCGGCGCCGTAGCACGGTGCGGACTCCGGGGGGGTTGGTCGGGCGGCAATCGGAGCCGCGGGCGACGATTTCCGGGGCGGGAGTCGGCGCCGTGGAACGGTGCGGACTCCGGGAGGATTGGTCGGGCGGCAATCGGAGCCGCAGGCGACGATTTCCGGGGCGGGAGTCGGCGCCGTGGAACGGTGCGGACTCCGGGAGGGTTGGTCGGGCGGCAATCGGAGCCGCAGGCGACGATTTCCGGGCTAGAATCAACTGAGCGCGACAAGACACCATGGCCACCAAGATCCTGATTCCCACACCCTTGCGTCCCTACACCGCCAAACAGGATGTCGTCGAGGCGGACGGGCAAACGGTCGGCGAGCTGCTCGCCAACATGACGGCGCAATACACCGGCCTCCGCCAGCATCTCTACAAGGAAGACGGGACCCTCCGGAGCTTCGTCAACATCTACGTGAACGACGACGACATCCGGTATCTCGACAAGGAGCGGACGCCGGTGACGCCGGACGACACCGTCAGCATCATTCCGTCGGTGGCCGGCGGGAGGGCATCGTGACGCCGGCAGCGACGTTGCCGGCGTTGACCAACGAGGAGGTCGCCCGCTACAGCCGGCACCTCATCATGCCGGAGGTCGGCATGGACGGGCAGCGGAAGCTGAAGGCGGCGCGGGCGCTGTGCATCGGCGCCGGCGGTCTCGGCTCGCCGGTCGCCCTCTACCTCGCGGCGGCCGGCGTCGGCACCATCGGGATCGTCGACTTCGACGAGGTCGACTACAGCAACCTGCAGCGCCAGATCATCCACGGCACCCCCGATGTGGGCCGATCCAAGCTGGCCTCCGCCAAGTCGCGGTTGAACGCCCTCAACCCCGAGGTCGAGGTCGTCACCCACGAGTTGGCCTTGTCATCGCAGAACGCCCTCGCCCTGTTCGCCGACTACGACTTCGTGGTTGACGGCACCGACAACTTTCCCACGCGGTACCTCGTCAACGACGCCTGCGTGCTCTCCGGCAAGCCGAACGTGTACGGCAGCATCTTCCGGTTCGAGGGACAGGCCTCGGTCTTCGCGGCGGCCGGCGGTCCCTGCTACCGGTGCATGTTTCCGGAGCCGCCCCCGGCGGGGCTCGTGCCGAGCTGCGCCGAGGGCGGGGTGCTGGGCATTCTGCCGGGGGTCGTCGGGACGCTGCAGGCCACCGAGGCGGTCAAGCTAATCCTGGGGGCGGGCGAGCCGCTCGTGGGGCGGTTCCTTCTGTTCGATGCGCTGAAGATGCGGTTCCGCGAGCTGACGGTGCGCAAGGCCCCCGACTGCCCCGTCTGCGGCGAGCATCCGACGGTGACCGAGCTGATCGACTACGAGCAGTTCTGCGGCGTGGCGCCGGCCGCGGACGCCCCGCCGGCGCCGGCCGCGGCAGACCCCGCGGCCGATGGCGCGGCGACCGTCGAGGAGCTGAAGCGGCGGATCGATCGGGACGACCCGTTTCTCCTGCTCGACGTCCGGGAGACGCGCGAGTTCGAGATCTGCCGCATCCCCGGGTCGGTGCTTATTCCGCTGGGCGACTTGCCGTCCCGGCTGTCCGAGCTCAAGGGGCGCGACGACATCATCGTGCACTGCAAGTCCGGCGTCCGCAGCGGCAAGGCGGTGCGCCTGCTCCACGAGGCCGGCTACGCCGGGGCGCGGAACCTCGCCGGCGGCATTCTCGCCTGGATCGACCGGATCGACCCGACCCTGCCCAAGTACTGACCCGATCCGTCGCCGGCCGTCAGCGGCCTACAATGGAAGGCCGATGGTGCGAAGACGCCGGCCAAGCATCGCCGCTCGAATGCAGCGGGGGCTTTCGCCAAGAGCTGCTCAGGCTGCGGCCGTTCTGCCCGATGCAGTTCCGCCTGCGACGGGGTGTCTCCGCGTCCGATAAATACCCAGTCCGGACAGGCGTGCGCGGAGCCGTCGTCCAGGCCGAGAGCCCCGCGAAGCGGGCGGAGCGAAGTTGACGCCGGCAAGCACACGCCGAAGCTGTCGGTCGGACGATGATGCCCCGGCCACCACAAACATCTTGGGGTCGGCGCCGGGCTCGAATCGATCGCTTTCACGCGTTCGGCAACAACGCGGGCTCCGGGAGCGCCGCGCGGTGCCGAGTACGACCGGCAGGAAGGCGGTCCCAGCAGCCGCGTTGACCCCGCTACGACCTCAAGTCATCGTGCGCCCCGCACAGCTCGCGCAAGTCCAGCGCCACCCGATCGTACCAAACGGCGCTGCGGAAGTAGTCTCCCCGGCGCGTCGCTCCCTCGCAGAGCCGCCGGTACAGGCCGGGGTCGTCCAGCAGCCGCTCGATCGCAGCCTTCAGGCCGGCGACCGAGCGCGGCTCGACCAGCAAGCCGCTCGTTTCGTGCTCGACGAGCTCGGTAACGCCGCCCCACCGGGTGGCGACGACCGGCACGCCGCACTGGAAGGCTTCGACGATGATGCCGGGATAACTCTCCCATCCCCGATAGCTCGGAAACAACAGCAGGTCGTGCTCGCGCAAGGCCCGCGGCACGTCGTCCGGCTCCAGCACGCCGCCATAGCCGGCTCGCGGGTGATCCTCGAACAGGGAGAGGTCCGTGTCCGGCATCACCGGTCCGAAGACCTGAAGATGGCAACCTGCGGGCAGCGCGCGGCATGCTTCCAGCGCTTCGGCCAGTCCCTTGTCCGGGCGAAGCTGGCCGGCGAAGATCAGCTTGCGGACCCCGGCGCGCGGCGGCGCCGGGGGGGGCTCGATGTCCCTCGTGTTGGGGAGCCAGCGGAAATTGGCCGGCTGGCCGAACGCCCGGCGCAGTTCGTGCGTCTCGACATAGACCAGCGGGCAGCGCAGGAACGTCCTGTCGGCCAGCCAGCGGGCGGCGGGGCCGTAACCCCGGTATACCCGGTGCAGGATGCCGGCGAAGAACCGCAACGCCAGCGGTTTGCCCGCCATCCGGCAAATCAGCCAGACCGCCGGGGCGACGACGATCGCCGAGTAAGGCGACATGTTGAGGAAGACGAGATCAGCGCGGCCGATGCGCCTCACGATGTCCCGGAAGACCCGCGCCAGCACCGCGAACCCGGCGGCGTGCATCCGCCAGGGGGGCAAGCCGGTGCGCGGCCGGGACGAATTGACGACGTCCAGGTCGCCCCCCCGCCGCTCCAGTTGCCTGACCGTTTCCGCGAACAGCGTCCTCGACCCGCCGATGGCGTGGCCGGGGGTCGGCAGCGGGCCGATGAGAAGAACCCTCAACGGTGATTCCTCTCCGGCATGGCCGGTGAGCGCCTCAGGTGAGGAGACCGCTGATCGAGCGCTCGACGCGACGAACCCGGCACCGGGCACCGATGAGCAGGATTTCAGCGTCCGATGCATCGCCGCTACGTCCACTTGCGCACCGTCTCGCGCACATCCAGAAACTCCAGACCGGCCGCGTAGTTGATCGTATGGCTGGCGTCGCCGCCCAGCCGCCGTCCGTCGATGCGTCCGACGGGGGTTTCAGCATACGCGCGCTCGTTCAGTTCATCCACCCGGTTGATGACGATGGCACCGCCGTATTGTCCCGCGCAATCCTGCCCCGGCCGCATCAACTCGCCGCCCCGAAAGAACATCCGCCCGGCCGGCCTAGCTCGCCGGCAGTCGGACACCACCGGATTGGCCGGGTGCGGCCGCCACGCGCCGTCCAGCGCGTCGGCCACGTAGACGTGCAGCTCGTCATTCGCCCGCTCCCGCGCTTCGCTCATGGCACCGAACAGCCACAGCCGCCCGTCGTGCGGATGAATCGTCGGGTCTGACATCCTCACGCCATCCAGCAATATCCGTTCCCTTACCCAGTCGTCCGGGAACTTCCGGCACCGCCACAGCTCGACGCGCTGCTCGTCCCAGGTGTCGGGCACCATGTAGAGGTCGCCTTCCTGTTCCAGGATGAACGGGTAGGAGAGATGGTAGCCGCTGTCCACAACCGTCGATACGTCGCCAAGGACGCCGCCGGCGGATACCGGCGCGCACGAGATGACGGCCTTCCCCGACGTGAAACAGTAATCTTCGAAGAAGACCCAGACCCGGCCGCCGGCGACCACGGGGAACGGATCGGCCCAGAAACGGCCGCGCGGAGGACGATACGCCTTCATCGCCGCGGCAGCCGGCGCCGCGAGAGCCCCGAGCCGGGGACCGCTGTTCACGACCAGGAACCACCGTTCGCGCCGGAAACAGCGATGACCGGCCCTGCGGGCCAGCAGGCCCAGATGGCGCGGCAGGAACCGCAGCATCTCCCGGTTGGTCGGGCGGCGGCCGTCTCGCGCCGGACGTTCGCGATCCGCGGACCGCCCCTCGATGGCCGGGAACCCCTCCTCGAAAAGGCGCCGCAGACACTGCGGGGCGAACGCGGAGGACTCCCAATAGAGAGAATGCGCGCCCCGGGTATAGGACCATGGAACGATGCTGCCGACGGTTTGACGGACGACGGGCGTTCCGCCGCTGCCCCCCGGGCCGTCAACGTGCAGCGCAACGCTCGAAACGGAACGGTCGTCATACAGGTCCCAGAACAGGCCGTGCCCGCCGCCGCCGGCCCGCTCCTGCCCGTGGCGGTACGACCAGACGCCGTAGCGGGCGGCGCCGGGACCGTCCGGCGCAGGGCGCCGGGATCCGAGACAGAGCAGCACGTCCAGCTCCAACCGGCGAATCCGGGCCGCGTCGGCACCGTCGAGCCAGGCGGCCGGCCCGGACGCAACGGCGATGGTCCGGGCCGCTTGCAGGTCCGCTTCGATGTCAATGCGCCTGAAAGGGTTGTCGGGAGCCCGGAACACCAGGCGGTCGAGCAGGCGGAATGCGCTGAACAGCAGGCCGTCGATGGCAGTGCGCGCGGGAATCCGCTTGCGGAACGGCACCGTGGCCGCGGCGCGCGGCCGGTCGATGACGACCGCCGTAATCTCGGCGTAATCGCCGGCCTGTATTTCCCGGACGATGCGCGCCACCCAGGCGGGAACCCGCAGGCTGTCCACCAACAGGCCGACCGCCAGGGGGGTGCGCGTGGGGTGCGCCGTCATTATTGAGGGGGGGTCATGACGTCCGCAACAGGCGCCGTCCGAGGAAACGCTCGGACCATGCCGCCGCGCGCGAGCGGAGGAAGTGCGACGTCTGATACGTGGCGCGCCGGAAGTCACGGTGGAGAACCATCATCACCAGGCGCCGCCATCGGCCGCGGCCGTTCTTGCGCGCGACAATCGCGGCGGCCTCCCCGACCAGCTCCCGGAAGCGCTCCGGCGGGATGAAGGCGGTGAAACAGTTCTCCGGACTCTGGTGGTTGTGAATCGTGATGTCGAAGTCGTCGTCCACGACGCCGAGGTCCTTGCAGGTCTGGAACAGTTCCGAGCCCGGATAGGGCGTGAAGATGCTCAGCATGATCACATCGCTCTTGATCCGTTCGATGGCGGCCAGCGTGTCTCTCAGCGTCTCTTCCGTTTCCTCGGGAAAACCGACCATGAAGAACGCGCCGACTTCGATGCCGTTGCGCCGGCAGATGTCCGCGGCCGCATACGCCTTCTCGATGGTATGCCCCTTCTTCACGCTGCGCAGTATCCGGTCGTTGCCGGATTCGATTCCGATGTTGATCCGCACGCAGCCGGAACGGCGCATGCGCTCGATGGACCGCTCCTTGACGACGCCGACGGTCATCTCGCAGCCCCAGGCGAGCCGGGGACACCCGGTTTCGATCAGGCCGCAGAGCTCCTGGATGTAGCGCGGGTTGATGCCGAAGGTGTCGTCGTCGAAGTAGACGTATCTGACGCCCCGGTCCATCAACGCCTTGAGCTCCTCCACGACGTTTGCGGGCGAGCGCCAGCGGGTCGTCTGCGACCAGATGGCCTTGGACTCGCAGAACGTACAGCTATAGGGGCAGCCGCGAGCCGAGAAGACGTACCCGAAGGCGTCAGCCGGATAGCTCTCGAAGTCCCGCAGCACGCGCGGCGCGGCTTCCGCGGGAAAGGGCAGCTCGTCAAGATCGGGAATGTAGGCGCGCGACGGCGTAAACGCCACGCGATCGCCCCGGCGCCAGGCGATCCCGGCCACGTCATCCAGCGGCGCGCCGCTCTGCAGGGCCTTGAGCAGCTCGACCAGCGTCAGCTCCCCTTCGCCCAGCACCGCCACGTCGATGTCGGGGCAATCCAGAGCATCCACCGTGGACAAGGTGGCATGCGGGCCGCCCAGGATGACAGTCGTGCCGCGGTTGCGCTCCTTGGCGATGCGCGCGATCCTCGCCGCGGACGGGAAGTTCTGCGTCTTGGCGCTCAAGCCGACGACGTCGGGATTGAACGCCGTGATGGCCGACCGTATTTCCGCCCAGACAGGCGCCGCCGGGTCCTCCAGCATCCGCAGGTAGCGGTTCAACCCGGCTCTGATGCGGGTGACGTTGTCGACCGTGATGGCGCTCCGCCCGGGATTGAAATCGGCGTTGTAGGCCTGGACGTCCCAGTCCGTCCACTTCAGGACCGCCCCCGAGAGATAGCCCAGCGCCAGGGGGAACTTCACCAACGAGGCCTGGTCGTGGTAGAGGCGCTTGAAAGGCGGCTCGATGAGCATGATCCGCGGCCGCCGGCCAGGGGGAGGGGATGGTTGCATCTATCAATCTCCACCATGAGCCGGTCGCGTCGTGATCCCGTTGCCGCCGGGGCGGTCCGCCGCACGGCGTTCTCTCGCCAGGAGGGCCAAGCTGGTGGAGTGGTCCGACCCGCCGGGCGCGGTCGGCCAGGGCAAAGGTCCCAGGGGCAGGGCGGCGAGCGGGACGCCTTCCTCGCGCAGCCGGCGCACCGCCAGGTAGGGCCCGGGCGCGGCCACGCCGCCGGGACGCAGAGGTTGCCCGTCCGGGTAGTAGGCATCCATCAGGCACTGCCCGCCCGGGGCCAGCGCCGTGAGCGTCAGCGGGATCTCGCGGTAGACGACGTCCGCGGAGGCGGCGTGGTCCACGAAGATGAAATCGAACTCCGCGTCGCGGCCGGCGAGATAGTCCAGAGACGAGGCGACGACGAATTCGACCAAGCCGGCGCAGTCCAGCCGCGCCAGCATCTCGCGGGGAGAGGCCGAGACGCGGTGGCGCAACCACGGGCGCCCGGCCGGATCGTTGACGTCGTTCAGGTCCACGGTGACGAGGCGCGGAACCGGCGCGCCCGCGTGGCCGCACGCTCTCAGCGCCATGGCCATGTGCACGGTGGAGGCCCCCACGAGGGTGCCGATCTCCAGGATCGCCCGCGGCTTCCAGCGCCGGACCAGATGCCAGAGCGCCCGCCGCACGCCCACGTCGACGGCCTGCCACTTGTTCTCGTATTCGAAGACCTCTCCGATGCGCCGCCGCGCCAAGTCCCACCCGCGGCCCAGGCCATCGTCGTCGAACAACGCCGGCAGCGGGATTTCGCCGGCTGCCGGAAGCCGGGACACGTCCACTTCCCGCGCCGGCACGCGGCTGAGCCGCCGGGCGTGCAGCGCCCGCCGGATCGCATTGTCCGCCGACGCTGGGAAGAGCCGGCGGACCGCCCGTTTCGCCGTGTTCGTCGTCGTTGACAGAGCGAACTCCCGACACCGACTCAGCCCCGGAAAGCGGCCGGGCCGATGCATCGGTTCGAGCCACGGGCACCGCGGCGATCTCGATGCCCGCCAATGTACAAGACAGGTGACCCATCGTTCAACCCGGCGTGTCGAGCCGGCTTTGGAGCCGGCACGGGCCGCAAGGGGTCGGCACAGGCGGGCCTCGAATTCCACCGGGATCATGCGCGGCTCGACCGCGGCGCAGACGGACCGGGACCCGCCCGGTTCTGCGGGTCCGCGGCCGTTCGCAGATACACGCCGTCCGCGACGCGAACCGAGCGGGCCTCGATAAACGAACGGCACTCCCGGCCAGCCGTCTCCAGACATTGCGCAGCGCTCCCGCTCAGGCTGAGGTCGTTGCGGTTCGCCGCGCGGGGAACGAAGAACAGCCGCCGCGTGAAGCGGTTGTCGCCGGGATTCAGGCGCTGCCAGGTACGGCGGAATCCGAGGCGGCGCAGCACGCCGGCGCCCATCTTTCCGAGCGCCGCGAGCCAGAAACACCTCGCGTCCTCGGATTCGTTCGCCACGTCCCGGCGAACCTCCGCGAAGCGGGCGATGCGGCATCGCGCCGCCAACACGTCCAGGATCTCCGCCGGCCTGTCGATCAACGCCGGAAAGTGGATGGTCAGCACGTCGACGTCCAACCGGAACATGGCCTGAAGCTGCCGCGGCGTCAACCGGTCCCGCACGACCGCCTCCTCCAGCCCGCGCCGCCCCCGCCACGCCGAGCGCTCCCCGCGGCTTCTGCGAAACCGCATCATCGACAGCGCCCGTGCGCGGTGGTCCCTCAGCAGGACGACCAGCAACACCCGGTAACCGTCGCGCCGCAACCGCGCGACGCCCGGGACCAGCGCCGCGTCCATGTACGCCAAGTTGCCGACATCCACCAGAATCTTGCCGTCGGCATCCTTCAGTCGCCGCGCCCTCCGGAAGTCGGCCAACGAGCGGTAATAGTACGACTCCTTGATCTCCGGAAGAGCCAAGTCGGGATGCGCTCGCAGGTTCCGGTACAGGAACTCGCTGCCGGAGCGCCCCGGCCCCACCACCAGCACGTAGTCGTACGCCGCCCGACGGTGGGCCCGGGCGGCGTGAGCCCCGCTGAAATCTCCCGCCGCCGCCCGCCCGCACCGCTCTGACCCCGGCTTCGGCATCTTCTTCGCCCCGCGTTTTCGGTGGCCGGCCCGCCGCGCCCAGGGCTGCCGTCCGCCGTCCTGCGAGTCGGCCCACCGATCACGAAGAACGGGACCACGGCCATCCCGCCGCTCCACCGGTACGATGCCGGATCTCCCTGACCGCCGCATCCACGGCGGACGAGGTTCCGCGTCAGGACGTTCCGCGATCCTGCATCTCCCGTGAAAAGAAAAACAGGTTTCCGACTCGATCCGACAGTTGGTAGCGTTGCGGCGCAGCGAAGTTCGATATTTGCTTGCTCTGTCCCTCTCGATGCACAATCAGGCAATCGTATTGAAGGTACTCGTCGAAAACTCCGGGATCCTGCGAGAGGTTAAAACCGCCCCTGACGCCGTCGACAACCGTGATGCCGTCATCCCGGCTCCCGCGCAACGCTCCAAGAGCCTGCTTCGACAAACCGACGGCCCCGATGGTGCCGCACGTTTCCATCCGTTCGACGTTTCGCTCGAAGAACGCGCCGACCAGCGAAGGCATCCGGTATTGCCGGCCGACGAGCTCGCCGGCCAGCAGCAGCACGGCCAGCGCCGAGCACGCCGCCGCAACGTGCTTGCGTTTCCACTTGAGGCTCTCAACGAAACTGCCGGTGCCCAGAGCGACCATGAAACTCATGGCGACATGAACCGACGCCAAGTTGCGGGTCAGGTATACCGCGGAATTCACAGAAGACCAGATCACGAGAATGATGAGCAGGCCGAGAGCATAGACCGGCGCAAGGCGGATTCTTGGACGTCTCACAAGCCAGAACACGCTCATGGCAAACAGTACGACCAGCACGTAACCCAAATCGTCGAGCATCAACCGAAGAAACTCCGCGCCGCCCTCCTGGGTCACCATATGCCCGCTCTTGAAATGATAGACGTTGGCCAGGGTCTCGTTGAGAAGGGAGAACAGAGACTCGGAATGCAGATTCATCAGCACCAGGGCCACCGCCGCGGACACCAGATAGACCTCGATGCCCGGATTGAGATTGCGACGATGATTGCGACGACTCGTCAGAACGTCCACCACCGCCTGAACGAGCAACGGACCCATGATCAGGATTCCCGTCAGCTTCGTGGACAATGCCGCGGCGGACAGAATTCCCGACAAGACGACAGCGCGGACGTCCATTGACGGCCGCGTACGGAGACAGAGAAACGCCGCGGTGTTGAAGAGGATGAACAGCGTCGTCTCGGAATAGAAGAGATCGAATTGCCGAAACACGAGCGGGTTCGCGAGCACCAAGCTTCCGTAGGCGGCCGAGGCCGCGATACCGAACCGGCCGGACAACGCCCACATGACCATGCAGAAAGAGAAGACCGCCACAACCCCGAAAGACGTTCTCATGAAAAAGACATAATCCTGGACGTTCGGATCATGACGGATCGCGTCCGTCTCGTTGAAATGCTCTCGAAGATAATAGCCCCCTGGGTAGTCCCAACCCGTCACGAAGTGCTCGCCGCCCATGAGGCCGTTCATGTAATAGACCCCCGCCGGGTGGAGCAATCGGACGAACCATCGGTTCATTTCACCGACCCGCGCGGTGGGCACGGATTCCGCGAATGGACTCAAGTGTCTGGTTCCGAGAACCAGTGTATGCCATTCGTCGCCGTGTGGACGGTTCACGCCGCGGCTGTTCAGATTGACAATCCACGCCGACGACACCAGGAAGAACCACAGCAGCATGACGACGGCGGTACGCCGCGAGTGCCGCGGGTCGACCACACGCGCGCACATCCGCCCGGCTCTCAGAGCCCACGACATGACGTCCAACGGCACGAACCCGCCCTTGTTTCCGGATGCCATACGCTATCTCCAGCGCACCCCCCCTGCGGACGCCGCGACATCCCCTTGGAGCGCCCCTGCCGGGGGGCGCCGCGCCCGCGTTCTACGATAGTGCTCCGCTCCCCAGTTCACCAGAGCGTCTACTTCCCTCTCCGCAAGTTCGACCTGGACGTCCTCCGGTCTCTGCCTGACCAGAACATCGTAGTAACATCTGAGCTGCGCCCGCTTGGCCGCGTCGAATCCGCGCGCCGCGAAAACGCCGTCCGACCGAATGAAGATCAGGAGAGGCCGCCGCGTCCTGCAGAATCCCGCGGCATGATCTCGTGAATCGAACACATGAGCTTCGGCGCCGAGAAAAACAACGTGATCCGGATAGAGCGCCCAGGCGTCCGACAACCGCCGGTAGAGATCCGGGTCGTGAACGATGTTCTGGATCTCCCCATCCTCGATCTCGGCGTATCCCGGTAATGAGATTTCTTCTGACGCAGGTAGTCGTCCCGGCGGCGGTCCGCCCGGTGCAGCTCGTTCGCACCGCGCTTTTTCGCAGGCGACATCGTGCTTCAAGGCCGAGACGACGGCCGCCAGAGTTGTTTCCACCGCATCGACCGAGTGGCCGGCGACCACAAGTCCATGATTCCGCAGGAAGATCACGTCGGCGCTCGGCCTGCGGCGCAAAGCCCGGCGCACCGCGGCCGCGAGCTTGGCGCCGGGTTGGTGGTATTCGACAAGTTCCCAAGAAATGCGGTCGTCCAATTTCGCGGCCAACTCGTCCTGCGCGCCAATCCTGACCAGAACCGCAAGCGCTTCGACCGCGTGAAGATGGGCGACGACCGTGCGCGGCACGATGGCATGCAAACCGGCCTCGATGGAGGGCCTCGGCGCCGGTCCGTCACCTCCCTCCCCCACACGACCGGCGCCGGCGTCATCAAGAACGCCATCGGGCTTGCGCAGGTCCACCGGCACGAAAATGTCGTTCCTTTCCGCGTCCGCCAGCCACGTTCCCGACGCCTTGACCCACAGCGTGTTTCCCTCCTTCCACGAGACGTTGCCGCCGGCTCCTTGAACCAGCAGCGGGTCTGATCCGATGCGGGCACAGAACTTCCTGACGGCGTCCCTCATCGTATACGGTCCTTGGCGCCGGCGCCACCGGCGCCAAGGCCATAGCCTTGCCGCCGCATGAAATCCAGAACGTCGTGGAAGCTCGTGAACCGCGCGTCCGGAACTGTGCGACGGCGCCCATCGCGGAGGCCCCCCGGGACTCTCTGCAGCGTCACCGCCCCGATGCCTTCCCGCGCCCCTCTCACATCCGCTTCGGGGTCGTCGCCAATCATCCACACCACGTCACCCGCGGGTTGTATTTTCTCCAACGCAATCCTGAACGGCGCTTCATGCGGCTTGTCGAAACCTGCTTCCTCACTCGTCACAATGTAATCGAAACAGTTGTCAAGCCCCCAGTACACCAACTTTCTGAATTGGATTTGCGCCGTAAGGTCGGTGACGACCGCCATTGGAATTTCGAGGACGCGGATACTGTCGATCAACTCCCTGGCTCCATCGAACACGACCGCCTTGCCCAGAAACGCCCGCCAGTACGTCTGTTCGAGATCCAGCGCCAGCAGAACCCTGGATCCCAGCCCCATGATCTCCAGCGCGCACTGGAAATAGAGTAGCCGGCTGTGGGACGAGGCCGTACGTCCGAGCCGCTCTTTGACCCGGCCTCTGGCCTCCCCCGCCGCCGCGTCGAATTCCTCCCGCCCGACGGCCAGTACCGTGAACACCTTGTCCCGGACGGCCCGCCATGCCGCGTCATGCGCCGGACCATAGGAGTACAACGTATTGTCGATATCGAACAGAATCGCCTGCGGCGCGTTCACGAACCTCTCGGGATGATTGACCGTCATATGACCCTCTGCCGCAGCTTCTGGTCGATGTGGCACAGGATGATCAATTGCATCAGACCGGTCACCCCATCCTGCCATGCCGGCCGGCGATCCAGGAAATCCGGCACGTACGAACACAACCTCCCGGCGATCAGTTCCATGTCGCCGCCCGACACCTCGCCTTCCACGGTCACCCGCGTTTCGGTCCCGTCGTCGAGCACCGACATATCGACACGCAGGCCCCCAACGCCGATCAGCATCCCCGTCAGCGACAACTCGTTGAAGCTGCGACGGGTGCGGGCCACCAATTTCAATCCCCCGGGACGGAGCAGCTCGTCGAGCGATCGAGGAGTGCCGGAGCAGGCCGGTTGCACGGAGAGTATCAAGTCGGCGTATGCGAGTTGCGGCTGAATGAAACGGACGGAATCCGCCTCGCGTTTTGCGATCGCCTCGACCACCCCGTCGACGGCGTGCCCTCGATCTCGGACATCCCTGCGCAGCTTGAGCCACGACCGCAATCCGCGATCCATGTCGAGATAGATCGTGAGGTCACAGCATTCCCTCAGCATCGGCGAGTAGAGGGCGTGGAGGCCGCCGGCGATAATGAAATCGTTGCTCCTGACGAGGGTCGGCCGCCCCATCCTCCCGGTCCGATGGTCATAGTGCCGGGCCTGGATGCTCTTGCCGTCAACCAGGGACACCAGATCCTTGCCGAAACGCTCGATATCATTGGCAATCGGGTTCAAGTGGGTCACGGCCTTCCACATGGGCCTGTGCCTGTCCCACAAGTGGTAATCGTCACCGGAAAGTCTGGCTACGAAATCCTGGCCGACCAGACCGGTGAGAGCATCTGCAAGATGATCCTTGCCCGCTCCGGAATCCCCGGCGACGCCGACCACGAAGGGTTTACGGGTCAGCCGGAAGAAATCGTTCCGCGTGATGACGTCACGCCAGATGCGAATCGCCAGAACAGCACCGATCCCCACCATGGCGGTATGCAGCAGAGAGCCCACCTGGTCCCAGGTCCCGGCCGTCCAGAGGACGCTGTCGCGGAAATCAACCACGTACCCGCCGGACAGGCGAAGAGGGGTGACCACCAACGTGCTCATTCCATACCCTGCGGAAAACGACCAGATCAGCGCGGCGGTGACGCGTCCGCTGGTGACCTCGTAGTAGACGAGAAAGGGAATACACCAGATGAACCAGCCCGGAGACCCCGCCGTGAACAGAACGACCAACAGAAAGGCCATCCCGGTGGTGGCGAGAAAGATGTCGAAGTTGAAACGCCGGATTTGCCACACAAGGTATAACGTGACCAAGTAAATGCCCGGAACGACGTAAATGGAGACATTATTGCCCAGATGAAGCACCAGACCATAAATTCTGTTCATTTCCGGATTGTCAATCAGCATGGCCCGGCCGCCGTGCGACAGGACGAACGGCACCGCCAGGAAGAGCGCAGCAACGGAGAAACTTGTTCCGAACGCCCGCAAGTCTCCCCTCAACGCCTTCCCGCGGTGCGCGTAGATTGCCAGGAACGGCAACGCGATAATCATGCTGAGCTTGGCGGAAACGGCCACCAGGCAGGCGACACCGGCGCCTTGCGGGCGCCCCCGGCCGATCAGCAGGATCGACCAGACGAGAAACAGGACGGGAATCAGATCATTGAGTCCGAGTCCGTAGGTGGCCAGAATGACGACGGGCGACAGCCAGTAGGCGACGAGCAGGTTGTGTCCGCGTTCCGGAAACAGGTGGCGCAGCGTGACCAGCAGCGCGGCGTCGGCCGCCAGCAGCGTGGCGGAATAAGCCAAGTCCAATGGAAAAGGCACGAGTTTGGCGAGAATCGTCAGAGGCAGGAACGCGATCCACATCGCGTAGCCGTACGGAAACGCCAGGGAGTCGCCGCCGCCCGCCAACCACAGCGCCCACGGATCCGCCGTAAACCGGCTTGTGGTCACGTCCATGAACGGCGCGTACCAATCGGTCACGGGGGCCGGCGCCATGACCGAGATCAGGGTCAGACGGACGGTCAGGCCCACGAAGAACAGCATCGGCGCCCGACCGCCGTACCGGTAAACCATGCTCATCGTGCGCCGTACCCAGCTTCGCTCCACAGTTCAGGGTGCTTCGTGCATACGGCGTCGGGGCGGATGCGGCGGTCAGCGAGCTGACGCGCCACGGCAGGGATCCCGGTCGTCGGATCGTGCCGCTGCAATTCCGGTGATACAAGGCAGAGCCGGAAGCCGGCATGCCCGAGCCGACGCGCATTCGCACCCGTCAGGGGAAAACGGGTGAAGCAGTCCACCCAGACCCAGTCGATCAACCCCGCCAGGGTCAAGGCCGTTTCAATGGATTCGAACTCGGACACCCGCACCGCGCAGCGGCGCTCACCGGCCTTGGCGCACCGCAACAGGGACGGGAAGGATTGGTCCAGGAAGAAGTAGTCGTCAATGCCTCTTTCCCGCATCAGCGCAGTCACGCGCTCTTCCAGACCCTCTTCCTTGACGTTGAGGATCAGCGTGCCGTGTCTATAGCCATCGAGCCAGTCCCCGAAGTCCTCGCCGCCCGCGAAAGGGTCGTGCTGAAGAATCAATCTCCCCTCCACCCCGCCGGTGCTGCGCAGATCAACCTCGACGCCGTATTGCCTCGGGGTCGCCTCGAGCGCCGACTTCGTGTTGCGGCGGTGAGCGATCAGCGTCATGGCGATGGCGGCGTCCTCCTCAGCCGTAGACTGAAAGCGACGGTTCGGCGTATGAATTTCCACCTGGCGGCCCGGCTGACGTTCCAGGACGAAACGCCATGAGCGCGGGGAGCGAATGCGACCGGGAAGCGATGGACGTCGAGGCCGGCCAGATGAGCGCAGCGGTAAGCGTACAGGTCGAGCGAAAAGTCCACGGGAGGCGTTTTCCAGGTTTCGAAGAAACCACGGGAGAACATCGTCGGCTGGGCGTTGATGTCCCACATCGGTTTCGCGAACAGCAGGGTCTCGAATATGCTCATGCCCACCGTGAAAACGATATCCGTCAGCGGGCGCCCCCGGCGGCGGCCCTTGACGAAGATGTTTCGGCCATGGGTCCGGAACAACTCCAGCCCACGCCGGGCGTCCTGCGGATCCGTCTGCATGTCAGCGTGCGTCCAACCCAGGATGTCGCCGCCTGCGGCCGCGAGGCCGGCCAGAATGCCGGCGCCGTAGCCGCGATTGGTTTCGACGTATACGCTCCGGCAACCGGGACACTCCGGCAGCAACGTCCGCAGGATCTCCCTGGTATCGTCGGTCGATCCATTGTCGACCACAACGACCTCCACGCCCGGCGTCGCGGTCAGCCGGCCGCAGCGATCGATCAACTGGGGAAGGTTGGCGGCCTCGTTGTAGCACGGGATCACAATCGACAGTTCCGGTGGTTTCATGCGTTTGCGCCTTGCGTTCTCAACGGCAACTCCGAGACGACGAGCACGACGCCGCCCATGCCGTACGTGAGAACCCGTCGGGTCTTGATCCGACTCTCGGCCGCGAACTCGGAAAAGGCGCGCCGGACGCCTCTGTCTTCGCGGCCCCGGTAGGAGAAATAATCGTCGAGAACGATGAACGTGCCCTGCTGCATCGCCGGTCCGCAAAAGGCCAGGGCCTGACTCGCGCTGGCGAATGTGTCGCTGTCGATGAAGACGACCCGGATTCTGTCGATTCCCATGTCATGCGCGCCATGCTTCAGCGATTCGCTGAAGAAACCCGGAATCAATTTAAACGCCATGTCGCCGGCGGCTCTGCGAACCCGGCGCTCCACCGTCCGCAGGTTGGTCGCGAAATTCCCGTCAGTATAGAACGGATGCCTGTCGTCCCCGCTCAGGGAACCGAAGCCGGTGAACGAATCGAACCCGTAGAACGTCGTCCGGGCGATATTCGGATTCAGCCGCGTGAGTCTTCCGCAGCAACGGATGGAATGGCAGAACGAACTGCCGGTGAAGACCCCGAACTCGCAATAGTCTCCGTCGACGTCCTCCATCGCAGAGAGGTAGTGCACCTTCTTGAGGGCCATGTACTTTGCCAGATTGTGCACGACGGCCGGGTTCAGACCCGCGATCAACGCGGACGCGCAGTTCTGCAGGAGCTCCAATCCCGGCAACACCCCGAATGGTCCGGCCATCGTTCTCCTTCCGTCTCCACTTGCCGAATGATTCCGCGAACGTCGAAGCCCCGCCTCATGTTCGATGCCGGCCGGCCGGGGCGCGCAGATCGTGGCCAAGCCGATCTTTCGGCAGATCGGGCGTCGTGGCGTGATACGTGTCGACAAGGTCCGCCACGGCCCCCGCCGGGATTCTGCCGTCGTTCTCGAGCCGGTAGGGATGGCCGGGCCATTTGTGGAAGCAGGATTGCCAGTACTCGAACGTGCGAAGGTCGCTCGGTGTGCCCCAGGACATGTAGTGATCGAGGTCGAACAGGCGGCAATGAAGGCCGAGTTCCACGGCGTCGTTGACGCACGAGTCGATGTAGAACTCGCCGTTGATCCGGCCGTTGCGCGCGATCAGCCGCTCGACGCTGCGCCGGAAGTCGTCTGGCCGGGAAAAGGTGAACGTCCCGGCGACGATGGGGTCGGAATCCGGCGATTCGAGCGGGGCCTTGACCGAAACCCTCCGAATCCCGCTGCTGTCGGCCTTGTCGGCCTCGACCCAACTGAACATGCGCGGACGGCGCCCCGCGTCGGCATGGTTGCGAATGCCCCAGACAATCACGTCCGTGTCGCCATCGTCGGCCAGCCGTCGAAACTCCGTCGCGTTGTACAGGGGGCCGTGATCGCAAGCGCCGAACGTGATGGGACCCGGAGCCCCGCCCAGCGCCACCTCCAGCGCATCGAGTCCGAGCAGGGCCGTGCATGCCTGCCCCTCCGTGACGTGGGACAGCCTTATGACGATCGCGGTCGGATAGAGGCGTCCGAGCTCGTCGGCAACGGCGCGGGCCCCCGGCATACCTGCCCGCATCACAAACACGTGGTGCTTTGCGGGCGGAAGCGCCTCTACGGCCTGAATCACCATGGGTTTCCCCGACACGGGGATCAGCGGCTTGGCCGCGCGATAGCCTTGGGTTGCGAACCGCCGGCCGAGCCCGGCCATGGAAACGATCAGAGACCCCTTGGGTTCCCTGGGTTCGGGTTCTCGGCCGGCGTCCGGTTCGGCGACCAGTCTTCGGAAGGCTCTGGACCAGCCCCGGTATTCCGCAACGTCCTCGGGAGTTCCCCACTGCATGAAATGCTGCAGCGGATAGACGGCCACGGATTTCCCGGCGGCGAGCAGGGGTTTGTAGGCCAGACTGACGTAGCACTCTCCGCCCACGGTCAGGTTCTGCGCCGTCGCCGCCCGGAAGGCGGCGCCCATGACCGCTCCCGAAACGAAGTAGTAGGTTCCGCTTGAAGCGAATTCCTCCATGGGGTTGCGGGTATAGGGCCTTTTCTCCTGAATGTCGCGGACCCAGCCATCGGCCTCGCGCAGATAGGCGTAGTTGGTACTCCCCAGCGAGTGGGGATGAAAACCCTTGTAGGCCGGAATCGCCCCGATGCAATTGGTGTCTCTGACGAATTCCTTGAAATCGCGCCAGTTCCAGTAACAGGAAAAGTCACAGTAGTTGACTACAACCGGACCGGCGGCGTCGATCGCATGCTCGGCTTGGAGTACGGCGTGCACGGGCCCGCGCTCATGGGGAGGAATACCGATGACCCGCGCCGTGGAGCAGACATCGCGCAGAATCGAGCGCATGCGAAAAGCGGGTTCATCGAGATGGCGCTGGTTGCAGATGAAGATGACGTCGTGTTCGCCGGGAAACATGCCCAGAACGTGCGCGATGAGAGGCTTGCCGTCAATGTCGATCAACGGCTTGGGAACGGTGTATCCTGCCCTCCGAAAGCGCTCTCCGAAGCCGGACATGGGAATGACGATTTGCATGGCTTGGCCATATATGGAGTCGATTGGTTTTGGAGGACTCCCACCGGGTATCGGCAGCTCGCGGCAACTCCGCGGCGCGCCAGAACCGGCCGGCGGCGGCGCGGAAACGGCTCCGATCGGTCAGATTTGTCAGATTTCGGCGATTTTCAACCACTGCACGACACGTTTGGGCCGAATACGGCCCCGACTGGATGCGGCACAACTTCGAATCTCCTCCCGGTACGAGGGCCGAAGGGGCGGCTCCATCCTGCATTCGTCCGACGATACGTCGAGCACGTTCACGTCCAACCGCGGAGACGGTAGACCACCAGACCGAGGTATTCCCGGAGCGCCGCGGTGCTGGCGCTCAGCGCCGGGGCGTTCGGAAGGGCCTGGAAAATCGAGGGAGTGCCGCGGATTCGCCGCGAAGGCGCAGCCGCGATCACATGCAGCGCCGTGCGGCCGAAGGCGGCCGCGGCGCGTGGCATGTGCCAGGCGGAGGTGACCAGCAGTACATGCTCGATCCCCAGGGTGGCGGCAAGCTCTGCCGTGAACAGGGCGTTCTGTCTGGTGTTGCGGCTGTCGTCCTCGATGAGCAGGGCGTGGTCCGGCACGCCCAGCGCACGAAGCTGGCGCTGCAGGACCCTCGCTTCCGACAGGGCCGGGCCGTCCCACACGAGACCGCCGGTCACGATGATCAACGGGGCCTTGCCGGCATGGTAGAGCCGCGCGGAATGCCGGACCCGCTCGGCGTCGGGGCCGGCGAGCAGCACGATCGCATCGGCGGCAGGCAATTCCACGGCGGGCCGGGGCGGATATCGCTCGACGAGGGGTCTGGTGACGCAACCGGCGACGAATGGCGTCGACCAGGCCCAGAGCCAGACGGTCGTGAATGCGATCAGCCCGACCGCGCCGCGGCGGAGCCCGCGTGCGGCCACCGCCAATGCGAGCGCTCCCGCGATGCAGGCAACGCCGACCGGCATCACGAACAGCGTGAGGACCTTGTCCAGCAGCAATGGCGTGAGGCTCCGTGTCGTGAAAAGAGCGTCGCCTGCGGCTCCGCTCACCGCCCAACAAACCCTCCAGGAATCCGCGCCGTTCTACGGCGCAGACGCCTGGTCCCGGTACCCTTCCAGCACCGGGAACCGCTCGTCGTCCGGCAGCGGCTGCACCCCGAACGCGTTCAGGGTCATCGACACCTTGCGGTAGCGGGCCGCGGTGGCCGCGATGCTCACGAGCTGGTGCGTGTCGTAGTGCTCGGACAGGGCGGCCCAGGTCTCGTCCGAGATCATGGTGTCGGTGTGCATCTCGTCGGCGGCGTCGATGAGCAGGCGCTCGCGCGCGTTCCAGCCGGGGGCGTCCTGCCCCTGCGCGATCCACAGCGGATCGAGCCCGTGCTCGCGGGCGCGCCCCACGCTGCCCACGTGCTTCGCCCACTCGTAGACCGCCCGGGCGTTCCATCCGGTGCGCAGGATGACCAGCTCGCGGTCGTGCGGGGTCAGGCGCGACTGGTCCTCGTCGAGCACGTAGCGCGGGTTCGCGTACCACCGCTCGGCCATCGCAGGATGCCGGCGCAACGTGCGGCCGACCCGCAGGCCGTCGCCCTCGATCGGCTCGATGCGCGGCGCCGACAGGGGCGGCCCGCGGTCGGGCGCGTCGATGCGGTAGGCCACGTCGTCGCTGGGCATGAGGCGCTCCGACCCGGGGTCGGGCTGGACCCCGAGGGAGTTCAGGAGGATCGGCGCCGCGGTGATCTCGTTCACCGTCACCACCGCGTCGGCCACGCTCTCCAGCTCGTACATCCGCGTCAACTCGGTCCAGGTGCGGTCGGTCACCGCGGCGTTCCGGAACAGCTCGTCGGCCAGCTCGATCAGGGTCCGCTCGAAGGTGCTCCAGCCGTCGCCGGCCCCCGCCGCGATGCGCTGCACCTCGTCGCCGGTCAGCCCGTGATCGCTCCGGCCGGCGTGCGAAGACCACAGATAGCCGTTCTGCGCGAGCCACGCCGTCCGCAGGACGAGCAGCGCGCGATGCCGCGGCGAGAGCGTCGAATCGTTGGACACCCAGGTCAGCAGCGGCATCACGCGGTCGGCGAGAACCGGCAACCGGACGAGGGTGCGCAGCGCGTTCCCCGGGTCGCCGTCCGGCGCGTATTTCTCGACCAGCGCCCGCTGCTCGGCCGTCCACTCGGACTCGGGCGCCGGCGCCACCCGCGGCTCTTCCGCCCGCTCGACGAAGATGGCGCTGCCCGGCGGATCGACGAACGCGCGGGCCGGCTCGATGCGGAAGAGGACCGCGTCGTCCTCGTCGGTCAGGACGTAGAGATAGCCGTCGGGTCCCTGCCGCACGTCGCGCACCCGCTGCCGCAGCTCGGTGAGGATCGATTCCCGCCGGATCTCCTCCCCCCGGCGGTTGAACACGACGCGGTCGATGTGGCCGGTGCGGGGCATCCGCCCCTCCATCATCGAGCCGACCATGAGGTTGCCCTGCCACGCGGGAAAGTGCGGGCCGTTGTAGAACGTCAGCCCCGACGGCCCGATCGAAGGCCACCAGAGCACCGCGGCGTCCTCGAACTCCGGCCGCCACGGCGTCTCGGTGACCCGCACCCCGGAGTACTCGCGGCTGTAGGACGCGATCGGCCACCCGTAGTTCGCGCCCGGCCGGATGATGTTCGCCTCGTCGCCGCCCTGCGGCCCGTTCTCGGTCGCCCACAGATCGCCGGTCTCGGGATGCCACGCCAGCCCGAGCTGGTTCCGGTGGCCCAGCGAGTAGATCTCCGGCAGATAGCCGGGGTCGCCCACGAACGGGTTGTCGGCCGGCGCGGCGCCGTCCTCGGTCAGCCGCATGAGCTTGCCGAAGTGATTCCGGGGGTCCTGCGCGTAGCTGCCGGTGTCGGCGAAGACGTAGGACCCGCCCACCGTCATGTAGAGCGAGCCGTCGGGGCCCCAGATGATGCGCGACGCGGCGATGCCGCGGTCGAGCCCCTCGGCCACGAAGATGTCCCGCACCTCGGTCAGCGCCCCGGTGTCGAGCCGCCCGCGGGCCAGGGCCACCGTCACCCCCTCCTCGCCGTCCCGGACGACCGACTTGCTGTAGGTCAGGTAGACCATCCGATCGTCGTCCGGATGCACCGCGACGTCCATGAGCCCGGCGCGATCGGATTCGGCGAAGACCTCGGGCACGCCGGGAACCGCGCGGTTCAGCAGCTGGCCGTCCCGCACCACCCGCAACGTCCCGCGGTCCCGCTCGGTCACGAGGATGTCGCCGTTGCTGCGGAACGCCATGCCCCAGGGGTGGGACAGGCCGGTGGCGACCGGCACCACCCGGATGCGCGGCACCTCGGCGGTGCGCAGCACCCGCGGCGCGGTCGGCCCGGGCACCGCCGGAACCCCGTCCCGGCGCTGGGCGGAAAGGACCGCGCCACCGACGGCGAGGGCCAGGCAGAGCGCGAGCAACGGACGGCGGGGGGGGCGGAGTTGGCTCATGGTTCCTCCTTGGGTGCCCATCAATTTATCCCATCCAGCGGTCGAAGGGCAGCACCGGTCCGCGGGCGGGTGCACGTTAAATTCGTGACCTGACGGCCCCGGGTGCCGTCAGGTTGGCGATTTCCGTACCGTTCTCGGCCCCGAAGCCCTCCCGAACGGGCTTTTCTTGGGCTTTGGCGCGCCTAGTGATCCATCGGGGACCGGTTCCAGCGGCGGCGCCTCACTCTTGACGTGCACCTCCCGCGGTCCCGGCACCTGACGGCGGCGTCGGAGCGCGGCCGGCGTCGAGGCGCCGCCGCCGAAATCGTCGCCGGCGGTCCCGCTCAACGCCCAGACCCTCATAGGCACGCTTCGCGTGACCACCCGGAACGCACGAAAGAGCAATAGAGTTTCACGGTCACCAAGCCGGCGCCCGCGGGGGCCGGGGGTCGGCTTTGCTCTACCCGTCTGACTTCCCGCTCGTCGAGCCGGGGCGGGACATCGACGGACGGCGCGGGAAATGACTTGCAGGACCAGAATGCGCAGGTCATACTGGTCACGATGAGTGCCGCGTCGGTATCCGAACTGAAGACGAACCTGTCCCGCTATCTCCGGGAAGTCCGTCGCGGCGGTGAGGTGGAAGTTCTCGACCGCGGGGCGCCCGTAGCCAGACTGGTGCCTCCCGGGACGGCGGGCGATCGGGGAGTCCGCGAGCGTTTGATCGGCTCGGGCCTGTTGAGGCCGGGCCGGGGAAGCGCCGCGGCCATGCTGGAATCCCCGCCGTTGGCGCTGCCGGTCAGTCTCTCGGCGGCGCTGGCCGAGGATCGGGCGGACCGGTTTTGAGGTACTGGGACGCGTCGGCGCTCGTGCCGTTGATGGCCGCCGAGCCCGACAGCGATCTGGTTCGCGGCTGGCTGGCCGAAGATGATCACATCGTCACGTGGGTCTGGACGCGCACCGAGATCACGGGCGCCATCGAGCGGCGGACGCGCGATGGGTCGCTGTCGCGGCGGCAGCGCCGCGAAGTGCTCGACCGGCTCGGCGATCTCGCCGGTCGGTGGGATGAAGTGACCGACCTGCTCGCCGTCCGATCGCGGGCGGAGGCGCTGTTGGCGCGGCACCCGCTGCGGGCTGCCGATGCGGGGCAGCTCGGGGCGGCGCTCCTGGTCCGGGAGCAGATTGCGGGCGCCCTCACGTTCGTGTGTCGAGACCAACGGCTGCTGGCCGCGGCGGACGTAGAGGGGTTCCGGGTACCCGCATGACGCCCGCCCCACTTTTGTTCCATCTGGAGACGGAGAAGCACGTGCGCGCGGGCATGGCGCCGCGCGACTACTGCGACTCCTCGGCGGCGGCCTCTTCCATCCGCGCTCCGGCCAGGATGCCGACCATGGAGTAGTTGCCTTCGTGGCAGGCGTACTCGAACAACGGCGCGTCGGTGCGCTGCATCGGAATCGACGCCGTCCAGGGGCTCGACCAGGTCTCCGGATCGGTCACGGTGAACGCATACTCGAGCGTGTCGCCGTCCACGCGCCTGATGCGCTCGACCAGCGTCATGCCGGCGGTCGTGCCCATGCCGGCCCCCGCCGAGCCGAGGGGGATCCACTGGCGCTTGTCGTTGAAGTTCGCGGTCTTGATGACGAGGGTATCCCCCTCCCAGCGGCCGCGGGAGTCGCCCGACCAGAGACGGATGTCCGCGTCGAGCGCGGGCCGGCCGTCGAGCGGCACCATGCGGGGCGTGTGCACCATCTCGGTGTAGATCACGACAAGGTCGGGGGTCTGGAAGAGCTGCATGTTCTGGTTGTAGGCGAGCGGTGTGATCGGGGGACCGGCGTTGAACCCCACGATGCACCGATCGGACGTGTTGCGATCGGTGTAGGAGTCGGCCGGATGCTCCTCGAGGTGCGCCCGCCGCGCGTCCGTGCGCTGCCCGCCGACCGCGGACAGCGCCGGCAGTCTCCCGTTCGGCGGGTCCACGATCAGCGAAGTGCGCCGCGTTTCGATGGGCTTCGTTCCCTGGTCCATCCAGAAGTTGTTGTAGCCGCCGACATTGCCGCCGGCCTCGGTTCTCCGGGCCTCGGCCTCCCACAGGCGGATCGCCCGGTCGACGGCCGCCCGCTCGAGGCTCGCCGCCTCCTCCTCGGTCAGGAACTCCTGGTCACCCCGATCCTCCGGTCGTTGCAGGGGGGTGATGGTGCGGAAGTCCCAGATGCCCTGCAGGTCGGGCTGCCCCCACGGCGTGCGGGGCGGTTCCGGTCCGGCCGGCGACTGGCCGGCCGCCGACACCGGAACCAGCGCCAGACCCGTGATCAAGGCGCACGCCGCCATCCTGGATCGATGACTCATTCGATTTCCTCCTTGTCGCCGGCTCGTTGCGTCCGGGCTGCCCATCATGATGGCCCCGGACACGGCCCGCGCGCAAGCGCGCCGCCCGACGGCGTGGCAAACCGCGTATCCGCGCGGCTGCGGGGACCGACAAGCGGAAGTCGCGCCCGCCCGCGCCCGGGCACCACGTCAGGCCCCTCCCACGCTCCGCCACCGCCGTGCGCAGGCGGAATCGTGGCGGGTCCTGGGGCTCCGGACGGGCGGAATCGTGGGACTCACGCGACGCCGGCCGGTCGGCAAGACGGTGGCGACCCCGCGAATCGGGGGCGAGCCGTCACGCGCAGTCAGCGTGGGATGCCCCTGGCGCCGCGTCGATCGCCCTGGGCGAAACAGGCGTGTAAAATGAACCCTGGAGTCTGCGCCGCAGAACGGCGCGGATTCCTGTGAGGGTTGGTTGGGCGGCAATCGGAGCCGCAGGCGACGACTTCCGGGCCGGCTTGCAGCGACGCGACCGGCTCGGTCGCCGTGGCCGACGACAACTGGAGACGATGACGATGACACGCTGGACACTCCTGGCGGCGCTCGCGCTGCTGGCGGCTCCGACCCCCGTCGTGGCGCAGGACGCCGTCCCGGTCCGCTCCGCGCACGAAGATCTGGAGCCGGGCACCCGAACCGACGACCTCGGCATCACCATCGGCATGCCCGCCAGTCATCCGGGGCGCCGCTACCCGGCGACCCACGAGTTTCCGACGGGACCCGAGATCGGCGAGCGGCTTCCGGAGTTCTCGCTGCCGAATCAGCGGGGCCGCATCGTCGACTACCACGCGGACCGGGGTGATTCGAAGTCGGTCGTCGTGTTCTATCGCTCGGCGGTGTGGTGACCGTACTGCCGAACGCAGCTGGTCGAGCTGCAAACGAACCTGGGGCTCTTCGAAGAGGAAGGCATCCGCGTCTACGGCGTGAGCTACGACAGTCCGGAGCAGCTCGGGGCGTTCGCCGACGAGCACGACGTGACCTACGACCTCCTGTCGGACGCCGACTCGGCGGTGATCCGCGAGTTCGGCATTCTCAACACCCTGATCTCACCGGACGACCCGGAGCAGGCGGCCGGCCGCAGCTTCTACGGGGTACCGTTTCCAGGCGTCTACGTGACGGACGAGAACGGCGTCGTCACCGAGAAGTTCTTCCACCGTCACTACGCCACCCGCGAGTCGGCCGGTACGATCCGCAACTCCGTCCTCGGCGGGATCCTCGCCCGTCACGCGGCTCCGGCGGTCGAGCTCGGCACCGATCAGGTGAGGATCTCCGCCTTTCTGTCCGACCGGGCGATGCAGTTCGAGACCCAGTCCACGATTCACGTGCGGTTCGAGCTCGAGGAGGGTCTCCACATGTACGGGCGGCCGCTCCCCGAGGGCTACATCGCTTCGGAAGTGACGGTTCCCGACACCCCGGGTCTGCGCGTGGGCACGGTGCAGTACCCGCCGACCCACCCGAGGGAGTTCCCGCAGCTCGGGGTCACCCTCAACGTCTACGAAGGGGTGGTCGACGTCGCGATTCCCGTCACGCCGAACGTGGAAGTGTTCCACCGGTCGAACCCGGACCGGCCGGAGGTGGTGGACCTGCCGCTGTCGGTGCTGTATCAGGTCTGCAGCGAGACGATCTGCTACACGCCGAGGACCGAGACGCTCTCGCTGGCGGCGCCGTTCCAGCCTCTCCTGACCCCGGGGGCGGCCCGGCGAGCGAGATAGCATCGCCGGATGGGCGGCTCGGCACGGACGAAGCAACAGGGGGTGCCCGGCGTGCGCGCCAGCGACCGTCCCCCGCGCCTCGACGATCTGGATCGGCGGCTGCTCGCGTTGTTGCAGCGGGATGGGCGGGCGACGAACGTCGAGCTGGCGAGACGGCTCGACCTGTCGCCGCCCGGCCTCCAGCGGCGGTTGCGGCGGTTGGAGGCGGCGGGGGTCATTCGCGGGTATACGGCGCTCCTCGACCGCGGGGCCGTCGGCCTCGATCTGCTGTGCTTCGTTGAGGTCAAGCTGGCCCACCATCGCCCGGACTGCGTCGCGCGCTTTCGCGACGAGGTGCAGGCGATTCCCGAGGTCCTCGAGTGCCACTACCTGACCGGCGAGTCCGACTACCTGATCAAGATCGTCGTGCCGAACCACAAGGCGCTCGAGACGGTGCTCTTCGAGGGCCTGATGCGGATCGACGGGGTCGACCGCATACACACGAGCATCGTGGTCAACGAGGTGAAGGTGTCGACGGTCCTCCCGCTGGAGGCGCCGTCCCGCTCCCCGGGCCGCGGGCCGTGACGCGGGCAGTTCGAGAACTTGACGACCGAAATGCACCAGCGGTTTGACCGTGTTCACCAGGAACTCGGCGACAACCGCGAGCGCATGGCAAAGCTCGAGGCTCCCTCGGACACCCTCGGTCGGCCGAAACCGGCCGGCCGCTGTGGCTATGAAGGACTCCTGGCCGGTCGTCGCGACCGCGACGCAGCGTAAACCACCCTCCGGGCAGGCCGCCAGTTCGCGTTGGCGTCCACCGCTACCGTGAGCGAGCGCCGGGTTCGGTTACCGCATGTCACTTCACCCGGTCTGGACACGGCGCCGGCAGCGCGTCGAGCGGCTGCGGCGTGAGCATCCGCACGCGGACGAGTTGCTGGAGTTCTACGGCGACGTGCTGGCGCTGCAGGAACCGTTGTACGTGAAGGCGCTGGGGTCCCGGTGGCTGGGGGCGGTCGAGGCCGCGGAGGGCGGCACTCCGCGGCTGCGTCTGACCCGGCTGCCGGAACGGCCGCGCGAGCGGGCCTTCCCGCGTTTCGTGCGGGCCGTCCCGGCGTCGGCGACCGATCTGCTGCAGGCGACGGCGGGGCGGCTGGCGTCGGAGCCCGCCGCGATGTCCGAGCTGCTGCGCGCCGTGCTGGGGGGAGGGACGGTCGCCGCGATCGCCGCGTCGCTCGATTGCGGGGCGGCGGCGCTGGAGTTCTTTCCGCGCGCCTTCGTGCAGCCCATCGCCGAGGCGCTCGCAACCGGGGCGGCCCATGCCGCCGTCGACGAGCCCACGGGCGACGGGCTGTCCGAAGACGGCGAAGCCCGCGCCGCATGCCCGTACTGCGGGGCGGCGCCGATTGCCGCGGTGTTGCGCGACGAGCCCGAGGCCCGGGGGCGGCGGACCCTGCTCTGCTCGCTCTGTCTGGCGGAATGGGCGTTTCCGCGCCTGCGTTGTCCGGCCTGCGGGGAGGAGCGCCCGGACCGGCGCCCGCATCACGTCTCCGAGTCGTGGCCGCACGTCCGCCTGGAGGAGTGCGGGTCGTGCCGGACCTACGTCAAGGCGATCGATCTGCGGGAAGCGGGCCTCGCCGTCCCCGTCGTCGACGAGCTGGCGTCGGTCGAGCTCGACCTCTGGGCGGCGGAGCAGGGGCTCTCTAAGCTCCGCACGAACCTGCTGGGGCTGTAGCCGGAGATTCTCGGGGGAGATCGAGGCCGGCCGGGAGCGGCGATGCGGCGGTGATTGCGGATGCAGTTCGAGCTTGCCCCCGACGGCGCCGGCCGCCTGACGCTCGACGATCTCGCGGGCGAGCTGGCGCGATGGCGACGGTACGGCAAGGAGACGATGGTCGGCGAGTACGCCGGCGTGCCCGTCTTCGTCAACGAGTTCTGGACGTCGAAGCAGCGAGCGGCGCATTCCTTGCACGAGATTTCCTATCGGGCGTGCTTCAAACCGCAACTTCCGCGGTTCTTCATCACCAGACTGACGGATCCGGGCGACGTGGTGTTCGACCCGTTCATGGGGCGGGGCACGACCCTCCTCGAAGCGGCGTTGCTGGGACGGGATGCGCTGGGCAACGACGTCAACCCGCTGTCCCGCATGCTGGTCGAGCCGCGGCTCGCGCCGCCCGCGGCGACGGAGGTCGAATCGCGGCTGCGCGCACTGTCCCTGGAGGGAGGCCGGGACGAACCGGCGGGGCATCCCGACGGGTTCGACGCGTTCTTCCATGCGCGGACCCTCACGCAGATCTGCCGGCTGCGCGCGTACCTGCTGGAGCGCCACGCCGCGGGCGCCGCCGACGGCGTCGATCGGTGGATCCGGATGGTCGCGATCAACCGTCTGACCGGACATTCCCGAGGCTTCTTTTCCGTCTACACGCTGCCGCCCAACCAAGCGGCCTCCGTCGAGAGCCAGCGGAAGATCAATGAACGGCGCCACCAGCAGCCGGAGAATCGCGACGTCGCCGCCCTCATTCTGCGCAAGACGCGCTCGCTCCTGAAGGACGTGCCCCGGCAGGCGCCGTCGGGGCGGGTGCGGGGGTTCTTCCGGCAGGGGGTCGACGTCCCGTTCGACCACGGCGGCCCGCCGGCTTCCCTCGCGGTGACGTCGCCGCCGTTCATGAACATCGTGAACTACAAGCACGACAACTGGCTGCGGTGCTGGTTCGCCGGGCTCTGCGCCGACGGCATCGAGATCACCCAGACGACGAAGCTGGATGAGTGGAAGAACCTCGTCCGCGGGGTTCTCGACAACGTTGCCGCGATCTCCAAGCGCGGGGGAGCGTTCGCCTTCGAGGTCGGAGAGATTCGGCGCGGGTCGCTGCTGCTCGATCAGGTCGTCACCGACGTCGCCCGCGGGACGGCGTGGACGCCGGTTTGCATCGTCGTCAACGAGCAGGCGTTCACCAAGACCTCGAACACGTGGGGCGTCGACAACAACCGCGGCGGCACCAACACGAACCGGATCGTCCTCATGCGCCGCTCGTGACCGACGTCGCCCGCGGGACGGCGTGGACGCCGGTTCGCATCGTCGTCAACGAGCAGGCGTTCACCAAGACCTCGAACACGTGGGGCGTCGACGACAACCGCGGCGGCACCACCGGATCGTCCTCATGCGCCGCTCGTGAGGCCGGTGCCGCGCGTCCTGGTCCGGCGTCGATTCCGCCCCGGGGTTGCTCCCGCCGCGCCTCGTCCGGCAGCCCTCCCGCCGGTTTCGGCGCAACGCGGGGTTCACCGGGGGTCGCGGCGTTCCGGCGGCCGCCGCCGTGTGGCGCGCGGCGGCGGGAGTGCTACAGTAGTGCAGCCGGACGGCGTCAGGACGCGGCCGGATGGCCGAGGCGCGGGAGTCGATTCCGGGCCGTTTGTCGGAGGTCGAGACATGGCGCGTCAGGTGGAAGCGTTCGGTGATGCCCGCGGCCTCCCGCCGGCGCGCGGAGACGATTGTCGATTTCAGCCGGCTCGACGCCATCAGCGGCCTGCGCAGGCGGCTGGCGGCGAAGCCGCTCCACGCCGGCAAGAGGCGCGCCGACAGCGGTGTGCTCGATGCGGAACCACGGCCAGGAGGTCTGCCAAAACCAGCTCATCCCGATACGGGACCGGGGAAGTCGGATGCTGAAGGACGAACTGCGCGTTTCGTTGTCGCCGCCCCGGTTGTCGGCGCTGGGCAACCTGTCGCGGATGATCGAGACCTTCGGCGCTGCGAACCGGCTGCCCGAGGCCAAGGTCTACATGCTCAATCTGGTGCTCGACGAGCTGGTCGCAAATGCCGTGCGCTACGGCTTCGACGGCGTCGCCGAGCCCAGGATCGAGATTACGCTGTGGGTCAGCGGCACACTGCTGGTCATGACGATCTCGGACAACGGGCGCCGATTCGATCCGACGGAGAGCGCCCGGCCGGACTTGTCGTCACCGCTCGAGGAGCGGGCCGTCGGGGGCCTGGGACTGCATCTGGTCAGAAGGTTCGCCGACCGTGTGACCTACCAGTTCATGGAAGGCCGGAACCGGTTGACGCTGGAGCACAACTACACGCCGGCGAGGCGGGCCGAGGGACGAGACACACCGATGGACATCGAGGTCGCGGAAGAACGGAATGACGGCGTGCTGGTGCTGTTGCCCGTCGGCCGGCTGGACAGCGGGAACGTCAACGCCTTCGAAACGAACGTCATGCAGCGCATCGGGGGCGGAGAACGGCGCCTGATCATCGACTTCAGCCGTCTCGAATTCATCAGCAGCTCCGGCCTGCGGGTGCTGCTCCTCGCCGCGAAGGCGTTGAAGACCGGCGCGGGAACGATGGTTCTCTGCAGCATGAAACCGCATGTCGAGGACGTGTTCCGAATCAGCGGCTTCGATCGGTTCATCCCCGTGAAGTCGTCGCGCGCGGCGGCGCTCGAGACGTGGGCCTGATGCCGGCGGGCCGGATGGCCGCGCCGAGGCGGGAGCCGGATGGAGAGGGGAGAGAACTGACGGAATGGTAGACGCGCCGCGGCCGGCCGCCGATTGCGCGGGCAGCGAACCGCCCGACGGAATGAAGCACATCTGCGTTTACCTCGGTGGCCACGTCGGGTACAAAAAGCGGTACGTAGAGGATGCGGAAACCCTGGGCCGCTTGATGGCGGTCGACGGCGTCGGGCTGGTGTACGGCGGCGCCCGTGTCGGTCTGATGGGGGCGCTGGCCAACGCCGTGTTGTCGAACGGCGGTTTCGCCACCGGTGTCGTCCCGCGGCAGTTGGAGTACCAGGATCTCGCGCACGAGGGGCTCAGCCGCCTGTACGTCGTCGACACCATGCACCAGCGAAAGTACAAGATGCAGTCGCTGTGCCATGCGTGTATTGCGCTCCCGGGCGGGTTCGGCACCATCGAGGAGATCTTCGAAGCGCTCACGTGGGCGCAACAGCCGCTCGAACTGCACGAGAAGCCGTGCGTCTTCGCCAACGTTGACGGCTACTTCGATCACCTCTTCAGGTTCCTGGATCACGCGGCCGCACAGGGGTTGCTGCTCGAGAGGAACCGGGCGCTCGCCCGCCAGTCGCCGACCGCCGAGGCGGCGCTGCGCTCAATCCAGGCGGCCTGGGACGCTGAAGAGGAAGCCCTGCAACAGGTGCTCCGGGAGTACCAGCCGTAGCGGCCGATGCATCCCGGCGGGTTCGGCGCCGCCGCCGCCGGTCCGGGTAGACCCGCCCTGTCACCGCGCCCCGTCCTCTTCGTCCTCCAGCACGACGGCGGTGCCGTAGGCCAGGAGCTCGGCGGCGGCGCCCATGATCATCGACGTCGAGAACCGCAGGGACACGATGGCGTTCGCTCCCAGCTCGTGGGCCTCGTCCACCATCCGGTCGAGCGCCTGCTCGCGGGACTCGGCCAGGAGCTTCGTGTACTCGGCGACTTCGCCGCCCACGATGTTGCGCAGCACCGCCATGATGTCCTTGCCGAGGTGGCGCGTTCTGATCGTGTTCCCGCGCACGAGTCCCAAGGTGCGGGCGATCCGCTTGCCGGCCACGCGGTTCGCGGTAACCACGATCATCTGTGCACCTCGCGGTAGTGGTCGGTCTTCGCGGCCTTCAATCGGTCGAGCAGCACCCCGACGAACAACATCGCGAAGCCGGTCACCCCTCCCAGCAGCATGAGCCGCTCCAGGAGGTTGTCGGTTTCCTGCCAGCTTCCCCACAGGGCGTAGCCGCCGACGAGGACCGCCCACGCGGTCACCAGCGGCCACCCCAGGCCGACCAGCAGCCGGCCGGCCTCGGTATGCGGTGTCTCCGACCACTCCTCGTCCCGCGGCGTCTCGAACGTCGACGACATCGCCGCCTCCCTCATGGCGCGCAGGTCCTCGACGGTGGCGCGGCAGGCGGCGCAGCTCTCCAGATGCAACCGAACCCGTTGCCCCTCGCGCTGCACCAGCGCCCTGTCGACGTATCCGGAGAGCAGAGCCTCGTCGAACGTCCGCCCACAGGGTTCAGGCATGACGTCCTCCTTCTTCCTCGATCCGCGCCCGCAACCGCCTCCGGGCGCCGTGCAGCCGTGACATCACCGTGCCGACGGGGATGCCGAGCACCTCCGCGATGTCGCTGTAGGACAGATCGTGGTAGTCGCGCAGCACGATGATCTCGCGCTTGTCGGCCGTCAGGGTGGCGAGGGCGCGCCAGATCCGCCGTCGCAGTTCCTGGCGGTGGAGGTCGGCTTCCGGGCTCGGCTGCGGGGCAACCAGTTGCCCGACCAGGACATCGGACTCGCCGACGGCGTCGGCCGGCCGGCGCTGTCGTTGGCGCCACAGGTCGCGCACCTGGTTCCGGACGATGGTGAACAGCCAAGGCTGAACGCGGCGGGCGGCGTCGAAGCTGTTCAGGGTGCTGAAGAACCGCAGCATCGCGTCCTGGGTCACGTCCATCGCGTCGTCCCGGTTGCCCAGCATCTGGAGGGCGAGGAGATACGCCCCCCGGCGACAACGCCGGGCCAGGGCGTCGCACGCCGCCGGCTCGCCGGCTTTCGCCCGGTCGATCAGGTGTCGTTCGGACCCGGCGTCGCCGGCGACGAGCGGCGGCGCCGGAGAATCAACCATCACGGTATGCACTATCCCCCTTCTACGTATCGGCCGGCCGGATATTCACACCATGGCCGGACGCCGGCTCGATTCGAGGATCCCGGCCGGTCCACCCGACCGTGGCGAAGTCCCCGCCGCCTTCGAGCGGCGACGCATCCCCCTGACCGCGTTGTTCGTCGGTTGCCGGTGCCCACAACAGGCGCCTTCCTCACGCTTGGTCAGACGCGGGCGCTCTTTGCCCCGCGGCTCTCGGTGCGGCGCGGGGTTGCGCCACGGGCGGCTACGGCACGTTCGACGTGCTGGTTCCCCATCGATGTCAACCGTCGCCCGAGAGCGCGGCATCTGGACGGGTCGTCGGCCACACCATCGAACGCTCGATGACGGGCGTCCGGCAGGGCGTTTCCTGCCAACGCCCGGTATGACCCAGGATTGCACGGGAAATGCGGGCGGGGCCTGTAGCGCGGCCGATCCGTCCCGATACAACACGGTGATGCTGTGGTTCTTCAAGGCGGCCGAGGAGTCGCCCCGGTTCATCGGTATCCACTGCGACCCGCGTCCCGACGCCTGCGAGCTCGTCGTGCTGTATCCTGATGGATCGGAGGAGAGTGAGCGTTTCGACGATTTCACGGCGTTGGTCGAGGCGGCGAAGAGCCTGGTCCGGGATCTGATCCGCCTGGGTTGGGAGCTGTGTCCCACCGCCACCACCGTGACCCGCCGCGAGAGTTGAGATGCCCGCGGGGGTCCCGCCACCCGTTCCCGATTCCGCGCGCATGAACGTGTTCCTGATTGACGGGACCTACGAGCTGTTCCGTCACTTCCATGCGGTGCCGCCGGCCAGCGACGTCGACGGACGCGAAGTGGGCGCCGTCCGCGGCGTCGTGGGCTCCGTGTTGTCGATGATCGAGAACGACGTGACCCACCTCGGCGTGGCGACGGACCACGTCATCGAATCGTTCCGCAACGATCTCTGGCCGGGTTACAAGACCGGGGACGGTATCGACCCCGCCCTCTTCGGGCAGTTCGGCCCGCTGGAAGAAGCGCTGGAGGCCCTCGGCGTCGCGGTCTGGCCGATGACCGAACTCGAGGCGGACGACGCGCTGGCGTCCGCGGCGTCGCTCGCGGCCGGCGACCCCCGCGTCGAGCAGATATTCGTCTGCACACCGGACAAGGACCTCGCGCAGTGCGTGACGGGGAGCCGGGTGGTGCAGTTCGACCGGCGGGCCGGCACGCTGCGCGACGAGGCGGGCGTCCGGGCGAAGTTCGGGGTGGCCCCGGCATCCATTCCCGACTACCTCGCCCTGGTCGGCGATGCCGCGGATGGGTTTCCCGGGTTGCGGGGGTGGGGCGCCAAGTCGGCCGCGGCCGTGCTCGGGCGGTACCGGCACATCGATGCGATACCGGACGATGCCGCCGATTGGGATGTGACGGTGCGGGGCGCGGGCCGTCTGGCGGCCGAGCTCGCCGGGCGCCGCGACGCCGCCCGGCGTTTCCGGGATCTCGCCACGCTGCGCACGAACGCGCAGTTGTTCGACTCGGTCGACGATCTGCGCTGGAGAGGACCGCGTCCCGCCCTCTTCGACCTCTGCGCGCGGCTCAACGTCCCCGGCTTCTTTAAACGTGCGCAGACGCTGATCGATCGGTCCACGAACCGGTGACGGACGGTCCGGCGGCACAAGCACGGTGATCGTCGCGCCCGCGGACCTCGGCGGCGATCCGGGCGGCCCGCGGCGGAACCCCGTCCGGCGCCGAGACCGGCGAGTGCGCCGGCGGGCGGCGGGACGCCCGCCTGACAGGGCTTGAGGAGGGCGCCTGTTGCTGTGGAACATGTCCCCACGTTTCGTGGCGTTGGGGTGATCGGCGTCTCCGATCATGACGGTTGGGGGCGTATCGCAACCGCGGACTGCACGCAGTCCGACGAACGACGCAGTCGGGCGGCATGCATCGCCACCCGAATGCAGCGGGGACTTCGCCACGGGGCGGTCAGGGCGTCCGTGCGATCAGGCGTGTCGGAGGGCGCATACCGCGGGTGCCGGGGACCGAGGAACCACGCAGTCAGGCGGGATGCGCCGCCGCTTTGAATGCAGCGGGGCCTCCCGCCGCCGGGCCACCGGACGTCGGGGTTTCGGGAAGACGTGGTTTCTAGTACCCTGCACCGTCCTTCCGGCGCACGGGGCCGCGGGCGACACACGCAATGCCACGACTGACCAAGCACAGACTGCCGCGGTGGGCCCGCGATCTGATGGACGCCAATCCCGGGGCGGCGCCGCCGACCCTCGACGATCCGTTGCCGGTCTGGCTGGAGGAAGAGCTTGCCCGCGTGCCGCTCTGGGCTCGAATCCGGGGCACCACCGAGATTCGCCAGGGGCATCCCTATCTTCTGATCGAGGATGTCCGCCGGCAGCCGGAGCTGATGCGGCAGGTGGTCGACAGGCGCCCCGAGGTGGCGGCGCTCGCCCGGCGCCTCGTCGAGCGGGGCATCCGGCGTCTGGTCTTCACCGGGTGCGGCGCCGCCTTCAACGCGGCCGAGCTCGGGGCGTTCTTGTTCCGGCAGTGGACGGGGTGGTCCACCGAGAGCCACGAATCCCAGGAGTTCTCGAACCACTGGCGCCCGGGGCCCGAGCCGACCGCCCTCGTCCTCCAGTCGGCGACCGGAGCCAGCGTCGAGACGATCGAGGCGGGCCGGCAGGCCCGGGAACGCGGGGTGCTCACGCTCGGGCTGACCAATACGCCGGGGAGCGTGCTGGAGGACCTGTGTGACGAGAACATCTGTTTCCCGACCGGGCAGCGTTGCGGCCCCGACGTGTCGGTCCTGACGACCCGTCTGGTGCTCCTGTATCTGCTGGGACTCGAGATCGGTAGGGCTACGTCGTCGCTCACCGGCCGCGAGGTCGACGAACTGGGGGGGGCGGTCGCCGAACTGCCGAACGCGGCGGCGCAGTTCCTGGAAGAGGAGGACGTGAACGTATCGCAGATCGCCAACGCCCTCAAGGATCAGCGGGCGCTGCTGCTGTCCGGAGGCGGCGCGAACTGGTTCTCGGCCCGCGAAGGAGCGTTGAAGATAGAGGAAGAGAGCAGTCTGCTCTGCAAAGCGTATCGACCGGCCGAGTACGCGCACAACGCGATTCCGCTGCTGTCGGAGGACATCGCCACGGTGGTCATCGCGCCGCCCGGCGGCTCCTATGCGCGGCTGCACGACGCGGCCCGCACGGCGCGGGCCGCCGGCTCGCCGAGTCTGGCCCTGGTGGTGGACGGAGACGACACGGTGGCCCCCGACGCGACGTTCGTCATCGCGGTGCCCGAGACGACCGGCGAGCTGCTGATGCCGCCGCTGGCCGCGATCACGTTTCAGTTGCTGGGCTACTATCTGGGCGCGGAACGAGGCTTCAACCCGGATACGTTGCGCACCGACGACATCGACCACACCCGGGCTTGGCTCACCGCGTTTCCGTTCGGGTCGCACTAGTGCATCGCCACGACTAAAAACAGGGTCGACGGGGCCCCCACCTCGAACCGCAAGAGTCCTATGCAGAAGAAATACGTCGTTCGACCCAAGTTCGTCTGTCCTAAATTTATGACGTGACGGGCCGCTGGGCGTAGAACGGCGCGGACTCCTGGAGGGTCGGGCGGGCGGCAAGCGGAGCCGCGGGCTGTCCCCGCGGGTGCCGCGGGTGCCCCGGCGGGGGCCGTGAACTGTTAGAATCGACCCGCACGAACTGCCGCAGACGTCATCGACGCGGGCCGTGGGTCGTTGGTCCCGTCAGCCACGGAGGGCCCGGTCGATCCGGGCCGCCATCGACAGAAGGAGTCACAGATGCCCACCGAACCGCCCGCTCTCGCCACCCTGATGTTCGCCGCCGGTACGGTGCTCCCGTTCCTGGTCGTTCTCGCCTGCGCCCTCCTGGGGCTGGTCAAGCGCTGAGTGCCGCCGATGGCCGGATGGGTCGGGCGGCATCTGCTGGCGCTGGCGCTCGCGCTGGCCGCGCCTTCGTACGGGACGGCCGGCCAGGACGGCGGGACCGCGCCGCGCGGCGAACGGCCGCGGCACCTGCTGATCGTGCTCGACGGGTTGCGACCCGATTACGTGCAGCCTCACTTCATGCCGGCGCTGCATGCGCTGGGGCGGCGCGGGACGGTCATGACCAGGCATCACGCGGTGTTTCCGACCGTGACCCGGGTCAACGCCGCGTCCATCTCGACCGGAGCCTATCCGGAGACCCACGGGCTGATGGGCAACGCGGTGTTCTTCCCGCAGGTCGAGGCCACGCGGTTCCTGACCACGAGCGACCGCGACAACCTGTTGAGGATCGAGGACGCCGTCGGCGAACCCTTGCTGACGGCGACCACCCTGGGCGAGGCGCTTCAGTCGTCGGGCGGCCGGCTCCTGGTCATGAGCGCCGGATCCAGCGGCTCGTCCTACCTCCTGAACCATACCGCCGCCGGCGGCGCCATCCTCCACTACGAGTACAGCCAGCCGGCGGCGCTGCGTGGGCAGGCCCTCGACCGCCTCGGGGCGGTGCCCGACGCGGGCACGCCGAATCATGCGAGAAACCGCTGGATTGTCGATGCATTCCTGCAGGTCGCGCTGGCTGAGATCGACCCGACGGTGACGGTGCTCTGGCTCAGCGATCCGGACACCACGGCGCACCGCCACGGCGTCGGCCACCCCCTGGTGGTCGAGGCGCTGTTCCGGCTCGATGCCGAGATCCAGCGCCTGCAGGACGGTCTTGCCGCGGCCGGTCTGTTCGAGACCACCAACATCTGGGTGACCTCCGACCACGGGTTCTCCGAGCACACCGGCGGCATCGACCGCGGAGCGGTGCTGGCGCCCTTCGCGGCGCCGCTCGACGACGGCTCGCCGCGTATCGTGGCCGGCGCCGACGCCATCTACGTGCGCGACGGCGATGCGGCGGCGGTGTCGGGCATCGTCGCCGCCCTGCAGGCGACCGAGGGCGTCGGGGCGATCTTCACCCGGGGTGCGGGCCGCGGCGCCCGCGGGGGCGGGGTGGCCGGCACCTTGTCGTTGGACCTCGCACGGTGGAATCATCCGCGCGCCGCGCAGATCCTCTACTCGCCCGATTGGACGGCGGCGGTGGGCCGGTACGGCTTTCGCGGAACATCGGCGCAGTCGGGCGTCGCCGGCCACGGCAGCTCGAGCCCGTTCGACGTGCGCAACACGCTGGTGGCGGTCGGCCCCGACCTGAAGGCCGGTGTCGAGAGTGCCGTGCCGAGCGGCAACGTGGACTTCGCCCCCACGTTCCTGCATACGCTCGGGATCGAGATACCGGCTTCGATGCAGGGCCGGGTGCTCCACGAGGCGCTGCGCGCCGGGCCGGACCCATCCGAGGTCGCGGTGGGTTCGACCGAGGTCGAGGTCGAGTCCGCGGACGGGGGTTACCGGCTGACGGCCACCGTCTCGCAGGTCGACGGCCGGTCGTACCTCGACTACACCACGGTCGAGCGGCCGGAGTAGCCCTGCCCGGGCCCCGGCTCCTGACCCTGAAACCAACAGCCCGCCGCCTTCAAGCGGCGATGCATCCCGCCCGACAGGGTTGTCCGTCGGTGACCTTGTCAGGCACGGGCGTTCTTTGCCCGCGGGCGCTCTTCCGCCCGCCGGCGCTTCGCCGCTCTCGGTGCGGGGGGTTTCACCCCGGGCGGCTAACTCTCGTCCTGCGGACCCGACACGACCCGCCCGTCGAACAGATGCACCTCGCGGCCGGCGTGCTGGGCGTAGCGCGGGTCGTGGGTGACCATGCAGATGGTCGACCCTTCGCCGTGCAGGCCTTCAAGAAGCTGCATCACCGCTTCGCCGTTCTTGGAGTCGAGGTTGCCGGTCGGCTCGTCGGCGAGGAGAATCGAGGGTTGGCCGGCGACGGCGCGGGCCACCGCCACCCGCTGTTGCTGGCCGCCCGAAAGCTGGCTCGGCAGATGCTTGGCGCGGTGGGCCATCTCGACCTTCTCGAGGGCTTCGTCCACGCGTTCCCGCCGTTCGGCCGGGCGCATGCCGCGATAGGTCAGGGGCAGCTCGACGTTCTCGTAGACGGTGAGATCGCCGATGAGGTTGAAGCTTTGGAAGATGAACCCGATCTCGCGGTTGCGGGTGCGGGCGCGGTCCGACATCTTGAGACTCGCCACCGGCCGGCCGTTCAACTGGTAGTGACCGTCGGACGGCGAGTCGAGCAGCCCGAGAATCGAGAGCAGCGTCGATTTTCCACAGCCGGACGGTCCCGAGATGGCGATGTACTCCCCCGGGTAGATATCCAGGTCGATCGCCGCGAGCGCGTGGGTTTCCACTTCGTCCGTCAAGAAGACTTTCGTCACCTTGTCGAGGTGAATCAGGGGTTGGGCCGTGTCAGTCATTTTGGCTGGATCCTCCTCCCGCTGCGTGGATCGGACGTGGTCACCACGGGCTCACAGGGTCATGTCAGGGAAATCCGCGAGGCCGTCGGCATGTTCTGGTGGTGCTCGTGAACCGGGAGAAAGTCGTTCCTTCAGGATGATTCCGCGAACCAGGGGCACTTAGTTCAACCGGATGCGGTCGAACTCGTCCCACTGCGACATGTCCGACAGCACGACCTCTTCGCCGGGCTGCAGCCCGTCGCGCACCTCGATGGTATTCACCGAGCTGCGGCCTAGGGCGACCCGGGTCCGCACCGCTTCGTCGCCGTCGGGCTGAAGCTTGAACAGCGTGACCACGCTGTCTTCCTGGCCGTACACCGGACGGCCCACGTAGACGACGTCGACGAGCCGTTCGAGCTCGATCGTGCCGTCCACCGTCAGGTCCGGCCGGGCGCCGCGGGGCAGGGCGCCGTCCAGCGATACGTCCACGGTGACGGTGCCCTGCTGCACCGCGGGATCGATACGGATGACGCGTCCGGGAATGACCCCGTTGCGGGTGTCGATGGACGCCGGCTGGCCGATCTGAACGTCTCTCGCCTGCGTTTCCGCGATCCGCAACTCGGCCATCAGGCGCAGGGGATCGCCGACGCGCGCGAGATTCGTGCCGGGGGTGACGCTGGCCCCTTCCTCGAGGGGTACCTCTTGCAGGACCCCGGCCACTCCGGCGGTGACCTGCAGATCCGCGACCTCGTCCCGGCGCAGTTGGTGGATGGTCTCGAGGCGGTCCACCTCGGCCTGCTCGGCCGCAAGCTGGGTCGCCATGGAGTCGATCAGGATTTGGAGCCGCTGCTGCTCGATCTGGTGCTGAATGCGGTACTGGTTCGCCGCCGACTGCTTCTGTCGGAGCTGCAGCTCCGAGACCAGCTCGTCCTTGAACAGCTCTTCGTCGAGACTGGCTTCGTACTCGGCCAGGGTGAGCGCCGATTCCGCGGTGGCGACGGCCGCGCGCTGGCTCAGCACGTCCCGGTCCAGCTCCACCTGCCGGCTCTTGTAGCGAGCCCGCGCCGCCTCGAGCTGAAGCCCCGCCTCCAGGGCGCTCTGTTCGAGCTGGGGGTTGCTCAGCTCGACGATGACCGTGTCGGGCTCCACGGTGACGCCGGGTCTGAGGACGATACGCTCGACCGTGCTGTTGGTGATCGCGGAGATCCATCGGATCTCCTCCGGCACCAGCGTGCCGGTGCCGCGAACGTTCCGCAGCATCTCGCCGCGCTGCACGGTGTCGGTATAGACCGTGTCTCGATCGACGCCGGGGGCGGCCGGCTCGAGGCGCGACACCCCCACCGTAATCAGGATCACGACCACGCCGGTCCCGACGCCGTACGCGATACGGCGCGCCCGCTTGGCCCGTGCGATGTCCGGACGTGCGATGTCGACCATCAGGACCCTCCTCCGGATGTCGCCGCGAGGTTGCGCGGCGGGTCGAATGCAGCGAGGCTTCCTGTCATGGGCGTCTCCGCGTCCTGCGGCATCCGGGCGGCCACGTGTCCCATGTCGGGTTAGACGCCGACCGGGAGCGGAAAGTTGCCCGGGACCGAGGAATCAGCGCGGCGCCGGCGCGATAAATTCTGCAACGGGCCGGGCCTGGACATCAAGGTTCGTTGATGCGCCTCGATCTCTCGGCCCCGGTTTGGGGTAGGCTTAGTGGGCGTGCCATCATCGCGCCTGTGGGGACCGGTAGTCCGGCGGGGCCGGGCGGGACGCACGAGGTCCCGGCCGCCGCATGACGAGACCATGCAGGGCGCTTGAAAATTCAGTTCCGTCCAGGGAGTCATCACCATGCCAAGAGCTGCCACACGCCGACACCGTTTGCCGCTTTTTCTCACCCTGGCTGCGTTGGTCCTCGGGATCGGGCCGCTGCCGGTCGAGCCGCTCGCGGCGCAGCAGCATCATCACGGGCACCATGCGGCCGCCCGCGATCTGGGCCACGTCGATCCGTCCGCCGTCGGGGTGTCCGCGGAGCGTCTCGAACGGCTCGACGCCGGCATGCAGCGGATGGTCGATGAAGGGAAACTGGCGGGTATCGTGACGATGCTCGCGCGGAACGGCAAGGTCGCCTTCGTCGACAGCGTCGGGGTGCAGGACGTCGAGTCGGGGGCGCCGATGGCCGCCGACTCGATCTTCCTCATCTACTCGATGACCAAGCCGGTGACGGCGGCGGCCCTGATGATGCTCTACGAAGAGGGCAAGTGGCAGATCAACGATCCGGTGTCCCGGTTCATCCCCGAGCTCGCCGATCTCAGGGTCCACGCGGGTGAGTACGCCGACGGCTCGCCGGTGCTCGAAGCGGCGGCGCGGTCGATGACGATGCGCGAGCTGCTGACCCACTCGGGCGGACTGGACTACGGGTTCGACAACCACCCCGTCGCGCGCGCGTATCGGGAACACGGGGTCCTCGATGCGGACGCGCCGCTGCAGGACATGATCGACAAGCTGGGGATGCTGCCGCTGCGTTCGCAGCCCGGCGCCGAGTGGCACTACAGCGTCTCGGTCGACGTGCAGGGCTACCTGGTCGAAAAGCTGTCGGGGCAGCCGTTCGACGAGTTCCTGCTGGAGCGGATCTTCGAGCCGCTCGGCATGGTCGACACCGGGTTCTTCGTGCCCGCCGGAGATGTCGATCGGGCCGCCCGGATTCACCAGGCGGCGGACGGCGGCGGGCTCGAACTGGCGGACAACGAGGTGCGCACCCTGCCGCCGGCCGGTCCCTCCGGAGGCGGCGGGCTCTACTCGACCGCCGGAGACTATCTGCGGTTCATGCAGATGCTGCTCAATGACGGCGAGCTCGGCGGCGCCCGGCTGTTGTCGCCGCGTTCGGTGGAGATGATGCGGACCAACCACCTGCTCCCGGGACCGCTGAGCACCCGGCCCGCGGGCCGGGGGTTCAGCTTCGGATTCGAGGTCGTCACCGACGCCGCGGCGGCCGGGGAGGCGTATGCCGACGGCACCTATCGCTGGGGCGGGGCGGCCGGTACGTGGTTCTGGATCGATCCGGAGACGGACCTCGCGTTCGTGGGGATGATCCAGCATCGGGGGCGCGCGGCCGGCGAAGTGCAGGCGTTGTCGCGCAACCTCGTCTACCAGGCGCTGGTGCGCTAGGAGTCTGCGCCGTAGAACGATTTTTGGGCACGATTAGGCCCTGTATATAGTAGTCGCAGACCTTTACTCCACTATATGTGGGGGCTGAGTTCCTGCGGCGTAGACTCCTACGTCGCGTTGCGGCCTCCGATTGCCGCCCAACCAACCCACCAGGAGTCCTGCGCCGTAGAACGGCGCAGGACTCCTAGCCGACGAGGGTGCGGGTCGCCCAGACGTAGAAGGCGACGATCGGCAGCTCGCCCAGGGCGACGCTGGCGGCGAACCTCGCCACCGGCATCCGCAGCGTACCGGCGACGTAGCAGATGACGTCGGTCGGCACGAAGGGAAACGCCGACCAGCCGGTCACGAGCCAGAAACCCCGTCGGGCCATCTGCCGCTCGAGCCGGCGCACCCGCGCCGCGTGGCGCCGCTCGAAGAGGGCGCCGAGACCGAGATAGTCGAAGAAGTAGTAGATGAGCAGGGCGGAGACGACCACGCCGCCCAGCGAGCTGCTCATGACGAACCAGGGCCGGTCGGGGAACAGCAGCGTGCCGGCGATGATGAGCACGGTGCTGGGCACGAGCGTGAACGCGCGCACGACGCTGAAGACGACGTAGCCGAGCAGGGCCGGCTGGCCCGACCCCCGCAGCGCGCCGGCCACCCGCTCCGGCTCCAGGAGGTCCGGCCGCAGCGCATACAGCCCGGAGAGGACCAGGACGCTCGCGCCCCAGAGGATCAGGGCGATCAGGCGGATTCTCGGCATGCGCTCCGCATCAGGGAACCCGCGCACTGACCAGCGTGATGTCGAACAGCAGGGTGGCGTTGGCCGGAATCCGAGGCGGCCGACCCGCCTCTCCGTAGGCCAGTTCGGGCGGAATGATCAGCCGCCGCTCGCCGTTCTCGCGCATGTCCAGCAGTCCCTCGTCCCAGCCGCGAATCACCCGTCCGAGACCGAGGCTGAAGCTGAACCCGGCGTTGTTCACCTCGAACTGCCGGCCCTTGTTGTCCGGCTGACTCTCGTCATACAGGTGTCCGACATAGACGACCGTCAGCACGAAGCCATTGGCGGCCGCGGCACCGTCGCCGACCTTGAGATCGATGATCTGGAACGGAGCGCTGTCGGTGACCAACGGTCGCACCTTGAGCAGCTCGACGTCGATGACCAGCGTCGAGTTCGGCGGGATGTTGCCTCGTCCTTCTCCGCCGAGTGCGTACTCCGGCGGCACCTGCATGCGCCGCAGCCCGCCGACCCGCATGTTGCCGAGCCCCTGGTCGAACGCCCTCAGCGTCTCTCCCACCCCCAGGAGAAACTCGCGTTCCCCGGAGTCGACCCGCTGGCCCTTGTGGTCGGTTGGATCCTCCTCCCACAGCCACGCCACCCAGCGGATGGTCACGAGGTCGCCGGCGAGCGCCGGTCCTCCGGTGCCGATCACGATGTCGTCCACGGTGAAGAACACCAGTGCGGACGGCGGCACGCCGGAGTCACAGCCGGCCAGACCCGCCGCCAGCACCAGCGCCAGCACGCCGCTTCCGACCCGTTTGCGCATGCTCGACCCCATGTCCTCATCCTCTCGCCCGAACCGGCATCCCACCCTCGGCGCCGGCCGTCTTCTGCGGCCCGCAACGCGCGGCGGGCAGCCGCCCCGCGCACCGAAATCCGAACCCAGTATAGAGAACGATGGCCGCGACGGCTTCCGAGCTCGGCATCCCGGCCGCGACGGGCCCGACGGCCCGGGCGGCAGGTCCATGGCGGGGTTCTGATGAAATTCTTCCGGAAACACTCTCGATCCTGATATTGACTCGTGTCACCACACTGGCAGCCCGTGGCGGAAAGTCCCCGCTGCAGTCGAGCGGCGATGCATCCCGCCTGACTGCGTTGTTCGTCGGTTACCTCTAGCGGACGGGGCGGAAACGCCGCATGACCATCTTGACCAGGAGCGGAAACAGGCCCAGCAGCACGAAGGCCGCCAGCACCTGCGGTGACACGATGCCGCCGACGCCGCTCTCGCTGAGGACCTGCAGGTCCGGCACCGCCGCCCCCGCATAGACGTAGACGGCGGTGCCCGGCAGCATGCCGACCTGACTCACCCACCAGAAGGTCCCCAGCCGGAGCGGGGTCAGCCCCATGACGAGATTGATCACGAAGAACGGCACCGCCGGAACCAGGCGCAACGTGAAGAGATACAGCGCCCCGTCTCTGGCCAGCGCGTCGTTGAACGAGGACAGCCGGTCGCCGAACCGGGACTGCACCGCGTGCCGGAAGACATATCGACTCAGGAGAAACGCGAGCGAGGCGCCGGTCGTCGAGGCGAAGCTCACGAGGAGGACAGCCCGCAGGAAGTCGAAATACCAGCCGAAGACAAGGGTGAGCACCGCCGCCCCGGGCAGCGACAATCCGGTCACCGCCACGTAGACCAGGAACGCGGCGCCGTAGACCAGCCACGGATGGGCCTGCTGATACGCGCGCAACGCCGCCTCCTGCTCCGCGATGGCCGCGGGCGACAGCGCGTCGCCGAACCGCAGATAGGCGGCGACCGCCACCGCCGCCACCGCGAGCAGCACCCCCAGGCGGGCTTTCGAGCTGCCCCCGGCCGCAGGGCCGGCGGCCGCGGAACCGGCGCCGCTCATGGTGCGCACCCCGTCAGAATACGACCGCGCCCAACCGCAGCAGGTTGGTCAAATTGGCGATCGCGGTCGATTTCGGCCGCTTGAAGTAGAACAACTTGCCCTGCGCCTCGTCACTGACGTGGTAGCACTCCCAGCGCTCCTGTCCCAGCGCGTTCAATTGCTCGTCGAGCGTCCCGAGGTCGGCATCGGACACGAGCAGCGTCCTGTACTCGATGGCCCAGATCTCGCTCATCTCGTCCGCCGACAGCTCGCCGATCGCCTGGGCCCGGTTCCGCGCCTCGTCCAGCACGTCCTGGGCGTCCCCCCGCAGATCGGTCAGCGACGCATCGTTGCACCCGGCGGCAAGCGCAAGGACGGCACACAACGGAATCAACGCCGTTCGCATGGCGCAGGTCCTCCCCTGTTATTCTCAGTATCGTCCCGCCGGCGCGAAAAAGGCAACGCCGCGGCGCCGGCGGGCCGCTGACGGCGTGCGGCGCCGACCGCCGAAGGCGGGCCGGCGCCGCATTCATGACCCGGCCGGCACCGGCGCCAACGCACCGGGCGGACACCCGGACAGGAACGCCGACCCCCGGCGGCGCGAAAAAGGTCACAGGCCGCGGCGCCTGCGGGCCGGCGGCGCATTCACGACCCGGCCGGCACCGGCGCCAACGCACCGGGCGGACACCCGGACAGGAACGCCGACCCCGGCGGCCCGCACGGCGGCCCGCCCCCAACCGAGACGACGGAGGACCGACATGACCAAACGCGCTTCGATGACCACCGCGACCCTGCTCGCGATCGCGTGCCTGCCGGCGCCGTCCCCGGCCCAGGTGACGCCCGAGTCCGACGTGAAGACCGAGGTGCGCGCCGCCTGGGACGCCTACATCGAGGCGTTCTCCGCCGGCCGCACCGAGGTCATCGCCAACGACATCTACGCCGCCCCGTCGTTCCAGCTCGGAGCGGCGGGCGGAGCGGTGCGGTCCGCCGCCGCCGACACCCGGGCCGCCTTCGACGCCACCCACGAGCGGCTGGCCCTCGAACGCTACAACCACTCGGAGACCGATCGCGCCGAGATCTGCATCATCAACCCGGCCACCGCGTTGTTGAGCGCGCACTTCACCCGCTATCGCACCGACGGCAGCGTGCTGACGCAGGGAGCGTCGAGCTATCTGTTCGCCCGGCTCGACGGCCGGTGGCGCATTCTCGCCATCATGGCCAACCCGGCCGGAAAGCTGATCGCCTGTGACTGAGCACCGCGGGCGGACGGCCGGCGTCGAGGGCAGCGGGCCGGTACATTCCCCAGTGCCAAACCTCTTGACCGGTGTCAATCCGTCAAGCACCGGGTCTCCGGACATCGACAACGGGCGCGCCGCGCCGGGGGCGCACCCGTGGTGATCACCGGCGAACACCGCGGGACCCGGCCGGCATGGCGGACGCCCGCGCTGGTGATGGCGGCGGGATGCGCGATCGCCGTCCTCGGGTTCGGTACGCGTTCCATCTTCGGGCTCTTTCTCGAACCGATGACGGCGGCGCGGGGATGGGGCCGCGAGACCTTCGCCTTGGCCTTGGCGATACAGAATCTCGCGTGGGGCGCGAGTCTGCCCGTCGCCGGGGCCCTGAGCGACCGGTTCGGGCCGTCCCGCGTGCTGGCGGCGGGCGCGGTGGTCTACGCCCTCGGCATCCGGGGAATGGCGCACACCAGCACCCCCGCCGTGCTGCAGATGACGGCGGGGGTGCTGGTGGGTGTCGGCGTGGCCTTTACCGCCTTCACGATCGCCCTCGCGGCGATGGCGAAGGTGGTGGGACCGGGGCGGCGTTCACTGGCCCTCGGCCTGGGGACGGCGGCCGGATCGTTCGGACAGGTCGTCTTCTCCCCGCTCGGACAGGGACTCATCGAAGCTCATGGGTGGCAGGCGGCGCTCCTGAGCCTGTCCGCCCCGGTGCTCGTCATCGCGCCGCTGGCGTTGCTGTTGCCGGGCGCCTCGAACCGATCGGGTGCGGCGGAACCCGAACAATCGCTCGCGGAGGCCGTGCGCGAGGCGCTGGGCCACCGCGGGTTCGGCCTGCTGACCGCCGGCTTCTTCGTCTGCGGGTTCCACGTGGCGTTCATCACCGTCCACTTCCCCGCCTACGTCCGGGACCTCGGCCTGCCCGCCTCGGTCGGGGCCGGCGCGATCGCGGTCATCGGCCTGTTCAATATCCTCGGTTCGCTCGCCGCCGGCGCAGCCGGCCAGCGCTGGAGCCGGAAGTGCGGGCTCAGCAGCATCTACACCCTGCGGGCGGCCGCGATCACCGCGCTGCTGTTCGCCCCGAAGACCACCACGGTCATCTACCTGTTCTCTGCCGCCATGGGCGTGCTGTGGCTGTCGACGGTGCCGCTGACCACCGGCATCGTGGGCCGGATCTTCGGGCTGCGCTATCTGGCGACGCTGTTCGGCTTCGTCTTTCTGAGCCATCAGCTCGGGAGCTTCCTCGGTGTCTGGCTGGGCGGCCGGCTCTACGACGCCACCGGGTCCTACGACGGCATCTGGTGGGCGGGCGTCGTCCTCGGCCTCGCCGCCGCGCTGATTCACCTGCCGATAGACGACCGGCCGATCGCGCGCTGCCGCCCGGCCGTTCCCGTCGGTTCCGGAACCGGCTAGGAGTCTGCGCCGTAGAACGGCGCGGATTCCTGGAGGGTTGGTTGGGCGGTGAGCGGAGCCGCAGGCGACGCTCTCCGGGCCTAGGAGTCTGCGCCGCAGAACGGATTTGGGTCCGATCTAGCACAATATGTAGTGGTCAATAACCTGGCTTGTGCAATATATAGTGGTCATAATTTCCTGCGGCGCAGACTCCTAGCGCTTCGCCACGATTAAATATTGGCGTCATCCTGCCCGCCCGACCGCGTGTCACCCAACGCACCCGCCCCGCGGTCGCCGTCGACGGCCCCGTCGCGCGGCTCGGGCACGGCGACCTGCCGCGCCTCCACGTCCACGGCGCCGGGCGGCTTCAGCTTCGCCGCGGCGCCGGCGCCGAGATCCGACAGACGCGCGGCCGAGACCATCACCCGCGACCGATAGGCGCCCACGCCGTCGTTGAACGAGCGCACGGCCTTGCCAAGCCCCTTGCCCATCGCGTCCAGGTTGTTCCCGAGCCGGGCCAGTCGCGCGTGCAACTCGCCGGCGATCTGCAGGATGTCGTCGGCGTTGCGCTGCACGTCCTGCCGTTCCCACGCCATCGCCACCGTCCGCAGGAACGCGACGAGCAGACCCGGGGTCGTGATGAGGACCCGGTGATCGGTCCACGCCCTCTGCCACAGATCGCCGTCGACATCCACCGCCGCATCCAGCATCGGGTCCGTCGGAACGTACATCAGCACGAAGCCGGGCGAATCGGGCCAGTACCGCGAGTAGTCGCGCCGGCCCAGCTCCTTCGCATGGGCGCGGAGGGCCGCCGCATGTTCCTCCAGGGCGCCCTTCCGTTCCGCCGGCGTGGCCCCCTCCACCGCCCGCCGATAGGCATCCAGCGGCGTCTTCGCATCGATCACGACCTTCGCGCCGCCCGGAACCGACACCACCGCGTCGGGCCGCACCTGGATCCCGCGGCCGGCCGCCGCCTGCTCTACGAAGTCCACATGCCGCGAGAGGCCCGCCGCCTCGACGGCGTTCCGCAAGTGCTGCTCGCCCCACGCGCCCCGCATCTTCGCATTGCCCAGCACGCGCTGCAGCCGGCCCGTCTCTTCGGCCAGCCTCTCGACCTCCTGCGACGTCCGGGCGGAGCTCGCCGCCGCCGACCGGTGGAGGCGATCCAACTGCTCGCGGATCGGGTCCACCAGCGCCTTGACCACGGCGCCCGCACCCTCCGACTGCTGCGCCACGAGGCCGCGGCACTCGTCGACGAACGCGGTTCGGTTCGATTCCGTCACCTCCGCCGCAATGCCCTTGAACAACGTCGCGAACCCCGCCGTCTGCTTCCGCACGTACACGTTCGCCGCGACGGCGCCCAGAACGAAACCCACCATGAGTCCCAGCAGGGCCGCGGTTCCGCTTGTCATCGAATCTCCCGGGTTGTCCGGCGCGCGCCGACCGCGCCCGCGCGTCGCGTTCTTCCACTTCCGCCTTTGAAATCTGCGCCCCAGAACGGTTTGGGTCCGATTTGACTCAATATGCAGCGGTCAATGGCCGGAACTTGCGCAACATATGGTGGTCAAATTTCCTGCGGCGCAGACTCCCAGCCCGGAAATCGTCGCCTGCGGCTCCGCTCACCGCCCAACCAACCCACCGGGAGTCCGGGCCGTTCCAAGGCGCAGACTCCTGGTGGTCCGTCACGTCATCATCTTCAGACAGACGGACTTGAGCCGAACGATGTATTTTCTCTGCATTCTCTGCATGGGGAACTCTTTCGATCCGAAGCGAGTTCCTCGACGACCGCATTTTTAATCATGGCAATGCACTGCCGCGGCGCGCTGGCGTCTACGCGTCCTTCGAGGCCAGCAGTCGACGATAGACGCCCGCGAGCCGGGCCGCCTGCGCTTCCGGCGTACGGTCGCGCACCCGGGCGCGCGCTGCGGCGCCCAGGGCGTCGCGCGTCCCGCGGTCGCGGAGCAGGCCCGCGAGCGCACCGCCCAACGCCGCCACGTCTCCGATCGGCACGAGACACCCGCTCGACGCGCCGTCACCCAGGATCTCCTGCGCCCCCTCGGTGGCCGTCGCGACGCACGGCAACCCCGCCGCCATCGCCTCGAGCAGCGCTATCGGCTCGCCCTCCCAGTGGGACGAGAGCACGAAAACGTCGAACGCCGGCAGGATCTGCGGAACATCGCCGCGCGCGCCGAGGAGCATCACGCGCGCACCATTGACGCCCGCCTGCACGCGCCGATCGAGACTGGCGCGCAACGGACCGTCCCCGACGACGACCAGCGACGGCGGCCCGGGCGGGCTCCCGAAACCGCCCGCGATTCGGGCGACAGCGTCGACAAGATCGCCCACCGCCTTCTGGGGCACCAGCCGGGAGACCGTGCCAATCACCAGCGCGTCCGCCCCGAGCCCCAGGCGCCGCCGCGCGGCGGCTCGGGCCGAACCGTTGCCGGCCGCCGGCCGGACCGCATTGGCGACGTGGAATCCCCGGCCGCCGCCCACGAACCCCCGGCGCTCCAGGTCCCTCAGGTCCGCCCGCGAGACCGAGACCACCGCCTGGGCGCCGCAGCAGGCCACCCGCTCCGCCCACAACGATACCTCGTGCTCGATCCGTCCCGCCTCCTTGCGGTAGGCCAGACCATGCGCGGTGTAAACCGCGGGCGGTCTCCTCCACCCGCTCCGCCCCCCCCCTCCGCGGGTGACGGCCGCTCCGACCGCGTGAAAGAACGCCGCCCGGGTCCCGTGCAGGTGCACGATGTCCGGCGCCCGGCGGGCGGTCAGCCGGGCGAGGCGCAGGGCCTGCAGCGGAGCGAGGCGCCGCGCCATCAGATCGACGTAGCGCACCGGGATACCGAGAGCCGCAAGCTCGGCGCCCAGCGGGCCGTCGCGCCCGACCGCTGCTTCGCAGTCCCAACCGGCGCCGCCCAAGGCCGGCAGCACGTCGAGCAGATGGGCCGCCCCGCCGCCGCGGGCTGCCGACGCCATGACGTGCAAGACCCGCAGGGGTTGATCCCGCCCCGCCGATCTCGATGCTTCGCGGGGTTCCGCCACGGGCATCTCGGGCCTCTACACCAGGGACGCGTACGCGTCCAGCGTCTGGCGCGCCGCCGTCTCCCAGGAGAACCGGCCGGCCCGCGCGATGCCCGCGTCGCGCAGGCGGCCGCGCAACGCTTCGTCGCGCAACACCTGCTCGATGGCCGCCGCGAGGCCGCGGACGTCGCGGGGGTCGACAAGCAATGCGGCACCGCCGGCCACCTCGGGCATCGAGGAAATGTTCGACGTGATGACGGGTACGCCGCAGGCCATCGCTTCGAGGAGCGGCAGCCCGAATCCTTCGTACAGGGAGGGGAACACGAACAGCTCCGCTCCGCTGTACACCGCGGGCAGGTCGTCGTCGTCGATGAACCCCGGAAACCGGACGACCTGCTCCAGCCCGAGAGACCGGACGGTCCGGAAGACGGGCTCGTCAAGCCGGCCGCGCGGACCCGCGAGCACGAGCTGCAGCCCGGGCTCGATGCCGCCGCGCTGCCGCAGGCGGGCGAAGGCCCGCAGCAGCGTGGTCAGGTTCTTGCGCGGGTCCCGCATGCCCACGGCCAGCAGGTAGCGCGGCGGGAGACGGTAGCGGACGGCGGCCTCGTCGAGCGACCGCGCCGCCGCGGGCCGGAAACGCGGGTCGCATCCCTCGGGCGTCACCACGATGCGGTCGTCGGGCAGGCCCAGGCACCGCACGACGTCGTCTTTCACGGCGAGCGAAGGCACGATCGTCAGGTCGGCCTTCCGCCGAACCCGAGCCAGGGCGGTCCTCGCGACGAGGCGATGCCGGAGGGTGAAGGTCTCGGGCAGAATGAGGGGGATCACGTCGTGAACGGTGACCACGCACTTGCCGGTCTTGCCGACGAGGGGAATGCCTACGTGGTCCATCCCGTGAAACACGTCGATGCGCCGGCGGCGCAGTGCGGCCGGGACGAGCGTCAGCGACCGGATCACGCTGCTCTTCGCACCGAGAAAGCACTCGTCGCAGGCTCCCCGGAACTCTTCCATGACCGCGCGGGACGTCTGGGGACCGGTGAAGACGACGAAGTCGACGTCCGGCCGGCGCGCGGCGGCCTCCGCGAGCATGGCCCGCGTCAGGTTGATCGCATACCGCCCGGTGCCGCCGGCGCGGAGGGTCAGTACCTTGCCGTCGAGCCCGATTCTCACCCCACCCTCCCCCGTGCGGCGCTGTCAGTAGGCGCCGAGCCGATCGAGCCAGACGGTGCCTTCCGTGACGGGATCGTCGGTGCGGGGGTCGATGTAGAACACCAGCCCCACGATGCGCCGGAGATCGAGCTCCCGATCGATGTTGGCGCTGGACGGATACAGGCGCTCGAACGGGATCGCGTGGCGGCGCCACCCGGTCGAGGTGCGAACCGACGACTGCCACCAGTCGGGCTCGCCGCCGGGATCATCGCGCCGCTCTTCCCAGAGCGCGACCCAGATGCGGTACACGCCGTCGGACCGGACGTCGAAGACGAGCCCGCGGTCGCCCGACAGGTCCCGGCGCGACCGCTCGACGAGCCCGCCCCAGACGACCGACGGATCCGGCCGGGGCCGGGCCAAGCGGAAGCGGAGCCGGGCGGCGGCCCCGCCGGGACCGCGCCCGCTGGCGACCCGCACATCGGGATCGACCCACGTGCCCGCATCGGACTCCGCCGCCAGGGCCGACCCGGCCACGAAGGCGTCCAGGGGCCGCGCGGGAGCGGGCGGCGGGGGCGCGGACGGCGGCCACGCCGCCCGTCGGGCGCGGGCGGCCCTCTCGATGCCGGCGTAGACGTAGATCGGGTTGGACAGGATCCAGGGAACGTCCCACCCCGGCAGCCGGACCTCGACGCGGTAGGCGCCGGGCCGGGCGGCGGGAACCTCGATCGCGCCCTGTCCAACCGAGATGCGCTTCCCGTTGCGGTAGAGCTCGACGCGCGCCCCCCGCGGCAGCCGCCCGCCCGCCCGCAGCCGCAGGTCCGGTGCGGGCGCGACGGTGTCGCCCATCTGCCACGTCTCTTCCCCCCGGACGGCGTGGAAGAAGAACCCGCCGGCCGGGGCGACGGCCTCCAGCGCCATGTAGGATCGGCCGCGCGCCAGCGCCCCGCGAACCGCGGGGGCGTCACGTGCGGCTTCTCCCGAAAGGGGGGCGCCGAGCAGGACGTAGTTGCGGAGCACGCGGAACACGCTGCCGTACGACGGAAAGCCGTGGGCGTCGACGCCGGCGACCCCGGCGGCGTCGCGCCGGCGCAGCAGCGCGTCCCAGCGTTCGATCGCGGCCCGCGGCCGATCGAGAGCGCCCGCGAGCGCGCGGACCGCATTGAAGGGATAGGCGGCGAGGGCCCCGAGGAGGGCCGTCCACGAGGCCTGCCGCCACAGGCTGTCGAGATTGAGCACCTCGAGCCCCCAAGAGCCTTCCAGCGCCCAGCCGCTCCAGCCGAGGTCGTCGCGGGGGCTGGTGGGGTGGGCGGCGAACGCCGCGCCGCCGAGATGATGCACGTCGTCTAGCGCATTCCGCGCGTCCACGCCCAGGGGAAACGTCAGCGGGCGCATGCCCAGACCGAGCAGATGGCCCTGATGCGTCGATATCTCTGCGCCCACCATCACCAGAACGCCGTCCCGATAGCCCGAGAGCGGCCGCGCCGCATCCGTGTTGTGGTCGGTGATCACAAGAAACGACAGCCCCGCCCCGCGGGCCGCCCGCGCGACGCGCTCCGGGGCGCCCGCGCCGTCGGAGTGCGTGGTGTGCACGTGAACCACCCCCGGGACGCGCACGAACCCGTCCCGCGGCGCCGCGCCGTCGAGGGGCGGCGGCCTCCACCGCACGGCGGCCACGATCCAGAGCGCCGCGGCCATCACGACCGCAAGCCCCGCGAGCAGCCGCCGTCGACGCCGGCGGGTCATCCTCGGCACGCCCGCTGCGGGCGGCTGGCCGCGCCGCCGGTCCAGAGCCGCCGTCGACGCCGGCGGGTCATCCTCCACACGCTGTCCGGTGTCTGCCCCATGCGCTCCCGGCCATGCGAGCCGCCGGCCACGCATCGTCCTCGTCGCGGCGCAGGGAGAATCTGACGGCACGGCTCCCGGCCATGCGAGCCGCCGGCCACGCATCGCCGGACCGGGAGGTTCAAGGTAACATCCCGTCCCGCGGGGCCGTGACCAGGGCCCGACGCCGCCGACCGGCGGTGCCCGCCCTCGGCGTCCGGGCCTTCGGCGGCCCCGTGAGCGTGACCAGGACCGGCCGGCGCCGCCCGCACAAGCCGATGCCCCCTCCCCCGACGCCGCCCCGGCTCTCTCCCCCGCTTCGGAACCGCGGCGAGCCGCAGACACCCCGGCGCGCGGCGCCGCCCCGGCTTTCTCCGCCGCTTCGGAACCGCGGCGAGTCCGGGCGCGCGTTCCGGCCCACGCACGCGCTGGCCGAGGCCGCGCGGCGATCGTATCGCATCGCACGCACGGGATTCCCGCTCGCGTGGCCCACCCCGCGGCGGGCCGCCGCGACTTGGCGTTGGGCGCGCCGTCTCGCCGCCGATATCCGGCGCCGCCGCCGCGGGGACGGCCTGACGGTGGCCGTCGACATCTCGCCCCTGTTCGACGCCTTGACCGGCGTCGGGTGGTACCTCCACGAATTGCTGCGTCAGCTCGCCGACCGGCCCGGCCTGCGCCTCCGGCTCTACGGTCCGACGATGTTCACCGGCCCCGACGGTCCGCGGCCCGTCACGACCCTTCCGCAAGGACCCGCCATCGAGTGGGTGCGGCACGAGGTTCCCGACGACCTCCTGGTCCGGCGGGCTTGGCTGGCGCCCCTGATGCGCATCGTCGAACCCGGTCTGATCGCGGCCGACGGCAACCGCGTCGTCTTTGCCCCCAACTTCGTCCCGCCGCGGCCGCTCACCGGCTCGAGACGCCCGCTGGTGGTGACCGTCCAGGACCTGACCCTGTACCGGACGCCCTGGGCGATGCGGCAGGAGACCCGCGCGGATCTGGAACGCAGGCTCGGCCGAACGCTCGCCCGCGCGCGGGCCGTCATCACGCCGTCGGAGACGGTCCGGGCCGAGCTCGCCGAACATGCCGGCCTCACGTTCGGCGCGGTTCACGCCATCTGGGACGCGGGCCGGCTCGACGCGGTGCCGCCGGGCGGCCTGCCGGCCGGCGTGCCGCACCGCTTCGCCCTGCACGTCGGCACGATCGAGCCGCGCAAGAACGTGGCGATCCTGCTGGCTGCGTGGCCCCGCCTCCGGACCCGGATGCCGGACGCCCCGCCGCTCGTGCTGTGCGGGAAGCTCGGCTGGCAACAGGCGTCGATCGCACCCGCGCTGGCCCGAGCCGCCGCCGAGGGTTGGGTGGTGTGGCTGGGCTACGCGCCGGACGAAACGCTGCGCGCCCTCTACGATCGCGCCGCCGTGGTGGTCTGCCCGTCCGTCTACGAAGGCTTCGGGCTGCCCCTGGTGGAGGCGATGGCGGCGGGCGCGCCCCTCGTCTGCAGCGACATTCCGGTGTTCAGGGAAGTGGCCGCCGACGCGGCGCTCTTCGTCCCCGCCGCCGACGACGATGCCTGGGCGCGGGCGGTGGCCGACGTGCTGTCGGACCCGGACCGGGCGCACGACCTCGCGATCCGGGGCTCGGCCAGGGTCCGCGCTTTCAGTTGGCGGAACACGGCCGATCGGACACTGGCCGTCTGGTCCGACGCGGCCGATGCGGGCGGCCGACGCGGCTCGTCCCGGCAACGGCAGTGACACGTCCGGCCCTCCACCACGCCGGCCCGATGCCACTCGTCTCATGGGCCACGATGCACCGGCCCGCATGACGGCCCCTGCGAACGAGCCGCCGGCCCGCGCGCAGCAGGCCGCCGACGCCCGCGCGACGGGCTGCTCTACCCGCTCGACGTTCGTCTGCGGACGCGCCGGCATCGCCGCCCCGGCGGTCACCGCGGTCATCCCCGAGAAAATCCCGCTACCGTACCACGCGCTCCTCCGTACCCACGCGCTCCTCGTGCACCAGGGGCATCCCACGCTGACTGCGCGTGACGGTTCGCCCCCGATTCGAGGGGGTGCCACCGTCTTGCCGACCGCCCGCGTGAGACCCACGATTCCGCACGTCCGGCCGGGACCTCGGTAACCGCGTAGCGACGCGGCTACCTCGCGGGAGGCAACACGTCGCCCGGCGCGACCGGCCCGTCGAGCAACCCCGCCGCCGCGTAGAGATCGATGGTGTTCCGCCACCCGTCCACCGTCTGGAGTCCGACGTCGCCGCCGACCAGCGCGCACACTTGCGCCAGGCTCGCGTCGACGTAGCGCGCGTCCCTGTCGGGAAACAGCTCCAGGAAGACGCGCGCGGCCGCCCGCGGGTCCGCACACGCCGTGCGGTATCCCTCCACGACCGCCGCGGTCAGTCCGTCGATCAGGCCGGGGTCCCCTTCGAGCGCCGCGCGCGACGCGATCACGTTCAGTCCGTACGCGTCGACGCCGTGCTCGGCGAGCGCGAGCTGGAACGTCTCTTCCTGCAGCGCCAGCGCCGTGGGGCTCATCTCGACGTAGTTCACCGCCGCGTCCACCTGCCCGCTCAGGATCAGCGGCAGGTCGGGGCCGTCCATCGGCACCATCTCGACGTCCCCGGCCCGCATGCCCGCGGCGCTCAGGAGGGCGAGGAGCTCGTGCCGCGTCGTGCTGTCCGGATAGACGCCCACGCGCTTGCCGGCCAGGTCGGGGGGCGCGTCGACGGACTGACCGGCGAGGCCGAATACCACCGTCGGCAACCGCTCGTAGAGGACGGCGGTCGAGACCAGGGACGCGCCACGGCCGATCGCCGTGACCGTCGCGCCCCCCGATGCGGTCGCGACGGGATAGCGGCCCGCCGCCACCGCGGCCGCGGCGGCATCCGCACCCGAGGACTCGACGACCTCGACGTCGAGCCCGAGCCGCTCGAAATGCCCCGTCTCCCGGGCCACGTAGACACCGATGTAGGTCGGCTCGGCCTGCCAGTCGATGAGGAACCGGAACGGCTTCAACGCCGCCGGCGCGGCCCCGGGCTCGGCCGCGCCGCACCCGAGCACCACGCCCAGCGCAGCACCGCAGCAGCAGGTCAGAACGATCTTCATCGTCAAGGCGCTCCTCGGCGCGCACGTGGCGGAGGGACTGGGATTCGAACCCAGGAGACGCTTTCACGCCTAACGGTTTTCAAGACCGCCGCCTTCAACCACTCGGCCATCCCTCCGCGGGGGCGCACCGCCTGTTTCATCCTACTCCGTCCGCGGGCGCCGCGGCGATGCGGAGCGATGCGGCGTGGTGTCTCGATCGGCCGCGGCCCGCGGCGGACCCGCGGCGCATCGAGACCGGCGAGCCCGCCGACAGGGCGTGACCGCCGAGCGCGCCGGTCGATGCGGCTGACGCGCCGCCTCCCGGCGGGGCGAACGGTGTGGTGGCTTCTCGGCGGGACGCCCGAGGTGAACCCGCGTTCGCCCCGAGTCCGCCGGGCGCCCGCCCGACCAAGCGCGACGGCATGGCGCGACGGCGACGCCGCTACCGCGCAGGCTCCCGGCGGGGCCGGATGACGTCCAGGCCGCGCATGTACGGGCGCAGCGCGTCGGGGACGACGACCGAGCCGTCGGCCCGCTGATCGGCGGGACGCCCGAGGTGAACCCGCGTTCGCCCCGAGTCCGCCGGGCGCCCGCTCGACCAGGCGCGACGGCATGGCGCGACGGCGACGCCGCTACCGCGCAGGCTCCCGGCGGGGCCGGATGACGTCCAGGCCGCGCATGTACGGGCGCAGCGCGTCGGGGACGACGACCGAGCCGTCGGCCCGCTGACAGTTCTCCAGAATCGCGATCAGGGTGCGGCCCACCGCGAGCCCGGACCCGTTGAGGGTGTGCACGTGCTCGGCCCTGCCCTTGCCGTCGGGCCGGTACTTCACGCCGGCCCGGCGCGCCTGGAACGCCTCGGTGTTGCTGCAGGAGGAGATCTCCCGGTACTTGCCCTGCCCCGGCAGCCAGACCTCGATGTCGTAGGTCTTGGCAGCCGCGAACCCCATGTCGCGCGTGCAGAGGGTGACCGTTCGGTAGGGCAGGCCCAGACGCCGCAGGACCGTTTCGGCATGGCCGGTCAAGGTCTCCAGCATGGCGTAGGAGTCTTCCGGCCGGGTGAACGCGACGAGCTCGACCTTGTCGAACTGGTGCTGGCGGATCAGCCCGCGGACGTCCGCGCCGTAAGACCCCGCTTCGCTGCGGAAGCAGGGCGTGTGCGCGGTATACAGCAGGGGGAGGTCGCGTCCGTCGAGGAATTCACCCCCGTGGAGGTTCGCAAGCGGCACCTCCGCGGTGGGGATGAGATACAGCTCCCAGCCGTCGATCTTGAACAGGTCGTCCTCGAACTTCGGCAGTTGGCCGGTGTTGACGAGCGCGTTCGGGTTGGCGAGAAACGGCGGGGCCACCTCGAGGTAACCGTGCTCGCCGGTGTGCAGGTCGAGCATGAAGTCGATGAGGGCCCGCGACAACCGGGCGCCGGCCCCGCTGAGCACCGCGAACCGGCTGCCGGCCAGCTTCACGCCGCGCTCGAAATCGACGATGCCGAGGGCGGGGCCCAGCTCGGCGTGGGACCGCGGCTCGAAGTCGAACGGCGGCGGACTCCCGTGCCGGCGCACCTCGACGTTGTCCGCCTCGCCGTCGCCGACGGGGACGCTCTCGTGGGCCAGATTCGGCAGCTTCAGCAGCAGCTCGCCCCGGGCCTGCTCGACCGCGTCGAGCCGCCCCTCGTGCGCGTCGATCGTGGCGGTGTGGGCCCGGCCCGCCGCCATCAGGTCGTCGACGGGCTGGCCGTCGCGCTTCGCCCTGCCGATCCGGGCGCCGATCGTCTTCTTGGCGTGACGGGCCTCTTCGAGCAGCGGAATGATCGCGCGGCGTTCGCCGTCGAGCCGGCGCACCTCCGCGAGGATGTCGGCCAGACCGTCGCCGCGGACGGCGAGACGGGCCTCGACAGCCGCGGAATCGTCGCGGAACAACGCTGGATCGAGCATGATGCAACATTGTACCCGTCCGCGGGCGGGAGTCCCCCGGGGGGGGATCCGGGGGACCGGGGATCCGGAGGGACGCTGCCGGAACCGGCTCAGCGCCCGCGGCCGGAGACCGCCGCATTGGATCCGGGGACCGGGGGACCGGGGAACCGGGGATCCGGGAGACCGGGATCCGGGGACCGGGGGACCGGGGGACCGGGGGGACGCTGCCGGAACCGGCTCAGCGCCCGCGGCCGGAGACCGCCGCATTCCGACAGGCGATGCATCCTGCGCCCCGCCGATCTCCATGCGGCGCGGTCCGCCTCCCGCGCTGCAGCGGCTCCCGCCCCGCGCTCCCGCTCCTCAAGGTCCTCGACCCCTGCGGCACGGGGTTCCGCCCCGCGCCGCAGGGGCTGCTATCATGCGCCGCGATGTCGATCTCCCGCCCGATTCGGAAAGTCGTGTTCCCCGCCGCCGGACTCGGGACCCGCATCCTCCCGGCCACCGCGGTGCTGCCCAAGGAGCTGCTGCCCATCGTCGACAAGCCGATCATCCAGTACGGCGTCGAGGAGGCGGTCGCGTCCGGTCTGTCGCAGATCGTTCTCGTCAACAGCCCCGGCAAGCGCATACTCGAGGACCACTTCGGCCCGCACGCGGCCCTCGACGCCCTGCTCGCCCGGCGCGGGAAATCGGCGCTGCTCGGCGGCCTGCGCGAGCTCACCGCCGGCATCGAGCTGTCGACGGCATTCCAGGACGAGCCGCTGGGGCTGGGCCACGCGGTGCTGGTCAGCCGCGGGCGGGTCGGCGACGAGCCGTTCGCGGTGGTGCTGAGCGATGACGTGATCGACGCCGACCCGCCCGCGCTCGCCCAAATGCTGGCGGTGTTCGCGCGGGTCGACGGCCCGGTCCTCCTCGTGGAGCGGGTGCCCCGCGAGGCGGTCGGCCGCTACGGCGTCATCGCCGGCGACGCGCTGGGCGACGGCGTCCACAGCGTCATCGATCTCGTCGAGAAACCCGCCCCCGAGGACGCGCCGTCAGACTTGGCGATCATCGGGCGGTATCTGCTCACGCCCGACATCTATCCCGCGCTGGCACAGACGGCCCGAGGCCTGGGCGGCGAGATCCAGTTGACCGACGGGCTGCGCCGTCTCCTCGCGCAACGTCCGATCTTCGCGGTCGAGCTCGACGGGGTGCGCCACGACGCCGGGAACAAGCCGGGCTACCTCCGCGCCATCCTCCATTTCGCGGGGAAACATCCCGAGCTGCGCCGCGAGCTGCCGGGTCCGACGGGCGGGGTCGTCCCGGAGGCGCGCTGACGGCCGGCGGCGCGTCAGACTGATAAAGGCGCGGGCGACCCGGCCTGCACGCCGCAGGCACGGCGAAGAGCCCACGCGCCGGCGGACGGCGGCACACCGGCAGACGGAGCGCGTCGCCCGGCAGGAGACGTCAGGACGAGGAACCGGTGCCGGCCGGCGCCGGCTTGGCGGCCTTCGACGAGGCATCGGCGGAACCGGACGCGCTCGTCGAATCGCCCGATTTCTTCGCGTCCTGCTTGTCCGGCTTCGGCGCCGCGCCGTCGGACGGCGCACCGGCCTTCGATTCGGCGGGGTCGGACGAACCTTTCTTGTCCTGTTTGGCGTAGTCGGTCACGTACCAGCCGGTGCCCTTGAACTGGATGGCCGGCGAGGACACCAGTTTGCGCACGACGCCGGCGCACTCCGGGCAGGCCTTCAGCGGCGGATCCGAGAACTTCTGAATCCGCTCGAAGCGATGCGCGCACGCTTCGCACTGGTACTCGTAGAGTGGCATGGGTCATCACACCCGAACGCAACATCGCCGCCCGGGCCACGGACCAACCGCACATGGTACCCGGCCGCCGGATCGGGAATCAATCAAGCAGATCGTCGCCGGTGTCGCCGAGCAACAGCGTGCGGTGCAACCAGAGCGGGACGGAGCCCTGTCCCAGCAACCGATCGTGAAACGACTTCAGCGAGAACGCCGAGCCCTCGCGGGCCTCCAGATCGCCCCGCAACTTCAGCAGCATCAACCGGCCGACCGAGTACAGCCCATAGTCGGGATCGAACGTGCCCCGCTCCGCCTCGCGCCGGGCGCCGCCTTCTTCGAGATAGGCCTCGTCCCGGAAGAAACGGACGCCCTGCTCGACCGACAGGTCGTCCGCATGCAGGCGAATGCCGACGACCAGCCGGGCCAGACGCAGCAACGTCTCGACGATCTGCCCCAGCTCGATCGCATCGTCACCCCGGGCGAGACCGGCGTCCATCACCATGTGCGCGGCGTAGTGGGCCCAACCCCCGACGAACGAGACCGGGGCGAACAACTGCGACTTGCGCAGGGCGCTCCGGAGGCACCGCCGGTGAAGGAAGTGCAGGTAGTGGCCCGGATAAGCCTCGTGCGCCGACATCGACCAGAGGGTGGCGAAGTTCAGATCGCGCAGATGCTCTTCCCGCCGTTCCGCCGGCCAGGACGAATCCACGTCGGTCACGTAGTAGCAGGACGACAGGGTCCTCGACTCGAACGGCCCCGGGGGCCAGACCCCAGCCTGGGTCCAGCGCGGGAAACCGGGGGTCGACGCCACCACGAGCGACCGATCGTCGGGCACCGAGACCAGGGCGTTCCGCTCGATGAACGACACGAGGTCGGCGAGCTGGCCGCGCACCGTCTGCGCGAGCGTCCCCGGCTCCGGGTGCCGCGCCCTCACCTGGTCCCAGACGTCGGCCGGCTCCGCCCTGGGGTCGATGCGGGCCGCGACCTCGCAGAAGCGGCTCTGCTGCCGGACGAGCTCCCGTTCCGCGATCGGCAGCAGTGCCGCGGCTCCCAGGCCGATTCCTTCGCGGTGGCGCAGCCGGCCGTCGAACCGTTCCTGCCCCAATCGGAACGTCGCGCGACTCCGGGGGGCCTGGGTGCCGCGCAGATAACCGGTGTAGCGGCCAATCGCCTCCGTCGCCTCGGTGGCAGCGTCGGCCAGATCGCCGAGCAGGTGCAGGTCTTCGAGCCGCCGGAAGGCCCGCGGCAGATCCCGTTCGATGAACGTGACCACGCCGTCGAACATCTCCGCCCCGGTCTTGATGAAGATGCCGGGCGGGTCTTCCACGTTGGCGGCGGCCGCCTCGAGGAACCGCGGGGTCTGCCGCAGCTTGGACACGACGCGGCGCGCCCGCTCCTCGACCGGCGCATGCTCGAACAGGGCCTGCCCGGCCAGCGACGTGGACAGCAGATCGGCGTAGTGCCGCGGGTCGCGCTCCCACGGCCTGACCTCCTCCAGCTCGTACAGCCGGCCGCGGATGTGGTCGGCCAGCATGCGCCGCTCGAGCTGCTCCTCGGCCGTCAGGCTGCGGGCGGTGATGCGGTCGAGGCGCCGCGCGAAGCCCCCGAGCTCGCGCCCTTGGGCGTCGATGGCCGCGCGGGACAGGTCGTCGAGACTATCATCGTGAGCATGCATCCCGTCGCCGGACGCGGCGGTGGGAGCGTTCTCGTAGAGAAACTCCAGATACTCGTCGATAAAGTGCGACAGCGGCTCCGAAGTGTGCATGGGTGTCGGCGCGAGTCTTGCGTGGCCGGACGCGTGCCGCCGGACTCGGGCTGGTGAAAATGGCGGACTCTTTGAATGTTACAATATCGCACGCTTCAGCAATAACTTGACGCCATCCCGGCCGAATCCTCGTGCGCCCGGCGCGCGCGCCAAGCCGTCCGTGGTGGGACCCCGCGCCGCGCCGGGAGCGGCGGGGCGCCCGCCTGACACGGCGTGAGGAGGGGCGCATCCAACCCTCGGCCCGGATGCTCGAATGACTGTCCGCCGCTCGGCCGCGCGCGTACCCGGCCCCGCGGTCGCCCACCGGCGGATCCGCCATGCCCGGCACGCTCTATCTCGTCGCCACGCCCATCGGGAACCTTGAAGACATCACCTTCCGGGCGGTCCGCACCCTGAAAGAGGTGCGGCTGATAGCGGCCGAGGACACGCGCCGGACCGCCAAGCTGCTGCGGCACTACGGGATCGCGACGCCCGCCACCAGCCTCCACGACCACAACGAGCGCCGGCGGACGCCTGGACTCGTGAATCGCCTGCTCGCGGGCGATTCGATCGCCCTGCTGTCCGACGCGGGGACGCCGCTGGTCTCGGACCCGGGGTTCAACTTGGTGCGTCAAACCCTTGACGCCGGGGTTCGCGTCACCGCGATCCCCGGCCCCTCGGCGGTCACCACCGCCCTCGTCTCCTGCGGCGCCCCGGTCGCGAGCTTCACCTTTCTGGGCTTCCCGCCCCGCCGGCTCGGCGAGAGGAAGAGATGGTGCGACGAGCTGGCCCGCGAGCCGCGGACCCTCGTGTTCTTCGAAGCCCCGCACCGCCTCGTCCCCACCCTCCGGCTCCTCGATGAGCGCCTCGGCGGGCGGACCGCGGCGCTGTGCCGGGAGCTGACCAAACTGCACGAGAGCGCCCTCGTGGGACCGGTGTCGTCGCTGCTCCAATCCGTCGGGACGCCGCGCGGCGAGTACACATGCGTCGTCTGGCCCGCCCGCGACGACGGCGGCGCCCCCCGGCCTCCGGACGGGCAGGCGCTGATCGACGAGCTCGATCGACTGGCGGACGAGCGCGGTTCACGCCGCGGAGCCGTGAAGGCCCTGGCCGACCAGTACGGCCTCTCCGCCCGGGTCATGTATCAGGCGATCGAAGCGGCCAAGCGCGAATAGACCCCGAGACCTCCGGCGGTTCGATTACACTGGGGGCGCGGTGCCGAACCACGTCATCATCCTCGCCGCCGGCCGCGGCGCCCGCATGCGGTGCGCCCGACCCAAGGTACTGCACCGCCTCGCCGGCCTGCCGCTGATCGAGCATGTCGTGCGCGCGGCCGACCGCCTGCAACCCGAGCGCATCGGTCTCGTGGTCGGCCACCAGGCGGACCGGGTTCAGGCCGCCCTCTCCCACCGTACGTCCCTCGCCTTCGCGCGCCAGGACGAGCAGCGCGGCACCGGGCATGCGCTGCGGCAGGCGGAACCGCTGTTCGACGGGCTCGGCGGGACCCTCGTGGTGCTGTCCGGCGACGTGCCGCTGATTCGACCCGAGACCCTGGAGCAGCTCGTCCGCGCTCACGAGGGCGCGGGCGCCGCCATCACGGTGTTGACCGCGACCGTGCCCCGGCCGTACGGCTACGGGCGCATCGTCCGCGCGGACGGACGCCTCGCGGACATCGTCGAAGAACGCGACGCCTCCGCGCTGCAGCGGAGGCTGAAGGAAATCAACAGCGGCATCTACGCCCTCGACCTGCCGCCCCTCTTCGACGCGATCCGGGAGATTCCGCCCGCCGGCGCGTCGAACGAGATCTACCTCCCGGATCTGGTGCGGATCTACCGGCGGCGCCAACTGCCGGTGGAAACGGTGGAGGTGGCGGATCCGGATGAGGTGCGGGGCATCAACAGCCAGACGGAGCTGGCGGAGGTCAAGCGAATCGTGCGGCAGACGAGGAACGAAGAGCTGATGGCGGCCGGCGTCACCATCGAGGACCCGGCGACGACCTACGTCGACATGGACGTCGTCGTCGGACCCGATACCGTCATCCACCCCGGCGTCTTCCTGCAGGGACGGACCAGCGTCGGGGCGCGGTGCGAGCTGCACGCCGGGGTGCGGATCGTCGACTCCACCCTCGGTGACGACGTGGTCGTACGCAACCACTGCGTTCTTCAGGGCGCCGCGCTGGCGAACGGGTCCCGAGTCGGACCGTTCGCCCATCTCCGCCCCGGGGCGGCGGTCGGCGAGGCGGCGAAGGTCGGCAACTTCGTGGAGATCAAGAAATCGTCGCTGGGCCGCGGGTCGAAGGCGAACCACCTGGCCTATCTCGGCGACGCCACCATCGGCGACGGCGTGAACATCGGCGCCGGCACGATCACGTGCAACTACGACGGGAAACGGAAGCATGCGACGACGGTCGGCGACCGGGTGTTCATCGGCAGCGGCACGCAGCTCGTCGCGCCGCTGACCCTCGGCGACGACGCCTACGTCGGCGCCGGGTCCTGCGTCACCGACGACATTCCCGCCGGCGCGCTGGCGGTGGCCCGCAGCCGGCAGGTCATCAAGGGCGGGTGGAACGGCCGGCGCGACGACGAACCGGACGGCGGATCGTCCGATTCCTGACCGGATCGGCCGCGCCATGTGTGGAATCATCGGTTACCTCGGGCAGAAGCCGGTCGTGCCGGTCCTCATCGAGGGGCTCCGGCGGCTGGAGTACCGCGGCTACGATTCGGCGGGGGTGGCCCTCGTCCGCGGGAACACCGTCGAGCTGCGGCGCAGCGCCGGAAAGCTGGACCGCCTGGTCGAAGCCCTCGACGACGATCCCGTCGACGGCGACTACGGCCTGGGCCATACGCGGTGGGCGACGCACGGCCGGCCCACCGAGGAGAACGCCCACCCCCACCGCGACTGCACCGGGCGCATCGTCGTCGTGCACAACGGCATCATCGAGAACTACCTGGAGCTGAAGCACGGGCTCGAGGCCGAGGGCCACCGGTTCGCGACGGAGACCGACACCGAGGTCGTCGCCCATCTCGTCGAGCGCGAATGGCGCGGGGACGGCCTCGATGCGGCGGTCCGCCGGGCCTTGGCCCGGGTGCGCGGATTGTTCGCCCTGGTGCTGCTGGCGACCGGCGATCCGCAGAAGCTGGTGGCGGTTCGCCAAGGTCCGCCGATTCTGGTGGTCGAGGGCGACGGCGGTTGTCTCGTCGCGTCGGACGTCCCCGCGATTCTCAGCCACAACCGCGACGTCGTGTTTCTCGGCAACCGCGAGATGGCGGTCATCACCCCCGGCGGCGTGACCTATTCCGATTTCACGGGCGCGCCGGTCGCCGCCACCACCCAGCGCATCAACTGGGACCCGGTGATGGCCGAGAAGGCCGGCTACCGGCACTTCATGCTGAAGGAGATCTTCGAGCAGCCGTGGGCGGCCCGCGAGACCGTGCTCGGGCGCACCTCGCTGGAGTCCGGCCAAGTCTTCCTCGGCGAGCTCGACATCCCGCTCGAACGGCTCCGGGCCGTCACCCGCGTGGTCATCCTGGCCTGCGGCACGTCCTGGCACGCCGCCCTCGTGGGCAAGTTCCTGGTCGAGCGGCTCGCGGGGGTGCCGGTCGAGGTGGACTACGGTTCCGAGTACCGGTACCGGGCCCCCATCGTGACGCCGACGACGCTCACGGTGGTCATCACGCAGTCCGGCGAGACCGCCGATACCCTCGCCGCGCTCCGCGAGGCCCGCGACCGCGGCGCCGCGACCATCGCCATCTGCAACGTCGTCGGCAGCACGGCCACCCGCGAGGCCGATTTCACCGTCTACACCCACGCCGGCCCGGAGATCGGGGTCGCGTCGACCAAGGCGTTCACGTCCCAGCTCGTGGCCCTGCACCTGCTGGCCCTCTATCTCGCCCAGATCCGCGGGACGCTTCCGGTGGAGGCGGCACGCCGGCACCTGGAAGACCTGAACCACCTGCCGCGCTGGCTCGAGCAAACTCTGCAATGCGAGGACGCCGTGAAGTCGGTGGCGCAACGATTCCACCAGCACCGGAGCTTCCTGTATCTCGGACGCGGCATCAACTATCCGATCGCCCTGGAGGGCGCGCTGAAGCTCAAGGAGATTTCCTACATCCATGCCGAGGGCTACCCGGCGGGCGAGATGAAGCACGGCCCGATCGCCCTCGTCGACGAGCAGATGCCGGTCGTGACCCTGCTTCCGGACGGCTCCATCTTCGAGAAGATGGCCTCCAACCTGCAGCAGGTCAAGGCGCGCGGCGGCCCGATCATCGCGGTGGCCGACGACCGCCCGCGGGACCTCGACGCCTTGCTCGACTCGAGTCTGGACGCGCTCGTCACGATACCGGCGACGCCCCCGCTGATCACGCCGGTCGTCATGGCGGTTCCGCTTCAACTGCTGGCGTACCACATCGCCGTCCGCCGCGGCTGCGACGTCGACCAACCACGCAATCTCGCCAAGAGCGTGACGGTGGAGTGACCCGGGCGGCCGCCGTCGCGCGAATCCTGTAGCATTCTGATGCTCGCCCCCCTCGGAGCTCACCCTCGATCCATGGAATTCCTCTCCCAGTTGAACCCCGAGCAGAGACAGGCGGTGCTGCACACGGAGGGACCGCTCCTGATTCTGGCGGGGGCCGGATCCGGGAAGACCCGGGTCATCGCGTCCCGCGCCGCCTACCTGATCGCCGAGCGCCATGCCGAACCGGATCGGCTTCTCGCCGTCACCTTCACGAACAAGGCGGCGGAGGAGATGCGGGGGCGGGTGGAGCGGCTGGTGGACACCGGGAACCGCCGCCTGTGGATCTCCACGTTCCACGCCCTCTGCGCGCGGGTTCTGCGCCGGGAGGGCGGCGCCGGGCTCACCCGCGATTTCGTGATCTACGACTCGTCCGATCAGTTGGCGGTGGTGCGTCAGCTTCTCCGCGACCTCGATATCGACGACAAGCTGCTCCCGGCCCGGCAGGCTCTCGGCGCCATCAGCCGGGCGAAGAACCAGATGATGCCGCCCGGGGAGCTGCGGCAGGAGAGCTGGAGCGCGCGGGGCGAGCTGGTCGCCAAGGTGTACGAGGGGTACCGGCGCGCCCTCGGCCGGGCCAACGCCCTCGACTTCGACGACCTCCTGCTGCGGACCAAGGAGCTGCTCGAAACCGCCGCGCCGGTCCGACGCCGCTACGCGGAGCGCTTCCGGTTCATCATGGTGGACGAGTATCAGGACACCAACGCGCCGCAGTACCGCCTCATCCGGCTCCTGACCGACGAGCGCCGCAACCTGTGCGTCGTGGGCGATCCCGATCAGTCGATCTACAAGTGGCGCGGCGCGGACCTGCGCAACATCCTGGACTTCGAGCGCGACTTCCCCGACGCCACGGTCGTCCGTCTCGAACGGAACTACCGCTCGACCCAGGTCATTCTCGACGCGGCCGGCGCGGTCATCCGGCGGAACCGGAACCGCCCGGAGAAGCGGCTGTGGACCGACCGCACGGGGGGCGCCCTCATCCGGTGCTTCCGGGGAGGCGACGATCTGGAAGAGGCCGATTTCGTCACCAAGCGTCTCCGCGGGGCGCTGGCCGGAGACGAGACCCCGATCGGCGTGCTCTACCGCACCAACGCCCAGTCCCGCGCGCTCGAGGATGCGCTGATTCGGGAGGGGATCGCCTACAAGATCGTCGGCAGCGTCCGATTCTACGAGCGCCGGGAAATCAAGGACGCGCTCGCCTATCTCCGGCTCCTCATCAACCCCGACGACGACGTGAGCCTGCGCCGGGTCATCAACACGCCGCCGCGGGGCATCGGCAAGGGGGTGATGACCTCCCTCGACGGGCTGGCGCCCGGACCGGCCGACGCGGGACCGCTCTTCGCCGGGGCCGGGCTCAGCACCGGGGCGACCGGCTCGCTCTGGCGGCGGCTGAATCGCGCGGTCGACGACGCGCTGGTGCCCACGCGGGCGATCACCGTCCTGCGGCGGTTCCGGGACATGATGGGCGCCCTCCGCGCCATCGCGGCGCGCGAGCCGGTGTCCGACGTCCTCGGCAAGCTGCTCGACCAGAGCGGATACCTGCGAGAGCTCCGCGACCAGCACACGGAGGAGGCCGACGGGCGTCTCGACAACCTGATGGAGCTCGTCTCGGCGGCGCGCGACTACGAGATCCGCGAGTCGGACGCGTCGCTGAACGGCTTCGTCGATCGGCTGTCGCTGCTGTCGGAAACCGACGAGGAAAAGGGCTCCGAGGACGCCCGCATCTGGCTCATGACCCTGCACGCGGCGAAGGGGCTCGAGTTTCCGGTCGTGTTCATCGTCGGCCTCGAGGAGGGGCTCTTTCCCCACATGCGGTCCCGCGACGACGAGGACGCCCTCGAGGAAGAGCGCCGGCTGTGCTACGTGGGGATGACCCGGGCCCAGACCCGGCTCGTGCTCACCAGCGCGGCCCGCCGCCGCGTCTTCGGCGAGTATCAGACGTCGGAGCCCTCCCGCTTCCTCGCCGAGATCCCGGCCGAGCTGCTGGACCCCGTGGAGCCGGTCTTCTCGACGCCGGCGCCGGCCCCGACGAGGTTCGGCCGGGCGGGCGGCGGGCGGCGGCCGGGCGCCCGCGCGCAGATCCAGCCGGACTACGGCTACGCCTACGAAGACGAAGACCAGTCGGTGATCAGCGTCGCGCCGGGCACCCGCGTCCGGCACCCGACGTTCGGCGTGGGCACCATCCTCTCGGTGGAGCCGCTGACCGACGACATGAAGCTGACGGTCCGCTTCAACGACGTCGGGCGCAAGACGCTTCGCGCGAAATTCGCGAAACTCACGCCGGCGTGAGCCGGCCGCCGGGGGCCGAAACGCCGGGGTTCGCCCGGCGGGAGGGGGACGCGGGCCGCGGCCGGGTTGCCGGCGGCGGGCCGGGCTCGGATACAATGCGGATCAGTGCGGAAGCTGTTCGTCTTCGTGATGCTGTTCGCCGTCTGGCTGGTGCTGTCGGGTCATTTCGACCCGCTCCACCTCGCCTTCGGCCTCGTCTGCTCCGCCCTCGTGGCGCAGTGTTCGTCCAAGTTGCTGCTCGCCGAAGTGCCGGCGCCGCATCTGCCCGCCGCGGCGTGGGGGGCGGTGCGGTTTCTGCCCTGGCTGCTCTACGAGATCTTCCTCGCCAATCTGCACGTGGTCTATCTGGTCTGCCGGCCCGACCGGCTTCGCCCGCAGATCGTCCGCTTCCGAACCCACCTGCGGGGCGATGTGGCCAAGGTGGTCCTGGGCAACGCGATCACCCTGACGCCGGGGACCATCACCCTGGACATCGTCGGCGACGAGTTCATCGTGCACGCGGTCAGCGACGTGTCGGCGGCCAGCCTGCAGACCGGCGAGATGGAACGGCGCATCGGCCGGGCGTTGCGGCAGCCGGCAGGGGCGCCGCCCGACGGGAGCGGCGTCTGACCGGCCGCCCGCAACTTCCATGTCAGCCACATTCTTCCTCGGTGCGTCGCTCGTCATTCTCGCTGCGGTGACGGTGTCGCTGTACCGCGTCATCCGCGGACCGAGCATCATCGACCGCATCGTGGGGGTCAACGTCATCGGCACCAAGACCATCGCGGTGATCGTGCTCACCGGGCATCTGTTCGGCCGCGTGGAGTTCTTCGTCGACATCGCGTTGCTGTACGCCCTGATCAACTTCGTGGGCGCGCTCGCCCTCTCGCGGTACTTCGAGCGCAAGGGCGTGGACGTGACGAGCGAGCGCGCACGATGACCGTCGTCGGCATGGTGCTGGTCTGCGGCGGCGTGTTCTTCCTGGTGACGGGGGCGGTCGGCCTGATCCGGTTCCCCGACATCTACACCCGGATGCACGCCGCGGGAAAGTGCGACACGCTGGGCAGCCTGCTCGTGCTGACGGGCCTGGCATGCCACGAAGGCCTCGTCCTGGCCAGCGCCAAGCTGCTGATCGTGGCCCTCTTCATCCTCATCACAAGCCCCACCGCCACCCACGCGATCGCCCGGGCGGCGAGGCGGAACCGCATCGAAGGGTGGACCCGCGGGGAGGATCGATGATCTGGTCCCTCGACTTCGTGCTGCTGGTGCTGTCGGTGGTGTGCGCGGTCGCCGCGGTGCAGGTCAGGGACCTCCTCGCCTCGGTGGTGCTGCTGGCCGCCTTCAGCCTCTTCATGTGTCTCCTGTGGACGGAGATGGGGGCGGTCGACGTAGCGTTCACGGAGGCCGCGGTGGGTGCCGGTGTCACCACCGTGTTCTTCGTCATCACCGTCTTCAAGACGGACCGGGTGAGCAGGGATTGAAGCTTCTCCACCTCGTCGCCACCACCGTCACCGGGCTCCTGCTGATCATGGGGTCGCTGGACTTGGCCGAGACCGGCGATCCGGCGGCGCCGGCCGCGACCCATGTCTCTCCCCGCTACATCGAGTCGAGCCTCGAGGAAACGGGGGTGGAGAACATGGTGACGGCCGTGCTCGCCGACTACCGCGGCTTCGACACCCTGGGCGAGGTCACCGTCATCTTCACCGGGGCGATCGCGGTGCTGCTGATTCTGCGGACGGGCCTGAAGGAGGACGAAGAGTGACCCTTCCCCCGGAGCAGCCGCCGGACGTCATCATCAAGGTCGTGTGCCGAAGCCTCGTGCCGTTCATCCAGCTCTTCGGGCTCTATGTCGTCATGCACGGCCACAGCAGCCCCGGCGGCGGGTTCCAGGGCGGGGTGATCCTGGCCGCGAGCTTCGTCCTGCTGGTGCTGGCCGAGGATCGGGCGACCCTGCGGCACCACATCCCGCCCGCCGCGCTGAACGCCTCCACGAGCGCCGGGGTGCTGCTCTTCGCCGGCCTCGGCGTGGTCTGCCTCGCCCTGGGCGCCAACTACCTCGACTACGGCCCGCTGCCGTTCGCGGAGCCGCGCAGCATCGGCATGCTCGTCATCGAAATCGGGGTGGGAATCACCGTGATGGCGGCGATGCTCTCCATCTTCCGCGACCTGCTGGAGTTCTGATGGCGATTCTCGACGGCGCGGCCGGGCACCTCAACACGGTGGGCTACATCGTGCTCATGATGATCGGCTTCTACGCGATGACCGGGAAGTCCAACCTCGTCAAAAAGCTGGTGGGCATGAACATCTTCCAGTGGTCGATCATCCTCTTCGTGGTCTCGCTCTCGGCCAAGCGGGGCGCGTCGATCCCGATCGTGCTCGACGGTCACGGCGGGGACGCCGCCCGGGTGCTCGATGCGGCCCTGTACGTCAACCCGCTTCCCCACGTCCTCATGCTCACCGCCATCGTGGTGGGGGTCGCGATCACCGGGGTCGCGCTCGCCCTGCTGCTCCAGATCCACCGGCAGTTCGGCACCCTGGAAGAGAACGAGCTGCTGGAGCGCCTCCGCACCTCCACGGGCTCCTAGTGTGTCGCCATGACTAAACGTTCGGGTGTTCGGTGCTGTGATTCGTCGACGATTGCACGCTGCAGGCCGATGTCCGTGTCCGCATATTATGGCGTGACGGACCACTAGGGCATGAACGTCCACCAGTCCGCGGTCCCGATTCTCGTCGTCCTGCCGCCGCTCGTCGCCGCGTTCCTGCTGCCGGTGGTGGGATGGCGGTTCCGGTCCGCCGTCTATCCCCTCACCTTGGCCGCGCTCGCCTTCTCGTGCGCGGCGGCGTTCGCGGCGGCGCGCGAGGTGACGCTGCGGGGGCCGCTCCACTACTACCTCGGCGGCTGGGAGCCGCCCTGGGGCATCGAGTTCCGCATCGACGCGCTCGGGGCGCTGATGCTGCTGATGCTCACGGTCATCACCCTGCTCGTCGGCATCTACTCGAAACGCAGCGTGCTGCAGGAGATCCCGGCCAAGGAGGTTCCCTTCTACAGCGTCTACCTCCTGCTGGCCGCGGGGCTGATCGGCCTAGTGTCGACCGCCGACATGTTCAACGCCTACGTGTTCCTCGAGATCACGTCCCTGACCAGCTACGCCCTCGTGTCGATCGGCAGCGGGGCGGCGGTCGTCTCGGCGTTCCGCTACGTCATCCTGGGCACCGTCGGCGCCGCGTTCTACCTGCTCGCGGTCGGCTATCTCTACGCCGCCAGCGGCACCCTGAACATGGCCGACCTCGCAGAGCGGCTGCCCCCCCTCTACGAATCGCCCGCGGTGCTCGTCGGATTCGCCTTCCTGGTCATCGGCATGTCGATCAAGATGGCCCTCTTTCCGATGCACACGTGGCTGCCGGGGGCGTACTCGCACGCCCCGTCGGCGGTCAGCGCCCTGATCGCGGCGACCACCACCAAGGCGGCGGCGTACCTTCTGATTCGGGTCATGTTCTTCGTCTTCGAGCCGCGGTTCGCGATCGAGATCATTCCGGTCACCACCGTGCTCGGGTGGATGGGCGCACTGGCCATGGTCCTGGGCTCGGTGATGGCGATCGCCCAGTCGGACCTCAAACGGATGCTGGCGTACTCGTCGGTGGCGCAGATCGGCTACATCGTGCTCGGCATCGGCCTCGCGAATCCCGCCGGCTATACCGGCGCCCTGCTGCACCTAGTGAACCACGCATTCATGAAGGGCGGCCTCTTTCTGGTCGCGGGGGCGATCCTGTATCGGACCGGCCGCCGGAAGATTCACGAGTTCCGGGGGCTGTCCGGGCAAATGCCGGTGACCACGTTCGTGTTCACCGTGTGCGCGTTCGCGATGATCGGAATCCCGCCGACCGGCGGCTTCTTCAGCAAGTTCTACCTGATGCTGGGGGCGATCGAGGCCGGCAACTGGGTGTTCGTCGGGGTCATCGTGCTGAGCAGCCTGCTGGCCCTCGCCTATCTGGCGAACGTGCTCAGATACCTGTACTTCCCCACGGACGGGAACGGAGCGGGGAGCGGGGCCCCGGACGCCGCGATACCCCGGCGGCAGTACGCGCCCTGGACCATGCTCGGGCCGATGGTCGCGATCACCGCCGGCATCGTGCTGCTGGGCCTCTTCAACGGCGAGGTCGTGGAACGATTCATCGAGCCGGCGCTGCCGGCCGGACTCCTCGGGAGCGGGGTGGCGCGGTGACCGCCCTCGCGGCTTGGGTGTGCATCGGGGCGCCGCTGCTGGGGGCGGGGCTGACGCCGCTGCTGGCGCGCGTCCATGCCCGGGCCCGCGACCTCGGCGCCGTGGCTTGTTCGGCCGCGGCCGCGGCCGCGGCCCTCAGCCTGTTGCCGAAGCTCCTGCACCCCGGCCAGTTGCCGGTCGAGCAGACCCTGGCGTGGATCGAACAACCGATCCGGATCGGGTTCGGGGTCCTGGTCGACCCCCTCAGCATCGTGCTCGCCAACGTCGTGGCGGTGATCAGCTTCATCATCATGGTCTACTGCCTCGGCTACATGCGGGGCGACCCCGCCCGGACCCGGTTCTGGATGTGGATGAACGGCTTCATCGGCAGCATGCTGCTGCTCGTGCTGTCGAGCGATCTGCTGTTCGTCTTCGTCGGCTGGAAGCTCGTGGGGGTGTGCAGCTACGGGCTGATCGGCTTCTACTACCAGGATCAGCGGAAGTACTGGATCGGGGGACCGCCGCCCGACCCGTTCGTCAAGCCGTCCGAGGCCTGCGTCAAGGCGCTCGTGGTCACCGGGCTCGGGGACATGCTCATGCTGGGCGGTCTCCTCCTGGTCTATCTGCACGCCGGCACCCTCAACTTCCTCGAGCTCTACGCCACCGCCCCGATCTGGCTCGCGGCCATGTCCGCGTCGCCGGGCATGGTGATTCTCGTCACGCTGCTGCTGCTCGCGGGGCCGCTCGGCAAGTCCGCCCAGTTCCCGTTCCACGAATGGCTTCCGGAGGCGATGGCCGGACCGGGACCCGTCTCGGCGCTGATTCACGCGGCCACGATGGTCAAGAGCGGGGTGTATCTGGTCGCCCGCCTGGTGCCGCTCTTCTACTACGGCTATTGGGTGGCGGGCATCGGGGAGGCCGGCTGGTTCTTTCACCTGACGGCCTGGATCGGAGCGTTCACGGCATTTCTCGCCGCGACTCAGGGCCTCGTCGCCCTCGAGCTCAAGAAGGTGCTGGCCTATTCGACGGTCAGCCAGATCGGTTACATGCTGTTGGGCCTGGGCGTCGCCGGGCTCGCCCCCGGACTTCTCGCCGGCGGCTACACCGCGGGGGTGTTTCATCTCGTCAGCCATGCGCTCTTCAAGGCCTGTCTGTTCCTGTGCGCGGGCACCGTCATTCACGCCGTGCACTCGTTCTACCTGACCGACATGGGCGGCGCCCGCGCCGCCCTGCCCCTCACCTGGGGGTTCATGCTGGTGGCCGCGCTCTCGTTGATGGGGGTCCCGCCGTTGCCGGGCTTCTGGAGCAAGGACGCGGTGCTGCTCGCGACCATCGACGCCAGCGCGCCGTTGTTCGGTCTGGCCCTGCTCACCGCCGCGATCACCGCCGGCTACACGGTCCGGTTCTTCACGCTCGTCTTCCACGGCCCGGCGAGCCCGCATCTGTCCGGCGCGGCCCGCGCCGGCGACCCGATGGACGACGGGGCGATGCCGATGCGGTTGGCCGCAGGGGCGCTGGCGCTGGCCCTCCTGGCCGCCGGACTCGGCGGGCCGGCGATCGAGCATGTCCTGCATCACGCCTTCGAGATCGGCGGGTTTCACGAGGCGCTGCTCCTGGAGGGGCCGCTGCGGATCGCAGCCGCGGAGTCGTCCGGACACGGTCTGGTCCCGGTGCTCTCGGTGCTGGTGGTCGTCGCCGGCGCGGCGCCGGCGTGGCTGGTGTACGGACGGCGTGTGATCGCGCCCGGGACCCTTCTGGAGCGCCATCGCGCGGCGCGGCGGCTTCACCGGTTCTTCTGGAGCCGCTGGGGTATCGACCCCCTCCTGACGCGCGTGTTCGTCGACGGCACCAGGCGGATGGCCGGGCGCATCGCCCGGGACTGGGAGGGGGCGCTCGACGAGGCGGTGCACCGGCGGTGGCCGGGGATGCTCACGGCGCGGATGCAACGCCTGGTGCACCACCTCCGGGCCGATACCGAGGAGCTGCTGTACAACGTGTCCTACGTGCTGATTCTGTTCGGCCTGCTGCTCGCCTACATGTTCCTGGGCACCACCGGCTGATGAACCGATCCCCCGGCGGCGGCGCGCCTCTTCCGAGCTCACGATGCCCGTACTGCTCCAGATTCTCCTGATTCCGGCGGGCGCATCGCTGGTGGTGGCGCTGACCCGCCGCCGGTTGCCGCAGGCGGCGGGCTGGATCACCGGTCTGGCCCTCCTCTACACCACCGGCTTGGCGGGAACCGTCACCCTCGACGTGTCACGAGGCGCGCCGATCCGCGAGGACTATCTGGTGATCTCCCCCGGCATCGAGCTGCAGTTGCTCGCCGACGGGCTCAGCGCTCCCACCCTGTCGATCGTGCTTCTCCTGTGCACGGGCCTCGCCTTCTACTCCATCCACTACATCGAGCATCGGATCGCGGTGCTGTACGCGGCCGCGGATCCGGACGCGCAAGCGGCCCACTACAGCCGATTCTTCGCGCTGCTTCCGTTCTTTCCGCTGGGCTTCATCGGGACGATCCTGAGCACAAACCTCGTCGCGGTGTACTTCTTCATGGAAGTCCTGACGATCACACTGTTCTTCCTGATGGCGTACTTCGGCTACCGGGAGCGCGTGCGGGTTGCGATGGTAAGCCTGTCCTGGGGCATCGTGGGGGCCCTGCTCTTCCTCGTGGGAACCCTGATCGTCTACAGCCACACCGGCAGCCTCTCGATGGCGGACCTCCCCGGGATGGCCGGAGCGCCGCCCGCGGCCGGCGCCGTCGTCCTGTTCATCGTCAGCCTGATGATGAAGCTCGCGGTGGTGCCGTTTCACGTCTGGATGCCGTCGGTGCACGCCGAGCATCCGACGTGCATCGCCGGCCTGCTCGCGGTCTACGCCAACCTCGCCATCTACATCCTGATCCGGGTGGCGGTGCTGCCGCTCGGGGCCGACATGGCGCCCTTCGGGCCGGTGCTGATGGTCCTGGCCCTGATCACGATGGTCTACGGGTCGTTGCTCACGCTGGCGCAGACCGACATCAAGCGGCTGGCCGCGTGCTCGACGATCAGCCAGATCGCCTACTCGGTACTCGGCCTCGGCGCGCTCACGGCGGCGAGCGTCGAGGGCAGCATGCTGTTCTTCCTCAGCCACATCATGGGGAAGACCGTGTTCTTCTCGACCGCCGGCATCGTGGTGTACGTGACCGGCATCCGGGACATGAACGCCCTCGGCGGGTTGGCGGCGCGGATGCCGGTAACGACGGTCCTGTGGATAGCGGGATGCCTCATGCTCTCGGGCTTCCCGCCCTTCAGCAGCTTCGCGGCCGAATGGATCATGTTCACCGGCATCTTCGACCGCGGAACCATGACCGGTCCACTGGGACTCGCGGTGGCCGTCGGCGGCCTGACCGCCGTCGTGCTGACCGTGGCCTACACGTTCGGGGCAGCCCGGAAGATCTTCTTCGGACCGCTGCATCCCGATCTGCGGGGAAAGGACCTGCGCGATCCTCCCTGGACCATGACCGTCCCGCTGCTGATCATTGCGGCGACGTCGATGGCCCTCGGCCTCTATCCCGATCCAATGCTGGCGCTGCTCGACACGGTCATCGGAACGCTCTGATCCAGGCGGCAGCCCGCTGGATTCAGCCAGTCGTATTCGAGACGCTGCTCGACACGGTCATCGGAACGCTCTGGTCCGGTGTCGTCCCCACCCGCGACGCCACTGCGGCGGCATTGGCGGGACCGCGGGCGCGACCGCCGGCCGGCGGCACACGCATGAGCCTGGACGGACGGACCGCCCGAACGACAAACGGCTCGATCCCGCGCACGCACCCATAGCGCGGGGACCGAGCCGTTCCCCAATTACGGCGTACGGGAAGTCCGTTCCGTCCTGCGGCGCAGACTTCCCGGAAACCCCGGCGGGCCCGCGGGGCTTCACCCCGGGCGGGCGTCTAACTGATGTTCCGAATCACCCAGCGGCCTTCTATCGGCATGCCGTCCTCGCCGGTCAGAATCGCCCGCTGCAGGGTGACGGTCAACATCTCTTCCGTCTCGTTGCCGTCGAGCTCGACACGGGCGGTGATCTCCACTTCCTTCGTCACCAGCTCGCCGTTGTACTGCGTGAGATCGAGCGGGTTGTTCGGATCGAACACGCTGAGCGAAGCCTCGTTCTGCTCGTCATTCAACGCGTCCAGGGCCGCCGCCACGGTCCGGGAGTGCTCCATGGTGCGCTCGCGCCAGTCCGTCCACGCCTCCTGGACGTCGCGGTCGCGGCGCCGCACGTTGTCACCCTCCCGCTCGGCTTCGAGCACGCGGTTGATCGCGTCGAAGTTCTCGTCCTGATACGCGATCTTCTCCTCCGTGAACGTGTCCTCGGCTTCCCGCGCCTCGGCCAAGGTCTGGCTCAGCTCCAGCATGCGGAGCGGGCGGCTCTGCTCTTCGGATACGCTCTGCACGTTCGGCCTGGATACCGCACCGCGCTCCTCGGTGTTCCAGGCATACATCGCGATGTTCCCGAGCGATGCCCGGTCGTTGACGCGCGCAGCCTGGAAATATGTCCGTACGAGAGTCTGTTCCTCTCCCGAGCCGCCACAGGCGCTGATCAGCAACCCCATGCACAACGCGAGCACCGGCACCTTCATCCTGGATCGAGCCATCTCACCGCCTCCTTGCGCTGGCAGCCAGGGTGAACGGGCCGACAACTGGCCGTTCATTTTTTTCCTGACTGCATTGTGTGTCCTCGACCGATGCACCCCTTACCCGAACCGCCCGGTCCCAACCGTACCCTCAGCTCTCTTGATCGTCCGAAATCGCCTCGGTTCCGTTCTCTTCGCGGGTTTCGCCGTCTGCGCTCATGTCGCCCAGCTTCGCGAGGGAGACGACCTGATCCTGGTTGTCGATCCCGATCAGCCGCACCCCCTGGGTGGCCCGTCCGATGGGACGGATGTCCTTCGTGTCCATGCGGAGAACTTTCCCCTGCTGGGTGATGAGCATCAACTCATCTTCGTTCTCCACATAGGCGATTCCGACGACCAAACCATTCCGGGCAGTCGTTTGGATGTTAATGATACCGACTCCCCCGCGGGATTGCACGCGGTATTCGTCGATTCCCGTCCGCTTGCCGTAACCGTTCTCGGTGACCGTCAGCATGGCGCCGCCGGGGCGGACGACGGTCACCGCCACCACTTCGTCGTCAGCCCGCAGTCGAACGCCCCGCACGCCCCGCGCGGTCCGCCCCATGGACCGCACGTCCTGCTCGGTGAAACGGATCGCCATGCCCTGCCGGGTGCCCAGGAACACGTCTCCGCGGCCATCGCTGATCTCGGCGGCAATCACCGCGTCGTCCTCGTCGACGCCGACCGCCATGATGCCCTTCTGCCTCGGGTTGCGGAACGCGCGGAGATCCGTCTTCTTGAGGATGCCCCGCCTCGTTCCGGTGAGGATGTACCGTTCCCCGTCCGCGTCGGGCCACTCGCGAACCGCCAGCAGCGCGGCGATCTTCTCGTCCGGCTCCATCGAGACCAGGTTGGCGATCGATTTTCCGCGGCCGCTCGGACCGACGTCTGGAATCGTGTGCACCTTCAGCCAGTACACCCGCCCCCGATCCGAGAAAATGAGGATGTAGGCGTGGGTCGACGCCACGAAGAGGTGCATCAGGAAGTCGCCGTCCCGGGTGCGCATCCCGAGACGGCCCTTGCCGCCGCGCCGCTGGCCCCGATACTCGGTGATCGCGGTCCGCTTGATGTAGCCGGTGTTGCTCACGGTGATGGCCATGTCCTCTTCGGCGATCAGATCCTCGATTCGCAGCTCACCCGGGTCGTCCACGATCTCGGTGCGCCGGTCGTCGCCGTACTTCCTCTGCACCTCCCGCAGCTCATCGACCACGATGCCCATCAACAACACTTCACTGCCGAGAATCTCGCGAAGCCGCCGAATGTCCTTCAGCAGCCCGGCCAACTCGTCCAGCACCTTCTGCCGCTCGAGTCCGGTCAGGCGCTGCAACTGCATGTCGAGAATGGCCTGGGCCTGTATCCGGCTCAGCTCGAACTGCTCGATCAGGCCTTCACGCGCCTCGGCGGGGTTGCCGGCCCCGCGAATCAGCGCGATCACGGCATCGAGATGATCGAGGGCGATCTTCAGTCCCTCGAGAATATGAGCCCGGGCCTCCGCCTTGCGCAGTTCGTGTTCCGTGCGCCGCCGGACCACGTCGTGCCGGAACGCGATGAACCGCTCGACGAGATCCAGCAGTCCGAGGATTCGCGGCCGTCCGTCGACGATCGCCAGCATGATCACGCCGAACGTGGTCTGGAACGGGGTCTGCTTGTACAAGTTGTTCAGAACGACTTCCGGCACCTCGCCGCGCTTCAGCTCGATCACGATCCGCATGCCCTGGCGGTCCGACTCGTCGCGCAGGTCGCTGATGCCGTCGAGAGACTTGCCGCGCACCAGCTCCGCAATCTTCTCGATCAGACGGGTCTTGTTGAGCTGGTAGGGAATCTCGGTGATGACGATCGCCTGGCGCTCCCCCTTTCCGATGTCCTCGATCGCGGCGCGGCCCCGCACCGTCAGGGATCCGCGGCCGGTCTGGTAGGCCGCATCGATGCCCGCATGCCCCACGATGAACCCGCCGGTCGGAAAGTCCGGGCCGCTGATGCGGGTCCGCAAGCCGCGGCGCTTGTCGCCGTTGCTCTCCTCGCGATGCTCGATCGTCCACACGATGCCGTCGATGACTTCCCGCAAGTTGTGCGGTGGGATGTTGGTGGCCATGCCGACCGCGATCCCGGAGGAACCGTTCACCAGGAGATTCGGATACGGCGTCGGCAGAACCGTGGGCTCCTCGGTCGTCTCGTCGTAGTTGGCCACGAAATCGACCGTCTCCTTGTCGAGATCGGCCATCAAGTCGTCCGAGATCGGCTGCAGCCGGGCCTCGGTATACCGCATCGCCGCCGGCGGGTCGCCATCGACGGAACCGAAGTTCCCCTGACCGTCGACCAGGGGATAGCGCATGTTGAACCCCTGGGCCAGCCGCACCAGGGTGTCGTAGATCGACGCGTCCCCATGCGGATGGAAGTTCCCCATCACCTCGCCCACGATCTTGGCGCACTTCCGGTACGCCCGGTTCGAGGCCAATCCCATCAGCCTCATGCCGTACACGACGCGGCGGTGCGCCGGTTTCAGCCCGTCCCGGACGTCGGGCAGCGCACGGCCGATGATGACGCTCATGGCGTAGTCCATGTACGAGCGCCGCATTTCGTCTTCGATGTTGACTGGCGATCTGGTGTCTGAAACGTCGGGCATGATTGGGAAGGACCCCGGTGCGGCGGTGAATCGGATCTCCGCCACCGGTCTGGCAGCCGGCAGCGGACATTCTGCGGTGCGGGCGCGCCTGCGGCGTCAGCGGCGGCGTCTCCGGCGGGCGCCCGGCCTCAGCCGAGAGCCCGCGGCGACGACCTCGCCGCTACACGTCCAGGTTCTTGACGTCGAGCGCATTGTCTTCGATGAACTTCCGCCGGGGCTCGACCTGATCCCCCATCAGGGTCGTGAACATCAGATCGGCTTCGGTATCGTCCTCGGCCCGGACCTGCAGGAGGGTCCGGTTGTCCGGGTTCATCGTGGTGGACCAGAGCTGGTCCGGATTCATTTCGCCCAGTCCCTTGTAGCGGCTGATGGCCACCCCACGCTTCCCCGCCATCAGGAAGTGGTCGAGCAACGCCTCGACGTTGGCGATCGGCACCTCTCCCGGATGGACCGCCGCCTCGCCGGACTCGTCGGATTCGCCGCCGCTTGCGCGGGTCGCGGTACTACTCACGAGCATCGGTCCGTTGACGTTTCTGATGGGCTCGTAGCTGGCCGAGAGGGCGCGGTACTCCGCCGATTCGGTGAACTCGATGCCGACCGTCAGTTGGCGGGCGAATCCGCTGCTGCGGTCCTCGACCAACAGCGCGTGCGCGTTGTGTTCCTCGTCGACCACCACCCGGACGCTGCGCAACGGCGTGTTCAACTGCTCGGCCAGCGGCTCGAGGGTGTCCCGATCCTCGAAGAACGCCTTGCCGCCGGCGCCGCGGTCCAGCAACGCCTGAACGATGTCCGCCTCCGGGCCGCGGCGCTCGACGATCGACCGATAACGTTGAACGGCGACCAGCCGATGCAGCAGGTCCTCCAAGCGTCCGGCTGTCAGCTCGGCGTCGGGCAGGCGCAGCACCCGCGTCTCGGCCGCCCGCTTGAAGAGCCACGACTCGAGATCGCGATCGTCCTTGACGTACGTCTCGCCGCGTCCGCGCTTGACCCGGTAGAGCGGCGGCTGCGCAATGTGGACGTGGCCCCGTTCGATCAGCTCCCGCATCTGGCGGTAGAAGAACGTCAGCAGCAGCGTGCGGATATGCGACCCGTCGACGTCGGCGTCGGTCATGATGATGATGCGGTGATAGCGGAGCTTGTCGGGCTGGAAGTCGTCTTTCCCGATGCCGCATCCGAGCGCCGCGATCATCGCGCGGATCTCGTCGCTGCCGAGCATCTTGTCGAAACGCGCCTTTTCGACGTTCAGAATCTTGCCCTTGATCGGCAGCACCGCCTGGAACCGCCGATCGCGGCCCTGCTTGGCGGACCCGCCGGCCGATTCGCCCTCCACGATGTAGAGCTCGGCCTGCTCGGGATCCCGCTCCTGACAATCCGCCAGCTTCCCCGGGAGGCTGCTGTTGTCGAGCGCCCCTTTCCGGCGCACGAGGTCCCGCGCCTTCCGAGCCGCCTCGCGGGCCCGCGCGGCATCGATCGTCTTGTTGACGATGCGCTTGGCCACGACGGGGTTCTCTTCGAGGAACGCACCGAGACAATCGTTCACGATCGCCTCCACGATCCCCTTGACCTCGGTGTTGCCCAGCTTCGTCTTGGTCTGCCCCTCGAACTGCGGGTGCGGAATCTTCACGCTGACGACGGCGGTCAGGCCCTCGCGGATGTCGTCGCCGCCGATGCTCTCCTTCAGATCCTTCGCGAGGTTCTGGCGGGTGACGTAGCTGTTCAGGGTTCGCGTCAACGCCGCCCGAAGCCCCGAGACGTGGGTGCCGCCCTCCTGGGTGTTGATGTTGTTGGCGAAGGCGTGCAGGGTATCCGAATAGCCGTCGTTCCATTGCAGCGAGATCTCGGCATCGATGCCGTCCCGCTCACCCCGCATGTAGATGGGATCCGCGTTGACCGCCACCCGGTTCTTGTTGAGGTACTGCACGAACGAGTTGATGCCGCCCTCGTAGCGGAAATCGCGCTGCTTTCCGTCGTCGCGTTCATCATCAAGGGTGATCCGCACCCCGGCGTTGAGGAACGCCAGCTCGCGGAGACGGTGGGCCAGGGTGTCGAAGCTGAAGTCCACCGCCTCGAATATCTCGGCGTCGGGCTTGAAGGTCAGCTTGGTGCCGCGGCGGCGGGTCGAACCGGTGACTTCGAGGCCGCTGTCGGGCGCGCCCCGGGTATAGCTCTGCTGGTAGACCTTTTCGTTCCGCCAGATCTCGAGGTTCACCGACTCCGACAGGGCGTTGACGACCGAGACGCCCACGCCGTGCAACCCGCCGGACACCTTGTAGCTCTCGTTGTCGAACTTGCCGCCGGCATGCAGGACGGTCAACACCACCTCGGCCGCCGGCCGGCCGCTGGCATGCTCATCGACAGGAATCCCACGACCGTTGTCGATCACCGTGATGGAGTTGTCGATGTGAATCGTGACCTTGATGGTGTCGCAGAATCCGGCCAGGGCTTCATCGATGGCGTTGTCGACCACCTCGTACACCAGATGGTGCAGACCCAAGGCGCCGGTGGACCCGATGTACATGGCGGGCCGCTTTCGAACCGCCTCGAGCCCTTCGAGCACCTTGATCTTGTCGGCGCCGTAATCCGACAGATCGGCGGACGTGATCACCGGCGCTGCGGTCACCACGGCGTCTCCATCACCCATCGAGGACGGTGCCCTGCCGACCGACTCCTTCTGCTCCAACTGCGTCATCTGTCCTCTGTCACTTCACCTGGGGAGGGCCGGCCGGACGCCCGTATCGCCGCCACCAGAGCATCAACCCCGAGCGCTCAGGCCGAGGGGCCGGCCGGCCAGCCGCCGGACGCCCGTATCGCCTCATCCCGACGCTGCCGATGAGTCGTCACGTCATAATCTTCTGTTCGACGGACATGAGTCGAAGGGTGCATCCCTGCGGGGGGAACCTTCCCTGGGGTCGAGGTGAGCCGCCCCCGATTGACCCCGATATTTGCTCGTGACACCCGGCACTAGACCCGCATCGGCATGATCACGTACGTGTAGTCGCATCCTGCGGAGGACTGGGGCGACAACACCGCCTGACTCACCTCGTCCTTGAACGAGAGCACCACACTGTCGGAATCGACCGCGCCGAGAAAATCGAGGACGTACTGCGCGTTGAAGCAGATCACCGTCTCCGCGCCCTCGTAGTCGACGGCGACCACTTCGGTCGCTTCCCCGACTTCGGGACTGCTTGACGAAATCTCGACACCTCCGGCGCCAATCTGAAACTTGACCGCCCGGGACCGCTCGTTCGACAGCAGGGCGACCCGCTTGACGGTACTCGACAGGCGTTCCCGGTCGAACTTGATGCACTTGTCGTTGCCCTGGGGCAGGACCCGCTCGTGGGCGGGAAACTGCGCATCGATGGTCCGCGAGATGAGCTGCCGCCGGCCCACGTCGAAAAACAGATGGTTGGCGCCCCGCTCGTAGCCCACCTCTTTCGATTCGCCCTCCCCGAGCAGGCGAGCCAGCTCCCACAGCGTCTTCCGGGGCAGAATGACCCGGGCCGGCTCTTCCGGATCCGCCGCCTCCCCGCTGGTCACCCCCTCCGATTCGCCCTCCGGCGGCGGGGAGGCGGCCGAGGCAAGAGCCAGTCGATGCCCATCCGTCGCGACCAGGCTCATCGACGACGCAGACAGGAGAAACAGCGCGCCGTTCAGGAAGAACCGCGTGTCCTCACCGGTGATCGCGAACTGCGTCTTGGCCACCATCTCGGCCAGCGGCGCCGCCGAGAGAGTCGCGGAGGCCGTACCGCCCGCGTCCGGCATCGACGGGAAGTCCTCTCGGGGCAGCGTCTGTATCCGCGAGCTGAACCGCTCGGCCGCCACGTTCACCGCACCGTCGGCCGGTTGAGTGATCCGGATGTCGGTGTCCGGCAACGCCCGGACGATCTCGTGGAGCTTTCGGGCCGGCAAGGTCAGCGAGCCGCCCGCAACGACGGCGGCGGCGCACCGGCTGCGCAGCCCCACCTCCAGATCCGTCGCCGCGAGACGGATCTCCGAGGACCCGTCCTCCGCTTCGATCAGGACGTTGGCGAGGATGGGAATGGTGTTTTTCCGCTCGACGATGCCTTGAAGAAGTTGCAGTTCTTTGAGGAGTTCAGTCTGGCGAACATTGAGTTCCATCGGAGGGAGTGACCTTCGAGGTTGACACCGTGAATCGTCGATATCCGTCGACGTAGTGATCTCTTTACTATAGCAGTAAGTACTGTTGAAAATGCGCTCGAAATTCAGTCAAGTGCTTTATTTGCAGTGTTTTATGCATGCTGAAACCCTGCTGCAATCCTGTGGGGCCGGGGCTCCGTCGTCCACAGATCGGCCCGCTCGCCGGGTCTTCACCAGTGCAGAACAAGGCTGTTGACGAATCGCTGTGGAAAACGTCGGCCGCCGACCGCGTCGGGGAGGAAGCACCTCTGACCCGAAACCGGAAATCGTCGCCTGCGGCTCCGATTGCCGCCCAGGAGGTCCGCGCCGTTCTACGGCGCAGACTCCCGGCCGACCAATTTCCTGATCGCCTTGACGAAGCTCTCGATGAAGGCCTTGAAATTGGCATCTTTTTTGCGTTTCTCGATCTTCTTGAACGCGTGCATGACGGTGGAGTGGTCCTTGCCGAATTTCTTGCCGATCTCCGGATACGATGCGTCGGTGAGGGTCCTCGCCAGGTACATCGCGATCTGGCGGGGCATCACGATCGCTTGCGTATTGTTGCGGGACTTGAGGTCGCCCAGCTTGAGCGAGTAGTGGTTCGCGATGTGCTTCTGGATGAGCTCGACGGTGATCAGGCGTTTTTCGCGCTCGCCGATGTTCGGAAGGACCTCCTGGGCCAACGACAGGGAGATCTGCTGGCGCCACAGCGACGCGCGGGCTATCAGGGTGGTCAGGGAACCCTCGAGCTCGCGGATGTTGGACTTGATTCTCTCGGCGATGTAGAGCGCGACGTCGTCGCTGATGGGGATGGCGGGGGCCAGGTGCTCGGCCTTCTTCTTGAGAATCGCGACCCTGGTCTCGAGATCCGGGGGCTGAATGTCGACCGTCAGGCCCCACTCGAAGCGCGATCGGAGCCGTTCCTCGAGGAATTGGAGTTCGTGGGGCGGACAGTCGCTGCTGATGACGATCTGCTTCTGCGCGTCGTAGAGCGAGTTGAACGTGTGGAAGAACTCGATCTGTGTGCCTTCGCGGCTGGCCAGAAACTGGATGTCGTCCACCAGCAGGATGTCCGTGCTGCGGTATTGCGCCCGGAAATCCAGGGTTCGGTCGAAGCGGATGGCGTTGATCATCTCGTTCATGAAGCGGTCGGACGAGATGTAGGTTCGGGTGGACTGCGGCGAATGGAGGTCCAGGTACTCGCCGATGGCGTGCATGAGGTGGGTTTTTCCGAGTCCGGCGCCGCCGTGGAGGAAAAGCGGGTTGTAGGACCGAGCCGGGGCCTCGGCGACGGCGCGGGCGGCCGCGTGCGCAAACTGGTTCGACGGTCCGACGATGAATTCCTCGAAGGTGTAGCGTCGGTGCGGCGCCGGTGTGCGGGGCGCCGGCTCAACTTGATCGGATCCGGGCGCCCCGGTCGCATTTCCGGCGGCCGGAGCGGGGTCGGTCGTCACGAACGAGATGACGGTTTCCGGTTGACCGAGCTCGTCGGCCGCCTCCTTGATGACCCCGGCATAGTGTCGGGTCAGCCAATTCTTGAAGCTGTCGTCGGGCACGAGGACCGTGACCTTCTCATCCTCGTTCTCGATGAACCGGGTGGGCTTGAACCACTTGTGGAAAATGTACCGATCGACCTTGTTCTCGACGCGCGCCAGGATTTGGTCCCAGAGGTTGCTCGACATTTGGCGCCACTTGAATGGATTCGCGGCCAGACCCGCCGGGCATGACGCGAATGGTTCGGTGGAACGCTTGCGGTGACCCCGTTGAACTCCTCCGTGCGGGGCGCGGGCGAGGATGTCGTCAGGCCGTTCGCCGCCGGGAGAGGCGCGGGTGCAGTGGGCGACACGATACCACAGCCGGTCGCGTGTCGGAACTCCCTGTCGGCGTTCCCCGGTATGGCTGAGGAATGGCCGTTCAAGCCGATTCGGCACGTGTCGCAAGAAAGGAAGCCTTGTCTTCAAGTCACTGAAATTAAAAGGGTTATAACAGTTCCAGCCAGGGCTTGTCCGTCGAAACACTGATGAATATCTGTTTTCCACACAGTTTTCCACACCTGTGGAAAATGGCTGCGAACGCGAGAAAGGGCGCTTTCTTCAGGGTGAGATCCTTGGGTCGTGGCGCAGGCTCCAGGCGGGGGGCCGCGGCTCGAAAAGGCGTGTTTTCAACAACCTGAGAGGCGGCTGCGGGCACCTCGGGGGACGGGGGTGCGCGTCAGATTTTTTTGAGCCGTCCGCGGTCCAGGTTGGCGATTTCGATCCCGTGCTCGACCCCCGATGCCGCGAACGGGTCTTCGGCTTCGGCGCGATGGGGCGCCTCGGGGGCCGGGTACCTCCAGCGGCGGCGTCCCCGGTGGACCCGGGTCCGATTCTTGACAGGAAGGCGGCCGGAGACCTAGCATAAAGGGTTCCAGCGGGAGCGGAGGGCCCCGATCCGATGAAGCGTACGTTTCAACCCAATCGTCGTCATCGCAAGAAGACACACGGATTTCGTGCGCGGATGAGCACCCCGGCGGGCCGGCGCGTGCTCAGCCGCCGGCGGGCGAAGGGTCGCCACCGGTTGACCGTCTCCGACTAGGAGTCTGGCGCCCGTAGAACGGCACGGACGCCTGGAGTCTTGCGCCGCCGTGGTGGCGCAGCGTCCGGGGAAGATCTGGTTCGAGCGTCCAGCAGCGCCCGCAAGGCGGCGGTATCAGGGCCAGGAGTTGCGCGGCGCGGGATGACCGCTCAATGGGTGTGGGCACTGCTGGTCTGTCCCGCCGTCGAACGGGTTCCCCGCTGAAGGGGGAGGTTGGACGGCGGTGACCCGGTCGCTCGCACGTCGTGAACGGATTCGTCGGCGGCCGGAGTTCCTGCGGATCCAGCAGCACGGTGTGCGAATCCGGGGGCGTTACATGACGCTGATCGCGCGCGCCGGCGATGGGACCTGCAGCCGCCTCGGCGTCGTCGCACCCCGCCGCCTCGGAAACGCCGTACAACGCAATCTCATCAAGCGCCGTGTACGGGAGCTCTTCCGGTACGACAAACCGATGCCGGTGATCGATTTGGTGGTGCTGCCTTTCCGCGAATGTCGAGATGCCTCGTTTGGCTCCCTGCAGAACGACTATCGGCGAACCCTCCGCCGCCAACTTCGCGCCCTGGCGGCGCGGTAGGGGCGGCGTGGAGGTGCTGTACGCTCTGATGCGGCAGGCCGATCGGGGGTTGGTCGGCCTGTCGATAATCTTGCTGAACAGCTATCGGGTGATGCTGGGTCCTCTGCTCGGCGGCGCGTGCCGCTTCCAGCCGTCCTGCTCGCACTATGCCGAGGGGGCGCTGCGGCGCCATGGAATCCTTCGCGGGGTGTGGCTCACGCTTGGCCGTCTGTGTCGTTGTCACCCGTTCCATCCCGGGGGGGCTGATCCGGTACCGGCGATAGAAGACCGATGCGGGACATCGTGGATGCGTATTCCGGGGCGTCGGGACGTGTGATCAGTCATGGAGCGTCGAGTTCTTCTCGCGGTCACGTTGTCGTTCCTGGTGCTGGTGCTGTACCAGCAATGGATCGGTCCGCCCCCCCCGGTCGAGACCGCGCCCGATGCCGCCGCCGGCGCGGTCGCCTCCGGCCCGGGAGATCCGGCGGGTCGGTTGGCGGCGGTCGGCGTGCCCGGTTCCCCGCCCCCGCCGACCCCGGCTGCCGACGCCTCCCCGGGGGGCGCTGCGGCGCCGGCGGATTCCGAGATCATCCCGGTCACGGCTGACGGTCGACCCCGGACCATCGTCGTCGAGAGCGACTTCGTTCTGGCGGAGTTCGACAATCGCGGCGCAGAGCTCGTCAGTTGGAAGCTGAAGCGGTACGCCGACGAGAACGGCGACCCGGTGGAGTTGGCGCTTCCCACCGTGGCGGCCGGGCGCGCGAGACCGTTTTCTCTGCGCATTCCGGGCGATCCGGAGCTGACGGCGCGTCTCGCTGCCGCACTGTTCCGGCCCTCGGTCGACCAACTGCGCGTGGGTGCGGATCCGGCCGTGCTGACCTTCGAGTACGAGGACAGCTCCGGCCTGCGGGCCCGGAAGCTGTTTCGTTTCCAGCCATCGCGGGACCGGCCCTACGTGGTGGAATTCGAGGCGGCGGTGGAGACGGCGGGGGGCATCCAGCCGACGACGACGGCCTGGGGCCCGGGTCTCGGGGGCGTGCGCGCCGAGACGTCCCGGTTGGTGTTTCAACAGTTGCCCGCCGCCGTGCTCTACGGCCGGCCCGTGGAGAACGGGTTGGAGCAGGAAGTCGACGTGTATCGCGCCGCCCCCTCCGACGTTCCCGAGCATCCCGGCTACGAGGGGCAGTTCGACTTCGCGGGCGTCGACAACCACTACTTTCTCGCCGTTGCGTTGCCGGGCGGCCAACCGAGCCGCGTCGACTACCGTCCGCTTTCCGCGGCCGGCGTGGAGCATGATCTCGTCGAGTTCGAGATCACCCTGGAGCCGGGGCGGAGCGAACTCCCGTTCTTCATCGGTCCGAAGGATTTCGATCTGCTCCAGGCGGTGCATCCGGACCTCGTGCGGGCCATCGACTTCGGCTTTCTGTCGGCCATCGTCGTCCCCCTGCATCGGACCCTGAAGTGGATCCACGGCTTCGTCGGCAACTACGGGTGGTCGATCATCCTGCTCACGGTGTTGATCAACATCGTGATCTTTCCGCTGCGCCACAAGAGCGTCGTGTCCATGCGGAAGATGCAGGAGTTGCAGCCGGAAATGAAGGCCATCCAGGCCCGGTACGCCAATCTCAAGGCCACCGATCCGGCCAAGCAGAAAATGAACCAGGAGGTGATGGAGCTGTATCGCCGCCACGGCGCGAACCCCGCGAGCGGGTGCCTGCCGATGCTGCTGACGATGCCGATCCTGATCGCCTTCTACCGGTTGCTGTCGATGGCGGTCGAACTGCGGGGCGCGCCGTTCATGGGGTGGATCGACGATCTGTCGGTGCAAGATCCGTTCTACGTGACGCCGCTGGTGATGGGAGCGTCGATGGTCTACCAGCAGCGGCTGCAGCCGGCCGGCGCGGCGAGCCCGGAACAGCAGAAGATGATGATGTTCATGCCCGTCATCTTCACCGTGATGTTCCTGTGGGCGCCGAGCGGGCTGGTCATCTACTGGCTGACGAGCAATCTGCTCGGCATCGGCCAAACCGTGGTGACGAACCGGATCGCGGGTCCGCCCAGAGTGAAGCAGGTGCGGCCGCCGGCCGAGCGGCAGGTCAAGAAGGCCGGCGGCGAGGTCGCCGGCCCGGAGCCTCCGCAGGCGGGCGCCAGGGACGGTCAGGCAAGAGACCGATCCGGCGCGAAGGCAGGGCGCGGGGGCAAGGGATCACGGCGTTCGCGCGGGAAGGGTCGGTAGGGAGCCCAGGGGGCTGCGCCGTAGAACGGTGCCACCCCCCCGGCGGCGACGGCTCCCTTGGAGGGTTGGTTGGGCGGTGAGCGGAGCCGCAGGCGACGCTCTCCGGGCTGGGAGTCTGCACCGTAGAAAATAAGCCCCCACATATAGTGGAGTTGAAGGTCTACGACTACTATATACGGGGGTTTAATCGTGCCCAAAATGGTTCCACGGCGCAAACTCCTAGGGCGACAGCCCCGCCGCACCGGCTCGGTGCGCCGCGGGGTTCGACCATGAACGCCGAGGAGGCAGGGGTGGCAGCGGATCTCGAAGCCCGGATGGTGGCCTTCGTGGAAGCGGTGACGAATGCGCTGGGCCTGTCGCTGGAAGTGGAATGCGCCGCGATCGAGGACGGGACCCGCATCACCGTGAATGGAGACAGCGGCGATGTGCTCCTGCGGCGCAAGGGCGAAGGCCTCGACGCGCTGCAGCACATCGTCAACGCTGCGTTCCGCGGCGAGCACGGAGCGGGGCGTATCGTCGTCGATTGTCTGGACTATCGGAAGGGCAAGGACGAAGAGCTTCGACAGACGGCGGTCCTGCTCGCCGACCGGGCCCGACGGACCGGCGAGGCCCAGGAGATCGGGCCGCTGAACCCGTACGCGCGCCGGATTGTGCACTTGGCGATCGCCGACGATCCGGACGTATCCTCGAAGAGTATCGGCGACGCGTTCCTCAAGACGGTCCTGATCTCGGCCGGCAACCCAGTACGGCGGCCGTGACGGTTCGGCGCCGGGCCCGCCCCGCGCATCAGCCTCGCCCGCAGGCTCACGGGCCCGTCGTAGCGGCCGGACGAGCGTTACCCGTTTGGCGTTCGAATCCGGAAACCCGTTGCCGCAACGCCGGGTGAGGTGCCGGGAGGTCCGCAGCCCGCCGCCGGTTGCAGAATGCGGTGACCGATGTTCGCATCCGACGACACGATCGTCGCCGTTGCGACGCCCGCCGGGCGTGGTGGTCTGGGTGTGGTGCGAATCAGCGGAGCACAGGCACCGGCGATTGCCGGCGTGCTCCTCGACCGGACCAGACCCCTGCAACCCCGCCGTGCCACCACGGCCCGCCTCGTCGCCCGCGCGGGGAACGAGGTGACCTCCATCGATCAGGTGGTGGCGACCTCGTTCCCGGAGCCGGGATCGTACACAGGCGAGGACGTCGTCGAAATCTGTGCTCACGGCAGTCCGGTGCTGCTGGAACAGATCGTCGCGCTGGCCTGCAGGTCGGGGGCCCGGCTGGCGGATCCGGGGGAGTTCACGCTCCGCGCTTTCCTGCACGGCCGCGTGGATCTCATTCAGGCGGAAGCGGTGGCGGATCTCATCGATGCGGTCACGCCGCTTCAGGCCCGGTTGGCGTTCGACCAGCTCGAAGGCACGATGACCGGGCGCATCGCCGAAGTTGACAAGCAGTTGCTCGACCTGACGGCCCGGCTCGAAGCCTCGCTCGATTTCCCCGAGGAGGGTTACCACTTCATCGAGACGTCGGAGGTGGCCCTGGCGATAGGAACAGTACACAAACAGGTGCGGACCCTGCTGGCCGGCGCCGCCGCCGGGCGGCTGATCCGGGATGGATGCGAGGTTGTCGTCCTTGGCCGACCGAATGTCGGTAAGTCAAGTATTTTCAATCAGTTATTGGGTTCATCCCGCGCCATCGTCACGTCCGTTCCCGGCACCACCCGCGATCTCGTGACCGAGACGATGGATCTCGACGGACTCGCCGTCAATCTGATCGACTCCGCCGGCATTCGCGAGACCGGCGATCGGGTGGAAGCGGAGGGAGTATCGCGGGCTCGGCAGGCGTTCGGGGTTGCGGCCGCGTCTCTCGTCGTTGTCGATCGATCGCAGCCGCTTGCCGCGGATGATCGGCATCTGTTGGAGGAGACTTCGGGGTCAACGCGGATGGTGGTGGTCAACAAGATCGACCGGCCGGCGACCTGGTCGCCCACCTCGTTGCCACTCGGCAACAACCCGCGGTGGGTCGAGGTCTCCGCCTTCACCGGACAGGGGATCGGCCGGCTGCGGGAAGATCTTCGGAGGATGCTGGTTGGCGACGCCGGTTCGAGGGAAACCCCGATGGTGGCCAACATTCGGCACATAGAGCTCCTGGAGCGGGCCGCGTCGTCACTCGAGGCGGCGGCCGAAGCGGCCGAGCGCCGCGCGGCGGAGGAGTTCGTGCTCGAAGATCTGGAGCGAGCCCGGTCGGCGTTCGAGGAGTTGACGGGGAAGCGGACGCCCGATGACGTGCTCGACCATATCTTCGAACGGTTCTGCGTCGGGAAGTAGTCCAGGTTCGTGCCCGGACCGCGGCCCGGAGTCGAGGGAAGCGACGTTGCCGGCTAACCGCACACCGAGTAACGAGGCGGGTATCGCCAACCGGGGATGCGCATCGTCCGATCGTTTGGGCGCTTGCAGGTTCGACCGGCCAGGAATCTGCGCCGTAGAACGGCGCGGACTCCTGGAGGGTTGGTTGGGCGGCAATCGGAGCCGCAGGCGACGATTTCCGGGTCAGGTTCGTACGCGTTCGAGCCTCGGGCGCCGCGGCCGGGCGGGCGTTTCACGGGAAAGCCGTCATGCCTGTGGATCATGACATCATCATCATCGGGGCCGGCCATGCCGGCGTCGAGGCGGCGCATGCGGCCGCCCGCCTGGGGTGTACGGTGGGCCTCTGCACGCTCTCTAGAGACACCGTGGGTCACATGCCGTGCAACCCGTCGATCGGCGGAACCGCCAAGGGACATCTGGTTCGTGAGATCGACGCTTTGGGCGGCCTCATGGGTCAGGCGATCGATGCTACCGGGATTCAGTTCAAGTTGCTGAACCGGAGTCGCGGACCGGCGGTGCAATCCCCTCGGGCGCAAGCGGACAAACGACAGTACGGCGTCTGGATGCGTTCTCGATTGGACCGCGAATCGAAAATCGACTGGATCATCGGGCGGGTCGGTTCCGTGGTGGTCGAGGGCGGCCGAGCCGTCGGAATCGAGCTCGAAGACGGTACGCGCCTCGGTTGCCGTGCGCTGGTCGTGACCACGGGAACCTTCCTGAACGGACTGATCCACGTCGGACCGCAACGACAAGCGGCCGGCCGGGGCGGGGAGCCGGCGTCGCGGGTTCTCGGCGAATCATTGAAGGGACTGGGTCTGGAGTGGGGCCGGTTGAAGACCGGAACTCCACCCCGGCTCGATCGCGCCAGCATCGACTTCGGCCGGTTCGAGGAGGAGCCGGGCGATCGACCGCCGGTGCCGTTCTCGTTCATGTCCGGCGCGATCGATCTCACCCAGGTTTGCTGTCACATCGTCCATACGACCGCCGCGGTGCACGAGCTCATCCGTCGGAACAAGGATCGGTCACCGCTGTACAACGGACGAATCACCGGCATTGGTCCCCGGTACTGCCCTTCCCTGGAAGACAAGGTGATGCGGTTTCCTGACCGCGAGCGCCATCAGGTCTTCCTGGAGCCGGAGGGGCTTGATGTGCCGGAGATCTACGTCAGCGGATGTTCCATGTGTCTGCCGGAAGAGGTGCAGCGGGAAGTCATCGCCGGTTTGCCGGGATTGGAACATGCGGTCATGCTGCGCCCCGGCTATGCGGTCGAATACGATTTCATCCAGCCGACGGAACTCGCGCCGACCCTGGAGACCCGGAAGATAGCGGGACTGTATCTGGCGGGGCAGATCAACGGTACCTCGGGCTACGAGGAGGCGGCGGGACAGGGGCTGGTAGCGGGCGTGAATGCGGCCCGCCGAGCCCGGGGAGACGGAGACTGGGTGCTGAGGCGCAACGAGTCCTACATCGGGGTCATGGTCGATGATCTGACGACTCGGGGTTGTCTCGAACCATACCGCATGTTCACGTCGCGGGCGGAACATCGCCTGCTTCTGCGAATCGACAACGCGGATCTGCGCCTGACACCCCGCGGTCGTCAGATCGGGTTGGTCGGCGACGAGCGCTGGGATCGCTTCTGTGGCCGGCGCGCGCGGTTCGAGCGGAACCTCGCCGGCGTACGGGCGGCGCGGGTGCGAGAGGGCACGCGCACCGTCGCCGCGGCCCACGTATTGCGGCGACCGGGCGTCACGCTCGGAACGCTCGCCGACCAGGGGGTCCTGGATCTTGAAATCGGTGTCGACGCCGCCGGCGCCGAGCTGTCGAGTGTGGAAACGCTGGTCAAGTATGAAGGCTATCTGCGGAGACAGGATGCCTCCATTGCGAGGGCGGCGAGAGACGAAGGTCGGGCTATCCCGGCAGACTTCCCGTACGCCGATGTGCCCGGTTTGTCCGCAGAAGTCGTGTCGAGACTAGGTTCGGTGCGGCCTGCCACCCTCGGACAGGCCGGGCGCGTTCCGGGGGTGACCCCGGCGGCGGTGGCTGTGCTGGGAGCCTATATCAAGCGCCGGGGCGGCCGGGGCGGCCGAGACCCTGCTTTCTCAAGACCACCAGGCGGCTGTCCGTCGAGTCGAGGAGGGGATATGCCGCCTCCATCCGCAGGGGTGGTGGTACCTCGCCGCTGACGTCTTCGTGGGCGGCTCTTCGGAACAGGAAGACGGCGCCGCCGGCCCGGACCAGCGGGTGAATCTGCTGCAGCATCCGGCGGCCAATACGGACCGCCCGCACGGTCACGACGTCGGATTTCGCGAGGAGATCTCCACGGGTCACCAGTTCCTGATACCTGCAGGCCTCCACGGTCGTCTCTTTCAAGCGAAGTTGTCGCACGACCTCCCGAAGGAACGCGGCTCTTCTGGTTCTCGATTCCACCATCCGGAGCGGTGCCGTGGGTACGGCCAGCTTCATCGGTACCGCCGGAGATCCGCCGCCTGATCCGATGTCGGTGATGGAAGCTCCGGTCTTCGGCAGTCGTTGCGCCGCGATCAGGGGCTCGATGACGAGTCTGTCTATACCGTGTTCGTCATCGATCAGCGCTGTCAGGTTGATTCGTCGGTTCCACCGCATCAGAAGATCGACATACGCGGCCAGGGCCGGGAGGAGGGCGGTGTCGACGTCGACGCGGGCCCGGGCAGCTCGCCGAGCGATACGGCCGGCGAGCTGCCGGTCTGCGATTTTGGGAATCGTCATTGCCGTCCGTAGGGTCGGTAGTGCCGGGGTTTCCGTGCGGGCCAGAGGGTCGGCGTGGTGCGAGGAGAAGGTCGGGAATGCGTGATCGGCGCCGAGTGTTCCACGTGGAACATCGTTTGCGCGGTGAGATAGGATAGCCGTCACATCTCCAGCTTGCCATCCGGTGGTGGCGAGCTTGCCCGCGTTCCCGTCGTATGGATTATGGACCCGTTTCCGGGTTTTGCGGGAGAAGGCGGGTTGTGTCCCCGTTGTCGCCCGTAGGGTCGGGTAGTGCCGGGTTTTCCATGCGGCCAGAGGGTTGGCGTGGCGGCAGGAGAGGACTGCGTGATCGGTGCCGAGTGTTCCACGTGGAACATCGTTTTGCGCGGTGCGATAGGCTAGCCGTTGCAGTTCCAGCTCGCCATCCGGTGGTTGCGAGCTTGCCCGGCGTTCCCGTCGTATGGATTTATGGACCCGTTCCCCGGGTTTGCGGGAGAAGGCAGGTTGTGTCCCCCGGAGAAAGGTGAAAGGAAGCGGATGTTGACCGGTGAAGATCGTCTGATTGTTGCGTTGGATGTTCCGAGTGTCGAGCGGGCGCGCGCCATTGTCGACGAATTGGTGAACGTCCGGGTCTACAAGATAGGTTGGCGGCTTCTCATGGCCGGGCTGCGGGCCCGCGGTCTCGTGGAGCTGTGGGAGAAGATCGCCGACGATGGCAAGCGGATCTTCGTCGATCTGAAGGTGCCGGATATCGGCAATACGGTGGCCGATGTGGTTCGCGACTTGCGCGATGATCCGAGCATCCTGTTCTTGACTCTGCACCAGAATATGCCATTGCGGGACATCGCCATGGCGCGGGACGCCAAAGCCGGGAGCCGATGGCCGGCCCTCCTCGCCGTGCCGTACGTGTCCAGTTTGGATGCCGATGACTTTTCGCGGATTGCCCCGGCGGAGGCGGCGCGAGGTGTCACGCTGAACGAGTGGATTGTCGCCAGAACCCGAGACGCGCTCGATCATGGGTGTGATGGCGTGATCGCATCCGGTGCGGTCATTCGGCTCTGCCGGGAGGCATGGCCCAAGGAGACGGGCGTGTTGATCGTCAGCCCGGGGATTCGGCCGGTCGGGGCCACCCGGGATGATCACCGGCGCTCGACCACGCCGGCGCAGGCGATTCATGCGGGATCGGACTATGTCGTCGTGGGTCGGCCGGTCTTGAATGCGCCCGACCGGGGAAAAGCGGCACAGGCGATCATCGATGAGATCGATGGTGCGCTCGTGGAGTCTTCGGACTGAACGCCGTCGTCGGCGAGGCGGTGTCGCGGGGGAACGCCGCCAAAGGGGGCATTTCCGCGTCAGCGCAAGTGCTTTGTGCGGCATCACTGCCCGGCCTCGACCGCGGGGGGCTTGCTCCGGCGTCCCCGGGTGCGCTTCGCAGCAGATTACAGCCGCGGCGGCGGCGTCGCAGCACGAGACGGTGCCGGTTCCTGGGTTTTTGATCATGCTCAGATACAAACACGGAACCGCCCGGTGTGGTAGAACTACTCACAGCTTCCCGGGTAAAGGAATCCGAGCGCCCATAAGCCCTTTGCCGTAATCGGGTCAGGCGCGCCCGCGGGAAAGCCCCTCTCTCTTTTATTCCCCTCCAGCGCGGTAGAACGACTTGATCGCCGGCCGGCGCCGGCCATCCAGCGAGACCACCAACCGCCAACCGTCCGACCCCTCGGTGACCCAGTTGTCGCCGTCGCGCGGGGGCGGGTGTCGGCGTTTGGGGAATCATATCGGTGGTGGATGGTGGCGTGGCAGGGGCGTAGAGAAGGTGCGTCAGTTGGGCAACGGGAACCGGAGGAACGGGAACCGGGGGTAGAAATCGCGCTTCAGGCAAGTTTGCGGGCGACGTCGGGATATGCAAATCCGGATCCTGGCAGCGTAGCGCTTTCGCGGTCTCCGGCGGCGGGAGATATTGTCAAATGTTGTGGATCGGGGTTCCGGCGTGATCAGGCAGCCGCCTTCCGGGCCTCCGTCTCCCCGCATGCCTGCGGCAAGGCCCATCAACACCTCACCCCGATGCGCCGGTTCGGCCGGCGCCACCCGCCGCTGCGGCCATCTCGAGCAGCTTGAACGCCATCAGCGGCCCCTTCGTGCGCGAGCCGGCCCCTTCGTCACACGCAGCCGCCGCCGAACCGTCGCGAACGGCGATTCGATCAGGTTCGACGTCCGCAGATGCCGCCAGCGCTCCGCCGGTTAAAGGCAAGAAGGCCGGCAGCGCCTCCCGGTCTTCCACCAGGCACGCCGTCGTCTTCGGATACTTCGCTCGAACTCCGCCGTGAAGGCGTCGATCGCCTTCTCGGCGTCAGCCTGGGTCGGCGCATACCTGATCTCGCGCAGCGACCGCTTCGCCCGCGGACGTCCAGCACGTTCGCCATCTTGTGGCGGCAGCCGCGCTGCGGCATCGTCTCCGGCCACACGTCCCGCATCGCCGACCAGAAGCCCAGCGCACCGTCGCCGACCGCCACCACCGGCAGCCCCGGTCGCGCAGGGCCCGCAGCACGCTCGCCCAGCGCTCCCGGCTCTCTCGATAGCCGTCCTCCAGCGCCACCAGCTCCTTACGTCCCGTCCGCTTTTAAACTTGGCAGCCCCGTGGCAAACTCCGCGGCGCGCCGGAACTGGCCGGCAAGTGGCGCGGAAAACGGCTCGGATCGGTCAGATTTCGGCGATTTCGACCGCTGCACGACACGTTCATGGACCAATACGGCCCCGGCCGGATGCAGCACAACTTCTGCCGCGGACTGCTGGCTGGGGGGTACCGGTCCTACCGTTTGACGGAGCCCCGATAAAACCAACGGATGCCGACGAATCCGCGAACCCCACGAAAAGGAAAGGAACCACGAGGACGGACCGACCGACCGGCGATACTGCGTGAACAAGCCAAAGGTTCGCGGACGCTGAGGCATATCAGAATGCCCAGACAACCGTCAACACCGGTTGAACAGCCAACGGTATATGCAGAAGCGGAGTGGTACGGAAGCCGTAACGGACATCCAGGTCCTGCAGGACATCGCGGTGTGTGAAGAACACCTCTGCGTGCCAGAGCAGATGAGACGATACCTCCTTTACCGTGGAACCATCGGGCACCGCTGTACCCGTATCCGGATTCCAAACGCGACGAGCGTACGTCCGCCGAGTCTGGACCCATCCACCACCCAACCCGAACTGAACGCTGTTGCGACCGCCGTGATGAGCCCACCGCCAGCGCCAAGTGGCATGCCCATAAAACGAAGTCAGACTCGACGGAGAGTCCGTATCGTCATCAACGAAACCGGCGGGCGTGAACGTGAGGCCCGGAGCAAGACCAACACGGTCACTGAACCACTGGGTCCAGACAACATCCGCTGTCACCCCTGACGGGTGACCACCACCAAGGTCGGCGACACGGAGGGGGTTGTTCAAAAACAAACCCGTGCCCAGCTCAAGTTCACGACGAGGTTCCTGTGCGAAAACCGCCGAAACCTGCAAGCAGACCACCCCGGCAAACATCGACAGAAACACTGACCGAAACCCGGATTTCATCCACACCTCCTGTGAAAGACTCCACGAAGAAATGCGAAAAGCTGTTCATAAAGGGCTCACGCGACACGGTAGAACCACAAAAAGAACGAATCAACGGTGCATGAGCAAGACGTGATCGGCCGCGCAGATTGCCGCCTCTTGGAGCGCCGCCACGCGCACCTGCGGAGCCCGTCGGCCTCGATCGGCGAGATGCGTTTCGGAGACACTGACCGAGCGCTGCGGCCGATGCGGCAAGACATCCTGTGGTTGCGCCGACGGGGCGATCCGGATGCGCTATACGGAGTTCCGCGTGTGGGGTCTTTGCGTGGTCGTCGGGCGTCGTCGAGGCCGGATGCACGCACGCCATCGGCGCTTGGCCCAAAGCCGTGCCGGCATGCACCTGGACGGTGTTCGGCGCCAACGCCGTCATCGCCGTGCGGCTGCAGCAAGCTCAGCGGCCGCTTCAAGGAGTCCGGGACGACAAAGGCCGCCAGAGAGAGTCATCTGTAGAGGCGACGACTGGCGCGGTGGCGGTAGGCGGGGATGGGGGTAGCTGTTTCCGGCCGCTTTCGCCCGGTGCCGGTGCCTCACCCCCTGCCGTGGCTCCGTTTCCAGTCGCCGCTCATCGAAACGGATGTGCGGATTTCCCGCATCCGGCTCTCGGACGAGATCATGCCTTCGCCCACGGAAAGCTCGCCGTGCGCTGCGCAAGGCACGTGAGCCTGTACTCTTGCCGGAGTCGTTCGTTCGGGAAGCGCACATACTTCCCGGACCGCGCCTTGTGCTTACGACAGAGCCACTGGCGCAGCCGTCGCGTATTCCAGCCGAGGATGAAGCGACGCCTGTAGATGTTGCTGAACAGCGGCGAAATCGGCGACCCTTGCGGGGTCCCCTTCCGCTCCCGACGCGCCCGTCGTCCTCCTCCACCGCCATTTCCAGCCACGCCTTGACCCAGCCCAACAGACGCCCGTCGCTCACGCGACGCGCGATGGACTGCATCAACGCCGCGTGCGGTATCTGGCCGAAGTAGTCCGACAGGTCGGCGTCCACCACCTCCCGGCGCCCGGTCGTCAGCAGCCGGTGCACACGCCTGACCGCGTCAGGCGCGCCCCGGCCCGGTCGGTAGGCGTATTGCTCCGGTTGCAGGTCCGCCTCGAAGATCGGTGACAACACCAACAGCGCCGCCGTCTTAGCGGCCCGTTGTCGTCGAAGTGCTTCAGGCGACGTCGTTGCCTCCATCGTCCGCTCCGACTGCTACCGGCTGGAGCGACAGTTGCCGGGCGGGATTCGCACCCGCTGAGGAATGGCGTCTTCGCACGGCGCACCACGAATTTTGACGTGCATCCCCACAGCGACCCGCTCGCCTACCGCCATTGCGGGAGGTCGACTCTACGAGGCTCGCTCATCGCCGTGGGCTGCGGCCCGTCCGTTCGGCTCTGTCGCGCGGCTGGTTGGCACCTTGATGTTTCACGTGGAACATGAGCGCCTTGGACAAGTCATCCTGCAGCGAGCAGTGCCAGAACGCCATCGGCTCAGTACCGAGTTCGGCTATGAGACCATGGTGAAGGTGCCTTGACAGGCCGTGGTGAAGACCCCGCGTCGCACCGAGGGCGGCGAGGGTGCCCGCGGGCAAAGAACGTTCGTGCCTGTCAAGGCCTTGAGGAGGGCGCGCCTATTGTCGTGAACCCTGTCCCGACGTTTTCGTGGCGTTGGGTGGTCGGCGTCCCCGATCATGACGGTTTGGGGCATAGGCCACCGACGAACCAACGCAAGTCCGGCGGGATGCATCGCCGCTCGAAGGCAGCGGAGACTTTCGCCACGGGCTGCAAGTGTGCCGTGTCACGAACAAATATTGGGATCATGGGGGGAACTCACCCTCGAACCCCAGAGAGTTCCCCCATGCCGGAGGAATTGACGTGACGGACTACTGACAGGAGCGTCCCACGCTGACTGCGCGTGACGGCTCGCCCCCGATTCGAAGGGGCGCCACCCGTCTTGCCGACCGGCCGGCGTCGCGTGAGACCCACGATTTCCACATGTCCCCGGAGCCCCAGGACCCGCCACGATTCTGCCTGCGCGGGCGGTGGCGGAGCGTGGGATGGTCCTGGACCGCTGGTCGCTCATGTTGTTCCAATCCGCGTATCGGCGTTACCATTCGAAGCAGAAATATCCGCAGAAATAAGGTTAAGGCGTTCAACCGACTCTCAGGTGCCGATAGCCTATGGGCAGGATTATCGCAATTGCCAATCAGAAGGGCGGTGTCGGCAAGACGACCACGGCCATCAATCTCGCGGCATCTCTGGCGATGGGCGAGCAGAAGGTGCTCCTCGTCGATCTCGATCCCCAGGCGAATCTCACGAGTGGACTCGGGCTCGGGGCGCAGGTCGCCGGTCGCAGCACCTACCAGGCGTTGACGTCGGATACCGTCTCTCTGGAGGAGCTCGAGCTCGAAACGCCGGTCACCGGCCTGCGGCTGATGCCGACCGACCATCATCTGACCGGCGCCGAAGTGGAGCTGGTGGGGCTGCCCCGGCGCGAGAGTCGATTGCGCCCGTTGCTGCGCGCGGCCGTAGAGCGGCACGACTACGTCTTCATCGACACGCCCCCGTCGCTGGGGCTCCTGACTCTGAACGCTCTAGTGGCGGCGCACTCGGTTCTGATCCCGCTCAACTGCGAGTACTTCGCGCTCGAGGGGATGACCGAGCTGATGGCGACGATGCGCCGCGTTCAGGCCGGATTGAATCCGGAGCTCGAGATCGAGGGGGTCCTGTTGACGATGGCGGACTCGAGGACGAGGTTGGGCCAACAGGTGGCCGGCGACGTCCGGGCGCATTTCAGGGACAAGGTGTACCGGACGGTCATTCCCCGCAACGTGCGGCTGGGAGAGGCGCCGAGCCACGGACTGCCGGCGATTCTTTACGACGTCCGTTCGACGGGGGCAGAAGCGTATCTGGCCCTGGCGAACGAGATGCTGGCGCCCGCTCGGAGCGCGGCCGGCCGCGCCCCGCGCGGGACCGGCTAGGAATCTGCGCCGTAGAACGGCGCGGATTCCTGGAGGGTTGGTTGGGCGGTGAGCGGAGCCGCAGGCGACGCTCTCCGGGCTAGCGCGTCGCCGCAAATAAACATTCGGATTTTCGGGGATTTGTCTCTAGCTGAGAGAGTTCTCATGCCGCAGAAAAAGTACATCGTTCGACTCACCGACCAGGAACGCGAGGTCTGCCGACAGACGGTCCGCAAGCTCGACGGCAGCAGCCAGAAAGTGCGCCGCGCGCAGATGCTCTTGAAGGCCGATGCGGACGGGCCGGCGTGGACCGACCAGCAGATCGCCGACGCCTTTTCGTGCCGCACCAAGACGGTTGAAAACATTCGTCAACGATGCGTGCAGGCGGGGTTCGAGCGGGCGCTGGAGCGAAAGCGGCGGGCGTCCCCGCCGGTCCCGAAACTGCTCGACGGCGAGCAGGAGGCGCACATCATCGCCCTGCGGACGGGGCCGCCCCCGAAGGGCTACGCGAACTGGTCGCTGCGGCTGTTGGCGCGCCGGGTCGTCGAGCTGGAGATCGTCGAGTCGGTCAGCCACGAGACCATCCGGCGGACGCTGAAAAAACGAAATAACCCGGGCGGAAAATCGAATACCGGGTGATCCCGCCGCAGGCCGATGCCGAGTTCGTGGCGCGCAAATCGGGGCAAGGGCGATTCGAGGGAGCGGCGGCGTCGTTCCCGCAAGGACCAGGGCCGCGAGGATGGCGTTCCAGCGCAGGGCCGGGCGATTCGAGGGAGCGGCGGCGTCGTTCCCGCAAGTGAGGCGTCGCCGGTCGATGGGGCAGGGTTCGGCCACCGAGCCGGCGAGCGTTCCGGCGCCGGTTGGTCGCGTCGGATCCGGATGCGGCGTTTGGAACGGGACGCCGGGCAGGAGCGAGTTCATGGCCAATACACGACGTGCGCTCGGACGTGGACTGAGCGCCCTCATTCCCGAAGCGGCGCCGCAGTCTTCGCCGCAATCTTCGGAGCGGCCGACCGAGGCGGATCTGGATCGACTGATCCCCAACCGCTCCCAGCCCCGCGTCATTCTCGACGAACCGAAGCTCGAACAGCTTTCCCGGTCGATCCGCAGCAGCGGAGTCATACAGCCGATTGTGGTTCGGCCGGCCGAGGGAGACCGCCTCGAGATCATCGCGGGCGAGCGCCGATGGCGGGCCGCGCAGATGGCCGGCCTGCTCCGCGTACCCGTCGTGGTGCGCGACGTGCCGGACGACAAGCTGTTGGAGATCGCCCTCATCGAGAACCTGCAGCGCGAGGACCTCAACCCGATCGAAGAAGGCGAAGCCTACCGGCGGCTCATCCATGAGCGCGAGATGACCCAGGAACGCGTGGCCGAGGCGATCGGCAAGGACCGCGCCACGATCGCCAACTATGTCAGGCTCCTGCTGCTGCCGCCGGAGGTGCAGGCCGATGTGGCCGCGGGGGCGCTGGCCATGGGGCACGCCCGCGCCCTGTTGGGTCTGACCGACGCGGATGCGCAACGCCGCGCCGCCCGCGAGGTCGTCGCCGGCAACCTTTCCGTGCGCGAGACCGAGGCGCTCGTCAAGAAGCTCGCGAACCCGCCGGAGTCGCCGCCCGGTCCGAAGGCGGCCGCGGTCGATGTGCATACCCAGGCGGCGCAGGATCGGCTGCGGGTCGCGCTGGGCACGCGGGTCCGCATTCTCAGAAAGGGACGAAAGGGCCGGATCGAAATCGCCTTCGGATCGGAAGACGAGCTGCAGCGCCTCTTCGAGCATCTGACCAGCGAAGCTCCAGACCCCGCGCCCCGCGCCTGACCCGACGGGCCCGACGGGCAGGGTTTTTTTGCCGCCCGCGCCTGACAATGGTAGAATGGGACGTTTGTCCGTTCAGCGCCGGGCTCTGACAGCGTGTCCCCGGTGCCATCGGCCGCTTCCGCGCAGGGCGCGGAGGTCGGCGACCCGATCACCATGACGAATCGTACGGCGGCGGTGCGTTACGCCCGAGCACTCTTCGACGTCGGTCTCGAGAGCGGCGACCTCCGGCAGGCCGAATCCGATCTGGATCAGTTCGCCCGGCTCGTGAACGAGCACGAGACGTTGAGGCGGGTGCTTTTCGGGTCGGCGGTTCAGCCGCCGAAGAAGCGGGCCGTCATCAACGATCTGCGCAACCGTCTGCGGGGGGGGGTGTCCCCGGCCGTCACCCGGTTGCTGACGTTTCTCGCCGACCGCGGGCGTCTCGGGCTGCTGCCGGATATCGTGCGGTTCTACCGCGCCCGCGTGCTCGATCACTTCGGGGTCGTCGATGCGCAGGTCACCACCGCCGTGCCCCTCAGCCCGGCCCAGGACGCCGCCGTGCGGGAGCGGCTCGCCGGCGCGGGCGGCGGTGAGGTGCGGGTGACGACGGTCGTCGATCCCGGCATTCTGGGCGGGATGGTGACGCGAATCGGCTCGACGGTGTACGACGGCAGCGTCGCCCGGCACCTCGAACGGATGCGCCAGACCCTCCTTGAGCGATGAAGCAAGGTACTCCAAGGGGGGGACCCCCCCTCGGCAACACGACGACAAGCTGCCGGAGACCGGACCACCCCCTGTCAGGACGAAAGTTTCTGCGATGACCATCAAGGCGGACGAAATAACGAAGATCATTCGCGAGCAGATCGGAAGCTACGACGTCGACGTCGACGTGGCGGAGGTCGGCACCGTGGTGTCGGTCGGCGACGGTATCGCCGAAATCGACGGCATCGAACGGGTCATGGCCACCGAGATGCTCGAGTTTCCCCACGGGATCTTCGGCATGGCCCTCAACCTCGAAGAGCAGGGGGTCGGCGCGGTGCTGCTCGGCGAGAGCACCGCCATCAAGGAGGGCGACACCGTCAAGCGCACCGGCCGCATCATCTCCGTGCCGGTCGGCGAGGCGCTGCTCGGACGGGTGGTCAATGCGCTCGGCCAGCCGGTGGACGGAAAGGGGCCCATCGCGGCGTCCGGCACCGCCCCGGTCGAGCGGATCGCGCCCGGGGTGGTCGACCGGCAGCCGGTGAAGCAGCCGCTTCAGACGGGCCTGAAGGCCATCGACACGATGGTGCCGATCGGCCGCGGGCAGCGGGAACTGATCATCGGCGACCGGCAGACCGGCAAGACCGCGGTCGCCATCGACACCATCTTGAACCAGCGCGGCAAGGACGTCGTCTGCATCTACAACGCCATCGGCCAGAAGCAGTCGACGATTGCCCAAGTCGTCAAGACCCTCGAGGACGCCGGCGCGCTGGAGTTCACCATCGTGGTTGCGGCGGCCGCCGCCGACCCCGCGCCGCTGCTTTTTCTCAGCCCGTATGCCGCCTGCGCGATGGGCGAGCATTTCCGCGACAACGGCAGGCACGCGCTCTGCATCTACGACGACCTGTCGAAACATGCGCAGGCCTACCGGGAGATCTCGCTGCTGCTGCGGCGCCCGCCGGGGCGCGAGGCGTATCCGGGAGACGTGTTCTACCTGCATTCGCGCCTGTTGGAGCGGGCCGCGATGATGCGGGACGAGCTCGGCGCGGGCTCGCTGACGGCGCTTCCGGTCATCGAGACCCAGGCCGGCGACCTGTCCGCCTACATTCCCACGAACGTGATCTCGATCACCGACGGGCAGATCTTCCTCGAGTCGGATCTCTTCCACCAGGGCGTGCGCCCCGCGATCAACGTCGGCAACTCGGTGTCCCGGGTCGGCGGGTCGGCGCAGGTGAAGGCGATGCGCCAGGTGGCGGGCACGTTGAGGCTCGATCTGGCGCAGTTCCGCGAGCTGGCGGCGTTCGCCCAGTTCGCCAGCGATCTGGACAAGTCGACCCAGGATCAGCTCAATCGCGGCAAGCGGCTGGTCGAGGTCCTGAAGCAGGGCCAGTACGCGCCGTTGCCGGTCGAACGCCAAATCTTGATCGTGTACGCCGGAACCAACGGCCATCTCGATGCGGTCGACGAAGGCCATGTCGGCCAGTACGAGACGGCGCTGTACCAGTTCGTCGAGGCGCGGGAGCCGGCGCTCTTCGCCGATCTCGCGGAGCGGACCGCGATCGACGACGACCTCAAGCAGCGCATCATCGCGATTCTCAGGGAATTCACCGAGCAGTTCAATGCCGCCCGCAGGACCGCGGCGGCCTGACGCCGCCTTCGAGCGCCCCCCGGCCCCAGCCCGAGAGCAGCCCATCCAGTGCCTTCTCTTCTCGACCTTCGCAGACGCATTCGCGCGGTCAAGTCGACCCAGCAGATCACCAAGGCCATGAAGGCGATTGCCGCCTCCCGGCTTCGCCGGGCGCAGGATCGGATTCTGGGCGCCCGGCCGTTCGCCATTCAGATGCAACGCGTGCTGAGCGGTCTCGCCGCCCACGTCGACACCGGTGCGCACCCGCTGCTGGCCCGGCGTGACCCGGACGCCCCGTCCCGTCCGACGCTGCTGGTGGTGGTCACCGCCGACAAGGGGCTGTGCGGGGGGTTCAACACCACCATCATCAAGGAGGCCGGCGGCGTGATTGCCGCGGGCCCCGGTTCCGGCCCGGTGTTGGGACTGGTCGGCCGCAAGGGCCGGGATTTCTTCGGGAAACGGGGGTTCGACGTCCGTTTCGAGCTCGTCAACCTCTTCTCGCAGTTGCAGTACGGTCATGCGCAGGCGATCGCCCGCGAGGCGGCCGCGGCGTTCACGCGGGACGAAGTCGACAGCGTGAAGCTCGTCTACAACGAGTTCAAGAGCGTGCTGCAACAGCGGGTGGTGGTGGATCAGGTGCTGCCGATCCCGTCGATCGAGCCCGCGGGCGGCGGGGCCGAGCATTTACCGGACTACCTCTACGAGCCGGGGCCGGCCGCCATCTTCGATACCCTGATTCCCCGGCACATCGAGATTCAGTTCTGGCGGGCGCTGCTCGAATCGGCGGCGGCCGAGCACGCGGCGCGATTGACGGCCATGGATGCGGCCAGCAACAACGCGACGGAGATGATCGAGGATCTGACGCTCTACATGAACAAGGTGCGCCAGGCCACGATTACCCGGGAGATCATAGAAGTGGTGTCCGGCGCCGAGGCGCTGTAGCGCGGCCGGCGGCGGCACGGGTGGGCCGTGCGGGGCGAAGACCCGGGACGGACGGGACTGGACGTCGGAGGGACGTTTCGAGACATGGCGAACGATACAGCGGCAGAGAACACCGGCAAGGTCGTGCAGATCATCGGACCGGTCATCGACGTCGAGTTCCCGGACCAGCTGCCCGCGATCTACAACGCGCTGCAGGTCAAGTCGAATGCGGGCGGGGTGGCCATCGACGTCGTTGCCGAGGTCGCGCAGCACTTGGGGGAGAACCGGGTCCGGGCGGTCGCGATGAAGCCGACCGACGGCATGCAGCGCGGCATGGATGCCGTCGATCTGGGCGAGCCGATCTCGATGCCGGTGGGACCGGAGACACTCGGCCGTGTGCTCAACGTGCTCGGCGAGCCGGTCGACTTTCCGGACCGCCCGGTGCGGACGAACGAACGGTGGCCGATTCATCGACCGGCGCCGAAGCTGGTGGATCAGTCGACCGAGCTGCAGATGTTCGAGACCGGCATCAAGGTCATCGACCTGCTCGAGCCGTATCTGCGCGGCGGGAAGATCGGCCTGTTCGGGGGCGCCGGGGTCGGCAAGACCGTCATCATCATGGAGCTCATCAACAACATCGCCCTGAAGCACGGCGGCGTGTCGGTGTTCGGCGGGGTTGGCGAGCGCACGCGTGAAGGGAACGATCTCTGGCTGGAGATGCAGGAGAGCGGGGTCGTCAACATCGAGGACCGCGGGAAGTCCCGGGCCGCATTGATCTACGGGCAGATGACCGAGCCGCCGGGCGCCCGGCAGCGGGTCGGGCTCTCCGCGTTGACCGTCGCCGAGTACTTCCGCGATGCCGAGGGCAAGGACGTGCTTCTCTTCATCGACAACATCTTCCGGTTCACGCAGGCCGGGTCCGAGGTGTCGGCCCTCCTCGGCCGGATGCCCTCCGCGGTCGGCTATCAGCCGACCCTGGCCAGCGAGATGGGGGCGTTGCAGGAGCGGATCACGTCGACGACCCAGGGCTCGATCACCTCCGTGCAGGCGATCTACGTGCCCGCCGACGACTACACCGATCCGGCTCCGGCCACGACGTTCGCGCACCTTGACGCGACCACCAACCTGTCGCGCGCCATCGTCGAGAAAGGAATCTATCCGGCCGTCGACCCCCTCGCGTCGACCTCGCGCATTCTCGACCCGAACGTCATCGGCGAAGAGCACTACAACGTCGCGCGCGACGTCAAGCAGGTGCTCCAGCGCTACAAGGATCTGCAGGACATCATCGCCATTCTCGGCATCGACGAGCTGTCCGAGGAAGACAAGCTTGCGGTGGCCCGCGCGCGGCGCATCGAGCGGTTCCTGTCGCAGCCGTTCTTCGTCGCCTCGCAGTTCACCGGCCTCGAAGGCAAGTACGTGCCGATTGCCGATACGATCCGAGGGTTCAAGGAGATCGTCGAAGGCAAACACGATGAACTGCCGGAGCAGGCGTTCCTGCTGGTCGGCAGCATCGAGGAAGCGGTAGAGAAGGCGGAGCGGATGAAGAGCGAGGCGGCGTAGTGGCCATTCCCGATCATCTGACGCTGGAGATCGTCACCGTCGATCGCTCGGTCGCCCATGGTGAGGTCGACGAGGTGGTGGTGCCGGGCTCCGAAGGCTCGTTCGGCGTGCTGCCGGGCCATACGCCGATGCTGGCCGCCCTCACGGTCGGCGAAATCGAGTATCGCAGGGGCGACGAGACGTCGTACGTCGCGGTGTCGTTCGGGTTTGCCGAGGTCCTTCCCGATCGCGTCACGATCCTTGCCCAGATTGCCGAAGTGGGTGACGACATCGACGTGACCCGAGCCGAGGCCGCCGTGAAGCGGGCGCGGGAGAGGCTCGCCCGGCCGGCCGCGGAGCTGGATTACGAGCGGGCTCGACTGTCGCTGTTGAAATCGCTGGTTCGGCTCCAGGTGGCCGAGAGAAGCCGGCATCGCTAGGCGTCTGCGCCGTAGAGCGGCGTGGACCTCCTGGCGGGTTGGTGGGGCGGCGAGCGGAGCCGTGGGCGGCGCTTGCCGGGCGGGGAGCCCGTGTTGAAGCCTGGGGCTCTCGTCAAGGGCTTCCTGGACATGGTGCCTGGCGGTCGTACCGGCGATGCGCCGTGGGAATGGACAGGACCTCATGCCCGTCTCTTCTGGTTCGGCCACGGACAAGGGCCTTCGGCGGTCGGCGAACGAAGACAACCTGTTGGTCCGGGACGACCTGGGGCTGTTTGTCGTCGCCGACGGGATGGGGGGACACGCCGCCGGCGAGGTGGCGTCCCAGGTGGCCGTCGAGGGAATCGGCGCGTTCGTCGAGGCCACGGTCACGATGTCGCCCGACCAGACTTGGCCCGTTCCGTTCGACATCCGGGAGAGCGTCAACGCGAACCGGCTGCGGGCGGCGTTCTGCACGGCGAACGGCCGGCTCGCGGCGCAGGTCGCCTCGTCCCGCGAGCTCCGCGGCATGGCGACCACCGCGGTCGCGATGCTGGTGGACGAGGACGCCGCCTCGCTGGCGCACGTCGGCGACAGCCGGGCCTATCTGCTGCGGCGCGGACAGCTCGCGCGGCTCACCCGGGATCATTCCTGGGTGGAAGAACAGATTCAAGCCGGCGCGTTGAGCGAGGCGGCGGCGCGCCGGCACCCCTGGCGCAACGTGGTCACGCGGGCGCTGTCCGGGGCCGCCGATCTCGAGGTCGAAATCCAGGAGCTGCGGCCGGAGCCGGGGGACCGTGTCCTGCTGTGTACGGACGGGATTTTCTCGGTGCTCACCGACGACCGGATCGGCGGGGTCCTGGGGCGGGACGCCGGCCTCGATGATCTGTGCAGCATCCTCATCGAGGAGACCAACGATGGAGGAGGACCCGACAACGCGACCGCCGTCGTGATCGAGTTCGATGCCCGCTAGCCTGATCCGGTTGTTCCGCTATCGGGGTCTCATCCAGATCCTGGTGGCCCGGGACCTCAAGGCCCGCTATCGCGGGTCCGTGCTCGGGTTCTTCTGGTCCTTCCTGAATCCGCTCCTGCTCCTGCTCGTCTACTCGTTCGTTTTCACCACCGTCATCGACCGGGGGGACATCGCCGGCCTCGAGCCCTACGCGGTCTTCCTGTTCTGCGGTCTCCTGCCCTGGATCTGGTTCTCGGCGTCGCTCAACGAGAGCGCCAACACCCTGATCGTCAACGGCAACCTGATCAAGAAGGTCGTGTTCCCCGTCGAGATCCTCCCGGTGGTCGCAGTGTTGTCGAACCTGTGCCACTTCGTCCTCGGACTGCCGATTCTGTTCGGCTTTCTCGCGTACTACGGCATTCCGCTGCGTCTCACCGAGCTGATCTGGTTCCCGGCGGTGGTGGCGGCTCAGCTCTGTCTGACCCTCGGGCTGTCGATGATCCTGGCCGCGTTGACGGTGCATTTCCGCGACGTCAAGGACCTGTTGGCGAACGGACTGACCCTCTGGTTCTTCGCCACCCCGATCCTCTACGACATGTCCGCGCTGCCCGGGGGCGCCAGGGCGGCCATGCAGTTGAACCCCTTCGCGCACCTCGCGATTGCCTATCAGGAGATCCTGTTCCACGAAGGACCGTTCGGGCACCGGAAATGGCTGTTCGCGGTGGCCGGCGCCAGCGGCGGGCTCTTCCTGCTCGGTTACTGGCTCTTCGATCGGCTGCGCGACTCGTTTGCGGAGGAGGTGTAGGTGCCGTCCGCGATCACGCTCGAACGGGTCTCGAAGGTGTACCGCAGGTACGGGCGCGGGCGGCGGTTCGCGACCCTGAAGAGTGCGTTGCTGACCGGCAGCCTGGTTCGGCATCTGAGCCCGAAAGAATCGTTCCGGGCCTTGGACGACGTGTCGTTGACGGTCGGAGCGGGCGCGGCCTGCGGCGTCATCGGCCGCAACGGCTCCGGGAAGAGCACCCTGCTGAAGTTGATCGCGGGCATCACCAGGCCGACCAGCGGCGAGGTGCGGGTCGGCGGACGGGTGTCGGCCCTGATCGAGCTGGGCGCGGGCTTCCATCCGGAGATCAGCGGCCGCGAGAACGTGTTCATCAACGGCGTGATGCTGGGCATGTCCCGCCGCGAGATCGATCGGCGCTTCCAGGAAATCGTCGAGTTCGCAGAGATCGAGGATTTCATCGAAGCGCCGGTCAAGACCTATTCCTCCGGCATGTACCTGAGGCTCGGGTTCGCCGTGGCCGTGCACGTCGATCCCGAGATCCTCATCGTGGACGAAGTGCTGGCGGTGGGTGACGAGGGCTTCAGTCTGAAGTGCCTCGACAAGTTCGCCGAGTTCAAACGCCGCGGCAAGACCATCCTGTTCGTCTCCCACGCGCTCTCGATGGTCGAGCGCTTCTGTGACGAGGCGGTGTGGCTCGACGGCGGCCGGAAGCGGATGGCCGGCGACCCGAAACGGGTCGCGCAGATGTATCTGTCGGACGTCGAGCAGGCTGAGGACGCCCATCTCGCGGCCGAAGACGCCCGGGCGCGGCAGAGCTCGGCGCCGTCCGGCCCCCCGCCGCCCGCGGATCGGGAAGTGGATCGGGAAGTGGATCGGGAAGTGGATCGGGAAATGGCCGGGGCCGCGTCACCCGACGCGGCGGATACTCCGCCTGACGCGCCGGCGTCGGCGGTGGAGGCCCCGGACGAGGAGGCCCCGGCACCGGACGTCCCGGCCCAGGAGGGTCCGGAAAATCGGCCGCCGGACGACATGTTCGAGGCGCGGGAGGGGCGGTGGGGGTCCGGGATCGTGCGGATCGAACAGGTGACCCTCGAAGGTCCCCAGGGCGCCGCGCACGTGTTCCACAGCGGGGAGCCGATGACCATCCGCATGCAGGTGGTCGCCGACCGGCCGGTCGGCGATTTCGCCTTCGGCATCAGTATCTTCAGCACCGACGGGGTCTGTTGCTACGGCACGAACACGCGCATCGAGGAAATGGAGTCCAATCGGTTCGACGGCGTCGGGGAAGTGGCCTTCGTCATCGATCGTCTGGACCTGGTCGAGGGCACCTACAAGGTCGACGTCGCCGTGCACAAGCAGGACGGCTTCTCCTACGACTATCATCGTCTGCTCTACACGTTCCGGGTGAAGTCCAACACCCGGGACGTCGGCATCTATCGTCCTCGACACGCATGGCAGTTCAGCGGGAACATACGCTTCAAGCCGCTTCAGACATGACTCGGACCCGGGCAGTGGCTGCGCTCTTCCGCGGCGGATCCCGGTCTCGGGTCCAGGGTTGCCGCCGGTGACCGGCACGTCGCTGACCCTCCAGGCGGCGCTGCGGACGGCGGCCGACCGCGCCGGGCTCGGCGGCCCGGCGCGGTCCCTCTCCGGCTTGTCGGCGGCCGCCAAGGGATTCGCGGTGGCCGCGGCGGCGGCCGAGGCGCCGGTGATCGTCATCGTCCCGCGCGCCGGCGACGTCGAGCAGATGGTGGCCGACGCCAGCTTCTTTCTCGGCAACCTCACCGCCACCTCGGCGCACGAGCTGCGGCAGCACGTCCTGCCGTTCCCGTCCCACGAGGTCGATCCCTACCGCGGGATCGCCCCCCACTTCGATATCGTCGCCGCGCGGGGGCGGGCCCTCTACGGGCTCGCGTCCGGCACGGTCCGGGTCCTGGTGGCCGCGGCGGCGGCGCTCCTGCCCCGGGTGAGTCCGCCGGACCGCCTCCTCGCGGCCGGATCCCGACTGCTCGCGGGCGCGTTCCTGGAGCCCCCGGACTTGGGCGATCTGCTGGCTGACGCCGGGTTCGTCCCCGAGGATCCGGTGGATGCGCACGGCCAGTTCTGCGTGCGCGGCGGTGTCGTGGACTTCTTCCCGGCCGGGGACGAACACCCGATCCGGGCGGAGTTCGCCGGCGACAGTCTCGAGTCGCTGCGGCGTTTCGACCCGGCCACGCAACGCTCGACGGAAACCCTCGACCAGGCGGAGATCTTCCCGTTGCGGGAGCTCTTCGAGCCGGTTCGCGGCAGCGGTGCCCGGGACGTCGACCTCGATCGATCCGCCTGGCTTCGCGACTATCTGCGGCGTCTCCCCGGCGTCCGGGTCTACCTGTCCGAGAGCGAGGCCGCGCGGGCCGCCGTCGAGTCGCGGATCGAGCAGGCGGCCGGCAGCTTCGAGGATGCGGAGGGACGGGGCGGCCCCGTGGTCCCGCCGGAAGAACTGCACGTCGCGTGGCCGGTCCTCGAAGGCTGGCTCGCGTCGATCCCGCGGCTGGAGCAGTTGGGGGAGGACCGGGAAGAGGCCTCCGGGCCGCGCCACGTGGCCTGCCAGCCGGTGATCGAGATGCACGGGCGGATCGGAGATTGGGCGGCCGAGATCGTCCGGTGCCGCGAACGGGGCGATACCACGCTCCTGGTCGCCGGGACCCCCGGCCGGGCCGAGCGGGTCATCGAGCTGCTCGCGGACTACGACCTCACGGCCCGCTCGATCGACGAGGCCGACGAGACCCACGGGGCCGCCCTGCTGGTGGCGACCGGTCAGCTCACCCGCGGATTCCGGTTGCCGGACGCCGGCCTGCAGATCTTCGCCGAACCGGACGTCTTCGACGAGGAACGCCGGGTTCGAGAGCGCCGGGCGGGTCCCGCCCGGTCGTTCCTCTCCGATTTCCGCGACCTGAAGGCCGGGGACCGGGTCGTCCACGTCGACCACGGGGTCGGGGTCTTCGTGGGCCTGAAGCAGATTCCCGTCGGACTCGAGCAGCACGAGTTCATGGAGCTGCGCTACGACGGGCAGGACAAGCTGTACGTGCCCGTGCAGCAGATCGATCTGCTGCAGAAGTACTCCGGGACCGCGAAGTCCCTCGACCGGCTCGGCGGCGCCACCTGGGCCAAGACCAAGACCCGCGTCCGCCGCGCGATGCGCGACATGGCCGAGGAGCTCCTGAAGCTGTACGCCGCCCGCAAGTCGATGCCGGGACATGCGTTCAGCCCGGACGCCCACTGGCATCGCGAGTTCCACGATGCGTTCGAGTACGAGCTCACGAAGGATCAGCAGGTCGCCATCGCCGATATCCGCAGGGACATGGAGTCGACGGTGGCGATGGACCGGTTGCTCTGCGGCGACGTCGGATACGGCAAAACGGAAGTGGCGATGCGGGCCGCGTTCAAGGCGGTGATGGACGGCAAGCAGGTCGGCTTCCTCGCCCCGACCACGGTCCTGGCGTTCCAGCACCACAAGACCCTGACGGACCGATTCGCGGCGTTTCCGGTCCGCATCGACCTCGTCAGCCGGTTCCGGACGCGGGCCGAGCAGAAGCAGACCCTGACCGATCTCGCGGCCGGCAAGGTGGACGTCATCGTCGGCACCCACCGGCTGCTCTCGAAGGACGTGCGGTTCAACGACCTCGGGCTCCTGATCGTCGACGAAGAGCAGCGGTTCGGCGTGGCCCACAAGGAACGCATCAAGCAACTGCGCCGGCGGGTCGACGTCCTGACCATGACCGCGACCCCGATTCCCCGCACGCTGAACATGTCGCTCGCCGGCATCCGGGACATGTCGGTCATCGAGACGCCGCCGAAGGACCGCCAGTCGATACAGACCAACGTCGTGCGCTTCGATCAGCAGGTGATCGTCCGCGCCATCCGCACGGAGCTCGAACGGGGGGGGCAGGTCTACTTTCTGCACAGCCGCGTGACCTCCATCTACGCCATGGGGGAGTTCCTGACCCGTCTTCTCCCGGAGGCGCGTCTCGCGGTCGCCCACGGCCAGATGGAGGAGGGCGCGCTCGAACGGTGCATGGTGGACTTCGTGCAACACAAGTACGACGTGCTGTTGGCGACGACGATCATCGAGAACGGTCTCGACATCCCCAACGCGAACACCATCATCGTGAATCACGCCGAGCGGTTCGGGCTCGCCCAGATCTATCAGTTGCGCGGCCGGGTCGGGCGCTCCGACCGCCGGGCGTACGCCTACCTGCTGGTGCCCCCGGAGGGGACGCTCTCCCCGGTGGCGCGCCGGCGGCTCGCCGCCATCCGGGAGTTCAGCGATCTCGGCAGCGGGTTCCGCATCGCCGCCCTCGACCTCGAGATCCGGGGGGCCGGGAATCTGCTCGGCGGCGAGCAGAGCGGCCACATCGAGTCGGTCGGGTTCGACATGTACGTCAAGCTGCTCGATCAGACGGTTCGCGAATTGAAGGGCGAGGAGATCGAGGACGCGGCGCGGGCCGCCGTCAACCTCGACGTCGATCTGAAGATAGACGAGGGCTACATCCCGGAGACCAACCAGCGGCTGACCGTGTATCGCCGGGTGGCGTCCGCCCGCGACGAGACCGAGCTGTCCACGCTCCTCGACGAGCTGCGCGACCGCTACGGGCCGGTCCCGTCCTCTATCGCGGTCCTCGTCGAGTACGGGCGGATTCGTCTGCTCGCCGACCTGCTCGGCGTCGAGTCGATAGACCGGAACGGCGCTCTGCTCGTCCTGAAGTTCAGGACCACGACCACCGTGGATCCGGTGCGGCTGATGCGCTTCGTCGAGCGGAGACGAGACCTCGAGCTGAAACCCCCGGCCATGCTCACCGTCGACCTCCGCGCGGGCGGCGCCCGCCGGGGCCCGCGCGACTCGCCGTCGTGGTGGACGGCCCGCGCCCGCAGCGGCGAAGTGGAGGCGGGGTTTTCGAGGGTCGAGTTCCAGCGCGCGCAGCGCGATCAGGTAGGCCCGGCCCCGCTCTTCACCCGGATCGAGAACCTGCTGGTGGAGTTGCGCGGGCTCCAGGCGGTAGAATCGTGAGAACGGTGATCACCATGCCCAAGAACCTGTTTCGAGTCGCTCTCCCGCTGTTCGTTCTCATCCTCACGGGCGTCTTCACGGGTGCGGCTGCACAAGGACTGTCGTCGGGAATACCGGGCGCGATGGTGTTCGAGCGCATTCTGGTGAAGATCAACGGCGACCTGATCACCCAGACCGATCTCGAGCAGGCGCAGATCAACGCCCTGCGGACCCGCCCGGTGCCGCCGCAGACCGACGTCGAGCTGCAGCGGGCGCTTCTGGAGGTGACGCCGGACGTCATCGTCAACACCGTCGACCAGATGCTGCTTGTGCAGCGCGGGCGCGAGATGGGCTACTCGCTGAGCGACGAGCAGTTCGACGAGATCCTGGAGGGGATCAAGCAGGAGAACAACATGACCGACGAGCAGTTGCTCGTCGCCCTGGAGCAGGAACAGGGCATGAGCCTCGGCCAACTGCGCCGCGTCATGGAGGATCAGATGCTGGTTGGGCAGGTGCAGCAGGACCAGGTGCTGCGCCGGGTCTCGATGACCGAGGTCGAAGCCCTCGAATACTACGAGACCCATCCGGAGGAGTTCAGCCAGCCCGCCACCGTCATGCTGCGCGAGATCCTGATCACGGTGCCGGCCGAGGGCGGGGCGTTCAACGTCGCGCGTGACAACTTGGCGAGGACCCGGGCCGAGTCGGCCCTGGCCCGGGTGCGCGCCGGCGAGGCGTTCGAGGCGGTCGTCGCCGAGGTGTCCGACGGCGTGTCGAAGGCGAACGGCGGCCTCATCGGACCCATCGCCCTCGCCGACCTCGCGACGGAGGTCCGCGCGCGGATCGAGGCGCTCGGGGTGAGCGAGGTCGGCGAGGTCGCGCGGACGCCGGTCGGCTACCAGATCCTGAAGCTGGAGTCGTCGACCGCGGCTGCCCCGGCGCCGTTCGAAGAGGTGCGCGAGCAGATCGTCGACAACGTCTTCAACGAACGGCGGCTCGAGGCCCTCAACCGGTACCTGAACACGCTTCGGAGCGAAGCGATCATCGAGTGGAAGGACGACGGGCTCGAGAGGCTCTACGGCGAGGAGGTAGCCAGCCGGTAGAATCCCGCCCCCCGATGGTGAGGCTCCACCCGTGAGAATCGGTTCCGTCGCCCTCGACTCGCCGTTCGCCTTGGCTCCGATGGCCGGGATGACGGATACCGCGTTCCGCCGCCTCGTCAAGCGGGGCGGCGGCTGCGGTCTGGTGGTGACCGAGATGGTCAGCGCCGAGGGGCTGGTGCGGGGCATCGACCGGACCCTCGAGTACGCGGAGTACACGGAGGAGGAGCGGCCGGTCTCGATCCAGATTTTCGGCGGCGACCCGGGCAGGATGGCCGCGGCGGCCCGGATCGTCGAGGGGATGGGCGCCGACATCGTGGACGTGAACATGGGCTGCCCGGTGCCCAAGATCGCCAAGCACCACGCCGGGTGCAGTCTCATGCGGACGCCGGAGCACGCGGCCGACGTCATCGGGGCGATGACGCGGGCGGTGTCCATTCCGGTCACCGTCAAGATGCGGTCCGGATGGGATGGCGGGAACGTGAATGCGCCCGACCTCGCGAGCCGGGTCGAGCAGGCCGGCGCGGCCGCGGTGGCCGTGCACGGCCGGACCGCCGCGCAGTCGTACACCGGGCGCTCGGACTGGTCGCTGATAGACGAGGTGGCCCGCCGGGTGTCGATTCCGGTCTTCGGCAGCGGCGACTGCGTCACCCCGGACGACCTCGTGGAGCGGATGCGCGAGACCGCCGTCGCCGGGGTGCTCGTCGGCCGCGGCGCGCTCCGGAACCCGTGGATCTTCCACCAGGCGGAGGCCGCGCGGCGGGGCGGCGGCGGCGTGCCGGTGTCGCTGCGGGAGCGCGGCCGGTTTCTGCTCGTCTATATCGACCTGCTGCTGAGCGAGGCGACCGAGGTCGAGCGGGACGGCTTCCGGCATACGGCCGGCCTCGACCGGCGCGTCGGTCCGAAACGCCGGAGCGCCGCCAGCCGGGAACGGTGGATCATCAACAAGCTGCGGGCCCTCGGATCCTGGTACACGAAGGGGATCGACCACGGGTCGCGCTTGCGCACGGCCATCAACGCCGCCGGATCGCTCGAGGCGCTGCGCGCGGTCATCTGCGACTTCTTCGGGCTCGACGACCCGTCCCCGGCGCCGGACCCGCTTCTCCTGCCGAAGCGGATCGAGGAGGCGGAACCAGGACGGACTACCCGATGCCCAGACTGATCGAGAGCCCTACGGTCGTGCAGGCGGCGGGCAACCTGCCGAAGCGGATCGAGGAGTACGCCGGGCGGGTGAACACCGGGCACGAGGAACTCAGCGTCGCCCGGATGGTCTCCCCCGAGGGATGGGTCGAACCGGGGCAGCGGCCCGAGTTCCGGGAGCTCACGGTGGTGCTGCGCGGCCTGCTGCGGGTCGAGCACGAAGCGGGGGCCATCGACGTGCGGGCCGGGCAGGCGATCGTCGCCGAACCCGGCGAGTGGATTCGCTACTCGAGTCCCGAGGCCGGCGGCGCGGAGTACGTGGCGGTCTGCGTGCCCGCATTCGCCCCCGACACCGTCCACCGCGATCCGGCCTGAGCCTGGTCCGTCCGGGGGCGGCCTGCGCCGGCGGTCCGGATCGATTGTCCGGAGTACCGGGGCGCCGCGGGGGGCGCCGCTCCCGGTCCCCGACGACCCGCGGTTCCCGCCCGGTTGGGAGTCCGGAGTACCGGGGCGCCGCTCCCGCCGTCGCCGCGGGTCGGCGGTCCGGTTGGCGTATCATGGCACTGAATAGGCGCCGGGACGCCCGCGGCATCGTCCCGTACGCCCGCCGGGGGCGTGACCCCGCGCCCGCTCGGCGTGTCGCCCTTGCCGTACGGGACGTCTGGTTCGGAGGTCCGTCATGAAGAAGCTGCGCGAGAACGACGACGGCGGCGCCGCGGCGCCGGAGTGCTGGTGCTTGGCGATGCTCCGGCCCCTCGGCTGGCTGCTCGCCGCCGCCGGGCTGGCGGCGCTCGGCGCCGCGGCGGTTCTGGCCGCCGAGCCGGGTCCCGACGACTGGGTCGGCGACCTGACGCCCATCGCGGCCGAAGAGTGGGATTACGACAAGGCCGCCCATCTCGTGGAGCGGGCGGGGTTCGGGGCGACGCCGGCCGAGATCGAGCGGCTGGCGGCGATGTCCCCCGAGGCCGCGGTCGACGCCCTCGTCGACTTCAACGCCGTCGACAACCGCGCCGCCCCCGCGTTCGAGCCCTCTCCCATCTGGAACCCGGGGATGGACCCGTTCCCGAAGAGCCGGGCCGAGGCGGTGCGCATCGCACGGGAGACGGGGGCGGCGATGGGGGTCGCAGTGCGGCCCGAGGGGGAGCCGCGCCGGCTCCAGCCGGTGGTCAACACCTTCTTCTATGGCCTGCGGTCCAACGCGATGGAGACGCAGCGGCTCGTGACGTGGTGGGGCGGGCGCATGCTGACGACCCGCCGCCCCCTGGAAGAAAAGCTCACGCTGTTCTGGCACGGGCATTTCGCGACCGGCGCCGGCAAGGTGCGGGACGCCCGCATGATGCTGCGCCAGAACGAGATGCTGCGCGCCAACGCGGCCGGCAGCTTCCGGGATTTGCTCGTCGGGATTCTGACCGACCCGGCCATGCTCGTCTATCTCGACAACGGCGAGAACCGGAAGGACCATCCCAACGAGAACTTCGGGCGCGAGCTGCTGGAGCTGTTCACGATGGGGGTGGGCAACTACACCGAGCAGGACATCCGCGAGGCCTCCCGCGCGTTCACGGGGTGGACGAACGATGCCCTCGAGTTCCGGTTCGACGCCGAGACCCACGACTACGGAGAGAAGACCTTTCTCGGGCGGACCGGCGCCTTCGACGGCGAGGACGTCATCGACATCATTCTCGAGGCGCCGGTGACCGCCGAGTTCATCGCGGGCAAGCTGTATCGATTCCTGGTGCGCGGGGAGATCGATGCGGACACCCGGCGCGAGCTCGGCGGCACGTTCCGCGGGGCGGGGTACGAGCTGCGCCCCCTGCTCCGGCGCATGTTCCTGTCGAAGGACTTCTACAGCTCGGCTTCCACGGCGACGCAGATCAAGAGTCCCGTGCATCTCGTGGTCTCCACCTATCGGAAGCTCGGCCTGACCCGGCTGCCCACGATTCCCGACTTCAACCGGTTGACGGCCGGCCTCGGGCAGACGCTGTTCAATCCGCCCAACGTCGCGGGCTGGGCCGGCGGCCGGACCTGGATCACGCCGGCCCTGCTGCTGGAGCGGGGCAACCTCTTCCGGGGCGTCCTGTTCCCCGACCGGGACGGGTTCTGGGCTCCCGATCGGAGCATCCCGGGCATCTACGCGCGGGTGGGCCGGCGGCTGGAGCAGGGGATGAACATCACCGCCGCCACCCAGGAGGGTGATGCGGAGTCCAGCCGGCTCGTCGACCGGGACGAGGACTACAACACCCGGTACGGCGGCTACATGGGATACGTCATGGCCTTCGAACGGTTGATCCCGATTCCGAGGGCGACCGCCGATCTCGATCTGGTGGGGCTGGTGACGGCGGCGGACGCCACCACCGTCGACGCGATCGTCGACCATTTCGTGCGGCGATTCCTCCGCGTTCCCGTCGACGATGCCGCCCGGGCGGTGCTCGTCGAACGATTGCGGGACGATTTGGGGGGCGACCGCCTGCCGGGGCCGGGGCCGCGGGTCGAAGGGGCGTTGCGCTCGCTGCTCTATCTCGTGCTGAGTGCTCCGGAGTACCAACTCGCGTAGCCCAACCAACCTGTGCGTCGAGTGGAAAGAGGAACGATCATGACTATCCGCCATCTCAACGGCTGTGGGTGCTCCCGGCGTGATTTTCTGCGGAGGGGGTTGTGCGGCATCGGGGTCACGGCCGGCCTTCCCGTCCTGCTCGACCGGACGTCGGCGGCGTTGACGGCGCAGGCGCTGCAGGGCACGAGCGCCGAGGACCATCCCGAGCGGATCCTGGTGGTCGTCGAGCTGTCCGGCGGCAACGACGGTCTGAACACCGTCGTCCCGTTCGGTGACGACGAGTACTATCGGGTCCGCCCGAATCTCGGCATCCCGTCCTCCAAGGTGATCCCGATTGCCGACGGCTACGGGCTGCACCCGTCGATGGCGGGGTTCGAGCGCCTGTACAAGGACGGCATGCTGGGCGTCGTGCACGGATGCGGATACGACAACCCCAGCCTGTCGCACTTCTCGTCGATGGGGTTCTGGCACACCGGCGTGCCCAACGGCGGCGAGCCGCTCGGATGGCTGGGCCGTCTGGCCGACGGGGTCTACGATCACGACGCCCAGGGCAACAAGATCGTGAACATCGGGACCCGCCAGTCGCTGGCGGTGCAGGCGCGGCGCCACCAGCCCCTGGTCTTCAACGATCCCCGCAGCTTCCGGCGGGTGGGCTCGGAGACCGAGAAACAGGCGATCGAGCGGTTGCGGCCGAAGGCGCCGGAAAACCCGGCCCTGGAGTTCCTGGCGTCCACCGCGGACAATGCGGTCAAGAGCGCCCGGTTCGTCCGGGACGCCGCCGCGGGGTACCGCACCCCGGTCGACTACGGGATCGGCGGGCTGTCGCCGCAGTTGCGACAGGTGGCGGCGCTGATTCACGCGGGGATGCCGACGCGGCTCTACTACGTCTCGTATCAGGGCAACTCGTTCGATACGCACGTGCATCAGGCCGATCCGCACGCCCGGCTGCTGGCGTACACCGCCGACGCGGTCCGGGGGTTCATGGACGACCTGAAGCGCATCGGCCGCGTCGACGACGTGGCGATCATGATGTTCACGGAGTTCGGACGGCGCGTCGAGGAGAACGCCAGCCTCGGCACCGATCACGGAACCGCGACCCCGATGTTCGTGATCGGGTCCGGCGTGGAGGGCGGCCTGCACGGCCGGCACCCGAGCCTGACCGATCTCGATGACGGCAACCTGAAGATGACCACCGATTTTCGACGGGTGTACGCGTCGATGATCGAGGAGTGGCTCGGGTTCGACGGCACCCGGTCGATTCTCAAGGGCTCGTTCGAGCCGCTGCGGCTGTTCTCGTAAACCGCGGAGCGGTGGCGGCGGGGCGGCGGGGTTCAGGACTCGAGACCCGGCTCCCCCCGCCCGCCGTCGATGCCGTCCAGCCGCCGTATCTTTTCGACCAGGGTGGTCCGCTTCAGGCCCAACCGCCGGGCCGCCTGTTGCCGGTTCCCGCCCGAGTCGTCCAGGGCTCGTCGTATCAACCGGCGCTCGACCGAGGCGATGTGCGCGGCCAGGTCGAAGCCGTCTTCGGGAAGGGCGGGCGGGGCGGCCTGCTCGGACAGGGATGCCTGCTGCAGCTCGCGGGGGAGGTCGCCGACGTCGATCCAGGTCCGGGTTCGGCTGAGGGTGAGCGCGCGCTCTATCGCGTTTTCGAGTTGACGGATGTTCCCCGGCCACCCGTACGCCATCATCCGCCGCATCGCGGCCTGCGTGACGGTCACCTCCCGCGGCCGGTCCTGCTGTCGACAGAAGGCTTCGACGAAATGCCGGACGAGCAGCGGGATGTCCTCACGCCGTTCCCGAAGCGGCGGCAGGAAGATGGGGATGACGTTCAGGCGATAGTACAGGTCCTCCCGGAACCGGCCGTCGCGGGACAGTTGCGCCAAATCGGCGTTGGTGGCCGCGATGATCCGGACGTCGATTCGGATCGATCGGTTGTCTCCGATGCGTTCGAACTCGCGTTCCTGCAACACCCGCAGCAGCTTGGCCTGCAGGAGGCCGCTCATGGTGCCGACCTCGTCGAGAAAGAGCGTGCCCTCGTGCGCCGATTCCAGTCGGCCCTGCCGCGTGGCGACAGCGCCGGTGTAGGCGCCGCGCACGTGTCCGAACAGCTCGGATTCGAGCAGGGTCTCGGGGACCGCACTGCAGTTCAGGGCGACGAAGCGATGGCTGCGCCGGGGGCTGTTGTGGTGAATCGCCTTGGCCGCCAGCTCCTTGCCGGTGCCGGTCTCCCCGGTGATCAGGACCGTGCTGGGGCTCGCGGCCACCGTTTCCAACAGGTCGAACAGCTCGCGCATCCTGGAGCTGCGGCCCACCAGCCCTTCGAACCGATAGCGTTCCTGGATCTGTGACCGCAGATACGCGTTCTCGGACCGCAGGCGCCGCTGCTCGAGAGCCGAGCGCATCACGTGCAGCAACTGCCCGAACTGGAACGGCTTGGTGATGAAGTCCGCCGCCCCCCGCTTGATCGCGGCGACCGCGTCGGTGACGGTGCCGAAACCGGTCACCACGATGCAGATGATGTCGGGATAACGTTCGAGCGCCGCGTCCAGCACCGCGGTGCCGTCGATGCCCGGCAGCCGCAGATCGGTCAGCACGATGTCGAATGCGCACTCCGCCAGCCGCTCGACGGCCGTCTCTCCGCTGTCGACCGGGACCACCCGGTAGCCTTCGGCCGTCAGTTGCCGGGCGGTGACCTCCCGCAGCGGGGCCTCGTCCTCCACCAGCAGCAGATGGATCCCGCGTTCAGGCATGGGCGCCGCCTCGGCTAATGCTAATGGAGGGATCGACAGGCGCCGATACCGTCCTTGAGCCTGTCAGGAAGTGCGGAAGGACAGGGACACCGCGGTGGGCGGAATGCGAGCGTCTGTCATGATTGCCGATAGGAAAACCCTCTCGATCGCGAAGGCGTGCGAGTTGGTGGGAGTCAGCCGCCGCACGATCTACAACTGGATCGCCGGCGGCAAGGTGGAGTACGTGCGGACGGCCGGGGGTTCGGTGCGGATCTTCGTCGATACGCTGTGGCGCGATCCGCATGCCGGCGTCACCCGGCCGGATACGCCGCCGTCGGACTGACGGCGGATCGACCCGCAGCATCGCGTGATTCCGTTCCCAGGACACGATGGACATTCCCCAGATGGACGAGCCGACCGACCTCGGCGCCCTTTTCCATCGGTTGAACAACCAACTCGGCGTCATTCTCGCCAACGCCGAGCTCCTTGATGCCCAGCTCGAAGACGACACGAGTCGCGCGCGAGCCTCCCAGATCGTGACGAGCGCCGTCGAGGCGATCAGCGCCGCCCGGTACATTCAGGAGCGCTGCCGCCACTAGCCCGGAGAGCGTCGCCTGCGGCTCCGCTCACCGCCCAACCAACCCTCCAGGAGTCCGCGCCGTTCTACCGCGCCGACTCCTAGCTGTTCGCCGTCCAACCAACCCCAGGAATCCGCGCCGTTCTACGGCGCCGACTCCTGGCCGGAACCCGAGGCAGGAGCCTCGTTCGGTTTCACCGCGGCGGCCCCGTCGACGCCGCCGGGAACTCCTCCCCGGCCGCGGGCGCGACCTCTCGCCCCGCATCTCCGTTCGCCCTTCCTGGCCGAACCCTCCAGCGCACCAACCGTCAACATAATGACATGTCGAACCTGAACCGTCAACCTAGTGACGGACGGGCCGGCCTTCGAAACGGGTTCGGCGCTGGGCGGACGATTGTCAATAATCCAGTAAATAACTTATTAAGAATGACTTATACCAATAACTTCTGCTTGGTGGTCTCGCCGATTCGCCACCGTAAGAGGTGGCATGTGCTTTGCTATTCAAGTGCATGGCGACGGTTTCTTCGTGGGTTCGGCGCGCCATGCCGGACCGATGTTTCCGGAGGCGACCATCATGAAGGCGCAAGTATCCGTAAACGACCCCAACGACCACGACCGCATCACCGCCGGCGTGCCGTTCGTCGAAGCGATGGCCCGGCGCATGGCCGCTTCCTTGCCGCATTCGATCGACTTGGGCGACCTGGTCCAGGACGGCATGATCGGACTGATCGACGCGGCGCACCGTTTCGACGAGGGGCGCGGCATCAAGTTCGAGACGTTCGCCGAACGGCGCGTCCGGGGCGCGATGATCGACGCCATGCGCCGCGATGCGTGGCCGCGCGGGGTTCGCAAGGTCCGTCGGGAGCTGGAGGCGGCCCGCGAGAAGCTGCGTCACGAGCTCGGAGCCGAGCCGTCTCTCGCCGACCTCGCGAAACACCTGGGATCGGACGAAGCGCGGCTGAGCCGCACCATCGTCCGCATCAAGACGATTGAATCAACGTCGCCTCTCGCCGCCGGCGACGCCGCGGACAGCGCGAATCTGCCGCCGGTCATGACCCCGGCGGAGTTGCCGGGGCCCGACCGGGTCTGCGAGCGGGACGATGTCGCCAACCGGGTCCGGGAGGCCATCAAGACGTTGCCGGCCCGCGAACGGAAGGTCATCGGCCTGTACTACTACGGCGACGTGACCATGAAGGAGATTGGCAGCGAGATCGGGGTGAACGAGTCCCGTGTATCGCAGTTGCATGCGCGCGCGGTGGAGCGCCTGCGCGAGGAGCTCGGTCCCGACCTGAGTCCCAAGGAGATGGCCGCGTCGATGATCGCCGGTGAGACCCCGGCCGGACCGGGCCGCCGGCGCCTGAACATGGCCAAGGCCCGCCTGCCGACGGCGGTTCGCAGGACGAGCGTCGCGTGATCCGGGGCGGCGCATGGCCAAGGCCCGCCTGCCGACGGCGGTTCGCAGGACGAGCGTCGCGTGATCCGGGGGCGGCGCCCGGTTACCCGATCACCTCGTGGGCCACCCGGAGCAGATCGTGAAGCCGAAACGGCTTGGCCAGCCATCGGCATCCGGTTTCGACCAGGAAGCGATCCGCATCGGTGCCCGCCACGTCCCCGGTGACGAAGATCATGCGGCGGGCGAGTGACGGTTTCGTTTCGCACAGCACCCGGTAGAACGCGCGTCCGTCCAGCCGCGGCATCTTCAGATCGCAGATGACGAGATCGAAAGGCTGGTCCTCGACGCGCTGCAGCGCCTCTTCCCCGTCGCCGGCGCGCTCCACGCGGTAGCCGGCGTCGGCCAGCGAGTCGGCCACCGCCGCGGCGAGAGCGGGTTCGTCCTCCACGAGCAGGACGCGGGCCCCGGCCGCCGGCGCCCGGTCGCCGGTGGCCGCCGGCGCCGCGCGGCGCACGCCCGCGCCGGCCGGAAACGACACGAAGAACGACGCTCCGGCGCCGGGAACCGAATCGACGCGAATCTGTCCCCCGTGCTCCTGCACGATGGCATAGGCCACGGTCAGCCCGAGTCCGGTTCCCTTGCCGATCGCCTTGGTCGTGAAGAAGGGATCGAAGATCCGGCTCCGGGCTTCGTCCGGGATGCCGGGACCGTCGTCATTGACCTCGAGGGTGACCATGCCCTGGGCATCGTCATACCAGCTCCGGGTGACGAGCGAGCCCCGGCCGTTCGCGGCCAGCATCGCGTGTTCGGCGTTGATCATCAGGTTCAGCAGCGCCTGCTTCACCTGATGGGGGTCGGAGAAGATGTGGGGCAGCCCGCTGGCGAGGGCGTCGAGGGTCGTGATGTTCGACACCCGCTGTTCGTAGGCGCGCAGGGCCAGGGTGTCGCGCACGATGTCGTTCATGTCGACGAGCGCCCGGGTGGTATTGCGCTTGCGGGCGAAGGTCAGCAGGTTCCTCACGATTCTCGCGGCCCGCTCGGCCTCGCCGAGAATCGTCTCGATCCCGCGTTTCGTCTCGGGCTCGACGGGACGCGCCGCGAGTCGTTCCGCACACGTCAGAATGGTCGCCAGCGGATTGTTCAGCTCGTGGGCCACGCCGGAGATCGTCTGGCCCAGGGCCGCCATCTTCTCCGACTGCACGAGCTCATGGCCCGGGTCGCGCCCCTGCGTGTCGAGCTTCCGCCGCTCGCTGACGTCGCGTACGAGGGCATCGAGGCGCAGCGGACCCTGGTCGTCCCGCGTCTGCAGCGTTGCGGTGACCTCGACCCACATCGAGCTGTCGTCCGCCCGCCGGAGACGGACCAAGTAGTTGCTGACCGCGCCGTCCCGGCGCAACCGGGCGATGAAGTCCGCGCGGGCCCGCTCGTCGACGAACCGGTCCGCGGCGAACGGCTGCAGCCTGCCGTCGGGTTCGTCCGGGTCGAACCCGAACATGAGCTTCAGGTGCGGGTTCGCGCTCAACGTCTCGACGGTCATGGCGTCGAGCGTGGCGATGTAGATCCCTTCGGGGATGGACTCGTACAGGCCGGCAAGCAGTTCCGCCGGCGGCCGGGGAGAACTGCGCGGCACCATGCGGGATGATGGCGGGTGCGCGGAGTCCGGGTGCGACCCCACGCAGGCCGTGGGCGCACCCGGATGGGTCAGTCAGTTGCCGCGCGGCGCGGCCGGCGTCGGCGTGGCGTAGGCGGACTGTGAAGCGTACTTGTTCAGGACCGCGTCCTGGATATCCGAAGGGGAGGCGCCGAGAGCATGCATCTGCATCGCGTCACGCGCGACAGCCAGACAATGCGATCAGGTCATGCCGTGGACGTCCCACTCGGTCACGGCGCCGTTCGGTGCGCGCGACTCGACGAAACAGTCCACGTTCGACCGATGGCCGTCGCTGTTGCCGCAACCGCAATAGCAGGGCACGTACTCCAGCACGTCCGGATTCCGCGCCGCGAACACGTAGGCCTGCCTCATGAGGTCGGCCGGACCCGCCGTCTGCGGCACATACGGCAGCGGCGGCATCGGCAGTCCTTCGAGATCGGCGCTCGTGAACTGCGGGGCGGCGCCGCCCGCGGCGGTCGAAGCCGTCGGGGCTGGCGATGCAGGCGCTGATGACGCTTCGCCCGCCTGATCGCGCGGGGCCGGCGCCGCCCGGTCCGCACGTGACATCAGGAAGGCCCCGGCGCCGGCGAGAACGACGACACCGAGCGCGATCAGCGCCCACCGCCCGCCGTTCGAGTGCGCCTCGACGACGGGCGCGGGGGGGGGCTGTCTGCGACGTTGTTTTGAAGCCATGGCGTGCATTCTATCAGAGAGAGTCCCGAGAGTTGGTCGAGCGGCGGGCGGAACCGCAGAGCGGTGGTTACCGGGCCGGCGCCGCGGTCCGGCCGGGCTGTTGCGTGGGTCCGAGGGCGAAGGTCATCCGGCCGTCGAGCGCCGTCTTGCCGCCCGCCGTCGCTACGCCGTGCAACTGGCCCATGCGGCTGCGCAGACGTTTCACGTTGACCTCGATATGCAGGACGTCGCCGGGATGGGTCGGTCTGCGGTAGCGCACCCGCTCGATGCCCACGATGTAAATCAGCTTCTCGCGGTTCTCCGGTTTGGAGAGAATCAGAATCGCTCCGACCTGGGCGACCGCTTCGGTCAGGATGGTCGGCGGCAGCACCGGGCGCTCGCCGGGTCGGCGGGCGAGATATCGTTCGTTGAGGGAGACGTTCTTGATGCCGACGATGCGCTTGTCGACCTCGAGCTCCGTGATCCGGTCGACGAGAAGGAACGGATAGCGGTGGGGGAGTATCCGCTCGATGGCGCCGTAGTCGAGCGGGAGGCTCAACGATTCCATGGAACGGTCACCGTCCGGCGCCGTGCCGCGGCGACGGGGCGGTTTCCTCGGTTCCCGCGCCGGCGCCTTCCTGGTCGTGCGTTCCGGTGGCGGCGACGGGGAGGGGCGCCGCCGCCGCCGGGTCGGCGGGCAGCAGTGGCGCCAACTGGGCGGCCAGGATGGAGGCGGTCGCCTGCACCGCCCCGCTCGACTCCCAATCGTCGCGCAGCTCGGCGGACAGCACCCCGATACAGCGATCCGCGGCCATGAGCGGCGCGGCCAGGGCGCCGGTGTCGGCGTCGTCGGATTCGACGACCTGAATGCGGTTGGTGTTGAACGCGGCGCATGTCGGGTTGTCCCCGACCTGCGGAATCGAGCCGATGCGCTGCAGAGTCCCCGGCGGGTATCCATGTTCCAGCGCTGGCTGCAACGTCCGAGCGTTCTCGTTGCTCACCCAGATGATGATCCCGCGGGCGTTCATCAACGCCGCGGTTCGCGCCAACAGATCGGAGAGCTGATTCTGCCTGGTGAGATTGCCGAAATCGGTGCACAGCGCGGCCACGGCGCCGAGGTCCGGCCCGGGCTCCTTGGCGGGCGATTCGCGGACGGCGTCCCCGCCGGCCGCCGGTGACGCGCTTCCAGCGGCCTCCGCCGCGTCCCCGGGGCCGTCCGGGGAAAGGGCGGGCGCGTCGCGCTCCGACTCGTTGTCCAGCGACAACGACAGTCCGGAGGATTCCATGAAGCGGTATTCGTCGCCGTCCTCGGCCGGATCCGGCTCGGCCTCGGCGCGCAGGGGCGCGAGCGCCAGCATGGACAGGACGATGACGATGGCAACGATCCACATCATCGTCGCCTGCGACGAGCGGGCCGCCCGCATCACGTCGATTCGCGTCGTGCGCTCGGCCTGCAACGCCGCCTGCACCTGCGCGGTGGCGAGATCGATGAGTTCGAAACCGTCGGTGAAGATCAGGTCCGATGCCGCGAGCGGCTGATCCGAACCGATGTGCCCGCGGGCGTCCTCGTCCTTTTCTCTGATGTCGGCGACCGCCGCCACCGCGAGGTCGAGGGCGTCGAGCGCGCCCGGGTTCGCGACCTGCTTGAGATTGTCGAGGCGGTCGCCGACCGTCACGAGGTGGTCGGCGACCTGCGCGGTCCAGTAGTCCCGGTCCTGGCCGTCCGCCACGTAGGCCTGCTGGGCGCTCCTCAGCTCGGCGAGGGTGAGCTGGAGCGTCCAGCCGAGGTCGGTGAAGACCCGCTCTCTGCCCTGCTCGGCGGCGAGCGCGGCGTTCGAAAGCCGGATCTGATTCCCCGCGAAGACCAGTGTCGCGAATGCTACAATGACGACTACGGTGCGAACCCAGCGGCTACCCATATCAGGCAGCTACTATACCACCGTTGGTCCGGCCGTAATCTCCCGTTTCGTCTCCCGGATGCGGTGGTGAGCGTTCGCCCGCCGCGTTGCGCGGCCCGCGTCGGCGCGGGAACAACCCTTGACGGTACGGTCTCCGCTGGCGTTCATCATCAACCCCGCCGCGGGTTCCACGGCCCGCAGAGGGAAGATCCAGGGGTTGGCCGAGATGGCCCGGCAACGCTGCGCGGACGCCGGCGTCCCCTGCGAGGTGACGTTCACGGAGGGACCGGGGCACGGCCGGGCGCTCGCGGCGGCCCTGGTGGGCCGGGGGTTCTCTCCGGTCGTGGCCTGGGGGGGCGACGGCACCGTCAACGAAGTGGCTTCGGCGCTGATGCGCCGGGGCGCGGTGCTCGGTATCGTGCCGGCCGGATCCGGAAACGGATTGGCGCGGGAGCTCGGTATCAGCCTCAGGCCCGCGCAGGCGGTCGCGGCGGCGGTGCGCGGCCGCGACCGGATCATCGATGTGGGCGAGTTCGCCGGCCGGCCCTTCGTGAACATCGCGGGCGTGGGGCTGGCGGTTTCGGTGGCCGATCTGTTCGGTCGTCTGGCCGGCCGCGGACTGTCCGGTTACGTGCGGGCGGTGGCGCGGCAGTTGGTTCGCGGCCGGAGCCGGCGGTACACCCTCGTGACCGGGGAACGCGCGATCGAGCGGCCGGCGCTGATCGTCGAGGTGGCGAACGGCCGGCAGTACGGCAACGGGGCGGTGATCGCGCCGCGCGCCCGCCTTGATGACGGCCTCCTCGATTTGGTGTCGGTGGACCCGATCGGGCCGGCGAGAGCTCTGTGGGGGCTGCGGCGCCTCTTCAACGGCACCATCGACCGCAACCCCTACGTACGCTGCTCCCGGGTGGCCGGGGTGACGATCTCCGCGGACGTGCCCCTGCGGTTTCACGTCGACGGAGAAGTCGTGCAGGGTGGGCGCTCGTTGTCCGCGGCGATTCATCCGAAGGCCTTGCGGGTCCGGGTTCCGGCGCCGGCCGGCGAATGAGCCGCCCTCCTGCGAAGACCGCTACCAGTCCCAGGAGTTCGACGCCTCGTCCCAGAGGGCGTAGCACTCCTGCGCGATGCCGGTATCGAAGAACTCGTTCGGCAGCGTGTACATCGAGCCCATCAGCTCGATCATCTCGCCGTCCCGATACCAGGACGAAACCACGTGACCTTCCAGCGGCCGCCCGTCGCCGGAGACCAGCTCGGTCGACTCGATGCGCACCCGCCAGGATGCGAAGCCGCCCCCGCCGTCCGGGCCCGTGAAGGTCAGCTCGTTGCCGTCGTGCTGGAAGTCGGTCACGCCGTCGACCGCCGCGAGCTGCTCCCCGAACGAGCTCACGAGGTTGATCTCTCCCGGCTGCATGGCGCACGCCGCCAGCACCGGGACCACCACCAGCAGCATGTTCCGGAAACGATTCATCACGGCTCTGTCCCTTCACGGCCCCGCCATCCGCACCGGCCCGGAGCCCGCCGTTCAGGAGCCGGCATCGGCGGTCCGGGCGTCCGATACGGGGCGCAGAATGGCGTAGGTCGGCAACCCGACGCCGTCGAGATGCTTCAGCACGTCCCGGGCGGGGGAGGCATCGAGATCCTCCGCCTGGAACTTCACCTTCACGTACCCCTCCAGCCCCGCTTCGACCGCCGCGGCCTTGAGGGTGGTGCGGTCCATCGTGAGGCAGTTCTTGCACCACGTCGCCCACATGTCGACGAGGACCAGCTTGTTCTCCGCCCTCGCCGCCGCCAGGCCCCGGCCGAGCGAGGCGTGCCAGCCTTCGTCCAGCAGCGCCCGGGCGCTGCTGGCGACCTCCTCGGGATCGACCCAGCGCTGCGCGAACAACCCGTAGCCCAGGTAGCCGTAGTACAGCGCGGTGCCGAGAATGAACACGCCGAACGCATGCTTGACGTGGACCATCCAGGCCCCCGGTTTCGGCATCCACGACAGTCCGGCGCCCGCGAGCGGCCACGGCACGGCCATCCCGATTCCCAGGACGAACGGCAGCGCGAGGGCCAGGGTCGTGCCGGTGCCGTACAGGTTGCTCGAGAACACGATGACCTGGATGACCACCGGCGCGACGCACGCCCCCGCCAGCAGGGCGGCGACCGCGCCCATGCCGAACGCGACCACGAACGACCCGCCCTGGTTGGTCCCCGTCGTGAGCCGGGACTGCAGCCGCGAGAAGTCGATGGCGAAGACGTCGAACATCGCGAGCCCGAGGACGACGAACAGCGCGGCGATCCCGACGTTGAACCACGGAGACGCGTTGATCGTGCCGAACGAGCCCGCCGTCAGGATGACCACGAGCCCGAGAATGCCGTAGACGAGGGCCATCGCCGCGCCGTAGGCCCCGCCGAGCGCGAAGCCCCGGGTCCGGGAGCCCGCCCTGGCCCCGGCGCCGATGATCGCCAGGTTGATGGGAATCATCGGCAGCACGCAGGGGGTCAGATTCAGGGCGAGGCCGCCGACCAGAATCAAGAGCAGGATCGCCACCGGTCCACGGCCCTCGAACCAGCCGCGCCCGCCCTCACCCGACTCGGCCGCCTCCATGAATCCGAGAAACGCCTCGGTGCCCAGGTAGCCGCCGGTGCTGCCGAGCACCTCGAAGTCCTCGAGCGCGGTCATCACCGACAGATCGTCGAGAACCGGCGCGCCCGCCGACGCCGGGGCCGGGGCGCTCCCGTCGGGGTCGGCCATCGTCAGGCCCGCGAACATGTCCGCCCGCACCGCCGCCAGCGGCTGACTGTCCGGGACCACCGTCACGTCGAACTGGATGGGGGCGTTCGTCGGGTTGAAGCACATCCGGTCGTTGCAGGCCTGATAGCGCAGCGTGCCGGGGATGGCATAGGTGCCGGGAGCCAGGGACGCATCGACACGCAGGGCCGCCCCGATCACGAACTCTTCCTCGAACACCGCGAGCGGCTCTTCCGCACCGGCCTGATCGAGCAGGATCGCCTCCGGGAACGCCACCCCCTCGAGGTCGAACCCCTCGGGGGGGTCGAGCCTCAACACCGTCGGAATCAGGAGATCGTCCAGCGGCGTGTTGGAATTGACGTGGTAGCCGGGGTCGAGGGTGATATCGAGACCCACGCGGGCGGTCGTGTCCGCATGGACCGCGTCGGTCTCGCCGACGGGGTGGATCGCCACGGTGGGCGGCTGGGCCAGGCTGGACGCCGACCATCCGGAGAACATCAGCGTCCAGAAAGTCCGCGTCCATCCGCGGCACGGGGTTGTCGATCTCACGGTTGCCTCCCTTGCGCCCCGGGGCGCGCCGTCATCATAGCGCCCCGGCCCGCAAATCGTCGCCTGCGTCGCCGCCCCAACCAACCCTGCCTGGAGTCCGCGCCGTTCTACCTACGGCGCAGACTCCCCGGGTCGCAGACTCCACCAGCCCGTGGCGGAAGTCGCGCTGCATCCGGCCGGGGCCGCACTCGGCTCAAGAACGTGTCGCACAGCGGTCGGAATCGCCGAAATCCGGCCGGTCCGAGCCGCGCCACCGCCGGCCCGTTCCGGTCCGAGCCGTTTCCGCGCCGCCGCCGGCCCGTTCCGGCGCGCCGCGGAGTCTCCCCACGGGCTGCTACCGGTCGATGTCCGCCAGCGCCATGCGGTCGCGGTTCACCGACACGCGGCGCAGGCGCCCGCGCGCCGGCAGACGCCGCTCAGTCACCCGCTCGGTCACGGGAACCACCACGGATTCCTCCTCGCCCGACCGGTACTGCAAGGTGACGGTGACCGGCAGATCGAAGAGCCGCTCGGTCCGCTGCTCGAACCGGAGCAGGACCTCTTCTCCGCCGCCGGTTCTCTCGGTGCGCGACGAGAACCGCACATCCGGCAGGGCGGCCTCGTGAATCCACCGGTCGAAGAACCGGCTCAACGACCGCCCCGCCTCGATCTCGAACGCCAACTGCAGCGCATCGGTGCCCGCCTTCCGGAACCGCCACGTGTGGTAGAACCGGCGCAGTCCCGCGAAGAACGCGTCGTCTCCCACCAGCCGGCGCAGCATGTGAAGCACCACGGCGCCTTTGTTGTAGACCAGGGCCCGGAAGACGCGCGGCTCGCGCTCCAGATGTCCGAGGCGGTACCCGAGATAGATCGGTCCCTCGTCGGAGTGCCGCATCGCCCAGCGCCGCATCTGCTCGACGATGTCCTGAAAGACCTCCGCCCCCTCGTCGTGCTCCGCGTAGAGGGCGGCGAAGTACTGCGCGAGCCCTTCGCTCAGCCACTGCTCGTGGTAGTTCTTCCAGCCGACCGCCTGTCCCCACCACTGATGCGCGACCTCGTGGGCGAGAAAGAAGGACGGATAGCCGCTGAAGCTCACCGGATCGGTCTGCCAACTGATGTTGACCCCCCGCAGCCGGGGAAGCTCGTGGTTGAGCAGGGCGAAGTACGCGGGGCTGTGCCCGCCGGGAAGGCGGCTGTCGGTGAGGGCCACGGTCATCGACGGATACGGGATGTCGCCGAGAATCGACGCGTAGAACGAGGCGATGTCCGCCGCCGTCTCGGCCGTGGCGTCGATCTCGTCCGCGCTTCGCGGCGAGCCGTAGGCGCTTATCGCGAGGGTGCCGTAGAAGACGCCGCCGCCGGCCGGCGTTGACGGCGTGGACGCGGGGGCGTCGAGCTGGACCCGCCGGACCGGCGAGGGGTGGTCCTCGAACCGGGAGATCACCGCCGACAGATAGCGGGCCGGCTGCAGCGCCGCGAACGAGAATCGGCGCGGGTCCCCGTCCCCGTCGGAGGCCCCGGCCACCGGCGGGTTCGTGCGGGCCGGCACCCCGCTCGCGACGACCCCCCACCCGGCCGGAACCGACAGATCGAGCGTCGCCGTCGCGTAGTCGCTGACCAGCCCCTGCGGGTACCAGTAGCTGCGGTTGCTGTAGACGTAGCGGGGCTCTCCGAGGCCGAACAACGCTTCATCGGACTCGAAGTAGAGGCGCTGCCTGCCGATCCAGTTCTCGTCGAGCTCCTGGGCCGCGAGGTCGCCCTCGTAGGTCACCGTCACCGTGAACTCGGCGCCCCCGGGAATCTCCGAGGGTAGGTTGACCACGAGGCTGTTCTGTCCGTTCATGCGGAAGAAGAGCAGGGGGCCGAGCTCGTTGGAGGTGACCGACCGCACCGCGAGCTCGTCGGCCAGACGCAGGCTGAACGAGGTGGTCGGAAGCCCCTTCACCCGCGCCGCGAGGCGGGTGGTGCCGACGATGCGGCATTCGATGAACTCGCGGGCGTCGCTGAGCCGCTGCTGGGTGAACTCCAGGGGCTCGAACGATGCCGTGATTTCGTAGTCCAGGATGTCGAGCGACAGCGAATCGTCGTCCCCGAAGTAGCGCCCCCGGGTCGCTCGTTTCCGGGCGGACGGGTACACAGAGATGATCTGGTTCTCGGCCCGGTCGAACAGCGTGATGTCCTCCGGCTGCCGAACCGACTGCGCGTAGGTCAGTGTGCCGTGCCGTTCGGTGCGGACCTCGGCGAGAAAGTCGCCGCGGCCCGGCGGGAACGACCAGACCCGGTCGCTGATGTCCGACAGATCCAGGGTGAACGACAGCGGAACGAATTCGTCGAACACGTCCCGGGCGTCGTCGAGGGTTCCCCCGTCCACCCGGCGCGCCCGCAGCGCGCCGGTCGAGACCCGGGTCCGGAACGCGTCCGGGTGCAGCCGGATGAACGCCGCTTCGAACTCCGCCTCCAGCGCATCTCTGCCGCTGAAGATCTCCACCTGCCCGCGTTCCGCCTCCGGCTGCGGGGCGAAGCGCATGATGCCGTCGCCGAGGAGCACGAGACTGGTGACCCCGATCTCGGTCTCGGCCACGAACACCGACCCCTCGGTCAGCGTCAACGTCAGGTCTTCACTCGTGACGACCAGATTGTCGGCGACGTAGTGGGTCGTGGGGGTGAGACTCAGGTGGCGCAGGTTGTCGATCGAGTCGACGGCGTCCTGATCGAGAATACGCCATCCGCCCGCCGCGTCGCGGACCACGTCGAGTTGCCACGTCTCGAGACGGCCCCGCGTCCCGGACTCGGAAAACAGCTCGACCATGACCCGCCGGCCGGCGTCCTCGGCCGCGTCGTCGAGCGGGGTGTCGAAACGAGGCGTCACGGTGACCCGGTCCACGCCGGATCGCACGTGCGCGCCCGCGAACGCCGCGGCGGCGGCGCGGTCGGCCGACGGTGACGCCAGGGCGGCGTAGGCGTCGGCGTCGCCGGCCAGCATGGCCGCCTCGAGCGCGTCGATCAGCGCGTCGTAGTTCCCCGTCGCCCGGTCGCCGCCGTCGTCGAGCGGCTGGGCGCCGCCCGGATACGGGAGGAGGAACAGGAGGCCCGCCGCGCCGAGCAGTCGACACAAGTTCATGGCTGGTTCACCCCCGCGTCCCATCTTAATCCGAATCGCACCGGAGCCGGCCCCGGCGATCTTTCTGCGCGGCGATCGCGGTGATATCCTCCCCGGCATGGCGATTCGTACCGAACTCACCCTGCGGTTGAGCAATACGCCCGGGTCGCTGGCGCGGCTGTGCCGGACCCTGCGCGGCGAGAAGGTCAACATCCTCGCGCTGAGCCTCGACCCCTCCGGCGTTCTCCACATCGTGCCCGACAATCCGGTCCACGCGGCCGGTCTGCTGCGGGGCCGCGACTACGCGGTCGAGCAGCGGGACGTGCTGTACGTTACGGTGCCCAACGGCCCCGGCGCGTTGGCGTCGGCCACCGGGATGTTGAGCGCGTCCGGCGTCAACGTCGACTACGCCTTCGCGTCGGCCCTCGCCGATCACGACATGACGGCGGTGGTGGTCGCCGTCGACGACGCCCGGCGCGCCGCGTCGGCCGCCGGCATGTGAACCCCGCGCCGGGCCGCGCCGCCGCCGCCCGGCGCGCCGCGGGGAGCGGTTGAAGAGATGCGCCTCCACATAGAGACGATGGACGCGGTGCTCGTCGATTACGACCCCGACGGCCGGGTCGAGCTCGACGGCGAGGGTTGGTCGTCCCCGACGCTGCAGGAACGCCGGGCGATCCTGCATGCCGCGCAGATGGAGATCGAGCGCCTGCAGGACCTCGTGCTCGCCCTCGAGGGCGGGACCGGCGACTGAACCGCCGACCGAACCGCCGACCGGGGTTCCGCGTGGGGGATGCGGGAAGCCGCCGTGAGTCGTCTCCTACTCGTCGTCTTCGTCCGCATCGCTCGCCGGGGGGCTCGGCTCGACCTCGAACTGCAGCGTGTCGCCGGCGAGACCGATCCGCACCGTCCCGCCGTGCTCCAGGCGGCCGAACAGGATCTCGTCGGTCAGCGGGTTGCGCACCTCGGTCTGGATGAGCCGGGCCAGCGGGCGGGCGCCGTAGGTGGGGTCGTAGCCCTTCCCGGCGAGCCAGACCCGGGCGTCCGGCTGCAGCGTGATGGCCACCCGGCGCTCGGCGAGCTGCGCCTCGAGCTGGAGGACGAACTTCTCGACGATCGTCTCCACGACGCCCGGGGCGAGGCTGTCGAAGGTGACGACGGCGTCGAGCCGGTTGCGGAACTCGGGGCTGAAGGCGCGTTCGATCGCGGCCTTCGTGCGCCCCTTGCCGGTGTTCGTCCGGTCCTCGCTGAACCCGATCGGCGCCGCGCTCGCCTCGCGCGAGCCGGCGTTCGCCGTCATGATGACCACGACCTGCCGAAAGTCCGCCTTGCGCCCGTTGTTGTCGGTCAGGGTCGCGTGGTCCATCACCTGCAGCAGGATGTTGTAGACGTCGGGATGGGCCTTCTCGATCTCGTCGAGCAGCAGCACCGCGTAGGGATGGGCCCGGACGGCGTCGACGAGCAGGCCCCCCTGCTCGAACCCGACATAGCCCGGCGGGGCGCCGATGAGCCGCGCCACCGCATGCTTCTCCATGTACTCGCTCATGTCATAGCGAAGGAACTCGTTCCCGAGGTGGATGGCGAGCTGCTTCGCGAGCTCGGTCTTGCCGACGCCGGTGGGGCCGGTGAACAGGAAGCATCCGGCAGGGCGATCCGGCTGCCCGAGCCCCGCGCGCGCCCGCTTGATCGCGGTCGCCACCGCCGCGACGGCGTCGTCCTGGCCGAACACCACCCGGCGGAGGGCCTCGTCGAGGGTGCGCAGCCGTTCCTTGTCCGACGCCGTGGCCTGCTTCTCGGGAATGCGCGCCATGCGCGCGAGCACCCGCTCGATGTCGGCCGCGGTGACGCGCGGGAGCGGCGCGGGCGTCTCCGCCGCGGTGTCCGCCGTCGCGGACGCCGTGACCCCCTCTGCGTCGGGTGCCGCCTTGGCCTCGGCCGGCGCGGTGACGCGGCCCGCGTCGGGCGCTGCTTCCCCGGCGGAGGGCGTGGCTTCGGCCGCGGGCGCGGCGGCGCCGGTGACGGTGAAGCCCGCGCCCGCTTCGTCCAGCACGTCGATGGCGCTGTCCGGCAGGCGCGAGTCGCGCAGATGCCGCCGCGCCAGCTTCGCCGCCGCCTGCAGGGCGCGGTCGGTGAACGTCACCCGGTGATGCTCTTCGTAGCGCGACCGCAGTCCGGTGAGAATCTCGATCGTCTCGTCGACGCTCGGCTCCTCGAGGACGACGCGCTGCAGGCGGCGCGCCAGCCCCCGGTCCCGCTCGATCTGCTTGAACTCGTCGAACGTCGTCGAGCCGATCAGCCTGAGGTCCCCGGCCGCGAGCAGGGGCTTGATCAGCATCGCGAGGTCCATCGTGCCCCCGGTGGTGGCGCCGGCCCCCACCGTCGCATGCACCTCGTCGATGAACAGAATGGGCATGGGGCGCGCGGCGAGGGCGTCGACGACCGCCTTGAAACGCTCCTCGAAGTCGCCCCGGAACCGCGTGCCCGCGAGCAGCGCGGCCGTGTCGAGGGCGAAGATCTCGGCCCCTGCAAGGCGCGCGGGGACGTCGTCCTCCAGCAGCCGGCCGGCCAGGCCCTCGGCGAGGGCGGTCTTGCCGACGCCGGCGTCCCCGACGAAGACCGGGTTGTTCTTGCGCCGGCGGCAGAGGATCTGCAGGGTGCGCCGCAGCTCGTTCCGGCGTCCGATCAGGGGGTCGAGCCGGCCCTGCCGGGCGCGCTCGGTCAGGTTGACGGCGAAGGCGGCGAGCGGATCGCGGGCCGGGGCGGGTCCGTCCCCGGTCTGTCCCGCCGGCGCGGGCTCCTCCGGACGCGGGTCGCCCGACCCCGCCGGCGTCTTCGTGATGCCGTGCGAGATGTAGTTCAGGACGTCGAGCCGGGTGACGTCCTGCGACTGCAGCAGCTCGGCCGCGTAGGAGTTCGGCTGCTGCAGGATGGCGGCCAGCACGTCGCCGAAACGGACCTCGTCTTTCCCCGCGCTCTGCACGTGGAGCACCGCGGTCTGCAGGACGCGCTGGAACGCCAGGGTCTGCTGCGGCTCGCGCTGCCGGCTCTTCCTGCTCTGCTCGAGGTTGTCGAGGAACGTGTCGAGCGCTTGCCGCAGGGCCGGCAGGTCGCTGCCGCAGGCGGTGAGAATCTTCTCCCCATCCGGGTCATGCGCCAGCACGTACAACAGGTGCTCGATGGTCAGGTGGGTGTGCCGGCGAACCGTCGCCTCGCGGTAGGCGACGTTCAGGATCAGCTCAATGGCGGCGCTGAACATGGGCGGATCCCGTCACTCTTCTTCGAGGATCGCCTGCAGGGGGAACCCGGCGCGCGCGGCGAGGGCCCGCGTGGCCGCGACCTTGGTCTCGGCGATCTCGTGGGTGTAGGCTCCGCACCGCCCGCGTCCCTCGGTGTGGACCCGCATCATGATGCCGTAGGCCTCCGCCGGGGACTTGTCGAAGACCGACTCCAACACCTGGACGACGAACTCCATCGTCGTGTAGTCGTCGTTCAGCAGCGTGACCTGGTAGCGGATCGGCTCCCGGGTCTTCTGGCGGGTCTCGTCGAGCACGCCGTGGCCGGTACGTGGATCGTGCGCCATACCCTTGCGATCAGACTATGGAGACGGCGGCGGCGTCAAGGCGGGACGGCGGTCGGGGAACCCCCGGTGAACCCCGCTTTGCGCCGAGACCGGCAGACGCCCGCCCGGCGATGGCGTGACGGGGGCCTGTCAGTTCGTGGCAGACGTTGCGCTGCCTCCGGCCGGGGCCGTATTCAGCCCAAGAACGTGTCGTGCAGCGGTCGAAATCGCGGAATCCGAGCGATCCGGGCCGTTTCCGCGCCGCCGCCGGCCCGTTCCGGCGCGCCGCGGAGTTTCGCCGCGGGTTGCTGCCGGGCGCGGCGCCGCGGGCCCCCGGCCGCGGGCATAGTAAAATTCCGCTCCCATGCCAACGATTGCGCGCGGCATCACCTATGCCGACCTGATGTTCCTCGGCCAGCCCCGGGTCATCGCCACCGCCGTCCTCCAGGACGCCGGGGGGGCCACCCTCGTGGACCCGGGACCGTCGACGTGTCTCGACACCCTGCGCTCGTCGCTGCGCGGGCAGGGCATCGCGCCGGCCGACGTGCGGACGATTCTCCTCACCCACATCCACCTCGACCACGCGGGGGCGACGGGCACCCTGGTCCGCGAGAACCCCGACATCCAGGTGTACGTGCACGAGCGGGGGGCGCCGCACATGGTCGACCCCGGGAAGCTGCTGAGCAGCGCGGCGCGGCTCTACGGCGACGACATGGACCGCCTCTGGGGCGAGTTCCTGCCCGTGCCCGAGCGGAACGTGCACGTCCTCGGCGGCGGCGAGCGCCTCGCGGTCGGCGGCCGCGAGCTGGAGGTCGCCTACACGCCGGGGCATGCGTCCCATCACGTCAGCTTCTTCGATCGGGCGAGCGGGGTGGCGTTCGTGGGGGACACCGCGGGGGTGCGGATCGGCCCCGAGCGCTTCGCCCTGCCGCCGACGCCTCCGCCCGACATCGACCTCGAGACGTGGAAGTCGAGCATCAGGCAGATCGAGGCCTGGCAGGCGGACACGTTGTTCATCACCCACTTCGGCCCGCACGAGGACGCCGCCGGCCAACTGGCGGGCCTGACCGAGCATCTGGACGGATTGGCGGCCCTGGCGCGGACCATCGTCGAGCAGGATGTCCCCGGCGGGGAACGCGCCGATCGGTTCGTCGCCGAGACCCACCGCTATCTGCAGCGGTACATGCCGGAAGCGACCGCGGCGCTCTACGACATGGCCGCCCCGTTCTCGATGTGCTGGCTCGGACTGGCGCGCTACTGGAAGAAACAGGGCCTGAGCGCGCGGTAGCGGCCCGCGGCGGACCCCGCGTCGCCCCGCGAGGCGGCGCGGGCGCCGGCGGGCTGAAGAGCGCCCGCGGGCGGCGTGAGGAGGGGCGCCTGTTGCTGCTGTGAAACAGGTCCCGACGTTTCGCGGCGCCGGAATGATCGGCGTCCCCGATCATGACGGTTCGGCATATCGCAACCGCGGACTGCAAGCGGTCCGACGAACAACGCAGCCCGGCGGGATGCATCGCCGCTCGAAGGCGGCGGGGACTGTCGCCACCGGCGGGTAGGAGCGCCCGCCCCGCGCGGTGTCGCGGCGGGCGGACAACAACGGCGGCCGGCGGCAGAACCCCCGGCAGGAAACGGCCCTCCGGACGCCGCGCGCCGGACAGGCGGACGACACATGCGACTCGGCTTCATCGGACTCGGGACCATGGGGCGCCCGATGGCGCGCCACCTGATGGACGGCGGCCACGACATGGCGGTGTTCGCCCGCCGCCCCGAGTCGGCCCGCCCCCTTGCCGCCGCCGGCGCCGCCGTCTGCGTCAATCCCGCCGCGGTGGCCGAGCGGAGCGAAGTGATCTTCACGATGGTCACCGGAACCCGCGACGTCGAGCAGGTCGTGCTGGGCCCCGACGGCATCATCCACGGCGCCCCCCGCGGGACGCTCGTCATCGACATGAGCACCATCGACCCCGCCGCCGCCCGGGCCATCGCGGCCCGGCTCGCCGAGCGGGACGTGGACATGCTGGACGCCCCGGTGTCCGGGGGGCCGCAGGGCGCCCGCGATGCGAAGCTCACCATGATGGTGGGGGGGCCGGCGGCGGCGGTCGAGCGCGCGAAGCCGCTGTTCGCGCGGCTGGGGCCGACCGTCATCCATCTCGGCGGGTCCGGCGCCGGCCAGACCACCAAGGCGTGCCATCAGTTGGCGCTGCTGGTGACGGCCCAGGGGGCGGCCGAGGCGCTGGCCCTCGCCGGCCGCTGCGGGCTCGACGTCGAGCGCGTGCGCCAGGTGATGATGGGCGGGATGGCGTCGAGCCGGGTGCTCGACGTGTTCGGCGCCCGCATGGCGTCGCGCGACTTCGCCGCCGGCATCGAGTCGCGGCTGTATCACAAGGACCTCGACATCGTCCTCCGGCTCGCCCACGACCGCGGCGCCGCCCTGCCCGCCGCGTCCCTGACGATGCAGTTCGTCAATGCCCTCATGGGGCGGGATCGGGGCCGCGACGATCTGTCGGCGCTGATCGCCGTGATCGAGGAGATGGGCGGCGCGGCGGCCGGTCCGCCCGCCGCGGCCGAGTGAGGGACGGCGCCGGCCGACGGCGGCACCGCACGCACTACTCCCGGCGTTGCGGCCAGTGAGGGCCGGTCGGCGACGCCGCGCGCCTTCCTGGAGTCGCGGCCAGGGCCGGCGGCGCCGCACGCGCGCCCGGCGTCGGGGGTCCGACCAACGGGCCGGCCCGGCCGGCGCCGCGCACCCCCCGGAGTCGCGGCCGAGTGATGGACGGGCTGGACGGCGGCGGCGCTGCCCGCCCTGGGCGGTCGCGGCCCGGCCCCGCGTGCGGTATCCTTGGAGACCCATGACCACTCGATTTCTCTGCGCATTGCTGGCGGCGGGGACTGCCGCCGCGCTCGCCGGCGCCAGCCGCCCCGAAGCGGCCGGCGGCGCGCCCGCCGCGCGCCCGATCCAGGCCGCCGGCGCGTGCGCCCGCATCGCCGAGGCGCAGCTCGGCCTGCCGCACACCACGGTCACCGTCGCCGAGGCGGTCACCCCGCCGTTCACCCCACCCGAGACCTTCTCGTCGCGCGGTTTCATCGTCGACGACGTGTCGTTCTGCCGGGTCGCGGGGACGTCGCGTCCGGAGGCCGGCTCGGAGATCCGGTTCGAGGTGTGGCTGCCGCCGGCCGACGCCTGGAACGGACGGTTCCAGGGCATCGGCTCCGGCGGCTCGGCCGGGGCCATCCGCTACCCGCAGCTCGCGGCGGCGGTGCGGAACGGCTACGCGGCGGTGGCCACCGACAACGGCCACACGAGCACCAGCGGCTTCGACGGGAGCTGGTCGCTGGGGCATCCCGTCCGGCTCGTCGACTTCGGCTACCGGGCGCAGCACGAGGCGACCGTCGCGGGCAAGGCGGTGACCGGCGCCTACTACGGCCGCCCCGCCGATTATGCCTACTTCGTCGGCTGCTCGCAGGGCGGCCACCACGCGCTGATGGAGGCGCAGCGGTATCCCGACGACTACGACGGCATCGTCGCCGGCGCCCCCGCCAACTACTGGATCGGCCTGATGACCGGCGAGCTGTGGGCGGGGCTCGCCACGACGAAGGACCCCGCGCAGGACCTGCCGCGCGAGAAGCTGCCGCTGCTCGGGGCCGCCGTCCTCGACGCCTGCGACGCCGTCGACGGCCTTGAGGACGGACTGATCGACGATCCCCGGGCCTGCGACTTCGATCCCGGCGTGCTGGCGTGCGCGGGGGCGGACGGCGCCGACTGCCTGACTGCGGGACAGATCGCGGCGGCCCGCGCCATCTACGCGGGGCCGGTGCGCCCGAGCACCGGCGAGCAGTTGTTCCCCGGCTATCCGCCGGGCAGCGAGTGGTTCGAGGCGCCCGACGGCCGGGGCGGTTGGGGGCGGTACTGGTCGGGCATCACCCGGCCCGGCGGCAGCACCGCCGACTTCATGCGCTACAGTGTGTTCGAGGACCCGGACCACGAGCTCACGCAGTTCGACTTCGACGACGACTGGGTGCTCGCCAACACCCGGCCGCTCGGGGCGGGCACCGACGACACCCTTGGATCGGCCCTGAACGCCACGGATCCCGACTTGTCGGCGTTCAAGGCCCGCGGGGGCAAGCTGATCAGCTACCACGGCTGGGCCGACGCGCTGATCCCCGGCTCCTACGCGGTCGAGTACTACGAGAGCGTGGTCGCCGAGCAGGGCGGCCTGGATGCGACGGCCGACTTCTACCGGCTCTTCATGGCGCCGGGGGTCGCCCACTGCCGCGGCGGTCCTGGGCCCGATCGGTTCGATGCGGTGACCGCGCTCGAACGGTGGGTCGAGGACGGCGTGGCGCCGGATCGGATGGTCGCTTCGAAGGTGGTCGACGGCAGGGTGACGCGCACGCGGCCGCTCTGCCCCTATCCGCAGGTGGCGCGGCACACCGGCCGCGGCAGCATCGACGACGCCGCGAACTTCGCGTGCGTCGCGCCGGACTGACAGCCGGTGGTGAAACCCCGCGCCGCCCCGAGCGCGGCGAGGGCGCCCGCGGGCTGAAGTGAGAGTGCCCGCGGGCAAAGAACGCCCGTGCCTGACCAGGCGTGAGGAGGGCCGCCTATTGGACATGGGCAACCGACGAACAACGCAGTCAGGCGGGATGCATCGCCGCTCGAATGCGGCGGGGATCTTCGCCACGGGCTGCTGAGGCACGCCGGCGGGGTTGGTCGGGCGGCAAGCGGAGCTGCCGGCGACGATTCCCGGCTTGGCTGGTGCCGGATCGGATGGTCGCTTCGAAGCTGGTCGATGTCGGGATGGCGCGCACATGACCGCTTGCCCCGCCCGCAGGTGGGGCGGCGCACCGGCGGTCGCAGCATGATGCGGCCGAGAGCTTCGCGGGCGTCGTGCCGGACCGAAGCGCCCCGGCAGGGTTCATCGGGCGGCGGGCGGAGCCGCAGGCGGCGATTCCCGGCCTGGTTTCGGCGGCGGGGTGTCGATGGACGGCGTTCGGCGGGGAGAAGAAGAGGCAATCAGGAGTGTACGAGATGCAGAGACGATCTTTCGGCGCCGTGCTGGTGCTGACCGCGCTGGCCGTGGTCCTGTCCGTTCCCGCCGGGGCCCAGCCGGCGTCCGGCGTGCCCCGCCTGCCGGGCGGCGCCCCCGACCTGCAGGGCGTCTGGGACTTCCGGACCCTGACCCCGTTGCAGCGCCCCGAGGACCGGGCCGACCAAGCGGCGCTGACGGCGGAGGAGGCGGCCGAGCTCGAGGCCGCAGCGGTGCAGCGGGCGGCGGAGGCGGACCGGCCGAGCGAGGTCCGCACCGAGCCGCTGCCGGCGGGCGGCGACGTGGGCGCCTACAACAACTTCTGGTTCGACCGGGGGGCGGGGATCGTGGACGACCGCCGGACGTCGCTCATCGTCGATCCCCCCGACGGCCGGGTGCCGGCGCCGCAGCCGGGCGTCGACCGGCAGGGCCCCGGCGCCGAGTCGACCCGGCCGGTCCGGTTCCGCGTCGGCGGCATCGGCGCCGACGGTCCCGAGGATCGCGGCATCGCCGAGCGGTGCCTGCTCGGGTTCAACACCGGACCGCCCATCGTGCCCGGCGGCTACAACCAGAACATCCAGATCTTCCAGACCGCGGACCACGTGGTCATCCTGAACGAGATGGTGCACGACTCGCGCATCGTGCCGCTCGACGGGCGCGCGCCGCTCCCCGGCGACCTGCGCCAGTGGCTGGGCAGCTCGCGCGGACGCTGGGAGGGCGACACCCTCGTCGTCGAGACCACCAACTTCACCGCCAACACCGCCAGCTTCAGCCCGTCCGTCGTGGGGGCCATCGGCTCGGGCGAGACGTTGAACCTGATCGAGCGGTTCAGCCGCATCGACGCCGATACGCTGCTCTACGAGTTCACCGTCGACGACCCGGCCACCTTCACCCGGCCGTTCACGGCGGCGCTGCCGATGAAGCGCGGGTCCGCGATGTTCGAGTACGCCTGCCACGAGGGCAACTACGGCATGCAGAACCTGCTGTCGGGCGCCCGCGCGGAAGAGCTGGCCGCATCGGAGCAGCAGTAGCGAAAGGCGTCCCGTCCGGGCCGCCGCAAACCGTCAACAGGAGACCCCATTCAATGAGACGCACTTCCCTCTTCGCCGCCGCCCTCGTCACCGCCGCCCTCGGGCTCGCCCCCGCCGCGGCCCCGGCCCAGGACGCCGGCTGGACGACCCTGCTCGACGGCTCCACCCTCGACGGCTGGAACCAGATCGGCAACGCCAACTGGGAGCTCGCCGACGGCGCCGCGCAGGCCGACAGCGGTTCCGGCTTCCTCGTCACGCCGGAGTCCTACGGCGACTTCGAGATGGTCGTGCAGTACTGGGTGGACGAGCCCGCGAACAGCGGTATCTTCATCCGTTGCGCCGACGCCATGAGCGTCAACGACCGCAACGCGTACGAGGTCAACATCTACGACACCCGCGCCGACCAGACCTACCGCACCGGCGGCATCGTCCACCTCGCCGCGCCGGCCAGCCACGTCGACAGCCCCGGCCGCTGGAACACCTACGAGATCATCGCCGAGGGTCCCCGGCTGCGGGTGTGGCTGAACGGCGAGCAGATGGTCGACGTCGAGGATTCGCAGTTCGCCGAGGGGCCCATCGCCCTGCAGTACGGCGCGGGCGTCGTGAAGTTCCGCAACGTGCTCATCCGGGGGCTGTAGATCCGCCTGCGGCCGGCTGACCGGAATACGGGACGGAACGAAACAGCGTGGATCGACGACTCCCTGCGCGCTTGGCCGGTGCGCCGGTGGCGCGCGGGGAGAGCCTCGGTGGGGCTGGCGGGGCGGTGTCTGGAGCGCCCGGTCCGGTCCGGTGAAGTGGCTCCCGGCGGCGTTCCCGGTCTCGGCCCGCACCGCGTCGTCGCCGACCTGCCCTCCTGTTCCTGGCTCCAGCAACGACCGGCCGCGGGGCGGTGTCCTGCTCTCGCCGGTGTGGCATCATGAACCGTGAGCCGACGGCTGGAGGCATCACCCCGCATGGCTGAACTCGACGTCACGTCAAGCCTTGGAGCGTCCGGTGGGGCCGGACAACCGCAAGCCGCGACGCCGACCCCGACCCTGGAGAACGGCGACCGGCTCACGCGGTGCGAGTTCGAGCGCCGGTATGCCGTGCGGCCGGAGATCAAGAAGGCGCAACTGATCGAGGGAATCGTCTACATGCCGTCGCCCGTCAGTCTCGTCCACGCCGAAGCGCACGCCGCGATTCAGAGCGTGCTCACCGTGTACGCGGCTTTCACCGCCGGGGTTCGCGTGGCCGACAATGCCACGGTTCGTCTCGACCTCGACAACGAACCCCAACCCGACGTCCTGCTGCGCATCGAACCCCACGCCGGCGGGCGATCCCGGGTGAGCGACGCGTATTTGGAGGGGGCGCCGGAACTGATCGTGGAAGTCGCCGCCGGCAGCGCGTCGATCGACCTCCACGACAAGCTGCGCGCGTACCGGCGCAACGGCGTGCAGGAGTACGTCGTCTGGCGGATCCGGGAGCCGCGCATCGACGGGTTCGAGCTGATGGACGGCGACTACCGGTCCCTGCCGCCCGATGACCACGGGGTCATCCACAGCTGGGTCTTCCCCGGCCTGCGCCTCGCCGCAGGCGCGCTGCTGGCCGGAGAACTCGCCGGCGCTCTCGAGGAACTTCAAAACGGCATCGACTCCGCCGAACACCGCCAGTTCAGGGCCCGGCTGGCCGAGACGGCATGAACCGCCGTCTCCAGCCCGCGATCCCGCCGGCCGCGGTCGCCGCCGCGCGCCCCGGCTGGCCGAGACGGCATTGAACCGCGTCTCCAAGGGCGCGCGTGCCGGCTCGAGGGGCCGCCGGAGAACGACGTGTTGGTCGAGCCGGACGACAGACACCCGCGCGGTCATCACCGAGCGCCCGACGTCCGCGGCCCGGCATCGCCGGATCCGGGCCGGGCCGCGGCGCACGTGCCGTCTACCCGAAGCGCCGGTGCCTGCCGGCGAGCGCTGCGGCGCCGTCAGGCGTCCTGGAACTTCCGGCGGATCCAGTCGAGCGTCACGCGGTCGAACTCTTCCGGCTTCTCCTGCTGCGTCCAGTGGCCGGAGTCGGCGATGACGTGGCGCTCGAGGTCGGGGATGAACGACGGCATGCCGTCGGACGAGGACGGCCGCAGGATAGTGTCGTTCTCGGCCCCGACGTAGAGGCACGGCACCTCGATGCCGCCCATCGGCGGCGGCGCGCCGCCGCCCATGTTCGCCCGGTAGTAGTTGAAGCCGCCGGTGAACCCGGTCGCCTCGAACGTTTCCACCCAGTAGGCGAGGACGTCGGCGGGCATGATCAACTCGCCCTGGTAGTCGCCCTCCTCGATCATCCGCAGCATGTCCATCGTCTTCTCGGCCGAGTCGGGCGGGTACCGGCGCATGTTCTCGACGTTCCAGTACCATCCCCGCCGGAAGATCATCTCGAGCGCCCGCCGCACGTCGCGCGAGAAGACCGCTTCGGCGCGGCCCGGCTCGAGGAACGTCGCGGCGTAGTAGTTCTCGGTGAAGACGATCAGCGGCTCCTCCGGCGGCTCGCTCGGCGGCGGCCCGCCCGACGCGGGCGTGTTCACGCCGATGACGCCGAGGACGCGGTCGGGGTGGAGCCGCGGCATCGCCCACACCGCCGCCCCGCCCCAGTCGTGCCCGCAGAAGAGGGCCCGCTCGATGTCGAGCGCGTCGAGCAGCCCGACCAGGTCCGCGCAGAGGTTCGGAATCGCGTAGCCCGCCACGTCCTCCGGCCGGTCGGTCAGCCCGTAACCGCGCATGTCGGGCGCGATGGCCCGCAGGCCCGCGGCGGGATACGAGCGGAGCTGGTGGCGCCACGAGTAGGCGAGCTCGGGAAAGCCGTGCGCGAACACGACCGGCAGACCTTCGCCCCGTTCGTACACCGCCATCCGGATGCCGTTGGCGGTCACGAAGTGCGGCGCCGGCATGCCCGGCGCCGGCCGCACCGCCGGCTGCCCCAGCAGGGTCGGCGGCCGGACGAACGGTGCCGCGGCGAGCGCGGCGGCGGTTAGGCCGAGGAAGCGGCGCCGGGAGGGCGGTGCGGAGGCGGCAGGGTCCTCGATGCAGGTGTAGCCGGGATCAACCAAGGCGATGCGCTCCTGTCTCGGTGTGGCGGGCTACCGCCATTGGACGCTCCGTGTAGCATACCCCACGGCTCGTCTTGGTCCAGGCGGGTGGCCGGCGCCGCCCGGCGGCGACCTACCGGTTCAGCATCACCACGTCCTCGTCGAGCCCCTGCCGGCAGATTTCCAGCCGGGGGTTGCCGCTGACGTTCTGTCCGGACAGGGCCATGTCGAACGGATAGAAGGCGGCGCCGGCCGCGAGAGCGCGGAAGGGGTACTCGCGCCGGCCGCTGCTCACGAGGCCGGCCTCCAACAGCCACGGGCCGACCCCGGCGACGGGAATCTTGGCCGCGGGGGCGTACGTTCCCCGGTCGCCGGTCTCCACCAGGACCCCCCACTCGACGAAGGAGCGGACGATGCGCTGCGCGGCGCGCGTCGCCGTGGTCCGCTCACCCCACGACTCGGCCGTGCGCCGGACGATCTGCGCCCTCGCCGCCGACCCCTGCAAGGCGAGTAGCCGGCCGGTGGCCGCCGCCACGTCGCGGAAGAACGGATAGGTCGCCAGGCACATGCCCCAGTGCAGCGGCAGCCGGTCGCGCCCGCCGCGGCCGCGCAGCAGGACGAGCCCGTCGTCGCGGAGCGGCGCGACCGCATCGGGCACGGCGGTCCAGACGTGCAGCAGCACGGTCATCGTCTTCCCGCGCGCGCTGTGGGAACCTTCGCCGGCGACTTGTCCGGCGAGCAGTCGTTCGAGTTGCCCCCGGATCGCAGGTGCGGCGAGTCCCTGCGCGGTCCACTCGGCCGTCGCGTCCAGCCAGCGCAGGCTGATCTTCCGGTCGAACCCGATGATGCCGCGCGTTTCGGCAGGCATCACTTCCGCCCGATCTCGACAGAAGGTTCGACGGCTTCCTCGGGGCCGGCGGACGCGGCCACGGCGGTCGACCCGGACCGCCCGATCTCGACGAAGGGAACCACGACTTCCTCCAGCGTGACGCCCCCGTGGGCCACCGGCCGCTCCGACCCGCGAACGAACGACCGGCGCGCGGGGGCCAGCAGGGCCAGGTAGTTCTCGGGCAGCCCGCTCGCGGGCCACTCCAGCGCGCCGGGAAACCGTTTCGCGACGCGTGCCCGCAAAGCCGGGTCGGAGAAGACGCGCACGCGCCGTCCGGGCAGGTCCGTGATCGAACCCTCCTGGGGCGCGCCGCACCCGGTGGTCTCGACGTTCCCGTGGTCCGAGGTCAGGAAGACCTCGAATCCGCGGTCGAAGAGGGTGTCGAGCAGCGAGGCGAGCACGCCCCCGCGCGTCCACTGGCGGACCTGATTGTGCATTCCCGCGCTTCCGAGCTCCATGCCGTGCATGATCCGATCCACCGCGTCGACCACCAGCCCCGCCACGCGGACCTTGGGGCGCGACACGAGCTCCACGACCGTCTCCAGGTCCGACGACTCGCGCAGGTTCTTCGCGTAGACCACCCGTGCTGCGTCCAGTCCCTCGTCTCCCCAGAACCGTTTCCACGCCGCCGGTTCCCGGGCGGTGGAGTCGATGCTCGTCGGGAAGTACCGCGGCAGCCGCCCCGCGAAACAGGCCTGCCGCGAAACCGTGGTCAGCGTGGGGATCCAGGCGAACAGGCTGTCCTCGCGAAACCGCAACCCGGGACGCTGCTCCGCGAGCACCGCGCGGACCACCACCCACTGGTCGAGGGCGAGGCCGTCCATCACGACCAGCGCGACCTTGCGGTCAGCCGACTCGTGCGCGCGCCGCGCGAGCGACCGGGGAACGTGATGAATCATCACCGGCGTCGAGGGGGGCAGATTGTGCAACGCCTCGAAGCGTCGGCGAAGCCACGCGGTGAACCGCTCGTCGATGCGGTCGCGGATGCTCTCGTACCGCGCCCGTGCGTCCTCGTCGTCGGCGTCCTCGTCGGCGTTGAAGACCAGCGCGTTCACCTGCGCCCACCGCGGCGCGAAGGCCAGCCAGTCGTGGTGCCGCGCCCCGTCGCCGGGCAGCGACCCCTCGACCGACTCGAGCAGCCCGTCGAGCCGGCGCCGCCGGTCCGCCCGCGGGTCGATCTCGACGCCGGCCCGCGCCCATGAGTCGACGACCTCCCGTCCGCGCGGATGCGCCGTCGGCCGCAGCGCGCCTTCCAGAAAGAGGTTGTCGACGTAGACCCGTACGTCGGGGTGGTCGAACGGCATCTCGGCCGGGCCGGAGAACGCCGGCGCGTAGCCCGGCGGCGTCTCGCGCACCGCGGCCGCCCCGGACGTCAGGCGGTCCAGGAAGATCGGCCACCGTTCCTGCAGGAACGCGAAGAACGCGTCGCGGTCGGGAACGATCTGCGCCAGGGGCCACGGCCTGAACACGGGCTTCCGCCGAAGCGTCGCGACGAGATGGCGCTCCAGGTGCCACGGCAGGCGCAGTCGGCGGTAGTGGAGGCGCAGCAGGACGCGGAGCAGGTTGGACGCCTGCGTTATCGTCTCGGGCGCGATCCCGAACACGTGGCGGAGCGCGAACCTCCGGGTCGCCGACTCGCCGAGCGGCCCCGCGGGCGGCTCCCGGGCCTGGGCCGCATACAGGGCGTCGAAATCGCTCCGGTCCAACGCGTTGACGACCGGCCAGCTCAGCTGGGGGAACAGAGCGCCGAGGCTGAACGACAACTGGCGGCCGGCCCGCCACACGTCGTAGGGAACGACCTGCTCGTGCGCCTCTCCAGTGGTGAACACGGCGACCACGTCCGCGAGGTCGCTACGGTCGCGGCGCGATCTGTAGCGCGACTCGTAGAAGAAGCGGAACGCGATGCGGTCATCCAGCGGAACCACCTCGAAGCCGCGGGCCCGGAGCGCCTCGACGATGCCCGCCTCCGCGAGCAGGCCGTCGGGATCGTCCACGACGGTGAGGCGGGCGACGCCGGGCGTGAACCCGCGCAGGATCTCGCCGCGCCAGCCCGCCGCCGCTGTTCCCGTCGATCCGTGCGGCCCGTTCACGTCCCAACGACCCTCATCCTGCCGACCGGCTCGGTTGTCCAAGATCGCTCTGGGCGCCGGCGCATTGACAGCAGCCGAGATCCGGGAGACATTCTCGGAATGGGCACACTGACCATCCGAAATCTCGACGATCGTGTGATCGAGCGTCTCAAGGCGCAGGCCCGCGAAAACGAGCGTTCACTGGAAGGAGAGATTCGGCACATGTTGACCGGGCGGGTAGATCGTCGGTTCCGTATCGCCCAGTTTCGAGAGCGTACGCGCGAGCTGGCATCTGCGACCGCCGGCCTCCCGCAAACGGACAGCGCCATCCTCCTGCGTGCGGATCGCGACAGATGACGCTGACGGCCGACGCCTGCGTGGTAGGTCGGTCACGCCCCAGATCCTTCACCGCGTTGCGGTCGCAGGACCTCCTGTAGCGATCGTTGCAATTCCATCCTGAGTTTGTCCAAACCCTCGGCATTCTGCAGGTACTTTACGAAACGTACATGTTTCAGGTTGAAGGGAACGTCATCATCGTTCTGTACTATCGCCACGACATCGCGATCCAAAGCGTGAGCAAGACCAGTTTCGTAGAGTACGTTGGGATTCCGTCCGGTGAGATCGCTCACCACTGCTTGGCTCTGAGCTATGGTTGCGTAAATGTCATCCACGATCTTCCGGGGTCCATAAATATCGTCGACGCGACGTGTCGTAAGACCCAGGTCACCACAAGCGGCCTTGATCGTTTCGTGAACCGCATCAAACTCTTGCTTGAACGGCATCATCACGGCCACATGGTCCAGAGAAGAAAGGGGCCATTCGGCAACAGTAAAGAACTTTGGGCGGGACCTGTTGAACCTGCCATCGATGTAACCGAACAGCTCTCTAAGCAGATCACCCTCCTTCACCGCCCAATGTGTACGCGAATGCTCCCACAGATCGAAATGGAGGCCCGCCAAACCGAAAACGTCCTCGGAACTCATGTGGCCATATAGGTGTTGAAAGTCAAATGCGATCTCGCTGCTCCACTCATAAACACGGTTCAGGCGGCTCAAGAACGCCGGCGTTTTAGCGTTTCCGTTCGGTAATGCCTCAGCGACAACCAGAGTCGGAAGTTCAGCCAGCCTTGACAAGTCACTGCTGTAGTGCTGGGCGACCTGAGCATTCGTATGTTCGAACAGCCTGGTCCTGGGAAAGCGGCCGGTTCCAGACTTGCTCCGGAAGACCTCAAGATCGGAGCGGCCGTGGCAAATGAGATTGTAGTGAGGCTGCGACCAGTTCATTCGTCGTTATCCGCGTCGTTGTCGGGTCTGGGCCTGATCGTACCACATCAACAGTTTCGGGTCTTCGTGGAGGACGCCCTCGGGGATCTTGCGGGCCACCTCGAGGATTGCGGCGTACTCCTTGGCCTGCCATGCCTGGCGGAAGCCGGCGCGGACGGCCTCCAAGCGGAACCGCTTCAGGCGGCGCTGCGGGGAGTCGCGGTACTCGGCGAACTCGCGGAGCAGGCCCCGGGTGCGGAGCTCGGCGAGATCGGTGGCCTTGCGGGGATCGGGGACGTACCAGCGGTCCTTGGCCTTGACGCGGAGCGCGTGGTCGTCCTTGGGCAGTTTGCGGAGCTCCTTGAAGTTCGTGGAAAGGTAGGTGTGGATCGGGCTCGGCACCTCGCCCCTGCCGTCGTAGCGGAGGAAGTTCTGCGCCAGGAACTCCGACAGATCGATCATGCGCTCGTGCTTCAGCCAGCCGGCGAGCTCGCGGATGAACTGCGGGTGGATCTCCTGGAAGGTCTGCGGCTTCCGCTCGAGCTGCTGTCGCAACCACTGGATGGCGGTCTCCTCGTCGCGGACGAAGAGCTCGAGCTGGACGAACTCGCGCGCGGCCAGCCGCCGGGGGTCGTACTCGACGACCTGCTCTGGCAGGAAGAACATGCCGTCGCGTTCGGGAAAGCGTTGGCGGAGCCCGGTGTGGAACTCGGCGGCGGAGAGGGGGACGGTGACGCCGCGTTGCACGTGGAAGGCGACCATGCGGTCGAAGAGCAGGTAGCTCTGGCGTTCGGCGATCACCTCGGCGCGGCCGTCCGTGCCGACGAACACGGGGAGGCGCCGCAGGTGGGTGCGGACGAAGTCCCAGGCGCCGTCTTCGGTGCCGGCCTGCAGGCGGAAGCGGTCTTCCAGCCCACCGTTGGGCTTGTAGGCGGAGATCACGAGGTCCTGCTTGACGGCGGTGCTCGTGACCTGCCGGTACGAGCCCTGCTGCTTGTCGAGCGTGCGGACGTCGGCGACGACGAAGCCGGCGGCGAGCATGGCCTCCTGGATGGCGTTCCAGATGGCGTTCCGGGAGTTGTGGAAGACGACGGTGATCCAGCGGCCGGGCTTGAGGACGCGGCGGTACGCCTCGAAGCAACGTTGCATCAGGCGCTGGTAGTCGGCAATCTCCTTGCCTTTGGGCCGGTCGACGATGGCCTCGGTGTCGCTGCGTGTGCACGCGCGGTGCCAGGATTCGACGACGTAGTTGAGGTCTGCGTAGAAGATGTTCTCTCCGAAGGGCGGATCGGTGAACACGTAGTCGATGGAGTCGGCGGGTAGGCCGCTATGGGTGCCGCAGTCACCGGTCGCGATCATCGCGCTGCCGCGACCGGAAGGTGCCGGCGCGAAAGCGCTCGCGAGACGGCGCAATTTTCCGCCGAGGATGTATCGTGGTGACACGTCGACGATCTGGGAACCCACGTAGAACACGCCGGTCAGGTACTGATTGACCTGGGAATAATGTGTTGGTGCGTACCGTGCGAGTACCGACATGCCCCAGATCGCCTGCTCGACGAAGAACAGCAGCGCGCTCCGCAGCCGCGCGTCGCCGCATGCGTCGGCCCGCCGCCACAGCGCCGCCAGGGCCTGCGCTGCCCGGGGCAGGAACAGGTGGTGCACGTGCGTGAACCCCTTCGGCGCGAGGCGCGAGCCGTGGTACATCTCGTCGATGGGGAAGGCGTTGGTTGGCACCTCCGGCGGCAACGGCAGACCGGCGACGCGATCGAGAACCTTGAGATCGGCGGCGTCGGGTGGTTTCTGGCAGCGGGCATCGTCCACGGTGTAGTCGATCAGAACCGCCCGGAGGCGAATGCGCTTCCAGGGTTTGCCCGACGCAGGATCGGAGAGCGTCTCGAACGACCGTACGAGGTTGGCCTTGGCGAGCGTGACCGCGCAGTGGGGGCAGGGGAACTGGATCCGCGTGCGGCGGGTGGCCTTGTCGAACGCCTCGTTCAGGAACACGACCTCGCCCGTGCAGTCGGGACAGGAAAAGACCTCGCTCCACACGGTGTAGTTGATGCGCCCTGTCCGCCCGTCGGTGTGGCGCGTCTCGTACATCCAGCCGACGTCGGCCTCGACCTCCTCTAGGAGTCGGTCGGCGGCTGCCTGGAACGCGCCGACGTCGAACGGGATGTTGTAGTTGGCGGCGATGAAGGTGGCGGCCGGGGAGAGGTCGCCGAGGACCGCCCGGCGGGCGCCCCACGCCGGCGGGTCGCGTTCTTCCGCCCTCCAACGCTTTTCCAGCGTCCGGCGGTAGGCGGGCGGCGCCGCACCGCACCACTGGGCGGCGACGCCGGTCATGCCCGAGCCGCAGAAGCCGTCGAGAACGACGTCGCCGGGTCGCGTGTAGTGGAGGATGGACGGGACTATCGCCAGGTGCGGCACCTTGGTGTGGTAGCCGTGCGCGCGGTAGAGCGGATCGGTCTTGCCGGCGCTGACGTCGACGGCGAAGGGCTCGCGGTGATACGGCTCGTCGGCGTCATACGGCCGGCCGTGGCGCTCGACGAACTCGGTCAGGAACGGGTTGAGGCACGCGGTGTAGTGCGGCGGGTCGGAGAGCCGCAGGATGTCCTCGTCGTCGGCCACGGGGAAGTCGGGCCGCTGCCGAAGCTCGGGGAGCTTCTCCTTCAGCCGTGCGAGGAAATACACCCGGCGCGCCTCCTCCGACTCGAAGCTCATCCCCAGGCACTCCACCGGCGTCGAGTCCTGCGCCGCGGCGGATTCGGGGAACAGTCCGGGGTCGGGGTCACCCTGCGCCGCCACGTTCATCCTCCTTCTTCTTGGAGATGCGGGTGGCCCGAAGCGCAACGCCGGCGTCGGTCAGGATGTACCGCTGGTTCACGGCCCGCGGGTTTTCGGGGTTCGTCATGGTGACGATGCCGGCGCGCACGAGCGGCAAGAGGTGCGTGCGGCGGAAATGGGTTCGATGTTTCACGCCGGCGCTCTCCATCAGATCGGGCACGCTCCGGGGCACGTCGCAGGCGGCAACGATTCGCTGCTGCTGTGCGGTGAGCTTGCGGATGACATGGTCACTGACCATGTTCGGCTTCGGCATACCGCCAACATGGTCACTGACCATGTTTCGTTGAGTGACCATGTTTCGCTCTGATCCAGCACCGACATGGTCAGTGACCATGTTTCGCGACTTCCCGGTGACTGGGTCACCGGCCGCCGGACCCCGTCCAGCCGCGTCCAACCTGTGCTGAAGGTGCTCGGCGAGGCCGTACCGGGTTCCGTTATCCAGCGGCCGCAACAGGTTCCCGACGACGAGCCCGCTGAGCACTTCGCGGGCCTCGGGCGCTGTCCGGCCGGTGATCGCCTTGGTATCCGTCAGCGAAACCCGACTGTTTCGGCAAGCGAACGCGAGAACTCGCGCCCGTTCGTCGTCGAGTCGCACGCCGAGCTGAGCCTGGAACTGCTGCTGTTCGTCGCTGAGCAACTCGTGGCGTAAGAGGCGGAGTTCGAACGCCTTTCGCGTCTTGTCGTTCTCGATGACGGGCGGGACGTGCCCCAGGCTCTGCCAGTTCCTGAAGATCGCACGCATGCCGGTGCCGGCCTGTTCGCTCAGCCCGATGCGCCTGAACGCGGTGACGATCGCCGGGTTCCGCAGGTGCTTGGCGATCGGATCCAGCAACTCGCCGGCGGTGGCGAAAGCGTCGCCTGGGTTCCAGAATACGGTTCGATCGCGGAAGGACCGGATGAACGCCGTCCGGTGGCGGTCCCCGTAGTCCTGGTGAACGAGCAGGTTGATGGCCGCCTCGCGGAACGCCGTGTAGTCGGGCGGATCGTCGTTCCTCCGGAGGGTCGCCGCGTCCAGGCGGAAGGGACGCTCCGCATGCCGCGTGTAGGCTTCCGAGACCATGAGCCACGCTTGGACGAGATTCTCCTCCACCAGAACACGATCGCTCCAGCGCTGGTCGGTGGTCCAGGAATCGGCGTCGGCGTTGATGAACTGGTAGTCGACGAGGGGGCGGCCGACCGCGCGGCGGACGTGACGTGGACGGCCGACGAGCAGCACCGCCGCTCGGGTCGGCGCGAGGCGATTCCCGTTGTCCACCACGAATCCCCATTCCTGCAGGAACTCGTCGTCGGACAACTCCTGGCCTCTGCCGGGGTTCCGGTCGTCGAACATGCGCCGAAACCAGCGCACGGAAGGCGGGTCGAAGAAATCGCCGGCATCAAGGCCGTCGAGAGGCCGCTCGTCGAGCCGATCCGTGGACGCGTCGCGCAGGAACCGCTCGATCTCGTCGGAGGTGCAACGTTCATCGCAACCGCCGCGCCGGATGAACGATCGGCGGATGTCGCCATCGAGATAGATCGGCTTCTCGCTGCGCGGGGATTCCGGAATGTGGAACACCAGCAGCGTCCGGCCGTCGGTCTCGATCACGTCCTCCTGAACGGCGATCGCGCGGTTGACCTTCCCGCCGGATCGGAGCGTGCTCAGGAACTCTCCCTGCACCTTGTCCACTTCGATGACGCCGACGATATCGAAGACGTCCCCGTTGTCCCGGACGCCGAACACGAGCCACCCGCCGGCCGTATTGGCGAATGCCGAAACCGTCTGGTACGCGGATCTCGGCGCCTGGTTGCGAGCCTCCTTGAACTCGACATCCGACCACTCGTAATTCTTGATGCGATCGACGAGTTCGTTCCGGTTCATCGCTACCCCGACCTGATCCACGCTACGGGTTCTCGAAGCTGCCACCGGTTGGTCCATTGCTTGGCCGGGTCACTCGATCACGATCCGTACCTGCGCCTCGTCAAGCCCTTTCGCTTTCTCGTCGAGGTAGTCGCCGAAGCGCTGCTTCAGCTCGCCGGGCGTCGCCGGCGATCCGCCGGGGAAAAGCGCGCGGCGCAGGTCGTCGGCGGTGACGATCACCTTCGAGAGGCCGGACAGCACCTGGGCGACCGCGTCGATGAAGTCGCGGCCCGGCTGGGTAGGGAGCAGACGGGACGCCACGAAGGCCTGCACCGGAGCACGCTGGCCGGGTTGCAGCAGATCCAGCTTGCCGTGCGAGGCCGGATCGTCGAGGTTGGACAGCAGGATGCCGGTCCACGTCGAGAGCAGCGCGTCGAGCTCGCCGTCCAGTCCCGCCAGCCGGGCGCCGGCCGCGGCCTGGACACGCTCGGCGGACGGCCGGAAGGCGCAGTGCGGACATTCGGCGGCGGCGTCCAGATCGTGCTCGGTCAGCGCCGGACAGCTCTTCAGGGCGGTCACGCGCTCAAGAAAGTCGTCGAGTTGCTGCCGGGGCAGCAGGTCGATCGTCGCCAGCGCCTTGGCCTGCTGCAGCCGGCCGTCAGCGAGAAGCCGGCTCTTGCGCCTGTCCTCGTCGACGCCGAGCCTGGCCCGCGTGTGCAGCGCCAGGTACGTCTCGACGTAAGTGCGCTTCAGGTCCGCGAGCCTCCCCTGCGCCCGCCGGCGGAAGTCGGACCCCGACCGCGCCGCCGGATCGACGATCTGGGCGAGGAGATCTTCCCGAACCGCTCTCAGCCCTTCGATCCACTCGTGCTCCGGGGGCAGCGCGGCCTCGGCGGCGGGGAAGTACGACGCGGCGTTCGCGAAGTTCCCGACCAGCGCGCGGAGGGCTTCGACCTCTCGCAGGGCGTCGAGGCCGGCGCGCTGCGCCTCGACCTGCGAGCGGCCGTGGCGGAAGTGCTTCAGCGCGCCGGGAGACGAGAAGGCCTGCAGCGATTCGATGAAGTCCTTGGCGGCGTCCAGCTTCCCCCGCAGGTCGGCGGTGGCCCGCTCGTCGAGGAGCCCGCGGCCCCAGAAGTGCAGCCCTTCCGCGAGGGCCTGCCGCGCCGTCACGAGCCGGTTCACCCGAGCGTCAACGGCCTTCTGCAGTTCGCGGACCGGCTCGTCCTTGCCCTGGGCCACGAGCTGCGCCATGCCCGGCGTCAGCTCCAGCAGCTCGAAGAGCGCGGCCAGCGCCGGGACGTCCCACGCCTTCGGCCGCTCGAGGTGCCTGAGGTCGACGAGGTCCGCGAGCGGCGCGGCGGCCAGCGCCGCGACGTCGGTCGCGTCGAACTTGCGGCCGGGGACCGCCAGCACCACGTGGCCCGAGTAGACGAGGCTCGCCAGCACGACGACGACCCACTCGGGCTCCAGGCGATAGGCGCCGGGCGCCATGTACTCGACGTCGTGCACCGCCTGGATGAGCTCGCCGCGGTCGAGGACCTGTCCCTGTCCCTTTTGCCCCAGCAGATCGACGACGTGCCGTGCATAGCGTGACCGCGTGGGGTCGAGCCGGTCGCCGTCGAGGAGCTCCAGCGCGTCGAGGACCCGGCTGCCCTGCTGCGTCCGGCGCGGGCCGGCGATTGAATGCAGCGCGTCCTGCGCGGCCAGGGGGCGGCTCTTGCTGGTCCAGTAGCTGGGAAAGACGGGGTATTCCGGCGCTTCGTCCTCGAAGCGCGCCGCCAGCGCGGCGGAGCCGACCGCGTTCACGACGTCGCGGACGTTGACCGGCGCGCCCCCGCTCCCCGGATTCCCCGTCACCCACCCGGCAAGCGGCTTCTTGCGGCCCTGGTGCGTCACCTCGATCTCGGTGGTCATGTGCGCCTGGAGCCACGCCGTCAGGCCGCGCAGGAAGTCGTCCGCCTTCCCCTGGTAGACCGCCTTCGCGTGCCCCGACGCGCGCGAAGCGAGGTCGAGCGCCGCGGCGCAGCCCTTGAGCGCCGCGTGGAAGGCGTCGTCCCGGCCCGTGAGCCGGAAGAACACCTCGTCCGCCTTCTTCTCGTCGCGGAAGCGGGGCGGCTCGTACGGCTGGATGAAGTAGAGGTAGAAGTCGCGCGCCGGCACCGCCGTCGACCGCTCGTTGGGGGCGCCGAAGAAGAGGTAGCCCTGCCGCGGGGCGTGGCGCTCGCGCCACTCGAGCTCGTGCTCCCAGATGCGGTAGCCGGTGACGTACGTGGTCTCGGCGCATTCCAGGACGCGGGTCAGCGCCTCGTAGTAGTAGCGGTCGAGCTGCGCGTCGTCCAGCGATTCGGCGCGTTTCTCGATGTGCGCGTCGTAGTCCTCCGTCTTCTTCAGGTCGAGGTAGTGCTGGCGGTTGTCCCGGTTCGACGAGATGAACTGGCCGCTGACCGTCCGGTGAATCTCGTGCAGCACCGTCTCGACTTGGGAAAGCAGGTCGTCGGCCGGCTCGCCGCCGAGGTCGTCGATGCCCGGCTGGTAGAGGCAGAGGGCGTCGCGGAGCTCGTCCGGCGTGGCGCCGAGCGGCGCGTGGATGTCGTTGTGGGTGAGGCGGTGCACCGACAGCGCGTGCACGATGCGCAGCGCCATCGGCCTGTACGCCGGACGGGTGAACGCCTGCGCGATGCGCGCCTCAAGCACTTGGCTGCACTCGATGACCGCTCTGATCTCCGGGACGGCGCGGAACGAAGGGTTCTCCCGCAGCGTGCGCCAGTACGAGTCGTAGGCGACGAGGCCGGGACGGTCGGCCGGCGGCTCGCGATCGATGATGCGGTTCATGGCGAGCGAGAAGGTCTTCAGCACCTCGCGTTTCTCGACCACCGCGATCCGCTCGAAGGTGTCGATGAAGTCCGGATGCACCGGGAAGAGCCGGACGAACTCATCCAGCCGCTCGTTCATGTTCCCGTAGAACCGGGTGAACGGCGTCAGGTACTCCCGGATTCGCGTCTGCTGCCCGCCCGTCTTCCTGAACAGCCGCTCGGCCACGACGTGCTTGACGTCGGTCCGCGCAATGCGAATCTGCTCGAAGCGGTCCTTCACCCGGCGCAGGCTGTCGGCCACGTGATGGAAGCGGGGACTGTCGAAGATCGCCTCCTGCACGCCGGCGACGAAGCGGAATCGCAGGTCCTTCGAGACCTCTCCCACCTCGCGCAGAAAGTTCAGGTCGATGACCAGTTCCTGGTCCTTCCGGCTCTTGAGGTAGTCGAGCAGCTCGTCGACGACGAGCAGCAGCCCCTGGTCGGCGTACCGCGCGTGGAACGCCGCCATCATGTCCTCGAAGGCCCGCTTGTGGTTCGGGATGGTGTCCCGGGCCGGGAAGCGGTAGTCGATGCCCCAGCGCGCCAGCGCTTCCTCGAGTTGCGAGCAGACGAACGTGCGGAAGTCCATCGTCGTGGCGCCGAGCTCGGTACGCGCGACCTGGAACCGGCCGGCGATGCGCTGCGCCGGGCTGGCGAGCCGCGGGTCGACCGAGTCGGCGAGATCCGCCCGCTCGGCGATGGCCGAGAGCACCGACATCAGATGGGACTTGCCGGTTCCGTAGTTCCCCACGACCAGGAAGCCCTTGTTGTCGGCCGGCTCGTCGATCTGGATCTGCGGGATCACGACCTCCGCGAGCCTCTCCGCCATTTCCGGGCTTACGACATAGGTCCTTACAAGCTGACGGGCTTCCGACCCGCGGTCGGCGTCCCGAAGCTGGACCACGGTCTCGATCGGCTCGAAGTGGATCAGGTCGCCGTATCTCATCTTGGCTCTCGTGCGGCCACGATGCCCCAACCTCATGGGCTCACGGCGTCTGGACAGACGATCAGCAGATCGCCGCGCGCATCGCGCGAGTACCGCCGGTACTCGGTGTGTTCCGGCGCCGCGTAGCTCAGGTAGTCGTTCTCCAGCGTCCCGTTCCAGGTCGCCACGAGGGTGCGGTTCCGGGACGCGCCTTGCAGGAGGCGAAGCGGATCCTGCCCGAACGAGGCGTCGAACAGGATTTCGATGTTGTCGAGCAGCACCAGCGGCTCGTTCCTGCCCACGACCTCGTCGAGCAGGTCAGGCAACCGAAGCGCCCGCTCGCGCTCGGTGAGCTCGAGGAGCCGGCGCGACAGCTCCAGGTTGACGTTGACCAGGCGTGCCCCCGTGCTCTCCGCAACTTCCCGCAGAGCCTCGGTCTTGCCCGATCCGCTCGGGGCGGCAACGAGGATCAGCCGGTGATACAGCGCCCCGGCGCCGTCGATTCGGGCAAGCACCTTCTGGGAAAGACCATCGGACATGGCTCTCAAGCCGGGCTTGGGCGGCTCTATCTATGCGGCTGGGCTGGAAGTCGTTGCCGTGGTTGACGATTCCGCCCTCATCCCGGCGCAGCCTGGCCCGGAGATCGTCGCCTACGGCTCCGATGGCCGCCCAACCAACCCGCCAGGAGTCCGCGCCGTTCTACGGCGCAGACTCCTGGCCGGCGCAGCCTGGGGGCTGACCGACCGCCGTTCGCCAAGACCCGTCGAGTCCGCGCGTCGGCGGTGTTCGGCGGGCACGTAGGTTGTAGGTCGCCAGCACCCTCATCGAGACGTCCGTCGAGTCCGCGCGTCGCCGGTGCTCGGGGGTACGTGTAGTCGGCCCCCTTCACTCTCGGGGCGTAGGGTTGAGCAATGGATCTTCGTTCAACGGGGGTGTCTCACGCCGCGTCCCTCATTGCCCCTCCGTCGTGGCGGGGTCGGTGCCGAGAAAGCGGATCAGCTCGGCGTTGACGATGTCGGGCACCTCCTCGTGGGGGTTGTGGCCAACGTCGGGGATGAGAAAGACCTCGCCGTTGGGCAGGATTTCGGCCGCCCGCCGCGCGTTGTCGGGGAAGTCAGGTCCGTCGACTTCGCCGCCGAGGATCAGCGTCCTGGTCTGGATGTGGGGCCAGTCGTTGACCACCGTGTCCATCGAGCGCAGGTTGCCGCCGAGCCGGCGCACGTATGCCAGCCGCGGCCAGTCGCCGCTCAGCCGCTGGCCGTGGCGGATCCGGAGGTGGTCGATGAATTCGGGCTTCCACTCCACGTAGCGCCGCGTGTCGGTCCGGACGTCCGCCTCGTAGGCGGCCTGCAGGTCCGGGTCGGCGTCGATCCCGCCGTCGAACGGACGGAACCCGCGCCCCGCGCGCCGGTCGGTCAGGCCGATCTGGTTGACGGTCACCAGATGCGTCGTCTTCTCCGGATAGAGGAAGGCGAACCGGGTCGCCATCTGCCCCCCGATGGAGTGCCCGACGATGGCCGCCTCGGCGATGCCGAGGTGCTCCATGAGCCGGGCCGTGTTCGAGGCGTGCAGGCTCATGCTGTACGGCAGGATGGGCTTCGACGACTTCCCCCAGCCGAGCCGGTCCTTCACCACGACCCGGTAGCCGACGGCGGCGAGGGCCTCGATCTGGCTCTCCCAGTACCAGCCGTAGTAGCTGCCGCCGTGGTGGAGGACGACGGCGCGGCCGTTCGCCGGCCCCGTCGGCGCGACGTCCATGTAGGCGATGCGCACGTCCTGGCCGAAGACCCGGAAGTTCATGAACTCGACCGGGTGCGGGTACTCGTACCCCTCGAGGTTGATCGAGATCGGTCCCCACTCGGCCGGCGGCTCGGGCGGTGGGCGATGGGACTGCGCCGAGACCGCGCCCGTCGGCGCGAGGGCCAGCACGGCCGCCAGTGTCAGCGCGATGCGCGCGAAAGGGGTGGGGCGTTCAATGGTCATGGGTCGTCTCCTGTCGCTGCGTGATTGCCGATCTTAGCCCGGAAATCGTCGACGGCGGCTCCGATTGCCGTCCAACCAACCTCCAGGAGTCCGCGCCGTTCTATGGCGCAGACGCCTGGCGCCCCGGCGGAAGGCTCCGCCGCTGCATTCGACCGCGCCTGCATCCGGCCGGACTGCGCGGTTCGCCCAAGCGGGGTTCTTGCTCCGGCAAGTTGCGGCCCCCAACACAGGCTTTCGCGTCACGCCTTGTTCGCACGGGCGTCCGTCAGCCCGCCGGCGCCCTGCCGCCCGTTGGGCTCCCGGACGGCTCGCCGCAACGCGGGGCCCATCCCGAGGGACCGCGGGGCGGCCGGGGCAGGAACATCCCACGCTGACGGCGCGTGACGGCCCGCCCCCGATTCGAGGGGACGCCACCGTCTTGCCGACCGGCCGGCGTCGCGTGAGATCCACGATTCCGCCCGTCCGGAGCTCTGGGACCCGCCACGATGCCGCCTGCGCCCGGCTCTGGCGGAGCGTGGGATGGTCCTGGGCCGGGGGCTTGCGCACGGCGGGGACCTGAGCGATCATGGGCGCGTACCCGATAAACGACGGTGCCTTTCCAGGAAGGGTTTCAGATGGACTATCGTCTCCGAACGGTCGCCACAGTGCTCGCGGTCGCCCTGCTCGCGTCGGGGCCGGCCTTCGCCCAGAGCCAGTCGCAGAGCGCCCCGGACGCGGATGCGGACTGGGAGGTGCCTCGTCTGGCGGACGGCCAGCCCGACCTGCAGGGCTACTGGACCACCCAGACCTTCACGCCGATGGAGCGCCCGGAATATCTGGGCGACAAGGCCTTCTACACCGAGGAAGAGTTCGCGCAGCTCCAGTCGCAGTTGACGGTCGACGGGGCCGACCCGCTGGCCCGCTTCGTCATCGAGATCGCCGATCCCGAGGAGCGCGAGCGGGTACTCGACCAGACCCACCGCGACGAGTCCTACGTCCACTACGACAATGCCATCTGGCTCGCCACCCGGGTGCCGAAGGGGTTGTCGACCCGGCGCACGTCGCTGATCGTCGACCCGCCGAACGGCCGGATTCCCCCGCGCACCGAGGAAGCCCGGGCGCGGGCGGCGGCGCGGCGCGCGGCGCGCGGCGACCGGGGGCCCTTCGACGGCTACGAGCTTCGCCCCCTCAGCGAGCGCTGCATCTACTACGGCTACAACGGGCCGCCGCTGCAGCCGCCGTCCTACAACGACATCCACCAGATCTTCCAGACGCCGACGCACGTCGTCATCTTCACCGAGCAGAACAACAACCCGCCGCGCATCATCCCGGTCGACGGGCGGCCGCCCATTCCGGAGGACATCCGTCTCTGGCCGGGCGACTCGCGCGGGCGCTGGGAGGGCGACACCCTCGTCGTCGAGACCTCCAACTTCAACGACAAGTCCGCGTGGCAGGGCTCGAGCCGCGGCCTCAAGGTGGTGGAGCGGTTCACCCGGGTGGCCGACGACCAGATCCACTTCACGTTCACGGTGGAGGACCCGGCCACCTGGGACCGGCCGTGGAGCGCCGAGATTCCGTTGATGTCCACCGAGGGGCCGATGTACGAGTACGCCTGCCACGAGGGCAACCACGACATCCGGCACATCCAGGAGGTCTATCGCAACATCGAGCTCCAGGAGGCGGCGGCGCGCCCCTGACGGGGCGCGTTGGAAGTTTCGCTGGCGCGAAACTTCTGCGCGGGGGATCCTGTTGACGGGGCGTGTTGGCGGTTTCGCCCGCGCGAAACTTCTGCGTTGCGAGGCCCCAGCCGGGCCGGCGGGGTTCCAGGATGCCGACGCGGAGCGCAGCGGCGTTGCGCCCCTGACGGGGCGCGTGGGAAGTTTTGCTTTGCGCGAACTTTTCTGCCGACACAGGTCCCAGCCCGGGTCGGCGGGGGCCGGGCGTCCGGCGGGGCAGGCTACCTGGGCGTCCAGTAGAACACTTCCCACGTGTGGAGCGGCTCGTTGACGCTGGGGACGATCTCGCCGTCGAAGTCGTACCCCATGCGCATGCCGTTCTTCGCGCCGTAGTTCTCGAGATAGGGGATCCGCTCGTCGCCGGCGATCTCGGTCGCGGTGAGCGCATAGGTCTCGTCGCCGAGACGGATCCACCCGTCCCGCCGCCCGCCCCGCACCCGCCCGGCCCAGTAGCCGCCGTCGGGCCGGGTGGCCGTGATGATCCCGCCGTCGTCGGTCGAGTACACGATGCGGATGACGAACGGCGGGAACCCGGCGAGCTTGAGGAACACCACGCCGTGGTCGTTGACGGTGTTCCAGTCCGCGGGCGGCGGCGTCAGTTCGCCGCCTATCACCACGCCGGGGAATCGCTCGTAGGGCGCCGTGGCGGCGTATGCCGCCGCCGCCAAGCCGACCACCACACCGAGAACGAAATACAGCGTCGTCTTCTTCGACATGCAGCCCTCGTCAGGGTCGGATACGGACCAGGCAACCGCCGGGCCCCCCGGACAGACTCGAAGATCCGGGTGCCTCGACCTGCCAGATCATACGCCGACAGGCGTGACGTTTCGTCAACGGCGGCCGGCGGCGTGATCGGACCGGAGGGGGACCGCCGTGATGAAACTTGATGGTGCGCGGCCGATCCCGCCGGGGCCGCGCGGCGAAGAAGCGCGCCAGATCGAGCGCGCCCGCCATCCCCGTCCGCGTTGTCGCCGCCTGGAATACCCGTCGGTGGGGGTCATGACGACGATCTGCTCGGCCGAGGCGGAGGCCGTCCGCCTAGCCCGGAGAGCGTCGCCTGCGGCTCCGCTCACCGCCCAACCAACCCTCCAGGAGTCCGCGCCGTTCTACGGCGCAGACGCCTGGCCCGGAAATCGTCGCCTGCGGCTCCGATTGCCGCCCCAACCCACCCTCCAGGAATCCGCGCCGTTCTACGGCGCAGACGCCTTGGCCTTCGCCGGACGCGCGGTGAGGCCCGGACGAGCCGCCGCCAACCTGCGGGGATGGGCGCCGTGACGACCGCCGACGACTTCCGCCGGATCGCGCTCGGCCTCGACGGGGCCGAGGAGCGCTCGCACATGGGCGCGCCGGACTTCCGCGTCGGCGGCCGGATCTTCGCCACCCTCGCCTCCGAGGCGCAGGGCTACGGCAACCTCGTGCTCACGCCGGAGGTCCAGGCGATGTTCGTCGGCGAGGCGCCCGACGTCTTCGTGCCGATCGCCGGCGGCTGGGGACGCATGGGCATGACCCACATCCGCCTCGCCGCCGCCGACGAGGAGACCCTGGCGGGCGCGCTTCGCACCGCGTGGAAGCTCCGTGTCGAGAAGAACGCGAAGGTCCGTCGCGGCCCGCGGCGGCGGGGCACGTGACCCTTGGCAGCTCTTCCTTTGATCCGCGCGCCCCGGTTCCGGCCGGTGATGTCGCGTCGCCTGGGCGACCCGTCCGAACACCTGCGACGTGAGGAGCCGCTCAAGGAGCTCGTGCCCCTGACGGGGCGGGAGGCCCCGCGCTCATCGATCGAAGGTCCACGTGCGGAGCTCGCGTCCCGGCTCGGCCTGCGCCTCTTCGACCACGACGCGGGGCGTCTCGCGGCGCCGGTATCGCAGGACCCATTTCAGGCCGTCCCGGTTCGCCTCGGGCACCGGAATCTCGTGCGTCGCGTGCTCGGGCCCCTCGAAGATGTTGACCTCGCAGAACTCCTCCCCGGCGCACAGCGCGATGGCCTGCTCGACCCAGTCCTCGACGGAGGCCCCGGCCGTGACCCAGGCTCCCCAAGCGTGCGCGGTGGTCCCCACCCAGCGGAAGACCACCCGTTCCGGGTCCCCTGCACCACGGTCCTGCGCGGCGCGCGCCGGACCCGCGAACGTCGGATCGAGGGCCGTCAGCGACGCGGGGTCCGCCGCTCGACCGGTCCCGGTGGCGCCGAGCAGCCCCCCGAGTCCCACCGCGGCGACGAACAGCACGCCGCCGCCGATCTTTTGCGCCCGCTTCATGACGATCTCCTTCCGTGAGGCCGGCCACTCGGGGCCGTCGAGTGCGGCGTCACGAATAAATATTGGGGTCATCGTGCTTCCGGCGATGTCGTTGCCTCCATCGTCCGCTCCGACTGCTACCGGCTGGAGCGACAGTTTGCCGGGCGGCACCTGCTGAGGAATGGCGCCTTCGCACGGAGCACTACATCATTCGACTCAAGTCCGTCTATGCGAAAATTATAATGTGACGGGCCGCTGGGACGCGCCGGGGATTGGGAACACTCTCAACGTTCATGAGCGCGGGGCGAAGCCCGAACGCCGCATGACCACGGATCCAGATGCCCCTGCCGCGGCGATACAGATGCCGAGACGGTCCACGCGCATCCGCTTCAGAAGCCGAACCCGGCCGTACTGTGCACCACCACGCCGCCGCGGAGGTCGTGTCCGACGTCGAACTGCACGGTGCCGAATATCGGAATGGACAGAAACACGCCTATGCCGACGCCTTCCAGCAACGGGCCGCGCACGGCTCCGACGTTCCAGACGGCCCCCGTGTCGTAAAAGAGGCGGAGTCCCGTCTTGCCCGCCGCGAACGGAGAATTCATCGGCAGACGCAGCTCAACCGACGTGGCCAGCAGGCGGTCACCCACCCGCGAGCCGAACTTCCACCCGCGCAGTGTGCCGACACCGCCGAGCAGCGACTGCTCGTACGGCTGCAGCGGTGCCGAGGCGCCCTCGTACAGCACGCGCGCAGCCAGTACCACCTGTCCGCCCATGCCCTTGAACGCCTGCACGTCAACCTGCGGGCGGAAGATGGCAGCCGGATGTCCATCGCCCGACAGCCGCTCCACCGCGGCGCGCAGCTTCACGTCGTCGCGTGGGAAATTGCTGGAAAGGCTGTCGTACTCCAAGCCGACGGCCATCCGCCTCAGCCGGTGCGCCCACTCCCCGAAGACGACCTCCTCCCAGGCTGCCTCCACGTCGACGCGCACGCCGGAGACGAGATCGTGATTGAGACCGCCCCACACCCGTGATCGGCGATCCTCGATCTCGAAGTACGGATGCATCCGCCGACCGGACGACCCGCCGCCGCGCAGACGGCCGAGCGCCCCGTCTCCGAGTGGATTCTCCACCTCGAACGCCGTACGACGGTCGCCTCCCCACGTCACCGGAACGGAGAACCGACCGTCCGGTCCGGGAACGTCAACGAGGCTGAAGCGCATGCCGTAGGAAGTGCCGTACCCCTCCTCGTAGCGCAGGATGGGCAGGAACAACCAGTCGGCGAACCGTGCAGGCGGTCTCTCGCGAACCACGATAACCAACGCGATCCGGTCTGTTGCGGTCAGCGACCGATAACGCTTGTGTACCTCGACCGTCTCGAAGCGACCGCTGTCCGTCAGTCGGCGGTCAACGGCATCCAACAACTTTGGGCCAACGACGTCGCCCACCGCGACGCCGGCGAGCTCCACCACCTCGTCGTCCGGTATGGAGTGGTTGCCATGTATCCGAATCTCGGCAATCGTCTCCGTCGCCGCCGTCGCGTAGGCAGCCGCGCCAAGCGACAGCGCCGCACCGAGTACGCCGGCACGTACGCGCCGCAGTGTCGCGAGAAGCGGCATCATCGCAGCTCGGGGACCGCGCGAAGACGCCCGCCGGTCACCGCCTCCCGGTAGTTGGTGAATGTCCTTGCCAGGCGCAGTTCGTACCTTCCCGTGGCCAGCCACAGCACCGCCCGCATTTCAATCTGCGCGGGAAGCCAGACACCGGCAAACGGCTGTCGCATCGACATCGACGCGGTGACGTCCTCCAGCCTAGCCAGCCAGCGTCCCGGCAGAAACGCGAAGCCGAGGTTGTCGAACGAGTAGCGCACAATCTGGTGCCGGGCCGGGTCGACCCACAGGGTCAGGAGCAGCGTCTTGCTCAATGCCGAATCGATTTCGGCATCGCGCTCCGACTCGGCATCGTCGCCGGAATGCGGTGCGAGCCGTTCAGGGTAGTATTCGATGCGCAAAACGTCCTGGCCATCCACGACCTCGCGCCCCACCAGATAGTAGTTTCCGGATTCGAACAGAACATCCACGAAAGCGTAGGCGTCGGCAACGAAACGCGGCTCCGTCTCGTCGTCGCCCGGGTCGGAAGCCGCCTGCGCCGTTTCCTCCGCCAAGCCGGCGAACAACCAGTTCATCATCAGGGCATCATCGGCGGCGACGGATTCCGCGGCATCTTCCTCGCCGGCCTGCGCGCGGCGCGTGCGCCGCTGGCCCTCACGTTCCAACCACTCGGCTTCGTACGCTCTCCGTTCCTCCGCCCCGATCGTGACGCCGTCGACGCGTAGCGGACTACGCACGAAGACACCGTCGCGCGCGTACCATGTGTAGTCGCCCTGGACCAGCAACTCGCGATCCGGCCCCGCAAGACGAACCTCCGCCCGTTCGTCCAGCACGTACTGCAAACCGCGCGCGACGTTCCGCCCCTGCTGTTCCAGCACCCGCGCCATGAAGCGGTCCAGCTCGTTCTCTTCCTGCGCGCCAACCCCCGCCGGGGCGACCGAGAGCAGGGCAACAATCGTCAGGATCTGCCTCGCCGTACTTGCCATTTTTCATCCTAGCGCTTCGGCACTATTAAATATTAGGGCCGTCGGGGAACTCACCTCGAACCAAGAAGAGCCCCCACATGCAGGAGATACGACCCGGACACCGTTCTCCGGGATCAGTCCGTCCAACGCGCGCGCAAGGCATCGCGGTCGACCTCGACGCCTCGGAGATACACGGCGGCGATCTGCCGCGTATGCAGGATGTCGTCGAGGGGGTTGGCGTCGAGCACCAGGAAGTCGGCGCTCCGTCCGGCCTCGATGGCCCCGGTCTCGGTCAGCCCGAACGCCCGCGCCGCCCGGGTCGTGGCGGCCACTATCGCCTCCGCCGGCGTCATTCCCAGCCGCACGAAGAGCTCCAGCTCCAGATGATCGGCGTAGCCGAAGAAGTCGCCCACTGCGCCGGCGTCGGTACCGAGGATGACGCGGTCGCGCAGCCGCATGAAGTTGTCCCGGATTACCCGGGCCCGCGCTTCGGCCGCCGCGGTTCGAGGGCCGGCGGCGCCGGAGTCGCCGCCGCCGGCGTCCCGCAGCATCGCGACGACCGCCTCCGGGACCTGCTCCTGGAAGAAGGGGTCCTCGTACACCGGCCGCCGGAACGGCTCGCCCCGCGTGACCATGCCGAGGGTCGGCACGATGAACGCGTTGCGCGCCGCGACGAGCGCGAGGTACTCGTCGTCGACGGCCGTGTCGTAAGGCATATGGATGAAGCGCCGGGTGCCGGCCGCGAGCAACCGCTTGTGGTCCTCGAGCGTGGTCGCGTGCGTGATCACCCGGATGTCTTGCACCTGGGCCTCGTCGAGGGCGGCCGCATAGATGTCCGGATGGAGCTTCACCCGCGCGCCCCGCCGCTCGTCACGCGCATCCACCCAGATCTTCAGGATCCGGATGCCGCGCGCGGCCTCGGCCCGCACGACCTCGCGCGCCTCGGCGGGGGTCGTCACCCCGTGAAGTCCCCACCATCCGGCGTCGTTCGTGAACCGGGGGTTCGGTCCGCCGCCGGGCGTCCCGAGACCGGGCGACACCAGGTAGCGGGCACCTCCGACTTCGCCCACCCGTTGCGCCTGCCGGACCTCGAGGGCGATCTCCTCGAGGTCGCTGCCGGTGGAGATGATCGTGGAGACGCCGTAGTAGGCGTGGCGGTGGAGGTGGTCGACGAGGTTGTCGCGGGTGAAGTTCTCGGAACCCCAGGTCGTGTACCGCTCCCAGCCGAGATGGGCATGGGTGTTGACAAGCGCCGGCATTACCGTGCGCCCGGTCAGGTCGACGACGCCCGCCCGCGGCGGCGCCGTCACCTCGCCGGCGCTCCCGACCCGCACGATCAGATTGCCGCGCACGAGGAACGCGGCGTCGTCGATGACGCGGCCGTCCCCCACGATGACGCGCGCGCCGGTGAACAACTGGACGGCCGGGGTCGAGGCGGCGGGATCCGGCGGCTGGCCGTCTGCACCGCGCGCGATGCCCGTCAACAGCACGAGCACCACCAAGAGGATGGCACGACGCCGGGTCCCGCAAGATTTATCGAGCATGTCGCTCTCCTCCGGCCGTTCGCGGGTGGACGCAGTCGCGACCGAAGCGGCTGCGACGCGGCCCGGCGCGACCTTGCGGTCGCGTTGGAAGCTCCGCTCGCGCGAAACTTCTACGGCGCAGACTCCTAGCCGCGCGACTCCACGCGGAACGTCCACCAGCTTTCCGGCCGCGGCGTATCGAGCGGCGGCGGCTCGCCTCCGCCCCCCGGCTGCCGCGCCTGAACGGCCGGCTTCTGGAGCTTCCGGATCCGTGCCGCCCAGACCCGATCGAGCGTGGCTTGGTCCATCTCGCGGTTGAGGACGACGGGGTAGACGACGCCGTCGAGCCGGAGGCGTCCCGAGTGGTCCTGGCCCACCCGTGGACACCAGTACTTGTTCGCGCCGACCGAGCAACTGATGAAGAGCTCGCCCTCCGGCGTCGCCATGCAGTTGACGTTCACCGAATGCGGCCTCATCCAGATGCCGATCTGGATCTGGCACAGCGAGACGTCGTTCGCGAAGCTCCAGTCGTCGACCGGCTCGTCGTGGGCGTCGCCCAGCAGCACGAAGCCCGGGGTGCCTTCGCAGGGACAGCTCATGGTCCAGGCGACGCCCCCGGCCACCACTACCAACCCCAGCGCGGCCGCGGCGCCGAGGACGATCTGCCGGACGGACTTCGATGACCTGCCGGCGGCCCGTGACTGTGCGCTCATGCTCAACCTCCTCCGGCGATACTCCCCGGGACGGCGGCGCTCCGTCCGGCCTGCTGTACGTCCGGGACACGCTGCCCGCGGCGGCGCCGGTTGCCGGGGATATGCCTCCTGCCGGCCGCCTGGCTCGGTCCCAAACCGTCATGATCGGGGACTTGTTTTCACCCCAACGCCACGAAACGTCGGGGACTTGTTTCACCCCAACGCCACGAAACGTCGGGGACTTGTTTCCACAGCATATAGATAAGGGAACCGACGAACAACGCCGTCAGACGGGATGCATCGCCGCTCGAATGCAGCGCGGACTTTCGCCACGGGCTGTTATACACCTGTTCCTGCGCCGCCCGCCACGGGTGGCCAGGACCGCCGCCCGCCTCCCGGTCCGCCCCGCCACCCCGCGGCGCCGGCGGGTTCGGGACCGAGGCCCCCCCGCGGCCGGTGCGACGCCCGCACCGACGCCCGCGGTTTATACACCCGTTCCTGTGCCGCCCGCCGTGGGTGGCCAGGACCGCCGCCCGCCTCCCGGCCCGCCCCCGCCACCCCGCGGCGCCGGCGGGTTCGGGACCGAGGCCCCCCCGCGGCCGGTGCGACGCCCGCGCCGACGCCCGCGGTCTTGCCGGCGCCGGCGCCGGCGGGTTCCGGGGCCGAGGCCCCCCGCGGCCGGTGCGATGGTATCGTCTCAGGCACGCCGAAGACAGGAAGACAGAGAGAGCGACGTCATGATCACGACCCGTCTCCGCACGCGCCTCCGATTCCCCCTCGCGGCGGTGCTGGTCGCCGTCGCCGCCGCCCTGCCGGGCGCGCAGACCTTCGACGGCCAGCGCGACCCCCAGCCGGCGGAGGTCGACCTCGCCATCGTCGGCGGACTGCTGATCGACGGGCACGAGGGGCCGCCGCTGCCGGGCGCGGTCGTGCTCGTGGAGGACAACCGCATCGTCGCCGTCGGCAGCCGGGACGAGTTGACGGTGCCGGACGGCGTCGAGGTCGTCGACGCCCGCGGCATGACGATCCTGCCCGGGCTCATCGACGCGCACGTGCATCTGGACATTCTCGGCCACTCCGACTACCAGCACTGGCATGGCCGGTACCGCGACGGCCGCTACGCCGAGATCATGGAGATCTCGACCCGGCAGCTCCTCATGAGCGGCGTCACCACGGTGGTCGATCTGGCCGGCCAGCCGGAGGCCCTCGGGCCGCTCAAGGACCGTATCGAGAGCGGCGACCTGCCGGGGCCCCGGGTGGTCGCCAGCATGGGGTGGATCACGAACTGGTCCGACGAGCAGGTGGCCCGGCATCACCGCCGGTCGCACACCGTCAACGTGCGTACGGTGGACGAGGCGCGCGCCGCGGCCCGGACCGCGATCGCGCAGGGCGCCGGGATCATCAAGGTGCACACGGGGCTGACCGAAGCCCAGCTCCGGGCCGTCGGCGAGGAGGCCGACGCCCGGGGCCTCCGCATCACCGGCCACGTCGGGACGCGCGACGACCTCCTCATGCGGATTCGCGCGGGCCAGGACGGCATCGAGCACCTGTCCCTCGGGGCCGGCTCCAGCCCCGCCATCGCGCCCGAAGTGCTCCAGGGCCTGGTGGACCACCGGACCTGGGTCATCCCCACCCTGATCCAGACGACGATCCAGGGCCGGGCGGTCGAGTGGCCGGACTGGCGGGACAACCCGCGGGTCCGCGCCCTGACGCCGCCGGCGATCTGGGCCGACATCCGGCGCAGCATCGAGAATCCGAGGCGGTTCGGGTACTTCGGCGGCAGCCTGCGGGTGCGGCGCATCGACGAGATGGGGGCGAAGCTGCGCCAGCTCCGGGACGCCGGAGTCCGGGTGCTCGTCGGCACCGACTCCGGCACGCCGCTCAACTTCCACACCGACGCGATGTGGCAGGAAATGGACCTCATGGTGTCGTACGGCTTCTTCCCGATGGAGGTGCTCGCCATGGCGACCCGGCGCAACGCCGAGTATCTGGGCCGCGGCGACGAGCTGGGCACCGTCACCCGGGGCAAGCTCGCCGACCTGATCGTGGTCGACGGCAATCCGCTGCTGAGCATGCGGGACCTGCGGCACGTGGTCACGGTGGTGAAGGACGGCCGGGTCTACACGCCGTGAGGGGTGCGGCGGTGCGCGGGGACGGGGACCTCGTGAAGGTGCGGCGGCGGGCGGGGAGCCGGTGGCGGCTCGATCATGTCCGAGGCGTCCACCACGGGGGACGTCGTGAGGACGTGTCCACGGGTGTCGTCGCCGGCGATGCCGCGCGATATCCGCCGCGGTGTGCTCGTAGGGCTCTCAGTCCGCCGTCGTAGGATCGCAGGCTGAAGTTGCCCGCGCGATATCCGCCGCGGTGTGCTCGTAGGGGCTCTTCGTCCGTAACCCCGACGCATCGCTCACCCTGGCGTCGCGCGATATCCGCCGCGGTGTGCTCGTAGGGCTCTGTATCTCCGCGCCGGTGAAGCCGACGCGCGCAGCCACCCCGAATCGGTCGAGGGGTGCGGCGGGCGGGGAGCCGGTGGCGACTGGTGAACGCCCCGGTGCTCATCGAGCAGCTTCGGAGGGTCGAGGGTGCGGCGGGCGGGGAGCCGGTGGCGACAGGCCCGGCTGCATGCGATCGGTCACCCAGGCGCCGCGACGGTCTCGGGGCAGCGCGTTTCAGTGCGGGCTTCCGGGAAAGACCGTGGCGCGGCCACCGACACAGGCGGCCACGGACACAGGATGCTCGACGGCGGGTTGTCGGCCCCGAACGCAGCGACCGGAAGGGACCGCGCGGCGCGGCCCCCGGCACAGGAGTGACCACGATGAAGACACGCACGCTCGGGATGGCGGCGCTGGCCGCGCTGGCGCTGGCGGCCGGCGCGCCCGCGCAGATCCCGGACCCTTACGACGTCGTGCTGCACGCCGGTGACGTCATGGTGCCGATGCGCGACGGCATCCGGCTCGCCACCGACGTCTACCGGCCGGCCCGCGGGGGCGCCCCCGTCGAGACCCCGTTCCCGGTCCTGCTGCAGCGCACCCCCTACGGCAAGGAGGGGCGCGGGCTCGTCGATCGCGCCGGCTGGTTCGTCGGGCACGGTTATGTCGTCGTGCTGCAGGACACGCGGGGCCGCTACGAGTCGGAAGGCGGATTCTCGAAGTATCACGACTTCGACGCGACGGACGGCTTCGACACCGTCGAGTGGATCGCCGCGCTGCCCTACACGACCGGCGACGTCGGCATGTTCGGCACGTCCTACGGAGCCCACACCCAGGCCGACGCGGCCAAGATGAACCCGCCGCACCTGAAGGCCCTGCTGCTGAACCAGGGAGGCATCTCCGACCCCTGGTCGCACAAGGTGCGCAACCACGGCGCGTTCGAGCTGGGGCAGCAACTGGGATGGGCCTTCGACCAGCTCCGCCTCTCGCCCGATCCGGTCGTGCGGGCCGCCTTCGAGGCCGAGGAGGTGGCCGACTGGTTCGCCGCGATGCCCCTCCGGCGGGGCCTCAGCCCGCTCGCGGCGGCGCCCGCGTTCGAGGACTACGTGCTGACCCAGCTCACCCGTGCGGACCACGACCCGCCGGACGCCGACGTCCGGCACTGGACGCGCCTCGGCGTGAACTGGAGCGCCTATTACGGCCGCACCGCCGACGTCCCGATGCTGCACGTCGCCGGCTGGTACGACCCGTACTGCGGCAGCATGTTCGAGAACTTCGTCGGGCTGTCCCGGACCAAGACCTCGCCCATCCATCTCCTCGTCGGCCCCTGGACCCACGGCGCCAACGCGCGGTCGCACGCGGGCGACGTCGAGTTCGGGCCCGACGCGGCGATGCCCGACTTCGCGACCGGGCTGCACCGGCAGTGGTTCGACCGCCACCTCAAGCGCATCCCCACCGGGGTCGACGACTGGCCGCCGATACGCCTCTTCGTCATGGGCAGCGGCGACGGCCGCCGCGACGCCGCCGGCCGGCTCTACCACGGCGGCTACTGGCGGGAGGCCTCGGCCTGGCCCCTGCCCGAGGCCGAGCCGACGCCCTACTACTTCCACGCCGACGGGACCCTGAGCCCGCGCGGGCCGGCCGACGCGCCGCCGACCACCTACACCTACGATCCCGAGCACCCGGTGCCGACGATCGGCGGGTCGTTCTCGGGGGTGCTGAAGCGCGGCCCCTACGACCAGCGCGAGCGGGAGTTCAAGCGCCTGGAGGGCGGCTCGGAGAACGGCTTCTTCGGCTCGCGGCCCCCGTACCTGCCGCTGAAGACGCGGTCCGACGTGGTCGTGTTCCAGACCGAGCCGCTCGAGGCCCCGGTCGAGGTCGTCGGCCCCATCCGCGTCACCCTGTACGCGTCCTCGACCGCCGTCGACACCGACTTCACGGTGAAGCTGATCGACGTCTATCCCCCGTCCGAGGACTTTCCGACCGGGTTCGAGATGAACCTTACCGACGGCATCCTGCGCGCGCGGTACCGCAACGACCCGAGCCGGCCGCAGCCGATGACGCCGGGAGAGGTCTACGAGCTCGCCATCGAGCCCTATCCCACGGCGAACCGGTTCAAGGCCGGGCACCGGATCCGCATCGACGTCTCGAGCAGCAACTTCCCGCGCTTCGACGTCAACCCCAACACCGGCGAGCCCCTGGGACGGCACCGGCGCACGGTGCCCGCAGACAACTCCATCCACCATGAGAGGGCCTATCCGTCCCACGTGGTGCTCCCGCTGGTGACGGTGACGCCGGGTTAGCTGGAGATCCGCGGGCAGAACGATCCCGAGCTTGCGACGCTCCTCTCGCCACAACCCGATCATCCGTCCGTACCCCCCGGGGTTCGCCGGGGTCGATGCCGACGTCGACAGCTCGAACTTCGATTCGTCGAACGGGCCATCCCGGGTAACCACTGCCATCGGCGCCGGGCGAACGAACGCCCGCCCCTGGTGGTGGAGCGTCGTCACGTCGTCGTCGTCATGTCGTATGCGTGAGGACCGGTGGGGGGCCCGTCAGGGAAACCTCTTCGCGAAGCCGGGCATCCAGGAGCGGACGGTGGCGGTACACGTGGCGCTCCGCCGCGGCATCCTGCACGCCGGGTGACGGGAGGTTAGAATGCCGCCTCATCCCACCGTCGACCCGCCCGTCGACTTGGAGCGCGCCCATGTGTCATCGAATCGCTTCCGTCACCCTCCCGCGGTCCTCGGCCGGCGTGCTGCTGGCCATCCTCTGCGCCGCCGGGGCGGGCGCTCCGGCGCTGGGCCAGCCCGCGGGCGGGACGACGGTGCTCCGCGCGACCCGCATCCTCGACGGGCGCGGCGGGGTGCTGGAGGACCGCGATCTGGTGGCGCGCGACGGGCGGATCGCCGAGATCGTCCCGCGCGGCGCCGGCGTCGGGGACCGGATCTACGACCTGACCGCGCTGACGGTGCTGCCGGGTTACATCGACACCCACGTGCACATCGGGAACCACTTCGACGACGACGGCCGGGTGCACCGGCCCGAGAACGACCCCGGCGTCGCCCACATGACGCTGCACGGCACCGAGAACGCGTACCGCACCCTGATGAACGGAATCACCACGGCGCAGAGCCTGGGCTCGCCGCGGGATGCCGAGCTCATGGCGTGGATCGACCGCGGCGAGGTTCCGGGCCCGCGGCTCCTGTCGTCGCTCGGGGCGGTGCGCGGGGACACCGGCACGCCGGACGAGATTCGGGCGTACGTCCGCGGCCGGGCTGCGGCGGGGGCCGACGTCATCAAGGTCTTCGCGTCGACGAGCATCCGGTTCGGCGGGGTCACCAACCTGTCGGCCGCCCAGCTCGAGGCCGCCTGCGGAGAAGCGCGCGCCCAGGGGCTGCGGTCGGTCGTCCACCTGCACCGGTCCGACGCGTTGCGGCTCACCGCCGCCGCGGGATGCGCCCAGGTGGAGCACGGCTGGATGCTCGAACCCGGGGATGTCGACGTGTTCGTCGAGAGCGGCATGTACCTCGGCAATCAGATCGACCTGCTCTTCCGCAACTACGCCGAGCGCGGCGACCGCTACGCCGGGGTCGGCGGATACACGATGGAGGGTTTTGCCAACCTCCAGGCGGCCCGGCCGGGGGCCCTGGCATTTTTCCGGCAGGCGGCGGCCACCCCCGGCGTGCGCATCGTCTACAGCACCGACGCCAACGCCGGCAGCCACGGCGCGAACACCGACGAGCTGGTGGCCTACGTCGAGCAGGGCGGTCAGGACCCGATGGACGCGGTGGTCTCGGCCACTTCCCTCGCGGCCGAGTCGCTGGGCCTGGAGGACCGGATCGGCACGATCGCGGCCGGGTTCGAGGCCGACGTCATCGCCCTCGACGGCGATCCCCTCGCCGACCCCGCCGCGCTGGGCCGGGTCGTCTTCGTGATGCGCGCGGGACGCGTCTACCGGAACGACCCGCCGCGGGCCTCCGATCGCTGAGGACTCCCGGCCGGAAGCTCGCGGCGGCCGGCGCTGCGCCCGGTCGACGGCGGCGCTCCCTTCGCAGAACACGGCCGATCATCATCGGCGACCATATCTACGGCGTCGACTAGTGGCCCGTCACGTCATAAGTTTCGGATAGACGGACTTGGGTCGAACGACGTATTTCTTCTGCATAGGACTCCTTGCGGTTCGAGGTGAGTGCCCCGGAAACCCTATTTTTAGTCGTGTCGATGCACTGGTTCTAGTGCTGGTCCAGTTCCCCCGCCTTGTCCCGCATCGCGGACAGCGCGGCGAGGCTGATGAGGGCGCTGACCGACATGAACGCCGCGATCGCCGTCGACGTCCGGAACGTCTCGAACAGGTAGAGGGCGATGATCGGCGCGGGTCCACCGGCGGTGATCGACGCGAGCTGGTACCCCAGCGACACGCCGCTGTACCGGCGCGACCCCGGGAACGTCTCGGCGATGAACGCCGCCTGGGGGGCGAACTGCAGGTCGTGCACCGGCCCCGAGAGGATGATCGCCGCCGCCAGCAGCGCGAACACGCCGCTGTCGACCATCGCGAAGTACACGAACGGATACAGGACCATGACGCCACAACCCAGCCTGATCAGCCGGCGGCGTCCGTAGAGATCCGAGAGGCGCCCCCACAGCGGCACGGCGAACAGCGACCCGACCGCGTTCAGCATCACGAGGTTGAGCAGGGCGCCGCGGGTGAGACCGAGCTGCTGGGTGCCGTACACGAGGATGTAGGTGACGAAGATGTAGAACGGCGCCATCTGGCCGGTCCGCATGAACGCCACCAGCAGGATCTCGCGCCAGTTGTGCCGGACCACCGCCACCACCGGCGACTTCCCCACCTTGCCGCGCGTCCGGAGCCGGGCGAAGACGGGGGTCTCGAGGATACCCATCCGGATGTAGAGCCCGACCGCGATCAGGGCGACGCTCGCGAGGAACGGGACGCGCCAACCCCACGCGGCGAACTGCTCCCCGGTGGTGAGCCCGGCCATCAGCCCGAGGGCGCCGTTCGCGAGGAGCAGCCCGGCCGGCCCGCCCCACTGCGGCCAGCTCATGGCGAAGCCGCGCCGGCCGGGATCGGTCCACTCGCCGGCCAGCAGAATCGACCCGCCCCACTCGCCGCCGAGGCCAATCCCCTGCAGCGTGCGGCCGGCCACCAGCAGCACGCCGCCCCAGATGCCGATGGCGTCGTAGCCCGGCACGAGACCGATGCCGACGGTGGCCGCCCCCATGAGCAGCATCGTGGCTACCAGCGACGCCTTGCGCCCGAGCCGGTCGCCCACGTGCCCGAAGATGATTCCTCCCAGCGGCCGCGTGGCGAACCCGACGAAGTAGGTCGAGAAGGCGAGCAGGGTGCCGGTGAAGGGGTCCGACTCGGGAAAGAACAGCCGGGGGAACACCAGCGCCGCGACGATACCGTAGAGGAAGAAATCGTACCACTCGATGGTGGTGCCGATGGTCGATGCCGCGAGCGCCCGCAGCCACATCCGGCGCCGCGCGGCCGGATCGAGATCGGACGGCGTGAGCGGCGCCGGCGCACCGGGTTCGGAGGACGCGTCGGGCTGCCGGCTCGTCATATTGGACGACGTTGGTCGAATCGAGTGTCCCGCCCCACAACGGAAAGGCCGCCGGCGCGGTGAGGCGGCGGCCCGGTAACCCGACGTGTCGTCGGTCCGCCTATCGATCCGACGCCCACCGCACGAAGGACGGCCCTTCGATGCCGCGCGCCCCGCCGCCGTGCTCGGGGTAGACCGACGCCACGTAGATGTCGCCGTTGGGCGCCATCGCCATCTGGTGAACATAGACGTTGGCGTTCGGAATCCGGAAGATCTCGTCATCGGTCTCGGCGTCGACCACCACGAGATCCTGCCGCCCCCGCTGCGACCCGGTCACGCCGGCGTAGATCCGGTCGCCATGGGTCGCGATGCTCAACGGGAGTCCCGGCTCCGGCACCCCGTCCCATGGGCCCACGTACTCCCCGTCCCGGGTGAACACCTCGAAACGGTTCACGCAGCCGGGCATCGGTCGTCGACGTTCGGGAGCGATCTGGCCCGGCGCCGTCACATACGGGTGCAGGGCCGTGCCGCACACGTTGCCCACGATGAGGCGGCCGGCCGGGTCGAGCGCGATGGCATGCGGCGCCGCCAGTTGGCCCGGGCCGGTCCCGAAACCGCCGACCTCCTTCAGGTAGTTGCCGTCCTCGTCGAACCAGACCAGCCTGGAGTTCCAGTAGCCGTCGGAGACCACGACGCGGCCGTCGGGGAGGAAGGCCACGCCGGTGGGCCCGTTGAAGTGACCCTCATCGTCGCCGAACACCCCGTACTCGCCCAGCTTCATCACCGCATCGCCGTCGGGCGTGAGCTTCACGACCTGGTGGCCCTCCCGGTCGACGACCCAGACGAACCCCCGGGAATCGACGTACATCGAGTGCGGTCCGATGAACTCCTGATCGTCGCCGAACGTGCCCAGGAACCGGCCCGAGCTGTCCCACCTCGCGACCGTGCCCTTGCCCTTGTAGCGGCTCATCGCCAGCGGGTGCCCGGCCCAGTGGTCGATGTCGCGGGAAACCGTGTAGATGACCCCGTCGGCGTCCGCCGCGATGCCGGTGCCCATCTCGAACGTCATGTCGCCGGGGTACCGCGGCCAGTTCTCGTCGAGCGTGTAGGTGTCCTGGGCCTCCGCGATCGACGGTCCGTCCCACGCCATCCCGACCGCCGCCGCGACGACGAGCACCGCCGGCCGGGATCGATTCCGCATCATGACCGCCTCCTTGGCCACGCGTTACAGACGATGGACTCCGCTGCGTAACTGGAACGCCCGAGTATACTTCCGACACGTCACCAGCCGGCTCGAACCGATGAGCGCGTCCCGGCGCGGCGGCCGGTCGAGCCCGTTCACCGGTGGCGCGGTCACGCCGCGGCGGGATGCGGCGTCGGCGCCCCGCGCATCCGCCCCCGGGCTACGTAATAGGGGCCGAACACCGGTGACGGGTCGGCCTGGGCCATGCGGGTCGGGCCGGCGGCGGACCCGCACGAGGCCGACACGACCATGTCGACGCGACGTCTGGACGTCGAGATTGTGGCCGAGGGGCTGCTCGAGCTCCTGGAGTCGCGCGGGGTCCGGTGTTTCTTCGGGGGCGGCGCCGGCACCGACTTCCCCCCGGTCATCGAAGCGTTCGCCAAGCGGCAGGCTCTGGGGCGGTCCGGCGGCCTGCGGCCGATCACCGTGGCCCACGAGATCACGGCGGTGGCGATGGCCCACGGCTACGCCATGGTCACCGGCGAGCCGCAGGCGGTGATGGTGCACACGCTGCCGGGCACCGCCAACGCCGTCGGCGGCGTGATCAACGCGGCGCGCGCCCGGGTCCCGATGCTGCTGCTGGCGGGACGGACCGCCATCACCGAACGCGGCCTGCCGACCTCGCGCAGCCAGGGCATCCACTGGGCCCAGGAGTCGTTCGACCAGGCGGGACTGCTGCGGGAGTTCGTGAAGTGGGACTACGAGCTGCGCCGGGGCGATCAGCTCGAAACGGTGGTCGACCGGGCCCTCGCGATCGCATGCAGTCCCCCGGCCGGCCCCGTCTACCTGACGCTCCCGCTCGACGTCATCGGCGCACCGATGCCCCCGCTGACCGTCAGCGCCTCCCCCCGCCTCCGGCCGTCCTGTCCGTCCCGGCCCGTCCCGGCCGCGCTGCGCCGGGCCGCCGAGACGCTCGCGGGGGCGGCCAACCCGCTGGCGATCACGTCGTCGCTGGGACGGGACCCGACGGCGCCCGCGGCGCTGGTCGACCTCGCCGACCGCCTGGGGCTGCCGGTGGCCGAGACTTGGCCGACCCATCTCAACTTCCCGCGGGATCATCCGATGCACCAGGGTTTCGACGCCGGGACCCTCGTCGGCGAGGCGGACGTCATCGTGGCGATCGAATCGGACACCCCGTGGTTTCCGGCTCTCGCCGAGCCGCCCCCCGGTGCCGTCGTCATTCAGATCGACGACGACCCGCTCTACGCGACCTATCCGATCCGGGGATTCGCGACCGACATCGGCCTGGCCGGGCACGCCGGGAGCACGCTGCGGGCCCTGGCCGCGGAGCTCGATCGGCTCCCCCTCGACAAGTCCGCGTTCGCGGCCCGGCGCCGCCGGTGGGCGGCCGCGCACGGCCGGCGGCGCGAGGCCTGGCGGAGGGCCGGCGATGCGGCGCGGGACGCGACGCCGCTGGACTACGCCTGGATCTCGAAATGCCTCGGCGACGTGCTCGACCCCCGGGACGTCGTCGTCACCGAGATCGTGCTCGACCCCACGCAGGCCTGCCTCACCCGTCCCGGCACGTTCTTCAACCACGCCCACTCGGCGGTGCTCGGCTGGGGCCCGGGAGCCGCGCTCGGGGCGAGGCTCGCGCACCCCGACCGCACCGTGGTCTGCGCGGTGGGCGACGGCAGCCACGTCTTCGGGGTGCCGACGGCGACCCACCTCACCGCCCGCGCCTGCGACCTGCCGGTGCTGTTCGTGATCTGCAACAACGCCGGCTGGGAACGCACCCGCCGGGCCACGCTCGGCTACGCCCCGGACGGCTGGGCGGCCCGGAGCCCGTCGATGCCGCTGTGCGATCTGGCGCCTCCCCCGGCCTATGACGCGATCTGCGAGGCGGGCGGCGGGTACGGCGAGCGGGTCGACGACCCCGCCCAGCTGCCCGCCGCGCTGGCGCGGGCCCTCGACGTGGTGCGGCGGCAGCGACGTCAGGCGCTGCTCGACGTGATCGCCCGCTGACCGCCATCCGGGCGACCCGCGACGGACGTTGCTGGGGGCCGGCGGGCCGCCGCCGGCCCGGCGCCGCCTCTGATCTCCCGTGTCCGCAGGCTCAGGCACGGCGTTTCTCCGGCCGGACGTTGGCGGCGATGCGCCCAGCCGCTCCCGCGTCGAGCGCCTGCCTTCTTGACACGGCCGCGTCGACGCTTGACTCGAAGGAGTCGACGGGCTCGAGACGCCTCGAGGTCAAGCTCAGATGTGGCGGGGCGGGACCGCCGGCGACCCCTCCTTCGAACCGCCGCGCCGATGCCGAAATGCGCATACCGCAAAATCCAGGGGCCGGTTCCCCCCGCTTGACCTCTCCGCAGCACGGCCTTAAGGTGTCCGTGACTCCGGTCGTACCCCGGCCCGCTGCGGCGGGCGACACACGAAAGAAGAGCGTGATGCGGATTCTCCTCACGGTATTCGCCGCCGCCGGCGCGGCCGTCGGCATGCTTCCCCCCGAGGTCGGGCGGGCCCAGGACTCCGCCTACCGGCTGGTGGCCGACTGGCCGACACTCCCCCCCGGGACCTTCTTCGGACAGCAGCGCGGCTGGCCCGACCAAGCGGCCCGCGCCGCCGCCGCGGCGGCCCGGCGCGCGGCCGGCGGTGGAGGACGGGGCGGCGCTCGGGCGGCGGCGCCCCCGATCTACGGGCAGGGGATCTCCGGCATCGCCATCGACGAGAACGACCACATCTACGTCTTCAACCGGGGCGGGCAGACCGTCATGGTCTTCGACCGCGAGGGGCGCCTCGTGCGGGCCGGGGCCGAGCGCGACATGCACGGCGAGCCGGTGGCCGGGGGCTGGCTGCACTCGGGCGAGGTCGACTGGGACGGCAACGTGTGGGTGGTCGAGCGCATGAACCACCGCATTCTCAAGTTCGACCCGACGCTGGAACGGGCCCTGATGCAGATCGGCGTGACGGGAGAGCCCGGGAACGACGCCACCCATCTCAACAGCCCGTCCGGCATCCTGTTCACCCGCGGGGGCAACATCGTCGTCACCGACGGCTACGGCAACAACCGGGTGGTGCTCTATCGGCCGGACGGCACCTTCATCAAGCAGGTAGCCCGGGGGCGCGGGGGGCCGGAGGACAAGGGCGCCGGACCCGGAGAGTGGGACCTGCCGCATCAGGGCGCGGTCGACGCCGACGACAACCTCTACCTGATCGACCGGGAGAACCGGCGGGTCCAGGTGTTCGACAACCGGCTGAACTACGTCCGCGAATTCGCCAACGCGGGGTGGAACCCCTGGGACATCGCCATTTCGCGCCGCGGCGACGACGGCGTCGCCTTCGTCGCCGACCATGCCGGCGAGCGGGTCCACAAGATCGCGCTCGCCGACGGTCGGATTCTCGCCACCTGGGGAGAGCCCGGCCGCGGGCCCGGGCAGTTCGACTGGGTCCACGGCATGGCCGTGGACACCCGGGGGGCGGTCTACGCGGCCGACACGTACGGCCAGCGCGTGCAGAAGTTCGTGCCCGTCGCCCGCTAGGACTGCCCTTGCCCCAGATCTCTCCGGCTGAAAGATCACCCGTATTCGTCCCTCAGTTCGAAGGCGAAGACCATGGCGGCGAGCTGGGTGTAGCCGTGCCACAGGAGTTGCGCGCCGGGCGGGGCGCGGCGGCGCCCGAGCCAGCCGCCGAGGCGCCCGACCAGTTCGACGGCGTCGCCGAGGCGGGTCGGGGGCGGCAGCTGGCGCGAGTGGGCGAAGACCGCGAGCACACGCAACTCGTCGTCGGAGAACAGCAGGTCGCCCGGCAGGTCGGGCACCTCGCGCCCGAGCTGGACCATCAACTGGATCCGCCACCCGATGACCATCTTGATCGCCATGGCCCGTTCGAGCCGCTCGGCTTTGTGGTGCTGCAGCTCCTCGACCTTGCAGCCGGACTTGAGGACCCGGAAGTACTCTTCGATGCGCCAGCGCAGCGCATACCAGTGCAGGACCCGCACGGCGTCGGCCGTGCCGGTCACGGGCAGCGTGGTCAGCACGAACCACTCCAGCGGCTTGACCCCGGGCGGCGGCTGTTCCTCGCGCGCATGGACGACGAACAGGTTGACCGGCTCGGCGCCGGAGCACGGCAGCGCCACCGGCTGGTAGCGCAGGGTCACGTCGGCGTCGCGGGCCGCACGGCGGTCCTTGCGGGCCTGTTTGCTGGCCTTCACCCGCGCGCTCAGCCGCCGCACCTCGACGGTGGCGGCGCCGCGGGCCGGCGCGTTGCGCACCTCCTCGAACAGGTGGCGGGAGACCGTCCGCCCGTCGGCGGTCTCCTCCTTGCCGAGGACCCGGTCGACCTTCGCGCGGACCAGCAGTTCGACCTGCGGGGCGTGCGTCCGGCGCTCGATGAACAGGTCCAGGAAGTCGGCCTCGCGGTCCATCGTGCACACCACGCGGGTCTCCGGCAGGCGTTCGGCCGCCGCCGCGCAGTCGCGCAGCCCCTCGACCCAGCGGAACGACTTCCGTTCCTCTCGCGGCTTCGGCTTGCCTTTCTCCCCGGGATTCCGGAACTCGGGCGCGTCGAACGCGGCCCGCAGGACGCCCAGGGCCACCCCGTCGGGATTGACGGCCAGGGTCGTGTGCAACTCCAGGCCGCGGGCCACCGCGCCGGTCTGATTCGAGCCGAGGGCCCCCAGGCCCTCCGTCCGGCTGTGCCGGGTGAAGTTCAGGCTGGTGCCGTCCTGGATGCACAACACCGTGTCGTGCCCGCGCATCCGGCGCAGCGTGCGCCCGCGGTGGGGCTCGAGAATGTTCTCGACCGTCACCGCGCTTTCGGCGGGTTGGTCGATCAGCCGGTAATGGCCCTTGACCAAGGCTCTCAATCCGTTCGCGGCCCCGGTGATGGCGCGCATCGGAGACTCGGCCATCTGCTGCGCGCTCAGAACCAGGCGCGCGCTCCGGCGCGCGTCGCCCAGCCGCGCCCCGCCGAACTCGTGGCCCGCCCAGGACTCGGCGTCGAGCCCGTCGCCGACCGCGAGCGGCGACACGTCCGGCGGCGGCGACGCGAGCCGGGCGCGCGCCCCCGGCTCCAACGCGTACATATACACGGCTTTGCGCGTTTCGGGGGCCGCGCAGGTGCGGTCCTGCCGCCCGCGCCCGCAGGTCTCACCCACCCGCATCCAGTTCGCCGCCCGCACGCTCGTGCCCGGATGTTCGGTCTCGTCGACGAACGTCTCCAGCAGCCAGGGCCGATAGCCGTGGAGGCGCTCGAAGTCGTCGCCGACCACCCGGGTGACCCGGCCCAGCACGTGGGAGGCCAAGTTGCGGCACGAGAGGCCGGGGCGCACCAGCAGCCGGCACAGTCCCAGCACCCGGTGCAGGTAGTCGCCCCGGCGCTTCTCGTCCCAGCCGATCCAGGCGTCGCGGGCCCGCAGGCGCCGCGCACTCGCGGCGAACCCGACGCCGCCCAGCCAGCCGTGCCCGGAACCCACCAGATACCGCAGTTGAGGGCCGACAAAGGGTCCGGCGCCGCGCGGGTGCTCGTCCGCCATCAGCGTATTCCACACGCGGCGGTGTTCGTCGGTCTCCACCAGCACCAGGGTCAGTTCCCGAACCTCATCGACCGTGCCGGGCACGTCCACGGCCGGCGCGACCGGGTGCGGGAGCACCCGCGGGCGGCGTCCACCGCCGCCCGCGGGGCGACCCGGCGGGAGCGCGACTTGGCCCGCCGCCTCGAGGGCGGCCAACGCCGAGGCGCAGCTCGCGCGCTGCCACCGGCCACGCCCATCGCGGAAATCGAACGCTTCACACACGCGGTCGGCGACCTGCCCGCGGCTGCCGATGCCCTGCGCCACCGCGCTCCCCAGCACATCGCGCAGGCGGGCGAGGTTGTCCCGCAGCCTCCGCATGACTTGATTCTGAATCTTCATGCCCGCCACGGTAGCGAAGTGGCCTCATGAAGTCCAGTGAAAAGTTCTGGGGCAAGGGCAGCGCTAGGAGTCTGCGCCGCAGAACGGTTTTGGGTCCGATTAGACACCATATGCAGCGGTCAATCGCATATGGTGGTCATAATTTCCTGGGGCGCAGACTCCTAGCGCTGTGCCACATGCGAATATCGAGCCAGGACCGTGCGGCGCGGCCAGCTACCCGGGTCGCGCCCGGCGCGCGAGGTGTCGGCGCGCCTACCCGGCCGGCCGCTTGATCTCTATCGTGGCGGTGAGCCACTGGTCGCCGCCGCCGAGCTCCCACGAGACGGGACCGGAGGGACCGGTCGACGCGTGACGGGTGTCCGACACCGCCAGCCCTACGGCGCGCTCGATCTGGTCGCACGAGGCCAGCGGCGGGCCACAGCCGTTCGTTGGATCGTCTGCGGCGGGGGGAAACGAGACGATGCTCAGCCGTGACGAGGGAGGTTCGTCAGCCAGCGCCACCGCCCCGCGGAGAAACCGGCCCGCTTCGTCCAGCTCGCCGACGGCGATCCGCAGTGCGCGGGACCCGTCCCGGGTGGTGTCGATCGTCGGCGCCCGCGGCGTATCCGACGACCCGCGCTGCTGGCCCACCGCGCCGATCGGCTCGTTCACATCGACGTTCGAGAACCGCACCACGGCAGCGGCCGCCTGCCGCCTGCCGCCCCACGAGAAGGAGGCGGTGGATTCCGATCCGTCGGCGATTTTGTAGAAGACGGTCAGTTGACACGCGGTCCCCTGTCCATCCGACTGACACAAGGCGCCGTTGAAGCCACCGAAGCCGGGTACCGAGGTCCATCCCTCGGGCCCGGAGGTATTCGGATTCCCCGGGGCGCCGAGGATCGCCACGAGGAGATCCCCACTCCCGTTCTCCCCCGGCGGCACCGGGATCGACACCTCCCCCGCTCCGGTGACGCCGGTTCGGCCGATCCCGGCGCTCTCGAAGTTCGGACTCGGCCCGCACCCGACCAGGAGCAGGCTGGTCAGGACGCCGGCGCTCCGGGCGAGACGGCGGGAGCGCTCGATCGCGACCCTGCGGTCGGGTTGGAAGTCTCGCTGATGCGAAACTTCTGCGGGGCCGGCCCCCGGCCAACGACGGGCCGGCCCGATTCGTAGACGACGGTCCGTGTTAGCGCGCTTCCCGGTCATGTTGCCCCCTCCCGGTCATTCCGCCCCCCTTGGAAACCCCGGTATGCCGCCGCCTCGAACAGGGCGGCCTACCGGTCGTCCTCACGCGGATTCGCCCCGGGGGGCGTGTTGCGCCGAATCTGCCCCACGATATCGACACGAGGGGCGATCGTCAAACCCGAACGCGCGCGGGGGTGCACGTCAAGAAAGCCGGGCGGTCGGCGTGGTCCCCGCCCCGGCTGTTCCCGGCATCGTGGACGGAACCGCAGGAACCGCCGCCCGGGACGCCTGGTGGGTCAGCGTCATGCCCCTGCCGTCTCGTCCCTTTCCGTCTCGTCCGACGATGGCGTGCTTCAGAGGCTGCCCAGGGTCCGGGTGACGGTCCAGTACACGCCGACGGCCGCGATGCCCAGCGACAGCGGGATCACCGCGGCGCGGCGATACCACGGGGCATGGCGGGCCCAGCCCAGGGCCGCGAACAGCCCCGCGATCACCGCCAACTGCCCGCCCTCGACCCCGAGGTTGAAGCTCATCAACGCCGAGGCGAACTCGCCGCGGGGGAGCCCCAGTTCGGCGAGCACCCCGGCGAACCCCATCCCGTGCAGGAGTCCGAACCCGAAGACCAGGGCCAGCCGCCACGGCTTGAGTTCGCTGGTGACGATGTTCTCGATGGCGATGTAGGCGATCGAGAGGGCGATCAGCGGCTCGACCACGCGGGACGGCAGCGAGAGCACCCCGAACATGGTGAGCCCGAGGGTGATGGTGTGCGCGACGGTGAAGGTGGTCACCTGCGCCAGCATCGGCGTCAGACGGGTGCCGAGCAGGAAGATGCCGGTGACGAAGAGGATGTGGTCGAGCCCCTTGGGGACGATGTGGGTGAACCCGAGCTGGAGGTAGGTGCCCACGACCTGCCGCCGGGTCGGCGGTGTGAGCTCGCCCAGGAGCATCGGCTCGGTCTCGTACTCGCCGACGTTCCAGTAGGTGATGACCTCGCCGCTCCGGTCACGGATCAACAGCGGATAAGGATCCATGATGAGCCCGTAGGCGAAGCTGAAGGCCTCGGCCCCGGGCGGCGCCCGGCCGTCGAGCCGCATCACCCCCAGCGCGGTGCCGTCGGGCGCGGTGGGACCGTCCTCGGCGGGCGGCAGATAGGTAGCGGAGGTCGCGGCCCGCTCCCCGTCGAAGTACAGGTGCACCCACTCTGCGAAGGTCGGCTCCATCTCGGCCAGCCGCCGATCCCGCGCCGGGGGGTCGAGCCGTCCGGAGAGCCCCAGGCCGGAGAACGGCTCCACGCGCATGAGCAGCCAGCCGGGATCGTTCATCACTTCGATGCGGAACGTCCCGTCGCTGGAGAAGGTGACGTGCACCTCGGTCAGCTCGAGCTCGTGCGTCCCCGCCACCCCGCCCGACGCGCCCCAGACCACCGCGGCGGCCGCCACGCCGGTCAGCCAGCGGCGGCGCCGCCCCGGAAGGCGCGGCGGGCTCACCCTTCCACCTCGTCGCGACAAGCCGAGTGCCTCCCGTCATGGGCGCCGCGCCGTACCCGCCCGGGCGGCGCCGACACCTGGCGCTACGGCCCGGTGGCCAGGTTGGACTTGTTGGTCCAGAAGATGTCGATGCCCCCGAGGCTGTTGTCGTCGCGGTTCGAGAACCAGGTGAAGGTGGTGGCGTCCGGCGGGAGGGCCGGACACATGTCGGCGGCCGCGGTGTTCACTTGGGGGCCGAGGTTCACCGCGGGCCCCCAACTGTTCGGTCCCGTCTGCATCGCCGACCAGATGTCCATGCCGCCCCGGCCGCCGGGACGGGCCGAGGTGAAGTAGACCCGGCCGTCGGCGTCCTGCGAGAAGTGGAACTCCTCGGCCGCGGTGTTGATGTTGGGGCCCTGGTTCACCGGCTCCTGCCAGACGCCGTCGGCGTCCTGCCGCGAGCACCAGATGTCCGACCCGCCGTAGCCGCCCTCCCGCCTCGAGGCGAAGCACAGGGTCTCGCCGTCGGCGAGGATGGCCGGACAGTGCTCGTTGCCGGCGTCGGTGCTGATCGGGTGGCCGAGCAGCTCGGGCGTCGTCCACACGCCGTTGACCTTCCGGGTGACGAACAGATCGCTGGCGTTCCGGGGGGTGCTGGTCGCCAGCCGGTCCGACTTGAAGTAGATGGTGTTGCCGTCGGCGGTGATCCACGGCTCCCGGTCGTCGCCGAGCCGAAGCGGGTCGACGTCGGTGGCGGGGGCGGCGTTGACCGGCTGCCCCATGTTGACCGGGGTGTTCCAGCGTCCGGCGTCGTCGTCGAACGTCGCGATGTAGAGGTCCTTGGCGTCGCCGGGGGCCGCGCCGAGGTCTTCCCGGGCGCTGCAGTAGACCATGGTGCCGTCGCCCGCGAACGTCAACTCGCCCTCGGCCCACAGCGTGTTGATCGGCTCGCCGAAGTTGTGCACGGCGCGCTCGACCCAGCTCTCCTGCGCGGCCGCGGGGGCCGCCGCGGTCAGGCCGCCGACGACGATTCCGATCCCCCACGCCGCGCCGGTCATCCGTCTCGTCATGTCTGTTCTCCTCACTCGGCGGTCCTGCCGCCGCTTGCGGGGCAGCGTCTTGCGCCTTGCTCGGCGGATCTACCGCCGCTCGCGGGGGAGCGCCTCGCCTTCCAGCAACAGATGGAGCCGCAGGCGGCGTGCCCCGTGCGCGCGGTCGGCTCGCTGAGCGGCGGGGGTTCTCCCGCCGCGCCCCGCCCGCCGATGGTCAGGGGGCGGTTGCCCTCGACACCAGCCCGTCCGGCGGCCAGGGGCATCCCACGCCGACTTCGCGTGACGGCCCGCCCCCGATTCGAGGGGTCGCCACCGTCTTGCCGACCGGTCCGGCGCCGCGCAAGACCCACGATTCCGCACGTCCGGAGCCCCAGGACCCGCCACGATTCTGCCTGCGCACGGCGGTGGCGGAGCGTGGGATGGTCCTGTTCCGGCGGCCGCCTGCGGAAGTGGTCGCCGAGGCCGGCGTGATAGACTGGTTTTCAATGCCGAACCGCGATATCCAGTGGGTCATCGGGACGATGGTTGTGCTCGCCGGGCTCGTGGTCTGGCGCGTCGACGCCGGCTTCGCGGTCGTCAACGTCCGAATGGACCGCCTCGACACCCGGATGGACCGCCTCGACACCCGGATGGACCGGATCGAGGCGCGTCTGGACGGCCTCGATGAACGGCTGCGCAACGTCGAGATCGCCTTCGGCAAGGTCGACCAGAGGCTTCTGACCATCGAGCGCGTCGTTCTCCCGGCGCAGGGGCGGTGAGTCGGCGCAGGGCCCCCTACTGCGCCCCGTCCCCGGTGGGCTCGGCGGCGTTTCCTGCGCGGGCTGCCGCCAGCGCCTCGTACTCGGCGTCGTCGAGATAGGTGATGCCGATCCAGGCGTGCGACATCTCATCGACGCCCCGCGCGCCGAAGACCACCCACTGGTCGGGGTCGGGGTTGATGCGGTTCGCCGCGGTGTTGTCCCACTTCGCGCGCAGCATCAGCACCGTGCCCTTCGGCAGCAGCGGCTGCGCGTCGTCGTCGTAGATGTACGCGATCTGCCAGTTGTGGTCGTAGCGGTTGACGTTGCTGAGCAGTTCGCGGCGGCCGTCGGGATAGAGCGCGGTCATCGACATCTCGGTGCCCCGCATGTGCATGTGGGGCCGGAAGCTCTGGAGCAGGGCCGGCCGGTCCATGACGTACTGGTCCTCGAGCACCAGGTGCCCGTGCGGCGGGATGAGGATGTCGCTGGCCCGCAGCCGCTCGCGATGGGTGCCGTCGACGTAGAACTGCCGCTCGCCGGCCGTCACCTTGTCCGGTGCCTCGCCCTCGGGATAGAGCCATACGCCGACCTCGGCGACCTCCGTCACCTCCTCGCCCACCGGGAAGTAGTGGAGGCTGAAGCGGAGCGTGGCCGGGCCCGGCGGCAGCAGCTTGCCGAGCCCCTCGGGCAGCAGGTCCCAGCGCTTGCCGATGCCCATGCCGACCAGATGCACCGACGGCGGCCGTTCGCCCTCGGCCGCTTCCGTCCCCCGCAGCGTGGCGTGCCCGTGGTGGGTGACCTTGATCCCGATGGGGTAGGACGGCTTGAACTCGGCCGCGCGAATGTAGCGGGGCGCGTCGAAGCCCTCGAACTCGACCTCCGGGTTCCACCACTGGTCCTGTCCGTTGGCGACCACGTGGTAGGGGGTCGAGCGGACGACGAAGTCGGGCGGCCGGCCGAGCATCGCCTCCACCTCCCAGGCGTCGGCGCGGGGGAACGCCAGCGGCTCGGGCAGATCGGCGGGGTCGCCCTCCGGGGCGCCCGCGTCCACCCACCGGACGACGGTGTCGATCTCGTCCGGCGTCAGCGAGATGTCGTTCTTGTAGTCCTGGATGCCCACCGTCGTGTCGAGGTGCCAGGGGGGCATCAGGCGCCGCTCGACCCGATCGCGGATGCTGCGCGCCCAGGGACGGGTCTCGCGATAGTTCAGCAGCGACATCGGTGCGATGCCGGTGGGCCGGTGACAGTGCTGACACGATTGCTGCAGGATCGGCGCGACGTCCCGGCTGAACGTGGGCGCCGCGCCGGCCGCCTCGGGCGCTTCAGCGGCGCCGCTCTGAGCCAGGGCCCCGCCCGCGCCCGCCGTCAGCAGCGCCGCGGCGAGTCCCGCGACGGCCAGCGGCAGTCCAGGGCAGAACCTCCCGGCCTGGCTTTCGTCTCCCGCTGCCCGGCTCCGACACCCGCCAACGAACCTGTCCGCCTTGGCCATGTTCTTCCTCTCCCCCGGCCGGTCTCTCAGCCGGTCCCGATCGCCGGTCACGGCGCGGCCGTGCGCGGCATGAACCCGTTGGTCCGGCAGCACTGGAACTCCCCGGATCACGGTCACGGCGCGGCCGTGCGCGGCATGAACCCGTTGGTCCGGCAGCACTGGAACTCGAACTCCTGGATCACGGCGCGGCCGTGACCGTCACGAACCCGTTGGTCCAGCAGCACTGGAACTCGAACTCCCGGATCACGTTGAACGCGAGCAGCCGCAGCAGGTAGTCGCCGGGCTCCGAGAAGGTCACCGTGGTGGCCACCTTCGCCCCGCCCTCCTGCGCCCAGGCGTCCCACTCGACGCTGGCCGTCCGCTCGGTGAACGCGGCGTCGCCGGGCCCCTGGTGCTTGAACCACTTGATGTTGATGGGACGCTCGTCGCCGCCGGCCCCGGCGTCGCGGGCCACCCACGCGTCGAGATCGAGCGGCACGCCCACCTTTGCGTGCCGCCTCTCGCCGGTGATCCCGCGCGGTCCGCGCCCCGCCGGTCCCTCCACCGTCCAGCGCAGCAGCGGCGACCTGCTCGAGCGTCCCGGAAACTCCCAGCCCGCCAGCTCGTAGGCGGAGCTGGTCAGCCGCCCCGGCACCGAGAGGGTCTGCCCTCGCGCGTGCAGCGTCCACACCACGTCGCGGTCGCCGAAGTCGGCCGGCACGGTCACCGTGAACGCGCCCCAGTGGCGCCGGTCGCTCTCGGGGACGGGCTCGAACCGGGTGGGCTGGCGGCCGTCGAGCTCGGGCGGCTCGATGAAGTTCTCGGGTCCCAGGGGAATCTCCAGCGTCTCCTCGGTGTTCACGTTGAAGTAGCCGAACGACAGCTCGAAGGTCCCGTCGGGATTCCGGTACCACCCCTCGAAGATCGGCACCACGGGGCCGCCCGACGGCCGCAGCAACTGGACCTCGAACTGCGTCTCGCCGGGGTTGGCCACCCGCCGCTCCGACGCCCGCTGCGCCGCCGGCTCCGCCGAGCCCAGCGCGATGAAGGCCGCGAGGGCGGCCACCGGCGGTCCCGTCTGTCGCATGGTGTCCTGATGGTGTCTTGGCCTGCCTCCGGCCTCGCCGGAGGCTCTTCACATGCTACCTGCAAGTCAGGACGCATCATAGCGCATCTCCGACGACGGAAGCGCTCTTCGACGACCGCCCGCAGCGCCGCTGCTGCCGGGTCGGCTATGACGATCCCCGGCACTGCGATCTCAAACGGCATCGACGCCTGGAAGGTGACCGGGTCTCCACCGACCCCAACGTCGATCTCACCCAGCCCGCAATGGGGCACACTGGCCAGGTCGACACCGACCCCAACGTGGACCGCGCCCGGATGGAGATCGGGCACTCCGTCCACGCCGAACACGGTGACCGTGGCGATCGGTTGCGCGTCGTCCTTTATTCGCTATTCGCGGCGCGGACCCTACACTACCGGAATCCGGCACCGAGATGAGCATGAGTTCGCCCTCACCAGCCGCGAAAGTGTGACCGGCGGCCGCTCGGCAGCGTGAAGTCGATGGCGGTCACGAGTCTGATCTCGGTCGCCGACTGAACCGCGGCACTCCCGTGCCCGACCAGAACGGGACGTTATGGCCGATAGCTTGTCAAGCCCGACCGGTGCTTCTCCGGGTTGCAAGGTGACGCCCCGCGGGCAGCTCCACCCGGCGGTCCGGCCGATGTGCCGCCGCAGCCTCGACGACTGCGGCTTCCAACGGGCTACGGCCACCACGAGACGCCGACGCCGAAACGGGTCGACGCGGCGTCGAGATGGAGCAGGGCGCCCCGGTGGCGGCTCGTCCCGCCGGCCGGGATGTTGCCTGCCGGGACATCCCGGAACGTCCCCCGGGCCGCCTTGACGTTCACGTCGAGGGCCCACGACCCGGACAGGTAGATGGCGAGTCCGCCCCCGACGCTGAAGGTCGGCCTGCTCGTGAAGTCGGCGGCAGTCTCCCCGCCGTCCTTGATGACGTCGCTCACGTGCCAGAACGCAAGCGCGAGATCGCCATAGGGGACCCACCGGCGGCGGCCGCCGCCCAGGTGCAGCCTCACACCGAGGTCGACGTGGGCGAACGTCATTCTGTCGAACGCCTCGAGCCCGCGGCTCCTGATGTCCGCGTACGCTCCGCCCAGGTACGGGGTGACGACGCTGTTGAGGCCGTAGCCGATCCGGAGGTCCACGAGTGCCGCTCCGTCGCCCGGGCCGCTCTCGAAGGAAACGGCCGCCGCGCCGGAACCCAGACCGAGTACCCACCCTTCCGTCCTGGCCGGCTGCGCGCCGCCCCCGGTAACGGACGCGAGGCAGAACAGGACCGGGAGCAGGATGCGGCCCCGTCGCGGGCGGTCGGACACGGTTCTCACCCCCGCCTGGCTATGGCGTCACGCCGGGCGCCGGTTCCGGCATCAGCAGCCACGGTCCGGTCCGGGCCCGAAGCGCGAAGCAGTGGCGGCCCGCCTCGTGACGGGAGAACGGCCCCCCGCGGCGGAGTTCTCGCTCCGTGGTGTCCAGCTCGAAGGTGGCGCACAGCTCGTAGGCGGTTCCTTCCCCGGCCTCGTAGCCGTACGGCTCGCCGGTCACCGGATCGGTGATGGCGACCTGCGCGTCGGAGCCGCGCTGCAGCTCGTCGAGCGTCTCGGGGAGCCGCTCGCGCGTCGCCTCATAGCGGTCGATGGCCTGCGAGATGGCGTCGAGGTCCTGCGCCCGCCGTGCGTCCAGCCGCTCCAGGCGCTGGCCCGCCGGCGAGCCGAGCGCCACCAGACCCCCGACCACCGCCGCCGCCACCGCCGCGGCGGCGAAGGCCGGAAGGGGATCGCGACGGCGCGTCGTCGCCCGCGCTCCCCCGGGGTCCCGCTCCGTCTCGCGCAGATCCCGGAGGTAGTAGCCGAACGCCCCGCCGGCGATCGCGGTCACCGTCAGAGACTTCAGCACGAAGCGCGCCGTCAACTGGCCGCCGAGAAAGCTGTAGACGAGGGCGGTGACGGCGCCCACCAGAACGCAGGAAGCGACGAAGAGCGTCAGGTAGGTCAGCTGCAGGCGGATGCGCGAACCGCGGGAGCTGGGCTGGCTCTCGACGCCGCGGCGGATGACGCGGGTGACGAAGGCGAACACCGGACTCGCCACCACGAGCGCCGACACCGACAGTCGGAGCAGCTCGCGGATCACCTCCGGGGGCATGCCGGCGGGGTCGGGCAGGGCGAGATCGATCAGCCTGAACAGCACCGCCCCCAAGTTGAAGGCGCTGACGAACAGCGCCATGAACATCACGACGTACAGGAACGCCTCGCGCGGCCGGGTCGAGACGGCCGGCCGCGGGACCGGGATCGGGGACTCGACGTCGGCGAATCCGGCCAACGCCCGCCGAACCTGGTCCGCCGGCCACCCCGCGCGGGTCAGGATGTCCGTGATCTGCTCCCGCGGGAGCCCCCGGTCGAGGCCCTCCTTGACGAAACCGACGAGTTCGGGACTGAGCGCCATCCTCGTTCCTCCTTTCCGCAGCGCAGCACGCGTTCCCCCGCGGTCTCGGGGGGCTGCCGAGCCGCCGTTCGGGATCCCCCGTGGTCCTCCGGGCACCTGCTGCGAACGACTCCGACTATCGCATGGATGATGCCAATGCATGGATGATGCCAGCCGGCGGGTCTTCTCCCAACGGCTTGGGCCGCAAATGGTCGGGTCGATGAGGCGGCGGCTCGTACCCCCACTCGCCGGCGGGACAGGACACGCAGTGTCAGCCCCTGGACATAATATGTACGGTTGCCGGTCTCGCGCAGGCCCCAAGCCGTCGTGCATCGGGGACGCCGATCACCCCAACGCCACGAAACGTCGGGACAGGTTCACAGGACATCGGCGGGCAGGCGGTTGCCGGTCCCGCGCAGGCCCGAACCGCCGGGCAGGCGGTCATGACGCTGCCCGGTTCGCCGCCGTCAACCGTGCGACAGCGCCGTGGAGGCTGCCGCGTTCAGCCTCCCGCGACGGCGGCACCCGGCTTGCACACCCCATCCTCAACGGGACCGTCTCGGATTCCCGATGGCGCGCTTTCGTCCCGGGAAGGAGGAGCAGGATGCAGATTGGCGGCATCGCTCGGCGGGGAATCGTTCTGATGGCGATGATGGGGGTCCTGGACGGATCCCCGGCTGTCGCGCAATCGTTGCCGACCGGCGGACACGCGTCGCGGGCCCTGCGGCCACCACGTCCCGCCCGCACGCCGACCCCGCCGCCGGCCGGGCGCATGGAGCAAGGCGCGCCGGGTGACCAACTCCCGCGGGAGACGTACTTCGAGAGAGGGAGCCTCCAGCTCGCCCTTGGCGCTGCGTCGTTCTGGGAGCGGCCGGCCGCCCAGCCGGAAGCGGCCACGTTCCTGTTCGCGGGCCTGCATCTCAGCCCTGCGCTGGCCGTCGTCGGCGAAATGGGAAGGGGCTGGTGGGCGGGCGGCCGCTTGGCGGCGCCGGGCCGGGCCGCGCCGGCGGCGGCGTGTCCCGACATCCATGCCGGGTTCCACACCTTCATGGGGGGCGTGCAGTACCGACTGTCGCGCAGCCGGCGCAGCACCCGGTTCGTCCAGGTCCTCGCGGGCCGCGCGTCGTTCGCCGGCACGGCGAAGGCGCTCGACAGCGGGGCGTCCTCAAGCTGCTTCGACGCGTTCGCCTCCGGACTCGCCCTGGCCGCCGGCGGCGGCGTGGACGTTCATCTCACCGACCGACTCGCGCTCCGGGTCGCGGCGGACTACCGGCGCCTCGCCATTCCGTCGCTCGAAGGGACGGAGCGCGTGTTCATGAGGGACGACGCCGATCGCCATCTGGGCATGGTGCGCGTCGCGGTGGGATTCGTCCTCGGCATTTGAACGATTCGAATCGCCTTCTCGATGCGTACGTGGCCTGCAACCGGTAAACTGTGGTCGGTGCCCCGCTGGCGCCGTCGACGCCGGTCCCGTTCACGCTTTCGGATCAGGAGTCCTCAGATGCCGCAACCGCGTCTCTACCCCTCGGCCCTGCTGGCCGCCGCCGCGGCGGCGGCCTTCGCGGCGGGCGCGGTCACCGCGCACGCGCAGCCCGCCCGCGAGTTCGTGCCGGTCACCGACGCCATGCTCCAGGATCCCGATCCCGCGGACTGGCCGATGTGGCGCCGCACCCTCGACGGATGGGGCTACAGCCCGCTCGACCAGGTGAACCGGGACAACGTCGGCGAGCTGCAGATGGCGTGGTCGCGCGCCCTGCCCGCCGGCACCCAGGAGGTCACCCCCCTCGCCTACGGCGGCGTCGTGTACATGCCGACGGTCAGCGACGTCATCCAGGCCCTCGACGCCGCGTCCGGCGACCTCGTCTGGGAGTACCGCCGCGACCTGCCCGAGGACGTCTACGAGTTCGTGGGCGGCAACGCCCGCAGCATGCGGAACATCGCCATCTACGACCGGCAGATCATCAACATCAGCGACGACGATTACGCCTACGCCCTCGACGTCGAGACCGGGGACGTCGTCTGGGAGACCGAGATCTTCGACTACCGGGAGACTCCGGCCGGGCACAGCTCGGGCCCCATCATCGCCGACGGCCGGGTCATCTCGGGGCGGAGCTGCCGGCCCCGCGGGGGGCCGGAGTCGTGCGTCCTCGTCGCCCATGACGCCCGCACCGGCGAGGAGCTGTGGCGGCGGCGGACGGTGCCGGCGCCGGGCGAGCCCGGCGACGAGACCTGGGGCGGCGTGCCCTACGAGCGGCGGGTGCACGTGGGCTCGTGGATCCCGGCCAGCTACGACCCCGAGCTCCGGCTGATCTTCCAGGGCACGTCGGTCACTTCGCCGGCCCCGAAGTTCATGCTCGGCGGGGTCGACAACATCCACCTGTACCACAACTCCACCCTCGCCCTCGACGTCGAGACCGGTGAGATCCGCTGGTACTACCAGCACTTGAACGACCACTGGGACCTCGACCACCCCTTCGAACGCCTCCTCGTCGACACCGCCGTCGCCCCCGATGCGGACGCGGTGAGCTGGATCAACCCGCGGATCCAGCCGGGCGAGGTCCGCAAGGTCGTGACCGGCATCCCGGGCAAGACCGGCGTCGTCTACACCCTCGACCGCGAGACCGGCGAGTTCCTGTGGGCGACCCCCACCGTCTCGCAGAACGTCATCAACGACATCGACGGGGCCACCGGCGCGGTGACCGAGAATGCCGAGGTCACCTTCACCGCGCTCGGCCAGGAAGTGCTGGCGTGCCCCACCTGGGCCGGCGGCAAGGACTGGGAGGCGGGTGCCTACAGCCCGCTCACGAACACCATGTACATGCCGTTGCGCAACACCTGCGCGCGGATGCTCGCCACCGACGACGTCCGCAGCGAGCGGGCGCGGGCGCTGACCGCGGGGGGGCAGGGGGGCCTGGAGATATACGCCCTCGCGGCCCGGCACCAGATCACCCCCGGCGAGGACCAGCTCGGCACCATCTACGCGGTGTCGGCCGAGACGGGGAGGACCGCGTGGCTGCACGAGCAGCGCGCCGCCACCATGTCGGTCATGGCGACGGGCGGCGGACTGGTCTTCGGCGGCGACGTCAACGGCCGGTTCCGGGCCCTCGACCAGGAGACCGGCGCGGTGCTGTGGGAGATCAACCTCGGCTCGCCGGTCGTCGGCTTTCCGATCGCCTACGCGGTGGACGGACGCCAGTACGTGGCCGTCAACACCGGCGCCGGCGGCGGTCTCAACCTCCGCCTGACGCCCGAGCTGCGCCCCAGCGTGGGGAGCGTCCTGTTCGTGTTCGCCCTGCCTGAATAGACGTGCATGGTCCGTGAGCGTCCAAGGCCGTGCGGGACACCGATCTCGGCCGGCCAGGGAAATCCCGTGAAATGCGCGCCGGTCCCGTCTGTAATACGGGACCGGCTGCTGTATCGAAATCGCCGCCGCCCCCCCGCGGACCAGCGCCGAGGCCGCCATCCCCACCAAGCCCACCAAGCTCTCTCGGCCGCCTTCGTCCGTACCGCCCCGCCAGGACGACACGCCGACGGCAACGGCTTGCACCTCTATCGTTCAGCCCACCGGGACCCGAAGCTGGATGAGCCGCCGGGATCTTCACACCGCGGCTGCTGACGCGAGTTCACGGCGCGCGGCCGGCAAGGCCCGGCGTCACCCGCCGTACTCTCCCTTCGACACCCGCTCGTACGACTCGCGCACGAGCTCGCGCAGGACCTCCGTGTCCACGTCCTCGAGCCGCTTGATGTAGAGGCACGACTTCCCGGTCGTGTAGCGCCCGAGCTTCTTCATCAGCGCCTCGTGCCGCGGGAAGCCGGTCATGATGTAGACGGTCACGTTCTGCTTGCGCGGCGACACCCCGGTCGCCATCCAGTCGCCCTCGCGCCCGGTGGGGTACTTGTAGTGGTAGCTGCCGAACCCGATGATGCTGTCGCCCCACATCGCCGGCGGCTCGCCGGTGACGTCGGCCATCAGCGCCACGACGGCGCGGCAGTCCTCCCGGCGCTTCCCGCTCTCGATGCCGTCGAGGAAAGCCTCGACGTCGGCGTCGTTCTTCTTCGTCTTGAGCTCCGCCATGCCTTCCGTGCCTCCCGCGGCGATTCGTGCTTCCGTCTGTTCAGGACGGAAGCGCCGCGCGCCGGGTTCCGCCCGGGAGCGCCGCCCCGCCAATTGCCGCGTGCGTTCGGCGCCCCTTTGAGGCGCACCCGGACGGCGGTCGGGAATGAGCGGATCTGTGGCAGAATGGCGGCATGAAGCGGTGGGCCGTCGCCGGCGCGGCGATCGCCGTGGTTTTGGCCGTCACGGCCGGGGCCGTGTTCGCGCAGTGGGGCTGGCGGACCCGCCATCCGCCCCGCATCCGTCCCCCGGAGCAGCGCGACGCAGGGTTCTCCTTCTGCCGGCTCATGTATTCCAGCCAGTACACCGGCCGCGGGATGGGCCGCTGGTCGACCGACTATCCCTTCGCCGACATCAACTTCATGATCCGGCTGTCGGAGATGTCGACGGCCGCCGTCAACTTCGACGCCGACGACGAGCCGATCCACTGGGTGGTCCCGGTCACCAACGACGCCCTGTTCGGCTGCCCGTTCATCATCGCGTCGGCCGTGGGGTCGATGGTGCTCTCCGAAGACGACGCCGGCCGTCTGCGCGACTACCTGCGGAAGGGCGGCTTCCTCTGGGCCGACGACTTCTGGGGCCGCTGGGAATGGGAGCAGTGGGAGAGCCAGATCGCCAAGGTGCTGCCGCCGGCGCAGTATCCGATCGTCGACCTTCCGCTCGACCACCCGCTGTTCCAGACGATGTTCTACATCTGGGAGGTGCCCCAGATCGCCAACATCGGCTTCTGGCGGCGCTCGGGCGGGCGGACGTCGGAGCGCGGCGCCGACAGCGCCGAGCCGCACTTCCGGGTGATCTTCGACGAAGACGGCCGCATCATGGTCGCGATGACCCACAACACCGACATCCAGGACGCGTGGGAGCGGGAAGGGGAGGACCCGCGCTTCTTCGAGTCGTTCGCGCCCGACGGCTACTCGCTGGGCATCAACGTCCTCGTCTACGCGATGACGCACTGACGAAGGCGCTGGACGCCGGACGCCGGAACGGACGCCGTGGTCGGATCGTACGGGCCGGGCGACGGATTAACTGCATCGCTTCCTCCCGCGAGTTTGCGGCGGTCCGGCGACGGGCGGCCGCGCTTCCTCCTGCGAGTTGCGGCGGTCCGGCGGCGGTGGCTGTCGCCGGGCCGCCCGTATTCAAGGCGTCGACGTCTTCGAGGCCGCCGGCACCCAGGCCGGCGTGCCCTCCTCCCAGCGGTTGTCGGTCAGGGGACGCTGCTCCGAGCCGTCGGCCCGCATGATGAAGAGCTCGCCGTAGGGTTGGGGGATGTCGGCCATCGGGGCCTCGTCGTTGAAGCCGAAGCGCGAGCTGCTGAACAGGACGTGGGCGCCGTCGGGAGACCACGCCGGGTGGGAGTCGCCGCCGGGCCGCCGGCCGGAATCGTCTGCCGTGAACGGTTTCGCGTAGTATTGGCAGACCGGCCGGTGCAGCGGGGGCGATGTAACGGCCCGGCAGCCCGGGATCCGCCGCCGGCGCTTGCCGGACGATCCGGGTCCGATCGCCGACATCGGCGGGCGCGGAATGCCGGCCGATAATCCAGCGTGAGGTGCGCGATGAGGAACCGTGTTGCGGCGTTGACGGCGTTGGTCCTCGCCTTCGGGTCGTTCGGCACCCTCGGCGCCGCCCCGGCGCCGGCCGAGGACCTGGAAATCACCGAGTGGGTCGTGCCGTGGGAGAACACCCGGCCGCGCGATCCCTACGTGGACGGCCGGGGACGGGTGTGGTTCGTCGGCCAGCAGGGCAACTACCTCGCCTATCTCGACCCGGAAACGGGCGACTTCCGGCGCTACGAGCTCGACCCGGGCACCGGCCCCCACAACCTGATCGTCGACGACGACGGGTTCGTGTGGTACGCGGGCAACCGGGCCATGCACATCGGCCGGCTCGATCCGGAGACGGGGGACATCGAGAAGTTCATGATGCCCACCCCCGACGCGCGGGATCCCCATACGCTCATCTTCGACCAGAACGGCGACATCTGGTTCTCGGTGCAGGGCGGCAGCTTCGTCGGCAAGCTGGGCACCCGCACCGGCGCCATCGAGCTGATTCCGGTCGAGGGCGAGCGCCGGCGGCCCTACGGCATCGTGGTCGACGCGGACAACCGCGCCTGGTTCTGCCAGTTCGGCACCAACCGGCTCGCTTCCATCGATCCCGAGACGATGGAGCTCGAAGAGTTCGAGCTGCCCCGCGCCGAGGCCCGGCCGCGCCGGCTCGCGGTGACCACGACCGGACAGATCTGGTACGTCGACTACGCGGGCGGCCGTCTCGGCCGCTTCGACCCGGAGACGGGCGGGGTCGACGAGTGGCCGGTCCCCGGCGGCGCGCGGTCGCGGCCCTACGGGATGGCCGTCGACGACAAGGACCGGATCTACTTCGTCGAGTCGGGGTCCCGCCCGAACCGGTTCGTCGGGTTCGACCCGGCCACCGAGGAGTTCTTCACCGAGACGGCGATCGCGAGCGGCGGCGGGACCGTGCGCCACATGTTCTTCCACGCGCCGACGCGGGAGATCTGGTTCGGCACCGACACGAACAACATCGGCCGCGCGCGCGCGCCGTAGCCCGGCAATCGCCGGCGGCGCCGCCGCCCCGACCAACCCCCGCCGGGAGTCCGCAACGCTCCACCGCGCAGACTCCCGGCATCGTCGCCCGCGGCTCCACCGGCGCCGTCTTGCGGCGCCCGCCGCCCCACCTCAACCCTGCGGGGAGTCCGCGCCGTTTTCCGCGGCCCGGACTCCCGGCTCGGAGGACCGTGGCCCAGTACGACGCCATCGCCGAGGCGTACCAGGACTCGAAGCAGCTCCCGTTCCGGAAGGCCATCGAACGCTACACGCTGTTCGAAGCGCTGGGGGACATCCGGGGCCTGACGGTGCTGGACCTCGCCTGCGGCGGGGGCTTCTACACCCGCCTCCTCAAGCGGTCCGGCGCGGGCCGGGTCACGGGCGTCGACATCTCGGCGGAGATGATCCGGCTGGCCCGGCGCGAGGAGGAGCGGGACCCGCTGGGGTGCTCGTATCTCTGCCGGGACGCCGCCGACTTCGAGCCGGAGCCCGAGGCCGCGGACGTGGTGGTGGCCATGTATCTGCTGCACTACGCCGGAAGCCGGGAGAAGCTCGTCCGCTTCCTGCGGGTCTGCCGCGACGCGCTGCGGGCGGGCGGACGGCTCGTCGGGTTCAACGACAACGTCATGCGTCCGCCCCGCGGAACGGTGTCGTGGCGGCAGTACGGCATCGAGAAGACCGGTCCGCTCTCGGCCCCCGACGAAGGAGACCCGATCCGCTACCGGTTCACCAACCCCGACGGGCGGCAGTTCGAGTTCCACAACCTCTTCCTGAAGCCGGAGACCTACCACGACGCCTGCCGGGAGTGCGGGTTCCGCGACTTCCGCTGGCTCGGCGTCTCCCTGGAGCCTGGTGAGCGGGAGAACCCCTTCTGGGACGACTTCCTCGACAACCCTCCCGTGGTCGCCTACTCGGCGACGAAATGAGGACGCCGACCGCAAATTATCCGGCCGTTTTGCGCGGCGCGCGGGACCGCAGAAAACGGGCGCGCCCGGCTGCAGTCGGCACCCTGGATCGATCGCCGCATCAGATCGCCCGTCTCAAGAGGGTCCCGGCCGCGCCCAGCGCCGACTCTCTTTCCCGCGTTCCGCGGCCGGTTCGGCTCCGGCCGCGGTCGAGCCTGTCGTAGACTTGGCGGTCGGCGGCCTGTTCGACGGGCACGGCCGCCGACGATCCCAACCCTCGGAGGAACCAGACGATGAGTCGTTTCCGCGCCGGACCGGGTTTCCTGGTCGCCGCCGCCTTCATCGGACCGGGCACCCTCGTCACCGCGAGCCGCGCCGGGGCCGGGTACGGAACCGCCCTGCTGTGGGCGGTGCTGTTCTCGGTGATCACCACCGCCATCCTGCAGGACATGGCCGCGCGGGTCGGCCTCGCCGGCCGGCGAGGGCTCGCCGAGGCCATCCGCGACAGCCTTGCGAACCCGCGGCTCCGGGCGGGCGCGCTGGGCCTCATCGCGACGACCATCCTGGTCGGGAACGCCGCGTTCCAGACCGGCAATCTGCTCGGCGCGTCGCTCGGCGTCACCCTGCTCACGGGGCTGCCGCAGGGGCTCATGGTGGCGATTATCGGGGGGCTGGCCGGCGCTCTGCTGATGACCGGCACCTACAAGACCATCCAGAACGCGCTGGTCGGCCTGGTGGGACTGATGAGCGTGGTGTTCTTCGTGGTCGCCGTCCTCACCGCGCCCGACATCGGCGACCTCCTGTCGGGGCTGCTGGTCCCGCGGGTGCCGCCGGGCGCCCTGCTCACGGTGCTGGCGCTGATCGGGACCACCGTCGTGCCCTACAACCTGTTCCTCCACGCCAGCGCCGTCCTCGAGCGGTGGCCGGACGCGGAGAAGAACGACGAGAACCTCGGCGAGAGCCGCCGCGACACCCTGTTCTCGGTGGCCCTCGGGGGGCTGATCACGGCGGCGGTGATGGTGGCCGCCGCGCCCCTGTTCGGGCAGGGCGGCGACGCCGACGTGGCGGCGGTCGCGGCGCGCCTCGAGCCCCTGCTGGGACGCGCCGCGCCGCTGTTCTTCGGGATCGGGCTCTTCGCGGCCGGCCTGACCTCGTCGATCACGGCGCCGCTGGCCGCCGCCTACGCCGCGGCGGGGGCGTTGGGCTGGGGCGCCGACCTCAAGAGCCGCCGCTTCCGCCTGCTCTGGGGCGCCGTGCTGCTGACCGGCATGGTCTTCGGGATCTTCCTCGGCGCGTCGCCGTACCAGATCATCCTGCTCGCCCAGGCCGGCAACGCGGTGGTGCTGCCGCTGACCCTGATCCTCCTGCTGGTCGTCGTGAACCACACCGGGATCATGGGGAAGCACCGCAACTCGCGGCTCGCCAACACCGCCGGGGCGCTGGTGGTCCTGGTGATCTTCGGGCTCTCGGTGGTCCAACTGGCCCGCGTCTTCGGTGCGGGGGGGTAGCAGCCCGTCGCGAAGTCCCCGCTGCCTTCGGCGATGCATCCCGCCGGACGGCGTTGTTCGTCGGTTGCCCATGCCCAAACCGTCATGATCGGGGACGCCGATCCCACGCTTGGTCTGGCACGGGCGTTTTTACCCGCGGGCGCTCTTCAGCCCGCTGGCGCCCCCGCCGCTCTCGGGGCGACGCGGGGGTTCACCACGGGCTGGTAGGAGTCTCTGCGCCGATGAAGGCGTGAATCGGGTTCCCCCGCATGAGCGGGACGATTTCGGGAGGGCCGTTCGTCCGCACGACGGCGCCGCGTCCTGCGGGAGGCGCCATCTTCTGCCGGAGACACCGACTTGGCCTGGGGGTGTCCCTGGTCGGTGGCGCGCCGCTGCGGGAGGTGCCGCCTTCCCCCGGAGACACCGGCCGACGGTAGGGTTGGTGGGGCTTGAACCCTCCGCTTCCCAATCACCACCTGACCGCCCGGAGACACCGGCTGACGGCAGGGTTGGCGGGGCGGCCGAGCCGCGCGACGATTCCTGGGCTGGTATGATCGGCTCCCGCCTTCCCGGATGGAGCGGGAGAGGGGCCACGAACCATGCGCGCCGCCACTGCATCGAACGCCGAGGGACTGCGCAGCCAGCCGGGAATGCGGACCCGGTTCGCCGCCGCGCTGGCCGCGGCCCTGCTGGCCGCCGCGCCCGCCGGCGCGCAGGACTGGGAAAAGCTGCCGGACATGCCGGTCGAGAAGTGGGAGCCGGGCACCGTCGTCCTCGACGGGAAGCTGTACCTGTTCGGCGGCTACACCGACGGGGTCCGGTCGAGCAAGCTCTCCAACGTCTTCGACCCCGGCGACGGGAGCTGGACGCGCATCCAGGACCTGCCGAGCGCCATCACCCACATGAACATGGTGCTCGACGGCCGCACGGTGTGGTTCGCGGGCGGGTTCAAGGACGGCTACCGCGGGCACACCATCGCCGAGGTGTGGAGCTACGACGTCGACGCCGACCGCTACACCGCGGCCCCGCTGCTGCCCGAGCCGCGCGGCGGCGGCGGCCTCGCCCTCGTCGGCCGCCGGCTGCACTACATGGGGGGCGTCGAGGAGGACCGGGACACCGACTCGCCCGACCACTGGATGCTCGACCTCGACGCGTGGGCGGCTGACCGCCGCGCCGAATGGACGCCCGCCGCGCCGATGCCGGCGCCGCGCAACCAGTTCTCGAGCGTGACGTTCGACGGGAAGATCTACGCCATCGGCGGCCAGTTCCACCACGACAGCGAGCAGCTCGACCAGGCTCGGGTCGACGTCTACGACCCCGCCGCCGACACTTGGACGAGCGGCCCTCCCCTGCCCAAGGGGCACTCGCACGCCGAGGGCGCGACCTTCGTGCACGACGGCCGCATCTACATGGCCGGCGGGCACACCACCGCGCCGGGCGGGTCGAAGCAGGTTGACCCCGACATACTGGTCCTGTCTCCGGGCGGCGGGTGGGAGGTGGCGGGCAAGCTGCCGCTGCCGCTGTCGTCGCCCGCCGCCGCGATCATCGACGGCCGGTTCTTCGTGGCCGGCGGCTCGCCGGGCCGGAGCGCGGTGCAGGCCGACATGTGGGTCGCCGCCGCGCCGTGACCCCGGCCCGCCGCCGGCCGGAGAGCCCGTCGTGAAACCGCGCGCCGCATCGCCGCTCGAATCCGGCCGGGCGGCCGCCACCGGGTTCCGGAGGCGTGGGCTGCGCACGCCCTCCGGGCGGTCGGGCCCGCGGCGCCGTCGCGCCAGACCCGGTTCCACCCGGTGGCGGGGTTCCGTGCGGTGATCGAGACGTCCGCCTCCCTGGCCGACCTCGCGGCGCGCATCGCCGCGGCCGACCGTATCGGCGTCGATACCGAGGCCGACAGCCTCCACTGCTACCGGGAGAAGGTGTGCTTGGTGCAGATCGGGCTGCCCGGCGCCGACGAGCTCGTCGATCCGCTGGCCGGCCTCGATCTGACGCCCCTGCTCGACGTCCTGGCCCGCACCGAAATGGTCATGCACGGCGCGGACTTCGATCTGCGCATGTTGCACCGCCTCGGCCTCGGCGCGCCGGCCGCCGTCTTCGACACCATGATCGCGGCGCGGCTCACCGGGGCCGCGAAGTACGGCTACGCAGGGCTCGTCGCCGAACACTTCGGCGTCGTCCTCCCCAAGGGCCTGCAGACGGCCAACTGGGCGCGCCGGCCGCTGCCCCCCCGGCTCGCCGAGTACGCGCGCAATGATACGCGCTTTCTCCTGCCTCTCGCGGAGCGGCTCGAGCGGCGGCTCCAGGAGCTGGGACGCCGCGCGTGGCTGGAGCAGTCGTGCCGCCGTGCGGTGGCGGCGGCGCGCATCGTTCGCGGGCGCGACCCCGAGACGGCGTGGCGGGTGCGCGGCAGTCACGTGCTCGGGCCGCGCGCGGGCGCGGTCCTGCGTGCGCTGTGGCGCTGGCGCGAAGACGAGGCGAGCCGCGTCGACCGTCCCCCGTTCCACATCCTGTCCAACGCGGATCTCGTCGACGCCGCGCAGCGGTTCGATCGGGGAGAGCACGTATCGCCGCGGGGCCTGCGCGGTTCTCGTCGCGACGGCTTTGAGCGGGCCGCGGAGGGCGCGTTGGCGCTCGACCGCGGCGAATGGCCGGGCCGCGTGCCGGGCAGGGCGCGCCCGCGGCTCACGAAGACGCAGGAGAAGCACGTCGCCGGGCTCAGGCGGCAGCGGGACCAGGCCGCGAAAAAGCTGGCCATCGACGCGGATCTGATCGCCTCGCGCGCGGCGCTCGAACGCATCGCCACCGAGGGCGGCGGTGGGCTCGAGGCCCTCCTGCCGTGGCAGCAGTCGCTGCTCGGCCGCCCCGATTGAGGTGGCTGCGTGGCGACTTCCGGCCTCGCGCCCTCCTCACGCTTGGTCAGCACGGGCGTTCTTTGCCCGCGGGCGCTCCTCAGCCTGCTGCCGCCCGCGCCGCTCTCGGTGCGACGCGGGGTTTCGGGCCGAATCGCCGGCGGGTTGGCCCTGCTGGGGCTGCTGGGGGTGTTCCTGGGCCATCTGAGGGCGGCCCGGTCGACTACCACCAGCGCATCGACTCGACGCTGCCCGAAGAAGCGTCGGCCCTGGCTAGCTACCTCTACCACGCCAAGCAGGTGACCCGCCACGGTTCTGACTGCGCCCGGCGGTGGCGGAGCGTGGGATGGTCCTGCCCGCTACCGGAGCGCCATTGTCCAACCAGGAGCGGAGCACTATGATGGTCGGGTCAACTTTCCCCGCATGGCCCGCGTCGAGTTCGCGGACCGCCCAACGGCCGTTTCGACGAGGTCGGGACATGAAGAGACGACTGCTCGATTCACTCGGTGTCGCGATGGCGCTGGCCGCCGTCGTGGTGATCTTCCAACTCGCCACGGTCCAGGTGCTGGCGCAGGCGACCGGCACGACCGCATCGGGACATCCGGATCTCGATGGGATCTGGCTCGACGTCTACGACACTCCCTTCGAGCGGGCGCCCGAGCTGGGCGGTCGAGAATTCGCGACCGCCGAAGAGCGGGCGGCCCGTGATCAGGCGCGCATGGTCCCGGGGCGCAACCGCCGCGGTCCACGCGGGAGCGCGCAGGACGTGTCCGGGGCCTATAACGCCGTCTTCAGCTCGGCGAAGCCGGCGGGTCCGCGCACGTCGCTCGTCGTCGATCCGCCGAACGGGCGGATCCCGGCCCTGACGCCGGAGGCGCAGCGGGACGAGGACGTCCGGCGCGAGTGGCGGGTGATGCTGATGCGGAACACGCCGACCTGCGAGCAACAGGCGCCCGGCTGCGAGGGCGGGCAATACGGGCCGGTGTCCCCGCGCCGGTTCGACATCCCGCCTTTTTACAACACGTTGAGGATGAACCGCCACGACGGACCCGAAGATCAGAGTCTTGGCGATCGGTGCATGCTGGGCGCCACACCGGACTTCAACGGGTTCCGGCGCATCGTCCAGGGCGGGGACGCCGTCGCGATCGCCTACGACACGGGGCAGGGCCAAGGCTACCAGCGCATCGCCTATCTGAGCGGGAGCCACCCGCCGAGCCGGGTCCGTCTTCGCCATGGCGACTCGCGGGGGCGCTGGGAGGGCGGCACGCTGGTCATCGAGACCACGAATTTCTCCCCGAAGTTCCCGTTCCGCGGCTCGACCGTGAACCGGACGCTCGTCGAGCGGTACAGTGTGGTCGACGCCGACACGCTCGTCTACGAGGTGACCATCTCGGATCCGACCGTCTGGACGGCGCCGTGGACCGTCCGGCAGGAGCTGAAGCGCCAGAGCGACGAGCAGAATCGGATCTACTACGAGCCGCGGTGCCACGAGGGGAACTACGGGTTGGCCGCGATGTTCATCGGCCACCGGGCTCAGGAGCAGGAGTTCGCCGAAGGGCGCGGCCCGGATCCGTTCTCGTTGGATACCACCACGGGCGGCGGCGGCGCCCGGTAGCAGTCCGGTGAAAACCCCGCGCCGCACCGAGAGCGGCGGGGGCGCCAGCGGGCTGAGAGAGCGCCCGCAGCAAGAGAACGCCCGTGCCTGACAAGGCGCAAGGAGGGCGGCGGAGACTACCCATGACCCGACAGAATCTCTCTCGCCCGCAGTTTGCCGCGGCCCTCGCGGCCGGCGGCGTGGCGCTCCTGACGCTCGGCGCGCCGGCGGCCCCGGCGCAGCCCCCCATCGTGCAGCCGGGCGCGCCCGGTCAGCCGAGCCGGACCATCTCGGCCGCCGAGGCTTCCGACCTCGCCGGCATCCGGTTCACCGAGGCGGACGTGATGTTCATGCAGGGCATGATCTCGCACCACGCCCAGGCCCTCGAGATGACCGGGTTGCTCGACGTCAACACCGCCAGCGACGCGATGCGGGCGACGGCGCGGCGCATCGAGCTCTCGCAGGAAGACGAGATCGAGATGATGCAGGACTGGCTGCGCGAGCGCGGCCAGGAGGTCACCGCGATCGACGCGCACCATGCGCCGGGGGCCGAGCGGATGCCGGGCATGCTGACGGCGGAGGAGATGGCGCGCCTCTCCGAGGCGGAGGGGAACGCGTTCGACCGCCTGTTCCTCGAGCTGATGATCAAGCACCACCGCGGCGCCCTGACCATGGTCGAGAATCTGCTCCGCCAGCGCGGCGCGGCGCAGGATTCGCAGCTCTTCGCGTTCACCTCGGACATCACCGCCGACCAGACGGCCGAGATCAACCGCATGGACGCGATGCTCGCCGAGGCGTCCCCCGACCCGCGGGTGCAGCTCGCGGCGGGCTTCAACGACGCCGGGCAGGCGCTGTGGAACATGGCCCTGGTCGCGACGCGGCCGAAGCCCGAGGGCTTCTACGATCCCAACAACCCGGCGGGGCGGCCCATGCCCGTTCGGCCCGACCCGGAGCCCGAGCCGGCCGAGCCTGAAGCCGCCGGCGCGGACGAGGCCGAGGACGACGCCGAGGAAGGCGGCGAGCCGGACGGGGCCGCGGCGGACGAGGAGGAAGCGCAAGAGGAGGAGGACGCCGAACAGGACGGCCCGCAGCGGCGCGGCCTCCTCAATTTCGGCAACACCGACCTCGCATTCGCCGGCGACCAGGTCTACGTCGGCAGTTACCACGGCTTCAACACCTACCGCGTCGAGGTCCCGGCGTCGCCCCAACTCGTCACCTCGGTGGTGTGCCCCGGCGGGCAGGGCGACGTGTCGGTCGTCGGCAACCTGCTGATCATGTCGGTCGAGCAGACCCGCGGGCGGCTCGACTGCGGCCTGCAGGGGGTCGCCGAGCCGGTGAGCGGGCAGCGGTTCCGCGGCGTCCGCATCTTCGACGTCGGCGACCTGCGGATGCCGAGGCAGGTCGCGGCGGTGCAGACCTGCCGGGGGTCGCATACCCACACCGTCGTCACCGATCCCGACGACGCGGGCAACATCTACGTCTACGGTTCCGGGACCGGCTCGGTCCGATCCGGAGAGGAGCTCGAGGGCTGCTCGGACGAGTCGCCGGCCGAGAACCCGGACAGCGCGCTGTTCCGCATCGACGTCATCCGCGTCCCCCTCGCGAACCCCGAGGACGCGGCCGTCGTCAGCCGCCCCCTCGTGTTCCGCGATCCCGAGACGGGCGCGGCCGGGGGCTTGTGGCCCGGCGGCGACCACGGGCCGGGCACGCAGCGCACCGCCGAGAGCAGCCGCTGCCACGACATCACCGCGTTCCCCGAGATCGGCCTCGCGGCCGGGGCGTGTTCGGGCAACGGCATCCTGCTCGACATCTCCGACCCCGTGAACCCGGTCCGGCTCGACGACGTCATCGACCCCTCGTTCGCCTACTGGCACTCGGCGACGTTCAACAACGACGGCACCAAGGTCATCTTCACCGACGAATGGGGCGGCGGCGGGCGCCCGCGCTGCCGCGCTTCCGACCCCCGCGAGTGGGGGGCCAACGCCATCTACGACATCGTCGACGGCAGGATGGAGTTCCGCAGCCACTACAAGCTGCCCGCCCCGCAGACCGAGACGGAGAACTGCGTGGCCCACAACGGCTCGCTCGTCCCCGTGCCGGGCCGCGACATCATGGTGCAGGCCTGGTACCAGGGTGGCATCTCGGTCTTCGACTTCACCGACTCGGCGAACCCCGTCGAGATCGCGTTCTTCGACCGCGGTCCCATCAACGCCGAGCGTTTCGTCATGGGCGGCTACTGGTCGGCCTACTGGTACCGCGGCTACATCTACGGCACCGAGATCGCCCGCGGCCTCGACGTCCTCGAGCTGCTGCCGAGCGAGCACCTGACCGAGAACGAGCTCGCCGCCGCCGCGGCGATCATCCCCGCCGGGTTCAACGCGCAGCAACAGCGGCGCATCGACCGGCCGGCGCGGCCCGTCGTCGCGCGCGCCTATCTCGACCAGCTCGAGCGCAGCGACACCCTCGGGGCGGAGCGCCGCGCGGCGCTGTCGAGGCTGCTCAACCGCTTCGGCGGCGCGGGCGCCGACCCCGCCCTTGCGGCGGAGCTCACGTCGGCGGCGGCGGCGCTCGGGGACGACGCGGCGGACGCCGGCGGGCGCACCGGGCAGCGGCTGCGGGGCCTCGCGGAGACCCTGACGAGTCTCGCCGAGCGCCTCCGGTGAACGGACCCGAATCGATATCCGCTCGCCAGTCCATGCGCTGTCCGCTCGGGGAGCGGACAGCGCATGGAGCGGCCGCGTGGCGGTCGATGCGGAGGTTCTGATCGGCAAGCCGGTGGTCAAGGGCACCCGGATTGCCGTCGAATCCGCGATCGATCGGATGGCGCGGGGCTAGGAGGCTGCGCCGCAGAACGGCGCGGACCCCTGGAGGGTTGGTTGGGCGGCAATCGGAGCCGCAGGCGACGCTCTCCGGGCTAGGAATCTGCGCCGTGGAACGGTGCCGCCTCCCCCCGGAGGCACCGACTCCCTGGAGGGTTGGTTGGGCGGCGATCGGAGCCGCAGGCGACGATTTCCGGGCTGGGCGGCCGAGCGGCGGAGGACGTTCGGGCCTGACGCGGGCCGGCGGGTTGCTCAAGTTGGCACGGGTGTATTGAGGAACAGGAGCGAACGATGAACAGCGGGTCTCCCAGGTCGCGAAACGTGCAGGTAATCGGGGTCGCCGTTCTTGCGTTCGCCATGGCGGCGACGCCGTTGCAGGCGCAGCCCTCGGCCGACTTCGTGCCCGTCACCGACGCCATGCTGCAGGAGCCGGCGCCGGAGGACTGGTTGACATGGCGGCGCACGGCGGACGGGTGGGGCTACAGCCCGCTCGATCAGGTCGACCGCGGGAACGTCGGCGAGCTGCGCATGGTCTGGTCGCGGGGGCTCACCGAGGGGTTCCAGTCGGGCACGCCGCTCGCCTACCGCGGGGTGCTGTACATGCCCAACCCCAACGACGTCATCCAGGCGATCGACGCGGTGACCGGCGATTTGATCTGGGAGCACCGGCGCGACGTGCCGGACGACGTCGGCGAGTATCTGCTGGGCGCCCTCTCCACCAACAACCGCAACATCGCGATCTACGACCGACTCATCATCGACACGAGCGTGGACGGCCACGTCTTCGCCCTCGACGCCGAGACCGGCGGGATGGTGTGGGAGACGCAGGTCCTCGACTACCGCGTGAACTCGGCGATGCAGGGCGCGGGGCCGATCATCGCGGGCGGGAAGGCGGTCTCGGGGCGCAGTTGCCTGCCGCGGGGCGGGCCCGAGGCTTGCGTCGTCGTCGCGCACGACGCGGCGACGGGGGCCGAGGTGTGGCGGCGGCGGCTGATTCCGGGGCCCGGAGAGCCGGGCGACGAGAGCTGGGGCGGGGTGCCGTTCGAGGAACGCACCCACGTCGGCGCGTGGATGGTCCCGAGCTACGACCCGGCCCTGAACCTCGTCTACGTGGGGACGTCGGTCACCGCCCCCGCGCCGAAGTTCATGCTCGGCGGGGTCGACAACCAGCACCTCTACCACAACTCGACCCTGGCCCTCGACGCCGAGACCGGCGAGATCCGCTGGTACTACCAGCACCTGAACGACCACTGGGACCTCGACCATCCCTTCGAACGCATCCTCGTCGACACCGCGGTGGCGCCCGACCCGTCCCAGGTGAGCTGGATCAATCCGGGGCTGCAGGCGGGGGAGACGCGCCGCGTCGTCACCGGCATTCCCGGCAAGACCGGGGTCGTGTACACCCTCGACCGGGCGACGGGCGAGTTCCTGTGGGCGACGCCGACCGTGACCCAGAACGTCATCAGCGGCATCGACGGGGCGACCGGCGCGGTGACGGAGAACGCCGAGGTCATCTTCACCGCGGTGGGGCAGCAGGTCTTCGCGTGCCCGACCTGGAACGGCGGCAAGGACTGGGAGGCGGGGGCCTACAGCCCGCTGACCAACACGATGTACATGCCCCTGCGCAACACCTGCGCGCGCATGATGGCGACGCGGCTGTTCCCCGAGGACGCGCCGCCCGCCGAGCGCAACGAGAGCCGCTCCGAGCTGTACGCCATCGCCTACCGCCACCAGCTCGCCCCCGACACGGAGAACGCGGGCACGGTGCGGGCGATCTCGGCCGAGACCGGGGCCACGGTGTGGCTCCACGAGCAGCGCGCGGCGACGATGTCGCTCGTGGCGACGGGTGGCGGACTCGTCTTCGGCGGCGACGTCAACGGCCGGTTCCGGGCCTTCGACCACGAGACGGGCGAGGTCCTGTGGGAGATCAACCTCGGTTCGGCGGTCACCGGCTTCCCGATCACCTACGCCGTCGACGGCCGCCAGTACGTGGCGGTGAGCACCGGCTCGGGGGGTACGTCGTCGCACTTCACGGGGTTGACGCCGGAACTGCGCCCGAGCGCGGGGAACAACCTGTTCGTGTTCGCGTTGCCGTAGCGATATCGAACGCGGGTCCGAAGCGCGACGCGACGGTGCTCAGGAGACGGAAGCCCGGCCGTCAACGCCCCGCGGATCCGGCGCGCCGCGGGCCGGAAGCGTCGGCTACGCCGAATCGGCCGATGCATGCGGGGATTTCGCCCCCGATCGAAGGCTGTAGCCCCGCCGCCGGACGCGGGGCGTCGGTCCGGTCTGCGTGCATCCGCGCGAGTCAACCGCAACGATCCTCGATCATCGAAACCCCCCGGCCGGCAGAGGGGCGTTGCCCACGCCGAAATCCCGCCGGGGTCGATTCGCCGCTCGGGCCGCCTTGTCCGGGGTCAGGCCCCCATAACGGCGCTCGCGGCGGCGAAACGCCTCGACCGCCCGGCGCAGGTCCTGGCCGTCGAAGTCCGGCCACAACGTCGCGATGAACAGGAACTCCGCGTAGGCGGACTCGAACAGCAGGAAATCGCTCAGACGCTGCTCGCCGCTCGTGCGGATCACCAGGTCGACCGACGGCGTGTCCGGATCGGAGTGGCACGCGCGGTTGACCCGCTGCAGGAAGCCGTTCTCGTCGCAGCGTTCGTCCGGCCTCAGGGTGCCGGCCGCGGCGAGGATCGCCGCGCGTGCCGAGTAGTCCACGGCCAACCGCAGGTAGAGCCGGGCGCCGTCGCGTGTCGCGCGCTCCGTCTCCTCGATCGCGCGAACCAGCGCGGGCGACAAGCGGTCTCGCCGGCCGATCAGGGCGAGCCGCACGCCGCGCCGGCGGCAGCGCATGCGCTCGCGGGCGAGAAAGGACTCCAGCAACCGCATCAGCGTCGACACCTCCGCCGCCGGCCGTCGCCAGTTGTCGGCGGAGAAGGCGTAGAGCGTCAGCGTCGTGATGCCGAGCCCGGGCGCCGCCTCCACCGCGCGTCGCACGGCGTCGGCCCCGCGCCGGTGTCCCTCCGTGCGCGGGAGCCCGCGCGCGCGGGCCCAGCGGCCGTTGCCGTCCATGATGAGGCCCACGTGCAGGCCGCCGTTTGCCGGTCGGTCCATCTCACGCCCCCTCCTGCGGAGCGATCGCCGGCTCGCGCGGGCCGCCGACGTCGCCGCTATCCGAGGCTTGCGCCGCAGGAGTTTCGCGCCCGACCCGCTCCGCCTGCCGGCCGAAACCGCGCAGGATCTGTTCCAGGGCGGGGCGCATGCGCAGCACCTGCCGCGTGCGGATCACGCGGTCCCACAGCGGCTCGAACTTCTTCCACCCGGCGGCGTAGGCGAAGTGGCGCAACGCGGCGAGGGGATGGTCCTTGCTCGACGCGCCGCGGAGGATCGAGCTCCAGCGGTAGAAGTCGCGGTAGGCCCGCCGGTAGCCGGACTCCAGCTCGTCGGCGCTCATGCCGCAGGTGCGGAAGACGACGTGGCGCGTGTCGTAGAGATCCCAGTCGCGGTGGAGCAGCCGGCCTTCGGCCTCCATGCGCCGGTAGAGCGCGGTGCCCGGGTACGGCGTGAGGATATGGAAGGTCGCGGTCTCGATGCCCTGCTCGATCGCCCACTCGACGGTCCGCTCGAAGACGGACGGGTCGTCCTCGTCCATGCCGAAGACGAAGCTGCCGTTGACCATCACGCCGAGGTCGTGCAGGCGCCGCACCGCCGCGCCGTAGTCGCGGCGCTGGTTCTGGAACTTGCGTTGGGCCTTCAGGTTCTTCGGGTTCAGCGTCTCGAAGCCGACGAACAGGCTGCGCAGCCCGGCCGCCGCCGCCTGCTCGAGCAGTCCGGGACGCAGCACCGACGGGACGGTGCCGGCCGCCTGCCACAGCCGTCCCATGCCGCGCATCCCCTCGAACAGCGCCGAGGCGAAGCGGGCGTTTCCGAACAGATGGTCGTCGAGGAAATAGAGGTGGCGTCCCGGCAGCCGGTCGATCTCGGCCAGCGCGTCGTCGACCGCCTGGGTGTAGAAGCCGCGGCCGCCCTCGAAGAAGGCCTCCTTGTAGCAGAAGTCGCAGAAGTGCGGGCAGCCGCGGGAAACGACGATCGAGTTCGGCACGAGGTAGAGCGAGCGCCTGATCAGGTCGCGCCGGACAGGCGGAAGGCCGTCCAGCGTGCGCACCGTCGAGCGGTAGAGCGGCTCGGGACGGCCGGCGCGAAAGTCGTCGAGAAAGACGGGCCACGTATCCTCGCCCGGGCCGAGGAAGATGCTGTCCGCGTGGTGCGCGGCTTCCTCGGGGAGCGATGTCACGTGAAGGCCGCCGAGGGCGACCCGGGCGCCTTTGCGGCGGTAGTGGCCGGCCAGCTCGTAGGCCCGTCTGGCCGAGGTGATGTAGACCTGGATGACGACCAGGTCGGGCTCGTCGTCCAGGTCGAGCTTCTCCACGTGCTCGTCCTGCAGGACGACCTCGTCGTCGTCACGCAGGTAGCCGGCCAGCGTCGCCAGTCCCAGCGGGGGGAAGAGCGAGTATTTGATCGGACGGAAGAAGGGGCTCTTCGCCTCGGTCAGCGCCGGGAGGATCATCTTGACCCTCATGCCGGCTCCTGCACGGGCTCCGGCCGCGCCGAGCGCAGGGCGGGTCGCTCCCGCGGCTTGGCGCCCCAGAGAAGGGCCGGGCGCTCGTGGGCGACGGCCCGCGCGGATTGGGGCGAGGGCCGAAGGGGAAGTCGCGATGCCATCGTTCTCGCTCCTTTGTCGGCGGCCGGGCCGCGATCGGATTCGCTCCGGGGCAGTATGGGTAGAAGACCGCCCCGACACATGAGCGGGAAGTGAGGGTTCGGTGATATTCCGGTGAGAGCAGGTTTTCGCTGGCGCGAAAACTTCTACGACGCAAAACGCCTGGAGAATCTGCGCCGTCGAACGGTGCGGATTCGCAGCCGTGGTGGTTGAGGCAGCGGCGGCGCGGGGCGGCGGCTTGCTGGAGGTTGCCGGCCTATCGACGGCGCGGGACGGAAATGGTGGTTGGGGTGGCGGAGCCGCCGGCGACGCTCTCCGGGCTCAGCTGGACCTATTGGGCGGCCCGGCGGCCGGCCAGTGGTTGTCACGCCATATTTTCAGACGGACGGACTTGAGTCGAACGACATAGGCCCGAGCCGAACATCAAGTCCTCGAAGACGCCGATCGAGGCCTGGGGCACGACGCCGGGCTCCTGCCCGCCGAGCCGGCGGGTCCCGCCGCCGAGGCCGGACGGCGCGCGCCGTAGTAGACTCGGTGAGGAACCCGCGGGACAGACGCCATGAACTTCGACGCCGTCACCGACTTCATCAACACCAACCGCGACCGCTACGTGCGCGAGCTGACCGAGTACCTCGCCATTCCCAGCATCAGCGCGCTGCCCGACCATGCCGCCGACGTGGCCCGCTGCGCGGCGTGGACGGCGGCCGAACTGAAGCGCATCGGCCTGGAGAACGTCCGCACCATCGACACCCCCGGCAACCCGGTGGTCTGCGGCGATTGGCTGCACGCCGAGGGCGCCCCGACCATCCTCTTCTACGGGCACTACGACGTCCAGCCCGTCGATCCGGTCGACCAGTGGGAGTCGCCGCCGTTCGAGGCGACGGTTCGGCAGGGGGAGCTATACGCCCGCGGCGCCGCCGACGACAAGGGCCAGATTTTCATGCACTTCAAGGCGATCGAGGCCTGCCTGCAGCAGGACGGACGGTTGCCCGTCAACATCCGGCTGATCCTCGAGGGCGAGGAGGAGGTCGGCAGCACGCATCTCGACGGCTTCGTCCGCGGGCACCGGGAAGCGCTCGACGCCAGCGTCGTCGTCATCTCCGACACCCCGATGTTCGACCGCGGGGTGCCGTCGATCTGCTACGGCCTTCGGGGGCTGACCTACTGCCAGATCGATGTGCGGGGCACCGCGACCGACCTCCACTCGGGCTCGTTCGGGGGCGCGGTCGCCAACCCGGGCTTCGTTCTCGCGCAGATGCTCGCGCAGATGAAGGACCGCAGCGGCCGGGTGAAGATACCCGGCTTCTACGACGACGTCCGGGCCCTCTCCGACGCCGAGCGGGCCGAGTTCGCGAAGCTGCCGTTCGACGAGCGCCGCTACCGCACCGAGCTCGAGGCGCCGAAGCTGTTCGGCGAGACCGGGTTCACGACCCTGGAGCGGCTCTGGGGCCGGCCGACGTTCGAGGTCAACGGCCTGCTCGCGGGCTTCACCGGCGACGGCGCCAAGACGGTGATACCCGCGACGGCGATGGCCAAGGTGAGCATGCGGCTCGTGCCCGACCAGGACCCCGACAAGATTGGCGGGCTGTTCGAGGCCTATGCCCGGAAGGTGGCGCCGAAGACGGTCGCCGTGACGGTCACCCGCATGCACACCGGCAAGCCGTGGATGACCGACTTCGACAACCCGTTCGTCCGCGCGGCCGGGCGCGCCATGGAGACCGGGTTCGGTCAGGCCCCGGTGTTCAACCGCGAGGGCGGGTCGATTCCGGTGGTGGCCACCTTCCAGGAGGTGCTCGGCCTGCCGGCGGTCCTCTTCGGCATCGGCCTGCCCGACGAGAACGCCCACGCCCCGAACGAGAAGCTCGACCTGGGCAACTTCCACAACGGCATCGTCGCCTCGGCGGCGCTCTATCGGGAGGTCGGCGCCCTCGGGGGGTGACCCCGCGCCGCGATGGCCGGCGCCGAGAGCCCGTCGATGCCGGTCCCGGGGCGGAGTCGGCGCGGGCGGTGGGCCGTGTCTGGGAGCGCCTCAGCCGGCTGAGTGGAGTGGCTCGGTTGGGGGCCCGCATGTGTGGGTGGCTCGGTGACCCCTCGCCGCCGTCACCGGGCGCCGCCGGACGCGCCGGTGTCCGCGTGGGCGATTCCTCGTCGCCGTCACCGGGCGCCGCCGGACGCGCCGGTGCCCGCATGGGCGATGCGCCCGCCCCGGTACCCTCGCCGCCGTCACCGGGCGCCGCCGGACGCGCCGGTGTCCGCATGGGCGATTGCGCCCGCCCCGGCAGCGGCGCCGCCGTCACCGGGCACCGCCGGACGCGCCGGTGTCCGTATGGGCGATTGCGCCCGCCCCGGCAGCGGCGCCGCCGTCACCGGGCGCCGCCGGCCGCGCCGGTGTCCGCATGGGCGATGCGCCCGCCCCGGCAGCGGCGCCGCCGTCACCGGGCGCCGCCGGACGCGCCGGTGTCCGCGTGGGCGATGCGCCCGCCCCGGTAGCGGCCCCCGCTTCGGCCGCCCCGGGGCATCCCCTGCTCGACGAGCCGGTTCGCTTGCCGGTATCCGTGGAAGTGGAACGGAATCCCCTCGCCCAACCAGGAGCGGGGCGAGTCCTGCAGGTGCAGGTGCACGTGGGGCTCGCTGCTGTTGCCGGAGTTGCCGACGCGGCCGAGCAGTTGCCCCGCCGCCACCCGGTCGCCGACGCCGACGGCGACGGTGCCCGGCTTGAAGTGGCCGACGAAGAGGAACTCGCCGGGGGCGACCTCGATGCCGACATGGTTGCCGAGCCCGGCCAAGCCCCACCGCGGCGCGCCTATCGCGACCTCCGGCTCGCCGTCGCGCGCCGCGAACACGGTCCCTGCGGCGGGGGCGTACACCGGGAGGCCGTAGGCCAGGTAGTCGTCGAGGGCGGCCCCGTCGGTCCGGAACGTGCGCCCATCATCGCGGGTGACGAGGAGGTCGTAGGCCCACCGCTGGTCGGGGAGGAACACGTGGTAGTTGACGTCGGCCGTCGGCCCGCCCCACGCGACGGTCACCGGACCCTCGAGGGGCAGCCGGAACGCGACGCGGCTCGGCCGGTCGTCGTACGAGGACGGGTACGGGTCGTACACCGGCAGGGTGAAGATGACGGTCATCAGCCCGGCGTAGCCGAGCACCTGCCAGCCGTTGACCCCGTGCCGCCAGCGCCGGGCCGACCGCAGCGAGGCGGCGAGAAGCCCGGCCGTGACGAGGGCGAGGCCGATCGGTCCCGCGTACCAGATCCAGAGCGCAATCCGCCCCGGACGGGCCCACAGCGTCAGCAGCAGCGCAGCGTGCAGCACGACCATGCCGCCGGCGACGCGCACCCACCCGTCGAGCACCCGCCGCTCGGCGGGATCGGGCTGCGGCAACGGTCGCAGGGGCCGCCGCGGCCGCCGCGCTCCGTCAGGCATCGAGGGTCACGGCCGCGGGTCGCGGCCGAGGTCGTCGAACGGATTGACGAACGTCAGTCGATCGACGATGTAGCCGGGTTGCATATCCTCCGTGTGCAGCTTGGCGCACGCGCCGTTCAGCGCCGCGCGTATGAGCAGTCCGTCCCAGATGGACAGACGGTGCAGGCGATGGAGATCGATCGCCGGCAACAGATCCGCTGGTGTCAGCGCAACGACGTCGAACCGCGGGTAGAACACGACGCGTCGTCTCGCGTCGTCGCCCGGCATGGCGAGCTTCCGGGTCGCGATGGCGGAGAACCTGCAGGGACAGAACCCCCCGGCGCTCATGCATCAGACGGCGAATCAGCTCGATCGCGCGGGTCTGCTTTCGAGGGTCGCGGGCGTCGTCGGCGCACACCAGGACGTTGGTGTCGACGAATTCACGACCGCTCATACGCTTCTTCGCGGGTCCACGGGCCCTGCGAGCGATACGTCCGCTCGGACCACATCGCGTCGAGCCCGCGGATGATCGTCTCCACGTCATCGGTGCGCGTCAGCTCGTTCAGATAGTCGCGTACGAGTTGATTCAGGCTCGTGCCACGATCCGCGGCGATCCGGCGCGCTTCGGCCACCACCCGATCATCAATGGAACCTGGCGGCCGACTGCTGCTGGCGGCCGCTGTCGTCGTGGCGTTGGGGTCCGCCTTCTGAACGCTGTACCACAACAACGCGGGGATGGTTGCGGTTGCAGGCCGCGGTTTTCCGGCCGCGCCGCGTCAGCAGCCGGACTCTAACTAATTAACCGGCCCACACCACCCGACGCGTGTCATGGTCAACCACGAGCGTCAGATACCGGTGATGCTTCCGGTAGCTGAACTCATCGATGCCGATCCGCTTCAGCTTGCCGACCGAGCCCCGTCCAGCCGCCGCGCCTCCACCGTTCCACGATGTTGCCCACCGTCACCCACGATATCCCCAGCAGGCGGCTCACCGCCGTCCGGTCCACCCATGTGACCAGGAAGCCCCCGCGTTTGCAACCGCTTCGGCAGAACGAGACGACGCACGCGGCCCCAGCCCCGCGCCCAACGGGCGTCCACGGGCCGCCGCCGCCGGGCCCCCGGGGCGGTCGTTGGCAGTCCGTGGCAGAAGTTGTGCGAATCTCCTCAAATGCGTGTGGGTAGGGGCGGCGCCAGTTCGATGCCTCCGCAGCACAGGAACAGCATCGAGATGAGCGCACCGGCCGAGTGGAAACCGTACGCGCGCCGCGCAATCACACGCAGCTTGTTGTTGATACCCTCTACCGGACCGTTCGTCATCCGGGTGTCCAGATACGCCAGGATGCCTTCCGCGTGTTTCCGAATCGTGCGCCCCAGCTTCACGAACGGCGCCAAGCGGGACCGCGCAGCCCACTCCAGCCACTCCTCCAGCAGCTCCGGCGCATCCTCGGGCGTCGCCTGACCCAGGATCGTCGCCAGATACTCCTTCAGTTCGTAGGCCCGGTCCAGCGCCCGGTTCTCACGACGCAACGTCTCCAGACGCCGGGCCCCGCCGGGCTTCAGCCGCCCCGGGTGCTTCAGCAACGCATAACGCGTCCCCTTCAGCGCCTTCGCATCCGCCGGGTCCAGGCGCCGCTGCTCCGAACGCCGCACCTCGTCAACCGCATCCGACGCAAGCCGCTCAACGTGAAATCGGTCGAACACCACCCGCGCATGCGGAACCCAAGCCGCCAACGCCTTCTGCCAGCTCGACGCCAAGTCCGCCGTCACCAACTCGATCCGCGCGCACCGGCCCGGTCCCAACTGCTTGAAGAAGGCCCCCAACGTCTCCGCGCTGCGACCCTTCCCGGCCCACACCACCCGACGCGTGTCATGGTCAACCACGAGCGTCAGATACCGGTGACGCTTCCGGTAGCTGAACTCGTCGATGCCGATTCGCTTCAGCTTGCCGAACCGAGCCCCGTCCAGCCGCCGCGCCACCACCCGTTCCACGATGTTGCCCACCGTCACCCACGATATCCCCAGCAGGCGGCTCACCGCCGTCCGGTCCATCACCTGCGACAGATACGCCGCCAACTCCTCGAACCCCGACGTGAACACGCTGCCGCCGTCCGCCCACGGCACCTGCTCCACCTTCACCCCGCAACGCGGGCACGACACCCGCCACGGCGCGTACTGCAGCCACGCCGCCATCCGGCCCCACGACAGATGCCGCCACTCCCGAACCGGCTGCCGGTCATACCGCGGCGCCCGCTCCCCGCACGTTCCGCACCGGGAACGCCGCCACGACGGCTCCACCGACACCGTCAACGGGCCGGCGGCGGCCATCTCCACCTGCTTGACGTACATTTGCGTGACACCCAACAGCCGCCGTAGTAACGTAGTCAGACGCATGGGGCTCTCCTCCTCGCGGGTCGTGGTGGTGCACACTCATGAGACCAGGAAGCCCCTGCGTTTGCAACCGCTTCGGCAGAACGAGACGACGCACGCGGCCCCGGCCCCGCGCCCAACGGGTGTCCCCGGGCCGGCACCGGGCCCCGGGGTGGCCGTTGGGCCAATCAGCCGGCACCTATCCCCAACCGCCGGTCGTCGCGCCGGCCGCGTCGTCGTGGACGGCCGGGACGCCCCCGTCCAGGCCGGGCCGCAAGGCCCATAACTGCTGTCTGAGCGGCGGGACGGACGGTGTGTCACCCGCAGGGCCGCAGCGCAGCGGAGGACGCGCGTAGCGCGTTGACACGCCGGCCGGCCCGGAGCTACTCCGCTCCGACCCGACCCGCCACTTGTCCGCCCGTCCGCCGCCGGATCAGGTGAACACCATGACCGCTCAATCCCGAGGCCGCCTGCGCCGCCAGCACCCCTCGCCGACCCGCTGATCGGCGCCGCCCCTACCCACACTCGTTTGAGGAGAGCCAGTTGTGCTGAACCCGGCCGGGGCCGTACTCGGCCCCAGAACGTGTCGTGCAGCGGTCGAAAATCGCCGAAATCCGGCCGATCCGAGCCGTTTCCGCGCACCGCCGGCCAGTGCTGACGCGCTGCGGAGTTTTGCCACGGGCTGTTGGGCCAATCAGCCGGCGCCTATCCCCAACCGCCGGTCGTCGCGCCTGCCGCGTCGTCGTGGACGGCCGGGACGCCCGCGGCTGCTACCCCCCCCACGCCGCCCCACCCACCCATCCACTTATTTCAGGAGCCAGACAGTTTTTCCTTCGAGTAGAGCAAAGCCGCCCGAAAGAGAGAATCGTCCGGTCGTCCAGCAGTTATTCCCATCAAGTAGTGGTTGATAATTGGTAAGGCTAGTTCCTTGTACTCCGGAAACTCGGACAGCTGATACACCGCCGCGGCTTGCTGTATGTCAACCAGAACTTGCCCCTCTAAGGTTCTACCTGCAACCCTGTCCAACACGTCGTTGAACTGAGCAACTCTATTGTTGCGCTCCAAGAGCCTTTGCGTGTCTGTGTACTTGTATACAGAGAACACAAATGCGGCTATCGCTAAGAGCGCCGTTACGAACGGTACCCAGTCTGTCATCGTCATCGTATTGGATCCTTTCTTGAACCCTCAGAGTTGCATCACCCGACCGAATGCACCGATCTCCCCGCCGTGCCACTCCGACAAGAGGTAGTCGGTCAGGCAGTTCCAGACTGTTTCGCTGGCAGCCCGAGGTAGAAGTCCCCGGTGTTCAGATGGCTGGCTGAAGGGGCCGATGGCTCCATAGTGCGGCGACCCGCGCCGAATGGGGCCGGAATCGCGTCAAGAGCCGCTCCAGACCGCTCCACAGGCCCACAAACCGCCCGATCAGCCCGCAGACGGCGGATGCCACCCCGCCCCGCAGGCCGCGGGGCGTGCCGGCGCCGATCGCCTGACGCAGAAGCAGCCCGAGGTTGAGGCCCGCGACGTGCACCAGCAGGCGCTTCAGAATGTTCGAATGACCCCGAAGGTGCACCCGGCGTATCCCGCCGGTCTCAAACAGGTGCGCAAACGGACGCTCCACCAGCTCGCCACGACGCCGCAGCAAACGCCGGCCCCGCTTGCCCCGGACCCGACGCCGGTTCCCATACACCGCGTCCCGAGCCTCCGGCGCGTTCTTCCAGCACCGCCGGCCCCGGTCCGGCTCCGCAATATAGCTCCGAACCTCCACCGCCGCCAGATCCACCATCGTCTCGTTGCTGTGGTAGCCCTTGTCCGCAACCACCTCCGAAACCCCCGCCGCCTCCGGCAACACCGTCTCCACCTGCTCCGTCGCCCTCGGCCATCGTCGCCGTATCCCCCTTGTCCGCCCCCTGGATCGTCACACCCACCACCGCACCCGTCTCCAGATCCACCGCATGCTCCACCTTGTGGGCCAGGTGGGTGCTGCCGTCCTTCATCTTCGCGACTTTCGCGTCCGGGTCGTGGGGGTGGGGCCAATCCTTGTTCGACGTCTTCTTCTTCCGCTTCCGGTCAAAACGCGCCAACTCCTCCGCCGTCGGCGTCTCGATGCCGGAAGCAGTCGCCAAACGGGTCAGGAACGCCGTGTAATCCTCGCCCGTGTCTCGACGAACGATGCTCCGCATCGCCGCGTTCGCCTCCAGCGTCGTCGCATCGACGCCCAACGTCTTCCCCGCCACCAAGCCCGACGCCGCCAACTGCTCCAGCACCCAAGTGAACACCGCCTGATGGGTCTCCACCGGGAACAGCCGACGCGTCCGCGAGATCGTCGAATGGTCCGGGGGCGCCGCCGGCGCCGCCAAACGCAGAAACGCCCGCATGCTCAGCGAATCCTCCGCGCGCCACGCGATGCCCCGCTCCGAGTCCAGCCCTTCGAATGTACCCGATAAGCAGCAATCGGAAGTAGCGTCCCGGAGCCAGACTCGGCCGGCCCATCACCGCGTAGAACGGCGCGCACAGGCCTTCGACGAACGCGTCGAACCCGGCCGCCTCCAGAATCCGGTTCAGCCGCTCGTAGAACGGATGCCCCGCGCTCTGCGGCAGATCCGCCGTCGCGACCCACCTCGATTGCTGCGACCCGTCGTCGCGCACCCTGCCCATTGCCATGCCCGCCAGTGTAGTACATGAGGGCCTCCCTGTCGATCCCTGGACGCCGACTTTCACCACGGGCTGCTAGGAGTCTGCGCCGCAGGAAATTATGACCACCATATGTTGCGCAAGCTCTGGCGATTGACCGCTACATATTGTGCCAAATCGGACCCAAAACCGTTCTGCGGCGCAGACTCCTAGGTATCGGATTCCTCCCCGCGCCGGATAGGCAATTGCGAACGCCCGCGCCCGCCGCCGGGTGACACACGTTCACTCACCACTGCACCCGTTATCAAACCATAACGTTGGTGTCCGCGTCCACCACCACCGTCGCCACCAGCGTCTGGTTCCCTGCCCGCGTCAGTTGCCGTGGCGACAACTCGTCCCGATCGATCGAATGCACGACCGCTCCCCGGACGGAGACCCCCGGGTCGCCGTCTTCCCGGAACAAGTTGTAGTAGATGCGGTACTCTCCCGGCGTCACCTGCGGGTGCAGCCACACCTCGTTGCCGGGCCGCGGCGGGCCGGCCTGGGGCGGGGCCCCGCGCCGCCAGCAGCACCACGAGGGCCAGCCGCACCGACTCGAACTCGGCCGACAGGCAGAGCATGACCAGCACCAGCGAGACCAGCAGCACCCACCGCAACGACGCCAGCGCCTCGGCCGCGTCGGCCCGCCGCGTGCGCACTCGGGCGCTCACCTCGGGCGGCAGATCGAGCCGCGCCAGCGCCCGGCTCAACCGATCCTCCAGCACCGCCCGGGGCACGCCCGCGGGCTCGACACCGACCGTCAGCACGCGGCGATGACCGCGCCGCGCGATCTCGGCCGCCGCCTCCTCGGTCACCAGCGCGCCCAGCGGCACCGGCGCCGGCCGCTCCCGTGTCTCGCCCTCCTCGTCGCCGGCCGGGCCGCGCGGCGGCGCGATGGGAATCCGGTCGAGGGCCAAGTCGCCGGGCGCGGCGCGTTCCGGGGGCTGCCGCACCGCCACCGGCAGCGCGTGGTCGGCGATGCGCAGATGGGCGACGGTCTCGCCGCGGGTGGCGTAGCCGACCTGCTCGGCGACCTCCGCCGTCGAGAGCCCCAGCGCGCCGAGGGCCCTGTGGTCCAAGTCGAGCTGGATCCGGCGCTCGGGCTCGCGGGGCGCGGCGGCGACGCGGCCGAGGTCGCCGCGGTCGGCCACCACCCCGGCGAACGTCTCGACCGCGCGCCGCAGGACCGCGAGGTCGGGCCCCGAGAAGGCGATGTCGACGGGGCCGGCGAACATGCCGAGCACATCGTGCAGCGGCGTCTCGATCGGCGCGACGCGGACGTCGAAGCCCGGCAGGTCGCGTTCGAGCGCCGCCGTCAGCGCCTCCCGCCCCGCCGCATCGTCCAGGCGGAACTGCGCCCGCACGGCGCTGCCGCGCAGCGCGCCCCCGCCGGTCAGGTCGTTCTCGGCCTGCACGCCGGCCGTGGCCAGCACCCGCGTCGCTCCCGCCGTTGCCGCGAGGGTCTCTTCCAGCCGGACTGCGGCCAGCGCGAGTTGCTCGACGGCCATTCGGCGCTGCGGTTCCGCGGTCACGCCGAGGTCGCCGGTGTCGACGGGCGGTGCCAGTTCGCGGGGCGTTAGAAGGACAATCACCGCGGCACCCGCCACCAGCATCACCGCGCCCGCGAGAACGGCGCCGCGGTGCCGCAGCAACGCCCCGAGCAGCCGGCGCAGGGCCGGGGTCCACGGTTCCCGCGGGGGCCGACAACGCCGGCACCAGGGTCAGGGCGGCGGCCCAGGCGACGATTACCGCCGCGCCGACCACGAGGGCCTGGTCGCGGAACAGCGCCCCCGCGAAGCCGCCGCCCGCGACCACCGGCAGAAAGACCACGAGGGTCGTGATGGTCACGCTGGTGATGGGCGCCGCCACTTCGGTCGTGCCGGCCGCGGCCGCCGCGGCCGGCGCCGCGCCCCGCTCGCGATGCCGGTGGATGTTCTCGACGACGATGATCGCGGTGTTCACAAGCAGGCCGATGCCCACCGCCAGCCCGCCCAGGGAGATGAGGTTGATCGAGACGTCGAGCCATTCCATGGCGGCCATGGCACCACGACGCCGATCACCACCGGCTGACGCCAGTCGCCCGGAAAGAGAAAGAGCACGCCGAGGGCGAGCACGCCGCCGGCCGCGACCGAAGTCAGGGCGCCGCCCAGCGCGGCGCGGATGAAGCCGGCTTGGGCGTATGCGACGTCGAGCCGCGCGTCCGGGTGCTCGGCCCGGAACGCGGCGAGCACGTCGGTGACCGCGTCGGTGACGGCCAGGGCGTTGCCGGCGGCGTCCTTGTAGAGGTGCAGGCCCACGGCGGGTCGGCCGTCGAAGCGCAGCACGGACCGCGGGTCGCTCGGGGCCAGGTCGACGCGGGCCACGTCGCCGAGCCGCACGCGGGGGGCGCGCCCCGGGGCCGAGACGACGATCTCGCCGAGGTCGTCCGCCGACTGCACCAAGGCCGGCACCCGCAGGCTGTAGCGGTACGGCCCCCGCCGCAGGGTGCCGCTCTCCGGCACGGTCACCGCCCGGCGGATGGCTTCTGCCGCCTCGGCCGGCGCGACGTCCAGCAGGCGGGCGCGGGCCGGGTCGAGCGTCACCAGCACCTGCTCGCCGCGATCGCCGACCAGTTCGGCCGCGGCCACGCCGTCGACCTGCTCCAGCCGCGGCCGCAGGATCTCGCGGACCGCCTTGCTCAGCGCGACGAGCCGCCACGCCTCCTGGGCGCCGAGGGCGTGGTTCCGCGCGGCGGCGCCGACGGTTCGGCCGGGGTCACCGGCGGCGTCGGCGGTCGATGCGGCGAGCACCATGAACGGCCGGTTGCCCGGGTCCCAGTGCCGCACCGCGGGCGGGGCCGCCGCCTCCGGCAGCAGGTCCCGCACTTCGTCCAGCCGTTCCCGGACGTTCAGGATGGCGAGGTCGACGTCGGTCATCCACGGGAACGCAAGGGTGACCACCGCGAGCCCGTCGCGCGACAGCGAGTCGATCTCCTGGACCCCGGGCACCCCGCTCAGGGCTTGCTCGACGGGCACGGTGACCAGCTCTTCGACCTCGGCCGCCGACGCCTCCTCGAGCCGGACCTCGACCGAGACCCGCGGTAGCTCCAGCGACGGCAACAGGTCGACGGGCAGCCGCAGGCAGGCGACGACGCCGAGGATCGCGACGGCGAGGGTGCCCATGCCGGTGCCGATGGGCCGCTCGATGAAGATGCCGATCACCCCCGCTTTTCCTCCTCCGGCCGGACGTCATGCCTGCGTCAACATCTGAACGCGTTCAAATCGTCCATCGGTGCCGCGCCGTCGACGACCGCCGCGTTGCGCGACCCGGGCGCGGACACACGTGTTGGGTCAGCGGAACAACCCTACTACGAGAACCGTTGGGATTGTCCCGTTCGTTGTTGAACTTCGCGAGTGGCGGACTCCCTGTTTCCGCTCCGAAGTCGTCTATATCTACGCCACGTCAGCAGCCGCGCCGTCGGGCGGCTTGTCCTGCCGGCAGGTGCCGGCGGCGGGGAAAGTGCGATACTGGTGGCGCATGCGTATCGCGACCTGGAACATCAACGGCCTGCGGGCCCGCATGGACTTCATCGCGCACTGGCTGAAGAGCCGCGAACCCGACGTGGTGGGCCTGCAGGAGCTGAAGGCGACCGAAGAGGAGTTCCCCCATGACGACTTCCGGGCCCTCGGCTACCACGCCGTCGTTCACGGCGAGAAGGGCTGGAACGGCGTGGCGGTGCTCAGCCGCACCCCGGCCGAGGCCGAGACCCGAGGGCTGCCCGGCCGGGAGGACGACGGGGCGCGCCTGCTGCAGGTCGGGGTCGCCGGGCTCCACTTCGCCACCGTGTACTGCCCCAACGGCAAGACCCTCGATCATCCCGACTACGCGCTGAAGCTCGCGTGGTTCGAGGCGCTGCGGGACTATCTCGCGGGGATCGACCGGGACGCGGCGTTCGTCATCGGCGGCGACTTCAACATCGTGCCCGCGGCCTTGGACTGCTGGCAGGGCGACGCCGCCGACGGTTCCATCTTCTGCACCGTCGAGGAGCGATCGCGATACCGGGCCCTCGTCGACCTGGGGCTCACCGACCTGTTCCGCCACCTGTACCCGGGGGAGCAGAAGTTCTCGTGGTGGGACTACCGGGGCGGCGCCTTCCACCGCGGTATGGGGCTGCGCATCGACCACCTGCTCGGCACGCCCGCCGTGGCGTCCCGGGTGCGCCGCGTCGAGATCGACCGCGACTACCGCAAGAAGAAGGACGGCAACATCGCGTCCGACCACGCCCCGGTGTTGGCGGATCTGGACTGACCCGAACGCGGATCCGGTGCTCCGTGCCCCAACCATCGAGCCCATGCGCCCGGATCATGGGGACCTGGACTGACCCGAAGGCGATCCGGTGCTCCGGCGTCGGGACGGCGGGTGTATCGGAGATCTTCGGCGTGATCTGATGCCCGGCAGAATGAGGGGATGCTCCGGCGCCCGGGTCGCCGGTCAGCCGCCGGTGCCGGGGGGAAGCGCCCCGCCCGACACGCGGGTGGTTCCGCGCGTGGACTTGCGTTGGCCCGGGTCCGGCTCGGGGCGCTCGACCGCCCTCCCGCGCACCATGATCACGTCGTCGGGCCGCACCGGATCGTTCTCGGTGACGGCGCGCGAGACGAGCCGCCCGTCGACCATGCGCTGAATCTGCAGCTCGTCCCGAGAGCCCCCGCGGGCGTACCCGCCGGCGGCGGCGACGGCCCGTCCGACGGTTATGCCGTCCGACCAGCCGTAGCGGCCGGGCGACTCGACCAGTCCGAAGATGCTGAACGCGGGCGGGTTCGATTCGGGCGGGGATTGGCCTTCAGGCCCGTCGCCCAGCCCGGTCCCGGCCGGGCTGGGGCCGCCCGGTGCGGCCATGGCTCCGAGCAGGAGGACGGCGGGCGGGTTCGATTCGGGCGGGGATTGGCCTTCAGGCCCGTCGCCCAGCCCGGTCCCGGCCGGGCTGGGGCCGCCCGGTGCGGCCATGGCCCCGAGCAGGAGGACGACGCCCAGCGCGATGGAAGCCACCGCGGGCCGGTCGATCGCGCCGCGCATCTTCCGCTTCTCCGTCGTGCGGCCGGGAGTCTGCGCGGCAGAAGCGGAGCAGATTCCCGGCCGGATGGGGGTTGTGCGGCAAAACCGGCGCCGCGGGCGGCGATCTCGGCGCTACGGCAGCCCGAGGGTCAGGACGGTGTTGGTCGCCACGACGGTCACGTACTGCTTGCCGTCGATCTGATACGTCATCGGGCTGGCCCGGATCGGCCGCGGGGCGTCGTAGCGCAGCAGGATCCCGCCGGTCGCCGCGTCGAGGGCGTAGAACCCGCCGTCCTCGACCCCCTGGAACACGAGGTTGCCGGCCGTCACCACGTTGCCGCTGGCTCCGATGGCGCTCAGCGCGGGCAGAATCGCCTGCCACGCCTGCTCGCCGGTGGCCGGGTCGTAGGCCGAGACGGTGACCTCGGGCGGGAACGCTTCGGTGAGGCGGTCGAGGCTAGACAGGCTCTCGGTGTGCCCGCGCGAGTCCGGTCCCGGCTCGAGGGTGTCGCCGACGGGGTTGACGACCAGCGCGATCGCCCCGTTCTTGCCGGTGACGTAGACGAGACCGGTGGCGGGGCTGAACGACGGGGCCCCGAAACTCGACCCGCCGTGCGGGACGATCACTTCCTTGCTGATCCAGTAGGGGCTGTAGAGCTGGCTCGACCGCGCCGCGAGCTCGGGGTCGTCGACCTCGACGAAGGTGGCGCAGAGCGGGGTCATCGGCACCCCGGCCGCGTTGTAGGGAATGGGCTGTGTCGGCCAGACCTGCTCGTCGGGCACGTCGGTCTCCGTCGGCACCACCGTCTCCACCATCGGGTGCAGGGGCTCGCCGGTTTCCCGGTCCCACATATAGAAGAGGCAGTTCTTGCCGGCCGCGGCCACTCCCCGGATGGTCGCGCCGCCGTCGCCGGGCACGTCGAAGAGCACCGGTCCCGTCACGTGGTCCCAGTCCCAGAGGTCGTGGTGCACCGCCTGGTAGTACCAGCGCAGGGCCCCCGTCTCCAGGTCAAGGGCGATGGTGCTGTTGCTGAAGAGGTTGATGCCGGCCCGCGCCGATCCGTCGTAGTCGGGAGACGGGTTGCCGGCGTTGACGTAGACGATGCCGAGGTCCGGGTCGATCGCGGGTTGCGTCCAGATGCCGCCGCCGGCCCGCGCGCCGTAGCCCCAGGTGTCCCGCGCGATCTCCCAGCCCTCGTCCTGCGGGCCCTGCGGAATCGTGTTGAAGACCCACTTGATGGCCCCGGTGCCGGCGTCGGTGGCGATGACCAGCCCGCCCGGAATGTGTCCCTCGGACAGCGCCGCCGCCACGTACAGCGTGCCGTCGTGGTAGGCGGGCGGGGTGGTGATGCGGTAGCCGATCTGGACCGGGTCGAGGGTCGGCGGATAGTCGTCGGGATACTTCGTCTGCAGCGCGTTGCCGACGATGGGCAGCACGCCCCCGGCGCCGAACGACTCGACGGCGGCGCCGGTGCCGGCGTCCCGCGCGTACAGGTCGGCGCCGCGGTAGGCGTAGATGTTGCCGCCCGCGAAGGTGGGACCGCGCACCGGACTGCCGCCCGGGGACCCCGCGTCGAGCGCCGCCGTCCACAACTCGGCCCCGGTCGCCGCGTCGAGGGCGAAGAGGGTCGAGCGCGAGTGCAGGTACATCGCGCCGTCGACGACGAGGGGCGTGGCCTGGGTGATGTTGTCGGCCGGTCCGACCACGTAGGTCCACCGCTCGACGAGCCGGCCGACGTTCCCGGCGTCGATCTCGTCCAGCGGGGCGAACCGGTTGTTGTCGAGGTTGAGGTTCTGGCTGGTCCAGTCGGTGGACGGCGCCTGCGCGAGCGCGGGCGCCCCGCCGGCGCCCAGCCCGCCGGCGAGCAGCGCGGCGAGCGCGGCCCGTCCGAAGGCCCGGAAATCGAGGCCGGTGGGCTCCGACCGCCGCCCGATCCATCCAGCCGGAATCCCCGCCGTGCCGCGGCGCGGATTCCTCGTTCGCGGTGCCTGCTTGTCGCGCATCGTCACTGCTCCGTGGGGTCGGCTTCCTGCGCCCGGGCCCCGCTCAGCGAGTTGGGCACCGCCCAGTTGCCTTCGTGGCAGGCGTACTCGAACTGCTGGTAGGCGTTGTCGCGCTTGTACGGGAACGCGACGGTCCACGGCTCGGCGTAGGTCTCGGGGTCGTCGACGGTGAGCTCGTAGTTGAGGGTGTTCTCGTCCGCGAAGGTGAAGCGCTCGACCATGCGCCGGCCCTCGTGCTGCGGCGCGCGCGACCCCGGCGCCCGCATGTTGCCGACCGCCTTGAAGTTGGCCGATTCGATGACCAGGGTGTTGCCCTCCCAGCGGCCGCGGGGATTGCCCTCCCACTGGGTGATCTTCGCGTCGACGTGGGAGCCCCCGTCGATCGGGATGATGCGGGCATTGTGAATCATCTCGCTGTGGATGATGATGTGGTCCTCGGTCTGCACGAACAGCTTGCCGTTGTTGTAGGCGGTCGGCATCATCATGCCGAAGACCCCCCGCGACAGGCAGCGGTCGCCCGACTCCATGTTCGCGGCCTGGTCGTGCAGATGATCGCGGTAGTGCTGCACGCTCTCCCGCGCCTTCGGGGTCAGGTCCGGAACCCGGCCGTCCGGAGGATGGACGACGAGGGCCGGGGCCTCGCCCGCCACCGGCTCCTTCCAGAACCAGTCGAACCAGTAGTTCGCGTAGGCGCCGACCCCGCGGCTGCGCTCGTGGCCCTCCCACTGAACCGCCTTCGCCCGGTCCGACCGCGCGGTGAACAGCTCGAGGCGCTCCTCCGCGGTCAGGGTCCGGCCCGCCAAGTCCGCCGGCAGCTCGAGCGGCACGTGCGACGAGCCGACGTTGTTCCACATGCCGTTGACGTCCGGGTGCCCGTTCGCGAGCCGCGGCGGCTCCCAGTCCTGTCCCGACGAGAGGGCGGGCGCGCCGACGAGCGCCGCCGACGCGACCAGCGAGGCGCAAAAGAGAGTCTTCATCTGGACCTTCCTTTCCGAGTCGCCCTCATTGTACGGCAACCGGCAGTCCTGACGGCGGGGGACGCGGGGGACACCGGCCGGCGTGCGGCACCATTCTCGACGACGAGAAATCGTGAGCTGTACCATCGACGTCAACATTCTGCTCTACGCCTCGGATCGGACCTCGCCGTTTCGCGAGGCCGCCGGTGCGTTCATGCGCGCCCGGCCGCGGGATCCCCGGCGCCGCACGCCGTTCCCGTGTCAATCGTCGGTCGGTGCCGCCGCGGGCCCGGCTGATGCGGTCGGCGCCGAAGTGGTTGGCGTCGATCCGTGTCAATCGTCGGTCGGCGCCGCCGCGGGCCCGGCGGGCGCCGGGGGCGCTGTCGGCCCGCCGGGGGGCGAAGGGGCCGGCGAAGGGGCGGGGGTTTGGTTCGACCGGTCGTTCTGCCGCTGATACAGGTACGAGGCGGCGAGCAGCAGCAGACCGAGGACCACGCTGCTGGCGATGCGGTAGACCGAGTCGAGCTGTGAGAAGTCGACGAGGAACACCTTGAGCACGGTGGCGCCGAAGATCACGATGGCGAGATAGCGGGCGGGGGCGTACTGCCGCCGGATGCCCGCCGCGGTCAGCGCGGCGGCGTACGCGGCCCAGGTCGCCGACAGCATCATCTGCTTGGCCAGCTCCGCGTCCGCGGATCCCCCCACGCCCCGCCGGAGCTCCCAGAAGGCGCTGATCTCCATCGACAGCGTGAACAGCAACAGGGAATTCGCGGCCACCACCGCGGTGGCGAGCGCCGGTTTGCGGTAGGAGACCTCCGGGCCGCCGCCCCGCCGGTGGAGCCAGGCGACGAGCGCCAGCACGCCGACGACGAACAGGCCGAGGAGGGCGCGTCGATTGAGGAGGGCGGTCTGGACGGCGGGCAGCGGCGCCGCGTTCGCCGCGAACGTCTGCAGTGTCGCCACCGCGAGCAGTCCGGCGCCGCCGGCGCGGATCCACGTGCGCCGCTCGCGGATACCCACCCAGGCCAGACCCCCCGCCTCGGCCGCGCACGCCAGGGCGCCCCAGGGGCCGTCGAGCTGCAGGGCGACCGCGGCCACCGCGAGGGCGGCGGCCAGCGCCAGCACGTGCATCGCGGCGCGCGGGTCGATTCGCCGCATCGCCGCCGCCAGCGCCCAGTAGGCCGCCGCCGGGAGAACCGTCACCAGCCCCGTCGCGGCGGGATAGTGCGGCTCGAAGAGCGCCTCCAGCCCGAACGCCAGGCCGAACCCGTTGAGCGGCACGAGGAGGACGTCGGCGGCATGCAGCGGTCCGCCCTCCCGCCGCAGCAACTCGATCTGGGCGGCGGCGTGCAGGCCCGCGACCGCGATCCACGTCACCACGGCGGGAACCAGCCACGAGCCGTCCTGTTCGGCGCCCCCCCAGCCGAGCAGGGGCCCGGCCACCGCCACCCACAGCCCGACCCGGACCCACATCGCTCCCCAGCGTGCGGCGAGGGTGACCCCGGCTCCGGTGACCGCGATCAGGTAGACCAGGAGCGCGAGCCAGTGGTCGCCGAGGAGGGTGAGCGACGCGGCGTGATACCAGAGCGGCGTGGTCGACAGCGCCCACCGCATCGCGCCGGCGTACGGGCCGGTCGACGCGCGCGCCCGATACAGCACCCAGAGGAACAGGCCGGCGTACAGCGTGAAGAAGAGCTCCGTCAGCAGGTAGGCGTCGGACGGGTAGATGCGGATGTGCCACAGCCAAGTCGTCAGCCCGGTGAGCACGAAGCTGGCGAGGTTGAGGGCGGGCCAGTCCCGCCGGTGGGCCAGATAGACGACGGCGCCGATCAGCAGGGCGGTATAGGCGAGCAGGACGACCTGCGCGTCGGCGCCGCCGCCGACGAGAAAGGGGGTGACGAATCCGCCGCCGATCGCCATCATGCCGAGGGACTGGGCGCGCAGCCGATCCGCCTGGAACGCCGCGAAAGCGGTGACCGCGGTGAGCATTGCGAACCCGGTGGCGGGGTCCACGAGGTAGTACAGGTTCAGGGCCGCGTAGACGGCCAGATACCAGGTCGCGACGCCGCCGCCCACGACCGCGGTGCCGAACCGGGCGTGGCCGCGGGCCGCGAACCGCCGGCCCGCCAGCGTCAGCAGGGCGCCGCCGAGCACCCCGGTGCCGACCCGCATCGGTTCGGTGATCCACTGGTTGGCGAAGGCGTAGCGGATGAACAGGCCCACGCCGATGACCAGGATGGCCACGCCGGCGTAGAGCATCCAGCGGGTGCCGATACGGGTCTCCAGAAGCACCGGCGCCGGCCCGTTCTCCGCCGATGCGGCGGCCGGCGCCCCCGCCGGGGGGGGCGGCGCCGCGGGATCCGACGCCGGGGGGGGCGGGAGCGGCGCCGGGGCGGTGAAGGCGGGTGGCCCGTGGGTCTCCCGCGCCGGCGCCTGCGGCGGCGTCTCTCCCTGCATCCAGCGCTCGATACGGTCGAGGCGGCGCTCGATCTCCAGGACCCGCGCGCGTACCGCCGACGCGTACAGGAAGGCCACGAGCGGCAGGATGAGGGTCAGGACGAACCCCGCGGCGGTGGCGAGCAGGACCTCGATCATGGCATTTGTGGGGGCGCTGCCGGCCGCGTCGGTCTAGCCCGCGAGCCGTCCCAGGGCTTCCGCCGAGGCCGATTCCGGCCACACCGGCGCCGGCGCCGCGACGTATCCGGCGTGGGCCAACTGGCTCTGGAAATAAGAGACTTCCGTGGCATAGAAGAGCAGCTTGCTCGCCAGCCGCGCCACGATGTAGACCTGACCGACGATGAACGCCCACCACATCGAGTTCCCGGTCGAGACCGGACCCGGCGCCGCGAGGGCGTAGGCGCCCATGACCGCGGCCAGCACCAGTCCGTTGGCCGCATAGAGCCCCAGGCAGGCCGCCGGCCGCCGCCGCACGAAGCGCCAGCCCGCGAGCACCGCCCCGAGCATGCTGCGGCGATCTTCGACCACCGCCCGCACCCGCGCGTAGTCGAACACGAGGCCGACCAACGCCAGGAGCAGCCCGAACGCCACCTGTCCGAGCAGCCCGGCCGGGGGCGCGGAGCCGTCGAGCGGGGGCGCGCCGACGACCCAGCGGTGGACGGTGCGGAAGAGCATCCAGTACGCGAGACCGGCGATGAGGGCCAGACGAAGCAGGCGCGGCCCGTAGACGCCGCAGGCGGCGAAGAATCCGGCGCTGCGGGTCGGACGGTCCCTGGCGTAGCGGTCGATCACGCCGCCCGAGAGGAGGGTCCACGCCACGAGGTAGGAGAACGCGATCGCGGCGAGGGCCGGGCGGGGGCCTTCGCCGTCGAGCATCGCCCGCAGGTTGGCGAAGGCGGCGTCCGCTCCGGCCGCCGCGGCCGCGCACGGCCGGCCGTCGACCGCGGGCCCGCGGCTGGCGTGCCGCCACCAGTCGAGGGGAATGCAGCCCGTCGCCGAACCGGCGCCCGGGCGTTCGCGCAGGGCCGCCTGCAGTCCGTCCTTGAGCAGCAGCCCCGGCGGCAGGGCCACCGCCGCCGTCAGCACCGCGGCCCCGGCCAGAATCATCGGGGCCCGCATCACCCGCCGCAGCCCGTCGCCCAGCGGCGCGAGGAACGGCATCAGACCAGGAAGCCGCAGGTGAGCAGGTAGTCCTGCAGCCAGACGGTCCAGCGCAGCATCCAGTGCGCCGCCGCGCTGTCGGGGGGCGTCGCGGCCGCTCGGGGGGCGGGTTCAACGCCGGCGGGCGGCGCCGCCGATGCCCCCGACCGCCCGGCGGTCAGGTGCGTTCCGGGCCGGGAGAGGACATCCACGCCGCGTGCGCCGGCGGTGTTCCGCCACCGGTACGCGGTCTCGTCGGCCGCGGCCGGTTCGGGGGGAACGGGGAGGGCGCGGACCGCGCTCAGCCCGGTGCAGCCGAGCGCGAAACCGACGACGACGCACCATCTCCGGACGTGCTTGACCATGACCGCTACAGTATCACCCCTCCCGGACGCTCATCTCGGCCGCAGACCGGGGACCGCGCATGCCGGTGACGGGTGAGGTTCGGGCTTCGACTGAACGCCGCCGGCCCGGGCGCCGCCGCCGACAGCGCGATCACCGCCACGCCGGCCACTGACGGCGCTTCGACCGAACGCCGCCGGCCCCGGGCGCCGCGGCGTCGTTCCGGGTCGCGCGAAAAAAGGGGCGCTCCTGTCGGGAGCGCCCCTTCGACGAGACGAGCGTGCGCCGCCGCCGGCAGCGCCGCTACCGATAGTCGTCCCGCACGGGATGAAACACATCAATGATGCGGCACTCGGTGACCGCCCGGCCCGAGTGCGCCGCGTTGGGCGGGATGAACGCCACCATGCCCGGCCCGAGGCGCTGGGTCTTGTCCTCGATGGTCATCTCGAACTCCCCCTCGAGCACGTGCGCCACCTGCTCGTGGGGATGCGCGTGCTCGGGGAGCTCGGCGCCGGCGGCGATGGTCCAGGTGACCGAGGTCATTGTGACCCCGGTGGCGAACCGGCCCACGAAGCCCGCCATCGGCTCCTTGCGCACCATGTCCGTGGTCGCGAGAAAGGCCACGGTTCAATCCCTCAGACCGAAGGTGAACACCACGTTGCCGGCCGCGATCGTCACGTACTGCTGGCCGTCGACGGCGTAGGTGATGGGCGCGGAGTGGACGCGGCTGCCTACGTTCATGTACCACAGCTCGTCGCCGCTGACCGCGTCGAGGGCATAGAAGTAGCCGTCGACGCTGCCGCTGAACACGAGGTCGCCGGCGGTGGTCATGACCCCCGCGGTTGATCGGGGCTGGATGGCGTACTCCCACCGGACGTCGCCGGTCCGCGGGTCGATGGCGCGGATGGCGCTGTGGTAGTGGTCGGCCGGCAACGGCCGCTGCGAGCCCCCGCCGGTGAACTGGTCGCCTTCGACGTACTCCTCGTCGCGCTTGTAGAAGATGTCTTCGCCGTCGTAGGCCTGCACGTAGAAGAGCTCGGTACGCGGGCTGTAGGCGGGCGAGAACCAGTTGGTGCCGCCGCCGACCGGCGGCGAGACGAGCGTGCCCTCCGGGGTCGGCGCGGTGTTGGGGGCCCGAATCGGGCGGCCGTTCGAGTCGAGTCCGACCGCCCAGGTCTGCTTGGCGTACGGCTTTCCGAGGAGGAACTCGCCGGTCACGCGATCGATGGTGTAGAAGAACGCGTTGCGGTTCGCCCACATCATCACCTTGCGCTCCTCGCCGTCCATCGTCAGGTCGGCGAGGATCGGCACCTGGATGGCGTCCCAGTCGTGCACGTCGTGGGGGGTGAACTGGAAGTACCACTCGAGCTGGCCGGTGGCGCCGTTGATGGCCATGGCCGAGTCGGAGTAGAGGTTGTCGCCGAGCCGGACGTCGCCGTTCCAGTCCGGCCCCGGGTTGCCGGTGCCCCAATAGACGATGTCGAGGTCGGGGTCGTAGGCGCCGGTGATCCAGCTCGACGATCCGCCGGTGCGCCACGAGTCGCCGGCCCAGGTCTGGTTGTCGGGATGGTCGGGGCCGGGAATCGTCCAAGCCCGCCAGACCTGCTCACCCGACGCCGCGTCGTACGAATCGATGAAGCCGCGGATGCCGTACTCGCCGCCCGCGACGCCCGTCACCACCTGGTCCTTGACGACGAGGGGCGCGGCGGTCTTGCTGTAGCCCGACCGGTGGTCGGCGGTCTCCGCGTCCCACACGAGGTTCCCCGAGCGGGCGTCGATCGCGACGAGATGCGCGTCGAGGGTGCTCATGTAGAGCGTCTCGCCCAGAATCGCCACGCCGCGGTTGTTGCGGCCGCAGCAGATGCGCAGGTCGTCGGGCAGCGGGTGGTCGTAGCGCCAGTACTGGCGCCCGGTGGCGGCGTCGACGGCGACCACGTTGCTCGGCGCCTCGGTGATGAACATCACCCCGTCCACCACGAGGGGGACGGTCTCCGCCCGGTCGAGCTGCGGGATCTGATAGGCCCACTTCAGCTCGAGGCCGCCGACGTTGCGGTTGTGGATCTGATCGAGCCGGCTGTAGCGCTGGGCGTCGAGGGTGCCCGAGTACATCAGCCAGTTCTCGGGCTCGTCGGCCGCGTTCAACAGGCGCTCCCAGGTGACGGGCGACAGCGAAGGGGCGTCGCCGGTCCGGGACCCGGTCTCCTGGCCGGCGGCCGGCAGCGCGATCGCCGCGATCGCGGGGATGATGGCAAGCCGTTTCATGATTAGCTCTCCTCCCGTCGGAGTTGGTGCAGATAGGCGATCAGGTCGTCCACCTCGGCGTTCGTCAAGAGGGCGTTGACGCTGGGCATGGTCGAGGTCGTGATGCGTTCGTGCGACCGCACGCCGCCCTTTGAGAACGACCAGAGATCCTCGTTCTCGTCCATGATCCGCATCGTGAACGTGTCCTCGCTCATGCGCAGGCCCTCGACGACCGAGCCGTCCCCGCGGGTGATCCGCAGGGTCCACCAGCGCGGCAGGACGTCCTCGTCCGGCGTCCGCAGGTCGCTGGCCAGCTCGTCCGGGTCGCGGCGGTCGCCGACCCGGCTCAGGTCGGGGCCCCGGCGCCCGCCCTCGCCGTTCACCATGTGACAGCTCGAGCAGTTGCCCTTGCCGGAGAAGACCATCTGTCCGGCCGCGGGGTCGCCCGGCAGATCGACGGCGCCGGTGTCGTTCAGAGAGTTCAGGTAGCTCACCACCATCCAGACCGACTGGTCCGTGGCGGTGCGGCTGATGCCGATCATCTGGGTGTTGGGGATTCCTTCGCGGACGATGCTGAACAGCCCCGCGTCGGTGCTGGTGCTGCTGAACCCGTTCGTCAGCGCCGGGCCCAGTTCGCCGCCGTCGCCGTCCCGGCCGTGGCAGCGGCTGCACTGCTGGCGGAACAGGCGCTGGCCCATTCGGATGTCGAGCGTCGTGGTGAACTGGTTCTCGGTGGTTTCCTGAGCGCGCGGGGTGGCCGGCGCCGTCACGAGGAAGACGGCGGCCAGCACCGCCGCCGCCGGAATCGCCCACAGGCTGCGCATTCGCATGATGCCCTCCGGTAAGTCGGTTTGGTCTCGGTGCGGTCCTGCCGCACGTTCGACACGCACTACAACCACAAGGCGGCTTCAGTCGACAGTCGCCCCGGGCGGGATGACGTCCCGGCGGGACGAACCAAACCCGTCCGCGGGAGCATGATGCCCTTTGCGCCGCGACATGCCTGGAACGGTCTCTGCCGATTCCGCCGTCGAATTCCTGACGATATCATGCGGCGCGCCGCCCGCGCCACGTGTCGGCGGGGCGCGGGCGACCCGCTGCCCGGTCACGGCCATAGAAGGCACGTGCATCTCCAATCGGACTTGCTGATCGACGAGCTTCGGCGTTTGGCGCCGGAGCTCGTGATCTCGGGCGGATCGTTCGCACATTAGCTCCCGCATCCCCGCGACGTGCCGCCGACTGCTCGCGAGCCGGTCCTGATGGAGGCTCGGCGGGACGCAACCGGGAAGTGCCTGACGAATCTCGTCGCGAGCATCAGTCTTTCCGCCGTCGAGCCGACCCGGCTGGCCTCAGGGGCTCGCGAGTGGCCGCAAGGCTACACCGGCAGCGTGAGTCACAAGGGCACGACCGTCGCCGCCGCCATCGCTCCCACCGATCGAATGAGGTCGATCGGCATCGACGTCGAACGCCTGGACGCGAAGCGCGTCCCCAAGATCCGTGGACTGGATGTTGGCGAGCAGCCGTGGTCGTCGATGCCGGAAGCCGAGGGACGAGTCGTTCTTCTGTCCATCAAGGAGGCCGCGTACAAGGCCGTGTACCCGGTTTTCGGACTACCGCTCGGTTTTGCGGACGTCGCCGTGTCGTGGATCTCGCTCACCCCCGTTCGCTGCCGCGGCGTTGCCCGTGCGTGCGGCGTCACGCTCGACGTGCGCTGTTCGAGGGCCGTCCCGTCATGGATCGCGTCGGCCTCCCTGTGGCCGGACGGCGTGCGACCTCGCCCCACCCGGTGAATGAATTACGGTGATCACGACGGTTTGACCATCGGACGTTCTTGCAGCAGAATGTCTGATTATCGAACGGACGCCAGATGCTGCAGCCCAAAATCGTGCCCGGATCCGCGCCCAGACCCGCGTGGAGCGACGCGGACACACAAACGCGGTTGTCAGCGGATCTCCGCGCGTGTTGGGAGAAGGAACAGACGGATTGGGACCGCCAAGTTTCCGGCAGCGGCGCGACAGGGACGGATTTGTGGGGGGCCATGCCTGTCGTCGACTCCAAGACGGTCGCCCGGATGGCGCCGATCTTCGAAAAGCACGAGGGCCGCCCATTCGACGTCCGGCGGATTCGCGCTGGCGGATACGCCGGCATCAATGATGCGATCCGGCATCTCGTCTTCGGAAAATGACGGGTTCTTCCGATCCGGCGGAACGCATTTCGCAGGAGGTCGATTCATGAACGACCAGGGAACCACTCAGAACGTCCTCGGCAGACGACTCAAGGAGGAGCGCGAGTACCGTGGATTCTCACAGGAGGAGATCGCCAGCCATCTCGGCGTGCCGCGGTCGGCGATCTCGCTCATCGAGAGCGGATCCCGGCGGGTCAGCGCCGAAGAGCTCAGCCGACTGGCCAAGCTGTACCAGACCACGATGGAAAGCCTCGCCGGTCATGACCAGGAAGCGTTCCAACCGGAGGCCGTCCGCCTGCTGGCGCGCGCCGCCACCGAGCTCTCGGCGACGGATCGTGACGAGGTGCTGCGTTTCGCGCAATTCCTGAGATCGAGGAAAACGAAATGACCAAGCGCACCGAGATACTGCGCGCGGTCAGCGAGGCCGCGGCCGTGTTCAACGAGCCGCCGAGCGGCGCACGCACCAGCTTCGACGTCATCGGAGCGGTCGCCGACCGCAACATTCCGCTGCTGTTCCGGCCGTTGGACAAGCTGTGGGGGGCGTTCATCACCGTCAACGACCAAGAGCGCGGAATCATCGTGACCACGAAACTCGGGTTGCCGGCGCAACGGTTCACGGTGGCCCATGAACTCGGCCATCTGCTGCTCGGACATCGAACGAGCCTCGACGAGACGGTCGGATTCGAGGGACGAAACGCACCGGCGTCGCGACCGGCGCACGAAGCGGCGGCGGATACGTTCGCTTCCGAGCTCCTGGCTCCGAAGCGCCTCCTGCTCGCGTCCGCGACGCGTCATGAATGGACCAGGAACAAGCTCCATCAACCCCGAAACGTCTATCAACTGTCCCTGCGCCTGGGCATCAGCTACCAGGCCGCGTGCTGGGCTCTGGTCACGTCCAAGGTCCTCACGCGCCCCGAAGCCCGTCAACTTCAGGAAAAACCGGTGAAGACGCTGAAGCGCGAGTTGGCGCCGGCCGGATCGATCACGAACTCTTGGGCGGACGTGTGGGCGATCACAGCGGCCGACAGCGAAACGTTCATCGAAGCCGGGTCCGACGATCTGTTCGCAGTCCACGTCCAGGACCATGCCTCCGCCGGCTACGTCTGGCGTCTCGTCGACGCGGATGCCGAGGTCGACGTCGTCGGCGAGCGGGCGCCGGATCTCGATCACGCGTACGGCGCGAGATCTTCCCGGGTGTCGTACGTCAGGTTCAGGACGCCCGGCGTGCATCATCTCGTCTTCGAACACGTCCGGCCGTGGAGCCGCGCCACGCTGGACCGCATCAGGATCGACGTCGACGGACACGGAAAAGAACGTGAAGGTTGGGCGCGCCGCACCAGGCGCGGCGTCCTGGAACAGGTCGCATGAACGTCACTGTCCGTCACGACTACCGCCCACTGCTCGGTCCGGTTCGCGATCAGGGAACGCGTCCGACCTGCCTCGCACACGCGTCCACGACGGCGCACGAACATGCGCGCGGATCGAAAGTGGAGCTGTCGCCCGAATATTTGCACTATTTCGCCTCCGAATACGCCGGCACACCCGCGGGCGTCGACTTTCCGGACGTCTCCCATGCGCTGCTCGACCCCGGACAGCCTGTCGAATCCGATTGCCCGTATCACGAGAACGAACCGTCGCCCGCGTGGACACCGCCCGCGAACCTGATCCTGTATCGGCGACAGAGCGTCTCGGCGAAGCAGAGTTCGGAGGACGTCGAAGCCCTTCTGGACGCCGGCCACGTCCCCGTCCTGGGCATTTCGACAACGGACGCCTTCTACGCTCCGACCGCCCCGTGGGTCATCTCTCCGGCCGGCCCGGTCAGAGGACTCCACGCGGTGGCGGCCGTGGGAATCGGAACGACGTACACGACGCGCCGTTTCCTCATCCGGAACAGTTGGGGGGCCGCGTGGGCCGACGCCGGACATGCTTGGCTCGACGACGCTTTCATGATCCAGCACCTGCGCGACGTGCTGGTGTTGACGGACGAAGTGACGTGATGGCGAAACTGATCGAAGCCGATACGCGCCTCGACGCCTGGATGAAGGCGACGGACCACCTGCTGGACCACGGATCCATGCTCAATCTGATCCCTGTTCTGAACCAAGTGGTGCGGACCTTTACCGCGAAGTGGCATCGGGAATCTCTGACGGGCGCTTTCGGCAACATGGAAAGGCGAAAGGAGTTCCGGAAGCAGTTGCAGGCGGACTTGCGCAACTACAACCGGTTTCTGGCTGAGATAGCCGGCGTGGAGGACTTGACCGACCTGCAACGGTCGGATGAAGGGAAGTGAGGTGATGGCGGAGCAGATCAGGAACGTGTTCATCAGCCACCGACACGAGGACGACGCCGGCCTGACGGATCTCAAGCAACTGATCCAGCAGCATGGCATGACGTGTCGTGATTATTCCATAACCGCGGACAACCCGAACAACGCGCACAACGAGCAGTACATAAAGTCGGAGATCCTCGCTCCGCGCATACGGCTGGCCGGCTGCCTCTTGGTGTACGTCTCGGACAGAACGAGGCACAGCGAGTGGGTGGAATGGGAGATCGAGTACGCCCAGAAGCAGGGCAAGCGGATCGTGGGCGTCTGGGCGCGCGGCGACCGCGACTGCGAATTGCCGGCCGCTCTGGATCGTCATGCCGACGCCATGGTCGGTTGGCACGGCGAGAGCATTATCGACGCCATCAGGGGCACGTCCGGCGCATGGCACAACCAGGACGGTTCGATGTACGGCTACCGTCCGATTCCCCGATATTCGTGCTGACGAAGAGGCGGTCACGGGCCCGAGATTCCGGTTGCCTTCAGGTTGGATGCCTGCAAGGCCGGACCCGGCTACAAGCGCAAGTGCTTGCGCATCAACTCCCGGCCCCGCCGGTCCAGCTCCCGTTCGATGTCGCTCTCGCTCATCTGCCGGGCTTCGCGCGAACAGAGGTAGGCTTTGGCCTCCGCGAAGGCGGTCTCCGCCGCCGCATACGGCGCCGGGTCGGGTCGAGGGGCACGGGGGGCGGCTCGCATGGTTCAACTCTCCCGCAACCGCCGCTGCGCATCCCGGACCACAGCATTTCTGGATCTCCGCAGCCTGCTGCTTTGCCGCAAGGCCCGCAACCGCCGCTGCGCATCCCGGGCCACAGCATAGACCAAGACCGTCTTGGGCGCCTCGCCGGCACGGCGGCCGTGCCGGTCCATGCGGCCGCGACCGCTGGTGTCGCCCAACGCGACCCAGTTGGCGGCGCGGTAGCAACCGCCGTGGTGGCGGCGGGGATCCACCAGCGTCTCCACGAGCCAGGGCTCAAGCTTGTAGCGGCGCGGCCAGTCCACCACCAACTGCCCGAGGCCGCGCGCCAGGACGGCGCTGGCGTGCTAGAATACCGCCATGCCGGCTCTCAAGTTCCCGCAACGCGGCAGCATCGGCAGTACCCAGCGTAGCGATCGATGGTGGGTAGCGCCGGCGGCGACGGCAGTAGGCCTTTGTCTCCTCTTCGGCTACTTGACGTTTCGTGCCTTCAACCCCTCCCACGTCTGGTACGATCCATACATCAGCCCGACGGTGGCTCCTCCGGTGTTCACCGCCGAATCCGCGTACCCGGGATCCGTCCCGGTGGAACTTGCTTGGTTGGGAGCATTTCCCGCATGGTGGCCGGGGTTCATCCCGCAGTCGCCGGCGTTCCTGCTCCCCTGGATGGCGCTCGCGTTCCGCCTGACGTGCTATTACTACCGTGGCGCATACTACAAGGCCTTCTTCTTGACGCCGCCGTCCTGCGCCGTAGGGGGGAGGAGGCAGCGATACCGTGGCGAGACCCGGCTCTTCCTGATTCAGAACCTCCACCGCTACACCCTGTATGGCGCTCTCTTCCTCATCGTGTGCCTTTGGTGGGAAGGCGTTTCAGCGTTCTTTCGCAACGGCCAGTTCGGCATCGGCGTGGGCACGGTGGTCATGCTCGTGAACGCGACACTGCTCACGGCGTACATATTTGGATGCCACTCGTGGCGTCACCTCATAGGGGGGCGGCTCGACTGCTTTACGTGCGATGGTGCGGTCTCGCCGCGCTATCGTTTCTGGAAGGGCTCAACTTGGCTGAACGAGCGGCACATGCAGGTCGCCTGGGTGAGCCTGGTCTGGGTAGTGTTCACGGATCTCTACATCTATCTGCTCTCAACGGGCGCGGCACGAGATCTGAACACTTGGCAGTAGACGAGACGCTGCTGAATGTGAAACCGTCGAAGAGAGACAGCGCGCAGAACTCGGCCCGGAACGCATGAATCCGTGTTCGACACTCACGCGATAGCCCGCGTGTTGGCCAACGCCGGCCTCACGCCGGCGCAGGTCGACGCCATCGTCGACGCCGTGAGGCAGGCGGCCGAACACGAAGCGCGGGATCTGTTCACCCGCGCCGACCTCTACCGAGCCCTCTTGCTCCAGACGGGCGTGCTCATCGGGGCCGGAATCGCCGTCCTGCGGTTGCTCGGCTGACCCATCCGCGGTAAGGCGCTCCGCGCGGGACACCGGGCGGCGCAGCCCTTCTTCCAATGAGGAGGGCTGCACCAGCCCGTGGGCGGCCACGCACCGCGCGAATTCGTTCCGGGGCGGGGCCGTCAGCGCAGGACGCTCCGGACCGACGTCGCCGCCCCGAACGGGTCCGGATTCGACAGCCGTTCGCGGGCCTCTCGATCGTCCTTGAGATGCCAGTCGAACCACGAGAGCGCGTACCAGTCGCGGATCACGTGCGGCATGTACACCTCGTCGGCGGCGCCGGCGGTGGTCCAGCCCAGCTGGACATAGCGCTCGCCGGGTGCCGCCGACAGGTCGAAGGCGCGGGCGCCGACCGGTTTGCGGGTGCGCTCGGGGTTCTGGCCGAAGGGGATCTCGCCGCGGCGGAACGCGGGCCAGGGGAAGCGGCGCGCGAAGTCCTCGGCCAGGGTGAAGTGGTCGGTGTCGCGCACGACCACCAGGACGCGGTCCGACGTCGCGCGCCGCCAGGCGCTCAGCGCGACCGGCTGCGGGTTCTCCATCCGGTCCGGGGCGGCGCGCTCGGCGGCGAGCGGAAACGCCTCCGCGGGGTCGCCGCCGGCCAGGGCCACCGCCGATTGCAGCAGCTCGACGAAGACCCGCTGCACGAAGTCGTCCTCGTCGCCGATCAGCAGTAGCAGCGGCCGGCGGCTGCCGGCCGGCAGGCCGTCGCGCGGCTCGCCCGCGCCGAACATCTCCTCGGGGGTCCAGGCGGCGGGGGGCGCGTTGTTGAATCCCAGGGCGGCGCGGATGCCGGGCAGGTGACTGGCCGCGAGCTGCGCGGTCATCGACCCGAGGGAATGCCCGGCGATGCCGACGCGGTCGCCGTCGAGGCGGCCGGCGAGCAGTCCGCACAGGCGGCTGCCGGCGGTGGTTCGGGCCGCGTCGGCCGCGCCCAGGGCGGCCAGCCCGGTCCGGCAGGCGCCGGCATCGGCCCCGAGCAGGCGCACGGTGCGCAGGACGAGCCCCACGTCGGCCACCCGCTGGCGGAACAGGTTGCGCATCATCGCGTTGGCGCGCGCCACCCCGCCCGGCACGATCGTGGCCGCGGCCGGGTCGAAGTTCTCGGGCGGCGCGAACCCGCGGCCCTCCTGTCCGAACAGCAGGCGGTAGAAGTAGGGCACCACCTTGATCTCGTCCAGGAGCAGGGCGTAGGCCCGCCGCAGTTCCTCCGGCGTCGCGCTTCGGGCGAAGGGCGCGTCCCCGCCGTGAAACACGAGCGGCAGCCCGCCGTCGGACACGAACGTCGGCGCCGCCACCACGTAGCCGTGGGAGGCGAGAAATTCGCCCAGCGTGCTCCACATGGCGTGGCTGCCGGCCAGTCCGTGCGCGAGGAGAATGACCGGGAATCTCCCTTCCGCCGCCCCCGCGTCCTGCCAGGCGTCCTGCGGCCCGTCGAGAATCCGCCGTCCGATGTCGGCGAACGCGGCGTCGCGCACCGCGTCTTCGGCCTCGGCGAGGACGCCGCCGCCCTGCAGGTGGATGAACTCGGGCGCCAACACTTGCGCCGCGGCGCCGAGTTGCCGCGCCAGGTCGCCGGCCTGGAAGAAGAAGTCGAAGTAGTTGGCGCGACGCCCGCCGGCCGCCGGATACGGCGAACGCGGCCCGGCGAGCCGCGGCCCGGCGGCGTCCGGCGGCGCGGGGTACCACAACTGGAAAACCACCGTCCGGCGCTGCCCGGACGCCTCCACGCGCCGCAGCAGCGCGCGGTACTCGGGACGGCCGTAGGCGCTGTTCCAGGGGTCGAAACGCTGGCCGTCGTCGACCGCGACGCCGGTGGCGACGCCGACCGCGTAATCGCCGTAGACGGCCCCGGCCGGCAGCGCCGGCAACTGGGCGCGGGCCGGCTCTGGCGCGAACGCGGCCGGGACGAAGGCGACGGCCAGCCCGATGACGGCGCGGGTCAGTATGCGGAATACGCGAACGTTCATGTCGTCCCCCTCCCGATGAACCGCAGTGCCCGGCGCCGCGCCGGCCGGCGCGGGTTCGCCGCGAGTGGCGCGGACCGCGAAGCCGGCGGCCCGGCCGAGCCCTCGATCATGTGCGCGGGCGCCGGAACTCGATGCGGGCGGCTCTCCGCGCCCTCAGGAAACCGCGCCGGTCGACCGCCTCGGACCGCGTGCCTTTCCAGGCTGAGCGTCCGTCGGGTATCGTCGCAGTCAGGACGCCATGATAGATCAGCGCCTCCGGGCCTGTGACGCCTCGAGACGCTTCGGCACGGAGGCCGCGACTTTCCTCGGCACCGATCTCCGCCGGCGCCCGGCCGTCCAATCGTCCCCCTTGACCCGGGAGCCGGATCTCGGACGCCGCTCGCTGATCGAGATGCCGTCCGGGCGACGAGAGCCGTCTTGTTCCAGCGGTGCCCAGCGGCAGCGCCCGTCGTCAGCCATGACATGCGTCCCCTCCTCCACCCGGTATGCGGATCAACTCTCGCGGTTGTTCCGAGCGGGCGTCAATAGTGCTGCCGGATGTAGCCGTAGGCCCGGTCGAACAGCTCCTGGTCCTGGTGCAGGCGGTACTTGAACAACGTCTTGCGGAGCGCCTTCTTTACCTCCCGCTCGCCGGCGTGGGTCGTTTGCCAACCGTCGAAGCGGACGTGCCGGACGATCTCGTCGACGTCGTTGACGATCCGCTCGACCATGACGGGCGTACGGTCGTTGCGGGCCTCCTCGAACAGTTCCGTCAGGGCGGCCTTGCCGCGCTCCTCGGAGGTCGCCGGCTCGGTGGTCCGCTCCGCCTCGACCACGTCGCGGGCCAGATCGAGCAGCGACTTCAGGAACTCGATACTGACCAGCAGCCCTTGCTCATGCTTCTGCCGCAGCGCTTCGAGCCGCTCGCCGAGCGCGCGAAAGCGCGGGTCGCGCAGGTGTTTGCGCAGGCGGGCGGCGACCTTGATCTCGATCTCCTTCGACTTCCTGCCGGGGTCGGGCGCGCCGAGCACGGCGTCCAGAACATCGGCGTCGAGCACCAGCGTCTCCAGATCGTCGCGGACCGCGTCGACGTGGACGTGCCGGTGGATGAGGTCCACGGTCTTGGCGCCGAGGGTGTGCCAGAGGAGCTTGCCCGTGCCGGTCGAGGGCTTCACCGATTCATAGACTCGGCTCAACCAGCGGTAGTCGCTCTCGTGCGGCTCGAGGCTCGGGTCGGGGGAGATCGCTTCCCAGAGGCGCGCGAGGTAGCTGTAGTCGGCGGCGAAGCGGTCGCGCGCCGCATTGTCGGGAAGGCGTTCCTGGGCCGCAATCAACCCCTCGTAGCCGGAGACGGTGCGGTCCACGCCGGGGAACCACGCCAGGCCCTTCTGCAGCGCCGCAGGTAGCGCCGCGGCCAGCTCGTTGATGTTCGTGACGACGCGGGTGATGCCCTCCTCGTCGAACTGGATCGCCTGGGCCACGTCGTCGAAGATCCCCAGGTAGTCGACGATCAGCCCGTGCGTCTTGGCCTCGCCGTAGGGCCGGTTCGTGCGGCAGATCGCCTGCAGCAGGGTGTGGTCACGCAGCGGTTTGTCCAGGTACATCGCCTGCAGGATGGGCGCATCGAAGCCGGTCAGCAGCTTCGACGTCACGATCAGCAACTTCAGCGGGTCGTTCGCATCGCGGAAGCGGTCGAGCAGCCGCTCCTCGGCGTCCCGGTCCCGGCGGTAGGCGGCGTAGTCGTCCTCGCCGCTGTTCACCGTCATGACGACGTCGGACATCTCCGCGGGCAGCACCTTGTCGAGCGCCTGCTTGTGCAGCACGCAGCTCTCGCGGTCGTAGACGACGACCTGCGCGCCGAAGCCGTTGGGCGCCACCTTCTCCTGGAAGTGCCGGGCGACGTCCGCGCAGATCCGCTCGATCCGTGCCGGCGTCTTCAGCAGCACCGCCGTGCGGGCCGCGGTCTTCGAGAGTTGCTCCCGATCCAGATCGCCCAGGCCGCCGGTCAGCGTCTGGTATTCGGCGTCGATGGCGTCCCGGTCGATGTGCAGCTCGGGCAACCGCGGCTCGAAATGCAGCGGCTTCGTCGCGCCGTCGCGGACCGACTCCTCGAAGCCGTAGCGGCTCAGGTAGCCGTGCTCGTCCTCCTCGGCGCCGAAGGCGAAGAACGTGTTGCGGTCGGCGCGGTTGATCGGCGTCCCGGTCAGGCCGAACAGGAACGCATTCGGCAACGCCCGGCGCATCTTCCGCCCCAGGCCGCCCTCCTGGGAACGGTGGGCCTCGTCGACCAGCACGATGATGTTGTGACGGTCGTTCAGGACACCGTCCACCTCGCCGAACTTGAAGATCGTGGTGATGATGATCTTGCGGGCGTCCTGCGCCAGCAACCGTTCGAGATCCGCCCGGCTGTCCGCCTTCTCCAGGTTCGGCGCGTCGGCCGCGTGGAACGTGCCGGCGATCTGGGTGTCGAGGTCGATCCGGTCGACCACGACGATCACCGTCGGGTTGCCCAACGCCGGGTGCAGACGCAGCTTGCGCGCCGCGAACAGCATCAGGAGCGACTTGCCGGAACCCTGGAAGTGCCAGACCAAGCCCTTCTTCGGATGGCCGGCGACGACCCGCTCGACGATGCGGTTCGCCGCCTCGACCTGCTGGTACCGCGCCACGATCTTGGCTCGCCGCTTCCCCTTGTCCGTGGCGTAGGCCGTGTAGCTGCCCAGTAGATCCAGGACCGTGTGCGGGCGGAGCATCGACGAGATCGTCCGCTTGATCCGTTCGAGCGCCGGCGTGTCGGTGTCGTCGTCGGCCCGCCACGGTCCCCAGAGATCGACCGGCAGGCCGATCGAGCCGTAGCGCAGATCCTTCCCTTCGGTGGCGGCCGAGCAGACGTTCGGTACGAACAGCTCCGGCACGCTGCGCTCGTAGTCGTCGTGGATCTGCGCCGCCCCGTCGAACCAGCTCTCGCTCGACCGTACCGGCGTCTTCGCCTCGATGACGACCAGCGGCAGGCCGTTCACCAGCAACACGAGATCCGCGCGCCGTTCGTTCGCCCCCGAGCGGACGGTGTACTGGGTGCTGACGACGTACTGGTTTCGCTCGACGTCCTCAAGGTCGACGAGCCGCACGGTGACGTGCTCGCCGTCCGCGCCGAACGGCATCGACCGCTCGCCGGCGAGCCACGCCGCGAACGCCTCGTTCGCTTTGACCAGCCCGTCCGTCCCTACGCTCATCAGGATGGCCCGCAGCCGGTGCAGCACGTCGTCGGCCCGCTCCGGCTGCGCCGCGATCTCCGGGTTGAGGCGGATCAGCGCCTCCGACACGTGATCTTCGACGAGGACCTCGTGCGCCTGCCGCGCCAAGTGCTGCGGCCCGAGGTAATGCCACCCGAGGCCGGAGAGCGCGCCGTGCCGCCGCGCGAGGCCGGGTCCGGCGGCCGTGTGGGGGGTGACGCCGCCGCAAAGGACGTCACGGACGAGCGCCTCGACCGTGTTCGACTCGGTGAAGGTCATGCTGGCAACTTGCGGACCATGCCGCTACGGCGCGCCGACGCCCTGGGCGGGTTCGATCACGAGCAACGTCGTGTCCGGTTCGGCGGCGAACGTCTCAATCTCATCGTGGTGGCCGCGGAGACGCCGTTCAATCTCGCTGGTCGAACAGTTGCCGAGCGCCAGCCAGATGACCTTCGGCGGCCGCACCGTACAGGACGGAACGACCGCTGAACCCGTCCTTCGACACGATCGTGAAGCCGTTACCGCTTCGCGTACGCCCAGACGGCCGGGTCGTCCGCCGCCGCCGAGCCAACCGCTCGAACGTGAACGACATCGGTCCGGATGTCGAGCAGGCGGTCGCCGAGCCGCGGTGAGAGATTCTGGTCGAGGAGCAGCTTCACCGTCCGCCGGCCGCAACCAACCGCCGCTCGCGATCAGCGGCGAACGCGCGGCAGGCCCGGATGTCCTCGCGCGTCAGATCCGGGAAGTCCCGGAGCAGGTCCTCCTCGGACATGCCGGACGCCAAGTAGTCGAGCACGTCGGAGACCGTCATCCGCAGGCCGCGGATGCAGGGCTTGCCGCTGCGTTTTCCCGGCTTGATGGTGATCCGGTCCAGATGCGCCACGGATTCAGCCTATGCAACGACCTGCCAGCGGTCAAGCGGCCGGCATTCGCGACCGAACCCCTGGGCACCTCTCGCCGCGGTCCCCCGCGGCAGCGATTCCGCCAGTCAGCGGCACGGCCGTGAGTCATGCGGAGCAAGTGCGTATGTCAACCCCCTCCTGGGGATCTGCCAGGACCATCCCACGCTCCGCCACCGCCGTGCGCAGGCAGAATCGTGGCGGGTCCTGGGGCTCCGGACGGGCGGAATCGTGGGTCTCACGCGGCGCCGGCCGGTCGGCAAGACGGTGGCGACCCCTCGAATCGGGGGCGAGCCGTCACGCGCAGTCAGCGTGGGATGCTCCTGGGGGATCCGCCAGCGGTTTCGCGGCGAAACGGCTCGCCGACAAGCGTCTTCAGTGTCCGTAGCCGCTTCTCTCGGTCCGCGGTTCCTGGCAACGCAGAATCAATCGCCGATAGGCGCCTGGAGAGTTCAAGCTGTCGGTTCTTGCCGGGAAGGGGCATCGGCAGTCTGGCAAGGCTCTGTGCCCCCAGGTGGGCGATGGATGTCGATTTCGCCATGGCCGCGAAAGTTCCCGTGTACACGCAGTACCGAAAGTACTGATGTGCATACAGAGTCAGGATTTCAGGGCCTGGACGAAATCGAACGAGCGTGTTCTGAAAACACGCGCCCGGCACTTCGTCCCGGAAAATCGCACTCCTTCCCACGACCTTGCGGGAGCTGTTGCCCTCGTTCAGGAGAATATCGCCATCCTGGAGACTGTACCGCGGGAATTCGCTGGCGGAGAAGTTCATGCTCTTGACATCGGCGGTGTCGATGTAGCCGTCGAACACGTTGGCGGCGCGCAGGTACGGTCTCATCGACGGTCCGTCCTCGTGCTGTGGGGCGCGCTGGCGTCCAAGCAGCACTTCGCCAACCTGCCCTACCGGGACTTGCCGAACGGCAGGATCCGCCAGCAGTTGTCCGAAACTGTGCATCAGCGTGCTCTTGCGGAGCGTCGTCAACGCCGCGTGAACGTCCTGAAGTGCCCGCGACGCGGCTTCGATACGCATTAGAAGATTCGCCATCCGGCGCTGTTCGTCCAGCGGCGGCAGGGCGAATTCTTGCTCGGCGAGCGTCTTCCAGTTAATGGTCGGCGAAAGCGACCCGACCGAGATGCTCTCCGCGCGCTCCATGAAGAGGTCGCTCTGCATGAAAAACGGCAGGAACGCAGGCAGCACGACTTCCCGGTTCGCCCGAAGGACGAGACCGTGGGCAGAGCAGATCCCATCGAAATCGGCGACACCCAGCTTCCGCTGATACGCACGGCGTCGGCCGAAGATGACGTCGCCGGCGCGAAAGCGTAGCTTGGTCGGTCGGAACACCCCAGCGGCGTATCGTCAGAGAGCCGGAGTCAAGGTGCTCAAGGCCGACGTAGCGTTGGACGCCAGCGTCCGTGGGATTGTCGATCCGGTCGTTGACGGAAGTAGCCATCTCGCCGAACGCGACCCGCGTCCAGCCCGGCTTGAGCCCGCGGCTACCCATCGGACCGGCGCTCCGCGGCGACCCGTTCGACCATCGCGCCGACGTCGTCCATCCCGCGCCAGAACGCCGCGCTACCGGCGTCGAAGCCGGCCCACACCTCCCGCAGGTCCCCTCCGACCGGGGTGTCGATGTCCGCGTCAGCGATCCGCCGGACGTAGCGGAGGATGGACAGGTTGCCGTCGTCGGCGAGCACCTCGTCGCTGGACGCCACCGCCGCGAACCCGGGATCGTCGGCGAACGCATCGTACGCCGCCAGAATCCGGTTCTGGTGCTCCCGCGTCAGGAAGCTCTGCGCCCGCTCCCGCGCTATCTGGCGCACCGCGTCGATGAACAACACCTTGCCGCGGCGCTCGGGAGGCTTCCGGGTGCGGCAGACGACGACGCACGCCTCCATCGGCGAGTTGTAGAACAGGTTCGGTCCAAGACCGAGCACGCACTCGACGAGGTCGCGCTCGATCAGGCCGCGCCGCATCGCCGCCTCCTCCCGGCGGAACAGGACCCCGTGCGGGAAGAGGATGGCGCACCGGCCGGTCTGCGGGTCGAGGCTCCCCAGAATGTGCTGGAAGAAGGCGTAGTCGGCCCTTCCCTGCGGCGGCGTGCCGAGGATGTTGCGGCCCCACGGATCGTCGAGCCACGCGTCACGGTTCCACGTCTTGATCGAATACGGCGGGTTGGCGACCACCACGTCGAACGTCATCAACCGGTCCCGCTCGACGAAGGCAGGCTCGCTCAGCGCGTTGCCGACCACGATCCGGAAGTCCTCGACGCCGTGCAGCACGAGGTTCATGCGCGCGATCGACGCCGTCGTGCCGATGATCTCCTGTCCGTAGAGGCCGAGCGTCCGCACGTCGCCGCCGTTGCGCCGCACCTCCGCCAGCGCGGAGATGAGCATGCCGCCCGTGCCGGCCGCTGTCGTCGGCGAACTGCTTGATGAGGTACTCGTAGGCGTTGCCCAACTCGTCCTCGGGCACCGCGGCGAGGCTCAGCGTGTGCTTCGAGAAGTGCTCGATCAGGTTCTTGAGCGTCGCGTCCGGCATCTGCGCCTTGTCGGTCCAGGACGCGTTACCGAAAACGCCGGCCAGACGCTCCCGATTGGCCGTCTCGACGGCGCGGAACGCGCCCCGCAGGGTCCGGCCCACGTCGCGCGCGGCGCGGCGGACATCGGACCAGTGGGCACCGGCCGGGATGATGAACCGGTCGTTCGCGGTCGCCTCCGCATATCCCCGGTCACCGGTTTCGTCGAAGGCGTTCCGGCAATCCTCGTCCCACACGTCGGAGAGGCGCTTGAAGAACAGCAGCGGAAAGACGTACTGCTTGTAGTCGCCCGCGTCGATCAGGCCGCGCAGGAGGTTGGCCGCGCCCCAGAGGTAGGATTCGAGCGCCTGCTGGCCCAGGTGTCCGGGGGACGGATGCACGTCAGCCAGGTTCCTGTTCTCCTGTTTGACCGTTGCCCCCCAGCCAGCCGTCCTCGACCAGCGCACGCCGCAAGCGGTCCTCGGCGGCGCGCGCCTCGGCCAGCGCCTGCTTGAACGCGGCCACCGCCTCCGGCAGCGGCGGGACGTCGGCGCCGACGGGCGGCAGCACGTAGCGGGAGATGTTGAGCGTCCAGTCCTCGCGCGCGATCTCCTCCGTCGAGACGACCTTCGCCCGATCCGCCACGTCCCGGAAACGCCGCACCCACCCGACGATCTGCTCGGCGTGCGCCGGGTCGAGGAAGTTCTGCGCCCGGCCCTTGCGGAACAGGCTCGACGCGTCGATCACGATCACCCGCCCGCGCCGGCCGCGTCGCTTTGCGCGGCGCAGCGTCACCACCGCCGGGGCGAGACCGGTGCCGTAGAAAATGTTCGGCGCAAGGCCGATCACCGCCTCGATCAGGTCCTGCTCGAGCAGCGCCCGGCGGATGCGGCCCTCTGCGCCCCCGCGAAACAGCGTTCCCTGCGGCAGCACCACCGCCATCCGGCCCGACCCTTCCGCCATCGACGCCACCATCTGCTGCACCCAGGCGTAGTCGCCGTAGCTCGCCGGCGGCAGCCCGCATGCGGCGCGGCCCCACGGATCCGCCTCCCACACCTCGCGGCCCCACGCCTTGAGCGAGAACGGCGGGTTGGCGATGACGCAATCGAACGTCGCCAGGGCGCCGGACGTGTCGATGAACGCCGGATTCCGCAGTGTGTCGTTCTGCTCGATCCGGAAGTCCTCGACGCCGTGCAGCATGAGGTTCATGCGCGCGATGGACGAGGTCGCAAGGTTCTTCTCTTCGCCGAAGATGCGCCCGAAGAAGGTGCGCGGGTCGCCGCCGGCCCGCTCCACGTGCTCGATCGCGCCGAGCAGCATCCCGCCGGTGCCGCAGGCCGGGTCGTAGATGCTCTCGCCCTCTTGCGGATCGAGCAGCTCGACCATCATCCGCACCACGCTGCGCGGCGTGTAGAACTCGCCCGCCTTCTTGCGCCGCGTGATGTCCGCGAACTTGCCGATCAGGTACTCGTAGGCGTCGCCGAGGATGTCGGAACCGACCGCCGCATTGCCCAACGGCACGCTGGACAGCCCTTCCATGAGGTCCTTGAGCAGCCCGTCGCCGAGCATCTCGCGGTTCCCCCAGTCGGCGGCCCCGAAGACGCGGGCAAGGGTGTCCGGATTGGCCCGTTCGATACTCCGCATGGCCCGCGCCAGCGCGGCGCCGACGTTGGCCGGTATCGCACGGACGTCGCGCCAATGGCACCCGTTCGGCAGGTGGAAGCGGTGCAGCTCGTAGAACTCCGCGAGATCGATCTCCCCGTAGGTCTCCAGGGCCTCGGCGGCTTCCTCGTCCCAGACGTCGCTGATCCGCTTGAAGAACAGCAGCGGGAGGATGTAGCCCTTCCAGTCGGTCCGGTCGACGGCGCTGCCGCGCAGAATCCCGGCACACCGCCAAAGCTCGGACTTCAGGTCCTTCAGGGTCAGCTCGTTCGCCGGCATGGGCCGGCGGATATGCTAGCCCGGAAATCGTCGCCTGCGGCTCCGATTGCCGCCCAACCAACCCTCCAGGAATCCGCGCCGTTCTACGGCGCAGACTCCTGGCCCGGAAATCGTCGCCGTAGGATTTTCGCGCCAGCGAAACTCCGAACGCGACCGCAAGGTCGCGCTGCGGCCTCCGATTGCCGCCCAACCAACCCTCCTGGGGTCCGCGCCGTTCTACGGCGCAGACTCCTGGCCCGGAAATCGTCGCCGTAGGATTTTCGCGCCGGCGAAACTCCGAACGCGACCGCAAGGTCGCGCTGCGGCCTCCGATTGCCGCCCAACCAACCCTCCTGGCCGTTCTCTCGATCGGCATCCCGTACCGACGTGCCTGACCGTTCTCCTCCAGGACTCCAGCGGCACAGGCCCCACGCGACCGACCCCGCCGCAGGGCCATCCCACGCTCCGCCACCGCCGTGCGCAGGCGGAATCGTGGCGGGTCCTGGGGCTCCGGACGGGGGGAATCGTGGGTCTCACGCGGTGCCGACCGGTCGGCAAGACGGTGGCGACCTCTCGAATCGGGGGCGGGCCGTCACGCGCAGTCAGCGTGGGATGCTCCTACCCCGCCGGCCCCGTTATGGGCAGCGCCGCGGCAACCGGGCTATGATCGGCCGCATGCCCCCCGACGCCGCGCTTTCGCCGGCCCTGAGAACGGTCACGGTACGCCGGCGCGGCGAGCGGGTCGACGAGGACGTCATCGTCGTCGAGGAGCCGCTGGAGATCCGGGTCGGCGGCAAGCCGCTCGTCGTCACGATGCGCACGCCGGGGAACGACGAGGAACTCGCCGCGGGCTTTCTCCACGCCGAGGGGATGATCGCCGGCGGGGCCGAGATCGCGTCGCTCCGCCCCGTCGCCGGCGATCGGACGGCCGCGGGGGGCGGCGGGTCGACCCGGATCAGGGTGACGAGTTTCGCCGGCGACCGGATCGACGTGACCCTCGCGGGGGGCGGCGCCCCGGCGCCTCCGGCCGCCGAGCCCGGGCGCGAGTTCCGGGCGACGGCCGCGTGCGGCGTCTGCGGCAAGGCCTCGATGGACGACCTCGATCAGGATCTGCCGCCCATCGCGCCGGTCGAGTGCCGCCCGGCGCTCTTCGAGACGCTCCCCGACCGCCTCCGCACCGAGCAGACCCTGTTCCACGCGACCGGGGGCATCCACGCCGCGGGCATCTTCACGCTGGACGGCGAGCTGCTGTGCGTGCGGGAGGATATCGGCCGCCACAACGCGGTCGACAAGGCGATCGGCCACTTCGTGCTGCGGGACGCGCTGCCGCTCCACGACCGGATCCTGGTGGTGAGCGGCCGGGCCGGCTTCGAGCTGGTGCAGAAGGCGCTGATGGCGGCCATCCCCGCGATGGTCTCGGTGGGGGCGGCATCGAGCGTCGCCGTGGACATGGCGACGGCGGCCGGGATGACCCTCTACTCGTTCGCGGGACCCGGGCGCGGCAACCTGCACGTATGACCGCCGGCGGGCCGGGCCTCTCGGCACCGGCCGTCCCCACGCTTGTTCAGGTCAGGGCTTGTCGAAGATCGAGTGGTCCACCGCGCCGTTGATCTCGACGGCGGCAATGCGCATGTCGATCCGGAGCGCACCCTGGACCTCGACGCTGTTGGCGGCCGGCCACATCACGCCGCCGTGCTCCTCGTAGTCGGACGTATCGGCCATCACCGTCACCGGGCCCATGCCGGGCACTTCGCTGGCGAACTGGATCCGGGACACGAGCATCGTGTCGGCGTCGACGAGGACCTGGAAGTCGATCCCCTGCCAACTCACCTGCACGACGTGGTGGTTCCGGCCGTCCACCTCGGCGTCGTCGAGGCGGCTGAACGCCGGCGTGTCCGGCCCGGAGGCCCCGTACTCCCAGAAGGGATGCAGCGACGCCTGCGCCACCAGCGCCGCCGCCTGCGCCCCGGTGACGTCGGTCACCCCCTGGGTGCTGTCCGACTGCCAGGCGGCGATCCCGTTCCAGCCGGTCGTCTGCTGAAACAGGTCGCTGTCGAGGCTCTGGTAGAGCTTCTGGTTGGGGATGACGACGGATTCGAGGGTGCCGTCCAGGTCCCCGAACGGCGTGCTCATCGTGAATGCGCCGGTCTGCCGCACGCTGGCGACGCCCGCCAGGGCCTCGCGTCCGCCCGTCGCCTCCAGGCTGGCGTTGACGATCTCCTCCAGCGTCTGCGCCTGCGCGGCGCCGGCGCACGACAGCACGGACAGCGCCAGAACCAGGCCCGTCGTGCGTTGGAATCTTCCCATCCTCATGAACTCACGCTCCTTGTCCCCCCGTCCGTGCCGCCGACATGCCCCGGGAACGCGCTCCGACATGCTCGGCGTGCTACCCTGACGGGACGCGCCGACGGATGGCGGCGGCTTCCGGGCCGGCCGCCGTCTCTGGTGGATCTCTGCGGAGATGAACGTGCCGGGGGGGGCGAGGGCTCCCACCCTCGAAACGACATCATGACACTTATACCACGGACCCCCGCGCGGGCGCGGTTCGGTCTCGGCCTCCGCGGATGGTTCCGTCTGGGACTGGCCGGCTGCGCCGTCTACCTGCTCGTGCTGAACTGGAACCTCCGCCGCGCGCCCGCGGAGACCGGCCCCCGCGACGCGGGACGCGGGCTGGAGGTCGTCACCGTCGACGCGGCGCCCGGACCGCCGCCGGACCGCGCGGCCGGCCCCGACGAGCCGTCCCTCGTCAACGACGGGTGGTACGTGCGCAACATGGCCACCGCGCACGGGGCGTTCGTGATCGAGGTCGAAGCGGAAGACCCCGAGCAGACCGACACGATTGCGCGGGCGCTGATCGAGCCGATCAAGGACGACTACGCCGAGGTTCTCGTCTACGTCAACCGGATGGGAGACGACGCCGACCTGCCGGCCCGGCGCGTGCAGTGGACCCCGCGCGACGGTTACGTCGAGCTGAACTACGACCGGCCGGCGCCGGAGACCCGACGCTGATCCGGCCGGGTCGCGGGAGAATACACGTGCCGCCGACACCGTCTACCGGAACCACGGTCATCCCCCTCGCCGACATGGCGGCGAGGGTGCCCGACGGCGCGTCGGTGGCCCTGGGCGGCAGCTTCCTGCACCGCGGCCCCTTCGCCTTCGTGCGCGAGCTGATTCGGCAGCGGAAGCGCGACCTCGAGATCATCAAGCAGTCGCCGGGCTACGACATCGACATCCTGTGCCGCGCCGGGTGCGTCGCCCGCGCGCGCGCCGGCATCGTGGCGATGGAGGGCAACTTCGGCCTGGCCCCGTGGTACCGCCGCGCCGTCGAGACGCAGCGGATCGCGCTCGAAGAGCACGCGTGCATGACCCTGACCGCGGGCCTGCGGGCCGCCGCCTTCGGCGTGCCGTTCCAGCCCGTGGGCGGCGTCCACGGCTCGGACCTGGCCGCCCTCAACCGCTGGGCGTCGATCACCGACCCCTACGGTTCGGGCGGGGACGTCTGGGTGATTCCCGCGATTCGCCCCGACATCGCGGTGATACACGTGAACGAGGCCACCGAGCACGGCGACGCCCGGGTCCGGGGCACCTCCCACTGGGACCGCATCCTCACCCGCGCCGCCCGGCAGGTATTCGTCGTGGCGGAGGCCCTCGCCCCCACCGCGGCGTTCGAGGACCGCCCCGAGCTCACCCTCGTGCCGGGCTTCCTGGTGCAGGCGGTCAGCGTGGCGCCGAACGGGGCGTGGCCGGGGTCGTGCTGGCCCCGGTACGACGTCGACTATCCGGCGGTCGAAGACTACCTCGACGCCGCCCGCCCGCTCGACGCCCATCTGGAGCGCGCCCCGGAAGCGGCGGAGCCGGCGCGTGTCTGAGCGCTGGTCCGGCTTCTCGTACATCGTCACCAACCTCGCCCGTTTCGTGCGGCCCGGCGAGGTGACCTTCAGCGGGGTGAACTCGACGCCGCCGATGCTCGCGTGCCTGCTCGCCAAGCGCGCCTACGACTTCGACTTCGTGTACCTCAACGTGGCCGGCGGCGTGCAACCCCGGCCGTCGAAGATACCCCTTTCGAGCTCGGACCCGGTGCTCGCGCAAGGTTCGGCGGCGATCTTCGCGAACGAGGACTTCTACGACCTGTGCACGCGCGGGGGCATGGACCTCTGCTTTCTGGGCGCCGCGCAGATCGACGGGCACGGACGAACGAACGTATCGGTGATCGGCGACTGGCATCGCCCCAAGGTGCGCCTGCCGGGCGGGGGCGGCGGCGCGGTCATGCTGCCGACGGCGCGGCGGGCGGTCACGTGGCGCACCGAGCATTCGACCCGCACTCTCGTCGACCGGCTCGACTTCGTGACCGCGGCCGGCCCCCTGCACGGCGTCGCGACTCCCATCGCGGTCTTCGTCGAGCGCGGGGGCCGGCTGGCCCTCCAATCCTGGCATCCCCAGGTGTCGCTCGCCGAGGTGCGCCGGCGGACCGGGTTCGCGTTCGACGCGGCGGGCGCGGGCCCTACGCCGTTCCCCGCCGCGCGGGAGGCCGCGGCGCTGCGCTGCCTCGATCCCGATGGACGGTTCGAGCGCGACGCGAACGTCTCCATCGACTAGCGGTCCGTCACAGTATACTCTTGGGGTAGACGGACTTGCGTTTACAGCGCGCATCGTCGATTTTCATCTGCCAATCGACACCGCGCTGCGTGCCGTTGGTGTCGGTGGACCACACCGACACTTCGCGGTCGATATCCGTACGTGCAGGGCCCGGGTCTCAAGTCACAGAAAGACGCGACCCGGTTGCCTGGACTGCGGCCCTGGAGGTGGCGCCGCCCGCACCGCTCGCCACGGCGGGCGTGCTATCATCGCGGTTGTGCGGTCGCTTGCGGAGGGTCCGTTGCAGGTTGCACCACACGCCCCGCCGAAGCGGGGATCAACCGCGGCCCTGGATGTGGTGTCAACGTCAAGGCAAACAGGTTGCGCCACACGCCCCGCCGAAGCGGGGATCAACCACGGCTGACTGCTTGATTGCAGTCGCTGTCTCGAGCTTGGCTGGGCGGCTCCAGCCGCGTCAACAGGGCGATGAAGACCCGAAGCGCAGCGCGGGAAGAGGCCCCGACGTTCAGGCCAAACGCCGTCACCATCGCGGCGATGAAGGAAGCCCGCCGGCGTCGTGGACTGCCCCGGTTCACCAGCATGTAGGCGCACTTCGACGATCTGCATGCGGATGACTGAGCGCAACGCCGGTGCAGGCGTTGCGGAACCCGAAAGCGGTGCTGAGCGCCGGCCATGGCCGGTCGGTATGCCCAGCCGGCGCCGTAGTCGAGGGGGGGATGCCGGACAAGAACACGCAATGGCTCATCGGCGTCGTCGTGGCCGTGGGACTCGGGCTGGCCGTCCAGATTAACGCGCAGATCGGCGGGCTCCGGGGCGAGTTCCGGACGGCCATTGCGGAGATCCGGACGGACATCCGCCGGCTCGACGACCGCCTCCGCGCCGTCGAGGTGATGTTTGGCAAGGTCGACCAGCGTCTCGCGGCCCTGGAGCGGCCGCACGGGGTGCCGCAGTGAGATAGTGGCGCCGTCCTTGTCTCGTGAGGCCGTCGGCATCGTCATCTGGAGTCTGCGCGTTTTCCTCACGTCTGCGGACCGCCGTCGGCGCACGCCCGGGAGGGATTGAGAGGATTGGGTTTGCGCACGCCCGGCAGCGGATCGGAGGTCCCTTCCCTCCCCCTCAGTTCCCCGCAGTCCCGACACAGCCCTGCTTCGAACGCGCCGGCGGCGGAATTCGCGCTTCCGATGGCTTGTCGTGCGGCATCTAGCTGGCAGCCCGTGAACCCCGCGTCGCACCGAGAGCGGCGCGGGCGCCAGCGCGGTTGAAGAGCGCCCGCGGGCCAAGAACGCCCGTGCCTGAGCAAGGCGTGAGGAGGGCGCATAGTGGGCATATGCAACCGACGAACAACGCCGTCAGGCGGGATGCAATCGCCGCTCGAAGGCAGCGGGGACTGTCGCCACGGGCTGCCGGCGGCGCCGTAACGCGCGCGAGGCCGTGTTCTCCAACGCCCCCTCTCTGAGCCATCTGTTGCGCGTGCGTCTCGACCGGCATGCGCGCGCCGGGCGGACCGCGCTGCTCGGCCGGTTCGGCTCGGTGTCGTACGCCGGGCTGCGCGAGAGGATAGAGCGCGTCGCGAACGCCCTGCAGGATCTCCCGCGCGGCGAGATCGTCGGGCTTCTCGGCTCGCGGTCGCCCGATACCGTCGCGGGGTTCTTCGGCATCATGCAGGCGGGCGGCTGCCCGTGCTTCGTGGAGCCGCACCCCTCACTCGATATCGTGCGCGCGCGTCTGGACGCCGCCCGCGCGCGGAGCGTCTGTCTGCAGGGCGGGCACGAATCGATGGCCCCGGTCCTGGTCGGGGCCGGCCTGCGCGTCCGCCGGCTCTCGGACCTGGTCGCGGCGCCGGCCCGACGCGGCACCGCCGCCGGGGGCCCGCGCACGGCCGCCGGGGCCCGCGCGCCGGGAGGCCGCTTCTGCGCATCGCTCACCACCGCCGACGCGGCGATGCTGCAGCTCACCTCGGGCAGCACCGGCGGGGCCAAGGGGGTGCTGCTCACGCACGGCAACCTGATCGGCAACGCCCGCGGCGTCGTCGCCCGCACCGGGCTCACCCCGGACGACCGGCTCCTCCACCTGATGCCCCTCCACCACACGAACGGCGTGAACAACCAGTTGATCGCGCCGCTCCTCGCGGGCGCGGCCGTGGTCCTCGCCGGCCGCTTCCGCGCCGAGGCGGTCGAGGAGCAGATCGCGGAGCACGGCGTGACCTGCCTGACCGGCGTGCCGACGATGTACGCGCGGATGCTGCCGCATCTGCGCGACCCCGCCCGGCGCGCGTCGCTGCGGCTTCTGCGCTGCGGCTCGGCGCCGATCTCCGTGAGCCTGCACGAGCGCATCGAGGCGGCGTTCGGGCTGCCGCTCGTCGTCTCCTACGGCCTGTCCGAGGCCACCTGCACGTCGACCATGAACCCGCCCGGCGCGCGGCGTATCGGCAGCGTCGGCACCGTGCTCCCCGGACAGCGCGTGCGCCTGCTGCGGCCCCGCACGAACGAGCGCGTCCCCCCCGGCGCGGAGGGCGAGGTCTGCATCGCGGGGGCCGGATTGATGAAGGGCTACGTCGACGGGTCGTCCGCCGCGGTTCTCCGCGACGGCTGGCTGCGGTCCGGCGACCTCGGCCGGTTCGACGCCGACGGGTATCTGTTCATCACCGGCCGCCTCAAGGACGTCATCATCCGGGGCGGCGAGAACCTGTCGCCCCGGGCGATCGAGAGCGTGCTGGAGCGGTGCCCCGGGGTGGAGGCGTGCTGCGTCGTCGGCGGGCCGCACCCCGATCTCGGCGAGGTTCCCGTCGCGTTCGTGCAGCCGCGGGCGGGCGCCGCCCCCGGCGCCGGCGAGCTCCAAGCCGTGGTCGCAGGTCGATTGTCGAGAGCCCACGTCCCGGCCCGCATCCATCTCGTCGATACGCTGCCGGAAAACGCCGTCGGGAAGGTGGACCGGGCCGCGCTGCGGCGACGGATTCGCCGCGGCATCGAGTCGTTCTTCCGCGCTGAGGGGAATTAAGGGAGGGGCTTCCCGCGGGCGCGCCTGACCCGATTGCGGCAAGGGCGTGCGGGCGCTCGAATTCCCTTGCCCGGGAAGCCGTGCGCCGTCTACCGCGCCCGGCGGGTTCGACCGCCGCGCTCCCGCCGGAACGCCGCGCAACCAGACCCGAAACTGAGATTCCGGAATCCGGTCCGGCGTTTTGCAATCGCCGGCGGCGACGCAGTATCCTCGACTCCGCGCCCCGGAAAACCGGCGCCGCGCGGAAAACGGTGCGGACTTCCGGCCGGCTCGGGGGGCAGGGAGCCGCCGGCGGCGATCGCCGGGTGAGAAGTCGGCGCCGCAGAACGGTGCGGTCGCCGGCGGGGTTGGTGGGGCGGCGGGCGGAACCGTCGGGCGGCGATCGCCGTGCGGGGTCGGAGGAACGAACGGGAACGCGATGAACCTGCCATCCTACGTGCACGGCGCCAGCTCGGTGGCCCTGCTCGGCGAGACCATCGGGGAGAACCTGCGCCGCACCGTCGAGCGCTGCGGCGACCGCGAGGCGCTGGTGGTCCCGTCCCAGGGCTACCGGGCCACGTACCGGCAGCTCTGGGACGCCACGACGGCCCTGGCCAAGGCGCTCCTGCGCCGGGGCATCGGCCGGGGCGACCGGGTCGGCATCTGGGCCCCCAACTGCTTCGAATGGGTCGTCACGCAATACGCCACCGCCCGCGCGGGCGCGATTCTCGTCAACGTCAACCCGGCCTACCAGGCGCGGGAGCTGCAGCACGCGCTCAACCAGTCGGGCCTCCGGCTTCTGCTGCTGTCGCAGGGATTCCGGGATCGAGACTACGTGGAGACGCTCGAACGGATCCGCCCGGCGTGCCCGGCGTTGGAGGAGACGGTGGTGCTCGACGACGGGTGGACGGCGCTGCTCGAGGAAGGCGCGCCGGTCGCGGACGACGAGCTGGCGGCGCGCGAGGCCGGCCTGACCTTCGACGACCCGGTCAACATCCAGTACACCTCGGGCACCACCGGCACCCCGAAGGGCGCCACCCTGTCGCACCACAACATCCTGAACAACGGCTTCTTCTGCGGCGAGATCCTGGGCTACGGCGAGCAGGATCGCGTGTGCATCCCGGTGCCGTTCTACCACTGCTTCGGCATGGTCATCGGCAACCTCGCGTGCACCACCCACGGCGCGTGCATCGTCACCCCGGGCGCGGCGTTCCGGCCGGACCGGACGCTGGCCGCGATCGAGGCCGAGCGGTGCACGTCGCTCTACGGCGTGCCGACGATGTTCATCGCCCAGCTCGATCATCCGGACTTCGACAGTACCGATTTTTCGTCGCTCCGGACCGGCGTCATGGCGGGGTCGCCCTGTCCCGCCGAGGTCATGAAGCAGGTCCGCGAACGGATGAACATTCGGGAGATCACGATCTGCTACGGCATGACGGAGACCGCGCCGGTCTCGACCCAGACCCGCGTCGACGACCCCGTCGACAAGCGCGTGAACACCGTCGGACCGGTGCATCCGCACGTGGAGATCCGCATCATCGACCCCGACAGCGGCCAGGTGGTGCCCCGCGGCGGGCGCGGCGAACTGTGCACGCGCGGCTATTGCGTGATGCTGGGGTACTGGAACGACGACGCGGCCACCCGCGCCGCCATCGACGACGCCCGCTGGATGCGCACGGGCGACCTCGCGCGCATGGACGACGCGGGCTACGTCAGCATCGTCGGCCGCATCAAGGACATGATCATCCGCGGCGGCGAGAACGTCTACCCCCGCGAGATCGAGGAGTTCCTCTACACCCACCCGGACGTGGCGGACGCCCAGGTCATCGGCGTGCCCTCGGAGCGATACGGGGAAGAGGTGCTGGCGTGGGTCAAGCCGAAGCCCGGCGCGGTCCTCGACGGCGCCGCCCTCACCGCGTTCTGCCGCGGCGCCATCGCGACCTACAAGATCCCCCGATACTGGAGGATCGTCGACGGGTTCCCGATGACCGTGACCGGCAAGGTCCAGAAGTACCGCATGCGCGAGATCTCCACCGCGGCGCTGGCCGGCGCCGAGCCCGGCGGCGGAAGACGGCCATGACGCCGGCCGTCGGCGCGGACCACGAGTTCCACGACCCGGCGTACGTGGCGGACTGGGCCGAGCGCTTCGAGCCGACCCCCGACCGTCTCGCCCTGTTCGACCTGATGCTGTCCGAGCTGCGGACCCGGGTTCCGCCCGCCGGCCGCGTCGTCGAGCTGGGGATCGGTCCGGGCTATCTCGCGGCCCACCTGCTGGGCGCCCTGCCCGCGGTTCGCTACCAGGGCATCGATTTTTCCCGCCCGATGCTCGACGTCGCCGCCCGCCGGCTGGGGCCCCATGCGGACCGCGTCGTCTTCATGCGGGCGGATCTGCTGGCGGACCCGTGGTGGCGGGATGCGGCCGGACCGGCGGACGCCGTCGTCTCGACCTGGGCGCTGCACGATTTGGGGGCCCCGGCCCACGTCGAGCACGCCTACGCCGGGTGCGCGAAGGTCCTCGGGGGCCGGGGGCTGCTGCTGAACGGCGACTTCATCAAACCGGACGGCACGATTCACGAGTACGAACCCGGCCGGTTCACCATCGCGACGCATTTGGACCTGTTGCGCCGCGCCGGATTCGAAGCGGCCGAGTGCCTGCGGGTGTTCGAGAAGGAGCTGGAGGCGCCGACCCCCGCCCAGAACTACGCCCTGTTCCGGGCCGCCCGCCGCGCCGGCGCCGCCGTCGCCGGGCCTGAATCGGACGGTGAGGAGGGGGCGTCGTAGAACGGCGCGGATGCCGCGGTCCGGGTCGGGACCAGGTCTACGCATGGGGTCGGGGGGTCGGGCGGTAAGCGGAGCCGCCGGGCGACGGTTTCCGCGCCGGGGAACGGTGCGGATACTGACGGGAAATCACCGTCTGTGCGCCCAGGCGCGCGGACCGTGGAAACAGGCTGCGCTTGGGTGCAGTCAGCAACGTGGTATCGATCACGGTCCGAAGGCTGGTCAGGCGGCAAGCGGAGCCGTCAGGCGGCGGTTCCGGGCGGGAGGAGAACGAGATGATGCGACGATCGATGACGCTGCCGGGATGCGCCGTGGCGGCGGCGGTGCTGGCCGGCACGGCGGTATCCACCGGAGGCGCCGCGGGGGGGCGGAGCGGGGCCGCGTCCGTCGAGCCGGCGGCGTGCGCGGTGCTGGCCGATCTCGCCCTGCCGGACACCGCCATCCGGCTCGCCGAGCGGGTGCCGGCCGGCGCGTTCATGCCGCCCGGGGCGGCGCGGCCGCTCGAGGTTCCGGCGTTCTGCCGGGTGGCCGCGACCAGCGAGCCCGCCGTCAACTTCGAGGTGTGGCTGCCTGCCGACCACTGGAACGGCAAGTTCCACACCGCCGGCAACGGCGGCATGGCCGGGGTCATCAGCTACGGCGCCATGGCCGCCGCCCTCCACCGCGGCTATGCCGCCTCGAGCACCGACACCGGGCACGTCCGCCCGGGGGCGAACGGATTCGACGCGACCTGGGCTCTCGACCGCCCCGATCTCGTCGAGGACTTCGGGCACCGGTCGCTGCACCTGACCGCGGTCTACGGGAAGGCGATCACCGAGGCGTTCTACGGCGCCGCGCCCGACTACGCCTACTACGTCGGCTGCTCGAAGGGCGGGCAGCAGGGCATGATGGAGGCGCAGCGGTATCCGGAAGACTTCGACGGCTTGGTCGTCGGCAACCCCGCCCACGACTGGACCCGCTTCTACGCGGGCGCCCATCTCTGGTACGCGCTGGCGACGCTCGGCGACCCCGACAGCTACCTCCCGCCGGCCAAGGCGGTGCTGCTCGGCGACGCGGTCACCGGCGCCTGCGACGCCATCGACGGCATCGAGGACGGCGTGCTCGACGACCCGCGGGCCTGCGACTTCGACCCGGCGGCGCTGACCTGCCGCGCCGGCCAGGATGAAGGGAGCTGTCTCACCCCGAAGCAGGTGCAGGCGGTGAAGGACATCTGGCGGGGTCCGGTCGACGCGGCTGGCGAGGTCATCTACCCGGGCCTGGTGCCGGGCGGCGAGGCCGACCCCGGCGGCTGGCCACGCTGGGTCACCGGACCCGACCGGTACCGGAGCACGCACTATCTGGCCGCGAACGGCTTCATGAAGTTCATGGTGTTCGACGACCCCGACTGGGACTTCCGTTCGTGGGACTACGGCCGCGACCTGCCGGTGGCGCTGGAACGGACCGGTCCCGCCCTCGACGCGAACGACCCCGATCTGCGCCCGCTGCGCGACGCCGGCGGCAAGCTGCTGCTCTATCACGGGTGGAGCGACGCCGACATCTCGCCGCTCGGCACCATCGACTACTACGAAGACGTCGTCAGGACCGTGGGCGGCGGCGCGGACGCGCCCGCCGCGCTCGCGGAGACGCAGGAGTTCTTCCGCCTGTTCATGGTGCCGGGCATGGGCCACTGCCGGGGCGGTCCGGGACCGGATACGTTCGACGCCCTGTCGGCTCTCGAGGAATGGGTCGAACAGGGCCGCGCCCCGGAACGGATCACCGCCTCGAAGGTCGAGGGCGGCGAGGTGGTGCGCACGCGGCCGCTCTGCCCTTATCCCCAGGTCGCGCAGTGGAGCGGCGCCGGCAGCACCGACGACGCCGCGAACTTCCGCTGCGTCACGCCGGAGTGATCCGGAGGCTGGCCGCGGGGGGTGGAACCGCCGCCGCGGTTCCCCGGGCTCTCCGCCGTCACCGCGGGAAGTCGCCTAACTGCGTTGTTCGTCCGGTTGCCTATTGGTCCGTCACGTCATAAATTTCGGATAAACGGACTTGGGTCGAACGACGTATTTCTTCTGTATAGGACTCTTGCGGTTCGAGGTGAGTGCCCCGGCGACCCGATTTTTAGTCGTGGCGATGCACTATGCCCAAACCGCCATGATCGGGGACGCCGATCACCCCACCGCCACGAAACGTCGACGCAATCTGCGCCCGCCTCGCGCCTTGTCGGGTGGGCGCCTCGCCGCTCTCGGCGCGACGAGCTCGCGAAGGCGGCGGGAAGCGCGGCGGGCGCGACGGGGCGTCGGGCGGGCGCCTCGCCGCTCTCGGCGCGACGAGGGTTTCGCCACGGACTGCCGGCACCGGGGGCGCCGGGCGTTCACCACGGGCTCCCGTTCGTCACCGCGGGATGTCGTACCCGAGCACCCGGGGGCGCTGGTCGGCCCACGTGTCGACCACTGCCTGGGTGACGACGTTGGTGAACCGCTGACGGATGTTCAACGGCCCGTGACCGGGGAGCTGAATGAACATGAGGCCGACCAGGTCCTCCACCGGATCCGCCCAGTAGAGCGTGCCGTAGGCGCCGCCCCAGCCGTAGCTGCCCGGCGACAGCGCATCGAAGGACTGCGTCGGGTCGACGAGCACCCCGAAGCCCAGGCCGAACCCGTACCCGGCCCCCCGGACGTAGATGTCCTTGGCGCCGGTGTGATTGCTGATCATCAGGTCGACGGTCATCCGGCCCAGCAGGCGCACCCCGTCGAGCTCGCCGCCGTTGGCGATCATCTGGGCGAAACGGAAGTAGTCGGACGAGGTGCCGTTCAGCCCCGCCACCCCCGGGAAGTAGGTCGTCGGCTCGCGGAACGCCGGCGCCCGCATCAGCTCGGCCGGCCCGCCGTCGGTCGGGCGGTACACCGCGGCCACGCGATCCACCTTGTCGCGGGGCACGTTGTAGAACGTGTCGCGCATGCCGAGCGGCTCGAAAATCCGCTCCTTCAGGAACACGTCGATCGGCCGGCCCGAGATCTTCTCCACGAGGACCGCGACGTAGTCGGTGGACGACCCGTACTGCCACTGGTCTCCGGGATGGAACGCCCCCGGAATGCGCGCGGCCCGGGCGACCCGCCCGCCGATGGTGGCGAACGGCTCCCCGTCGTTGGTGACGTGGCGGCGCTCTTCCTCCGACAGCCCCGCGTCGTTCGGATTCAGGGTCAACCCCGAGGTGTGCGTCAGCACGTGGCGGATGGTCACCGGCCGGGCCTCGGGAACCCGCCGCCGGCGGGGCCCGTCGCGCTCGAGGACCTTGTGGTCCGCATACTCGGGAATCCAGTCCGAAATCGGGTCGTCGAGCCGGAAACGGCCCTCCTCGAACAGCATCATGAGGCCGGCGGAGACGATGGGCTTGGTCATCGACATCAGGGTGAAGATGGCGTCGGTGGTCATCGGCAGCTCCGCTTCCCGATGCCGCCACCCCACCGCGGAGTGATGCACCACCTTGCCCCGGCGGGCCACGAGGGTCACCGCGCCGGCGATCTGCCCGTCGTCGATGAACCGCTGGAAGTAGTCGTCGATGCGCTGCAGCCGCTCGGCCGACATGCCCACCGACTCCGCCGGCACCAGCGGCAGGTCTTCCGCCGCCCGCAGCGGGACCGCCGACGGCGGGACCAAGCCGAGACCGGCGACACCGAGTGCGCCCGCCGCCAGAACCGCCGCCCGCCGCCCGCCCCGCCGCCGTTTGCCTCTGTCCGTCATCTCACGCTCCCTGTCCCGGGGCCGCCGCCTCCCCGGCGCGACCCGCTCTCCGCGCACGTTATCACGGCCCACCGCCCGCGCCGACGGCTTGGAGACGCGCCATGATTCGCGTTCGCTGGTATCGTCACCCCATGCCCGCCGCACGCTGCACCCGGATCGTCGCGCCGTCTTGGATCGGGACGTATCGTCACCCCATGCCCGCCGCACGCGGAGGCGGCAACCGCCGATGATCGAGCTCACCGACTGGGTGCCCAACGCCCACGCGCTGGTGGTGCATCTGCCGATCGGCCTGCTCGTCACCGCCGCCGCGTCCGACGCCGCCGGCCTGCTGCGGCGCCGTCCCGAGCCGGTCGCCGCCGTGTCGACGGCCCTCTACCTCGCGGGCTCGCTGGCCCTCGCCGCCGCCTACCTCACGGGACGCGTCGCCGCCCCGGAGGTCTACACGCCGGGCCTTGCCGTGCCGGTCGTCGCCCGGCACTGGAACTGGGCGCTCTGGTGCCTGATCTACTTCGGCGGGCTGACCGCGGCGCGGGTGTGGCGGCTGGGAATCGGCGGCGCGACCCCGCATCCGGCCGGGACCGGCGCCGCGGCCCCGCGCGGGAACGCGGCGCCCCGCCGGACCGTTCGCCTCGCGTTCGCGGCGGCCGGACTCGCGGGCCTCGCGGTGCTGGCCGTCACCGCCGAGCTCGGCGGCCGACTCGTCTACGAGTACGGCGTCGGCGTCGCCGCCCCGCTCGGTGAATGAGCGCGCCGCGGCTTCGACCGCCGCTCTGCGCCCGGTGGCTCCGCCCCGGCGGGCGCCTGATAGCGGTGAATGAGCGCGCCGCGGCTCGACCGCCGCTCTGCGCCCGGTGGCTCCGCCCCGGCGGGCGCCTGATAGCGGTGAATGAGCGCGCCGCGGCTTCGACCGCCGCTCGGGGGCACCGGACATCGCGGTCGGCGCTGCAGGGCATAGTGGAACGGACGTACGAATCGCACCGCTTCACCGCCGGCGCGCCGGGACGCCGCGGCGTGACGACGCGCGCCGGACGCCCCCCCCGCCGGGCTCGGTGCGGGGCCCGGGCGACCCGGCGTCAGCGCGCCGCTTCCTGCTCGGCCAGCATCTCCAGGAACCGCTGCTCCTGCATGTCGATGTGGGCGAGATAGCCGGCGCGGTCGATGAACGGGTTGGGGGCGCCCTCGGCGCGGCTCATCGCCCGCTCGAGCTTGCGCTCCATGTCGTACCAGTACCCGTGCGAGCCGAGGAACACGTCCACCGGCAGGGAGCGCGCCTTGGCGAAGGTCGCCCGATAGTCGTCCGCGATCTCGGGGTAGTCGGGGTTGTCGACGAGGACGTAGCCGGGGTTGACGCCGAAGCTGCACACGATCAGGGCCAGGTAGCTCCGCCCCGCCTCCTCGACGTCCAGCGCCCAGCTCGTGCATCCCTCCGTGTGTCCCGCGGTGCGGTGCGCGACCAGCGTCGTGCCGCCGAGCGTCACCTCGTCGCCGTCGTCCAGAATCCGGTCGATGGGGTGCTCCTTGCCGCCGGGACGGATCCGGCGGAGCCGCTCGACGTCCTGGCGCATCACCATCACCTCGGCCCCCGTCAGCGCCTTCACGAGCCCGTCGGCCTCCATGTGGTCGCCGTGCGCGTGGCTGCCCAGGATGATCGCGATATCGGCGAAGTCGAATCCCAGACGCTCCACGCTCCCGCGGATGGACGGCACCGTCGACTCGAAGTCGCTGTTGATCAGGATGTGCCCCTCGGGCGTCGTGATCAGAAAGGTGCCGAGCTGCTCGGTCCCCACGAAGTAGATGTTGTCGATGACGTGATGCGCGGGAAACGGGGCGTTCCAGTCCCGCTGCGCGACCGCCGGCGCGGCGCCGAGCAACGTCAGGACGACGAGGGACAGGATGCGTCGCGTCATGGTCTTCTCCAGGTGTCTCGCGGGATCCGGCGGGGGCCTCGTCCGTGGGCCGGCGTACGTCCGTCGATTATAGCCGTTGCCCTCGTCGGCGATCGCCGCCATGCAGAGGCTCGTCCGGCCCCTTCGCTGCGCGCCGCCGGCAACAAGCGTTTTGAAGATACCCGCCGCCTTCGGCCGTCGGGCCGCACCTGCGCCGCACCCGCGAACCGGCGATCAGGCCCACCAGGGTGTCCAGCCAGGGTGTCCAGCCCCCGGCTGCGCCCGGGATTCTTCGGAAGGCGCTTCCAATCATGCTCCGCCGACGGCCCGCGGGCCCCTGCTGACGCCTCCCTTCCGCCGCAGGTTCAGACCGGACAGGTACAAGTCCGGCACGTCAATCCGGTCGTTCGAGCGCCGCCGGAACACACCGAGGTCGATCAGGTAGTCGACGAATTCCGCCGGTTGCTCCGCCGGCGGACGCACCCCGGGGCCCCCGCGCGGTCCCCACGTTACGTTCCAGTCAACGTCGAACAAGTCCACGAGTTCCTGGCGCGTCCACGGAACGAGCCGATTCCGCCTCAGCCTCTCCTTCACCCCCTCCAACCACGGCCACTCGCTGGAGACCCCTTGGGTCACATGACTGCTGGAAACATCGTCCAGAGCCTGCCGCAGCGCCGTGGGGTGAATCAGTCGAGGCGGACCCAACGTCAGATTCACCGCCTCCCTGCCCGCGGCTTCCTCGATCAGCCTCACCAGCGTTCGAGGGCTGATCCGGTCGTTACCATCCCGCAGGTGGGCCAGGATCCAGTTGCGCACATACCCCTTCTTCTTTCCAGCTCCCATGAACTCGCCGGACAACCGTTCCAGGAGGGGATATGCGGTCCGGGCCTCCCTTATCTCCGGAATCAGACCCAGCACTAGATGCTTACGGAACCGTATACGGGCGCCTTGACAGTACGCGGCCAGCCCGCCGGACGTATTGGCGATGCGCTTCACCAGCATGGCCAGCAGCGCCGCATCCGGCCAGACCAGCTCCGCCCGGTTCGCCGCAAGTTTCGCGAAGTCCGCCGTTCCCATTCCCGCGTGGCGGCGAAAGAGGTCAGAGCGAAGAAAAACCTTCGCCCGGATCCGCCGCCAGCGGCGGCTGTAGTCGGACCAGAACGCCATCAGGCCGCGTACCATGCGAGACATGAGCGTCCAATCGAAGCCTCCGAGCGTATCCAGTTCATCGTAGCCCACGTATATCCGCGAATCTTCTCGCTCCAGCCGTTCCTCCAGCTCGTCCAACGCTGCGGTGGGACTCGTCTCCGGCCTGTCGTACGCCCGCAGAAGCTCGCCGACCGAAACCGCTTGAGGTTGCAGCATCGACTTCAAGGCCTCTCGATGCCTGGGAACCAACCGATCGGCGAGGCGTCGAACCAGCATCGCGTGCCAGACTTTCTTTGCCGCCTCATCGGAGCTTGCCCATTTCGCGAGCGCCTGGGTGTCAGGAAAATCGGTTCCGGCCGGGTACGCCCGCCTCCATTCCGATGAATTCGATTGCGTTTCCAGAATCGGGGTCCTCGGCATCCAGCCGGCAATCGCATCCGCGACCTTGCGGTTCTCTGAAAAAAAAGCCTGGAATAGCGCGCTCTTTCCCGACCCCCTCGGACCGACGACCAGAACGACGTTCGGATCGAGTGCCCGCAGATGCTCGGACACGGGATACAGTCGATGCGCGAACAACTCCGGGGGCTCCGCTTCGGCTTGTCCGTATCCCAGATCCGCGAGTTGCGCCCGTAGATCGATACAGTCCTGTTTCTTGAGGCGGTTCGACGTGCCAGTCATCTGTTCCGCGCCTTGGACCTCCGGAGACCCGCTCGGAGGCGCTCGGAGAGTTCGATGTACGGACCCTGGAGCAGAATCGGTTCAGCAACTTCAGTCAGGTCGCGAAAACTCGCCAGGCGTTCCTCGTACGGCAGCACGATCGGAACGTGCGGGGCGTCGGCGCTCTCCAGATCGTCCAGCGTCCAGAACTCGTCCGCAGGCTCCGGCACGGCGTAGTAGTGCTCACTGAATACCTCCCGCGCCCGATCGGTGAACCGCTCCACGTATCCTCGGAACAGAGCCTCGTCGGATCGCGGCACCATGGACGCGACCAGCAGGCACTCTGCCTGCGGCTTGCCTTGCCGCACCCGGTCGGCACCGAGCCGTTCCAGGATCAGCGCCAGCCCCCGCCAACTCGCCTCCGCGAGAGTGCCCAGAAGCACATGAAAATGGCACAGCCCTCCGGTCAGGAACCCGGACACGTCGCCGAGTCCGGCGCGCGCATCGACGAGAATCCAGCTCGGCGCGAGATCCCGGCGAATCCGCTCCAGAAGCACGACGAAGGGATGCGCCCCGCCCTCCGGCGGTTCTCCGTAATCGATCCGGGCAAGCTTCTCGACATATCTGTGATCGAAGCGACCGGCCGGATACACGAGAATGTCTCCCGCTCCACCGCCGCCGGCCGCATACCGATGATGGTAGTCCTCCGTGCCGATACCGCCCGGTTCTCCCAGAATTCGCTGCTCCAACAAATAGTCGGTGATCCCGCACGCCGCCACGGCGCTGTCGTAACCGGCAAGCAGCGAGCCTACACCGGGCGCATCCAGATCCGCATCAAGCACGGCGACACGTTCGCCGGCGGAGGCCAGATGCAACGCAGTAGCCGCGAGGGACGTCGACCGTCCGGCTCCCCCCTTGAAGGAGTAGAACAAGGCGATCGCGGGTGCGTCCCTCGCGCGTAGCGGCCACGGCGGCTCGGACGGCCCCTCGAACCAGCCGGTCTTCGACAGGTGCCTGTCCAGTATACGGAGCCGGTCCGTCCCGTCGTGCGGCCTCGCCGTCTTCCACGCCTGCTCCTGCCAGGCCGCGTCCGGATGTTCTCCGGCGCCGCCTCGAAGCACGGATTTGGACCAGTAGGCGGACGCCGCTTCGTTCAACTGCCCGTCGATCTCGCGCCGGCCGGCCTCCCAGCTCTTGTCCGGACACCAGAGGACTACCCGGAGCCGGGCCAGCACGTCCTTGACGAGCAGCGCCCGCCAGGCACGGGATTTGTTCATCAGCCACGCAGCCAAGCGCGTTTCCGCACGCTCGTGGGCGTCATCCAGGTGCTGCATCAGATCTTTCCCGCGAGAGCGAGCTCGCCGATGATCCGTCCGTAGGCGTCGGCGGCCTCCCGATGCCACCTTGCGGCATCCGCGGCGCTGATTCCGGGGCTGCGATAGCGCTGTTCCGGGCTCCAGCCGTTGAGGATGGTCGACGCTCGCAGCGACGCCCGGGCCCCGAGATAGAACTTGCCAGCGGGAGAGCTCGCTTGAGCCGCGAGCCTGTTAAGGTCCTGGTCCAGTCTCGACAAGTCGTGATGGTGGCGCACCTGACCCTCTTTCAGTTGCAGTTGAATCAGCGTCTTCAACGCGCACTCGACCACGTAGCCCGCCAGATACGCGGCACCGTCGTAGCGCCCCCCTGCGAGGAGCGCTCCGGAGTCTTGCATGTGTTTCTCGGCCGCCGCCGGATAGTCGTCGCCGTTACTCTGCCGCAAGCGACTCATGCCCCACTCCTCCTCGTCGACACCGCGGCGCTCTCCCCTGCGTCCTTCGGGCTCAGGGACCGCTCGTCCAGGTCACGACGCGTTGGCCGGCCGGCCCGCGGGAGGCGAGAACCGGCTCCGCTATTCGGGTTCGCCGTCCGCAAGGCCGAAGAAGAGCGCGAGCCCGCCGTGCAGGTTCATGGGCCCGCCATCTACGCCTTCCGCCTGGGCAGGTTCGTGATGATGTACTCCCGAACGCCCTCCCGGCGAGAGGCGTTGGAGTTGATGGCGCGGCGGGCGGGGACGGTGTGCGCCCGTAGACCGGCTCTTTCGGCGTCGGGGTTGCCGTCGTACAGGGCCGAGATTTCCGGCGCCGTCGAGTTGCTGAGCAGCACGTGGCATTTCTTCGCGGCCAGTTCGAGGGTCACCTGCTGGAGACGGCGCTGGTCTTCGGGACCGAAGCCGTCGGCCGTATAGGAGGTGAACTGCGCCGTGGCGCTCAGCGGCGCGTAGGGCGGATCGAAGTAGATGAAGTCGCCCGCGCGCGCCGCCTGCAGCACCGCACGGAACCGGCGCTGCTCGACGGTTACGGACAGCGCCGACAGGGTCGAGGACACCCGCCGGAGGTTGTCCTCGTCGCAGATCCGCGGGTTCTTGTACCTCCCGCGGGGTACGTTGAAGAGGCCTCTGGAGTTCAGGCGGAAGAGACCGTTGTAGCCGGTGCGGTTCAGGTAGATGAACATGGCGGCCAAGTCCGGGGTGTAGAGCTCGGCCCGCGGACCGTTGCCGTTCATGATCTCCTCGCGCGCCGGATTGAACTGATCCCTGACCCGATAGTAGTGCTCCTCGGCGGCGGAGTCGTAGTCCGCCTCGAGCGCCCGCAGGCGATCCACGACCGCGCCTGCTTTGTCGTGCAACTGCCGCCAACAGCCGACCAGGTCGGCGTTCACGTCTGCCAGGCGGACCCCGCTGTTCTCCAGCCGGCCGGCGTTGGCGAGGTCGAAGAAGACGGCCCCGCTGCCCAGGAAGGGCTCGTGGTAGGTCCCGAAGCTCTCCGGGTAGAACTCCCTGAGCCTGGGCAGGAGCTGCCGCTTGCCGCCGGCCCACTTCAGAAACGGTCGAACCTGCCGGTCGCCGACGGGACGTTGCCCAAAGGCCGGATTGGAGGCGGCGGCCGATGGCGTCTGGACGCCGTGGCCGGGTGGCGGAGCCGAAGCCATCGGAATCGTTGCGCTGAAGTCGGCCCATCTTAGCATGTGGCTCGACCCCCGCCGGCTACGCCGGCCCTGCTCCCCGGCGCGCTGTCGGCAGGCGGCTGGTGTCGGCGCGGTTCGGAGGGCCGCTGCGGTCGGCGCCGTCGGTCGAGGGCGCGGGCTCAGTCCAGGACGCCGTCGATGCCCGCACCCAGCAGGGGCAGCCGCAGACACCTCAGGCCGACAGGAGCGCGGGCTCAATCCGGGACGTCGTCGACGCCCGCACGCTCCCCGTGCAGCGCCCGCAGCCGGGCCCGGTCCCGCGCGGTCAACGGCAGCCACCCGCCGGGGCTGTCCTCGGCGGCCAGGGACGAGCAGGGGCCGCACATCAGCGAGGCACCGCCGCGGTTGTGCCGGAGCCCGAGGGTGTGGCCCAGTTCGTGCGCGATGACGTTGCGCAGGACGGTGTCGTCGCGCGGCCGGCGGGGCCGGAGCGTCCGGATCGCCACGAGGTGGCCGGGCGAGCCGACGAGGGGCCACGCGAACGGCAACAGCGGCTGGCGCGACAGCAGGACCACCACGTCTCCCCCGAGAGCGGCGAGTCCCGGCGGCGGCTGGGGTCCCGACGCCCCTCTGGGAATGCGGCCGCCGCGCTGCGACACGAAGCGGGCGAACGTTTCGATCGCCCGCATGTCGGGCGGGCCGGCGACCAGCGCCGCCTCACGCAGCCGCACATCGAGTCCGAGGTCGGCCAGCGTGCGGTTCCAGAACTCCACCGCGGCCCGGGTGTGCGCCACCCGCGGGTCGTCGTCCTCGGGCGCCACCACGACCAGCCGCCGGTCGAGCGCCTGACCGGCCGCCGGCGCGGCCGCGGCCAACATGGCAAGCAGGAGCACGACCGCGCTTCGGGGAATCCGCATCGTCAACCTGGGTCACTGGAGCGGGGTTATAGCCGCCTCTCAGCGTACTTCGTTCCGCCGATCCGGTGCGCTCGGCGATGGGACCGGCCGCCAACACCCGTGCCGAGTACGCCCGGAGGGAGACTTGCCATGCGCATGCCGACCGGTATCGTCGTTGGAATCCTGCTGTTCACGCACGCTCCGACCGAAGCCCAGGAAGGCTCCGCTACGCAGACGCGGCTCTTCATCGCCCCGGTTGCAGATCCAGGCCGTCGCGAGTTTGATTCAGGGCCGACGCGGTACGAGCACCTCGATCGCTTGATGGATGCGCCCGAGTGCTCCGGCATCGTACCTGTCAGCAAGGCAGGTATCGCAGACTTCTCGGTCTGGTTCGAGTTCAAGAAGCGCTTTCGGAGCACTCACTACATGACTCTGTGGGACGCTTCGGGCCACTGGGTCGCCGGCGACGAGGCGGGGGTGAAGTGCGGAAATCGTGGTGGCCGTGCGCAACACGATCGCCGCCGAGCCCACCGAATAGCGGCGCCATCGGTCACAACCTGAACAGGTATCGGATCTTCGTGAAAATCGCCCGGTTCGTCTGCCGCAGATCACGGGTGAAGAAGAGCCGCTCGTCGATGCCGTCTCCGTCCCGATCTCCGTAGATCTGGTCGGCCTGCCGGTAGTGATCGTCGTACCCGATGTAGAACACGGTCCCGGCGTTGATCCGGTAGGTGAACAGCACGTTGAAGTCGAGGTCCTTGTCGAAGGTGTTGTACTCGGCGATGTTCCGCATCAACAACCGGTCGGTGAACGTCAGGACGCTCTGCGCGCGGTAGATCTGGACGTCGAACACCGGGTCGTCCCCGTTGCGCGGGTCCGTCAGGCGGCTGGTGTTCACCCCGAGCTGCGAGCTGAGCCGGGCGAGGGGCCGGACCGTGACGTTGAACCGGGCGGTGCTGCCGTAACCGAGGAACGGATTGGCGGGGTCGAAGAAGATCTCGTCGCCGCGGCCGTAGCTGGCGTTGACGGAGAGGGCGCGGCTGCTGCTGACGCCGCCGTTCACCCGCGTCCGGGTCTTCCGGAAGTCGATGCCCCCGAACCGCTCCATGTCGCGTTGCACGTCGACGCTGAACCGGATGCTCTTCGCGAAATCGAAGTTGAGCCCGAGCCCCGCGTTCTCGTCCTCGAGAATCCTGTCGAAGTTCCAGTTGCGCCCGTAGCTGAGCTGCGGCCCCCAGTTGATGAGCCAGCTCTCCGGCCACCACCGGTAGCCGACGTTGCTGATGACGCGCCGCTGGTCGACCCGGCGGGCGAACCCGACGTCGGTCCGGAAGTCGGGGGTCAGCTCGTAGGCGGCGGCGAACCAGCGCAGGTTGCGGCCGGTGTTGCTGATGCTCGCGTCGTAGATGTGGCCGGCGCGGTCGACCCCCTCGAGGTCCCGGTGCCGCGACTCGATCAGGCGGAAGTTGGTCGACATCGACCGCGACAGGCGGAAGCTGCCGTCGATGCCCCCCAGCCGGCTGCTGCTGTCCATGAACGAGCGGTCGGTGAAGATGGCGCCGACGTGCGACTCGGAGTAGACGTCGTACTTCACCCGCCCGATGACGTTCTGGGCGGTCTCGCCGTAGCGCGGGTCGGTGTGGTCGTCGACATTCCCCGGCGCCTCGTCCTCGGCCGTCAGGAGCCCGATGGCGAAGCGGCCCGCCTTTCCGGTCAGCTTCGCGCCCCAGGTGGGGTCGACGATGGTCCGCGTGTGCACGAAGGTCACCGGACCCGGGAAGTCGAAGATCTCCGCCCCCTCGACGAAGAACGGGCGCAGCTCGCTGAAGAACAGGGGGAACCGCTGGTTCACCTCGATCTGCGGCTGGTCCGACTCGATCTGCGAGAAGTCGGGGTTGATGGTGAAATCGGCGGTCAGATTCGACGTCAGTCCGTACTTGACGTTGAGGCCGCCCTCGGGATTCGCGCGCCGGGTGTCGAACCCGCCCGTCGACCGGTTGAGCGACCCGAACTGGATGGCCGTGAACGTGGGCAGGAGCTCGAGGTTGCGGCTGGTGGAGAAGTCCGTCATGCCCTCCATGAGCCCCATCTGGCGGTGGAACCCGGCCACGTCGCGGGACATCGGCGCCCACACGGCGTTCTCCTCGTTCTTGCCCTTGATCTCCCGCACGATCTGGAAACCCCAGCGGTGCGGCTCGCCGGGACCGCGCTGCGGATAGCGCAGGCTCTTGAGGGGAATCGCCATCTCGGCGATGTAGCCGTCGGCCACGATGCTCGTCGCGCTGTGGAACAGGGCGTCCCACGACCGGTCCGCGACGGGAATGGGGGAGCTGCGCCCGCCGCCGCTGGTGTTGACGATGCCGTCGCCCTGCACGTTGTAGGCGTTCAGATCGAAGTCGTAGGCCCGCTGCTGGTCGAGGAAGGTGTCGATGTAGATGGTGATGAGGTCGTCCTGCCACGCGGTGTCGCGGTCGACCCGGTTGGCCCGCATGATGCCCGGATCGGTGTAGTGCAGGTGGAACCCGAAGTAGAGGTGGTCGCTGTCGTAGGTGACGTAGACCTCGGTGTCCTCGGTCGCGGGGGCGCCCTCGAGCGGCGCCTGCTGCGTGAACTCCGTAATCGTGGCCGCCGTCCGCCACGCGAGGTCGTCGAGCCGGCCGTCGATGTCCGGCGGCGTATCTGCGCGCGGCGGCCGCACCGTGGGGCGGCCGGGCACGAGCCCGAAACCGGCCATCGGCGGCGCCGGTTCCTGCGCTGCCGCCGGGACGAAGCAAGCGCCGGCCAGGACGAGAGCCAAGCCTCTCGCCAGGACTCGGGACACAGCGCTCCGGCCGCCGTTCATCGGCATCATGGGTTTCCAGGGACGGGGCCGAAACAAAGGGACGGCGGCGCCGGCTTCCGTCCCCTTCGGTCTCGATGCGGCGCCTGACGCGACGCTCGGCCGTCAGTCGTTGGTGCTGCCCTTCGAGCTCTCCGCCGCGACCCCGAACTCGAAGAAGGGATTGAACATTTCGTCCCAGCTCTGCTCGGCCCAATAGACCTCCCGGTCGGGCGAAGGGTTGTAGCGGTTGCGCACCGAGTTGTCGTAGGGGCCGACGGTCAGCAGGATGGCAAGCGCGAAGGCCGACCGCATGGCTTCCCCTTGGATCACCGGTTACCGCACGAGGAGTCTTCGAAGACGCCGCCCGCGGCCGGCGCGGCACCGCCCGGATCCTATCAGAACGGTCCGCCCGGCGCAGGTGTCGAGGGGCGGGAGCAGGGGCATCCCACGCTGACCACGCGTGACGGCCCGCCCCCGATTCGAGGGGGTCCACCGTCATTGCCGACGGGTCCGCGCCGCGTAGACCCGCGATTCCGCCCGTCCGGAGCTCCAGGACCCGCCACGGTTCCGCCTGCGCACGGCGGTGGCGGAGCGTGGGATGGTCCTGGGGCGGGAGGCCGTCGGCCCGGGCACACCACAACATCTTGTAGCTCTCCCCGTTTTTCCTTGACAGGACGGCCGTTGTCTTCAATCATCGTTGTGGGTGCCGGTCATCGCCCATCCTTCCCCCCGGACGGTTCCCAGCCGCCGGGAGCGCGCGGTGTTCTTCTCTCCTCCGGAACGAGGCATTCGTGTGAATCCACCGATCATCTGGGGACCCGACGTCGGGGCCTCGGGTCGAGTGGTATCGCCGCCAAGCAGATACCCCCGATGCCTTTCGCTTGTGTGACGGCACGACCGCCGGGCGGATGACCCGCCGGGCGGCGCGTGCCTCTCGTTCACCCGTAGGAGGGGAACATGACGACTACACCCACCCAGCCACAGTCCGAGCCGGCCAAGGCGAAGAGCGTTCAGCCGCCGCCGGCGCAGCGGGCCGAGATGCGCCGGCCGTCGGCGGTAGGTCGGTTTTTCACCCGGCTGCTGCTGCTGACGATCGCCGTAGCCCTGTCGTTCGGAGCGGGCTACTACGTGATGGATCAGGAGGCCCGGATGCGCCGCGAGGCCTTCCTGCAGGATCAGGCGGCGGCCCAGGACCGGATCGCCGCCCTCGAGGAGCAGATCCGCGAGATACAGACCAGCCGGTTGCGGGAGAACAGCGTCGAGATCGACTTGACCGATGTGTTCGCCCCGATCAAGGCGGCCGTCAGTCGTCTCGCGGAAGCCCAGATGACCATCGTTGCGCAGCAGATCTCCGCCGAGGTGGCCCGGCGGGTGGATACCGATGTGCAGAACCTGAACACGTCCGCGCCGCTGGCGGCGATCGCCGAAACGGCGGCGGCCGCGATCGAGCCGGCGATTGGCGCCATGCCGCCGGCGGGGACGGCGGCGGGCGCGCCGCCGCCCCCGGAGCCGCTCGCGGAGCTGACCCCGGGGGAACCGCCGGGTGAGCCGGCCGCGGAGCCCGAGACCGGCGGGCCGGCCCCGGACGGCGCCCAGATTGCGCCGGATGACGACGCCGCGGCCGATCGGCGCCCGGCCGCCGAGCTGTCCGGCCAAGTCCTCGGCTCCCCGGGCGGCCTGCCCCAATGGCTGCTGCGCCTGGCCGACACCGTGGACGACGCGAGGTCGCGGCTCGACACCGTGACCTCGGCCTCGGCGCCGATCTCCGTCGAGCCGGCGGCCCCGCGCCGGCTCGGAAGGGCCGCACTCGGCGGCTAGGAGTCTGCGCCGGCCCCGTCTCGCATCCCGTCCTTGGGACACTGCGCACCGGGTCGGGCGATGGTTGACAAACCATCCCCCGACCCGGTTTTCTTTGCCTTCCTTCCCCGCCGTCGTCTCGTTCCCGAACGGAACCCGCCGCGCCATGGCCAGTGTCCGCTCGACCAGGGTCCCCGCCGATGCCTGCGCGGGAAGCGCTGACGCGCGCCGGCGCCGCGGGTGCGCGCGTCAAGAAAGCGAGACGCCGCCGTTGGAGATATCCGGCGCGGCCCGTCCCGGGGCGCCGAACGGGCCTTTCGGGCTTTGGCGCGATGGGTATCGAGGCCGGGAACGGGAACGAAATCGCCAATCTGGCGGCGACAAGGGCGGTCGTCCCGCCAATCTGACGTGCGCGCCGGCGCCGCGGGTGCGTTGACGGACCCCGCGGGAGCCTATGTAATACAGGTCGTGCACCGCTTCCACCTCGATGGCCGTGCCTTCATGAGACCGGCCTCGATCGTATCGGCGGCTCTGGTCCTGCTCCTGTCGAGCCCCGCCGCCCTCGCGCAGACGGCGGCCGGCCCGCCGCCGGACGCCCGGGAGCCGGCCGCCGCCGAGCCGCCGCCCGATGAGCCGCCGACCTTTCTCGATTCTGTCACCATCTCCGCCAACCTCCGGCCGGCCCCGGTGAGGGACACGCCGGGGGTGGTATCGGTCATCGACGGCGAGACGATCGAGGAACGCATGATCGAGGACCTCTCGGACCTCGTGAAGTACGAGCCCGGCGTATACGTCGAGAACAACGTGACCCGGCTCGGACTCAACGGCTTCAACATCCGCGGCATCGGGGGGAACCGCGTGATGACGCTGGTCGACGGCGTCGAGACGTCGGAGCAGTTCGACTTCGGCCCGTTCAACGTCCATCAGGCCGGGTTGGACGTGGACGTCCTGAAGACGGTCGAGATCGTGCGCAGCGCCAACTCCGCCCTCTACGGCAGCGACGCGCTGGGGGGCGTCGTGTCCCTGTTCACCAAGGACCCCGCCGACTACCTTCAAGACCGGCGGTTCTACGCCGGCGCCAAGACGGCCTGGGACGGCCGCGCCGACGACGTGGGCGTGAACCTCACCCTGGCCGGCGGCGGCGAGCGGGTCCAGGCGTCGGTGTTCGCGAGCCTCAACCGAGGCGGCGAGATCGGCAACAAGGGCGCCGTCGACACGAGGGACGAGACCCGCACCGCGCCGAATCCCCAGGACGTCGAAGGCCGGCAGGTCCTCGCCAAGCTGGTCTTCAACGCATCGCCGGGCAACCGGTGGCGCACCACCGCCGAGCTGTACGACACCCGGGTCGAAACGGAGTGGCTCTCCAACAACCGGCTGCTCGATTTCGGGAGATTCGCCTATCTTATCGAGGAGTCGGCGGCTCTCGACACGCAGAGGCGCCGGCGGTTCTCGCTCGACCACACCCTCGCCGACCGCGGCCTCGACCTGCTGTCGTGGCAGGTGTACGGTCAATTCAACGACACCGCGCAGGTCGTCGACGAGGACCGGGTGACGTCCGGCTTCGGACCGACGTTCCCGTCGGTCCGCCGCGGCACCCTCGACTACGAGCAGGCCGGCTACGGCGGATCGGCGCAGGGCCGGCAATGGCTGGGCGGCATCGACGACGGCATGCTGCTCACGTTCGGCGCCAGCTACAAGACCGACTACTTCGACATGCGACGCGACCGGACGGAGACCAATACGGTCACCGGCGAGCCGGTGCCGTCCGAGTTCATCTTCCCCAACAAGTACTTCCCGGAGAGCGACCTCGCCGAGGCGGGGGTGTATCTCCAGGGCGAGATCCGGTTCGGCCGCGTCACCCTCGTCCCCGGCGCGCGTTACGACCACTTCTCGCTCGACGCCAACCAGGCCGACCCCGTCTTCGTCGCGGGCCTCAACCCCGAGGCGGCCGATTTCTCCGACGGCGCCTTGTCGCCGAAGATCGGCGTGGCCGCGCGGCTGACCGACGCGGTCACCCTGCACGCCCAGTATGCCGGCGGCTTCCGGGCGCCGCCCTACAGCGCCGTCAACACCGGCTTCGCCAATCCCCGAGGCGGCTACACGACGCTGCCGAACACGGCGCTCCGGGCGGAGACGAGCGACAACTTCGAGGGCGGCGTGAGGGCCGCGTTCGACCGCGCCAGCCTCGGCCTCAGCGTGTTCTCGAACCGCTACGACGACTTCATCGAGCTGACGGACCTCGGTCAGAACCCGCGGACCCGGCTGCTCGAGTTCCAGAGCCGGAACCTCGACCAAGCGGCGATCAGGGGCGTCGAGATGCGCGGCGAGGCCTACCTGACCGACAGCGTGACGATTCGGGGCAGCTACGCACGGATCGACGGCGCCGAGATCCTGCGGGGCGCCGCGGACGATGCGCCGCTGGCCGAGGAGACGCCGCTCCGCTCCATCGCCCCGAACGAAGGGGTGGTCGGGGTCCGCTACGTGCGGCCGTCCGGCCGCTGGGGCAGCGAACTGTCGTTGCGGCTGGTCGAGGCCTACCGACGACAGGACAGCGTGAGTCAATTCGCGCCTGACGCCTACCGCATCGTGGACCTGGTCGGCTTCGTCCCGCTCACCGACGCCCTCAAGTTCCGACTCGGGCTGCTCAACCTGACCGACGCCAGGTATTTCGAATGGTGGAACGTCAGGGGCCGCCAGGCCGGCGATCCGATCATCGATCGGTACTCGAGCCCCGGGATCAGCGTGATCACCTCCGTGGCCTACGACTGGTAGCGCGGCGGCCGCGCTCACAGCTCGGCCATCGGCGGCGCCGAAGCGCGCGGGTGCGGGGATTTAGGACCGCGGTGACGGCATCAGCCCGGGACGACCGCGGACGCCGCCCGGCGCGGCCAACTGGAAGCGGGTCCGGGGTGCGGCGCGGTGCGGCCGAACCCGGCCGGGGCCGTGGGCCCCGCACCCCGACACAGGCTCTCGTTCTTCACCGGACCCGACTACCCCGCCCCGCCGATACAGCAGATGACCCCGCCGCAGGCCGTTGACCCCCGCGCGGCCGGACCGCCGAACCCCCGGTACGGCGGGCGGGGTCCGTAACCTACTCGGCGCGCAGGATCGTCATGGGATCGATCCGCGCGGCGCGGCGCGCCGGCAGCCAGCTCGCGAGCAGACAGATCGCGGCCAGCAGCACCGGGACGGTGGAGAAGACGACGGGGTCGAGGGGGGCCGTCTCGAACAGCAGGGCCTGGAGCCGGCGGGTCAGCGCCACCGCCGACGCCACCCCCACCGCCACGCCGAGCAGGGCCATCCAGCCCGCCTCCACGAGCACGAGGCGGCGCACGTCGGCCACCTGCGCCCCGACCGCCATGCGGATGGCGATCTCCCGCCGCCGCTGCGCCACCATGCAGGAGACGACGCCGTAGAGGCCGATGGAGCCCAGCAGCAACGCCAGCGCGGCGGCGATGACGAGCAGGACCATGACGAACGCGCGCTCTCCACGCGCGCGCCCCACCAGCGTCTCCAGCGTCTCGACGTCGGCGATGGGGAGCGTCCGATCGAGCCCGCGCACGGTCTCCCGCACGGCGCCGGCGAGCGCCGCCGCGTTGGGGGCGCGCACCACGTAGCGCATCACGGGCGGAACGTCGACGCCGTTGACGACCCCGGGGATCGGGTAGTGCGCCATCGCCGGCGGGTCTTCGTGCAGCACCGCTTCGTGCACGTCGTCCACCACGCCGACGACGCGGGACCACGCCCCGCCTTCCTCCGGCGGCGGACCGCCCACCCGGATCCCCTTGCCGAGCGCGCTCTCCCCCGGCCATTGCGCGCGCGCCAACGCCCGAGACACGATGACCACCGGGGCGTCGCGCTCTCCGTCGAGCGGGTCGAACACCCGGCCGTCGATGAGCTCGATGCCCATCGCGTCGAAATAAGCGGGCGAGACGCGCTTCCACATGAACACCGGCGGCACCTCGCCGTCGGCCGGCGGCCGGCCTTCGATGGTGTGCCCCGAACCGGACAACTCGCCGCCCAAGGGCACGGTGGTTGCCGCCGCGGCGGCGGCGACGCCGGGCAGGGCGCGCAGGCGGTCGACCACCCGACGGTGGAAGGCGAGCCGCGACTCGGCGGTCTCGTAGTCGCGCAGGGGGAGCGCCAGCCCGAAGGTCAGCACGTCCGTCGGCTCGAAGCCGGGATCGACGGCGGCCAGCTTCTGGAACGAGCGCACCGCCAGTCCCGACCCCACGAGCAGGGTCAGGGCCAGGGCGATCTGGACCACCACCAGGCCCCGGCGGGCGAGTTGTCGCTCCCGGCCCGCGGTGGCGCCGCGGGCGCCGGCCGTCATGTGGCCCGCGGCGGCCGCCGCGCCCGCCCGCCACGCCGGCAGGACCCCGAACAGCAGACCGGCCGCGACCGACGCCGCGAGGCCGAACAGCAGCACCGCCGCGTCGATCGAGATCTCGTCCAGGCGCGGCAGCGCCCGGGGGCCGAAGCCCGCCAGCAGGCGCACCGCCAGCAGGGCCAGCGGCAGCGCCGCGAGGCCGCCTGCCACGCCGAGGGCCAGGCTCTCGACGAAGACCGAGCCGGCGACCCGCCCGCGGCCTTCGCCGAGAGCGGCGCGAATCGCCACTTCGCCGTGCCGCGCCTCGGACTGCACGAGAAAGAGATTGGCGACGTTGGCGCAGGCGATCAGCAGCAGAAACCCCACCGCGCCGAGCAGAATCCACAACATCGCCTCGACGTCGCCCACCACGACCTCGCGCGCCCGGTCGACGAGGGGCCTGAACCCGGCGTTCGCCAGAATCGGGGCCGCACCCTCGTCCGGAAAGACGTCCACCAGATTGGACAGCATCGCGCCGAGCTCCGCCTGCGCCTGTGCCAGGGTCGAGCCGTCGGCGATGCCGGCGACGCCGTTGATCCCGAACGCCCCCAGTTGCGTGTCGTCCCGGTCGAGGCCCATCGGCTGCCAGAGCTCGGCGTCCGGCCGCGAAAAGCGGAAGCCGGGGGGCATCACCCCCACCACCTCGACGCTCGCCCCGTCGATGTCGACCACGGCGCCGACCACGCCCGGGTCGGCCCCGAAACGGCTTCTCCACAGCCCGTCCGCGAGCACCGCGACCGGGGCCGCCCCGGGACGGTCGTCCTCGGGCGTGAAGCCCCGGCCGATGCGCGGCGGTGTCCGCATCACGTCGAAGAACGACGCGGTGACGCGCGCCGCCTGCACCCGTTGCGGGTTGTCGGGACCGGTGAAGCTCGCCTGCAGGTCGCGGTACACCGCCACGCCGTCGAGGGTGCGGCTCTCTTCCGCGTAGAGGAAGTAGAGCGCGTCCGACATCGGCAGCTCGTCGAGCTGCGCGAGCCCCGGCGCCGCGTGCCTGAGCATCACGAGCCGCTCGGAATCCGGAATCGGCAGCGGCCGCAGCACCACCGCGTTGACGACCGTGAAGATGGCCACGTTCGCGCCGATCCCGACGGCCAGCGTCGTCAGAGCGACGAGGGTGAAGCCCGGGTGCCCGACGGCGCGGCGCCACAGAAGACGAAGCGGCAGGATGCGTGACATCCTTCTACTACCTCCCGCCACCCAGCGCGTCGGGAATGTCCATCTCCAGATTGCCCTCCGAGAGGGTCATTCCGCCGCCCCCAGGCTGCGCGCTATTTCCCGGTCGTAGAGATCCGTGAACGTATCGGCGATGACGTTCGGGTGCACGTCACGGTAACCCCGCGTCGTCGCGCAATCAATCCCGCCCGTCTCCTCGTTCCGATGGAACGCGTGGAACGCAACTTCGTCGGTTTCTCCCGCGCGCAGATCGAGCTCCTTGAGAATGACGTAGTCGTGGGTCGCCAGAAATATCTGCACGCCGGCGCGCTGGAGTTCCAGAAAAACCTCCATCAGGAGGCCGAACAGCTTCGGGTTCAGGTTCGTCTCGGGTTCATCCCAGAACAGAACGGAACCCGGGCGCATGACGCCGTTCCGGATCAACAGCCACAACAAGGCGAGCTTGCGTACCCCCTCCGCGAGAAGGGAGAATTCGATGTTCCCGTGCTCATTGCGCAGGAAGAACTCCTCGTTCTCGACCACCACGGTGCCGCCAATCACCGTTTCCAGCCGGGCCAGCAGTTGCTCGTGCCGGTCGTCCACCGGTCTGCGCAGCGCAGGGAGATACGCCCGATCCAGAATATCGCTGTACACCTCCTCGAAGTGCACCTCGCGCTTCGAGTACAGCGACCGGAAGCCGGGCCCGTTGGAGAGCATTTCCTTGACGGGAACATAGACGCTCTCCACCCGCTCGCGCGCCCATGCCTTCATCGCCTGATCGGGATCGTGGTCGGTGAACGTGGACGGATCCAACGAAAACAGCCTCGGACGACTTCTGAACGAGGCTTCCAGCTTCAACGCGCCGCGCCGCACCCGTATCGTGGCTTCGCCGTCCGCGCCCTGCTGCTGCCTGACGAGACGCCGCAGGCGCCGGCCCGAAGGCAGGAACACGGCGACGAGCTTCCGGGCGAAGTCGTCGGCCGGACTCCGTGAGACGTCGCAGGCGGCGTAGCAGACCTTCATCAGGTGGGTCTTGCCTGTACCGTTGGTGCCGATCAGCACGTTGATGCCTCGACAGAGGTCCAGCTTCAGCAGCGCGAACGCCGTGAACTGCTCCAGCTCCACCCTCGTCAGCGTCACGGTACCTCCACTTGCCGAGCGCACCACCCAGCCTGGACGGCGTGGTCCCGCGGCTCGGTTTCCGCGCGGCCGACCCGCCGGTTCCCGTCCAGGCCCCCTCCTCACGCCTTGTCAGGCGGGTGCCGTGCCGTCCGCCGGCGCCGTCGCCACTCTCGGTGCGACGCCGGATCCGCCGCGACGGCGCCACCGGCCCGGAAATCGCCGCCGTGCGACTTTATCGGTCGCGTTGGACGTTAGCCGGCGCGAAACTCCGGCGGGGCCAGGATTGCCGCCCAGCCAACCCTGCCGGGCGTCTGCACGGTTCTACGGCGCAGACGCCTGCGCTATCGTGACGGCAGCGTGCGCTCGACATAGGCGCGGACGGCGTCCAGCACGCGGGGGGACGTCCACGCCTCGGTCACCGCCGCGTCCGCCGACTGCATTTCGCGGACGCGGGCCTGGCTGGGCTCGCGGATGATGCGCTTCGTGAGCGCGAACGACGCGGGCGGCAGCGCCCCGAGGCGCGCGGCCATCTCGACCGCGCGGTGGACGACCGCCTCGGGAGCCGCCAGTTCGTCGACCAAGCCGTTGGCGACGGCCTCGGCCGGCGCGCACGTCAGGCCCCGGTAGATCAGCGCCTGCAGCCGGTGCGCGGGCACCGTCAGCCGGAGAATCTCGAGCGCCATGCTCGGGAACGGCACCCCCACCGACAGCTCGGGGGTGCCGATGCGGCCGGCACCGTCGGCCATGATCCGGTAGTCGCAGGCGCAGGCGAGGACGCAGCCGCCGGCGATCGCATGTCCGTTCACCGCCGCGACGAGCGGCTTGGGGAAGGTGAACGCCTGGAGGAAGGCCCCGCCCAGCAGCGGCAGCAGCCTCTTCACGTAGTCGGGGCCGCCCGCGGTGAGACCCCGCAGATCGACGCCGGCCGAGAAGACGCCGCCGGAGCCGGTGAGGACCACCGCCGCGGTGTCCGCCTCCTCCAGGGCGGTGAGCTGGTCGATCAGGCCGCTCATCAGGTCGGGGTCGAACGCGTTGACCTTGCCGTGCGCCATCCGGACGACGGTGACGCGGTCACGGGTCTCGGTCGTGATCATTCGTGCTCCTCTGCGCGGGCCGGGGTACCGGCGCGCCGTCGGGGTCGTAGACGTGCTTCAGGGTGAACGCCGCGGGCGAAGGGCCGTCACGCCACAGCCGCTCGATGCGGGCCATCGCCTCGGCGACGTCCGGGCGCTCCCCCACGGGCGCCCACCACAGCGCCACCGGCTCGCGCGGCGGGGGCAGGAACCACTCGCGGCGGCGGCGGAAGAACGCCGCGTGCCCGCTGCGATAGACGTACCGCCGGAGGTCCTCGATCGTCTCCCAGAGGGTGAGGTTGAAGAGCACCCGGGGGTCGTCGAGCACGCGCACGCCGGTCGCGTCTCCGGCCTCCGTCTCGAACCGCCACACGAAGCCCGGCGAGCGGTCCCCGAGCCGGTTGATCCGGTCGATCGCGTCCCGCATGCCCGCCATGCGGGGATCCTCGAACGGGTACCGCATCCACGCGAGGTTGTTCTCGGCCAAGTGGTAGCGCACGGGGGTGGTCGATTGCGGCGCGCGGCCTGAACTCATCGACGGCGTCGCGTCGAACCCGGGTCGAGAGATCACGGCCGGAGCGGCGCGCATCCGATCAGTACAGGACGAAGGCGAAGAGCTGCTGGCCGGCCGCCACGAGGACGTGCTGCCGCCCGTCGACGAGATAGGTCTGCGGCGCGTTCGAGATGTTGCCGATGCGGGTGTGCCAGAGCAGCTCGCCGCCGGCGGCGTCGAACGCCACGAAGTTGCCGCTCCCGTCGCCGGTGAAGACCAGCCCCCCCGCGGTGGTGAGGACGCCGGCCCCGCCGCCCCCGCCGATGGGCCAGGCGTGACGCCAGCGCGGCTCGCCGGTGCGGTAGTCGATGGCGGTGAAGGCGTTGCCGCCGGTGCCCACGGTGACCCGGTCCTTGCCGCCCAGCCCCATCGACCCGCGCGGGTCGGGATCGGTCAGGTAGAGCAGGTTGAACCCGTTGTTCTCCTGGGTATAGAAGAGCCCGGTGTCGGGGTTGAACGCCGGCGGCTGCCAGTTCGCCACGCCCCCCTCGACGGGGGAGACCAGCGCCCCGGGAATGATCGCCTCCTTCGCGGGATGCGGATTGGGGGACCCGCTCTCGCGGATGTGGCTGGCCCAGTTCGACGTGGCGCCGTAGCGCGTGGTGACGACGTGCTCGCCGGTCACGCGGTCGACGGTGAAGAAGTAGCCGTTGCGGGCGGCGGTGGAGACGAGCTTTCGGGGAACGCCGTCGATCACCCCGTCGATCAGGATCGGGGTCTGCGCCGAATCCCAGTCGTGGGTGTCGTGCGGCGAGGTCTGGAAGTACCACGCCATCTTGCCGGTGGACACCTCGACCGCGATCAGCGTGCACGTGAAGAGGTTGTCGCCGCGCCGCGCCACCCCGGTGTAGCCGGGGGTGGGGTTGCCGGTGCCGAAGATGTAGTAGTCGGTCTCGGGGTCGTACGACCCCGGCACCCACACCTGTCCCCCGCCGTGCATCGCGGCCTCGAGGTTCGGCCAGGTCTCGATGCCCGCGTCGTCCTCGCTCATGGGGACGGTGTAGAAGCGCCACCGCCGCTCGCCGGTGGCGGGGTCGAACGACTGCAGGAACCCCGGCGCGTCGAGATCGTTGCCGGTGCCCACGAGCAGGTGGTCGCCGACGACGATCGGGGCCATCGTCGAGAAGTACTGCTCTTCGAAGCTGGCGATCTCGGTGTGCCAGCGTTCCTCGCCGGTGCGCGCGTCGAGCGAGACGAGGTAGTTGTCGACGGTCTCGAAGATGATCGAGTCGTGCCACAGCGCGGCGCCCCGGTTCCCGATGTGGGGACCGCCGCGGGTCTTCCAGAAGTAGTGCCACCGCGTGCCGCCGTCGCGAACGTCGATCGCCCACACGTGGTCGGGGGCGGTGACGTACAGCAGGTCGCCGACCTGGAGAATCGAGCCCTTGATGCGCTGCGCCCCGATGGTGTAGTCCCCGGTCCCCGCGCCGCCGGTGAAGTCCGGCGCGTTGGGTCCGTTGAGGGGCGGCATCCCGGTGTTGAAGCTCCGGGTCCAGGCGAGCGACAACTGCCGGACGTTGTCCGTCGTCACGTGCTTGAGCCGGCTGTAGCGCCGGCCGCTGTAGTCGCCGGAGTAGGTCGGCCACGAGTCTTCCAACGGCTCGACGAGCGACGCGGGGTCGAGACCGCCCTCCTGCGCAGTCCCCGCGGCGGGCGCGGCGAGCAGGGCGGCGGCGAGCAGCAGGCGGAAGGCAGTCATTTCAGGGTCACCAAGTAGGCGGTCACGTTGTGGATGTCGGCGTCGCGGTACACCTGCAGCATCTCTCGGTGGGCGGCCATCGGGTCCTCGAGCTCCACTTGGGGCGTGTCGCCTTCGCGGCCGAACGACCGGTGGCGGCCCCCGCCGTCGGTGAGCACGACCAGGAAGTCGTTGAGCCGCTCGAGCCGGCCCGCGACCTGCCCGCCTGAAGCCAGGGTGACGGTCACCGTCACCGGCGGGCGTTCGGTGTTGCGGCCCCCGCCCCGGACCCAGGTGTTCTGCAGCTCCTTCGGCTCGGGAATCCGGGTGGCGATGCCCTGGAGGTCGCCGGTCGGGGAGTGGCAGGCGGCGCACTTCTCCGCGAAGTAGGTCCGGCCGGCGGTGGCGTCGCCGACGAGGATGTCGAGTTCGAGCGCTTCGCCCAGCGGCGGCCCCCCCTGGCGGGACGCGGCGCCGAGCACGTCGTGCACGTAGGTCACGACGGCCTGGAGATCCTCGTCCGACAGCGGCTGGGGGGGCATGTAGGACCCGCCCGGCCCCGACTGGCCGTCGCGGATCACCGGCCCTATCAGCTCGCCGGCCTCGTCCCGGAGGACGAGCTGCGACCTCAGCAGATTGGGCCCGCCGAGGTCCCCGCCCCGCAGATCCATCCCGTGACACGCCCGGCAGTTGATGCCGTAGACGGCCTGCCCCCGGGCCACCACCTCCGGATCGCCGGGCGGGCGCTGAAGGGACGGATAGAGCCTCTGGCTGCGGTCGTTCTGCTGCCCGGCCGCGGCCATCGCCGCGCCCAGCCCTGCAACCAGCGCGAACACGCCGGCCGCCGCCCCTGCGCGCGCCCACTTCACCCTGGCCGATTCCATCGCCACTTCGGACTCCTTCGCATCCCCCGCCCCGCACGACCCGGCGCCGCGGGAGCCGGCCCGGAGAGCATCGCCCCGCAGCTCGGCCCGCCAGCCAACCCTCGGGAGTCGGCGTCTCTGGAGCGGCGTCTCCGCCGGCGGCAGCGCCTCTCGGCGCTGGCGGCATCTCCTGGCGGGGGCATCGCCGTTCCACTCCACGGCACAGACTCCTATTGCCCGGCTTCGGCCTCCCGCACCCGCTCGACGGTCAGGATGTTGGTCATCGCATAGTTGCCTTCGTGGCAGGCGTACTCGTAGATGATGTAGTCGTCGAGCCTCGGCATCGGCCGTACCGCCGTCCACGGCTGCGTGTAAACGGTCGGATCCTCGATGGTGAACCGATAGTCGATCTGATCCGCGCTGACCCGGCGGTACCGTTCGACCGCCTTCGTGTGCCGCGACGACGGGAACCGGTGCGTGGTCTGATCGCTGAAGTTGGCGGTCTCGACCACCAGGGTGTCGCCGTCCCAGTGCGCGCGCGAGTCGCCGTTCCACTGCCGGATGCGGTCGTCGAGCGGCGGGCGCCCGTCGATGGGAATGATGCGCACGTCGTGAATGTTCTCGACGCGGATCGCGACGTGGGTGGGCGTCTGCAGGATCTGGTAGGTGTTGTTGTAACCGGTCGAAATCGGCGGCACCCCGTGATAGGTGATGCACCGGTCCCAGTTGCTGCGGTCGAGCCACGAGTCGGCGGGGTGGTCGCGCAGGTAGGCGCGCCGGGCCGCCTGCCGGTCCACCACCTCGGGCCGGGTCGGCAGCCGGCCGTTCGGGGGGGCGACGATGAGCGACGTCCGCAGGTCCGAGCTCACGCGGCCGCGGTCGAACCACAGTGCGTTGTACGACCCCACGCTGCCCGGTGGGGGCACCGTGTCGAGGGTGACCGCGAGATTCCGCTCCGCCGCTTCCTCGGCCGTGAAGAACTCCCGGTCTCCCAGCGAATCCGGGCGTTGCAGGGGCGTCAGCGACGCGTACGACCAGGTGCCCATCAGGTCCGGGTCGCCCCACGGGGTCCGAAAGTCCTCGCCGGCCGGCTGGCCCACCGCCGCCCCCGGCCACAGCAATGCCGCCGCCGCCAAGACCGCGAGCGCCGAAACAGTACGCCTGCCCATCGGAAACCTCCCAGCCCGGAGAGCGCCGCCTGCGGCGCCGCTCACCGCCCAATCAACCCGCCAGAACTCCGCGCCGCGCTACGGCACAGACTCTTGCTACCCGCTCTCGTTGCGCACATGCTGCACGGTATTTGCGGACGGCCTGCTCGAGCGCACGAGAAATCGCTGCTCCAGCGGCGACCGCCCCGTCCGCGCCATGGCGGAAGCGTGAGCGCCGCCAGGCACAGGCTGCATCTCGTCCGGCCCTCCAACCAGGAACACAGGTTGGTGACAGGAATCGAATATACCTCAGTTCCCGAGCAGCTCGCTCTTCAGCCACGCGAGGAGGCCGGGCTCGAGGTCGGGGTTCTTCCCGAACATCGGCAGCCCGTGCTCGGCGCCGGGGTAGATCTTCGCGGTCGAGTGGGGATGCGACGACCCGTCGACGGCGCCCTGCAGGGCGTCGGCGACCCCGACGGTGACCGGATCCTCGGTCGCCGCCGCCGCGAACACCGCCAGGTCCGCGTCCGCCGCCATGTTGGCGACCGCCGCCCCGCTCGGCGGACCGGACAGCAGCATGAGCGCCTTGACCCCGTCCCGCCGCGCCGCGAGATCCGCGGTCAGCATGGCCCCGCAGCTCGCCCCGCCGGCCCCGATGCGCGACGCGTCGACCCCCGACTGCGCCGCGAGGTAGTCGTAGGCCATGTCGACGTCCGCCGACGACGTCTGCAGGAACGCCGGGAACCCGGACCGGATGCCCTCGCCGCCGCTGTCGCCGAATCCCCGCAGGTCGAGGGTCAGCACGTGCACCCCCGCCCCGACCAGCTCCGCCGCGATGTCGTTCCACGACGTGCGGTCCATGTTGCACTGGTGCACGAGCAGCATCCCCGGCCCGGGCCGCCCCGGTGAGGTGTAGGTCGCCTTGAGGGTCACCCCGTCGGCCGCCTCGAGGTCGACGTCGCGCGACTGGGCGCCCGCGGGCGCCGCCGCCACCAACGCGGCGAGGGCCGCGGCCATGATCATCGTTCTCATCGTCTTCTCCTCCCCGATTCCTGCCGGGGTGAATGTGGAAACCGGTTTCGTGCGCGGCAGGGCGGTACCCCCGCCACCGGCTGTCGTGACCGGCAACAACAGCCGACATTATAGCGGCCGGAGCGATTCTGCCGACCGACGCGCCCGGGGGCGGGCGACGCCAGCGCGGACGTCAACGGTCCGGCAGGTCCGGTATTGCAGGCCGGCGCACATCGTGAAGTGGGACTTGGCCGCCCGCAGCAACGTGTCGTTGATGTCAATGGTGGTTCGCAGGCATGCATGGAACTTATCGGTGCGTATGCCGTTGTCGCAACGCACCGACCTGCTGGACGCGCCCATGCGAGCACGGCGAAGACTCCAGGTCGAGGGCACCGGCCGGCCCCGAACGCGGTAGAGTCACCTGCATGCGGGGTCGCGCCATCTTCGGCCTGTCGGCGGCAATCGTCGTCGCGGGCCTGAACGTCGCACTCGACCCGGCGGCCCGCGGCGCCGCCCGCCGGCCAACCCAGCCGGCCGCGGCCGACCGGCTCGACGAGCCCCGGCTGCCGCCCGTCCCCTATCGGTACGCCGTCGAGCTGCCGCGGCACTTCAGCGTCGACGGCGACCCCGACAGCCTCGCCGCGGCCGACAACACGCCGGCCCACAACCCCGTCACCGACGCGGGCGCCGCCCTCGGCCGCGTCCTTTTCTACGACACCCGGCTGTCGGCCGACGGCAGCGTCTCGTGCGGATCGTGTCACCGCCAGGCGCACGGCTTCTCCGACCCGCGGCGCCTCAGCATCGGCTTCGACGGGCGGCCGACCCGGCGCCGCGCCATGAGCCTCGCCAACGCCCGCTACTACGCCCGTGGACGATTCTTCTGGGACGAGCGGGCCGAGAGCCTCGAGGCCCAGGTGCTGGCCCCGATCGAGGATCCGATAGAGATGGGCTTCCCGCTCGACGCCCTCGAGGCCCGCCTCGCCGCGACGCCTTTCTACCCGCCGCTCTTCGAGCGCGCCTTCGGCAGCCCGGACGTCACGCGCGACCGCATGGCCGACGCCCTCGCCCAGTTCGTGCGGGCGCTGGTGTCCCATCGCGCGCCTTATGACGATGCGCGCACGGCCGCGCCGCCGGGGTCGCCGGCGTTTCTCGCCCGCCTCACCCCCGCCGCCCGGCACGGCTACCGGTTGTTCTCGACCCCGCCCGGCGCCGGCCGCCGCGGCGCCGGCTGCGCCACGTGCCACGTCGGCGATGCGCAAATCAGCTTGGCGCCGCGCAACATCGGTCTCGACGAGTTCGAGGGAAGCGTCGACGGGAGCTTCGAAGCGCTCGATCGCGGGAGCGGCGGCGATCCCGGCGCCGGCGACGGCCGCTTCAAGGCTCCGTCCCTGCGCAACGTGGCCATCCGCCCGCCCTACATGCACGACGGCCGGTTCGCGAGCCTGCGGGAGGTCATCGAGCACTACGACGCGCAGGTCGCGCCGCACCCCTTCCTCGACATGGCCCTGCTCGACCGCCGGCTCGTCGTCACCGGCGGTCCGGTCCGCCCCCTCCGCCTCGGTCTCACCGAGCGGGAAATCGACGCCCTCATCGCCTTCCTCGAGACCCTGACCGACCCGGCGTTCCTCACCGACCCCCGATTCGCGGACCCGTTCCCGCCAGCCCGCGGACAGGGGCGGCCCTTACCGAACCCCGCGGCGAATCGTCCCGGATGAGCGGCTGCCGCATGACGTAGAGTTCAGAGCCAGCAAGCCGACCCCATCCGCATGCCGGGGAGCTCACTCACAGCACCCGCCACCAGGGCGCCGCGAGCACGCCGGGCGCGATCCAGGCGACCGTCCCGCGTGTGCAGCAACAGCCCCGCGCGGGCCGTTTCCCCGTATTCCGCGCCGGCCACGACCACGGCCGGCATCACGCCGAGCCGACGGTGCAGATCACGCGCCACGTGGCGGGGCAGCATCCCATGATTCACATGGTGAATGACTATCAGGCAGGTCCCCGTGCGCGGTCTGCACGACACGCGCCTCATCGCCGCGGGGAGTTCTGCGGCGCAGAAAGCGGCTGGGCGGCAAGCGGAGCCGCAGACGGCGATTGCCGGCCAGGGTGATGGCCCCCGGTGATGGCCCCGGAGGGTGCGGCGAACGGACTCGTGGTGCATCTCAAGCACGGCGACCTAGTGATGGCCCCGGATGGTGCGGCCCTCGCGGTTCGTCTTCGTCCAGCATCTCGGAGGGTCATTTCATGTCGATGTACTTCACCGGGACGAGACGGTGCCCGAGCATGTCCACCGCCGCCTGCGCCTGCTCCAGGATGACGTATCCCAAAAGAGGTTCGTACTCCTGGTTCTCTTCCGGCTTCATGTCCACGAAGATCACCTCGTTCGAGACCGGACGGAAACCCTCGATCTTCACCTCCACCGGCCAGCACGCCTCTCCCCGCACGACCTCGCGGTTGGCCATCTGAAGCTCGACGCCTTCCGATCGCTTGAACCGACCGAGTCTCTCCTTCCACGCCGCGGGCAGGATCAGCGCCCCCGTCCCCGTATCGACGAACATCCCGCATTCGACGGACTTGTCTTCGTCGAACAGGTTGGTGACTCTCGTTCGTATGACGATGCGTCCCATCCGTTTCCGTTTCCCCCGGTCTCCCGCGCGCCTTCGATTCACCGCCCAGGGTTGCGCCGCTGACCCGCACGAGCCATCGTACCACGGGCGAAACAGCCCACCGCGCCGCTCTCGACGGCCATCGGACCAGGGCGCCGGCCGCGAATCGGACCGCCGCCCCGTCACCGGCGACCGCGCCGATTCGGTATAAACTTTCAGGGGAAACGGACCGCGCAACCGGCCTCGACCCGCCGTCGGCGGGACGAGATTCGCGAGGAGCATGGCATGACACCGCACGACATCGATCTTCCGGCCCGCCGCACCCTTCGATCTCTGGCCTTCGCAGGGCTCGCCCTGCTCGTGGCCGCCCCCGGGTTCGCCAACGACTGGCCGCAGTGGCGCGGCGAGGACCGGCGCGGGGTGTGGACCGAGACCGGCATCATCGAGGAACTGCCCGACGAGCTGAAGGTCGCGTGGCGCGTGCCCATCAACTCCGGCTACTCCGGCGCCTCGGTGGCCGACGGGCGCGTCTTCATCACCGACTGGGCCGAGGACCCCGAGTCGCGGACGATGGACGGCACCGAGCGGGCCCTCGCCCTCGACGAGGAGACCGGCGAGGTGCTGTGGGTCCAGGAGTGGCCCACCACCTACCGCATGCTGATGTTCTCGTACGCGATCGGCCCGCGGGCGACGCCGACCGTCGACGGCGACCGCGTGTACGTGGTCGGGGCTGCCGGCGACCTCTACTGCCTCGACGTCGAGACCGGCGACATCTTGTGGGAGAAGCACTACATCGCCGACTACGACAGTTTCATCCCGACCTGGGGGGTGGCCAGCGCCCCCATCGTCGACGGCGACCGGTTGATCACGGTGGTCGGCGGCGAGCCGGGCGGCCTCGTGATGGCGTTCGACAAGCGGACCGGCGACGTCATCTGGCGCGCCCTCGACGTGGTCGGCGAGATGGGCTACGGCCAGCCGATCATCATCGAGGCGGGCGGCGCCCGGCAGCTCATCGTCTGGCACGCGGCGGCGCTGGTGTCGCTCGACCCCGAGACCGGGGCGGTGCACTGGCAGGAGGAATGGGAGGCCGGCGCCGGCATGTCCGTCGCGACCCCCGTGGTCAGCGGCAACTACCTGCTGGTGACCCAGTTCTACCGCGGCTCGATGATGATGGAGCTGAACCAGGACCGGCCCGACGCGACCCTCTTGTGGCGCGGCCAGAGCCGGAGCGAGATGCCCGGCGAGACGGACGGGCTCCACGCGCTGATCACGACGCCGCTGATCGAGGGCGACTATTTCTACGGGGTCGGCAGCTACGGCGAGCTGCGGGGGCTCGACGCCCGCACCGGCGAGCGGCTGTGGACGAGCGGCGAGATGACCGCGCAGGCCCGCTGGGGCACCGCGTTCATGGTGAAGCAGGACGACCGCTACTTCGTCGTGAACGACGACGGCTTCCTCATCATCGCCCGGTTCACCCCCGAGGGCTACATCGAGCACGGCCGCATCAAGCTCATCGAGGCGACCGGCGACGCCGGGTTCGGCCCCAGCCGGCGGTTCGACCGCAAGGTGAACTGGTCGCACCCGGCCTACGCCAACGGACACATCGTGCACCGGAACGACTACGAGATCATCCGCGTGTCGCTGCGCGCCGCGGACTACCAGGACCAGGAGTCCGCGCCGTAGAACGGCGCGGATTCCCGGAGGGTTGGTTGGGCGGCAATCGGAGCCGAGGCGGCGATTCCGGGCTGGCGGCGCTTCGTCTCGAACCGACGAGATCAGCCATTCCGTGATCCGCCTGAGCTTCGGCGTTGGCGACGTCCGGCAGCCGGATTATCCGCAAGAGGACTTGGCCGATCCCATGACGGCGTGATCCGACCGCGTTGTTCTTCACCGCGGCGGTGTCGTTCGGGACCGGCGTGCTGTTCGGGGTCGGCCCGGCCCTGTACGCCTCACGCGCGGAGCTGATCTCGGCGCTCAAGGACGACGCCGCGCAGCCGGCGGGAGCCCGCTCGGCGGCCCGGTTCCGAAACGGACTCGTCATGGCGCAGTTCGCCTTGGCGATGACCCTGCTCGTGATGGCGGGTCTCTTCATCCAGAGCCTGCGCAACATCGGCCGCGTCGATCTCGGCATCCGGACGGACAACGTCGTAACGTTCCGTCTTTCGCCGGAAACCAGCGGCTACGAACCCGGACAGTCGCGGATCCTCTTCGCGCGGGTCGAGGAGACGCTTGCGGCTCAGCCGGGCGTGACGGGTGTCACCGCATCGTCGGTCGCCCTGTTCGCCGGACAGGATTGGCTCAATGACGTCCTGGTCGAGGGATTCGAGCTGGAGCCGGACACGACCCCCAACTCGCGGTTCAACGCGATTGCGCCCGGCTACTTCGAGACCTTGGGGATCCCGCTGTTGGCGGGTCGGACGTTCACCGAGGTGGACGCTCTTGACGCGCCGAAGGTGGCGGTGGTCAACGAGGCGTTCGCGCGCCAGTTCGATCTGGGGCGCGACGCGGTCGGGAAACGCATGGCCCGCGGCGGCCGCGGCGCTCCGCTCGACGTCGAGATAGTCGGTCTCGTCGCGGACTCCGGGTACGCCAACGTCCGGTCGCCCGCCCCGGCGCTTCACTACATCCCGTCCCGCCAGCAGGCGGCACTCGGCGGACTGACCTTCTACGTGCGGAGCACGTCGCCACCCGAGGGCCTCCTGCGGGCGATCCCTGCGCTGATGGCCGACCTCGACCCGAACCTGCCGGTGACCGATCTGAGGACGTTGCCGCGGCAGGTGCGCAACAACGTGTCGCGTGACCGCCTGATCTCCATGCTGGCGGCTGCGTTCGCGGTCGTCGCGACGCTGCTGGCGGCCGTGGGCCTTTATGGGACCCTGGCGTACACGGTGTCGCAGCGCACGCGGGAGTTTGGCCTGCGAATGGCGCTCGGAGCAAACGCGGCACGCCTGCGGTCGATGGTGCTCGGCCAAGTCGGGCGAATGACCCTCGCCAGCGTCGCCGTCGGGCTCGTCGCCGCGCTTGGCGTCGGACGCGTCGCGCGGTCGCTACTCTACGAGGTCGACGGCGCGCAGCCCGTCGTCGTCGCGGTAGCGGCGGTGGTCCTCTCGGTCGTGGTCGTGGGGCTCGCCGCTGCATTTGTTCCGGCGCATCGGGCCTCCCGCATCGATCCGATGACCGCGCTCCGACACCGGTGATTTTCGAACGAGGCACGACGTAGTTCGCCGCCATCGCCGACAAGACATCGGCGATGGATCGTGCTAGGTTCATGGCTGGGACTTCCGTCGATGGGCTCCCCGGCGCCCGGCCTGCGGCCGACGACGTTTCGGGGCGGCCATGAACGCGGGGAGGGTCGAGATGCTCGCTTCACGCTCCGGATACGCTGCGCGGGTCCTGTCGCTCACCGCCGTCCTGCTCGCGTCGGCGGGCGGGGCTTTGCAGGGGCAGGACGCGGGGATCGTCCCCGTCACCGACGCCATGCTGCAGGACCCGCCGGCCGAGGACTGGCTGATGTGGCGGCGCACCCTCGACGGGTGGGGCTACAGCCCCCTCGACCAGATCGACCGCGGCAACGTCGGCCGGCTCCGGATGGTGTGGTCGCGCGGCCTCGGACCCGGGCTGCAGCAGGGCACGCCCCTCGTCCACGACGGCGTGATGTACATGCCGAACCCGCGCGACGTCATCCAGGCCATCGACGCCGCCACCGGCGACGTCCGCTGGGAGTACCGGCGGGACTGGCCCGACGACCTCGTGGACTACATGCTCGGCGCCCTCACCGACATCAACCGGAACCTCGCCATCTACGGCACCCGCATCATCGACACCAGCGGCGACGACTACGTGTTCGCCCTCGACGCGGCGACCGGCGAGCTGGTGTGGGAGACCGAGATCCTCGACTACCGCGTGAACCCCGCCAACCAGAGCTCCGGCCCGATCATCGCGAACGGCAAGATCGTTTCGGGCCGCGGCTGCACCCCGCGGGGCGGACCCGACGCCTGCGTCATCGTCGCCCACGACGCCGCCACCGGCGAAGAGCTGTGGCGCCGGCGGACGATCCCCGCCCCCGGCGAGCCGGGGGACGAAACATGGGGCGGGGTGCCGTTCGAGGACCGCAAGCACGTCGGCGCGTGGATGGTCCCCAGCTACGACCCCGAGCTGAACCTCGTCTACATCGGCACGTCGGTGACCTCGCCGGCCCCCAAGTTCCTGATCGGCGGTGCCGACCTCAAGCACCTCTACCACAACTCGACCCTCGCCCTCGACGCCGACACCGGCGAAATCGTCTGGTACTACCAGCACCTCAACGACAGTTGGGACCTCGACCATCCGTTCGAGCGGCTGCTCGTCGACACCGCGGTCAGCCCGAACCCCGACGCCGTCGAGTGGATCAACCCCCGGCTGCAACCGGGCGAAGAGCGGCGGGTGATGACCGGCATCCCCGGCAAGACCGGCATCGTCTACACCCTCGACCGCGCGACCGGCGAGTTCCTCTGGGCGCGGCCGACGGTGGCCCAGAACGTGGTGGGCAGCATCGACGGCGCGACCGGCGCCGTCTCCGAGAACGCCGAGGTCGTGTTCCGCCGCGAGGGTCAGGAGGTCTTCGCCTGTCCGACCCTCACCGGCGGCAAGGACTGGGAGGCGGGCGCCTACAGCCCCCTCACCAACACGATGTACTTTCCGCTGCGCAACGCCTGCGCGCGCATCATGGCGACCAACGACGGCTCGCTCTACGGCCTCGGCGTCCGTACCCAGATCGCCCCCGGCACCGACCAGGTCGGCACCGTCCAGGCGATCTCGGCCGAGACCGGCGAGCTGCTGTGGATCCACGAGCAGCGCGCCGCCACCAGCTCGCTCATGGCCACCGGCGGCGGGCTCGTCTTCGGCGGCGACCACAACGGCCGCTTCCGCGCCCTTGACCACGAGACCGGCGAGGTCCTCTGGGAGATCAACATCGGCTCGCCGGTCACCGGCTTCCCCGTCACCTACGCCCACGAGGGACGCCAGTACGTCGCGGTCAGCACCGGCCGCTCGCTGACCTCCGGCGCCTTCAACCGCCTGACCCCGGAGCTGCGCCCCAGCAACGGCAACACCCTGTTCGTGTTCGCGTTGCCGGAATAGCCATATTAGGATCCAGCGACTCGTCATCCGCGGACGACGACGCGAGCTCGGCCTCGGCGCCGCCGCCCTCGTCTCCCTCGCCGAGGCCCGCAAGTAGGCCCTCGCCAACCGCAAGCTCGCCCGGTCCGGCGGAGACCCGTTGGCCGACAGCGCCGCGCCGAGGGCATCCCCACCTTCGCCGCCGCCCGGCGCGTCCTGGAACAGAAGCAGGGCGGCTGGCGTGGCCCACGGCAGGCGCAGAGCTGGCTGCGCAGTCTCGAACGCTACGCGTTCCCGCGCATCGGCCGCAGGCCAGTCTCCGAGGTAACAGCGCCGACGTGCTGGAGATCCTCACCCCTATCTGGCACGTCAAGGCGGAGACCGCCCGCGTTCGCCCGCGCCGTGCGCCAGCGCATCCGCCTGTGCTGGAGTGGGCGATCTCGATGGACCTGCGGAACGACAACCAGTGCGACCGCGTCCTGCCGGTCCTCAGAACGACGTCGTGCAGCATATGCGGGCGCTGCCGCACAAGGACGTGGCCGCGGCAGTTCAGACGGTGCATGCGGGCGTCGGCGGCGCCGGCCGTGAAGCTGGCGTTCGAGTTCCTGGTACTGACGGCGGGCGGTCGGGAGAGGTCCGACTCGCGACGTGGGCCGAGATGGACACGACGGACCGCGTGTGGACGATCTCGGCAGCACGGATGAAGGCGAAGCGCGAGCACCGGGTCCCGCTGTGCCGGCGGGCTCCAACCAATCCACAACCGGCGCCGGTTCGCCGCTGTAGTCGGCGAGCGGAACGGCCGAAGAGATCGTAGACGGCCAAAGGGAGCCAAAGGGAGGTCACCCCGGTCATTCCCCGTGCCAGCTCCGTCGGCTACAGACGCGGGAAGTTGCAGCGAAACCGACGCTCCGCACTGACAGGATCTGACAGTGGGCTTGCAGAACCTAGTGCATTGCCATGATTAAAATTGATTAAAAATGGGGTCGCCGAGGAACTCACTTCGGACCGAAAGAGTTCCCATGCAGAGGAAATACATCGTTCGGCTCAAGTTCGTCTGTCTGAAGATTATGACGTGACGGACCACTAGCCGCCCGGACATTGGAATCGATTGCCTCCGGAGAATCGCACGAGGATGCTACCGCGAGGGCGTAGTACCCAGCGGCGGCGTGATGCAGGCACCCGCATGCCGAATTCGCCAATCACGTCCAGTGACACCACTTGATGGACGACAATGGACGACGGAAGATGACGACAACTCTGGACCTGACCCTCTCGAAGCTGACCGATGCGCTTTTCCGCCACGCTGCCCTTCGCCGGGTTCGACGTCTGCAACCCGTCGGCGGCGTGGGCGACAAGATCTTCCCGCCGACCTACCCCGCCGCGAGGCAGAACGATCCACCGCAGCACGTGTTCGAACGGCGACGGGTGGGAGGTCGGGAAGCGTGGTGCGTGCTGGTCGACAGCGTTCAGAGCCAAGCCAACCGTCTGGAGGAGGCCCTGCTCGCCGCCACGGACGGTGACGGACTGCCGCTGCCGTACGTAACGGTGGACTTCAGCGGTGCCGGCCTTAAGCCGCTGGAGCGAATCACGTCGCTGGACGCGCCACACCGTGTCTACGACGCCATCCTGCGAGACAGTCTGCGGGATGGCGAACCCTTCATGCAGACCGACGAGGGACGGCGCTTGGCGGCGGCGAAGCCGGCGGAGGCGACAGCGCTGCTGGAGTTGTCGCCGACGGCGCTGCTGTTCGGCGCGTGGCATAGCCAGGGCGAGGGCGGCGGGTTGGGCGCGAAGTTCCCGCGGGCGCTGGTCTCCGAGATCATGGCGATTGACACGCCGGTCGACGACCAGCGGACTGGTGAGGCGGCGTCGCGCACCTCGGGTCGGCGGACCGGCAGCCGCATCGATCCCCTGGGCATTCAGAAGAGCGTCAAGATCTATCGCTCCGCCCAGAACGAGCAGGACTGGACACCGTGCGAGACGGAGGCCGCCCGGACCAAAGCCGGTCCGATTCTGTTCTCTCGCAAGAAGGGAGACAAGGCAGGCAAGCCGTCGGTCATCAACCACGGGAACGTGACTCCCACCGTCGAGCCCCTCGGCGTGACCTGCGACTACATCGAGCATCGCGCCGTCATCACATTGGCCGGACTGCGGCGGCTGCGCTTCGGTAATGGCGACCGCAACGCCGCGGCACGCGCGCTGCTTGCTGCGCTGGGGCTTCTGGCGCTGGCCGAGCAGGACGCCAACGGTTACGCCCTGCGTTCGCGCTGCGACCTGGTGTGCGAGGGGAGTGCGCCGCTGGAACTGGTGCGGGCGGACGGATCCACCGAGACCGTCGAACAGGACCGCGCGAAGGCGCTCTCTCTCTATGAAGAAGCCTACGCGCGGGCCGAGTCGGTCGGATTCCGGTTCGAGTCGCTCACACTGAAGCCGCAGGACAAGCTGATCGAGATTGTCCGCCGGAGCCGCGACTTGGCCTTGAAGGGTGCCGGCGGGGACGCGGACGACGGCAAGTGATGAGCCTCGTTCTGGAGATCGAGTTCTTGACCGGTGTGTGCCGTGCGGCACGCGACCCGGCGCGTGAAGAGCCGGATTGGCCGCCCCAACCGGACCGGGTGTTCTCCGCGCTCGTCGCTGCCTGGGCGTTTCGCGGACAGCATCCGGAGGAGCGGAAGGCGCTACGCTGGCTGGAGGCAGCCACGGTGCCGGCAATCCATGCCAGCGGGCACACGGAACGCAGCGCGCCGGAGTGTTATGTCCGCCCGAATGACTTCCAGACTCCCGCCGCTGCCTTGGACCGGCAGCGGTGGTACCGCGACTTTCTGTATCACGGGCGACGCCCCCCGAAGAAGGGCGGCCACGAGAAGCCGTGGCGCGCTGCGCTCTCGACCCTGCCGGAGTACCGCCAAGGAAAGCCACGGCGGTTTCAGGTAGCCCGGCCCGACGACCCGGTGATGGCGCTGGTCTGGCCGGAGGAGCCAGAGAGCACCATCTTGCAGGTTCTGGATGCGCTCGCCAGCGACGTCGCCTACCTCGGTCATTCGACCAGCCTCGTGCGCTGCCGCTTCCTGCGAGGCGGTGCCGAACCGGTGCGGCACCCCGCCGCGACCGCCCACCGGCGGGTCTATCCGGGCCGCTTGGAGCAATTGGAAGCCGCGCACCGTGCGAAGCCAGTGCGACCCGACATCGCGCCCGGCGCTTCGGTACGTGAGGTGATCCCAAAGGCGGAACGCGAGTCGGTGCCGGTTTGGCTGGTACTCGAAGCCATCAAAGGCGACGTGCCGGACATCCGCGCGTCGGCACTGGTCTGCCGCGCCCTGCGGCGGGCGCTGATGGCCGGCTATCGGCGTGCCGGGCTGGACGGAGCGATTCCGGAGGTCGTATCGGGGCACAGCGCGGACGGTGCGCCGACGCTCAAACCACACTTGGCGATCGTCCCGCTCGCATTCGCGGGCTTTCGGTATGCCGATGGCCGCGTGTTCGGCTTGGCCGTCTTGCCGCCAGCCGGCATGGTGCTTCAGGACATTCCCGGATTCCGCCGAGCGTTCGCGGCGATCGCGCCGTACCACCCGGGATCGGAGCGCCGCGTGCTGGAGTTGGCAGGCACACTGCTACCCAAACCGCTTCGGCTTGCACCGGCGGGCGTCACCGCGGTCCGCTCGTTGTCTCCGCAACCGTATCTGCGACCGGCCCGCATCTGGGCCAGCGTGACTCCCATCGTGCTCGACAGACACCTCAAGCGCAAGAGCGACGGGGAGGTGCGCGCGATCGTTGCAGGTGCCTGCGAGCGCGCCGGCCTGCCGCGCCCCGACCTTGAACGTGTGCGCGTAGGCAAGCACTCGGCGGTCGAAGGCGCACCGCCGGCCCGACCCCCAGCCGGCGCGCCGCCTTGGACGCGCTGGAAGGTGCCGGAGCCGTTCGCTACCCGTAAGCTCGTCCACGCGATGATCGACTTCGGCCGTGAGGTTCCCGGTCCCGTGTTGCTGGGTGCCGGGCGGTTCACGGGGCTGGGCCTGTGCCGCGGGTGGGAGCGCTGACGATGGAGCTGGGCGCGGACCACTTCGCCGACTTCTTCCGAGCGATCCACGGTGATGACGACACCTTTCCCTGGCAGGATGCTCTGGTCGCTCGTCTGGATAAGACCGACAAGTGGCCGGACGTGCTGGATCTGCCGACTGGATCGGGGAAGACGGCGGCCCTAGACGCCGCTGTCTTCCATCTGGCGCTGCGGTGGGAAACACCTCGCAAGTCCGCGTTGCGGATCGCCCTGGTCGTCGACAGGCGTCTGGTAGTGGACGACGCCTTCGTCCGCGCCGACAGGATCGCGAACGCTGTTGCCAATCCCGCCGCCGCAGCATCTGATGGACGTTCAGTTCTTGCTGAGGTCGCACGCCGGCTGCAGCATTTGGCCGGAGAGGGCGAGCCGCCGCTGGTGGCGCGGCGGCTCCGCGGCGGCGCGCCGCTGGAGCACGACTGGGCGCGGACGCCCACGCAGCCGACCATTCTCTGCTCGACCGTCGATCAGGTAGGGTCTCGGCTGCTGTTTCGCGGCTACGGCGTCTCGGCCCGCATGGCGCCGGTTCATGCCGGCTTGCTCGGCAACGACACCCTGATTCTTCTCGACGAAGCGCATCTGTCCGAACCGTTCCGGCAAACGATTGATGCAGTGCGAACAACCGGAGGCGCCGATATCCGCACAGTCGTTCTCTCGGCCACGCCCGGCGTGGAACCGCAGCGACCGATGAGCCTCACTGCTGACGATCTCCGTCACCCGGTTCTGAAGCGTCGAATTGAAGCACGCAAACCCGCTAAGCTGACCGTCGTTCGCGAGGCGCCCGCCGAGAATTTCGCCGCCGCCGCCCGCGAGATTGCAGATCGGCTCCGCGGCAGCGGGGTTGCCGGGCCAGCGGTCGGCGTGGTCGTCAACCGCGTCGCGCTGGCGCGGAACATCTTCTTGCGTCTGCAGGAAGACGAGGCTGCCCGGGCCGTGCTGCTGATCGGCCGCTCCCGCGACGTTGGTCGAGACCGGATCGTCGACACGCTCCGACCCTATCGGACCGGTGCGTCTCGCATGCCGGGCACCGCGGGGCCTGCTGCGGACTCCCCGGCGGTTGGTGTTGGTCGCCAGTTGCCGCTCTTTGGAGCGACAGTGGCCGCCGAGTCGCTGTTCGTCGTCGCGACCCAGTGTCTGGAAGTGGGTGTTGACCTGGACCTCGACGGGTTGGTGACGCAGGCTGCGTCCCTTGACGCGCTTCGGCAACGGTTCGGCCGCCTGAACCGCGACGGTCGACGCGTGCCGGCCGAGGGCGCGATCCTGGCGCTGGCCGACGACATCGCCAGCACCTCTGACGATCCAGTATACGGAGACCGGCTCGCCGAGACCTGGAAGGCACTGACGAAGAGCGCGCGAGGCGACAAGGTGGACTTCGGTATCGCCGCGTTCGAGAAGCAGTTCCACGGCTGCGCGGAGACACTCGCGGCGCCCCTCGCGAAGCCACCTGTCCTGATGCCGGCTTACCTCGACCTGTGGTCGCAGACGTGGCCGCGGCCCGCTGCCGACCCAGAAGTGGGTCTGTTTCTCCACGGCGTCGAGCGCGCCTCTTCGGAGGTCTCCCTCGTCTGGCGCAGTGACATCACCGAGGACGACTTGGTAGCGGACGCCGAGGCCGATCTGAAGACGCTTCTGACCCTGGTTCCGCCGAGGGCGGCGGAAATGCTCGACGTGCCGCTGTGGTCCGCGCGTGCGTGGCTGCGGCGTCTGGATCGCGAAGAAGCGGCTTGCGTTTCGGATGCGCCCGAGCGCGGCGAAGCGGAGGCGGACGCAGCGGCGGGCGGGCGGGGCAGACGGGTGTTCCGTTGGGCGGGTCCGGACGACCCACGGACCGGGTGCGCGTCGCCATCCGAGTTGCTGCCGGGAGACGTGCTGGTCGCGCCGGCCGAATACGGCGGTTGCGATGAATTCGGCTGGGCGCCAACCTGTTGCGATCCCGTCGTGGACGGGGCGGATACGGCGGCGTGGCCCTTCTGGAGCCGAAGGCACACGGTTCGCATTGCGCGGGACGTCATTGCGGATGACCGTCAATGGGAACGCGTGTCTGAGGCCTTGGCGGAGGACGGCGCCACAGGTCTCGCACTAGTGGAGCGGTTGCTGGACGTTCTGCCCGCAGGCTGGACACCGGAACGGAACGACGACAGTGGCGATGCGGTGGGCATCCACAGGCCCGTACGGGACTCGTTGGAGATGCTGCTGCGGGCGAAGGGGCGGATCGACGTGCACCGTCTTTCCGGCATCGCTCGGTACGAGGGCGGGGCCGTGATGGTAGCGGCGCATGGGCTTCGCGAGAGCGGTGCTTCGGAAGCGGTCGGGCCGCGTCGCCTGACCAGCGGAGCGCCCTCGACCGAAGACGACGCGGCGTCGCGGACCTCGGCCAGTGCTGTCAGTGTGGATGATCACACGGCCCATGTCGTCGACCGTGTCAAGCGTTTCGCCCAGATCCTCGATCTGCCTGATCCGATGGCGGATCACCTGGAACTCGCCGCTTTGTTGCATGACGCGGGAAAGGCCGACCCACGGTTTCAGCTCCTGCTGTTCGGTGCCGATCCTTGGAACGCACCTGGGGACAGTCGTGCGATGGCCAAGAGCGGGCGGCGGTCTCCGCGGGGTGCCTGGGCACGCGTCGGTCTTCCGAAGGGCTGGCGCCACGAGGCTCTGTCGGTCCGCATGGCGCAGGCGCACCCGCGGTTCGCGGAAGCCCGCAAGCCCGACTTGGTCCTCTGGTTGATCGGCACGCATCACGGGTTCGGGCGTCCATTCTTTGAATTCACTGACCCGCGTGGAGGGGCGGAGGAACAGAACTCGTTCGGCTCGTGCCTCGGTATAACGCACTGGCGCATCGCGCCCGGCCCCGGTCCGGAATCCACCGTCTTCGACCTCGCCGGCGCGGACTGGGCGGCACTGTACGAGGAGTTGAAACGACGTTACGGAATCTGGACGCTGGCTTACTTGGAGACGATCCTGCGGCTGGCGGACCACCGGGCGTCGGAGTGGGAAGAGGAGGCACCGTGACCCGCGTTTCGATGCTTCGCCTCGACGGGTTGGAGCCGGACAACCTGTTGGCCTTCCTGGCCCTCCTGGGTCTGCTGCGCGCGCTTGAAAGAGCGCGACCGCGGTGGCTGCCACGCGTGGCCTGGACGGTTGACGCACCCCCGGTACGGCCGGCACTGCATGTGAACGAGCAGGCGACGGGAGACTTGGTCCTAGATGCCGTGGTCGCGGGCCTCGAAGCACTGGTTCCCCTGCACGGCTTCGATGGTCTCAAGGACCTGAAACTCGCCCCGGACACCGCCGCCGAGCGGCTACGCGCTGCCGCGGCCGGAGACCGCTACGCCGCGGACCTTTGGGCGGCACTCCTCAGCGATGCCGTGGTGCGTACCAAGGATAACGCACAAGAAACGGAACCGACTCCGCTCTGCCTGCTGTCCACAGGCCGTACCAACTTCCTGTCGAACCTCGCGTCCGTTCCAAAGGAGTCGTCGCCGCCTGCCCCACACGGGACCATGAAGCTCTCGGCTGCGGAATGTTTGGGCAACGCTCTGTTTCGACCCTGGACGCGACCTGACGATACAAAATCGTTCCGCTGGGACCCGCGTGAAGCTGTGCGCCACGCCTTGCGCGCGACGGATCCCACCGACGCGAAGACCAAGGAGCGCACCCAGCATGGTGCCAATCGCCTTGCCGCCGTCGGCCTGTCGGCGCTGACGGTGGTTCCGCAGTCGTCGCTGACCGGGAGCGCTCGACTGGAGGTACTCGGCGGGGCGCGTGAGCGCGGGCATCGCGGCGGCCGGGTCTTCACATGGCCGATCTGGTGCCATCCGATCAGTCTCGCTACGATCCGTGCGCTGCTTGGTCACCCCCGGCTCCGCGAACCGGCAGCTCGGGATGCACTTGGCGTGGTCGAGTTGCGCCGAGCGCGCTGGATCTCGGTCGGCAGGTACCAGAACGTCACGCGGGCCGAGGCCACGTGAACCCGGTCGATGTGCAAGACGCCCGTGACGGGGTGGCCGCCGCGTCCGGTTGGTCCGCAGACATCTCCGACGCCGGTGTTCTGCGCGAGCTACTGGCGCTGAACAGTGGTCGACCGTGAGCAAGCTGCCATGCGGCGCGGGTCCGCGAAGGGGGCGCGGCAGCGCCTCTCGCTAGGCGCAATGTGCACATGTTGCGTGGGGTCTGGCTCGAGCTCGACCGGTGCCGGAGGTTGAACGAGCTTGGCGGCGGGTCAGAGTAGTGTAGGATCCGCGTCGGAATGTTGACCGTCGTACACGGCATCGATTTTTCTGGAAACGCACGGCAGTGGACGCCCGGCTGCCGGCGCTCGAACGTCTGGATCGCAACAGCGCAGGTGCACGACGAGAAGTTCATGAAGTTGGTGGCGCTCCGACGGGTCCAGGATCTACCAGGTAATTTCCAGCCATTCAAGCGGTTGGCTGGACTGCTTGCCGGAGGTGAGTACTGCGCCGCGGGGGTTGACGCACCCTTCGCTCTTCCGGCCCGTCACATGCCGGACGGGGGGTTCCCCGTACTGCTGCGCGATGTCGCGAAGTTGCCGACGGGCGGTCGCCCGTTTGCCAAAGGGGAGGAGTTGGTCGTCTACGGGAAAAGGAATGCATCTCTTGAAAAGCCCAAGCCGTTGCGCACGACGGAGCAGTTCTGGCAAGGACGTGTGAACGTTCGGTCGACTTTGTGGAACGGTCCGCGCGGCGGAGCACCGTTTGCGGCCGCCAGTCTCACACTCCTTGCTAGGATCAAACGACCGGCTTGGCCTTGGTGCCGTGTTCCTTGTGGGCTGCTCGTCGAGGCCTTCCCAGCGGCCCAGCTACACCATTGGGAGTTACCTTACAAGGGGTACGACGGATCGGATGGCAGGAGCGCAAGAGAGGAGATTATCGAGGGCATTTCGCCACGTATCGAGATTCCCGACGGCCTGCACGCGCGCTGCCAAGAGAGCGCTGATGCGCTTGACTCTGTGCTTTGCGTGTTCGCAGCGAGAGCGGCAGCTGCTGGCTTGGCACCCGTTGACGATCCGACAGCGGCGGAACTTGAGGGCTGGATCGCCGTACATCCGCAAGGAGTCTAACTAATGCGCCAGCTCCGAGCCCGTCGCAAGGGCGATCCGCGGCTGGAGAGCTGGGGGTCGCGTACTGCGACTTGTGGGAGACGCGGACCCAGCGAGAGACGTCCACAGACGGCTTCGATGGTCCCGTCGATCCTGGCTGGCCGCGACCACCGAACGGGCGGCCACATCAACAATGACGCTGCGCGGGTGTTTGATCTTCCGCGCGATTCCAAACCGTCGGGTGTCGACTGCGACGGTCCGTGGGACTGCAGCGGGAGCACGGAGTGGCTCAGCCCCAAGCAGCCGCGGTCCGCGGACACCGTGTCGGCCCGCTCCAGATCAGGGTGTTCTTATTCTGATGGGTAGGAAGAGACGCTGGCTCGCCGGCTTCCGAGCAGCCCGCGGTTTCCGCCGTGTGGGTTGCTCGCCGCCGTTCTGCTGAGCTGCGCCGCTACGGCTGGCTCACGAGCCGTTCCAGTTTCCGGTTGTTCTCGATCTACTCCCGGCCGAATCAAGCAGGTTGACCAGAAGCCCGTGAATCCTCCCCAAGACAACCGAGAATGGCTCGCAATCGCTCCCTGTGAAAACCGGTCGGGTCGGGGCGCAGCGCTGCGACCGTTCGTCGCTCCGAAAGCTCGGTTATGCTCTTGGCATGAAGACGGCGATTTCGATCCCCGACGAGGTTTTCGAGAAGGTGGAACGACTGGCCGAGCGCGGGCGGCGGTCGCGGAGCGAGGTGTACAGCGCAGCGCTGCGGGAGTACGTGGCGCGCCATGCGCCGGACGAAGTCACCGACGCCATGAACCGCGTATGCGATGAGGTCGGCGCCACCAAGCCGGACGAGTTCCTGACCGTGGCCGCGCGCCGCGTCCTGGAACGCGTCGAGTGGTGATCTCGCAGCGCGAGATCTGGTGGGCCGATCTTCCGGCCCCTGTCGGATCCGGCCCCGGGTTCGACGCCCGGTCGTGGTGGTGCAGGGCGATGCCTTGAATCGGAGCCGCCTCGCCACGGCCGTGTGCGTGCCACTGACGGGCAACCGGCGGTGGGCGGGCGCCCCGGGGAACGTGTGGCTGGGCCGCGACGGCGACCGGTCTTCCGTAAAATTCGGTGGTCAACGTTTCTCAGGTCGTTGCGCTCGACAGATCTCTGCTCGACGAACGCGCCGGCAAGCTCTCTCGGGCCAAGATCGAGCTGGTGCTGTCCGGGGTCGATGTCGTCCTCGGTCGTTGATCGAATTCGCCGGCGATTCCCTGGCCCGGAAACGTCGCCTGCGGCTCCGATTGCCGCCCAACCAACCCTCCAGGAGTCCGCGCCGTTCTACGGCGCAGACTCCCGGCTCGCCGACCGGCGGGCCGCGAGCGGGCGGCACGCGCGGAAGACTGGCATAATTGCGCGGCACGGCACTTCGGGAGAGGCGACGATGAAACAGTCACGGACAGCGTGGTGGACGGCGGTCGCGGTGGTCGCCGCGGTCGCGGGGGCGGCGGCGTTGCCGGCGCCGAGCTTGGCGCAGGCGGCGGAGCCGGAACCGTGGAGCGCGCCGCGCACGCCGGACGGCCGGCCGGACCTGCAGGGCGTGTGGGCCAACAACACCGCCACTCCGCTGGAGCGGCCGGCGGCGCTGGGCGACAAGGCGGTGCTGACCGACGAGGAGCTGGCCCGGCTGGAAGCCCGCTACGCGGAGATTTTCGCGGGCGGCGAGAGCGACGCGGCGTTCGCGGACAGCGTGTTCACCGCGGCTCTCGGCGACGGGGACTCGTTCTCGTCGCGGGACGCGGCGACCGGCAACTACAACCAGTTCTGGCTGGTCGACCGCGACTTCGACAACCGCACCTCGCTGGTCGTCGATCCGCCGAACGGCCGCCTGCCGCCGTTGACGCCGGAGGCGCAACGGCGCGTCGACGCGCGGGCCGCCCACCTCGCCGACAACCCCGCGTCGTCGTGGACCGACCGCCGGCTGCAGGAGCGGTGCATCACCTTCGGGATGCCGAACCTGTTCGCCGGCTACAACACCTACTACCAGATCATCCAGACCCCGGACCACGTCGTGTTCCTGCACGAGATGATCCACGACGCGCGCATCGTCCCGCTCGACGGCGGCCCGCACGTCGACGACGCCATCCGGCAATGGCACGGCGACTCGCGCGGTTACTGGGACGGCGACACGCTGGTCGTCGAGACCCGGAACTTCTCGGCCAAGAGCGATTCGCCCGCCGCGCTGTACCAGCGCATCCGCGGGTCGGCCGAGGCGCTGCGGCTCGTGGAGCGCTTTACGCGGGTCGGCCCCGAGACGATAGAGCACGAGTTCACCGTCGACGATCCGGGCACCTACTCGGGCGCGTGGACGGCCATGATTCCGTTGACGCGGAAAGACGAGGCGATCTACGAGTACGCCTGCCACGAAGGCAACATCGGGATGGAGGGCATCCTCGCGGGCCATCGCGCGGAGGAGCAAGCCGGCGCGGAGCCGGGCGCGGCCTCCCGGTGACGGGCCGGTGCGGCGCCCCGACGATCCGGGTGGACACGTTGACTTGAGGGAACGGTCACCGCGGTCGGCGGCATCGTCGGACCCGTGTTCCGGAAGACGGCTGGGCGAACCTGCGCCGATGAAGGTGGACACGTTGACTTGAGGGAACGGTCACCGCGGTCGGCGGCATCGTCGGACCCGTGTTCCGGAAGACGGCGGGGCGAGCTTGCGCCGATGAGGGTGGACACGTTGACTGGATCGGATGCGGCGTCCGCCGTCCCGTTCCAGTCCGTCCGGGCCGCGATTGCGTGTGACGCCGCTTGGCCAAAGGCCGTAGAATCGTGTTCGGTTCGGACATCAATCCAGGGTACGGCGGCCCGCTGACGGATGCCGCCGCCGGCGGGTGACAGGCCACGCAGCAGAGGAGCGCGATCAATGGCACAGGAACAGACCCCGGAACAGAAGATCGACCCGCGCGTCTTCGATCTCTACGACGAGTACTGCCACGGCCGGATCACCCGGCGCGAGTTTCTCAGCCGCGCCGCGGCGATGACCATCGGGGGCGTCTCGGCCCTCTGGATGGCCCAGGCCCTCCTGCCGCGGTATGCGGAGGCGCAGACGATCTCGTTCACCGACCCGCGGATGAGGGGGACCTACGTCGAGTACCCGTCCCCGGGCGGCACGTCGGGGGAGATGCGCGGCTATCTGGTGCAGCCGGCCGGCGACGGGCCGTTCCCGTCGGTGCTGATCATCCACGAGAACCGCGGCCTGAACCCGCACATTGAGGACGTCGCGCGTCGCGCGGCGGTGGCCGGGTTCCTCGCCCTCGCCCCCGACGGCCTGTCTCCGGTGGGGGGCTATCCCGGCAACGACGACGACGGCCGCACCCTGCAGCGCGGTCTCGACCCCGACGAGCTGGATCAGGACATGATCAACAGCGCGCGTTTTCTCAAGGCGCACGATCTGTCCAACGGCCGCCTCGGCGCGACCGGGTTCTGCTGGGGCGGCGGGATGACCAACCGCCTCGCGGTCGAGCTGGGCGGCGACCTCGATGCCGGCGTCCCGTTCTACGGCGCCGCCGCCCCGGCCGAGGGCGTGCCGAGCATCGAGGCCGCCATGATGATCATCTACGCCGACACCGACCCGCGCATCAACGCGATGTGGCCCGAGTACGAGGCGGCCCTGCAGGCCAACAACGTCGACTACGAGATGCACATGTTCGAGGGGACCCTGCACGGCTTCCACAACAACTCGACGCCGCGCTACAACGAGGCGGCCGCCGCGCTGGCGTGGAACCGGACCGTGGGCTTCTTCCGCCGGCATCTGAGCGCGTAGCCTCTACGCCGGGAGCCCGTGACGCCGCGGGCTCCCGCGCGACCACTCGGGACATCACCGGCCGCGTCGGTCGTCGGCGTCGCGTGCGGGTCGCGGGTGGCTCAAGGCGAACCGTGACAAGAGAAAGCGCGGCGCGCCCCGGAACGAAGACCCGATCGTCACTGCAACGATTTAACCGCCTCGCCCCGCCCCGCAAAAAGCGGCGCGCCCCGGAACGAAGACCCGATCATCACTGGGTCCGCCGAGCCGCTGAAGATGGACCCGGCGTAGGCGCCGCGCCCGCGCCGGAGCCTTGATCGGGCGCGGCGGCGCCACGCGGCCGGCCGGCGCCGGATCCAAGCCGACTGGACGCCGAACGGTACCCCGTCGGCGTCACGGGAATCCGGACCCTCATCAGCCGGATTGCCGCGCGGTGGCCGCGGCCAAGTAGGCCGTCGGCACCACGAACATGTTGAGGACCGTCGCCGAGACGAGCCCGCACACGATGACGAGGGCGAGCGGGGCCTGAATCTCGCTGCCCGGCCGGCCGGCCGCCAGCGCCACCGGCAGCAGGGCGAGGCCGGTCGAGAGCGCGGTCATCAGAACGGGGACCACCCGGTCCACCGCCCCCCGCACCACCGCCGCCCTGACGTCGCTGCCCTGGATGTCCTGGAGCCGGCGGATGCGGGTCACCACCATGATGCCGTTGCGGGTGGCGATGCCGAAGAGCGAGATGAAGCCGATGAGGGCCGCGATCGACAGCGTGCCGCCCCCGAGCGCGACCCCGACCACCCCCCCGATGAGGGCCAGAGGCAGGTTGATCATGACGATGGCGGCGTCGCGGGGCGACCGCAGCGCGCTGACCAGCAGCAGGAAGATGCCGACCACCGCGGCCAGCCCGAGGCCCAGGAGGGCGCGCGCCGCCGTGGCCTGGGCCTCGAACTGCCCCCCGAGCTCCACGCGATAGCCCGCCGGCAACGCGACCGCGGTCTCCACGCGTTCCCGGATGTCGGCCACCGTGCCGCCGAGGTCGCGCCCCGCGACGTTGCAGGTCACCACCAGCCGGCGCTGGACGTTCTCGCGCCCGATGAAGTTCGGGCCGCGGTCCTCGACGATGGCGGCCAGGCTGCCCAGCGGAACGCGGGGACCCGCGGGGGTGTCGATGCGCGTGTCCCACAGCGCGTCGAGGTCGGCCATGTCCGCCCGGCGGTAGCGCACCACCAGCGGCACCGCGACCTGGCCGTCGAGCACCTGCCCGACCTCGCGGCCGTGCAGCGCGGTCTCCAGGGTCAGGGCCGCCTCGCCGGCCGGCAAGCCGTGCCGGGCGAGCGCGGCGCGGTCGAACCCCACCCGCACGGTGGGGATGTCCGCCTGCGGCTCGATGGCCAGATCGACGACGCCGGGAATGTCCTGCATCGCGGCGACCGCCTGATCGCCGAGGCCGCGCAGCACCGCGAGGTCGTCCCCGAAGATCTTGACCGCCACGTTGGCCCGCGAGCCGGAGAGCATGTGGTCGATGCGGTGCGAGATCGGCTGGCCGATGGTGACGTTCGTGCCCGGCACCAGCGACAGCCGTTCCCGGATCTCGTCGAGCACGGCTTCGCGGGGCCGCCCCCCCTCTTCCAGCCGCACATCGATCTCGGCCGACTCGACCCCCTGCACATGCTCGTCGAGCTCGGCCCGACCGGTCCGCCGGCCGGTGGCGGCCACCTCGGGCACCTCGAGCAGAAGCCGCTCGATGGCGCTCCCGAGCGCGCTCGACTCGGCCAGGCTCGTCCCCGGCAGGGTGACCGCGCTGATCACGAGGGCGCCCTCGTTGAACGCGGGCAGGAACGCCCGCCCCAGGAACGGCGTCGCCGCCGCCGCCGCCGCCGACAGGGCGCCCGCCGCCACCAGCACCGTGCGCGGGCGCCGCAGGGCGTGGGGCAGCAGCCGCGAGTAGCGGCGCCGCACCGCGGCGGCCAGACCCGGCTCGTGGGCGGCCGACGCGCTGCTGCCCGGCAGCAGATAGAAGCAGAGCACCGGCGTCAGGGTCAGGGCCACCACCAGCGACGCGGCCAGCGCGATGAGGTACGCGAGCCCCAAGGGCTGCAGCAGGCGCCCCTCGACGCCGGAGAGAAAGAAGATCGGCAGCATCACCAGCCCCACGATCAGGGTGGCGAAGACGATGGACGTGCGGATCTCGCGGCTCGCCTCGTATACGACGCGCAGCCGCGGCCGCTGCCGCGCGGCCGGCCGGCGCGCGTTCTCGCGCAGGCGCCGGCCGACGTTCTCGACGTCGATGATGGCGTCGTCGACGAGGGCCCCGACCGCGATGGCCATGCCCCCGAGGGTCATGCTGTTGATGGACAGCCCCAGGGCGCGGAGCCCGACCACCGCGGCCAGGAGCGACAGGGGGATGGCGAGCAGGGTGATGGCCCCGGCCCGCACGCTGGCGAGGAAGAGCAGGGTCACCGCGACCACGAGCAGGGTGCCGTCCCGCAGGGCGCGGGTCAGGTTGCGCATCGAGAGCTCGATGAAGTCGGCCTGCCGGAACAGCCGCGTGTCGAGCTGCATGCCGGCCGGCAGACCGGCCTGAACGTCGTCGAGCACGCGGTCGAGCTCGCGCGTCAGCGCCAGCGTGTTGACGTCGGGCTGCCGGTGGATGCCGAGAATGACGGCGGGCCGCCCGTTGCGCGATCCATCTCCGCGGCGGAGTGCGGCTCCCATCTCGACCGCGGCCACGTCTGCGACCCGGATGGGGCGGGTGCCGCGCGCCCCGATGACCGTCGCGGCGATGGCTTCGACGTCGGTCAGCCGGCCCACCCCCTGAATCAGGTACTCCTGGCCCCCCGCCTGCCTGAACCCGGCCGACGTGTTCCGGTTGGCGCGCCGCAGCGCGTCTTCGACCGCGGTGAGCGACAGCCCGTAGTCGGACAGCCGATCGGATTCGACGAGCACCTCGAACTGGCGGCGATCGCCGCCGATCACCGTCACCTGGGCGACGCCGGGGGCGGCCAGGAGCCGCCGCCGGACGACCACGTCGGCGGTGGTGCGCAGGTCGATGGGCGAATGCGCCGACGACTCCAGCGCCACGAACATGATCTCGCCCATGATCGAGGACACCGGCGCGAGGACCGGCGGCGCGATCGCGTCGGGCAGGGCGGGGACGGCCGACGACAACTTCTCGGCCACGGTCTGGCGGGCCCGGTAGATGTCCTCCCCCCAGTCGAAGTCGACCCAGACCACCGCGAGCCCGACGGCGGTGGCCGAGCGCACCCGGCGCACCCCCGACGCGCCGTTCATCACCGCCTCGATGGGCAGGGTGACGAGCGCCTCCATGTCGGTGGGGGCCATGCCCTGCCCATCGACGAGCACCGTCACCGTCGGCGCGGTCAGGTCCGGCAGCACGTCGACCGGCATCTGCCGCAGGACGACGCCGCCCCACACGAGGAACGCGCCGGCGCCCGCGAGCACCGCCAAGCGGTTGCGCAACGACCAACGAATGAGCGCATCCAACATCAGTTCCGTCCACGCCGGGACCCGACAAGGTGCGCACCGGGCGGCCGCCGGCGCATCAGCGCATCCGGCATCAGTGCGTATGTCCGTGAGCCGGCGCCTGCGGCGAGAGCGCCGCGAGGCGGATCAACGGCGCCCCCACCGTGACCACCCGGTCGCCCGCCGCGACGTCCCCGATCACCTGGACGTCCCCGCCCTCGCGATGACCGATCCTGACCGGGCGCCGCTCGAAGCTCTCGCCGCCGACCTGGACGAAGACCACCGGCTGGCCGCCGTCGTCGACGATCGCGCCCGCGGGCACGGTGACCGCATCCTCCCTCGAAGCGCCGAAGACGCGGAGGGTGACGGCCTGGCCGATGGCGAGCCCGCGCCCCGGGTTGGGCAGCTCGTAGATGATGGGGACGGTCCGGGTGTCGCCGTCGACCACGCGTCCCACCGTCACCAGGCGCTCGAGGGGCGCCGGCGCCCCCGCCCCCGGCACCTCGAGCTCGGCCCGCGCGATCTCGGCGAGACGCGGCAGGGCCGCCTCGGGCAACGCGCCGACGACGTGGACGCGGTCGATCGCGATGAGCGTGAACAGCCTCGCGCCCTCGTCGACGCTGGCCCCGGGGGTGGCCGCCGACTCTGCGACCACGCCGCGCATCGGCGCGCGCAGCACGAACCGCGTATCCTCGGTGCCGTCCCCCTCGCCCCGCCGCGTCGAGTCGAGCTGGGCGAGATGCGCCTCGGCCGCCGTCAACCGGGCCCCGGCCGTCTGCGCCGCGAGCCGCGCCTCGAGCCGGCGGCGCGCCGGAAGCGCGCCGACTTCGACCAGCCGCTCGACCCGCGCGTGCTCCGCCCGCGCCAGCTCCAGCGCGTCGCGCGCCTCGGCCACCGCCAGCTCGAGGGCGGGGCGGTCGTCGGCGTGCCCGCTGCGGGGGACGATCTGGGCCAGGGTGTCGCCTCGGCCCACGACGGACCCGACGGGCCGGGCCGGCAGGTCGGCGGCGAGCCGGCCCGCCACCGGGGTCGTCACCTCGGCCTGCCCGCCGGTGCGCGGCTGGATCTGGGCGGGGATGTCGAGGCCGGCGGCCATCGATCGCCGGCGGGCCACCGCGGTCGCGAAGTCGAGCGACCATTGCTGCTCCTTGAGGAACGGGACCGTGCCGTCCTCCTCCTCGGCCGCGGGCGGCAACGTCACCGCCTGCGCCGCCGTCAGCACCGTGACCTCGCCGAGGTCGTGGCGGTCGCGCACCGCCGCCGCGTCCAGCAGCAGCTCGAGCCGCGCGCGGCCCGCGGCGGCCGGGGTGACGTCGACCCCGAAAATGCCGGGGCGGCCGGGGCCGTCGACCACGAACTCCTCCGCGCGCGCGCGCACGCCGGTCAGGCGCACCGTCGCCCGGCCCTCCCGCAACGGCTCGAAGGTTGCGAGGTCGGTGAAGTGGATCGCGAACCGGCTCGTGGCCCCCGCGACGAGCGGCGGGAACTCGACGAACAGCTCGCTGCGGTCGGTCCACCGGCTCACGACGACCGGCGCCGGCTCCTCTTGCGGGGCCTCCTCCGGCGGCGGCGCCGACCCGCACGCCGACAGCAACGCCGCCGCCGACAACAACGCCGCCGCGGGCATGGTGTTCCTCATGGCGTCATCCCCCGGCCGGCCGCGCGGTCGAGCGCAACGGCGCCCCGGCGGGTCGGCCGCCGACAGATACAGCAATGCCGCCGCCGACAGCCGGCCCGCCGCGTTGCATGGTGTTCCTCATGGTGTCATCCCCCGGCCGGCCGTGCGGTCGAGCGCGACGGCGCCCCGGCGCGCCGCCGCCGACAGATACGGCAACGCCGCCGCCGACAGCCTGCCCGCCGCGTTGCATGGTGTTCCTCATGGTGTCATCCCCCGGCCGGCCGCGCGGTCGAGCGCGACGGCGCCCCGGCGCGACGGCGCTGACAGATACGGCAACGCCGCCGCCGACAACAACGCCGCCGCGGGCATGGTGTTCCTCATGGCGTCATCCCCCGGCCGGCCGCGCGGTCGAGCGCGACGGCGCCCCGGCGCGCCGCCGCCGACAGATACGGCAACGCCGCCGCCGACAGCCTGCCCGCCGCGGGCATGGTGTTCCTCATGGCGTCATCCCCCGGCCGGCCGCGCGGTCGAGCGCGACGGCGCCCCGGCGCGCCGCCGCCGACAGATCGAGCGACCGCAGGTTCGCGCTCAGGCTGACCCGATGGGCGTCGAGCAGCTCCAGGATGCCGAACTCGCCTTCCTCGTAGGCCGCGGTCGCGATGGCCACGAGCTCGTCGGCGCGGGACACCGAGTCGGCCCGGTAGCGATCGGCCAGCGCGCGCGCGCCGACCGCGGCGGCCGACGCGGCGTGGACCTCGGCCGCGATGCGGGCCGCGAGGGTCCGGCGCTCGGCCTCGAGGCGCGCGCGGGCCGCCGCGGCCCGCGCCGCCTGCGCCTGCCCGCGGTTGAACAGGGGCAACGACACCGAGGCGCCAAGGACGAACCCGGTGTCCATCGGCCCGAGCACGCGGCTCCGCTTCATGCCTCCCGTCACCTGGGCGGTGGGCAGCCGCAGGCGGCGCGCGGCGCGCTCCTCGGCCCCCCACCGCTGGGCCTCGAGGCCCAGCGCGCGATATTCCTGGCGGCCCTTGGGAAGCTGCGCCGCCGCGGGCGCCGGGATCGGAGGAACCGCGTAGTCGTCGAGACCGCCCGCTGCCGTCAACCCGTCGGGGTCGGTGCCCTCGGCAAGGAAGGCGGCAAGCCGCGCCTGGGCCCGCCGGCGGTCGATGCGGGCCAGCGCGAGGTCGGCGTCGACCTCGGCCCCTTCGCGCTCGGCGCGCAGCCGATCGAACCGAGAGCCCTCGCCCTGCTCTTCGCGCGTGCGGAGCACCGCGATCAGCTCGTCGAGCCGGTCCAAGCCGGCTTCGAGCGACCGCACCCGGTCCTGCGCCAGCAGGAGATCGGTGAACACGTGGCGCAGCTCGGCCTCGACCGCCAACAGCCGGGCGTCGACGTCGGCCGCCCGGGCCGAGACCGCGTGCCGGGCCGCCTCGCCCATCAGCCGCCGGCGGCCCCACAGGGGCATCTGCTGGCTCACGAGCAGGAAGTCGTCGACCGCCGCGCCGGCGTCTTCCCGCGTATAGGCAACGGCCGGGTTGGCCGGCAGGGTCCGCTCGCGGGCGTCCGCTTCCAGCTCGCGCACGCCGAGCCGCAGGGCGATCACCTGCGGATACTCCGCCCGCATTTTCGCCACCGCCTCGGCCTCGGTCAGCGACTGTGCGGCGCCCGGAGCGCCGAACGCCGCGCACAGACCGGCCAACAGCCACCGTCGAGCCATATCGTCGTCTCCTGCCGTCACCCGGCCGCCGGGATCGCGGGCGCCGTCGCCCGGAGCAGGCGGGGGAGTTCCGCGGTCTCGTCACCGGCACCCGGGGATCACGGCGCCGGCCGGGCCGGCCCCGCTTCGGAGCGCGTTCCGTACCCCAACCGATACCAGACCGGGCACAGCGCGAGCCCCGCGGCGAGCAGCCCGCCGATCCAGAGCGGGCGGGCGGGAACCCAATCCGGGGCCGGGCTGCCGACCAGCCAAGTGCCGAGGCCGACGAGCAGGCAGAACAGGGTCGCCGCGCACGACACCATGGCCGCGGCGGCGCGTCCCAGCCGCCGCGCGCCGTCCTCCCCGCCGTCGCCGCCGGCGCGGGCAACCGGCCCCCAGAAGCCCACCGGCCGCACGCGCCGGTAGAAGGTCACGAGCCGTGACCGCTCCTCGGCGGCGGTGAGCCGGACGGCGGCCAGCGCCGCCGCCGTCGCCGCCGCCGCCGCCAGCAGCAGCCGCAACGGTTGCTGGGCGTCGTCGAAGAAAAAGATGAGCAACGGAGCGACACCGCACGATACCACCATCGCGGCGATCTCCGCCCAGGCGTTCATGCGCCACCAGACCCAGCGGAGAACCAGAACCACGCCGAGGCCGGCCCCGAACAGCAGGTTGATCTGCCACGCCTGGTTGATGGAGGTGAGCCGGGTCATGATGCCGAGGGCGATCACCAGGGTCAGCACGCCCGCGGCCCGCGCCACCCACACCAGGGCGCGGCCGCTCGGCTCGGTCCCGAGCCACCCCTGACAGATGAACCGCTTGTAGATGTCGTTGGTCCAGTACGAGGCGCCCCAGTTGAGATGCGTGTCGACGGTCGACGCCAGAGCGGCGAGCATCCCCGTCAGCATCAGGCCGCGCACCCCGACCGGCAGCAGGGCCGCCATGCCGCGCACGTAGGAGGCTTCCCGGTCGGCCTGGACGAGCTCGGGGGCCAGCCCCGGATCGGGGGGGAACAGCACCAGCAGCCCGACCCCCAGGGGCAGCCACAGCAGGCTGCGCACCAGCACCTGGGCGTAGGTGAACACCACCGCGGCGGTCTTCGCGTCGCGGTCGCTGCGGCACGCCATCGACCGCTGGGCGAGATAGCCGCTGCCGTCGGACACCGAGTTGATGAGCCACAGCAGCCCGAGCAGCGACAGGACCGTCATGGTGACGTCCTTGCCGTGTCCGGGCGTGAAGGCGAGAATCTCGTCGGGCCGGATGCCGCCCGGCCCGCCCGCCGCGAACGTCTCCTGAACCCGCCCCGGCAACGCCCCCAGACCGCCCGCCTCCGCGACGACGAACGCGGTGAACGCGGCGGTGCCGGCGCCCATGACGACGATCTGGCCGATGTCGGTGGCGACCACCCCCCGCAACCCCCCGGTCGCCGAGTAGAACGCCACGACCGCCAGGATCAGGATCAGCGACAGGAAGTTGTTCGCGGTCCTGATCCAGACCTCGGGGTCGTCGACGCCTCCGATCGCGAGCGGCGTGCCGACCGCCTCGACCGCGGCGGCGACGGGCTGGAACAGCCCAGCCGGGAGCCACGCGTTCCACAGCAGGAAGGGTTCGGCGATCTTCGCGGCCGCGAAGAGCACCCAGGCGAGGGCGATGCAGTTGATGACGGCGCCGAAGTAGAGCGCCTTGACGCAGCGCAGCACCGCCGCCGGCCGGCCGCCGTAGCGCACCTCGGTCAGCTCGGCGTCGGTGACCACGCCCGCCCGCCGCCACGCCCCCGCGAGCACGAAGCCGAGGAGCAGGAAGGTGACGCCGAAGATCCAGAGCTGCCACAGCCCGAAGATTCCCGCGGTGGCGATGAGGCCGGTGACGAGCAGCGGCGTATCCGCCGCGAACTGCGTCGCCGCCATGCTGAGGCCGGCTTTCCACCCGGGCAGGGACCGGCCCGCGAGAAAGTACTCGTCGAGGTTCTTCGACGCCTGTCGGCGGTGACGGACCCCGGCGCTGACCGCGTAGGCGACGAAGGCCAGCACGATGAGGGCGTCGACCGGATGCACGCGTCCATCCTGCCCGGGCCGGCTCGCAACCGGTCAGGCCGAGCCGCGGTCATGCGGCCTGACGACCCACACGGCGGCGGCCGGGGCGTCGCCCTTGGCAAGATCGACCTCGAGGCGCAGATGCTCCTCGAAGGCGAGCCACTGCCGGTCGGTCCAGTGCCGCCGGTGGTTCCGCGGCTGCGCGGCCAGCTCCGCCCCGTCGGCGCCGGTGTACACCGGCGCCGGCTTGCGCACGGTCGAGCGCGTCACCCGGCGCGCGTCCACGGCGACGGCGTCCGTCACCTCGTGGGTGGGAAGCGGCACCGGGACGTACTCGACACCGCGCTCGTCTCGATAGATCACAGTGCCATTCTACGCGCGATCGGCCGGCGGCCGGCCGCCGGCGACGATTTGACAGGAAACGCCGCTTGTCCGACGATCGGATCGGCGGTCTGCGGACTGCCGCATGGGCCCGCGCGACGGCGCGGCGGTCTCCGATCGAGGTGGGGCGGATCGGCGGCCGGCGGGTTGGGACCCGACATGACGATGGCCCGCCCCCACGAAGGAGGTGATCCCGTGGACGACTATGGCAACGGCTCTGCGGAGGTGGCGTCCTCGTAGGGACCTCCAGCGCGCACGCGGCGCCGGGACCCCGCACGGGGTAACCCAACGTCGCTGACGCAGACCGTACCGGGCCCCGGTTCCCTCGGGAACCGGGGCTTTTTTTGTCGGTCCGCGAAGCGCGCCGCCGCTGCGGCCCGGTCTTTCCGGAAACGGAGGCTATCGCTCGCGGTCGATCCTGCCGAGAAACGGAAGCAGTGGAGGCATGGCTGCTGATGAGTCGACACTCGACGCTCGCGTGGTGCCTCGGACTGGTCGGTCTTCCTCTCCTCGCGACGGCTCAGCCGCTGGGTGACGACGCCGGCGGCGACGCTGTCGAGGCGACCGCGATCATCGACCGCGGCCTCGAAGACGCCGCCGGCGACGCCCCCGTCGAGGCGCGCGTGATCATCGACCGCGCCCTCGAACAGGCCGCGCGGCAACGGGCGGCGGCTTTCGAGCTCGATTTCGAGTACTTCACCGACGGCTGGGTCGAATCGCTGGACAGCGACGGGCGCGTGACCCGCGTCGAGACGACCCGAAACCGGCACTATCCCCTCGATGGCCATTTCTATTCGGAGCTCATCGCGCGCAACGGCCGCCCCCTCGACGAGGACGCGGCCCGGGACGAACGGGGGAGGAAGGCCGACTTCGTCCGCGAGGCGAGACGGCACGCCGCCCGCGGCGAGCGGTATGCCCCGGACGAGATGCGCGTCGACTTCGACCACGAGTTGATGGACCGTTACGTCACGACCCTCGTCGGAACCGACGTCGTGGCCGGCCGGGTCTGCTGGGTAATCCGGTTCGAGCCTCGCGAAGGGCGGCTGCCCGACAGCCGTCGCCTCGACAAGGCGATGAACCGCTCGGCGGGCCGCCTGTGGATTGCGCAGCACGACTACGGGGTGAGGCGGGCCGTGTTTGAGATGCAGCGTCCCTTCCGCTGGCTCTGGGGAATCGCCGGCACCCTCCGCCGCGCGACGGGCCAGATCGATTTCCGCCGGGTCGAACCGAACCTCTGGATTCCCGATCGGGCGCTCGTGGAGATCGAGATGGGCGTGTTCTTCGGCCTGAAGACGATACGGCGCCGCATCCGGAATGAGTGGATCGAGCCCCCGGTGCCGGAGTCGGACGGGGAGACCTCGCTGCCCTGACGGTCCCGGGTGTTCGGGTCCGCGGGCTCCCGCGGAATGACCCGTCCGGCTCGCGGCCCGGAAACTGTCACCCCACGCTCCCGTGCCGCAGACCCCGGCTGCGGCGGCAGTCCCGTGCGGACGCTCTGGGTGCAGCGCGGGTTCCACCGTCGGCTACTACCGGACGATCACCGTCGGGCGGCAGTGCGTGACCGGCGAAGGCGAGGTCTGCCCCGAGCTGAGCCGCGCCGAGGCCGAGACGATGCTGACGGCCCGCGCGCGGGCGTTCGACGAGCTGGCGTGCCGTAGCGAGAGCGCGGCGAACGCCGCCGCCGCTAACGACACGTCGATGCTGTCGCACGTGCCCCAGGTTCTGCGCCGTTGATTGTCGACGATGTTATACCGCGGAACCGGCGGGAACAACCGCGGGACGCAGACGGGTTTCCGTGCGTACCGGCACGGTCATCCGGTGCCGTCCCAGGACATGCGCGTGCCCATCGGAGCACCCCGGGTCCGGGGGGTTCGGGCGGATGCGCCCTCGTCGCCAGCCGTAGCCGGCTCTGCGGCGCGGTTTCCGTCGAACGCCGCCGGGCGCGGCGCCGTCGAGCTGTCGACGGACGGTCATGGCCTACAATGCCGGTGCGGAGCGAGAGGGGATCGATGACGGGACCAATGGCGAGATTCGCCCCGGCGTTCATGACCGTCGGCGTCGTGGCGGCGTGCGCCGCGGAGCCGCCGGCGGTGGTCGAGAGCCACCCCGGGGCCGGCGGGGTCGTGACCGTACCGTTCACCTCGGTGCGCGTCTGGTTCAACGAGGCGACCGATCTCGGCCGGAGCGGGCTCGCGCTCGAGGGCCCCGACGGCGGCGTTCCGCTGGTCGGGATCCATTCGATGGGCGAGGGCGACCTGATGGCGGCCGTGAGCGGCGCGACGCCCGCGGGCGACTACACGCTCACGTGGACGGCGGTCGGCGCCGGCGGCGCGACCTCGGCCGGCGACATCCCGTTCACGGTATCGGCGGGCGACCCCCGCGCCCCGTCGGACGCGCCGCTGGTCGACGACGACGAAGGAGAGCAGCCGGTCGGCGGCAGAGACTGAGCCCGCGGTTCACAGCTCGAGCCGGCCGTTGACGACCATGTCGTCGAGCTTGAACTTCCGCTTGATGCTCGTCCCGGCGACCTCGGTCACGAACTCGACTTCCTCGTCCTCGAGGATGATGGCGTCGTTGCGGGGGAACAGGTACAGGAGGGCCACTCCGTCGCCTTCCGGTTGGGGGCCGGCCTGGAGCGACAGGATCGGTGGTTTCCCGCGCCGCTCGAGGCGGCCGAAGGCCCTCAACCGGGCGGGGGTGCGCGTGAACGGGCGGGGCAGGCCGGAAACGACGATGAAGTAGGCGTCGGGACTCAGGGCGAGGAGCTGTCGTCCCGCGGAGTCGAGGGCACCATCCTGTCCAATCCGCCCGCGGACGAGGGCCTGCCGCATCGGCAGCGCGCTGCGCCACTGGACGATGAGGCGGCTCTGCGGGCTGGCGCCGAAGCCGCCGCCGCCGAAGCCGCCGCGTCCGCGCTGCGCGCCCCGTACCGAGTCGTCGATCGCCGTGCGCGGCGCCCGCGGGAACACCACCGTGATCCGCTTGGCCCACGGCGAGTTGGACATCATGCGCCGGACGTCCCGGTCGGACCAGTCCGTGAGCGCCTTCTCTTCCCAGAAATCCGCCGCCGTCGCAACCGCGCACGCCGCCAACAAGACGATCGACAGCGCGATGTACCGTCGTCCCATGGTGCAATCCTTCTCTAATGCGCGCGCCGCCGTGCGACGAGTGTGGACCCACTATCCCACGGCGCCCCCAGCGGGATCAACCAGGTGGTGAACCCCGGCCCGCGGCAGTTCGCCGGCTCGCCGCGCCACGATTCCGCCTGCGCACGGCGGCGGAGCGGGGGATGGTCCTCCCCGCGGGCTCCTGGAGGATGACAGCCGTACGCCGCGTGCGGTACGCTCATCCGGGGAGTCTGCGCCGCAGAACGGCGCGGGGACTCCTGCAGGGTTGTCCGGGGCGGCAGCGGAGCGGCAAGGCGGCAGGGCGTTTCCGATTCCCCCCGCGGCTCCACGTGGATCGACGTTCACCAACAAGAGAGCGACCGCATGGGTTCCAATGGCACGCCGGTCCAGATTCGTACCGCCGCGGCTCGCGGCGCATCCACCGACGTCCGCGTCGAGGTTCCGGCCTACGAGCGCCAGCGGCTCGAGGACGTCGGCTTCCTGACCGCGATGACCCTGACCCTGCTCGGCAACTACCAGCAGACGGGGCATTTCGGCGGGCCGCTGGCGTATACGCCGTACAACGTCGCCCTGCATCTGGCGGGACCCGAGAACGGCGGCCTGCGCTACGACTACCGCCGCCCGAAGCACCCGTACGGCGACAAGCTGCTGCTCGCCGGCGGCCACAACATCCCGACCCTGTACGCCCTGTGGATCATCGTGGGCGAGGCGATGGCCCGGCGCCACGCCGCGACCGGCGACGATCGCTTCCACGTCGACCCGAACATCGCGATGTTGTCCATCGACTGCCTCGGCTTCCGCCGCGGGGCGGGGGCGTTGCGGACCCTGCTCGCCGACGCCGGCCTCGACGGCGATCCGCTGTTCGGCCAGGCCGGGCTGCGCGGCATCCGCTCGCTGGCCGGGCATTCCGAGACGACCGATCTCATCAACGACGTCAACGGCGGTCCGTCGGGCATCGGCATCGCCACCGCGGCCGGCAAGGCCGCCTTCTGGGACTTCATGGGGGCGGGGGCGTCCCCCAAGGTCATGGCCCTGGAGGGCGAGTTCGCCATGACCTCCGGGCACTCACAGGAGCTGAAGACTCAGGCCGTCGCGCAGCAGGTCGGCAAACGGCTGCGCATCCTGCTCTCGTACAACAACGCGGGCATCGACGACGCGCTTGTCGGCGGCGTGGTGTCCGAGTCGATGGACGGCTACGAGGTCGCCGACCAGTGGTCCGCCTACGGGTGGAACGTGCTGTCGGTGGAGGACGGCAACGACTACGATCACGTGCTGGCGGCGCTGCGGACGATGGAGGACTGGGACCCCGACGACCGTCGGCCGATGATCGTCGTCGGCCGCACCACGAAGGGCTGGTGGCCGGCGGCGCGGGACGGCGCCATCCCGGGCTTCGGGCCGCAGGTGGTGGGGCACCCCAGCCATCCCTACGCGATGAAGATGAACGACGCGTACTTCGTGGCCCTCGCCGAGACCTTCGAGCGACGCTACGGCGTCGCGTTCCAGGGCATCCGCGACGGTGCGGTGACCGATACGGCCGAGCGGCTGCGGCAGTTCAAGACCAACGTCGACGTGGTGATGTCGGTGCTCGATCAGAACGGCCTCGGCGACTGGCTGACCGACCGGATGGTCGACATCGGCGACCGCGTGCGCGACGGTGTCAGGCTGCGTTTCGACGTGACGCGGGACCCGTTCTGCGACGACCGCCTGCGCGTCGACCGGTTGCCGGTCGAGCCGCAGACGGTGACCGCCCGCCTGAACGGCGGGGCGCAGGAGATCGGCATCGAGCTGTTCAAGCCGCCGGGCCGCACGGCCGGGACCCGGCGCGCGATCTCCGAGGTCATCAAGTGGATGAACCACGTCACCGGCAACCGCTTCCTCACCCTGTCGGCCGATCTCTCCAGCTCGATCAACGTCGAGAAGGGGTCGCTGACCGGCCACTACGATCCGCGGACCAACCCGGCCGGCACGCGGCTCAAGGCGGCCATCCAGGAGGCGGGCAACGCCTCCACCGCGGTGGGGCTCGTCGGCCAGAGCGCGTCCCTCGACCCGGCCGTCCACAGCGGCGTCTGGGCCCTGAGCGGCAGCTACGGGGCGTTCACGCCGCTCATGTACCTGCCCGCGCGCATCTGGAGCCAGCAGAACCAGGACAGCCCGTTCCGGGTCGGGGTGCTCAACATCCTCGCCGGGCACTCCGGGCCGGAGACGGCGGCCGACGCGCGCACCCATTTCGGCATCTTCTCGCCGCAGGTGTGGAAGCTGTTCCCGCGCGGTCAGGTGATCACCCTCAATTTCTGGGACTACAACGACGTGGCCCCGGGCTACTTCGCGGCGGCGGAGATTGCGGCCCGCGACCCCCGGGTGGGGGTGATCGTGCTCGAGGTGGCGCGGCCGGACCTCCCCGTGGCCGACCGCTCGACCTTCGCCGACTCCGACCTGCGGGCCGCCGCCAAGGGGTTCTACGTGGTGCGCGACTTCGACCCCGGCCGGCCGAGGCACGGTTACGTGGTCGCCCAAGGGGCCAGCTCGACCTTCAATCTGGTGCGGGCGCTGCCCGCGCTTGAAGACCGGGGCGTCAACGTGAAGGTTGTTGCGGCCATCAGCGAGGAGCTCTTCGACCGCCAGCCGTCCGCCTACCGCGACGCGGTGCTGCCGCCCGAAGCGCGCTACGACCTGATGGTGGTGACGACGGGGACGCGGCGCCTGTGGCCGCTCCGCGACACGGGGCCGCTGACGGCCGATTACTCGCTGGTGTCCGACTGGCACGACCGCTGGCTGACCGGCGGCCTGGAGCCCGACGTGATCGCCGAGGCGCATCTCGATCAGCCGTCCGTCATCGCGGGGGTCGTGCGGTTCGCCGAGGAGCGCGACGCGCGCCTCGCCCGGCAACGGGACGCGCTGGCCGCCCTGTGACCCCTGGGGCCGGCCGCCCGCGGCGGAACCCCGCATTGCCCGAGAGCGGCGGCGGGGGATGCATCGCCGCCGGCATGCAGCGGGGACTCCGCGGCGGTCGGTCAGCCCGTCCCGCGGTCTGGGTCGGTGGCTACTCGCGCCGGTAGACCAGGGTGGTGTTCACGTCGCCGCGCGGGGTCGACCGGGTCGCCTCGACGGTCTGCGTCCGCCCATCGGCGCTCAGCGTGCGCCGCTCGGTGAACTGCAGCGAGAAGTCGCCGCGCGGGGTGCTCACCGCCTGCGTGCCCTCGGTGACGAGGGCGGCGCCGTCCCAGCGCGATCGGGTCGTCTGCTCGCCTCTCGGTCCCGAATTGGTGCTCTCCCCGCCGTCGAGGCGGTAGGTCACGGCCCGGCTGCCGCGGTCGGACTGCTGCTCGACGATCAACATCGCCGGGGTCTGGACGATGACCAGCGTCCGGGCGCCGCCGCCCGGTCCGAGCGCCCCCCGCCCGCCTCCGCCGCCCTGCCGGCGACCGCCGCCGAATAGCCGCCCCCCGCCCCCGAAATCGGGGAGCTCGCTGGCGTCCGCATCGAGGCTCCAGGTGCCCGAGAAATCGGTGCCCTGGGCCGCGGCCGGCGCCGCGGGGGCCGCCAGCGCGAGCAGAGCGAGAGTGGCGGATGCAATGCGCAGTTTCGTCATCGTGGTCTCCCTGAAGTTGATCGTCATTCCGTCGCACGCGGTCTTCGGCGTCGAACCGGTCCGGCGGTCGACCGCCGAGCCGGTCCGATTCCGGGCGTGCAGTGGTGTGGACCCCGAGGGCGGGCGCTTTATTCCCCGCCCCCGGATTCGTCCCGGCGGCGTTGGCGGCCACGGGTGCGCGTCAAGAAAGTGAGGCGCCGCCGCTGGAACCGGTCCCCCGATGGATCCCAGGCGCCAAAGCCCAAGAAAGCCCCGTTCGGAAGGGCTTCGGGGCCGAGAACGGTACGGAAATCGCCAGCCCGACGGCGCCAGGGGCGGTCAGGTCACGAATTTGACGTGCACCCGGCGCCACTTTCGCCTTGACAGTCCGGTGTGGCGCATCCCATAATCATGACGGGTACGAGGTCAAGCCCATCCCTCCAGGCGTCGGCTATCCCAGGGCCGATATGAGAAGTAAGCGTGCGTTGTCCGTCGTTCGCGGCGGGACAGTGCTTCATGGGGCAGTCCGAAGAGAGCGTCTTGCGGTGGCCGCCTGACAACGGCGGGTCACCGGTCCTGTCGACGGAGCCCGTTGCCGCCATCGGTGGCGGCGGCGCGGCGTGGCTTCGCTGAATCGCAGCGTCGCCGGAGAACAGGTCGTTCTGCGGAAGCGCGGCTCGGACCAGCCCGGTGGGGTCTTCGGGAACAGTCATGGGAACCGTCGAGGAGGGAAGCATGTTGAACCGGACCGGAGTGCGGGCGGGTCTGACCGCGTCGCCGCGGGTGTGGCGCGGGGTCGTGCTGACGGGTGCGCTGGCGGTGGCGCAGCCCGCGGTTACGTTCGGAGCTGGGGTGGATTCGTATCGGTGGCTCGGTGAGCTGGTCGCGCTCGACGAGGGCGCGCGCGCGCTGACCGTCACTTCGAGGGTGGTGGCGCCCGCCGGGCTGGCCGTCGCCGGGCTGGAGCCGGGCGATCCCATCCTGATCACGTGGTCGGGGTCGGACCACGGCGCCCAGGCCATCAGCGCGGTCGCGCCCGACGACGGATCGGGCCTGTCGCCGGGCGACCGGTTCCGGCTCCGGGCGCGGTTCGTGGCCGCCGATGCGGCGCGAAGCTCGCTGACGTTCTCGGTCAGCGGGCCCTCCAGCGCGCTGGCCCCGTTGCGGGCGGCCACGCAGGGCACCTGGGCGACCGTGACGTCGCCGCATCGGCCCGCGCACGGGCCGGCCGCGGTGGTGGCGGTGGACGCCTACGGGGCCGGGGACGGACGCGGCCCCGCGGCCGGCGACACCTACGACTGGCACGGCGAGCTGGTGTCGCTCGACAACGCCGGCCGGTCGCTGACGATCAGGTCGCGCCTCGTGTCTCCGAACGCGGCCGCGGCGGGGCTCGAGCCGGGCGACGCGATCCGAATCACGTGGTCGGGCTACCGTGACCGCGCGGCCGGCGTTCGCGCCGTGGTCCCCGCCGACGACTCGGGGCTGTGGGGCAGCGAGCGGTTCCTGCTGGATGCGAAGCTCGTCGCCGTGGATTCGCGGTACGTGACGTTCTCCGTCGAGCCCCCGGCGGACGGCATCGACGCGCTGCGTGCCCTGACGCCCGGCGCCTGGGCCACCGCGACATCGCCGCACCAGCCCGCGGCCGCCGCGGTCGAGGGGGTCACCGCCTACGCGGCGTCGCCGGCCGACGTTCCGCTGACCGCGGACGCGGCCTACCGCTGGCACGGCGAACTGGTGTCGCTCAATGACGCCGGAGACACCCTGACCGTCCAGTCGCGCCTCGTGTCCGACGCGGCCGCGGCATCGGCGGCGGGTCTCGAGGCGGGCGACGCGATCGTCATCACCTGGTCGGGCTTCGAGAACCGGGCCGACGGCATCCGCGCCGTCGAGCGCGACGCCGGGCTGTGGGGTGACGGCGGCTTCCTGCTGCAGGCCACGTTCGTCGAGACGGACCCGTCGCGGCGGTACCTGACGTTCTCGGTCGAGCCCCCGGCCGACAGCGTGCCGGCCCTGCGCGCCATGACCCGGGGGAGCTGGGCGACGCTCGCGTCGCATCATCGTCCCGCCGCCGGCGCGACGCCGGTGCTGACGGTCGACGCCTATGCGCCGTCCATGGCTCCGCGGTTGGCGGGGATGGCTCCGGCCGCCGACGACGCCTACAAGTGGCGCGGCGAACTGGTGTCCCGCGACGAGGAGGCCGGCACCCTCACCGTCCGTTCCCGCCTCGTCTCGCCGTCGGGGACGGTGGCGGCCGACCTGGACGCCGGCGACCCAATCGTCATCACCTGGTCCGGGTTCGACGACCGGGCCGACGGCATCCGCGCCGTGAAGCGGGACGACGGCTCGGGGCTGTGGGGCAGCGACCGCTTCCTGCTGCAGGCGGAGTTCGCCGCGGTCGAGGGGCGGTATCTGACCTTCACGGTGGAGCCGCCGGCCGACAGCGCCCCGATGATGCAGGGGCTCGTCCCCGGCGCCTGGGCCATCGGGACCTCGCCCCATCGACCCGACTCCGGGGTCGGGGCGGTGACCATGGTGGACGCCTACGATCCCGCCCGCCGCGCCCGCCGCTACGTGTGGAACGGCGCGTTGGTGGACCTCGACGAGGCCGCCGCCGCCGTCACCGTATCGGCGCCGGTCGAGGAGCACGTGTTCCGGTACGTCGATCGCTTCAGCAAGGATGACGAGGTGGTGCTGATCTGGACGCCGGGCGACGGAGACGGCGTTCGGGCCATCCGCTATCTCGAGCTGCGGGCGCAGTCGATACTGAAGCACGGCTTCGTGCTCCCGGTGAAGTTCCTGTCGGCCGACGAAGACCGCCGGCGCATCACCTTCACCACCCCGATTCCGGCGCGCGCCCTGGGGGCGCTCTCGGACGCGGAGCCGGGCGTCTGGATCAACGCGACCTCGTTGTTCGACCAGTCCTACGAGCACGCCGCCATCATCGCGATGGAGGTGGAGGGCGGTTACGCAGAAGAATAGGAGCACTCGACCCTGACGGCGGCGGGAAGCGAGACCCCGCGCAGCAGAGCATCGCCGCGCGGGGTTTTCTTTTGTCCGGGAGCATTCGACCAGTCCTACGAGCACGCCGCCATCATCGCGATGGAGGTGGAGGGCGGTTACGCAGAAGAGCAGGAGCACTCGACCCTGACGGCGGCGGTGTCCGGGAAGAGAATCGACATGATCATCCGGATGGCTGTCGTCTTCCCGGCGCCGTTGGGCCCGATGAACCCGTACAGCCCGCCCCGCGGCACCTCGAGGTCCAGATGGTCGACCGCGGTCAACGGTCCGAACGTCTTGGTGACGCCGGTCATGCGAATGGCGGTATCCATGGGCGCAGCTCTATCCGTCGCAAATCCAACATATCACGGTGACGTCACCCCGGTGATCGGCTTGAAGAGCGGTCTCCAAACCGACGAACAACGCAGTCGGGCGGGATGCGTCGCCGCTCGAATGCAGCGGGGGCTTTCGCCGCCGCCGGCTGGGCCTCGGGCGTTTTCCTCGAGTCGATCGTGGGACGCGGGCGGCGATTGAGCCCTTCTCATCGTGCAGCGCACCACCGGCGCGCTTTTCGAAGAACCCGTCGACGAGCCCGCCCGAGCCGCTCAGAGCGCGAACGTGAGCAGGTAGAACAGCCCCGTACCGCCGAGCAGGACGATGCCCACCCAGGACAGGATCCGCATCGCCGGGCCCGGCCGGTGCTCGGCCGGCATCTCGCGCGAGCCGGCCGCGCGCAGGTTCAGGTAGCCGAGGACCGGGCTGGTCAGGAACGTGAGGGTGGTGGCGAAGTCGATCATCGTGGTGAGGTTGCCGATGAACAGGGCCAGGATCACGAGGGTCAGCAGCATCACGACGGCGAGACTCCACCAGTAGATGGGGCCGCCCGGCGCCGGGGGCGCGGCGCGCCGCCCGGCGCGCAGGACCGCGACGGTGCGCTCGATGGAACGCGGTCCGCCGTCGAGAACCGTCAGCGCCGTCGACAGCATGGTGGTCACCACCGCGGCGAGGACCACCGGCCGGGTCCAGGCCCCGAGGGTCGCGCTGTACAGCTCGACGAGCTGGGTGGAGAATCGCGTGCCCTCCGGCGCGAACGTCCGGCCCGACCCGAACATCACCCCCGCCCCCAGGGTCAGGAACGCGAACGCGAGCACCGCCGTGCCCACGTAGCCGACGAGGAAGTCCTTCCGCGCCGTCTCCACGGTGCAGGGCCGGCCGGAGGCGTCGTTCTTGGCCAGGGTCCACAGCGAGCTCCAGACCGCACTGTCGACCCCCGACGGCATCCACCCCGCCAGGGCGAGCAAGAAGACGAACGGGACCGTCGAGCCGACGAGGCCGCCCGGCCACACCGTCAGCGTCGACAGGTCGGCGCGGGGGAGACTGACCGCCGCCGCCAGCAGCGTCGACAGCGCCAGCAGCAGCACGATGACCTTGACGGAGAGGTCCAGGCCCCGGAACCGGCCCCACCAGAGGAGGGCGGCGACCGGCGCCATCACCCCCGCCGCGAGCGCCGGCAGCGACCAGTCCAGGCCGAAGCCGAAGCCCAGGAGATAGGCCGTGAACATCACCACCGCCGGTGGCACCGAGGCCGTCGTCGACACCGTGATGACCAAGTAGAGCCAGAGCGCCCAGCGGCCGATTCGGGAGTAGCCCTCGATCAGGCTCTCGCCGGTCGCGGCGGCGTACCGCGGCCCGTACTCGAAGAACGGGTACTTCAGGACGAGCGCGATCAGGATGACCCCGGCGAGGCCGAAACCGGCCGACGCGCCGGCGCGGGTCGACTGCACGAGGTGCGAGACGCCGATCGCGGTGGCCGCCCACAGCAGGCCGGGGCCGAAGGAGGCCGGGAGCCGAAAACGGGACGCGGCTCTCCCCGGCGCCCGGGTGTCGTGGGAGATGCCGCGGGGGGCCAAGGTCATCTTCGCGCTCCAGCCAGTTCGCGCCGCCGCGGCCCCGCCGGTCGGGACAGGTGCGTCACGGGTTCTGCACCAAGGTCAGAAGGACGCCCAGACCCGCGCGTTCGGCCCTCGCGGCCGCGGTCTCCGCGACGCGTCGATAACTTGGTCGGTGTCCCCCGGCATCGGCGCGCGTTCGGCCCTCGCGACGGCGGTCTCCGCGACTGCGACGTCCTGGGCGGCGTCCGCCGGCCGACTCGAAGAGGGTGCAGTCGCGGTCGGCCCAGGCGGGCGCGAGTCGACGGCGCCGGTTCACGCCGCGGGCTCCCCGCGGGCGGGGGCATCCCACGCTGACGGCGCGTGACGGCCCGCTCCCGATTCGAGGGGTCGCCACCGTCTTGCCGACCGGCCGGCGCCGCGTGAGACCCACGATGCCGCACGGCCGGAGCCCCAGGACCCGCCACGATTCCGCCTGCGCCCGGCGGCGGCGGCGCGTGGGATGGTCCTGTCCCCGCGGGGTGCCGGGGTGGACGGGAGCAGGCATCTGGTCCATCATGGGCCCGTGAGCCCGCGGCGGCCGGGCCCGCTGCATTCGACCGGTGAGGCGCCCCGTCCGGCGCGGCCACGTGCGCTTGTCCGACGAAGTAGGCGCCAGGAGGAACGGAAGATGAGTCATCGCAATCAGGCGGCGGCGTTTGCAATGGCCGCGGGCGTGGTGCTGATGCCGATGTTGGCGGCGGCCCAGCCGACGGCCGCGACCCCCCGAACGCCGTGGGGGCATCCCGACATTCAGGGGGTCTGGGACTACCGCACCCTCACGCCCCTCGAGCGGCCCGAAGAGCTGGGAGAAAAGGCGTTCCTGACCGAGGAGGAAGCGGCGGGCATCGAGCGGGAGACCCTCGCCCGCAACGAGCTCCTGCTGAACCGGCCTCCTCAGACGACGTCGGCCAGCGATCAGGTCGACCGGCGGGAGGACGGGACGCCCGGCTTCTACAACAACTTCTGGCTCGACCGGGGGACCACCCCGATCTCGACGCGGCGTACGTCGCTGGTCGTGGATCCGCCCGACGGGCGGCTGCCGGCCCTGACGGGGCCGGCGCGGCGCCGCGCGGAGTCGGCCGAGGCGGAGCGCATCGCCGCCGTGCGCCGGGGGGGGCTGCCCGCCGCCACCTACGAGGACCTCGACGCGGGAGACCGGTGCATCCAGCACGCGAAAGCCGGCCCGCCCATCAGCACCGGCGGCTACAACAACAACATCCAGGTCTTCCAGACGCCCGACCACGTCGTGATCCTGGCCGAGCAGAATCACGACGCCCGCATCGTCCCGCTGGACGGGCGCCCGCACGTATCGCCCCGCGTCGCGCAGTGGATGGGCGACTCGCGCGGCTATTGGGACGGCGATACGCTCGTCGTCGAGACGGTGCATTTCAACGGGAAGCACGACCAGATCGGGCGGCCGCTCCTGAGCTCGGGCGAGAACCTGTCGCTCATCGAGCGGTTCACGCTGATGGACCCGGACAACCTGATGTACGAGTACACGGTCACCGATTCCTCGATCTGGACGAGCGCCTGGACCGCCCAGCACCCGATGAAGCGGAACCCGGACCTGCTGTACGAGTTCGCCTGCCACGAAGGCAACTACGGGATGGAGGGCATCCTCGCCGGCTCGCGCGTGCAGGAAGCGGCGGCCGCCGCGGAGTCGCGATAGCGTCGAGCTTCCCGCGTCGGCTCCGGCGCTGCGTCGCCCCCGAGCGATCGACGGGGCGCCGGGCCGAAGCGGCGCGGCGATTCGGCGGGGGCATCCGGTCAGGAGCGTCAAGGCGACGTCGGCGGTCTCCCGCGGCTCGCCCCAGCGCTGCAGGGCCAGGCCGCCGATGAAGCAGAAGCGCCGGCGCGGGCTCCCGCAGAATCCCTTCACGTCGGCCGCCACCCGGATCAGCTCATTCAGGCGGTCACGGGGACGGCGCGATGCGCAGCAGCGCGCCGTCGTCGATGTGGTCCGTCAGCACGTAGAGGAGCCCGTCGGGCCCCTGGCGCACCTCCCGGATGCGCTGGCGGAGCTCCTGCAGCATCGATTCCCGCCGGAGCTCTTCCAGCAGGTCGTTGAGCACGATGCGCTGCAGGTGGCCGGTGCCCGGTATTCCTCCCTCCTGCAGGGAGCCGACGAAGACGTTGCCCTTCCACGCCGGGAACTGGTCGCCGGTGTAGACGGCCAGGCCGGCGGCGGCGATGGCGGGCAGCCACACCACGACCGGCGACTCGTATCCGTCGCGCGTCGGGTGCGGGGAGACCCGCTCGCCGGGATAAAGGCGCCCGAAGCTCATCAGCGGCCAGCCGTAGTTGCGCCCCGGCAGCAGCACGTTGAGCTCGTCGCCGCCGTTGGGACCGTTCTCGTGCTGCCAGATGTCCCCGGTCTCGGGGTGCAGCATGAGGCCGAGGGTGTTGCGGTGTCCGATCGTGTAGATCTCCGGCCGATGGCCCGGTTCGTCCACGAAGGGGTTGTCGGCGGGCACCGAGCCGTCGTCGTTGAGGCGCAGGACCTTGCCCCGCAGGCTCCGGGGATCCTGCGGGGCGTCGAGGAGTTCTCCGTCCAGAGACCGGATCCGCCCGCCGGTGGACATGTAGACCTTGCCGTCGCGGCCGAAGGCGACCCGTCCGTTGAGCCCCGAGTTGGTGTGGAAGGGCTCGGTGACCACCAGGTCCTCCACGTCGTGGAGCGCGCCTCCCTCCAGCCGTCCCCGCGCGAGGGCCGGCGAGCCGCGGCCGTCGTCGTGCCCCTTGGTGTAGGTGAGATAGACGAGGCCGTTGTCCGCGAAGTCGGGATGCACGGCCACGTCCATCAGCCCGCCGTTGCCGTCGGTCCGCACCTCCGGCACGCCGGAGACCGGGTCCGGGTCGAGCGCGCCGTCGCGCACGACGCGAAGGCGGCCGTCGCGCTCGGTGATGAGCATCCCGCCGCCGGGCAGGAACGCGATGGCCCAGGGATGCGACAGTCCTCTGACGACCGCGGTGACGTGGACCGGGTGCTGTTCGGCGGTGTCGATGACCCAAGGGCCCTCGCCGAGCGGCGGCACCGGGACGCCGATCGGCTCTTCCTCTTGCGCGTAGCCGATCGTCGTCAGGCAGAGAAGCAAGGACGCCGTCAGGAGAACGGAACTGCCGATCTTCATGCCTACCTCCCGCGCGAGCCGAACCCGGCCCGCCAAGTCAATGCCGCCGGCACTTGCAGGGTGCGCGTCAGGAAAGTGAGACGCCGCCGCCGGAGGTATCCGGCTCGGCCGGCCCGAGCCGCCCCTTGGCGCGCCAAAGTCCCGAAGGCCCGTTCGGAGGGCATCAAAGCCGAAAACGGGTCCGGAATCACCAACTCTGATCGTTCCAGGGGCAGTTGTCTCGCAAGTCTCACGTGCACTGCAACCCTACTCATCCGTCCCGGACCGGCCGCCTCGCGGCCCCGCTACCCGGGCCCCGGCCGCTTGCCGCCCGGACCACCTCCCGGCCCGGGCATCGCGTCGATGCCCGCCCAATCCACGGGCAGCCGTCCGCGCCGGCTTACGGCGCAGACTTCCCGGGTAGCGGAAGGAGCGGCTCCACCCCTTCCGGCAGATGCTGGTCGAAGGCGGCCAGCACCGCCGCGTCCGCCGCATGGGCCCCCATCAGGCCGGTGATGTCCACCAGATCCTGCTCGCCGAACGCCTGCACGGTGCGCGCATAGGTCTCGGCGCTGACGTTGTGATCGCCGAAGAGCTCGCGGCCGAACGCAATCAGGGCGGCGTCGCGTTCGTCGACCCCGGTCAGTGGTCCGCCGTGGCGAACGACGTCGATCAGCGCCGCCTCGACGCCGGCCTCCAGCGCCTTCGGCTCGTTCAGGGTCCAGTCGTACTGCGAATCGTGCGCTCGGGCCGTCACGAGTATCGCGAGCTGCATCAGGCGCCGCCCCACCCGGGCTTCCAGGGTCGCCTGTCCGGCGCCGTAGCCGCGGATGACCCCCGGACCGATCCCCGAGGGCGACAGCATGCGGCCGTAGAGCTCCGCCACCGACGTCTGGCTCGCGGGGCTCCGGAGCGCCAGGCGGCTCCTCGAATCGGGGTGGATGTCGTTCGGGTGGGTGAACGGCAGCGGCAGCGACTGTCTCCAGCCGGCCGGCATCCGCTGGTTGAACGCGGTGAGGGTCGCCGCGGTGCTCGCGTAGCGGCCCATCACGTCGATGACGTCCACGAGATTGGTCTTGCCCAGCAGGGCCAGGGCCCGCGCGTAGGTGTCGGCGCTCAGGCTCCGCGTGCCGAACAGCTCGCGGCCCACCTCGATGATGACCGCCTCGCGGTCGCTCAGCCCCGTCAGCGGCTTCCGGTGCCGCACGATGTCGATGATGCCGTCGTCGAGCCCGACCGCGAGCGCCTCCAGCTCGTGCAGCGCCCATTCGTACGGCTGGTCGTACTCGCGGGCCGTGGTCAGCACCGTCAGCTCGGTCAGTTGGCGGCCCATCGGCGCCTCGAACCGCAGGCTCGCGCCCGACCCGTGCAGCCGCAGGGCCGCGGTGCCCGTGGGGGCGCCGGCCGGGCTCGCGACCGCCGCGTCGTACGCTTCGCGGCGCGCGGGATCGAGCTCCTCCCGATCGATGGGCGGGAGGCGGCTGCGGGACTCCGGATTCACGTCGTCGGGAAGCTGGCCGGCTTGCGCGGCCGGCACCCCGGCCGGGAGGAACGCGGCCCACGCCAGCGCCACCGCCGTCTGCATCCATCGCCTCATGCCCCGCCTCCTTGTCACTGGCACGATGTCGCGCTTCATTCTAGCCCGGAAATCGTCGCCTGCGGCTCCGCTTGCCGCCCAACCAACCCTCCAGGAATCCGCGCCGTTCCACGGCGCCGACTCCTGGCCCGGAAACCGCCGCCTGCGGCTCCGCTTGCCGCCCAACCAACCCTCCGGCAACCCGGTCAGGGAGCGACGACCGCGATCCCTTCGATCTCCAGCAGCGCGCCGGCCGCGAAGAGCGACTGAATGCCGAGCAGGGTCGCGGCCGGGACCGCCTCGTCCGGGAAGCCGTGCGCCTTGCGGGCCGCGTCGAGCGCCGCGAAGTCGCCCTGGGTGTACTCCGGCATGTAGATGACGATCTTCAGCAGGTCCTCCGGCGCCGCGCCGGCCGCCTCGAGACGCCGTCTGAGGTTGGCGTACACTTGGTCGGCTTGGCTGTCGAGGGGGTCGCCGGGCTGACCCACTTGGCCGGAGACCTGGACCACGGTCGGCCCCGAGCCGCGCGCCGTCACGACCTGTGTGAAGCCGGTGGCCGGATCGATGAACGCCCGGTCGACGGACTGGCCGTCCGTGCCGACGACGGCGATGCCGTCGATTTCTATGCGGAACTGTTCGGCCGCGAGGGCCGGGATTCCGAGCAGCGTGCTCGCCGGCATGTCCGGGAGGGACAGCGCCTGCCCGCGGCCGGTGCGGTACGAGGCCAGATCCGTCTCCGGATCGAAGTCGACGATATAGGTGGTGGCCTTGACCAGATCCGCGAAGGACGCCCCCGCCGCCTCGAGCTGCCGGCCGACGCGCCCCCACACCGCCGCGGTCTGATCCGCAAGACCATCGCCGCCGCCCACCTGTCCCGCCACGTAGACCGTCTTCACGCCGTGCGCGGTCACCGCGACCGCCCCGCTGAAGCCGTTCGCGGGGTTGAAACGCTCGATCTCGAGATCGGCTCCCGGCTCGGCCACGACCGCAATCGCCTCGATCTCGACCCGCAACGACTCGGCGAACAGCGCCCGGACGCCGATCATCGTGCTCGTCGGCCAGTGCCCCTCGGGGAACGTCGCCCGCCGCACCTCGGCGACCACCGGGTACTGCGCCGGCTCGAAATCCTTCACGAAGATGCGGACCTTCACGACGTCCTCGGGCGTGGCCCCCGCCTGCTCGAGACGCCGCACGACCCCCGCGAACGCCGATTCGACGTGCTCCCGCAGCGTGTCGCCCCGGCCGACCTGTCCGGACACGAAGATGGTCTTGACGCCCTCATGGGTCGTGGTGACGACCTGCGTGAAGCCGCCCATGGGATCGATGTAGTCCACTTGCGCCGCCGCGACGCCCGGCATCAGGCACGCGAGCAGGCCGGCGACGAGGGGAAGCCTGTTTCTGTACGCCATTGTCTGTTCTCCTCCGGCCGCGGGTCCATCCCACGTTACCGGGTCCGAAGGGATGATACCCCGCCACGGGAGCGACGATTTCGAGGTCCGTTCGGAGATCCCGGACCGTTGCCGGCGTGTCGCGCCGGCAGGAACGCGGGAAACCGCTCCCGTGGGCCGGTTCAAGGCGCGCTTGGTGGGACGATTCCCGCTGCGCGCCGGACTCTCGATGCCGCTCGATGACCGAACGCCGCTTGTCGCTTCGACGCCGATCGAGCGTGCGGGTCCCCGTCCTGGGACCGATCCGCTTCCCGGCAGCCCGCGGCGAAAGTCCCCGCGGCATTCGAGCGGCGATGCATCCTGCCTGACTGTGTTGTTCGTCGTTACCTTAAGTCCTAGTGGTCCGTCACGCCATAAGTTTCGGACAGGCGGACTTGAGTCGAACGACGTATTTCTTCTGCATAGGACTCTTGCGGTTCGAGGTGAATGCCCCGAAGATCCTATCTTTAGTGGTGGCGATGCACTAGTCCTAGTCGACCGTCTCCACCTGCTTCCGGTCGGGGAGGTTCGGCGGCCGGTAGCCGTTCGCGCGCTCCGACCGGCGGGTCCAGACGCTGTCGTGGACCTTGGAGCCGTCGGGAAGGTTCCGGACGTGCTTGTCGCGGAACCGCCAGAACCCGGTGTACGATTCCTGAGAGTCGCCGTGGGGGTCGGGGCGGTAGCGCGCGCCCCGCAGGCGCCGGCGGTCCACCTCCATGCCCGCCGCCTCGGCCTTGCCGAGCATCCAGTGCAGCGAGATGTTCGCGAGGCCGCGTTTCGGGTGGTAGCCGCCGACGTCAGAGTGCACGCCGGCGAACCACACCTGCTCCATCGTCTGCTCCGGCCGCTTCTTCGCTTCGTCCCACAGGCAGGGCCGGAAGTCCTTGCGCCGCTCGTCGATGGCGAGCGCGTGGTACGCGAACGCGATGTCGGGGTTGAGCCGGGCATCGGCCCAGCGCCTGCCCTCGTTCAGCACCAGCGTCTCGACCGTGTCCCAGACGCCGATGAAGTGCACCGGAGCGGGCCGGCTGAACGTCGCCTTGAAGCCGGCGGCGACGCGGGCGTTCCGCTGCCGGTTGTAGGTCTTGGCCGCGTACTCCAGGTGGTTGTCGGCGTTCCGCTCCAGCAGCCCCACCTTGTGCAGCATGCCCGCGAGCGAACGCACGGTGAACGCGCCGCGGCTGAACCCGAACAGGAAGATGCGGTCCGCCTCCGGCCCCTGGTACACCTCCATCAAGTACCGGTAGGCGTCGTTGACGTTCTTCTGCAGCCCGGCGCCGGTCCCCTGATCGGTCAGCGCCCGCAGCCTGCCGCTCTCTTCGTCGTAGGCCCACCCTCCGGTTCCGACGCCCGGGTCGTAGTACGCGATCTGCGTGGCCGTCTTCCGCGCAAGGGCGTAGGTCTCGACGACGTTGGTGTTGTTCTTCCCGTACTCGTTCCCGGTGCCGTCGCAGCAGACGACGATGTTCCTCATCGCAGGCCTCCCCGCGCTCCTCCGCCGTGGTCTCGACCCGAGCGTCGGAACACGAATCGCGGGATCATACGCGCACCCTCGGCCCGCCGAGCCGCGGCTGCCCGGCCTCCCCTGAGAAGGGCACGCCGGCGAAAGCCGGACACGGCCAAGGTGCACCTGGAGCCGCCGCGACGAAGCTGCGGAGGGCAGGGCGGCCAGCGCGGGGTGGGGTCCGAAGGATTTGCGGAGCGATACCCGGGCCGTAGTCGAGAGGGCGGCCCGATGACGAACCGGCCGGCCAAGGTGGGGCAAGGTCGAGCCTGCAAGTGCAGTATGGAGGCGAAGGCGCTCTCGTCCACCCACCGCACCAGGGTGTTTGCGGACGGCACGGACTGGAAGACCCGTGGGTGACTCTGGCCGGGAGACATCGGCGCGTCCGCGGGTGGCGCCTATCTAGCTAGCCGTCCCGGGCATCGCGGCCGGTGACGGCGGTGACGGCGGTGGCAAAACCGGTATCGCTCGCATGCGGAACCGCCTTCACGGTTCCACGGCGGCGACGACGGCGGCCGAGAGCTGCGCCACCGTTCCGTTGGGGGTCCAGATGTTGGACGGAATCCGCCGCCCGGTGCGCACCCACACGAGATCCAGGCTCGGGACGATGACCACGATCTGGCCGCGGTTCCCGAAGTTGGCGATGGCGTCGGGCGGCGTTCCGGGCAGCAGCCGGCTGCGCACGAAGTCCGATTCCCGGTAGCTCAGGTAGTGGTCGCCGGCGTTGAGGTGCCAGAACAGGCCGTAGGAGGGGTTCGCCTTCGGGGCCGGCGCCGTTGTGAGCCGCGCGATGTAGTCGGCGGGCAGATACTGCCGGCCGTTCCACGCGCCGTCGTTCAGCAGCACCTGTCCGATTTTGGCGAGGTCGCGCGGGCGCATGCGGATGCTCTGATACCCGAGCCGTCCTTCGTCGGCGTGGATCTCCACCCAGTAGGCGCCGGTCATGCCGAGGGGCTCGAACAGCTCGGCCCGGGTGAGGTCGGGCAGGCTGAGGCCGGTGGCGCGTTCGAGGGCGGTGAACAGCACGCGGTAGGCGGCGTTGTGGTAGATGAAGTAGTCGTACGGCGCGTGGGTCATGCCCCGGGCGAGCACCGCCTCGAGCTGGCTGCGCCCGGCCTCGCCGTCCGCCCGATCGAGGGCCGGCCACTGGGCGAGCCCCGACGCCATCGCCATCACGTTGCGGAACGTGAGCAGGTCGCGGGTCTGCTCGGGCACGAAGTCGACGATCGGCTGGTCGAGCGACGAGATGCCGCCGCGGGCCAGCACGCGGCCCACGAGGAGGGCGAACGCCCCCTTCGTCGACGAGTAGGTCTGCTGCACGTCGTCGGGACCGCGGCCGTTCCAGTACCGCTCGAAGACGAGGCGGCCGTGCCGGATGACCACGAGGGCGTCGGCGTGCGTCGTCTCCGCGAGCGCGGCGAGCCGGTCGAGGCCGGCGGGGTCGAAGCCCGAGGCGGCGGCGTCCGCGGTCCGCCACGGGGCGGAGTCGGGACCCGCCCACGGCTCCGTGCCGACCTGCCGGCGTTCGGGCTGGGCGCGGGCGCTGAGAGCCGACGCGGCCACGGCAGCCACGACAAACGCTGCGGGGACGAGGGTTGTCGTCTTCATGATTCGATGTAGAGTAGCACTGAACGGACGCGCCGCAGAGGCCGGCCGCGGCCGGCCTCTGCGGCGCCGGATGCGGTGCCCGGGATGCCCGGCGGGGCTGCCGGCCGCTGGAACCGCGAAGGGAGAACGGCAATGGCGGACGCAAGGTTCACGATGACCCGGCGCGAGTGCCTGGGCGCGTTCGCGGCGACCGCGATGTTCCCGGCCGTGCGCGCGGGGGCGGCCGAGAGCAAGCCGATGCGCGGCGCCTTCATGATTCTGAGCACGCCGTACACCGCCGCGAACGAGGTCGACTACGAGGACCTCGCCGGCGAGGTCGACTTCTGCGGCCGCTGCGGCATCGAGGCCTTGGTGTGGCCGCAGAACTCCAGCGAGCAGCGCTACTTGAGCCGGGCCGAGCGCCTGCGCGGGTTCGACGTGCTGGCCGAGGCGAACCACGGCCGGGCCCCGGCGCTGGTGCTCGGGGTGCAGGCCGACGACACCCCCGGCATGCTCGAATACGCCCGCTACGCCGAGGCCCTCGAGCCCGATGCGATGATCGCGATCCCGCCCCGCACCGCGACGTCCCTGGCGGACTTCCGCGACTACTACGCCGCGTTGTGCGACGTCACCGACCGGCCGGTCTTCGTGCAGACGAGCGGCGGGGCGCCCGACATCGAGCCGACGGTCGACTTCCTGGTGTCGCTGGCGGGGGAGTTCCCGCAGTGCGGCTACGTCAAGGAGGAGCATCCGCCGGTGCAGGAGCGGATGCTCGCGCTGATGGAGCACCGCCCGGATCCGATCAGAAGCATCCTCGGCGCCAACTTCGGCCGGGCCTGGGCCTTCGAGATGCGCCTCGGCACCGACGGGGTGATGACCGGGGGCGTGATGTATGCCGACATCTATGCCGGGTTGTGGGACCTGCATCAGCAGGGCCGGCCGGACGAGATGCGCGATCTCTACGGCAAGCTCCTGCTGATGCTGAATCTCGACCCGCTGATACCCGGAGTGCGGCTCCACGTGCTGCAGAAGCGCGGGCTGTTCAAGACGACGAAGTCGCGGCGCGGCGAGTACAGCTTCACCCGAGCCCAGATCGACGAGATCGAGCATCGGTTCGCGGCCCTCGAGCCGCATCTTCGGGTCTGACGCCGGGACGGCTCAGCGTCCGCCGTCGAGCAGCACGGTGTCGAGGCGCTGGTTCACCGAGTGGATGCGCTGGTTCACCGTATCGTTCAAGGCGTCGAGGCGCTGGTTCATCGTATTGTCCAAGGCGTCGAGGCGCTGGTTCATCCTGTCGTCCAAGGCGTCGATGCGCTGGTGCACCGTATCGTCCAAGGCGTCGATGCGTTGGTGCATCCTGTCGTCCAAGGCGTCGATGCGCCGGTTCACGGTCTGAATCTCGGTGCGCAACCGGGCTTCGGACTCCGCGATCGTCCGACTCACGATCCACGCCGCGCTGCTCGACGTGGCCATCAACGCCAACGCCGAGCCGACTACCGTCCACACGATCTGCGCCCTCGTCATCGCTCCCTCCCGCCGAGCCGCGCCAACGGAAGCCGGCGCCTCGACCGGGCGACCGTACGCCCATGGTACTTCGGAACGGACATGCCCTCCCCCGGCCGACCCGGCCGAGGTGTCGCGCCGCCGGCCGCCGCGCCGGCGCCGGAGCACCCTCGGGTGCCCTCGGAGTTTGCCCGGGGGCAAGGGTCGTGCCCACCTCTAGATCGCCGATACTGCAATGCCGCCGACCTCCTTCTACGAACCTGACGGCCCCGCCGGCTTTCGCGCCACCGCCTGGACCCGCGGTCCGTGGAACCGGGACCACCAGCACGGCGGCCCCCCGGCGGCGCTGCTCGCGCGCGCCGTCGAGGCGGCGTTGTCAGACCGCGGCCGCGCCATCGTCCGCTTCACGGTCGAGTTCCTGCGGCCGGTCCCGATCGGGCGGTTGCGGGTCGAGACCGAGGCGTTGAAGCGCGGCCGACTGGTCGAGCGGCACGCGGCGCGGCTCTGGTCCGGCGGCGATCTGGTGCTGACCGCGGTGGCCCTGTGTCTGCATCGGAGGCAAGTGGCCCTGCCTCCGACAGAAGCAAGGTCCGTGCCGCCCCCGCCGCCGGAGGCGGCCGAGCCGTACACGTTCCCGTTCTTCCCCGACCCCGTCGGCTACCAGGCGGCGATGGACGTGCGGTACGTCCGGGGCGCGTGGGGGCAGTCCGACGTGACCTGCTGGATGCGGCAGCGGTGTCCGCTCCTGCCCGGCGAGGCGCCGACCCCGTGGCAGCGTGCCCTCGTCGCGGCCGATGCCGGCCACGGGGTCGCGGTGCCGGCCCCCCTCGCGGAGTACACCTTCATCAACGCCGACCTGTCGGTGCATCTGGTGCGCCCGCTGCGCGGCGAGTGGGTGGGCCTCGAGTCCCGCAGCGTGGCCGAGCCGTCGGGCATCGGGCTCTGCCGGACCCGCCTGTGGGACGCGGACGGCGTGGCGGGGCGCGGCGCCCAGAGCCTGGTCGTCGCCGCCCGCGGGTGAGGTCGCGCGCCGGGCCGGCGCGTCGCGGCGGCGGCCGGGCAGGACCATCCCACGCTCCGCCACCGCCGTGCGCAGGCAGCATCGTGGCGGGTTTTGGCGCTCCGGACGTGCGGCATCGTGGGTTCCCGCGGCGCCGGCCGGTCGGCAAGACGGTGGCGGCCCCTCGAATCGGGGGCGAACCGTCGCGCGCAGTTCAGCGTGGGTTGCCCCTGAGCGTCCGGCCGTGACGGGTCGTGACCCCGTTGCGGAGCGGGCACGATATGATGGGCCGGTCCCCGCCGGCCGTCTGCGGCCGGCCTTCCAGGAGGAGTCCCGGCATGAGTCGCCATCCCCTCTCGCGGCGCCGCTTCCTCGGCGGGCTCTCGGCCGCGGCGTCCCTCCTGATCGTGCCGCGCCGCGTGCTCGGCGGGCGCGGGTTCCAGGCGCCGAGCGACACCCTCAACATCGCCGGCATCGGCGTGGGGGGACGTGGCCGGGCCGACGTGCAGGGATGCGACAGCGAGAACATCACGGCGCTGTGCGACGTCGACGCGGGGCACGCCGCGCGCACGTTCGACCTCTATCCCCAGGCGCGCACCTACGCCGACTACCGGCGCATGCTCGACCACGAGCCCGACCTCGACGCCGTGATCATCGCCACCCCCGACCACACCCACGCGGTCATCGCGATGGAGGCGATGCGGCGGGGCAAGCACGTGTACTGCGAGAAGCCGCTCACCCGCACCGTGGCCGAGGCGCGGGCGCTGGCGGCGATGGCGCGCGGGCGGGGCGTCGCCACCCAGATGGGCAACCAGGGCCACGCCGGCGACGGCACCCGGCTGATTCGCGAGTGGATCGAGGCGGGGGTCGTCGGGACCGTGCGCGAGGTGCACTACTGGACCAACCGCCCCATCTGGCCGCAGGCGATCGATCGGCCCACCGAGGCCCATCACGCTCCGGCGGGGCTCGACTGGGACCTGTTCCTGGGGCCGGCCCCCGAGCGGCCGTACCATCCCGCGTATCACCCGTTCCGCTGGCGCGGGTGGTGGGACTACGGCACCGGCGCCCTCGGCGACATCGCCTGCCACTCGATGGACGCCGCGTTCTGGGCCCTCCAGCTCGACCAGCCGACCCGCATCGTGGCCGAGACGACCCCCCGCTTCGCGGAGACGGCGCCGGCGGTGTCGCGCATCACGTACGACTTCCCGGCGCGGGGGGCCCGGCCGCCGGTGCGCTTCGTGTGGCGCGACGGCGATCTGTCCCCGCCCCGGCCGCCGCAGCTCGCCCCCGGCGAGCAACTGCCGGGCGGCAGGAGCGGCCAGCTCTTCGTGGGCGACGACGGCGTAATCGGGGCCGACATGTACGCCCGCGGGCCCCGGGTGTTTCCGACCGCGCGGCACGAGGACGTGACGGCGAGCCCGCCCCCCCGGAAGTACCCGCGGTCGCCGGGTGTGTACCGCGAGTGGATCGAGGCGTGCAAGGGGAACGGCCGCACCGGGTCGGGCTTCGCGGAGCATGCCGGCCCGCTGACCGAGGTCGTCCTGCTCGGCAATCTCGCGGTGCGGACCGGGAAGGCCATCGACTGGGACGCCGAGAAGATGCAGGCGACCAACGCGCCCGAGGCCAACGCCTTTCTCGACGAGCCCTACCGCGCGGGATGGCGTCTGTGATGCCTTTCCAGGACACCGTTGCGGCCCGCCGCGGGCGGGCTCCGGTGACGCGCCCGGGGGCGCGTGTCGGGGCTCACGGGGAGCGCCCGGATGGTGGTCCGGCGCACGCGTACCCGGGCAAGGGGGGCAGGCCTGCGCCGCGGGCGCCCCGCCCGGATGATCGGGGCGCGTACCCGGGCCTGGGCGTCAGGCCGCGCGGCCGGCACGGCAGCCGCGGACCGGGTTCCGCGTATCCGGATGCGGGGGTCAGGCCCCTGAGCCTCCGGCTGCGGTGTCTGGCCGCGGTCCTGGCCGCCGCGGCGCTCCCCGCGGCGGCCCAGCCGGCCGACGAGGCGCTGCTGGCGGCCATCCGCGAGGAGGGGCTGCAGCGCTCGCAGGTGATGCGGCACGTCGGCTGGCTGAGCGACGTCTACGGGCCCCGCCTCACCGGCACCCCGGCCATCGAGGAGGCGGGGGCGTGGGCCATGGACACGCTGCGCGGGTGGGGGCTCTCGAACGTGCGCGCCGAGCGGTTCGCGTTCGGGGCGGGGTGGACGCTGGAGCGGTTCCACGCCCATCTCGTCGAGCCGCAGGTGATGCCCATCATCGGCTATCCGAAGTCGTGGTCGGCGGGCACCGGCGGCACGGTGACGGCCGAGGTCGTCCGGGTCGATCTGGCGTCCGAGGCCGACTTCGAGCGCTACCGCGGCCGGCTGCGGGGCAAGATCGTGCTGACTCAGCCGGTGCGCGGGGTGCCGATGCTGACCGGCGACGTCGTGCTGCGGATGGACGACGAGCAGCTCGCCGCGGCGGCGCGGCCCGTCGCGCCTCCCCCGGCCGGCCCGCGGCGGCGCCCGCCGGCCCGCGGCGGTCCGGCGTTCGCGCGGCAGCTCCAGCAGTTCTACCTGGACGAGGGGGTCGTGGCGGCCGTCGACCGCGGCAGCGACGCCGTCCACGTCGGCGGCGGCAGCGGGCTGCCCCACCGGACCCAGCGCACCGACGGAGGCACGATATTCGTGGGCCGCGGCGCGCCGTGGAACGAGGAGACGGCGGGGACGTGGGTGCCTTCGCTCACGTTCGCGGTCGAGCACTACAACCGGATGGTCCGGCTGCTCGACCTGGGGCTGCCGGTGCGCATGGAGCTGCACGTCGAGACCCGCTTCCATCCCGAGGCCGAGGCCGACGAGGGGCTGAATGCCTTCAACATCCTCGCCGAGATTCCGGGCCGCGGCTTCGACGGCGGGGTCGTCATGCTCGGCGCCCACTTCGACACGACCCACGCCTCGACGGGGGCGACCGACAACGCGGTCGGGGTGGCCGCGATGATGGAGGCGATGCGGATTCTGAAGACGGTCGGCGTCCGCCCGCGGCGGACGATCCGCCTCGCCCTGTGGGGCGCCGAGGAGCAGGGCCTGCTGGGGTCGCGGGAGTACGTGCGCCGGCACTTCGGGGACGCCGTGACGATGGCGCTCGAGCCGGCCCATGCGAAGCTCTCTGCCTACTACAACATCGACAACGGGACGGGGCGGCTGCGCGGCATCTGGCTGCAGGGAAACGCGGCGGCGGCGGCGGTCTTCGAGCCGTGGGCCGCGCCCCTCGCCGACCTCGGGTTCACCACGCTGTCGCCGCGGTCGGTCGGCGGCACCGACCACGTGGCCTTCGAGCGGGTGGGGCTGCCGGGGTTCCAGTTCATCCAGGACCGCCTGGAGTACAACTCGCGCACGCACCACTCGAACATGGACGTCGTCGACCGCGTGCAGCCCGACGACGCCCGGCAGATGGCGGTGGTCGCGGCCGTGTTCGCCTACAACACCGCGATGCTCGACGAGCGTCTTCCCCGCAAGCCGCTCCCGCGCCCGCGGCGGTGACGGCCGGGGGGAGGCGACCTGCGCCGCATGACGTCCATCCCCCGGCGTCTGCTCCGCAAGCCGCCCCCCGCGGCGCCGGCGGAGCGGAGGGCGACCTGCGACGCATGGCTTCCACCTCCCCGCCGTCGGGTGCGCCGTGACGTCCCGCTTCTTTCTACGGCCGAGCGTGACGAGAGGGAGGCGATACGCGATGCCGCCGTCGGGTGCGCCGTGACGTCCCGCTTCTTCTACGGCTGGGTCATCCTGCTCGTGGCGGGCCTGTGCTACGGGTTCGGGATGCCGCCGGTGTACTACAGTTGGAGCATCTTCGCGCCCCGCATCACCGCCGAGCTGGGCATCGACCGCGCCGCCGTCGGCGGGGTCTTCGGGCTGTTCAACACCCTGCACCAGTGCGTGGGCCTGCTCGTGGGGCTGGCCATCGCCCGCTTCGGGCTGCGGCGGGTGATGCCGGCGGGGTTCTGCATCACCGCCGCGGGCCTCCTGCTGCTGGCCGGGGCCGATACCGCGCGGGACTGCTACGTCGGCTTCTCGGTGCTGGGGGGCATCGGCATCGGTTTCTCGACCACGGTGCCGGCGCAGACGCTGGGACAGAACTGGTTCCTCCGGCGCCGGGCGCGGGTCATCGGCGCGATCTTCACGGTGGGCGGTCTCGTGGGGTGGCTCGTCGCGCCGGCGGATGCGTGGGTCCTCGAGCGCTACGACTGGCGGATCGGCTGGGTCCTGATCGCCGCGCTCTCGGTGGGGCTCGCGCTCGTTGCGGCGTCGCTCGTGCGGGAGGGCCCCGAGGCGGTCGGCCAGCACCTCGACGGCGCGGCGGCGCCGGGGAGCGGGGCGGGGGGGGGACAGGCGGCGGATCGCTGGACGGCCCGGCAGGCGGTACGGACGCCGCAGTTCTGCCTGATGCTGGTCTGCGGCGTCGCCTACGCCGTGCCCTGGAACACCGCCGTGGCCCATCTCACCCTGCACCTGATCGACAGCGGGCACGCGGAGACGGCGGCCATCGGGTTCGTGGGGACGATGGCCCTCGTCAGCATCGCGGGGCGGCTGACGGGGGCGGTGGGCGACTGGATCGCCCCGCAGCGCGCGCTGGCCGCGGCCCTCGTGCTGGAGGGGCTCGGGGCCGGGGCGCTGGTCTTGGCCGGCAGCACCGTTCTCGCCTTCGTCGCCGTCACCCTGATCGGCATCGGCTTCGGGATGGCCTTCGTGTGCATTCCCGTCGTCTTCTCCCACTTCTTCGGCCGCCGCGCGTTCGCGGTGACGAGCGGCATCCGGACCACCTGCACCGGCATCTTCGGGGGTCTCGGGCCCTGGCTGGCGGGGGTGGCGTTCGACGCGACCGGCAGCTATGCGATACCGTTCATCGGCCTGCTCGTGCTCGGCCTCCTGGGTGCGGCGGCCGCCGCCGCGTTGCGGCGCCCGGCCGCCCCCGCCGCCGTGGCGCCAGTACCGAAGTAATGCCCGGAAGCGCACTCAGACGCGTCGCATCAGGCCGCCGACGTCTGCGTGGTAGCATGGCTTGGTGCTCGACACCCACGCGATCGCCCGTCAGTGACGGATGCCGGCCTTTCGGCTCGGCAGGCCGATGTGATCACCGATGCCCTCCGACAGACCGCCGAGTACGGCGGACAGGTGACACCGGAGACGTTGCGCGCCGAGCTTGCCAGCTTGGAGGCCCGCCTCACGTGGCGCTTCGCCGGTGCGATGCCCGCGCAGACACTGGCAATCCTCGGCGGCGTGCTCGCGATGCTGCGTTTGCTGGCGTGACGATACCGGCCGGCGGCGCGGCCTCGTCGAACGGGCCCACCGCGTCCGGTGCCGGAACCATGTCTTCGGACCGCCACTCGCGGGACGGCCGACGGCGCCTCGCGAAACGATTGGCGGAGCGGGGCGGGAGTTACGGCAATGCGCCGTGGGGTAACGTGGTTGAATGCAGCCTGGCGGACGCCGTGCCGGACTCGGAGACAGTGACCGGAAGCGACCCATGACCGACGGCACCCGGTTCGGCGAACGAACGCCGCGTCCCGCGAACGCGGGCGACGGCTTGTCCCGGCGGGACTTCCTGCGCGTGTCCGGGGTCGCCGGTGCGCTGGCCGCCACCGAATCGTCTGGCGCCGGGGGGATGGCCGTTCCCGTTACGGCGCGCCAATTGATCTCGGCGGCGACGGACGACTTCCCGCTCGCGGAAACGACGATCGCGGACCTGCAGGAGGGCCTCGCGCGCGGCGCGTGGACGACGCGCTCCATCGCCGAGGCCTGCTTGAGCCGCATCGAGGAGATCGACGGGAGCGGGCCGGCGCTGCGGTCCGTGCTCGAAACCAACCCCGACGCTCTCGCCATCGCGGACCGGCTCGACCGCGAGCGGCGGGACGGGCGGCTCCGCGGCCCGCTGCACGGGGTCCCCGTGCTGCTGAAGGACAACATCGACACCGCCGACCGCATGACCACGACGGCGGGCTCGCTGGCCCTCGCCGGCTGGATCCCGCCGGAGGACTCCGGCGTTGCGGTCCGGCTGCGGCAGGCGGGGGCGCTGCTGCTCGGGAAGACCAATCTCAGCGAGTGGGCCAACTTCCGGTCGACGCGGTCATCGAGCGGTTGGAGCGGCCGGGGCGGCCAGTGCCGGAACCCCTATGTCCTCGACCGGAATCCGTGCGGGTCGAGCTCCGGTTCCGGGGCGGCGGTGTCCGCGAACCTCGCCGCGGCGGCCGTCGGCACCGAGACCGACGGCTCCATCGTCTGTCCGTCGTCGGCCAACGGCATCGTGGGCATCAAGCCGACGGTGGGGCTGGTCAGCCGGGCCGGGGTCATCCCGATCTCCCACACCCAGGACACCGCCGGCCCGATGACCCGGACGGTGCGCGACGCGGCCGTGGTGCTGGGCGTCCTCGCCGGTCCGGATCCGCGCGACCCCGCCACGGCCGCCGCTGACGCGCGCGGCCTCGCCGATTACACGCCGTTCCTCGACCCCGCCGGGCTGCGGGATGCGCGCATCGGCGTGGCGCGGCAGTTCCTCGGATTCCACGAAGGGGTCGACCGCGTCGTCGAGGACGCCCTCGACGCGATGCGGGCGGCCGGAGCGGCCATCGTCGACCCGGTGGTGCTGGGTTCCGGCGCGGGCCGGCGCCTGCAGATGGCGGAGACCGACGTGCTGCTCTACGAGTTCAAGGCGGGGCTGAACGGCTATCTCGACCGCCGCGGCTCCGGCACGGAGGTGCGCTCGCTGGCCGACCTGATCGCCTTCAACGAGCGCAATGCCGAGACCGAGATGCCGTACTTCGGGCAGGAACGGCTGATCGCGGCCGAGGCGAAGGGGCCGCTGTCGGAGCCGGCGTACCTGATGGCATTGGCGACCGCCCGCCGCCTGTCAAGGACGGACGGCATCGACCGGACGATGGACGAGCACCGGCTCGACGCCATCGTCGGCCCCACCGGGGGCCCCGCCTGGGTGACGGATCTGGTGAACGGGGATCACTTCGGCGGCAGCAGCTCCGCCTATCCGGCGGCGGCCGGCTATCCCAACATCACGGTGCCGGCCGGTGCCGTGCACGGCTTGCCGGTGGGCTTGTCGTTCTTCGGCCGCGCCTGGAGCGAACCGACTCTCGTCCGCATCGTCTATGGCTTCGAGCAGGCGACGCAGGCGAGGCTCGTACCGCGTTTCCGGCCGACCGTCGGGTGACTTCCGCTGGCGGCGGTTGGCGAGTCAGGACGCGGTCAGTCAAGGACACGCTGCTTGGCCGGCCATTCAGGACCGGTTGTTTGCTCATGTCGCTATGGGTGCTCGAACGCTCGCGGGGCGCTGTAAGAGGCGATTCCGGGTTACAATGTGTCCGATTCGTGAACCCGGCGGAAGGGAGGGAGTGGACATCCGACACGTAGGCGAAGGTCGACAGGGACGCCGTGGCGTACCGGCCGTCCGGGTCGGGCAATCTGTCTCTTTTGGAGATCGACGCCGATGAGCTCCAGCAAAGAGAGGCGTCCAGCTGGTCCCGTCAACGTTATCAGTGTGCCGGACGGCGACAGCGCGCCCCCACTTCGCCATCACTGCCAAGCCTCGCCATCGCTGTCGACGTATCCGCCACTTGGTGACCCGATAGAGCCGGTCGCCGCCGCGGAGCGCGCGGTTCCGGACGCTGGCGGCGGAGGGACGAAGACCGGACGCCCCCAAGTCAAATTGATCCGCTCCAAGCCGTTGCGGTTGCCTCCCCATCCTGGTTCCGCGCCAAGTGACTGGCGGAGCTGGGCCCTCTGCCAGCAGAAGCCGCTGGCCGTTGACCTCTTCGCAGGATGCGGGGGTCTCAGCCTCGGCCTCGAACAAGCCGGCTACTGCGTCGCGCTGGCAGTCGACCAGGATCCGTGGGCAATCGAGACCCATCAACACAACATACCGGGCACTGTTCAGAATCTCGATCTGGGTGACGAGGAACACGTGTCTCAACTGATCGCCCTCCTGCAGGGCGTTCCGGTCGATCTCGTTGCGGGAGGGCCGCCCTGCCAGCCGTTCAGCCGAGCTGGTCGCTCGAAGATACGCTCACTGGTCAACGAGGGACATCGTGATCCGACGGACGCCCGAGCCCACCTCTGGGAGTCGTTCATCAGAGTCGTTCGAGAGATCCGGCCGACGGCGGCGCTGATGGAGAACGTCCCCGACATGGCTCTCGGCGACGACTTCGCGATCGTGAGAGAAATCACCGCTAATCTGACGGATGCCGGCTACGACGTTCACACCCGTTTCGTCGATGCTTGGAGGTTCGGGGTACCGCAGCACCGGCAGCGGTTCATGCTCGTCGCGTTGCGAGAGGGGCGAGCGTTCGAGTGGCCCGAGGGCTGTGAAGAGCAGGTGACCCTCCGTGAGGCCATCGGTGATCTGCCGCAGCTCGGCAGCACGACCGGGTGCTCGGAGCTGCCCGCGCGGGCTCCGGCACACCCGTTCCAGAAGAGAGCTCGCCACGGCATGGTGGACCAGCAACTTGTGTGGGATCACGTGACCCGGCCTGTCCGAGATGACGACCGTGAGGCGTTCCGTCTCATGACACCGGGCACCCGCTACGCCGATCTGCCGGCCAAACATCGGCGCTACAGGTCGGATATCTTCGATGACAAGTACAACCGTCTGCCTTGGGATGGCCTGAGCCGATCGATCACCGCCCACATCGCCAAGGACGGGTATTGGTACATCCACCCCGAGGAGCATCGGACCCTCACGGTGCGGGAGGCGGCCCGGATACAGACGTTCCCGGACCGCTTCCGATTCGCCGGGACGCGGACCAATGCGTTCACCCAGATTGGCAACGCCGTTCCGCCCGCGCTGGCGGAAGCCATCGGGTGTCGGGTGCTGGCAGCGGCGAGACGGCAGCGGACGTTGTCGGTGGAGCGGCGCAGTCACCGATTGGCGCAGATTCGCAGAGCGCTTGTCGACTGGGCCGAGCACGACCGCAGAGAGAGGCCCTGGTACCACGCCGGCGAGTTGTGGCCGGCTACGGTCGGCGCCGTGCTCGCACCCAGAAGTCTCAGCGATGAGCGGTTCGTGGAGTGCCTTCTGAGGAGCTGCCCATCGCCGAGTGAAGTGGACGAGTATCGTCTCGCTACCCTCGGGCGTACCGCCGGGAAGCGGATGGCTGCCGAACTGCCGACGCTCGTAACGGTCGCCGGGCATCTGTCGAGGTCGGCAGCCGATACTGGCTCCTGGGTTGAAAAATGTGGACTCTCCCGCACGCAGAAGATGCGCCTGCGCACTTTGGCGTTCGGTGAGAATGCGCTCCTCTCATCGACGCAGGCGCTCCGCGTCGTGAAGCGGGTGCTGGGCGTGAGTGAGAACATCCTGAATCGGAGTAGCGGGAGACTGCACCTCGGCGAACTGGTCGGAAACGGGCCCGACGTCCCGACACTTAACGGCGCACTGACGACGCTGGGAACGCTCGTCTGTACCGCTTCCGATCCACTATGCGCAGACTGCCATCTGCAGAAGCTGCAGCTGTGCAGGTCATTCCCGTCGAACCATCAGTCGTGAGATCGGTCCTCCCGCCTCCATTGCCGAGCAATGCTCTCCGCAACGACCGACGCATCCTCATGCTCCCAGACGTGCAGGGATTCCCACCCGATGGCGCGGAGTTCGCGATCTTTCTCGCGTCGCGTTCGCGGTTCGTGGCGATCTTGTCGGTCCACCACGCTGCGTTGGCCTTGGGTGCAACGGCATGTTCCGGACAGCCGTGCCAGAAACAACCGTCCACAAAGACAGCCATTCGCAACCTTCGCAACCTGACGACGACGATGTCGGGACGACCCGGAAGATCGCCACGATGCAACCGGAATCGGACCCCCCGTCGGTGGAGCTCACGTCGCAGTGCAACCTCCGGACCGGTATCCGCACGTCGCAGGCGTTTCATGAACCGGCTCACGACCTCGCTGGATGCGGGTGGCGTACGATGGGTTTTCCCGGTCATGGGCGGAGTGTACACGTCCGGTGACCAAGTCGACCATGCATTGATCATCCAGCACAGATCCAATTTCGCTCCGCGCCGTTTCATCATCGAAGATTGGAACTCCTGCCGGGCGGTCGGGCAAAACGAAGGACAATCCCTTGTCATGATGGACGCTCCACGAACGAAGAGAGTCGCTCCCCGCGCATCTATCCTGATCGAGAGCATGCGCGACATCGGCTACTCCCTTCACACCGCTGTGGCCGACGTAATCGACAACTCTCTGACCGCCGGAGCCCAACGGATCGAGCTTCTCACTGACACCGATTCCGACGTTCCAGCGATTGGCATCCTCGATGACGGCGCGGGCATGTCCCGGGACGAGCTGCTTGAGGCGATGCGCCCGGGAACCAGGAATCCTCTAGAACTTCGGAGCACAACGGATCTCGGCCGCTTCGGTCTTGGCTTGAAGACCGCGTCTTTCTCCCAGTGTCGGCGGCTCACCGTGGTCAGCCGGAGGAACGGGGAGGCTTCCGCCGCAGTCTGGGACCTCGACAAAGTAGCCGCTGCTGACGACTGGCTCATCGAGCTCCCGGAAGTTCACGAGGATGTACCTTGGTTCGACCGTCTCGCGAGGGACGGAACACTCGTGGTCTGGCAGAAACTCGATCGGCTGCTCGGCCCCGAGAGCGGCGAACGACGGAACCTCGTGCGCCAGCTCGCCTCCGCCGCCGAACACGTGGAGTTCGTCTTTCACCGATTCCTGTCCGGTCAAGCGGGTCGTAGGCGCGTGGATATCGTCATAAACGATCGGTCACTTCAGCCCTTGGACCCCTTTTGTTCGCAGCATGCAGCCACACAGTATGGTGCCGAAGAGACATTTCTGCTCGACGGACACGAGATCCACATCAGGCCGGTGACTCTGCCCCACCATGACAAAGTGTCCGCCGCCGAGTGGAAGAGAAACGGTGGGCCGGACGGGTATCTGCGAAACCAGGGGTTCTATCTGTACCGGAACCGACGCCTCATTGTGCACGGCACGTGGTTCGGCTTGGTGAAACAGACGGAGCTCACCAAGTTGAGCCGCGTCCGCATCGACATCCCGAACGCTCTGGACGCGGCATGGAAGATCGACGTCAAGAAAGCCTCGGCGCAGCCTCCGGGGCCGGTTCGGGCGAGGCTGCGGCGCATCATCGACAGAATCGTCACTCCGTCGAGACGAACTTACGTCCAGCGCGGCGCGCGATTGGTCGATGGCAATCCACTGCCGGTCTGGGTACGCACGCAGAACAAGAACCGGATCTCATACGGTCTGAATCTCGACCACCCGCTGTTCGCGGATTTCCGGACGAGTCTGGATGCGAAGGCTTGGCACAGACTGCGAAAACTTATCAACCTCGTTGAATCCACGCTTCCCATCGATGCACTGTTCGCCGACATCAGCGGGCATCCCGGCGACGTGGTGACTTCTTCGTTGGACTCCGGAGACTTTACGGAGACCGCGATGTCCCTGTGTCTCGTTCTCATGCGCAACGGACATCCACGTGATCAGATCGAGCGCATGATGTCCGCTGCAGAGCCCTTTCGCTCCCGATGGACGGAGGTTGAGAACGTGATCAGGAACCTCGAACGTACGGAGACTTGTGATGGCACTGGACCTTGATCAACTCGAGCGAATGGTCGGGGCGCAGCTCGCGTCCGAGAGCCTACCGTCCCCGCAGCGGATTCGGGAACTCATCGACAGTCTCCGCGTCGTCTGCAGTGCCGTGACCGACGCGCAGGCGGAGGAACTGGCCCGGCGCTTCGAGACCGTCCACGGCGTCACGATGAACATCGGTCCCACGCTCCAGGAGAGGGACTTCGAGAAGTGGCTGGAGGATGCGAGGGGGCGGATCGAGCCGTATTTCTGGGACCGGTACAAGAGACTGCTCGCGGAAAAGGACTTCTCCGGCCAGGTGCTGGCCACTATGGAGAACGTCACCGATCGGGTGCTCGGCCTCTTGGAGAACCCGACAAAGGCCGGGACATGGGATCGTCGAGGCATGGTGGTCGGACAGGTCCAGTCCGGAAAGACCGCCAACTACATCGGCCTGATCTGCAAGGCGGCTGACGCAGGCTACAAGGTGCTTATCGTGATCGCTGGTATCCATAACAACCTGCGCAACCAGACGCAGAGGCGCATCGACGAAGGATTCATCGGCTTTGACAGCGCCAGGTTGCTGGCGAGTTCCGCGAGCGACAACCGCTTTCACATCGTGGGGGTTGGACGCTTCAACTCCGTCCGGAGGCCTATCACGCTGACGAATACGCGGCGCGACTTCAACAGAGCCACTGCCACCGCGGTGGGTCTCCCACTGGACAACCTGACGCAGCCGGCGGTGTTCGTGATCAAAAAGAACACCAACACGCTTCGAAATCTCATCGAGTGGCTGCGCACCCACAACGCCGGTCGCTCGGCCGGTTCCGTCGACTCCCCGATGCTGCTCATCGACGACGAGGCAGACAACGCATCGATCAACATAAGCCACAGCCCGGAGGACGTGTCAAGAATCAACGGCCAGATACGTGAACTCCTCGCGCTGTTCGAGCGCAGTTGCTACGTCGGCTACACGGCAACACCCTTCGCCAACATCTTCATCGATCCTGACACCGAGGACGACATGTTCGGACAGGATCTCTTCCCGCGTCACTTCATCGTCGGTCTGGACCCGCCCGATAACTACTTCGGTCCTGCCAGAGTGTTCGTTGACGGGTCCTCAGACGTTGTTCGTCATGTCGACGATCACGAGGACCTGCTTCCCATCCGGCACCCGATTGATCATCCTGTCACTGGCCTGCCGGAGAGCCTGCGCACCGCGGTCCGCGCCTTTGTGATCGGTCGCGCCATTCGCTTGGCTCGTGGCCAGACGGGCGAACACAACTCGATGCTCGTGAATGTGTCGCGGTTCACGCGCGTGCAGCGTCAGATAAGGAACGAGATTCAGTGTCTGGTGGGACGGATCCGCGACAGCGTGCGCGTCAACGGCGCCAAGCCTGAGGACGATGCGCTGCGCGATTCGGAGATCGCGGCACTGCACGACATCTTCGGCAGGGAGTACGCAACGTCGTGCGGTCTGCCGTGGGCGACCGTACAGCAACGTCTGTGGGACAGCATCAGTCCCGTGGAGGTAGTGGCGGTGAACCGCCACTCCCCTGGCTCTCTCGTCTATGCGGATTATCCGTCGGGGTTCAACGTGATCGCAGTCGGCGGTTTTTCTCTCTCCCGAGGGCTGACACTCGAGGGGCTGACGGTGAGCTATTTTCTCCGGAACTCCATGATGTACGATACCCTTATGCAGATGGGGCGGTGGTTCGGTTACCGGCCGGGCTACGAGGATCTGTGCCGCGTGTGGATGCCAGAGGAGGCCGAGGGTTGGTACGACCACATCGCGAATTCGATAGAGGAGTTACGGGATGATCTGCGGCGCATGGAGCAGGTCAACGCTACACCGAGGGAGTTTGGCCTTCGTGTGCGCAGTCATCCGGACACGCTGATTGTGACGGCCCGCAACAAGATCGGTGCCGGTGAGCGCATACCGATCTCCATCGGTCTTTCGAACGAGTATATAGAGACAGCCGTGCTCCGTCGTGACGGGGAGAACCTTGAGGCGAATCGCAGGGCGGTTGTGGCTTTCAGCAGGCGTCTTCGCGAGCTCAGCAGGGCGCCGGAGGACGGCGAGCGGGTCGATGGCGGACGGCTGGTGCGGGACGTACCGGTACAGGCAATCGTCGATTTTCTGGTTGCCTTTCGGAATCATCCTGGATCTCTGTTGACGGATCCGCAACCGGTCAGGCGCTACATCGAAGAACGGAGCGATGACGAGCTGGTACTGTGGGATGTGCTCTTCACTGGGACAGCGCGACAACCGGCGGGGGCGCTCAAAGACCGTAGTCTCGGTTTCGAAATCGCCTGCCAGCGACGTAGTCCCGGCCGGCGGAGCGACGGTCAAACGCTTCTCATCACCAATAAGCAGCGCGTAGCCTCCCGGGGGATGGAGAAGGTCGGACTGAGCGACAGTCAGATTCGGCAGGCCGAAGCAAACTACAGAAAAGAAAAGACGATAGAGACGTCTGCCGGCTCTGCCGACAGCAGGCGGGTGAACTACCCAGATAGGATCTACCGAAGAGTTCGTACGAGACCACTACTAATGGTGCATCTGCTCGCGATCGGTGGAGAAGATGACGACCTGAGCGGGAGCAGACCAGTGGTAGCGTGGGGCATGAGCTTTCCAGAGACGCAATACGAAGAAAAGACAGTGGAGTACGTGGTCAACCCAACTTGGTTCCGTGAGCACTACGGAAGCGACGAGGAGGACGACCGCGATGGCGAATGAGCCACCCGAACAAGCCGGTCGTCCGGCGGGTGGCGCAGGGGAGGCGACGGCGGGGGCGATCACGAGCGAATCCCTTGATCCGTGGAGAGGCATCACGCCTCCTGACCGGCTCGACCGCGTCAGTGCGCGTCGGGTGGGCCCGGCGTCGCCGTGGAACGTCTTCTGGGGTGTAGACACGAAGCGGAACTGCTTGTTGATGCTTCAACTTCGACGAGATGCTCAGGTGCCGCAGCAACTTCCGAGACTTCGAGGCCTGAGGGTCGAGCGACGGTCAGCGGACTCGGATCCCGATGATCTGCTCATCCTCCGACTTCTGGAGGGGGAGCAGCGCGACATATTCCATCGACTCTGCCTCGATATCATCGACGCGACCGCCGGCGCGGAAACTGAGGCGAAGGCGGTCTCGCGGTTTCTCGCTCGCACGTGGCGCTGGCATCGGTTGTTGCGGGGCGGACGGGACGGCAGGCTCAGCGATGAGGAACAGAAGGGACTGTTCGGCGAGCTCGGGTTGCTCGAGATGCACTTGTTTCCCGTCCTCGGGATTTCGGGAGCCGTTCGGAGCTGGACCGGGCCAGTGGGTGCGCCCAAGGACTTCGAGATCGGCCGAATCTGTGTCGAGGTGAAGGCTCGCAGCGGTGCCCGGTCTCCTCGCGTGGCCATATCGTCTGAGCACCAGATGGATTCGAGGGGGATCGACGGCCTGTTTCTCCATGTTGTGGAGATCGCAGAGGCCATGGACGGAGTGGCAGATGCCCTTACGATTACGGAGATGGCGGGGCGTATTCGATCGTCAATCGGCGCTCGCGACGCGATCACGATCGATCTCTTCGATGCGCGACTGTTCGCCACCGGTTTCGACTGGGCGGACGACTATTCGGACCGGCGGTGGATCAGAGGCTGCGAGCATTTCTTCAATGTTCGCGATGGGTTTCCACGAATCACGCCTTGGGTCCTTCCTGCCGGTGTGGTGAACGTGCGCTATTCGATTTCGTTGCCCGACTGTGAACCATTCCGAGCGGATGTGGACGAACTGACGGAGCTGATCAGATCGAGGTGAAATGACCACAGACATCGGTGAGTTCGCGCAGGAGTTTTTTCAGGAGATCATCTCAGACTCGGATGCGAGGGGCGAGTTTACGGAGGACATCTTCTTCGAGAAGTTCTGCGACCACCTGATGGCCGCTGGCGAGATCGACAGCGCGGACCGCGCGGCCTACCAGAGCCCACCACGACAGGGCATCCGGGTCGACGGGTACGGCGGCGAGCCTGACTCGGGATGTCTGAGCCTCATCGTCTCGGACTTCCATCAGAGTCCCGATATCTCTCGGTTGTCCGGGACGGAGATGGACAGGATTCTCGAACGTCCCTCGCGGTTTCTCCGGAAGGTCTTCGATTCGCAGTGGAGGAACGCGCTGGAGGAGACGAGCCCAGCGTTCGGACTCGCCGACCTCGTCTGCCAGCGCTGGGCGGAGACAAACAGGGTTCGTCTCTTTCTCATCAGCAACCGCGAACTCAGCAGCCGGATCGACGGTCGAGTGGCCGACGCATTCGACGGGCGGACGGTCAGCTACAGTGTCTGGGACATCCGGCGCCTGCACCGGTTCGCCACTATGGGGCATGGTCGGGAGGACATTGAAATCGATCTGGAGAAGGATTTCGGGGCACCGTTGCCAGTCCTCCCCGCGCACCAGTCGAAGGGCAGGCACGAATCCTATCTCGTCACGGTGCCGGGTATCGTGCTGGCGGAAATATACGATCGTTGGGGCGCACGCCTTCTTGAGCAGAACGTCCGCGTGTTCCTGCAGGCGCGGGGCAAGGTGAACAGAGGCATCAGGAAGACCATCGAGACGGAACCGGCGATGTTCTTCGCCTACAACAACGGCTTGACCACGACGGCGGAGTCCGTCTCTCTAGCGCGATCCGACGGTTCCCTGCTCCTGCGACGCATCAAGAACTTCCAGGTCGTCAACGGCGGTCAGACGATGGCGTCCATTCACGCCGCTCACCGTGGGAAAAAGGACATGAGCGAGGTCTTCGTGCAGATGAAGCTCTCGGTGGTCGACGCGGAGCGGGCGGCCGAGATCGTGCCCAGCATCTCGGAGTTTGCCAACACTCAGAATCGCGTCAGCGCGGCTGACTTCTTCGCCAACCACCCGTTCCACGTCCGCATCGAGGAGTTCTCGCGCCGTATCTTCGCCCCGTCGCCGGACGGCACGTTTCGGGAGTCAAAGTGGTTCTACGAGCGGGCCCGCGGACAGTATGCCGACGCACGGGCATTATTAACCCAGGCCGCACGGAAGAAGTTCGACCTTGAGTATCCGCGTTCACAGCTTTTCTCCAAGACCGACATCGCCAAGTACGTGAACGTGTGGCAGGGAAAGCCACACACGGTTAGCTTGGGTGCGCAGAAGAACTTCGCGGATTTTGCCTCCGCCATCGGCAGGGAGTGGGAGAAGGATGCGGACCGTTTCAGCGAGACCTGGTACCGCGAGGCAGTGGCGAAGGCGATCATCTTCAGGGCGGCGGAGCGCATCGTCTCCAACCAGGCGTGGTACCAGGGTGGTTTCCGCGCCAACGTGGTCGCATACGCAATCGCCAAGATGGGCCATGACATCGGGAAGTCGGGAGGCTCAGTCAACTTCGAGGCCGTCTGGAAGTGCCAGTCCGCGAGTTCTGGAATCGAGGCTGCCATCACCCTTGCCGGCGGCATGGTGCACGAGATACTGACCAGTCCACCGGAGGGAATCAGTAACATCACCGAGTGGGCGAAGAAGCAGGCCTGCTGGGAGCGAGTACGTGCGCTTTCCGTCACTTGGCCCATTGAGCTGGCGGACGGTCTCATGTCGGCCGAGGAGAAGCGATCTGCCCACAGCCACGGGCGGCGAGGGCAGAAGATGCTCAACGGAATTCAAGCTCAGATGGCTGTGGTGAAGGCCGGTTCGTCCTTTTGGACAGAGGCGCTCGCATGGGGTCGGGAACAAGAACTGCTGACAGCCAAGGAAATCGGTATTGTCGCCAGTGCCACACAGATTCCGACGCGGATACCCTCAGAAGCCCAGTCCGTCAAGGTGATGGACGTACTCGGCAAGCTACGGGACGCCGGATACCCCCGACAACTGTGACTCAACAGGGGCTGTCAACTTGCGGCGTGCTCGGCGCAGGGCCATCTCAAGCTCCACGGAGGTATTGTCCACGGGGACGAACGAAGCGACCAGTTGCGAACCTTATCAGCCCGTGGCAAACTCCGCGGCGCGCCAGAACTGGCCGGCGCTGGCGCGGAAACGGCTCGGATCGGCCAGATTTCGGCGATTTCGACCGCTGTACGACACGCTCTTGGGCCGAATACGGTCCCGGCCGGATGCAACACAACTTCTGCTACGGACTGTTATGCGAGTTGCCAAGGGCGACTCACTTAGGGAGCGGCCGCTATCTGCGCCGATCATGGGTAGAGAACGCCTGACCGCGGTCAGTGATTCCTGCCGCGAACAATCACTGAGGTGCGGGCTTTGGGAGCGGAGGAGCTTGTCCAAGTACACAGCCCCTCGGCGTGTGAATGACTTGGGCTCGTTCCTGTTGTGTGTTGCGGGGAATCGGCAGTAGGCCGATTCCCCGCCTAGCCGCCTAGCTTGTGGAGCTACTGGCCGCCTTCTTCCGCCGCCGCGCGCTCGTCGGCGCGCGCCCCGCCGAGCATCGCGTCCATCGAGTAGTTCCCCTCGTGGCACGCGTACTCGAACATCGGCAGCTCGTTCCGCGTCATCGGCAGGTTGACGGTCCACGGCTCCGTCCATGTGCCCGGATCGTCCACCGTGTACTCGTACTCGAGGGTGGTCTCGTCGACGCGGGTGAACCGCTCCACCAGGCGCATGCCGGTGCTCGATCCCCGCCAGTTCCGGTCCGTGTCGAAGTTGGTGGTCTCGACGACCAAGGTGTCTCCCTCCCAGTGCCCGCGCGAGTTGCCCGACCACTGCGCGAGGCGTTCGTCATCGATCTCGGGACGGCCATCGAGAGGTATGCTCCGCACCGTGTGGACCATCTCGGTCATCAGCACGAGGTGGTCGGGGGTCTGGAAGATCTGCACGTTCTGGTTGTAGCCGCCCGGGGTGATCGGGGGGCCGGCATTGAAGCCCATGAGGCAGCGGTCGGCGTTGCTCAGGTCCGTGTACGACGCGGGGAGCTGATCGCTGAACGAGCCGCGGCCGGCCGCGGCCCGCGCCCGCCCCGCCTCGGTCGATTCCGGCATCCGGCCGTTCGGGGGGTCGATGATGAGCGACGTGCGCCGCGTGCCGACGACCCGGGTGCCCCGGTCCATCCAGAAGTTGTTGTACCCGCCGACGTTTCCGCCGGCCTCGGTGCGCCGGGCCTCCTGGTTCCAGAGGCGGATGTCCCGCTCGACGGCGGCCTGCTCGCGCTCCACCGCTTCCTCTTCCGTCAGGAACGCCTTGTCGCCCAGGTCCTCCGGACGCTGGAGCGGGGTAATGGTCCGGAAATCCCAGACCCCCTGCAGGTCCGGTGTCCCCCACGCGGTCTTCGGCGCATCCTGCGCCAAGCCCGCCGACGGCAACGCCACCAGCCCGGCCAATGCCACCATCAACACCGCCGTTATCGAACGTCCACCTCTCATTGCATGACCTCCAAGATCGAGAATCGAGTGCCTCGTTAAAGATAGCACGAGACGCGGTGGCCCGCCCCGGCAACCTCCAGCGCTTGGTCTGGAAATCGTCGCCTGCGGCTCCGATTGCCGCCCAACCAACCCCTCCAGGAGTCCGCGCCGTTCTATGGCGCAGACTCCTGGCATCCCAGCACCCATGGTCGCCTCCTCCAGGACACGGCCTTCGACACGGTTACGGCGGCGGTGAGGCCGTCGGCCCGACCGGTGCCGTGAACCGCTTGAGGCCGCCGCGGTTCGATTCGCCGGGGAGCCCGGTGACGCGGCCGCTCCGCGACGGTGGCACCACCGGATCCAATGGACGATTCCGGCTCACGGACCAGTCCCGACGGCAACCGGGCTCCTCCGACGACGACGGGCCCGCCGGATCCAAATTGATGATGGCGTCGTGGACGCCCGCCTGGACTACCTCCGCCGGAGCGGCGTCCTCTCCGCGCACCCGGAAGCTGAAGAAGTGGCGCCGGTTGACGAGCAGGCCGGGTCGGCGTGCTTCCGGGACGCCGCGCCGGGGGAACCCGCCGCTTGCTACGGCCCCGCCGGCAGGCGGGTGACCTGGTACAGGTAGAGCAGGCCCACCGCCGCGACGTAGAGGGTGGCGCTGAAGGCGATGTTGTTGCGCGCGATGCGCCAGTTGTCGGCGCCGTAGCGGGTGGCGAGGACCACGTTGACGCCGGACATCGGGTTCACCGCGCAGCCCAGGCCCCACCCCATCGCGAACGCGGTGGCGAGCAGCGTCGGGTCGAACGGCATGGTCTCGACCAGCGCCGCGGTGACGCCGACGAGCACCGCGGGGTGGATGCAGACCAGCGACGCCGCCACGAAGGCCAGCACCAGCAGGCTCGCGTGGAAGGCGTCCAGGCGCGGGAAGAGCACCCAGTCGCCGGCCCCCGCGGCGGCGGCGACGACGCCGGCCGCGAGGACCCCGGCGCCGAGGAACAGCGCCAGCTCACCGGCCATCTGCGGGGCGCGCGTGCGCACGTACTCGGCGCCCGCGCGGCGCAGGGCGCGCCCGCCGCCCCGCGCGGCCAGGGTCACCACGGCCACGACCGGCGCGAGCATGGTGATGAGGGTCAGCACCGAGTAGCCGGGCGCCACCACCGCGCCGATGAGGACGGCGCCGCCGAGGGCCAGCGGCACCTTCAGGTCCTCCGGATGCAGCGGGTACCCGCGGAACTTCCGCAGGTCGCCGGCGCGGCCGCTGCCGGCGTGCCAGTACAGCAGCAGGCAGGCGGCTGCGGCCAGGGGCGCGCCGAACAACATCATCACCAGCGGGCTCGACCCCGGGGTGTAGGAGAGCGCGAGGGCGACGCCGCCGATGAACGGCGAGTAGAAGGCGATGCTGCTGAACGCCCGGCTGAAGAGCTGCGCCTGGTTGAAATCGAGCGGCCGCACGCGGGCCAGCCGGTCGGACATGATGATCACGGCCGAGACGTTGATGACCGACCCGAACGCGTGTATCCCCAGCAGGCTGCGCAGGTAGGCGCCGAGGCCGCTCGGCAGCGCGGGCTCGTCCGGGCGCGCCGGCCCGTTCAGCAACCGCAGCAGGGTGATCGCGGCCAGCATCGACAGGATCGGCTGGTTCTGCCCTAGGACGCTGTCGAGGCGCGGCGCCGCCCCGCGGCTCGCGCCCCAGAGCAGCGCGGCCAGCCCCGCCGTCATGAAGACCAGCGCCTGCCGGCGCTGCCGGCGTTCGATGCCGCGCCACAGCAGGGCCAGCGCGGCCCACGCCGGCGCCGCCGGGGCCAGCGCGGGCACGGCGGGCCAGAGCGCGCCGGCGATGGCCAGCACGAGCATGCCGGCAATCACCGCCCCCGCGATTTGCTGCGTGCGGCCGGCCGGCGCCGTCTCCGGGCGCCGGCCGGCCCCGATGTGGGGTGTCGTTTCGGTCAGGGCGCGACCCAGATCGGCGATGACCAGGCCCGCTCCTGGAGGGTGGCGGGCAGATCGGGCCGCGGCTCCACGCCGGCGCGGACCGCGTCCCACGTGGACCAGCGGCACGACGGGTTCTCGAGCACGCGCACGTAGTAGATGGCGCGCTGCGCGGCGTCGAAGTCCGGGTCGGTCCACAGGGTGCGGAGCTCGGCCGCCCCGGCGTCTGCGCTGATGCTGCAGTCGTCGAGGTTCACGCGGGCGCCGTTGTCGGGGCATCGGTGCGTCGTCTCGTCGACCGTGAGGCCGTCCGAGCAGGCGACGTCGTAGATCCGCTCGTGCGCCTCGCCGCCGTCGATCCAGCCCTTGACGACCTGGAGCCGCGCCAGCGGCGCGCTCGACGGGTCGCGGCTCGCCCAGGCCAGGAAGCGGGGCGCCCGGCTTCCGGGGGCCGCGAGCTCGCCGCCCATGGCGACGCCGCCCGCGTACGCCCGGGCGAGCAGATCGGGGTCGTCCGCGAGATCGTCCGGGTAGTCATAGCCGGCGAAGAACCGCACCCGCATGCGCGGCCCGGTGGTGGCGAAGGTCTCCTTGCGGCGGAACGCGTCGTAGATCGCCTCGCGGGTGTTCTCCTCCGCCCACACCCCGGTCAGCCCCGACGCGCCGCGCAGGGCTCCGAGCGGCGAGGCGCTGTAGAGCCGGCCGTCCGGCCGCGGCGGGTCGAACGGTATCGAGGACCCCACCTGGGGGGCGCCGCCGGCCGTGAAGAAGTCGGACTCGCGGCCCGGGCCGGCGCCGGCGTGGTTGTCGGTGGCCCCGACGAGGCCGAAGCGGAACGGGTTGATGCCCCGCTCCTCCTCCAGGCGCAGACCGTTCAGGTACGCCTCGCGCACGTAGCTGCCGTTCGGCTGGCTCGGGGTGGTTCCGCCGCCGATCCGGTAGGACCAGATCTCGAAGTCGGCCCACTCGTCGTTGGGCGAGAGGGCGGGATGCGTATCGGAGGTGCCCTTGGTCTGGGTGATCTCGACCAGCGGCTCGTTGCGGTTGCGGATCTCCGCGTAGGCGGCGTCGAGGGGCTCGCCGGCGTAGGTCGCGAGCCGGAACATCAAGCCGTTCGAGCCGTTCGAGTTGTGGGGGATGGCCAGGGCCTCCATGCCCGCCTCGCGGTTGCGGTCCATCCACGCCCACAGCGCCTCGGGGTTGAACGAGTCGAGGCGGCTGAACGGCAGCTCGGGCACCGCGCTGCCCCGGAAGATCACGTTGCGGTGCAGGTTCTGGTTCTCGGGGCTGCCGGTGAACTCGTAGCCGACGAAGGTCGTGAAGCGGCCGGGCTCGTAGTGGTTCTCGGCCGCCGCAACGGTTTCGCGCCAGGCCGAGCGCACCACGTCGGGGTCGTGCGGCGGCTCGCTCTGGCCGAGGGTGTAGGCCCGGATGTCCCGCCGCGCCTCCGCTCGGGCGTCCCCCGTCACGGCGCCGGACACGAAGTCGGCCACGAGCGCGCCCGCGGGGTGCGAGATGTCCCGCGCGGGGTCCATCAGCGCCGGCAGCATGCCGAGAAAGCTGGCGTGGTCGGTCACCGCGTAGAAGTCCAACGGCGCGTCGAGCTGGATCTCGAACCCCGCGGGGTGGGTCAGGGCCTCGCCCTTCGCATAGCGGTAGGCGTCGTGGGGCGTGGCCCGGGTGCCGTTGAGGAAGGCGTCGTAGGAGAAGTTGGTGTGCACGTGGAGGTCGCCGAAGTAGGCGTTGCGCAGGGGGTTCGGCTCTGCCGTGGCCGCTTCCCGGGTGGTGCCGGCGTCCTGCGCGGCTTCCACCGCCGTGCCGCCGTCGCCGGCGCATCCCGCGGCCGTGAGGCCGAGGAGCGCGGCGGCTCCGATCGCCGCGGCGGCGCGGGACAGGGGCATGAAGGAATTTCCGGAACGACCGGTGTGACGTAGCATGACACCTCCCTGGCCCGGGCATCGTCGCCCCGCGGCTTCGCTGCCCGCCCGACCCATCCTACAGCAGTCCGCGCCGTTCCCAGGGGGACGCGGCAAAGAACCCCGCTCGTTCCACCGGCCGGCGGCGCATCCCGCCCGACGTCCGAATGCCGACCTTGCCGCTCCTACGCCGTGGGAGCTGGCCGGCGGGGCATCCCCCCGACGGCGTTGTTCCGCCGAGCGGCGCTGCTCCACGGTCACATATCGTGAAGATGCTCCCTCGTCCCTGCGTTCGCCCCCGGCGTCTTGAGCCCCGGCGCCCCGCCGGCGCCGGTGTGACGCGGGGTTCGCCCACCGGCGGCCAGGAATCTCTCCGGGCTTAGCGGATCGGCGGCGCCATCGACAGCACCCTCTCCAGGAACCAGTAGGCGGCGACGGTGCCCATGACGTATATCGGTGCCTGCACGGCGACGGCGGGCAGGGGCGCCCGCCGGACGCGGAGTCCGTACAGCAGCGCGAGCAGGACGCCGACGATCATGAGTTGGCCGATCTCGACCCCGACGTTGAAGAGCAGCAGGGCCATCGCGCGGGCTTGCTCGGGCAGTCCGATGTCGGCCAGCGCTCCCGCGAAACCGAACCCGTGCAGCAGGCCGAACCCGAAGGCGATCGCCCACGGCGACCGGGCGGGGGACCAGCGCTCGTCGCCGGGCCCACCGGCCCCGCCCGCGCCGTCAGCGCCGCCCGCGCGGCCGGCGCCACGGGTCAGCTCGACCGCGAGATAGAGGATGCTCAGCGCGATCACCGCCTCGACCGGCCGCTGCGACAGGGTCACCACCCCGAGGGTCGAGAGGGCGAGGGTGATGCTGTGGGCGGCCGTGAACGCAGTCACCACCTGCACGAGTTGCAGGGGCCGGCGCACCAGGAACATCAGGCCCACGACGAACAGGATGTGGTCGAACCCGAAGAGCAGATGCTCGACCCCGAGGCGGAGATACGCGGGCACCGCCATCCCTCCGTTGGTTTCGGGCGACACCGCGACACGCGGGGCTTCCGGCCGCAGGAGATGATCGAGGGACGCGCCGTCGCGGAAGCGCACCCGGAGCAGGACGTCGGTGAGGGTGCGGGGGAGGCCCGCGATCTCGATCGGCGCGTCCCCGAGCCCCCCGGCGCCGCAGTCGATCGTCCAGCGCTCGATCAGCGCCGACGCGGTCACCTCGGGCAGGGCCCGCCCCGCTTCGCGGCAGTGGGCGGGAAACGCCGGCCGGAGGGGCAGGCGGCGGATCAGCCCGGGCTCGGCGTCGGCCAGCACCGGCTGCTTCCAGAGCACCTCGAAGCGTCCGGCCGACATCTCGGTCAGTTCGAGGTAGGCCGGCCGCACCTCGTGGGCCGCGAGCACCGCCGGCATCGCGACCGCCGCCAGCGGCGCCAGCATCCAGCCCCGCGCGCGGCGTTCCCGCCGCGGATCGGTCTTCATCGTCTGTCGCGGCCTGCCGCACGACGGCGTGACGACGGCGGCGCGCCGGGCCGCCGCCGCGGATTGGTCTTCATCGTTTGTCGCGGCTCCCGGAACCGGAGCAGGCCGCGACGGTCCGCCAGAACCCGCCCGGGGGTCGGTGTCGTCCTTGTCAGCCCGGCGTCGACGATCTCGGCCGCCGTCGAGGATTGGAATCCGCCGGGGGAGTCGGTGTCGTCCATAGGTCACGGCCCTTGACCGGCCGCATCATGCGGCTCCTGTCCACCGCCCGCCGACGGCTCGGGCATCCGGATCTCGTAGCGTTCGCGCAACGCCTGCAGCGCGGCCCGGTTCCGCCCGCGCCGCCGGCTCTCCAGCAAGTCCTCCGCGACCCGGTTCCGGACCTCGTGGAGGGCGGGCCGCCGCGGTTCGGTGCGGCTGAGCACCTGGACGAGATGGGTGCCGTGCGCCGACTCGATCGGCCCCTGCCACGCGCCCGCCGCGACCGCGGGCAGGGCCGCCGCGAACCGTCCGCCGAACAGCTCCGCGATCTCCTGGTCGGTCCGGTCGGCGTACTCGCGGAGCAGCGTGAACGGATCGCCGAGCTGCCGCCACCGATCGTCGCCGCCGGCGCGGACCTCGCGCAGCAGGGCGGACGCGTCGCGCTCGGGGTCGGCTCTGCGGTCGCGGCTCAGGAAGACGTGCCGGAACGTGGTGCGGCGCGGCTCGCGGTAGCGCTCGGCGTGGGCCGCATGGTACGCCTCGATGTCCGCGTGCTCCGCCGCCGGCGCCTCCGCCCGGTCCTCCAGCAGGAACGTCATCTTCTGCGCGAGCCGGCGGCGGATGATGGGGTCGCCCCGGTCGAGGCCCCGGCGCAGCGCCTCGCGGTAGAGGATCTCCTCGCGCACCGCCTCGTCGATCAGCCCTTCGATCTCCCGCCCCGTCGGCGGCCGCCCCCACTGCGCCGCCCACCGCCCGCGGACAGCCTCGATCTGCTCGTCGGTCACCGTGATGACGCGCCCCGCCCCCGTGCCGTCCAGCCCGCGATCGACGGCGAACACGCCCGCGCCGAGCAGGAGAAACACCACGAGGGGCGACCGGCCGAGAATCGCCATCATGTTGTCCCGAAGGTGACGCCACGCCGACCACCGCTTCGGCGGGGGCTTCATCGGCGCCGGCGGGCGACGGCCGCCGGCAATGTCTTCACGGCCGCGGGCGTGTCGAAGGGCATGCGGCGAGCGTACCACAGGAGCCGTTGCCCCGAGAGACTGGATGCGCGTGATGCCGGAGGCTTGGCGACCGTGCTCCGCGGGGGCCCGCGGCCAACTGGATGAGGCGCACATCGATCGGGCGATCTGTAGCCGCCCGGCGACCGTGCCCAGGACCATCCCACGCTCCGTCACCGCCGTGCGCAGGCGGAATCGTGGCGGGTCCTGGGGCTCCGGATACCGTAGTGGAGCACCGAAGTCCACAGCGCATCCCGCGCGGCTGCCCGCGGGTCCGGCGCGGAGCGCGTCGGCCGGCGGGTCGGCCGCCGGGCTACGCCGCGTCGGCCGGCGCCCGGAATACGCGTATGCTTCCAGCAGGATCCGCCACCCGCCGGGTAACGTGATGACGCAGGCAACGACCGCGGCAGCCACGTCTCAGGACGTGCTGAACGCCATCCTGGGCGACGCCATGCCGTCTCAGGGCGGCTGGAGCGACGAGCACTACCTGTGGCTCACGGACCGCACCCGCCGCCTCGTCGAACTCACCGACGGCCGCGTCGAAGTGCTGCCCATGCCGACCGAAAGGCACCAGATCATCCTGCTGTTCCTCTATCGGCGGTTCTACGCCCACCTGCGGGAGCCGCCTCATGACGGCGTCGTCGTGACCTCGGGGCTGCGGATGCGGGTGCGCGCGGGCAAGTTCCGCGGGCCCGATCTCCTGCTGCTCCGCGACCGGTCCGATTCCCGCCGTCGGGACCGCTTCTGGCTCGGAGCCGACTTGGTGGCGGAGATCGTCGGCCCGGACGACCCCGCCCGCGACTTCGTGGTCAAGCGCGTCGACTACGCGGAGGCGTCGGTCCCCGAGTACTGGATCGTCGATCCCGACAGCGAAACGGTGACCGTGCTCATGCTCGCGGGAAACGCCTATGTCGAGCGCGGCGTGTTCGCTCGTGGAGACACGGCGACCTCGCCCCGGCTGGACGGGGTCGCCGTCGACGTCACGGCGCTGTTCGACGAGGCCGGGAGCCGGCCGCCCGCGCCGTAGACGAAGCCCTCCTCACGCCTTGCTCGGGCAGGACGTTCTCAGCCCGCGGGCGCCCTCGCCGCTCTCGGTGCGGCGCGGGGTTTCGCCACGGGCTGACAGCGAGGCGGCGATGACACGAGAGCTTCATCGACCTCGGACTCTTGAACGTGCCGATGATCCGCGGCCTGACATGCCCAGGAAGCAGCCGTTCCAAGGGGGGTGTTTGCCGCGGATCGCCGGCGGTGTACCCTGTCGATGGGGGTGATTCCGAGGTCTTCATGAGTGCATCGACGGTGACGACGCCTGCGCGGTCGGCGCGCGACGGGAACGGTTCGTTCGAGTCGCGGCGCGGGTGGGTCAACGAGGACGGATTCCCGAACGGCCGCATCCTCGCCGACGTCGTCCAGCGCATCGTCCGGACGGTCGACCCGGATCGGATCGTGCTGTTCGGGTCTGGTGCCCGCGGGATGATGAAGGCCGGGAGCGATCTCGATCTCCTCATCGTCAAGGCGGGCTGCAACCGCCGCGAACTTGCGGCTCGGGCGCAGTGCAGTCTTTCCACGGAAGGGCCCCCGGTCGACGTCATCGCGGCCACCCCCGAGCATGCCGAGAAGCACAGGGACAGTCTGAGTCTGGTCCTGGCGCCGGCTCTCCGCGAGGGCATCACCGTCTACGACAGGACCACGGCCGTCGAGATTTCGGATGCGGTGCGGCGCGGAAGCGCCGCCAACAGGTGCGCGAAGGCGGCGGACATGGTGCAGAAACGCCTCTACAAGCCGGAGGAAGCGCTCGATTGGCTTCGCAAGGCGCGGAGCGAGCTGGCGCAGAGCCGCAACCCGGATCCGGAAGTGGAGCTCGACAGCCGCTGCATCAATCTCCAGGCGGCGGCGGAGCGGGCCTTGAAAGGCATCATCACCGCGCATGGCGTTGCCGTGGAGTTCACCCACAAGCTGGGGAGGTTGGCCGAGCAGGCGCAGCGCGCCGGCGAAAACCTGCCTCCGCTGGATCGGCGGAAGCTGCATCTTCTGTCGGACTACGGGGGAGAAGCCCAGTATCCCGGCTGGGGCGGGGAGACTACCGAGCAGGACTTTCGGGACGTTCGGCAGATCGCGGCCACCATCGTTCAGCACGCGGAACGGCGTATTCCCGAAATCCTCCAGCAGCGGCGCTCGATGCCGGCGGCGTCTTCGACGACATGCCGCTGATTTGCGGCCTGATCCACATCCGGCGGCGCGGGGCTTTCGAGGACGCGCGCCGCCGGCGGGCGCAGATCGGCTCGGCTTGACAGAACCGGTATAATCCACACAATCTGAAAGGTTTAGCCGCTATCAAGCCATGACCGACATCCAAGCTGAAACACGGCGGGAGCTTCGAGATCTATTGGATACGCGGGCGGCGCGGACAGGTGAGATCACGCTCAGCACCGGCGCGAAATCGAACTTCTACTTCGACTGCAAGCCGGTGACGCTGAGTGCGGATGGCTCCTACCTGGTCGGGACGGCCTTCCTCGACGCGCTCGACAAGCTTCCGGGGCGCCCGGAAGCCGTCGGCGGGTTGACGCATGGCGCGGATCCCATCGTCAGCGCAATGGTGGTGCTGTCACACGTGCGAAAGCGTCCGATCCAGGGCTTCTACGTCCGTAAGGAAGCGAAGCGCCACGGCACGAAGCGTCGCATCGAGAATCCGCCGGAATCGGGCGCCAAGGTGGTCATCGTCGACGACGTCGTCACGACCGGAGGTTCGCTGCTGCAGGCCGTGCAGGAGGCGCGGGAGGCCGGATGCGAGGTCGTCGGCGCGATGGCTCTCGTCGATCGCGGGGAACAGGACGGCGAAGCCAATATCCGCAGGGTAGTGGATACCTACATCCCCCTCTACAGACGGAGCGATTTTCCACGCATCGCCGATGCGACGGATACAGGTCGCACCGTGGCGAAGCCCGAGCAGCCTTCGATCCCGGAGGCTTCAACCTTGACAGCCTCCGGCGCATGACGCGCGTCTCTCGTTCGACGTCATCGACGACGGTCACGCGGCCCATCCCGTTGTCCCGTTCGTGGCGGCTAAGCCCGAACAGCCTTCGATCCCGGAGGCTTCAACCTTGACAGCCTCCGGTGCATGACGTGCGTCTCTCGTTCGACGTCATCGACGACGGTCACGCGGCCCATCCCGTCGTCCCGTTCGTGATCGCCGGGGTCTGAAACCGGATCGCCGGCCGTTGGGAGGGCGAAGCGGTACGGGCGGACGCCGCCCGACTCGTCGAGACCCGTGCCGGTTCGAAGCTGCCGGCGCTCCTGGACGCCTCGGCTGACGATCCGACCGCCAAGCTCGACGACCTCGTGAGGGCCTGCCGCCTCCTTGAGGAACCCGCGCTTCGAACCGTGCGCCGGCGCGGTCGTTCCGTGAACGGCGCGCACGCGGTTCAACTGGTCCAGCTGCGTTTTCCAGTCCGGCGGCAGAACCAAGTTGAGCGCCGCTTCCCGGTAGGCTTCGATCCGGATCAGATCGGAAATCAGATCGTCGATGCTGAGCCGGTACTCGAAACTGAACTGCCGCCAATCCATGGCGTCTAGCTTGACATGTTTTTTGACGCCGTTCAAGTTCATTTAAAGCACTGAAAATAAATTGTTTATCTGTTTTTGCCCATGTTTTATGGCAGCGTTTTTGACAGTCTGCGAGACAGTGAACTCGACCGCACGGCGGCTCCCGAAACGCGCGCGGATGAGGAGGTTCGTGTCGATGAACATCCAGCAGCTCAGCGGTCTCTGTCGTCGTAGAGCTCCTCGCGCCGTAGCGACAGCTCCGGGGGGCGACGGCCGGGGTCGGGCGGCGGGAACACCTCGTCGTGATCGATCAAGATCCCTGCGATTGCTTGCGCAACCGAGGTCATCGAGTTCGACGGGAGCAGGCGCCTTCGCCGTAGAATCGTGGGACTGAACGCGCCGAACCCGAAGGAGCCCGATGCCCGACCCGCCTCTCCTGAATCAGGTCGCCGTCGTCGCCGGGGCCACCCGCGGCGCCGGGCGGGGCATCGCCCGGATGCTGGGGGCGGCGGGGGCCACCGTCTACTGCACCGGCCGCAGCGTGCGCGGGCGCCCCGCCACCGAGGGGCGGCCCGAGACGATCGAGGAGACGGCGGCGCTGGTGACCGCGGCGGGGGGCCGCGGCGTTGCGGTGCGGACCGACCACACCGTCGAGGCCGAGGTCGAGCGGCTGTTCGCCCGCGTCCGCGCGGAACAGGGCCGGCTCGACGTGCTCGTCAACGACGTCTGGGGCGGCGATGCGCTGACCGAGTGGGTCAAGCCCTTCTGGGAGCTCTCCACGGCGCGGGGACTGGCGCTGCTGGAGCGCGCGGTCCACAGCCACATCATCACGAGCCGGCACGGCGTCCCCCTGATGGTCGAGCGGAATGCGGGGCTCGTCGTCGAGGTCACCGACGGCGACACGCTCGGGTATCGCGGCAATCTCTTCTACGACTTGGCGAAGAACGCGGTCAGCCGGCTCGCCTACGCGATGGCCGCCGATCTGCACGCGCACCGGGTGACGGTCCTGGCCCTCACGCCGGGTATGCTGCGGTCCGAGGCGGTGCTCGACGCCTGCGGGGTGACCGAGGCGAACTGGCGGGACGCCATCGCGGAGGACCCGTACTTCGCCGAGTCGGAGACGCCGGGCTACGTCGGGCGGGCGGTGGCGGCGCTGGCCGCCGACCCGAACGTCGGGGTCAAGAGCGGCGGCCTCTTCTCGAGCTGGGGCCTGGCCAAGGAATACGGCTTCACCGACGTGGACGGCCGCCGACCCGACTGGGGCAGTTTCTTCCCGCGCAAGGTGCAGGCGCTCATCGAGCGCGACACGCCGCCGGGCGAGTGGGACCTGTTCGTGGTCCGGACCCGGTTCTACCAGGTCGAACGCGACGGCTCGGCGGCCGACGAGGCGGCGCGCCTCCGGGCCTACCTCGATCGCCATCGCTGACCGGCCGCCGCATCACGCGCCATCAAGCGGGGTGGGGACGGCCGGGCGTCGATGCGCGGCTCGATCAGGCGCTGCGCCGGCACACGAAGCGTTGCTGTTCTTGCCGCAGCCGTCGCCCAGCCAACTATCCAATGCTTGCTAGAGTGCCGCGCCGGCACACGAAGCGTTGCTGTTCTTGCCGCAGATCTCGCGGCCGGCCGGGGCGGCCGGGCGTCGATGCGAGGTTCAATCAACCCGCCGGTACACCAGGGCGTTGCCGTTCTTGCCGCAGGTCTCGCTGACGCCGCCCTTGCGGAAGCAGAACGCGGCCAGTTCACCGAGGCGCCGCGGCGACCTCATGGCCGCCGCGAGGTCGCGGGTCGTGAACCGCTCGGGCAGGTCGGCGTCGAGCAGGGCGAACAGGTCGGCCATCGACGCGATGGTGTGGGTCTCGACGACCTCCACGAGCCGGCGGTCGAGGATGGCCCAGCCGCGGCGTCGCCAACTGCCGCGCCCGTTCTTCGCACGGACTTCTTCATCGACCGTCATCACGACCTCGAGCGTCAGGTTGGGATGCGCGAGCAGGGTCGGGATGCTGGCGAGGGCCGGGAAGACCTCGAAGACGGAGCCGCGCTTCGGCGACTTGCGCCGGGTCGGAGGCGCGTTCGGGTCGGCCGCCATCTTGACGATGTAACGGTCCCTGGCGACGGGATGCACCAGCGTGACCGGGTACCGCTCGAGCAGCCGCGGCAGTTTGCGCTTGAGGGGCCGGAAGCTGCCGGTGTGGACCTCGACGATGCGGCCGCCGGCGACGACGTCGGCGACGAAGCCGTCGACGGCCTGCTCGGTCGCGCCGCCGGCGACGGCGTAGCGCGCCTTCAGGGCCCGGTGCAGCGACCGTTCGTTCAGCTCGCCGATGGACGCCGCGCCGGCAAGGGGCTGTTCGGCGCCGCCGCGCATACCTCCGGTGTCGGCGACAGATCGCGCTGCCTTCAAGGTTCGACCCTCGGTGCCGCCGGCCAGTGTACGGTCAACGACGCCCGGGCGGCCGTGAACGCGGCCCCCGCGCCGTCTGGGAACGGCCGAGCCCGGCGGAGTCGCTCGCCGATGGCCGACCGGGCGGCTGCCACCGGTGGCGGTGACGCAGGACGGCATGTCGAAGTGCAGGCGCTCTGTGAACCCCATCGTCTCCGCGAATGCGGCGGATGGGGAAACGGTCAGCCAGGATGCAGTTTCTTGGCGAGCAGTCGTCCGAGGCGCTCGACGGCGGTCCGGATGTCGTCGGGGGCGCAGCTCGAAAAGCTCAGGCGCAGGCGGTTCGCGGGCGCCCCCGCGGTCGCCGCGAACGCGGATCCCGGCACGACGGCGACGCGCGCCTCGGCCAGCGCCTCCCCGCACACGCGGTCGCCGTCCAGCCCCGGCGGCAGCTCGACCCACACGAAGAAGCCGCCGGGCGGGCGCGTCCACCGGGTGCCCTCGGGGAAGTGGTCCTGCAGGGCCGCGAGCAGGACGTCCCGCCGGCGCCGGTAGCCGGCCCGGATGCGATCGAGATGGCCCGCGAAGCGGTGGCGCAACAGTCGGGCCACCGCGCGCTGGGTGAGCCCCGAGCACTCCAGGTCGGCCGCCTCCTTGAGGACCCCGGCCTCGGACGCGAGGCGCGGCGGCAGCACGAGCCAGCCGAGGCGCAGGGCGGGCGCGAGGATCTTCGAGAAGCTGCCGGCGTAGATCACCCACTCGGCGTCGCGGGCGCGCAGGGCGGGCAGCCAGTCTCCGTCGTAGCGCAGGAGCCCGTAGGCGTCGTCCTCGACGACGGGGACGCCGAACCGGCGCGCGAGCGCGACGAGCCCCTTGCGCTGCTCGTGGCCGAGGCGGACCCCGCACGGGTTGTGGGTGTCGGCCATCGCGTAGATGAACGCGGGCCGCGCCCCCCGCATCAGGAGCGCCCGGACGCCGTCGACGTCCATGCCGGTGTCGCGGTCGGTGCGGACGGTCAGGAGGGACGGCCGGTACGGCAGGACCGCCTGCCGCAGGCCGGCGTAGACGTGCTCTTCGGTGAGCACCTCGGCCCCCGGCGTCATCAGCAGTTGGGCGGCGAGGCTGAGCGCCTGCTGGGCTCCCGACGTCAGCAGCACCTGCCGGGGGTCGCAATCGATGCCGCGCTCGCGCATCAACTCGACGATGCGCTCCCGCAGCGGCTCGTGCGGCTGGCTGTACTGCAGCGTGGCGGCGTCGCCGTCCAGGACGTCCGCGAGGGCCGCGGCGTAGGCGGCGCGGGGGATCAGCTCGGGGGCGGGGAGGCCCCCGGCGAGCGACACGAAGCCGGCTTGCGGGGGCAGCAGCGCGAGCTCGCGCAGGCGCGAGCGGGCCGGTCCGGAGCGGGGCGCGGCGGCGGCCGTCGTATCCTGCGGGCGATCGAGCGTGACGACAGGCATGCACTCACGATAACAGCATTTTTCTGAAACTGGCAATATCTAAATCATTTCATTGGCTTAATGTGTTTGTTTTATAAACTTTTAATCCTGATATTGCTTATAATAAAAATAGCTCCAGTGATTCCGTCAGGCGGACGGTACGGCTCGACGAAGAAACGGGGCGGCCGGGGCGCGCGCCGAGGACCGGCCGCCGCGGCTCGACGGTCTGGATCGCCGGTTGTCCGCGCTGCCGCAACCGGACGGGCGGGCGACGAGCGTCGAGCTGGCGGGACGGCTCGACCTGTCGTCCCCCGGCCTTCCCCGCCCGCGAAGACGGAAGTGGTCGATCTCGGTGGGCGGCTCGGGAGGCGGGCGGCCGTCGCACGCGCGCCGATCAGTACCGGAAAAGATATGAGATCTTGCCGAAGACGGCCCGGTTCGTGCGCAGCAGCTCGGCGGTCGGGAACAGCAGGTCGTCGATCTGCATGCCCTGCCGGTAGCGGTCGTCGTAGCCGATGAAGACGACGGTGCCGGCGTTGATGCGGTAGGTGAAGAGCACGTTGTTGCCGAGGGTCGCGGCCGCCGTGTTGTGCTCCAGGATGTAGCGCGCCAGCAGCCGGTCGGTGAACTGGTAGGTGGTGCGGGTGCGGAATATCTTGACGTTGAAGATGTCGGCCTCGGCCACCGGATCGACGAAGTCGCTCGATACCATGGTGAACTCCGTCCGCAGCCGGGACGTGGGCTGGAAGCGGAAGTTGACGTTGCCGACGGTCGATCGCCCGATGTAGGGGTTGTCGGGGTCGTAGTAGATGCCGTCACCGAAGTTGTAGCCGCCGTATATCGAGAGGAGGCGCGCGCTCATGACCCCGAAGAAGCCGAAGCCGGTCTTGCGGAAGTCGATCGCCCCGTAGCGCTCGAGGTCGCGGTTGACCATGCCGGTGATGGCCATGTTGTTGCGGAACGAGAAGCTCGCGGTGCCCTGGACCTGCTCGTCCTGCAGCACGCCGGCGTGGTCGTAGAGGCGCAGATAGGTCACCGAGGGGCCCCAGGTCATGATGGTCGACTCGGGCCACCACCGGTACGACGCGGTGCCGCTGGTCTGCTGCAGATCGATGCGCGGCAGGAAGCCGGTGTTGGTGGCGAAATCGGGGTCGATGCGGCTGTAGGCGACGTTGTAGCTGAGGTTGCGCCCCTGCTTCGAGAAATCCGCCTCGATGGCCGGCCCGGAGATCGATCCGGCCGCCTCGTCCCGCGTCTCGGACCCCGCCGCGAGGAAGCTCAAGCGGTGGGTCCGGCCCAGCCGGAACCGTCCGTCGACCCCGGCCACCCGGTTGTAGTCGGCGCCGAACTCCCTCGCCGTCATGACGGCGCCGAGATACGACTCGGCGTAGAAGTCGTAGCGGGCGCGTCCGAGGACGGTCTGCGCGGTGGTGCCGTACCGCGGATGCGCGGTGTCGTCGAGACGGCCCGCCGCCTCGTCGTCGGCCACCACGACCCCCAGCGTGGCTTGGCCCACCTTGCCGGTCAGCTTGCCGCCGAAGCGGGGGTCGACGATGGTGCGGGTGTGCACCAGGGTCAGCGGCGTCGCGGTCTGGAAGATCTCCTGCCCCTCGAGGAAGAACGGGCGCTGCTCGGGATAGAACAGCGCGAACCGCTGATTGGTCTCGATCTGCGGCCGGTCCGACTCGATCTGGGAGAAGTCGGGGTTGATGGTGAAATCCGCGGTCAAGTTGGGGGTGATCCCGTACTTGACGCCGAATCCCATCTCCCCGGTGGGGTCGTCGGTGGAGTACTCGCCGCTGTCGGTGTCGAGCGAGCCGAGCCGGAACCCGGTCACCTCGGGCAGGAGCTCGAGGTTGCGGCTCAGCGACAGATCGGACAGGCCCTCGAGCACGCCGAACTGTGTGAGCTGGCCGGCCACGCCCCGCGAGATCGGCGACCACGACTGCGCCTCCGACTTGTCCCGGATGATCCGGGTGATCTGGAAGCCCCAGCGGTGCGGCTGGCCCCGGCCGCGCGACGGATACCGCAGGCTCTTGAACGGAATCCGCATCTCGGCCGTCCAGCCGTCCGCCACGACCCGGCCGCCGGTGTCGAACAGGGCGTTCCACGAGTCGTCGCCGCGGATGCCGAACTGCCCCGAGCTGCTCATGCCGCTGCCGCCGCGCCGCGAGCCGCCGCGGGTCGCCGACGAGCTGCCGCTCGACCGCGAGAAACCGGTGCTGCCGTCGGCGTTCACGAGCGAGTCGGCCTGCACGCCGTAGCCGTTCACCTCGAACTGGTACGCGCGCTGCTGGTCCAGGAACGGGTCGAAGAGGATCGACATGCGGTCGTCGCCGCGGATCTCCTCGCGGTCGGCCCGGTTGATGCGCATGGTCTCGGGCCGCGTGTAGTGGGCGTAGAATGCAAAGTAGAGGTTGTCGCTGTCATAGGCCATCCACACCTCGGTCTCCTCCGACCCCGGCGCGCCCTCGATCGGCGCGATCTGGATGAAGTTCGTGAGGTGAGTGGCGGTCTCCCAGACCGAGTCGTCGAGCCGGCCGTCGATCTCGGGCGGCGTGACGGTCCGCTTGATGACCGCGCTCGGACGATCCAGGGGGGTCGGGGCGAATCCCCCGCCTCCCCGGCCGCCGGACGGCCGCCGGGCGGCGTCCCGGGCCGGGGCGGGCGGGGACGCGGACCCGCCGCCGAAGGCCAGTGCGCCGCTGACGGGCCGCCCGGGCCGAATCTCGGAAACCGCGGGGGGAACCGCGCCGACGCCGGGCGGCGGCGGGGGCGCGGGCCGGACCGCCGGGGCGGCGGGCCTCGCCGGGGCGAACCGATCCCGGGCGGGCCTGACCGGCGCGAACCGCTCCGGGGGAAGCCGATCCCGGGCGGGTCTCGCCGGGGCGGGCCGCACCCCCGGCTGAGACCCGCCGTTCGGACCCGTCGAAAGCCGGGCCGCAAGCACCGCGGCGACCTCGTCCTGGATGTCGAAGATGTCGGCGATCCCGCCGTCGACACGGGTGCCGAACTCGACCGCGCCGGTCTCGACGTCCACGATCCGGGTCGTTATGCGCAGGGCGTCTCCCAGCCGCTGCAGGGTGCCGTCGATCATCCAGGCGACACCCTGCCGGCGATAGGCGTCGAGCGCGGCGGCGGGACCGGAGCCGGGCCGGGCGCCGCGGTGACCGATGCGTGGCGGCGCGGCGGCGCGGTGTCCGACGACCTCCAGTCCGGCGTCCTGCAGATCGACGGCGATCGTCTCGGCGATGCCCGCGCCGATCCAGTCATCGGCGGGTTGCCGGCTCACGTTCGTGAACGGCGCGACCACGACGGAGGGAGACACCTGTCCCGCCGCGGGCGGGGCCGAGGCGATGAGCCCCGCCCCCGCGAGGACCACCGCGGGCATCCGCACCCGCCGGCGGGCCGAAGCGGGCGCCCCACGCCACGGCGGAGACGGTTCGAACGGATGTCCCGGTGCGCGCGATGTCATGTCGTCGTACATGCCGTTGTTCCAGCCCGGGAGCGCCGCCTCCGGGCTCCGCCTCTCTCGTCCAACCAACCCGCAGAAGCCGGCTCCGTTGCCACAGAGCAGTCCCCTAGCATATCGGCACTTGGCCGCCCGTGCGAGCGTCAACATGCAGCCGGGTGCACGTCAAGAAAGTGAGCCGGTGCCGTTGGGGGGTATCCGGCGCGGGCGGCCCCGAGGCGCCCCATCGCGTCGAAGCCTGAAAGGCCCGTTCGGAGGGCATCAGACCGGGAACAGGATCGGAATCGCCAATCTGGCAGCGACAGGGCGGTCGTCTCACGAATCTGACGTGCAACCGTGCAGCCGGCAGGACCATCCCACGCTCCGCCGCCGCCGTGCGCAGGCGGAATCGTGGCGGGTCCCGGGCTCCGGACGTGCGGCATCGTGGGTCCCACGCGGCGCCGGCCGGTCGGCAAGGCGGTGGCGACCCCTCGAATCGGGGGCGGGCCGTCACACGCCGTCGGCGTGGGATGCTCCTGTGCAGCCGGGCAGTGAGTGCCCCGGCGACCCTGTTTTTAGTCGTGGCGAGGCGCTAGTGCATAGCCACAAATAAACATTAGGACTATCGGGGAACTCTTCTCGAACCAAGAACGGTCTCCCATGCAGGAGAATCACATCATCGACTCAAGTCCGTCTGTCGGAACCTTATGACGTGACGGACCACTAGACACCCGCGTACCAGTGGAATCCCCAGTCGGAGTTGATGCCGCCGGTGCCCTGGCCGAATCCGGCCATCGAGTCGACCACCTGGATCGACTTCAGGAACTTCAGGTTCTTGTACCCGCACTGGCGTTCGACCCGGAGCCGCAGCGGCGCGCCGTTGCCGACCGGTAGATCCCCGCCGTTCAGGCCGTAGGCGAGGATGGTCTGCGAGTGCGCGACCTCGAACAGGTCGATGCCCTCGTACCAGCCGTCGACGGTGTCGAGCATCACGTACCGCGCGCCCGGCTGCACCCCGCCCGCCGCCTCGAGCACCCGCTGCAGCGGCGCGCCGGTCCACTGGGCGATCGCCGACCAGCCCTGCTCGCAGACGTGGGCGGTGATCTGCGTGCGTCCGGCCGGGGTCGGCATCCGTTTGACACGTCCGACTGCGTGGGATAGGGTACTCCACAATATGGTACGGCGGCATGGCCATCACTCTGTTGCAGCGGACTGCCCCGCGGGGCGGGCTCCGGCTCTGCATGTCATGTGAGGTAGCGCGGCCGCCCGTCACCCCAACGCATGCGACCGCCCCGCCGACGACCCGGCGGGGCTTTTTTTTTGAGCTCATCGGGGAACGCATCAGGCCGACGATCCGCGGACGGAGCCGCCCGCCGGCGCGCGGCAGGACACGACATGGACTTTTCGAAACTGGACGGACTCATCCCCGCCGTCGTGCAGGACGCCTCGAGCGACGAGGTCCTGATGGTCGGCTTCATGAACCAGGAGGCGCTGGACCGGACCCGCAGCTCGGGCTTCGCCACGTTCTTCAGCCGGACCCGCGGCAAGCTGTGGATGAAGGGCGAAACGTCGGGCAACACCCTCGCGGTGCAGCAGATTCTCGTCGACTGCGACGACGACACGGTGCTGCTGCGGGTCACGCGCAACGGTGACGGCAACGTCTGCCATACCGGCGAACGGACCTGCTTCTACCGCGCGTACCGCCCGCTCGATCGTCCCGCGGACGGCCCGGGCGCGACCCCTTCTCCCCGCTGACACGGTTGACGCATCGAACATGGCTGACAGGAAACTGCGACTCGGTATCCCCAAGGGTTCGCTGCAGGACTCGACGATCCAGTTGTTCGCGCACTCGGGCTTCAACATCTACACCAGTTCCCGTTCCTACTTTCCCGCGATCGACGACCCCGAGATCGAGTGCACGCTGATCCGGGCCCAGGAGATGGCCCGCTACGTCGCCGACGCCGCGCTCGACGCCGGGCTGACCGGCCAGGACTGGATCGCGGAGCATCATGCCTCCACCGGCGGCGAGGTCGTCGACGTCGCGGACCTCGTCTACTCGAAGCAGAGCTTCCGCAAGGTCCGGTGGGTCCTGGCGGCCCCCGAGGACTCGGAGTACCGCACCCCGCAGGACCTCGCCGGCGCCACCATCGCGACCGAGCTGGTGCGGGTGACCGAGGCGTACTTCGAACGCCTGCAGGTGCCGGTGAAGGTGGAGTTCTCGTGGGGGGCGACGGAGGTCAAGCCGCCGCTGCTCGCCGACGCCATCGTCGAGGCGACCGAGACCGGCTCGACCCTGCGCGCCAACCGGCTGCGCATCATCGATACCGTCATCGAGTCCAACCCCCAGTTGATCGCGAACCCCGCGGCCCTCGAGGACGACTGGAAGCGGACCAAGATCGAGAACATCGCCCTGTTGCTGCGCGCGGCCATCGAGGCCCAGGGCCGGGTCGGCCTGATGCTGAACGTCCGGCGCGCCGAGCTCGACCAGGTGCTCGGGTTGCTGCCGGCCCTGCACGACCCGACGGTGGCCCCCCTCAGCGACGACGCGTGGGTCGCGGTCTCCACCATCATCGAGGAGTCGTCGGCGCGCGAGCTGATTCCGAAGCTGAAGGCGGCGCGGGCCGAGGGCATCGTGGAGTTCCCGCTGAACAAGATCGTCCTCTGATGCAGATCATCGACGCGTCGGATCGCCCGGCCGTCCGGCGCCTGATCGATCGGCGCCGGGACGTCGACCCCGCCCTGACCCGCCGGGTCGCCCGGATCGTGGGCGCGGTCCGCCGCTCGGGCGATGAGGCGCTGCTGCGTTATGCGCGGCGGTTCGACGGCCTCGCCGGTCCGGTCGAGGTTCCGCCGGCGGAGGCGAAGGCGGCGTTGCGGGCCGTCCCCGCCGACCTGCGGGCGGCGCTGCGCACATCGGCGAACCACATCCGCCGCGTCACGCGGCGGCAGTTGCCGCGGGGATGGCGGACGACGGTCACCGGGGGGGTCGAGATCGAGCAGCGCGTGACCCCGCTCCAGCGGGTCGGCTGCTACGTCCCCGCCGGACGCTACCCGCTGCCGTCATCGCTGCTGATGACCGCGATCCCCGCCCGGGTCGCGGGGGTGCCCGAGGTCATCGTGGTCTGCCCGCGCCCGGACCCCGCGACCCTCGCCGCGGCCGCCGTCGCCGGCGTCACCCGCCTGTTCCGCCTCGGCGGCGCCCACGCCGTCGCCGCGCTCGCCTACGGCACCGCGACCGTCCCGCGGGTGGACAAGATCGTCGGACCGGGAAGCGCCTGGGTCGCCGCCGCCAAGGCGCTGGTGTCGGCCGACTGCCCCATCGACTTCCACGCCGGTCCGACTGAGATCGTCATCGTCGCGGTGCGGGGCGAGACGCGCTGGATCGCCGCCGATCTGATCGCGCAGGCCGAGCACGACCCCGACGCCCGCGCCATCGTGCTGACCCCCGACCGCCGGTTCGCCGCGCGCATCGCCCGGCGCGTCGAGGCGCAGCTTCCCGCCGACGGACCCGCGCGGGCGTCCATCGAGCGGTACGGGGTCATCGTGGTCACCGGCTCGCTCGACGAGGCCATCGAGCTGGCCAACGACATCGCGCCGGAGCACTTGGTGTGCCTCGACGAAGAGGTCGCGGCGCGTACGACCCGCGCCGGCACCGTCTTCATCGGCCCGCACGCGGCGCAGGCGGCCGGCGACTATGCGACCGGCTCGAACCACGTCCTGCCGACGGGGGGGGCGGCGCGGTTCCGCGGCGGGCTCAGCGCGTCGGACTTCGTGTCCGTGCAGAGCACCCAGCGCATCACGCAGGCGGGGCTGGAGACCCTGGCCCCGACCATTCTCACCCTGGCCGAGGCGGAGGGGCTGACCGCCCACGCCGAGTCGGTCCGGGTGCGCATGAGGAGCCGATGACGACGCCGCCGCGGAACGGTGGCCGCGGGGCGGCGGGCGGTCCCGGCCGGGTGCGGCGGCCATGAGACGCGCCCGGATCGAGCGGCGGACCACCGAGACGCAGATCACGATCCGGCTGGGTCTCGAAGGGCGCGGCCGGTACGCGATCAGCACCGGGATCCGCTTTCTCGACCACATGCTGGAGCTGGTGGCGCGGCACGGCGCCTTCGATCTGCGGATCGACGCCGCGGGGGACCTCGACGTCGACCAGCACCACACCGTCGAGGACGTCGGGATAGCCCTCGGCGAGGCCGTCGCGAAGGCGATCGGGTCGCGGCGCGGCATCAACCGCGCCGGCTACTTCGTCATGCCGATGGACGAGACCCTGGGCGTCGCGGCCATCGACCTCAGCGGGCGCCCCCACGCGGTGGTGGACCTGCGCCTGCGCGTCAGGCGGGTCGGCGACCTGCAGTCGGAGCTGCTGCACGACTTCTTCGAGGGCTTCGCCCAGGGGGCGCGGGCCAACGTGCACCTCAAGGTGCTCTACGGCCGGTCGAGCCACCACCAGGTCGAGGCGCTGTTCAAGGCGTTCGCGCGGGCGCTCCGGGTCGCGTGCGACAAGGACGACCGGCTGGCCCGGCAGTTGCCGAGCACGAAGGGGTTGTTGTAGCCGGGGAGTCTGCGCGGTGGAAGACGGCGCCGCCTCCCGAGCAGGCCGGGCCGGCGGCAAGGTGTTGGGCGATGATTGCGTTGCTGGTCGAGGCGCTGTTCAAGGCGTTCGCGCGGGCGCTCCGGGTCGCGTGCGGCAAGGACGACCGGCTGGCCCGGCAGTTGCCGAGCACGAAGGGGTTGTTGTAGCCGGGGAGTCTGCGCGGTGGAAGACGGCGCCGCCTCCTGGGGAGGGCGCCGGCTCCCGAGCGGGCCGGGCCGGCGGCAAGGTGTTGGGCGATGATTGCGTTGATTGACTACGGGGCCGGGAACCTGACGTCGGTGCGCAAGGCGCTGGCCCACCTGGGGGCGCCGGTGACGACCCCGGCGGCGCCGGCGGACCTTGCGGGGGCGGCCGGCATCATCGTGCCCGGCGTCGGCAACTTCGAGGTCACCTCGGCCCTCGACGCCGACTGGCGCGCCGCCATCCGGAGCCATATCGCGCGGGGGCGGCCGCTTCTCGGCATCTGCGTCGGCATGCAGTGGCTGTTCGACGGCAGCGCCGAGGCGCCCGGCCACCCCGGCTTGGCGCTGCTGCCGGGCCGGTGCAGCCTGATCACCGGGGAGGAGGCCGCTCCGGCGGGAACCGGCGGCAGCCCCCCCCGGACCGACGGCGGCGGCCGCGCCGCGTTCAAGGTGCCGCACGTGGGATGGAACTCGCTGCACCGCACCCGCGGCTCGTGGCTGCTGGACGGCGTCGACGAGGGCGACCAAGTCTACTTCACGCATTCCTACGCCGCCCCCCTCACGGAGAGCTGCGTGGGGTCGACCCGTTACGGGCTCGAGTTCGCGGCGGCGGTCGAGCAGAATGCGGTCGGCGGCGTGCAGTTCCACCCGGAGAAGTCGTCGGACGTCGGTCTCCGCATCCTGGGAAACTTCCTGCGCCGGCTGCGCTGAGCCGCACCATGCTGTCGAAACGCATCATCGCCTGCCTCGACGTTCGCGACGGCGCGGTCGTCAAGGGGATCAACTTCGAGGGCCTGCGGCGCGCGGGCGATCCCGCCACCCTGGCCGGCCGGTACAACCGGGAGGGGATCGACGAGGTTGTGATTCTCGACGTCACCGCGACCATCGAGGGCCGCAAGGCGCTCGCGGAGACGATCCGGGCCGTCGCGCGCGAGATCTTCCTGCCGCTGTGCGTCGGCGGCGGCATCCGCGGCGAGGACCACGCGGAGGCGGCGATCGAGGCGGGGGCGGACAAGGTGGGCATCAACACCGCGGCGCTCGCCCGACCGGCGCTGATCACGACCCTGGCGAGGCGCTACGGCAGCCAGGCGGTCATCGTCGCCATCGACGCCAAGCGCGAGGACGATCGCTTCAGGATCTACGTCCGCAGCGGCCGGCAGGGCACCGGTCGGGACGCGGTGGAATGGGCGCGCGAGGCGGCCGACCGCGGCGCCGGCGAAATTCTGCTGACCTCGATCGACCGCGACGGCACGAAGCAGGGCTTCGACTGCGGGCTCACCGCGGCGGTGTCGTCCGCCGTGCCCATCCCCGTGATCGCCTCCGGCGGCGCCGGCACGTTCGACCATTTCGTCGAGGTCTTCACCGCGGGACGGGCCGACGCCGCCCTCGCCGCCTCGATATTCCACTATGCCGAGCACGCGGTCGAGGACCTCAAGGCCCATCTGCGCGCGCACGGCATCCCCGTGCGGCTGCCGAGACCGCCCGGGATCGGGGCAGGCGGCCCGGACCCGGTCACCCGGACCGGCCCATGCTGATCCCCTCCATCGACCTCAAGTTCGTGCGGCTACCGAGACCGCCCGGGATCGGGGCCGGCGGCCCGGACCCGGTCACCCGGACCGGCCCATGCTGATCCCCTCCATCGACCTCAAGAACGGCCGCGTGGTGCAACTCGTCCAGGGGGAGCGCCTGGCCATCGAGAGCGACGACCTCGACGGGTGGGTCGCGCGGTTCGCGGCGTTTCCGAAGGTGCAGCTCATCGACCTCGACGCCGCCCTGGGGTCCGGCGACAACGACGCGCTGGTCCGTCGGGTCGCGCCGCGGCTTCCCTGCCGGGTCGGCGGCGGCATCCGCTCGATCGACCGAGCCGAGGCGGTGCTCGACTACGGCGCGCGGGCGGTCATCGTCAGCTCGGCCCTCTTCCGGGACGGCCGGCCGGACCTCGAGTTCGCCCGGTCGCTGGCGGACGCGGTCGGGGTCGAACGGATCATCGCGGCGGTCGACAGCAAGGCCGGCCGGGTCGTCATCCGAGGCTGGACGGAGCCGGTCGAGGTGACCGCGGTCGAGGCGGTGCGCGGGCTCGAGCCGTACTGCGGCGAGTTCCTGTACACCCACGTGGACCGGGAGGGGCTGATGACCGGCACCGACCTGGACGCGGCGCAGGCGGTGGCGGCGGCGACGAGCCGGCCCGTCACCGCCGCCGGCGGCATCACCACGCGGGACGAGATCGACGCCCTCGATGCCGCGGGCATCGACGCGGTCGTGGGGATGGCGATCTACACCGGTGCCCTGGCCCTCGATCACGCATAGAATCCCGCGATGTCGCGGGCATCGACGCGGTCGTGGGGATGGCGATCTACACCGGCGCCCTGGCCCTCGATCACGCATAGAATCCCGCAACCCGCCCGCGCCGGGTTGCGGACAGCCGGACCACACCGCCATGACTCAGTACTGGAACCCGGAATCCTACGCCGAGCACGCCCGGTTCGTCTCGGATCTGGGCGCGCCGGTCGCGGACCTGCTGGCGCCCCGGCCCGGCGAGCGCATCCTGGACGTCGGCTGCGGGGACGGCGCCCTCACCGAGCGGTTCCGGAACGCGGGTTGCCTGGTCGTCGGCGTCGACAGCAGCCCCGAGCAGATTTGGGCGGCGCTGCAGCGGGGGCTCGACGCCCGGATCATCGATGCCCGCGAGCTGCCGTTCGAAGCCGAGTTCGACGCCGTCTTCAGCAACGCCGTCCTCCATTGGATCCCGGATCCGGACGCCGCCATCGACGGCGTCTGGAAGGCCCTGAAGCCCGGCGGGCGGTTCGTCGCCGAGTGCGGCGGCGCCGGCTGCGTCGCCTCGATTCGAGAGTCCTTCGCCGAGGCGCTGCGCCAGCGGGGCGTCGACAGCGCCGCCGTGGACCCCTGGTACTTCCCCACCGCCGACCAGTACCGCACCCGTCTCGAACGGCGCGGCTTCCGGGTCGACTCGGTCCAGTTGTTCCCGCGCCCGACCCCGCTGCCCGGCGACGTGGTCCACTGGCTGGAGGTGTTCGCCCAGCCGTTCATCACCGCGGTGCCGGAGCCGGAACGCGCGGCGCTGCTGGCCGAGATGCGGGGGCGGCTGGCCCCGCGCATTCAGCACCCGGACGGGAGTTGGGTCGTCGACTACGTCCGCCTGCGGTTCGCCGCCGCCCGGCCGTAGAAGCGGCGCAGGGCGGGAAGCGCCAGGCGTGTGCGCCGTGGCACGTCGCGGACTGCTGGAGGGTTGGTTGGTCGGCCATCGGAGGCCGCGGGGCGACCTTGCGGTCGCGGTCGGCGTTTCGCTGGCGCGGAAACTCCTACGGCGACGATTTCCGGGGGCAGGCGTGTGCGCCGTGGCACGGCGCGGACTGCTGGAGGGGTGGTTGGTCGGCCATCGGAGGCCGCGGGGCGACTTTGCGGTCGCGGTCGGCGTTTCGCTGGCGCGGAAACTCCTACGGCGACGATTTCCGGGGGCAGGCGTGTGCGCCGTGGCACGTCGCGGACCGCTGGAGGGTTGGTTGGTCGGCCATCGGAGCCGCAGGGCGACGATTTCCGGGCTAGAATGCGCCCGTCATGACCGCGCCGGACCGGAAACCGCCAGACCGCCGGTATCCCGGCAGCCCGGCGCTCTGGCGGCTCGTGGTGCTCGGGGTATCGATCTTCTATCGCATCGAGCGGGTCGGTCCGCCGCTGCCGGAGGGCCCCGTCCTCCTCGTCGCCAATCACCCCAATACGGTCCTCGACCCCGCGGTCATCCAGCGGACGGCCACCCGGCCCGTCCGCTTTCTCGCCAAGTCGACGTTGTTCCACCGGCACGTGCTCAGCTCCGTCGTCCGCCGATCGGGCGCGATACCCGTCTATCGCCGCATCGACCCGGGCGTCGACACCTCGCGTAACGCGGAGACGTTCGCGGCGGTGGAGCAGGCCCTCGCCGGGGGGGACGCCATCTGCCTCTTCCCCGAGGGCATCAGCCACGCCAGCGGCCGGCTCGAACCGCTGCGGACCGGCGCCGCCCGCATGGCCCTGGCCGGCGCCGCGGCCGGCCATCCCGTCGCGATCGTGCCCGTCGGGCTCAACTTCGACCGCCTGCCGATGTTCCGGTCGCGGGTCACGGCCCTGTTCGGCCGGCCGTTCGACGCCGCCGATCTCGTGGACGCCTTCCGGGCGGACCCGCGGGGCGCCACCCGCATCCTGACCGACCGCATCTCCACCCGGCTCCGCCGGGTGATGATCGAGGCGGACCCGCGGTCGGATCTGCCGCTCGTCGACCGCATCGATCGCCTCTACGCGGCCGCCCGCGGCGTGTCGCGGGATCCGGCCGAGCGGGTCCGTCGGCGGCGGTTGATCGCACGGGGCGTGGAGCGCCTGCGGCGGGAGGACCCGGCCCACTACGACGCCATCCTGCGCGACGTGCTGGCCCACGACGAACAGCTCCGGGCCCTCGGGCTGCGCGAGCAGGACCTCGACCGGCGGATGCCGGCGGGCCAGGTGCTGCGGTTCGTCCTGCGGGAGGGCAGCCGGGCTCTCGTGATGGCGCCCCTGGCGGTGCTCGCCCTCGTCTGCTTCGCCGTCCCTTACTACGGCACGTGGGCGATCAGCGGCCGGGCCCCCGACCCGCAGAGCCGCGCCGCCTGGGAGGTCGTCGGGGGCGCCGTCGTCTACGGAGCCTGGGTCGCGGCCCTCGCGGTGGCGGGCGGTCTGTGGTTCGGAAGCGGCATCGGGACGGCGACGGGGGTCGGGCTGGTCTTCCTGGCGTTCGCCGGCTTGACCGCGATCGAGCGGCAGGCCGCGGTGCTTCGGCTCGTGCGCGCGTTCCTCGCCACCCGGCAGACCCCGCTCCGCGCGCGCGCCCGACTCAAGCGTCAGCAGGCGGCGATCGCCGCGGTGCTCGACCGCGTCCACGACTGGCTGCACGGCCGCGGGCCGGGGGGCGACGGGCCGGGAGCCCCGCCTTCCCCGGCCGCCCCCGCGGCGCGGGCCGGAACGAACCCGCGCGCCGACGGAGAGTGAAGTAATATCAGTACATGGCCGACGCGGATCCGCGCGCCCTGGCAGGGCTCTACGACCGGTACGTTCGGGCGATGTACGGACTGGCCCTGCGGGTCCTCCAGGACCACGGGGATGCGGAGACGGTGGTGCAGGCGGTTTTCTCGCGCGCCTGGTCCCGGATGCGGCCCGGCGGCTCCCCCGAACCGTCGGCGTCGTGGCTCCTGGCCGCGACCCGCCGCCGCGCCATCGAGCAGCTTCGCGCCCGGTCCGCGTCCTCCCCGGACGACCCTGCGGTCGTCGCGCTGCCGATGCCCGCCATCGCCGACGAGCGCCCCCCCCTGCCGGCCGAAGCGATCTCCCGGCTGCGGGCGGCGCTGGCCGCTCTTCCCCCCATCGAGCGCACCGCGATCGAGCTCGCGGCTCTCGAAGGGATGACCGCGGTCCGGATAGCCGAACGGATCGAGCAGCCGCCCGAGACGGTCAAGACCCGCATCCGCACCGGCCTGCTGACCTTGCGGGAGGCGTTGACGGGATGACCGAACGGACGCACGAACAGTTCGACGGGTTGGCGGCCCTCTACGCGTTGGGGGCGCTCGGCGACGGCGAGCGAAGCCGCTTCGAGTCGCACCTCGAGGTTTGCGTGGACTGCGTCAAGGAAGTCAAGGCGCTGCTGCTGGTGACCCACCATCTGCCGCAGACGGTCCTTCCCCTCGACCCGCCCCCGGCGCTCCGCGCGCGGGTCCTGCGGGAGGTCGCGGGCTGGACCCCGGCGCCTTCGGAGCCCGCCGCCCCGCCGGCCCCGAGCAAGCCCGCGGCGCCCCCGGCGGCGGCCCCGGGGTGGGCCGCCGCGCCGCGCAGGTCGTCGGGCCTCGGCGCCCTGTTCTGGCTCATGGCGGCCCTGCTCGTGGCGGGCGCCGCCGCCGGTGGCTGGTACGCGGCCGAGCTGCACCGGCGAATCACCGATCTGCAGGAGACCGCGGAGTCCGCCATCCTGCGGCGGGACATCCTCGAGCTCGAAGCGACGGTCGCGGACCTCGAGGCCGCCCGGCGGGAAGAGGTGATCGCCATCGCCACCGACCCGACCGTCCAGTCCCTGACGCTGGCTGGACAGCCCCTCGCCCCGCGCGCCACGGGACGCGCCCTGTGGACCGAGTCGGCCCGGCTTGCCTTCCTGGCCACCGGGCTTCCGTCCCTGCCGGAGGGCGACGCCTACCAGCTCTGGTTCGTCATGCCGGGCGCCAACGCCGTCGGTGCCGCGCTGCTCACGCTGGAAGCGGACGGCACGGCCACCGTGACCCTGGATATCCCGGAAACGATCCCGATGCCGGCGGCGATGGCCGTCACCATCGAGCCGGCCGGCGGCGTGACGGTGCCCACCGGCGATGTCTATCTCCTCGGACAGCCCTGACCCTTCGCCCCGGGCGTTTCCGCTTGAATGATCCCCGCCTGGGCGGCACGGACCCGAGAGTCCGTCGTGAACCGCGCCCCGCCCCGAGACCGGTGAGGCGCCCGCGTCGCCTGGCGCGCCGGGGGCGCCTATGGGGGCAAGGCCACCGAGCAACGCAATCCCCATGCGGGATGGCATCGCCGGTCGAATCCAGCGGGGCTCCCGCCGCGGCTCCCGGCACGGAACCGCCGCCGCCGGCGCCGCTTGCCGCCCGCCGGGGCTGACTCACGGAGCTTCGGAACCGCCGCCGGGGCTGAGCAGATTCGCCAGCCACCGAGCAACGCAGTCCATGCGGGGTGCATCGCCGGTCGAATCCAGCGGGGCTCCCGGCACGGAACCGCCGCCGCCGGTGCCGCTTGCCGCCCCCCGGGGCTGACTCACGGAGCTTCGGAACCGCCGCCGGGGCTGAGCAGATTCGCCAGCCACCGAGCAACGCAGTCCATGCGGGATGCATCGCCGGTCGAATCCAGCGGGGCTCCCGCCACGGCTCCCGGCACGGAACCGCCGCCGCCGGTGCCGCTTGCCGCCCCCCGAGTCTGACTCACGGAGCTTCGGAACCGCTGCCGAGGCTGAGCAGATTCGCCAGCAACTGGTAGGCGCCGGGGGTGCCGGCGGGAAGCTGCCGCCAGAGACCGAGCCCGACATACAGCCAGCGCCCCTCGCCGTACCGCGTTTCGACCAGGGCGCCTCGCTTGGTGCCGGGGTTGGACGGGAACGTATCGCGCAGCTCGACGAGATCGGTGTACGCGGGATCCTTGTCGCCGAGGAAGTACAGTCCACGTTCCTGCACCCAGCCGCTCCAGGTCGCTTCGGAGAGCGCGTTCGGAAAACCGAATACCGGATGGTCGGGCGCCAGGACCCGCACCGGCGCGTACTCGTCCGTCACCCGGTTGCGGCTGACGCGGGCCGGATAGGGGCCGTACTGCGCCTCGTTGAACTCGAACTTGTTGTACTGCACGACGAGGGTGCCGCCCGCCTCCACGTACTCCAGCAACCGGCCGTTGTTCGCCCGCAGATCCTGGTTCCGCTCGTAGGCCCGGACCCCGGTCACGATGACGTCGAACCCGGACAGGTCGCCGAACACCAGTTGATCGCTCGTGATGCGCTCCAACTGCGCGCCGAGCTGCTCGATCGCCGGCGGGACCTCGTCGCCGACCCCGTCGACGTAGCCCACCCGCAGCGCCGGATCGAGCCGGACGTCGATCACCTTGATCGCCGTTTCGGCGGCGTGGACCAAGTGCCGCCGGCCGATGTGGGGATACTCCACCACTTGGTAGCCGCGGTCGAACTGCGCGCCGCCGGCCTCGAACCGCGCGCCGATGCGGTAGTCTCCGGCGGGCGCGTCGGGGGCCGGATGCACGGCGAAGCGGACGGTTCGCGCCTCGTCCTCACGGGTGAGGGCCACCGGTATCCGTTCCGGCGTCCCCCGCCAGCCGTCGGGCAGCTCGAGGCTGACGACGCCGCCCGCGGGCTCTGCGCCCCCGTTGCGAATCGTGACCCGGACGTCGCGGGGCTCGGCCGCCCCGACGGGCACGATGGCGATCTGCGGGGCGACGTCGACGGCGAACGGCGGCACCACCTGCAGCTCCATGCGCTTTTCGCCGGCGAACAGGTCGCTGCCGTACCGGAAGGTGACGGCCCGGTCGACGGCGATGGTGGCGGCGCCGAAGTCGAGCTCGAAGGTGGCGCGGAACGGCGTCGGTCGAAACGGCGCCCCGAACGGCACGTCCGTATCGACCCGGTACCGGGCCGCGTCGGGCAGCCGCTCCCAGTGGACGTCGGTCGCCGGCGCGGGCGCCGGCAGGTTCAGCGGGGTCTCGCAGCGGTACACCGCGCCGGGGGCGAGGGCGCCGGCGCCGCACGTGGAGCCGGCGGCCGCGAAGCCGTCGAAGCGGACCCGCTCGACGGCGGTGGCCGCGCCGCCGTGGTTCGCCACCTGGGCGAGCACCGTGACCGGCTGCCCCGGGGTCACCACGCCGTCGTCGGCGAAGACGTCGAGCCGCAGGTTGTGGGCCAGGACCACCGCCCGTTCGAACTGGGCCTCCTTCTGCGCCAACCGGAAATCGATCTCGAAGACCGCCTCGTCGGACAGGCCGAACGCCGCGAGCTCGTTCCGGAGCGTGCGGACCGCCCCGAGACCCGCCAGCAGGGTCACCCGCTGCGCCTCGACGGCGCCCCGTTCGTAGACCTGCCGGGAGGTGGCGGCGTGCCGGGCGAGGGTGGCCAGGCCCTCCACGAGGCCCGGCGGGGGCTGGAGCCCGGCATACCGGGCCAGCCCCGCGATCGAGGTGTCGACCCCGTCGAACAGCCCCTGCTCGGCCCGCCGCGCGTGGCCGGGAATGACGGTGTCGTCCAACCGGTAGCGGATCGCCGCCGGCCCCGGCAGACTGACGATCGGCGACATCCCCTGGCACTTGTGCAAGCCGCGGGCCTGGCTGCCGATCTCGGCGTAGGTGCGCCCCAGCAGCGGGTCGAATCGGCCGAGATTGATGGACACCGTCCCCGCCCGCGCGGCCTGTCCGCGGCCGCCCCGCGGGCCGCCCGGCCCGCCGGGGGCGGTCCGCCCGAAACCGCCGCCGAAGCGGAAGGCCGGGAATCCGTCCATGAAATAGAACTTCCGCGGCTGCCACGGCCGCAGCCCTTCCGCCAACTGCTCCGGAAACCGGGTGGGATCGGCGGCCGCCGCGTAGGCTTCCCGCGCCAGCACCGCCGATGCCTGATGGTGCTGCCCGCCACCCGCGCCGTCGGGACTCATCCCGGCGATGACGTCGGGTCGAAGGGTGCGGATCAGGCGGACGAAGTCGCCCAGGATCACCTCGCGCCCCCACGCCTCGAACGTCTCGCCGCGGCTGAAGGAGTAGCCGAAATCGACCGCGCGGGTGAAGAACTGCTCCGCCCCGTCCAGGCGATGCGCGGCCAGCAGCTCCTCGGTCCGCAGCACCGCCAGGGCGTCGAACAGTTCGGGACCGATCTCGTTCTGTCCGCCCTCGCCGCGGGTGGCGGTGACCAGCGTCGTGCGCACGCCCTCGCCATGACTCAACAATGCCAGCAACCCGTTGATCTCGTCATCGGGATGCGCCGTGGCCATCATGAACGTGCCCGTGTTGTTGATCTGCCGCAGCACCAGCCCGAGCGCGGTCCGGCCGTTGACCGTTTCGGCAGGCTGCGCCTGCGACGTCCCCCCCGGCGCGGCCAGGGAAATACACAAGGCTCCACTTGCCGCCAGCGCGCGCATCTTTGTCATGGTCTTCCGAGTATACCCGGAGGCGGGGCCTTCCAGCCGGGGCGGACTGGCGAGACTAGCGCGCCGCGGGCACGGGTTCGCGCGCGAGCACCTCGGTGTAGAACGCCTCGTACTTCGGTACGATGGCATTGGCGCAGAACCGTTGCTGGACGGCGGTGAGCCCGGCCGCAACGACCGCCCGATGCCGGTCGGGATCCGTCAGCACGGCCACGCCGCTCGACGCCATGCCGTCGAGGTCGTCCGGGTCGTGCAGATAGCCGGTGACCCCGCTGTCGATCACCTCGGGAAGTCCGCCGACCCGCGACGCGACCACCGGCACCTGACACGCCATCGCCTCCAGCGCGGCCAGCCCGAAGCTTTCCTGCGCCGACGGCAGCAGGAACAGATCGGCGACCGACAGCAGCGGCACCACCTGTTCCTGCTCGCCCAATTGGACGACGTCGCCCGTCAGCCCGAGGTCGCGGACCCGGCGGCCCGCCCGGTCGAGGTCCGGCCCGTCGCCGACGAGGAGCAGCTTCGACGGCACCCGCCGGCGAATGCGGTCGAAGACGTCGATCACCGCCTCGACCCGCTTCACCGGCCGGAAGTTCGACACGTGGATCACGAGGCGAACCGCGTCGTCGTCCCCGGTGAAACGGGCGCGCAACGCGACGTCCTCCGAGCGGCGGTGGATCTCGCAATCGAGGAAGTTCGGAATCACCCGGATGTCGGCGCGCACCGACAGTTGCTGATAGGTGTCGGCGCGCAGCCTCTCCGACACCGCGGTCACCCCGTCGGACTGATCGATGCAGAACGCGGCGGTCTCCGAGTACGAGCTGTCGCTGCCGATCAGCGTCACGTCGGTGCCGTGGAGGGTGGTGATGACCCGCGGCACGTTCGCGCCGTCGGCGTTCGCGAGAATCTGCCGCGCCAGATAGGCGGCGGCGGCATGCGGGATGGCGTAGTGGGCGTGGATGACGTCCAGGTGATGCCCGCGGCTGACCTGGACGATCTTGTTGGCGAGCGACAACAGATGCTGCGGCTCGCGAAAGAGCGGATAGCCGGGGGTCTGGACAGGGTGGAAGACCAGTCCGACCTGAAAGTCGGGCCCCCGGAACGGCATCTCGGTGCTGATGAGCCGAACCTCGTGCCCCCGCTGGGCCAGCGCCTTGGCCAGCTCGGTGGCGACGATGCCGCTGCCGCCCACGGTGGGATAACAGACGATGCCGACGTTCATGCGCGCGGTATCTCCCCCGGTGCGGCTCCCCTCACCACGGCGAAGGGCGCCGCCCGCATGTCGAAGGACGAGCCGGGGAGCCGGATCGTTTCATCGGGCCGGCTCCCGGCCGCCCCGCATCGGCGGGGCTCAGCCGCGCCGCGCCCCGCCACGGCGGGGTGGACCCGCCCCCGGCCCGGCCCAGGCGCATCGCGTCCGACATGACGGCGCGATGCCAGGCCGCGTCCGACCCAGTCCGCAGACAGGACGGCCTAGTGCGTCGCCACGACTAAAAATAGGGTCGCCGGGGCACTCACCTCGAAACCGCAGAGTCCTATGCAGAAGAAATACGTTGTTCGACCCAAGTCCGTCTGCCTGAAAATTATGACGTGACGAACCACTTGGGAATCTGCGCCGCAGGCAATTTTGCCACCATATGCTGCGCAAGCCGTCGGCGATTGACCGCTGCCTATGGTGTCAGATCGGGCCCAAAACGTTCTGGGGCGCAGACTCCCAGGCCGGAAATCGTCGCCTGCGGCTCCGAGATTGCCGCGCAACCAGCCCTTCAGGAGTCGCCGTTCTACGGCGCAGACTCCTGGTTCTGCGTAGAACCGGCACGATTTCTGCAAAGACGTGAACCAGGAAGCGTGAACCAGGAAGCATGAACAAGAAGCAGGCTGAGATGACAGGGGAACCCACATGAAACTGCTCAAGTCGCACATCCTGCCCGCGCTCGTTCTGATGTCGGGGGCCGCCGCGCCCGCGACCGCCCAGTCCCTCGTCGAGGTCGCGCGGCAGGAACGGCTGCGGCGCCAAGCGCTCGCCCGGCAGGCCGGTCCGGACGCGGCCCCGCCGAAGGTCTACACGAACGCCGACCTCGTGCGCAGCGGCAGGCTCACCGTGCGCATCGGCGACGCCGCGCCGGACCCGGCGGCGCCGACCCCGGCGGCCGCGGCGACATCGGAAGCCCCGGCCGCGCCGTCCTCCGATGCCGCGGCGGCCGGCGACGAAGAACGGTGGCGGGACCGCATGACCGCGGCCCGGCAGGCGCTTGAGCAGGCCGAGCTCCGCGCCGCCGCGCTCCAGACCCGCGTGGACGGGCTGTGGGCCGATTTCACCAGCCGCGACGACCCCGCGCAGCGCGCGGTCCTCGAGCAGGAGCGGCTGGCGGCGCTGGCGGAGCTCGACGAGGCCAAGGCGGCCATCGACGCCCTCGCCCGGGCGGTCGCCGACCTGCGCGGCGAGGCCCGGCGAGCCGGCGTGCCTCCAGGCTGGCTGCGCTAGCCAGAACCTCCAGAACCTCGCCCGCCGGGCGGTCACCGGTCCGGTCATGACTGGGCCGCGCCACCCGCCGTCGAATTCCACGCTCGGGAAAGCAGTCCGGTGTCCCCTGCTGGAGGGTGATCTCGAGCAGGGGGTCCGCTGCTGTACCTGTCGGTTCCTGCCGCTCGCCCGCTGCGTGGCGGGCGACGACGTGGCGCAGGAAGTCGCCCGCCGGCTGCGCATCTCCACCCGGAAATCCACCCGGAGCTCTTGCGTTATCGTACTGCTGTTCGGCGCGGGGCTGCTTCTGCGCACCTTCGTGGGGTTCGTCGCGAACCGGGCCGCAGATCACAGCCGTGCGCGCCTCTCGGAAAAAATGTAATCGATCCGGTGCTCAGGCTCTCTAATAGAGAGAACAAGTAAAGCCCCACAGCGGCAGTCAACCGTAGGCTGAACGGGAGGACCAAGGACAGGTCCACAGCGATGGTCATCTGGCGATTGGCGACCGTACGCGCGGCGCGACGCCTTGGCCGGAGGTGGCGCGTGTATTTGCCGGCCGCCATTGTGATGACGCTGGCCATGGCGCTCGCGGTAACGGCGATCGCCGCCGGCGCCGCCATCCTACGACCGCTGCCGTTCACCGCCGGCGAGCGCTTGGTGACGTTCGGCGGCGTGACGTTCCCCGAGAGTACGAACACGGCCGAGTGGTTCGCGGGGTCTCCGGCGCTGGAGGTCGCCGCGACCTACCGGAACGGGCAATTGGTCCTGACCGCCAAGTCCGTAGCCAAACTGGTTTCCGCCATGGAAGTATCCACGGACTTCTTCCCCTTGCTGGGGATCCGACCCGTCCGGGGCCGATGGCTCGCGCCGGCGGGCGGCCAGAGCCTCCCGGAGGCGCTCGTCAGTGAACGGACGTGGCGGTCGCAGTTCGGCTCGTCGGCGTTCGTCGTCGGGGAATCGATCCTGCTTGGCAGCCAACCCTACGTCGTCGCCGGTGTGATGCCGGACCGGTTCACGTTCCCGCTGCCCACCGACGTGTGGCTCCTGACCGGGCACGATGAAGGACTTCGCAATTTGTCGTTGCGTGCGGTCTTTGCCGACGTGCCCGCCCAACTCCAGTTCGGCCTGCTGGCGCGGTTGCGGCCGGGCGTCGCCGCCGCGACGGCGCTTGATGGGGTGACCGATCTGCAGCGGCGGCTGGAGGTTGCTGGCGGCGGGCCCGTGGGCTCGACGGTCTCTGTTCATCGCGTGCACGAGCTGCTGACCCGCGATGTGCGGCGGGACCTGTACATCGTGACGACATGCGTGCTGATGCTCCTGCTGGTGGCGGCGCTCGGTCTAGCGGCCTTCATTTCGGCCGACATCGTGGATCGGGGCGGCCAGTTCCGGCAGTGCTTCGCGCTCGGCGCGACGTTCCCGCTGCTGGCCTGGGAACTCGTCGTCGAGTTCGGCGCGGTCGTCGGCGCGACCGCGATGGCGGGCGTCGGCGCGGCCCACGGGTTGACGTCGTTCGCGGCCCGTCTGGTGAGGCCGCCCTGGGCCATGGCAAAAATCGCGGTGGACCCGCTGGTACTGGGGCTCGTCCTTGCAGGGCTGGCGGTTCTCGTGGTCATTGCCGTGGCCGGGCCGTTGCTGCAGCTCCGGCGGGTGCTGCGACACACGGCCCTTGCGTCTGGTCAGCGCGGACCCGGGGGGGCGGGTGGGAAATGGGATCACGCGCTGCTCGCGGTGCAGATTGCCGGTACCATCGCGCTGACCTATGCCGCGGGATTGATGGCGCGCAGCATCGGTGAGGAGTTGGACGTCGACCCCGGGTTCGCCCCCGCCGGCGTGGTGGCGCAACCGGTCACGTTGAGCGAATCGACCGATGCCGTCGACCGGGATTCGACGTGGTCGAACATCCTGAACCGAGTCATCGCCGAGGGAACGCGGGCGGGGCTCGTCGACATGGCGCCGATGTCGCACCGCGTTCTGCGCCGCTCCTGGGTCGAGACCCCGCTCGGAGGTGTCTTCGCCGTGGTGCGGGCGGTCAGTCCGGACTACTTCGACGTGCTCGGAATCCGATTTCTGGCGGGCGGTTCGTTCGATCGATTGAACGCGGCGGCCGAGGTGGCCGTCGTCAGCCGCAGCATGAGTGAAACGATCGCCGACGGGCTATCGCTCGGTCGACGCATCAAGGTCGACGACAGGTCGTTCGCGATCGTCGGCGTTGTCGACGATGTGCGCGCCACCCGGCTGGTCGACTCGCCGGCACCGCATGTCTACGTGGCCTATTGGCATTCACCCCGTGTTCCGGACACCATGACCTTGGTCGCAGGGCAGGTCGACCGGCGAGCGTTCGGGGAGTCTGTCAGGAGGGCGGCGCTGGCATACGATTCGGCCGCCGCCGTCGACCCGGAGGGGGCCGCACGGTTGGACGAGATGGTGGAAGCATCCACGCAGACGGATCGAATCAAGGTCCGGGGGATCCAGGCGCTTGCCGTCATCACCCTGCTGACCGGGCTCGTCGCAACCTGGGCGGTTGCGGCCGTCCGCCTCGAACGGCGTCGTCCCGAGATGCGAATCCGCATGGCCCTCGGGGCTCCCCGAGGGCACCTGTATCGCCTGATCCTGATGACGGGCATCCGGTTCACCGCTGTCGGTCTGTTGCTCGGCGCGCCCGCTGTTTTCTGGGTGGGCCGGGGGCTGAGTGCCTCGCTCTTCAACGTCGGGGCGTACGATCCGATAGCGGCGGCCGGAGCCATCTGTCTGACGGTGGCGGGTACGACCGTAGGACTGCTGATGGCGTGTCGTCGGCTGTTCCATCCGGGTTTTTCTAACCACGTGCTGTCGGTTGTCGATTAGTGTGCCCCGTACTCGACGTTCCGTGGTGACACGACCCGCCGCCCAACCAACCAACCCGCCGGGAGTCCGCGCGTTCTACGAAGCAGACTCCCGGCGCGGCCTTGCGGCGCGTCGGCGTTTCGCTGGCGCGAAGCTTCTGCGGCGCAAGCTCCCGGCCGCCTTCCGCCCGCCCGACCCCTCCAGTCGTCAGCGCCTCCGGCGGAAGGTCGGCAGCGTTCATCGGCGCAGACTCCCAACTCGAACAACGCCGCCCTGCGGCTCCGCCCGCCGCCCGACCCCGCCGCCCCCTGCCGCCTACGGCATCCGCTTTCCGGAGTACTCCAGCATCTGCGCGGTCAGGTCCCGCGGGTAGGAGATTTCCACGTCGACGATCCCGCCCGCGCCGTTCCGCACCGGCTCCAGCTTCGGCTGAACGAACCCGGAGTACGACGGCAGACCGATCGCGTCGACCCGGGCCACGATCTCGTCGCGCAGGGCGGGATCGAAGTGAATGCCGTGGGTCTCGAACAGCGTCCGGGCCGCCTCGTAGTCGCCCTCCGACTTGATGCGCTGCACCTCCGCGAGCAGCGTCGCCACCCCCGCGCGGAACGCCTCGGCATCGACCATCACGTAGTAGGTCTTGCCGTCGCGCGTCCGCCGGTCGATGGCCTCGGTGTTGGCCATCAGCCAGTGGACGATCATCTGGCGGTTGCGCATGTGGTCCTGCTCGATCTGGCTCCCCCCGCGCATCCGCCGGAGCTGGAGCAGCGCGTTGCGGGTGTAGGCCTCGTACTCCGCGCGCACGATGTCGTCCTGGGCCCCGGCCGGGAGCACCCCGATTTCGACGAGCTTCGGGTCGGCCAGGAAGTAGAGGCCGATCAGGTCCGCCCGCGCCTCCTCGAGGGCCGAGTACTGCTCGTTCAGGTAGGGCTGGGCCGAACCGCCCAACCGCTCCGCGAGCTGCCCCGAGGCGTGGCCGATGACCTCGTGCATGTTCGTGGTCATCTCGCCGGCGAGGCTGCCCCATCGGCGCGACCGCTCGGCTTCCTCCTCGGTCCACGCGAATTCCTGCCGGTAGCTGCCGGACCGGGACAGCTCGTAGGCCTCGTTGACGTTCGACAGCGAGATGGACTTGCTGCCGTACTGCTCGCGCACCGTCTGGTCGTTGGGCAGGTTGATGCCGATGGGCGTCAGGGGGCCGGAGTCGCCGGTCTCGATGACGACGTCGATGGCGTTGGCGGTGATGCCGACCACGCCCGCCTTGCGGTAGCGGGGGGCCCAGGGCATCCGGTCCTCGAACCACTGGGCGTTCTCGGCCAGCGTCCGGATGGCCCCCGTCTTCTCCGGATTGACGTAGAAGACCAGCGCCTCCCACGCCCCCTTGGCCCCCCGGGCGTCCATGTACACCTCGGTGAAGCCGTTGATGGTGTCGACCGGCGAGCTCTGGTCCTCGACCCAGGCGACGTCGTAGGCCCGCTGGTCGACCGGCGACCCCGTCCGGTAGTAGGCGATGTTCGCGCGCAGCGCCTTGGCCATGGCCTCGCCCGCGTACGGAACCGCCGCCTCCAGGTGGCGGATGATCTCGGAGATCTCGTCGCTGTACCTGCCGCCGACCTTGTAGACCTCCTCGACGAGCCGGCCGTCGACCTTCACGAGACGCGAGGTCAGGGGGTACTCCTCCTCGAACGTCTCGAGGTCGGCCATCGAGACCCCCTTGTAGAGGTTGTTCGCGCTGGCCAGCAGCATGTCCTCGCCGGGGCCCGGGTTCTTGTTGGTGACGATCGGCTCGAAGTCGGGATCGAAGAACAGCGGCGTCATCCGCTCCGCCATCCGGCCGAGGTCCTCGCCGTCGCGCAGGGGGAATTCGGCCCCCGCCCCGGCCGCCGCCCGGACCGCGTCGGCGAAGGCGGCGGGGGTCGTCTCCATGACGAACCGGCGGGCGGTGAGGTTGTTGAACGGGCCGGTGTTGATCCAGAAGAGCTTCGTGTACTTCTCGATCGCGGCCAGCGTCCCGGCTTCGACGCTGTCGGGATGGGTGACGATCTCCTCGAGGACCTCGCGCATCTCGAGGTTGTGCTCGTAGCGCTGGTCGTAGTAGATGTCGCGTCCGGCCAGCGCGGCTTGGTAGAGATGCCAGATGAGCGTCTTCTCGCGCAGCGGCAGCGCCTCGAAGCCGTCGGCGTAAAGTTGCACGACCGCGGCGTCGTCGATCCGCTCGAGCAGGTAGCGGCGTTCGCCCTCCTCCTGCGCCGACGTCGGGGGCGCGCCGACCGACGCCGCAAGAACCAACGCCGCCGCCGTCCCGACCCGTTTCTGATACCGCATGGAACCTCCTCGACTGCGCCGCGTCGCCGCGCACATGTCTGCTAAGCTAGCCACTCGTGCGGTTGCCGGCAGCCCCGAGGCTGCCAAGCAGTCTATCGCCCCCGCGCGCGGGACATCCAGCCCGGTGCTCCCGGCCGCGGGGGGTTGCTTGCGCCAGTGTATCCCGTACGGAACCGTCCGGTCCGTATCGCAAGGAGAGGCACGATGATCCGTTGGTATCGAGGAGCCCGTAGCGAAACCGCACGTTGCGCCGAGACCGGCGAGGCGCCCGCGTTGCGGGGCGCGGCGCGGGTACGGGTCGGGCGGAGGCGGCCGCGGATCGCGCCCGGTCCGCTGGGCGACGCCGTCCACGCGGGATGCATCGCCGCGCTCGCGGCCCTCGCGGCGCTGTCGTTCGCCGGATCGGCGACGGCCCAGCAGCGGCCGCTGACCATCGACGCGATCTACCACCCCGACCGTCGGGTCGACTTCAGCGGCGACACCCCCGCCGGACTCGCCTGGATCGATGATGGGCACTACCTCCAGCGCGGGCGCGACCGGGGCAGCGGCCGCATGAACCTCTTGTCGGTGAACGCCGCGACCGGCGACGCCGAGGCGTTCCTGGACGCCGCCGCCCTCGAGCGGGCGCTCGCCGACCTGCCGGGGATGAGCGCGGCCGCGGCGCGGCGCGCGGCGCGGGGCCCCCGGCTCATCTGGAACGCCGACCACTCGGCCGCGGTCATGAACGTCTCCAGCGACCTCTACCACCTCGACCGGCGCAGCGCCGACGAGGTGCGGGTGCGGCGGCTGACCCGCGGCCCCGCCGCGGAATCGATGCCCGCGTTCAGTCCCGACGGCCGGATGGTGGCTTTCGTCCGCGACTACGACCTCTCCGTCGTGGATGTGGCCACCGGCCGCGAGTGGGCGCTCACCGAGGGCGGCGACGGCGTGCAGTTGCTCAACGGCGAGCTCGACTGGGTGTACCAGGAGGAGATCTACGGCCGCGGCAACTTCAAGGGTTTCTGGTGGAGCCCCGACTCGTCGCGGCTCGCCTATCTGCAGACCGACGAGAGCCCCGTCCAGGCGTTCACGGTGGTCGACCACCTGCCCTACCGGCTCGGCCTGGAGCAGACCAACTACCCCAAGGCCGGCGACCGCAACCCGCTGGTGCGGCTCGGCGTCGTGCCCGCCGCGGGCGGCGGGACGACCTGGGTCGACCTCGATCGCTACACCCCGACCGACATGCTGCTGGTCTCGGCGGGATGGACGCCCGGCGGCGATCAGGTCGTCTTCCAGGTGCAGAACCGCGAGCAGACCTGGCTCGACCTGAACCTCGCCGAGCCCGGCACCGGCGGGATGACGCAGCTCTTCCGCGAGACCAGCCCGGCCTGGGTCTCCGTCAACGGCGACCCCCGGTGGCTCGAGGACGGGACGTTCCTGTGGCTCAGCGAGCGCTCGGGGTGGAAGCACCTGTACCACTACCAGGCCGACGGCGCCCTCGTCAGGCAGGTCACCGACGGCGAGTGGGAGCTGCGCACCCTGCACGGCGTCGACGAGGAATCGGGGTGGGTGTACTTCTCCGGCACCCGCCGCAGCCCCATCGGCGGCGACGTCTACCGCGTCAAGCTCGACGGCGCGGACCCGACGCGGCTGTCCGAGCGTCCCGGCACCCACCGCGCCCGTTTCAGCCCCGGCTTCACCCGCTATCTCGACACGTGGAGCGACGTCGAGACCCCGCCCCAGGTGCGCCTGCACGCGGCCGACGGCGCCGAGACCCGGGTGATCGCCGAGAACCGCGTCCCCGCCCTCGACGACTACCGGCGGTCGAGCCCCGAGTTCCTGCAGGTGACCGCGCGGGACGGGTTCGTCATGGAGGCGATGCTGATCCGGCCCCCCGACTTCGATCCCGCGCGCCGCTACCCGGTGTTCCAGCACACCTACGGCGGCCCCCACGCCCAGCAGGTGCGGAACCGCTGGGGCGGCGCCGCCGGCATGTTCTACCAGCTTCTGGCGCAGCACGGCATTGTCGTCTGGGTCCTGGACAACCGCACCGCGAGCGGCAAGGGCGCGGTGTCGACCTGGCCGGTCTACCAGCAGTTCGGCAAGCAGGAGCTCGCCGACATCGAGGACGGGGTGGCGTGGCTGCGGCAGCAGCCGTGGGTCGACGCGGCCCGCATCGGCATCGAGGGCTGGAGCTACGGCGGCTTCATGACCAGCTATGCGCTGACCCACAGCGAGAGCTTCGCCATGGGCATCGCCGGGGGCACGGTGACCGACTGGCGCGATTACGACACCATCTACACCGAGCGCTACATGCGGACGCCGCAGAACAACCCCGACGGCTACCGGGCGAGCTCGCCCCGCTTCAACGCCGCCGACCTCCACGGCGCCCTGCTGCTCGTCCACGGCACCATGGACGACAACGTCCACCTGCAGAACACCCTGCAGTTCGCCTACGAGCTGCAGAAGGCCGGCAAGCAGTTCGACATGATGCTGTATCCGCGCTCACGGCACGGCATCACCGATCCCGACCTGAACGCCCACCTGCGCCAGAAGATGTTCGACTTCATCCTCGAGCACCTGCGGCCGGGCGCATCCGCGCGGACGTCGGGACCGCGTTAGCAGGGTTTGGTTGGGCGGTAATCCGAAACTCCCAACGCGACCGCCGGTCGCGCAGGAGTCTCGGCGTAGCCGTCTACTTCGTGTCCGAGCGGCCGATCAGGCCCACCATGAGGGTCTGCAGCGTTGACTCGACGGCGTCAACGCGGCCGGTGAGTCTGTCGAGTTTGCCGTTGACGACCAGCACGCCGGCGCCTGCCGCGAGGGACCCGACGGCGCCGACCACGGCCGCAACGGCGGTGAGGGTTTCGACCACGCACCAAAGTGTACCATCGAACCGGCTACCCCCGCTACGGCGCGGGCGCCTGCAGGTCGGGCATGGGCCGGGCGGCGAAGAGCCGGTGGGCGGGCTTGGCCATCAGACGGGCCCACCGGGTCGACCTCGACACGCGGGCGCTGTCGGTGGACAGGCCGGTGTTGGCGAACATCTGCCGGTAGAGCTTGGACACCAGGAGGAAGGCGAGACGGCCCTTCAGCGACTTCAGGACCGCCGAGCGGCGCCAAGCCTCCCTGACGCTGTAGAAGTGGTCCCAGACGGCCTGGGTGTGGACGCGGATCTCCTCGCCCGACATCACCGGGTGGGGGGTCATCAGCTTGGGCCGTCGCGACTGGGGGATGAGCCAGTGGCGCGAGACGGGGATGCCGTCGACGTGCGGCATGTTCTCCGCGTTGTCCTGCTCCCACCGGTCGAAGTCGAGGGTGCCCGGGAACGGCGTCAGGGTCACGAACTGCGCGAACGTGATGTCGGCCCGGCGCGCCAGATCCAGCGTGGCCTCGAAGGTGGCCGGGCGGTCGCTCGGGAGCCCGAAGATGAACGAACCCAGGACGTGCACGCCGTGCGCCTTGAACAGCTTCAGCCGCTCGACGAGCTCCTCGCCGGCGAGATTGAACTCCTTGTAGACGTCCTTCAGGCCGTCGGGGGTGACCGCCTCAACGCCGACCAGCGCGCCGAGAATGCGGGCCTTGCGCATCGCCTTGAGGAACTCGGGGTCCTCGGCCGCCTCCATCGTGATCTGGGTGTAGAACACCAGATCGCTCGGCAGTTTCTCCATCTGGGCCATCAGTTCGAAGCGCTCGTCCCGCAGGGCCTTCAACTGGTTGTAGCGGGTCTTGTCCTCGCGCCGGTCGGCCATCCGGAGGTCTTCGAGGGTGACGGGATAGAAGTTGTCGTCGGCGAGGGCGACGAACCGGAACCCCATGCGCCGCAGCTCGACGATCTCCTCGACGACGGGGTTCACCGGCCGCTGGCGCGGCTTCTGCCCGTCGGTGCGCCACACCGAGCAGAACGAGCAGTGTTTGGGGCACCCCCGCACGGTCTGGACCGACGCCCACATGTAGTTCTCGCGCTTCAGCAGGTCCCAGCGCGCGGGCTTGAACACGCCGGCGTCGACCTGTCCGGCGTCGTAGATGCGCTGCGGCCCGCCCTTGGCGCAGTCCTCAATGACGGCGCCCCAGGCGACGTCGCCGTCGCCCTTGACCACGGCATGGGCGCCGCCCCGCTCGTGCGCCTCTTCCGGATACAGCGTCGCGTGGATGCCGCCGTACGCCACCCACGCCCCGCGCTCGCGCGCCCGCCGGCCGAGCGCATAGCCGACGAGGGCGTTGCCGGTGTGGATGCCGATGCCGACGACGTCGCCGGGCTCGATCCGGCTGTCGTCGAACGGTTCGAGACACTCGTCGACCAGGATTGGATCGCCCCACTTGCGGGGCGTCGCCGCCGCGAGCACGTACAGCCACCGGGGGGTGATGACGGCTACGCCGAACGAGAAATGGCTGGGGTTGACGATGAATACGCGCACGGAGTCCTTTCCTGGGATCCTGCCGGCCTCGGCCGCCCGCTCGATGCAGGCCTGCCGCTGCGCCGCCCCCGTGGCGGCGTGATCCGGCAGGCTCCGTCAGCCGCGGTAACCGGAACGTTTCGCCACGCGAAACGCCTCCATCACCGCGGCGTTCCGTCAGCAGCGGCAACCGGAACGTCGTCCGTCTCCCCGACCGCCACGCGCCCGGTCGGGCGAGGCGAATCCCGACACGCTGGGAACCGGTGAATTGTAGACCGCCGGTCCGACCGGCGGCAACCGCCAGTATGATGCCGCCGTGGACAGGCGCAGGCTTCCCGCCGGCATCCAGACTTTCCGGCAGATTCGCGAGGAGGGCTACTACTACGTCGACAAGACCGCCTACGCCCGCCGGCTCGCGGACGACGCCGGCAAGCACTACTTCCTCTCGCGCCCGCGGCGCTTCGGCAAGAGCCTGTTCCTGGACACCGTCAAGGAGCTGTACGAGGGCGCCGAGAAGCTGTTCCGGGGCTTGGCCGTCCACGGCGCCTGGGACTGGTCGAAGCGCCACCCGGTGGTGCGGCTGGACTTCGCCGGCGGCAACTACCGGCGGCCGGGCGCGCTGCTGGCGCGCGTCGCCGAGCAGTTGAGCGACATCGAACGCGAGACGGGGGCGGCGGGTTCGGAAGGGGCCACGGCGCCGGGGCGGTTCGCCCGGCTGCTGGCGGCGTTGCACCGCCGGACGAGCCGGCGCGTGGTCGTGCTGGTGGACGAATACGACAAGCCGATTCTGGACGTCCTGGACGCGCCGGAGACCGCGAAAGCCAACCTGGACGACCTGCGCGGGCTGTACGGCGCGATCAAGGCGTGCGACGCCCACGTGGAGCTCACCTTTCTCACGGGGGTGAGCAGGTTCAGCAAGGTGAGTCTGTTCTCCGATCTGAACTTCCTCACCGACCTCACCCTGAACCCGCGCTACTCGGCGGTCTGCGGCTACACCGAGGCGGATCTGGACTCGGTGTTCTCGCCGGAGCTCCCCGGCCTCGACCGCGGCCGGATCCGCGCGTGGTACAACGGCTACAACTGGCGGGGGAGCGAGCGCGTGTACAACCCCTACGCCATCCTGCATCTCTTCGCCAGCCGCGAGTTCGAGGCGCACTGGTTCGAGACGGCCACGCCGCGGTTCCTCATCGACACGCTCCTTCGGCGCGGCTTCGCGGCCCCGGACCTGGAGAACGTCCACGCCAGCGCCTCGCTGCTGTCGGCCTTCGACGTGGACGCCATCGCCCCGGAGGCCCTGCTGTTCCAGACCGGCTACCTGACGATTGCGGCGGAAGACCAGGCCCCGGACGGCTTTCCGAGGTTCCGTCTGCGCTACCCGAACCGCGAGGTACGGCGAGGTCTGAACGAGAGCCTGCTGGACGCGCTGGTCCCCGATTGGCGACGCGCGGAAGGTGCGGAAAGCAACGGGGCGGCGCTGCGCCGGGTGCTGGCGGCGGAGGACTGGACGGGGCTGGAGGCGCTGTTCCGGCGGCTGTTGGCGGGCATCCCGCACGACTGGCATCGAAGGAACGACATCGCCCGCTACGAAGGTTACTGGGCGAGCGTGTTCTACGCCTTCTTCCAGGCCGCGGTGGACGGGGTGGCGGTTGAGGACGCCACCAGCCGCGGCCGTCTGGACTTGGCGGTGCGGCTTGACGGGAACGCGTACCTCTTCGAGTTCAAGGTGACGGAGCGCTCGATGAACCCGGCACAGGCGGGCGGCGCCGCGCGGGAGACCCCCGCGGCGAACGAGACCGCGGCGATGGCGCAGCTCCGGGCGCGCCGCTACGCCGACAAGTACCGCACGCCGGGCCGTTCGGTCCACCTGATCGGCGTCGAGATCAGCGCCGAGCAGCGCGACATCGCCGCGTTCGACGCGGAACCCGCCTGAACCCGCGGGGGCTCCGGCATCTGCTCTCCGGGGCGTCGCGCCGGGCCGCGACGCCGACGCCGGCATGGACACGCGACCGTGCTCCCATGTCCCCCGCTCTCCGGGGCGTCGTGCGCCGGGCCGCGGCGCCGGCCCTCACGGCGCGGGTGAGACGGTGACCACGACCCGGTTGGACCCCTCACGCTCGCCGTCGCCGGCCCACAGCTCGAGCTCGTAGCGCCCCGCCGCGTCGAACGACGCCAGCGTGCGCGGTTCGTCCGGCGCGCTGAAGGCCACCGCGCCGGGGCCGCTCAGCATGCGCCAGCGGGCGGCCAGCGCCCCGCCGCGGGGCAGCCCCTCGTCGCGGACGCTGCCGAACAGCTTCAGCGGCTCGCCGACCGCAGCCGACACCTCGGGCGGCGCCCCTTCGGGGCCGTTTCGCAACCCCAGGAAACGGACCGTCGGCGACCGGTTGAGACAGACGCCTCGGGGCGTTTCGGCCGGCTCGACGTCGCGCAGCAGGTTGCGTATCGAGCGCTCCTCGAACTCCCAGTTGTACTGCAGCATGTCCTCGCTGGTGGCGGTCGCGGCGCCGGCATGGTCCACCGTCCACCGCAGGTCGCCCGCGAAGTCGGGGCCGAGGACCATCACGCACTGGAACCGGTGGTGCCCCGGCAGGAAGGTCGTCGGCTGCCCGCGGTCGGCGTCGTCCGGCTCGAACCGGTTCTGCGTTCCGGCGGGCACCGTCACCGGCTCGAAGTTGTGGCTGAAGTAGGCGAACGAAAGCACGTAGAGACCGTCCGCGGTGACGGTGAAGCCGTCGTACACCGGATACACCGGCTCGTTCTGCGCGAGCGCCGGTGCGGCCAACGGTCCGGCGAACAGCGCGGACGCCGCCAACGCGGGCAGCACGGCTCGGACAGTCATCCTGGTCCCGGCTCCTTTCGCGTCCCCGCATTCCCGCCGCCGACACCCGAACGGACCGGCGGGGCAACCGGCCTCCCCGGTCCGGCAATCGGCCGCCTGCCCCGCTCGAACCGAGCGGGCGGGCGGGAACCGAAGTTACGAAGACTCTACCACGCGCCGCGGCGCGGATTGCGCCCGAACGAGGACCGGCCGACCCGTGCCGCCGGTTCGCCTTCGCGCGAGGCCGCGCGGGCGTGCGGGCCGGGCGCTGGCGCCGATCCAGACCCGATCTAGGGATCTTAGGGTGCGCCAAGGGCCGGCGTCGCGGGCTCCGTATGGATTTAGGCGGCGGAGTCCACTAGACTGAACGACATCGGCTCGGTTGCATCATTCCCGGAGGTCATCGCCATGCGCGTCGCCGCCATCGTCCTCGCGGCCGGTTTCTTCAGCCCGAACTTCGCCGCCGCGGGCCAGTCCGGGGACGGCGCCACCTTCACCCGCGACGTGCTGCCCCTGCTGCAGCGCTCGTGCCAGAAGTGCCACCGGCCGGGCACCGGGGCCCCGATGTCGCTGCTGACCTACGAGGAGACCCGGCCCTGGGCGCGGGCGATTCGCGACCGCGTCGCCGCCCGCCAGATGCCGCCGTGGCACCTCGACCGGAGCATCGGCAAGTACGTCGCCGACCCCTCGCTGAGCGACGCCGAGATCGCCACCATCGTGGAATGGGTGGCGGCCGGGGCGCCGCGCGGCAATCCGGCCGACGCGCCGCCGCCGCTCGAGTTCGCGAGCCTGAACGAGTGGACCTACGGCGAGCCCGACCTGGTGGTCCAGATGGAGAAGGGCTTCGAGATTCCGGCCGAGGGCCCCGACTTCTATCCATCCGAGATCGTCGATCCGGGGCTGACCGAGGACCGCTACGTGAAATGGGTGCAGATCATCCCCGAGGCCTACTGCTGCGTGCACCACTCGCACGTGTACGTCAGTGTGCCGGAGACGGTGGAGGACCGCGGGGAGTTCCGGCTCGGGATGGGGTCGAACACCCGCGAGATCGACCTCATCGAGTACGCCATGGGCAGCACCGGCCAGTACTATCCCGACGGCACGGGGCGGAAGCTGCCGGCGGGGGGGCTGTTCCGGTTCGCCCCGCATTACCACCCGTGGGGCGAGGAGACCATCGACCGGCAGAAGGTCGGCGTCAAGTTCTACCCCAAGGGGCAGGTTCCCGAGCTGATCGTCACCGCCCACCGCATCCGCACCGGCATCGGCCACGACTGGAAGCTGAACCGCGAGGCGGTCGAGGACCGGCTCCTCGCCGCGGGGCACGACCTCGACCTCCACGCGGACCGGATGCCGACCGGGCTTCTCATCGACGACAACACCCTGAACGGCGTCGCCCTCCTGAGCATTCCGCCCCATACCGTCGCGCGCCACGAGCGGTTCTGGCCGCTGCCGCAGGCGGCGCTGATTCTCAGCTTCCAGCCCCACATGCACTTCCGGGGCAAGCGGATGCTCCTCGAGGCGATCCACGTCGACGGCCGCCGCGAGGTGCTGACCGACGTCGTCAACTACGAGCAGACTTGGCAGATCGTCTACGCCTACGAGAAGCCGCACGTGTTTCCCAAGGGCACGATCCTGCGCACGGTGTCCTGGCACGACAACACCGCCAAGAACCGGCACAACCCCGACCCCTCCGCGTGGGTCGGCTGGGGGTCGCGGACCATGGACGAGATGGGCCACGGCTGGACGGACGTCGCGTTCATGACCGACGAGCAGTACGAGCGGTATCTCGCGGGCGAGACGCTGCAGCGTCTCGAGACCGACGACGGGGAGTAGGCGTCTGCGCTCCGGCACGGCGCCGGCACCCGGACGGTTGGGCGGGCAGCCTGGCCGGCGCTGTCCGGACGGGCCGGAAATCCGGCCCCCGGCCCGGCGCTCCCGCGCCCCCGCCCGCGTCGCCCGCCGGACACTCGGGCCGTCGGGAATCCGGGCCGCCGGCGCGGCGCAGGCGCTACCGATCGGCCGCCGCGAAAGTCCGTGCGCGGCGGTGTCCCGAATTCCCAGGCGCTGGGTGTCGTCGCGCGATAGCGTGGCCATGAGGATTGGGCGGAGAGCCGCCCCGCACCTGGGGGAAGCTTGAAGGGGTTCAAGCACATCCGCGTGTGGCCATGAGGATTGGGCGGAGAGCCGCCCCGCACCGCCGCTTGGCGGCGCGAAGGGCGGTTCGCGGGGAGTGATGGCCATGAGGGTTGGACGGCAAGCCGCCCCGCCCGGCGGCGCTTTCCGGGCTATCATCCGGGCATCTCGACGAAGGGACCGACCCGAGCGATGGGCCGCCGCATACTCGCCGCCGTCTCCTGTCTCGCGGGAGGGCTCCTGACTCCGCCGGCGCCGGCCGCCCAGCCCCACCAGGGGCTGACGGCGGTCGCCGGCCTCAAGGTCGGCCATCACACCCTCGCCGCGCGCCCCACCGGCTGCACCGTCGTGCTGGCCGAGGCGGGAGCCGTCGCCGGGGTCGATGTCCGGGGCGGCGCCCCGGGGACCCGCGAGACGGACCTGCTCGACCCCGCCAAGACCGTGCAGCGGGTGCACGCCGTCGTCTTCGCGGGGGGCAGCGCGTTCGGGCTGGACGCGGCCGGCGGGGTGGTCCGCTACCTGTCGGAGCGCGGCATCGGCTACGACACCCGCGTCGCGATGGTGCCGATCGTGCCGGCTGCGATCCTGTTCGATCTCGGCGTCGGCCGCGACCCGGCGATTCGGCCGACCGCGGACTGCGGTTACCGCGCCGCCGCCGCCGCCTCCGCGGGCCCGGTGGCGGAGGGCAATGTCGGCGCCGGGGCCGGCGCGACCGTCGGCAAGCTCGGCGGGGCGGGGCGGGCGATGAAGGGCGGCGTCGGCTCCGCCGCGCTCACCGTGCCCGGCGGGCTCGTGGTGGCCGCGTTGGCCGCGGTCAACGCCGTGGGCGACGTCATCGACCCCGCGACGGGCCGGGTGGTGGCGGGGGTGCGCACCCCCGACGGCGCGGGCTTGGCCGACGCGCGCACCCTGCTGCGGGCGGGGGCGGGCGGCGGCGGACGGCCCCGCGAGAACACGACCCTCGGGGTCGTCGCAACCAACGCTGCGCTGACCCAGGCCGAGGCGACCACGGTGGCGCAGATGGCCCACGACGGCCTCGCCCGGGCCATCGTTCCGGCGCACACGCCCAGCGACGGGGACGCCATCTTCGCCCTGGCGACGGGGCGGCGCGACGAGCCGGTGGGCGCGGGAACGGTGGGCGCCCTCGCGGCCGAAGCGATGGCCGAGGCCATCGTGCGGGCGGTGCGCGCGGCCGCCGGCATTCCCGGCTATCCCGCCGCGCGGGACCTCGCGCCCGGCCCGAGTCCGTGAATCTGTATCTCGTCGTCATTCTCGGCTACGCCGGACTGCTCATGGCGGTCGGGCTGTGGTACGGCCGGCGGGTTTCGGGATCGGTTGACTTCTTCGTCGCGGGCCGCCGCCTCGGTCCCGGACTCCTCTTCGCCACCCTGCTCGCGGCCAACATCGGGGCGGGGTCGACGATGGGGGCGGCGGCGCTGGGCTATCGCGACGGCCTCAGCGCCTGGTGGTGGGTCGGGTCGGCGGGCATCGGGTCGATCGTTCTCGCGTTCTGGGTGGGCCCCCGGCTGCGGCGCCTCGCCGAGGTCTACGACCTGCGCACGGTCGGCGACTTCCTCGAGCACCGCTACGGGCGGGAGGTGCGCACCCTCATCGCGGCCCTCCTGTGGGTCGGCACCCTCGCCATTCTCGCCGGGCAGATCATCGCGATGGGCGCCGTGCTCCACGCCGTGAGCGGGCTCGATCCGTGGATCGGATCGCTGGTCGGCGGGATCGTCGTGACCGTCTACTTCACGGCCGGGGGACTGCTGACCTCGGTCCGGGTCAACGCCGTGCAGCTCGCGGTGCTGCTGACCGGCTTCCTTGTCGTCAGCCCCCTCGTCCTGGCGTCGGTCGGCGGGCTGTCGCAGGTCGTCGCCGAGACCCGCGGAATCGACGGCTACTGGAACTTCTGGCAGGGCGGCGGTTCGGGCTGGTTCCTGCTCGCCATGATCGCCCCGTCGTTCATCTACTCGCCGGGCATCCTGCAGCGGGTCTACGCGGCCCGCGACGACCGCGCGGTGCGGGTGGGGGTCGGGCTCAACGCCCTCGCCCTGCTCCTGTTCGCGGCGGCCCCGGCCCTGCTCGGCATGATGGCGCGCACCGTGGCCCCGGATCTCGACGACCACAACCTGGCCCTGCCCACGGTGCTCATCGAGACCCTGCCGCCGGTCCTCGGCGCTCTCGGGCTCGCGGCCATCTTCTCGGCGGAGCTGAGCTCGGCCGACGCCATCCTGTTCATGCTCGCCACGTCGTTGTCCCGCGACCTCTACGCGCGGTTCCTGCGCCCGGAGGCGGCCGACGCCAGGCTGCTGCGCGTCGCCCGCGGGGCCGCGGTGGCCGGCGGGGCGGGGGCCACCGCGCTGGCCATCGTCCTGACCTCCATCATCGAGGCCCTCAGCATCTTCTACACGCTGCTGTCGGTGAGCCTGTTCGTGCCGGTGATCGTCGGGCTGTACGTGGGCCGGGTGCGGACCCCCGAGGCCATCGCCTCGATCGCGGCCGGCGTCGCCGTTTTCGCCGCGGTTCGGCTCTCGGCCGGCGACGGCGGCATCGGGCGGTTGACTCCGGCGACGCTCGGGATCGGGGCGGCGCTGGCCGCGACCCTCGCGGTGCTGGCGGTGCGCCGGCCCGGACCGGCGGCGCGCCCGTCGAACGTGGGACCGCCGGAGGGCCGCGCCTGAACCCGCACGCCCTGGGTGCCAACGGCCTACAGTTCGCGCAAGGTGACGGCCGGGTCCACCCGCAGCGCCCGGACCGCGGGCCCGAGACACCCGGCCAGCACTGCAAGACCGGTCGTCACCGTCAGCGCCAACCCCAACGCCAGTTGCGCGGCCAGGACGATGCGGAAACCCCGCCCGCCGTCCGCCGACACCCGGCTCCGCCGCCCGGCGCCAGCCCGCCGGCGTCGATTCGCGAGGCGTGCAGCGCCGGCAGCACCCCGCTTGACCGCTACATATTGTGTCAGATCGAACCCGAAACCGTTCTGCGGCGCAGACTCCTAGGACGCGATTCCGGCCGTTCGCGTTGGTCGTAGCAGTGGGCCGGCCGGCGCGTTCGACGAGCCCGTTCCGGCCGCGCGGCTCCGGTCGGGACACCGCACCCCGAGGCTGGCCGGGATGCGAAGAGCGAGAGTGCCGGTTGTGTCACGATGGCGAACTAGTGCATAGCCACAAATAAACATTAGGACTATCGGGGAACTCTTCTCGAACCAAGAACGGTCTCCCATGCAGGAGAATCACATCATCGACTCAAGTCCGTCTGTCGGAAGCTTATGACGTGACGGACCACTAGTCGCCGCCGAACCGCAGTCTGCAGTGCTTGAGGTGATGGCGGCCCCGGCCGGCGTCGTCCGGACGCGCGCATCGTGCGGCGTCGTCGAACACTTGAGCGGATGCGCCGAACGGCGTCGGCGTCCGCCGCGCCGAGGCGCATCGCGCGCCCGCCGCAGTATCATTCCCCGCGCTTCCGATCCCCGCGCCCGGAACCGCGGGCGCGTCGGCGTCACCCGGCGGAGCACTCGAAGCGAAGGCGTCGACCCATGTCCAACCCCAACGCACCGACCAGCGACTACCGCGCCCTCCTGATCCTCGTGGGCGCCACCGCCCTCATGGCCGTGGTCCATCTGCTGCCGACGCCGGCTCCGATCGAGCGGGGCGGCGAGCTGATTGCGCTGACCGCCGAGGGCAAGACCTGCTTGGCGATCCTGCTCTTCGCGGTCACCCTGTGGGTCGGCGAGGCGATGCCGTTCGCGGTCACCTCGCTGCTCGTGGTGATTCTGATCGCGGCCTTCGGCATCACCGACTTCGCGTCGGCGGTGAACGCCGGGTTCGGCAACCCCCTCATCGTGTTCTTCATCGGGGTCCTCTTCCTGTCGACCGGGTTCACGTTCTCGGGGCTCGGCACCCGCATGGTGCTGCACGTGCTGCGGTGGGCGGGCACCCGGGCCGACCGCGTGCTCCTCGGCTTCCTGATCGTCGGCGCGCTGCTCTCGATGTGGATCACGGACATGGCGGTCGCCGCGGTGATGCTGCCCCTCGGCGTCGGGGTGCTGAAGGACGCCGGCCTCAAGCCGCTCCAGAGCAACTACGGCCGGGCCCTGATGATCTCGTGCGCCTACGGCCCCCTCATCGGGGGCATCGGCACCCCCGCCGGCACCGCCGCCAACGTGCTGGCGCTCAGTTACCTGGAGGAGATCTCCGGGGTGTCCATCTCGTTCGGGCAGTGGATGGTGCTCGGGGTCCCCGCCGCCATCCTGATGGTGCCGGTGGGCTGGTGGCTGCTCCTGCGCATCTTCCCCCCGGAGATCGAGACCCTGCCCTACGGCGAGGGCGAGATCGAGGCCAAGCTCGAGGCCCTCGGCCCCCTGAAGCCGGTCGAGCGCAAGACCCTCGTCATCTTCGCGCTGACCATCACCGCGTGGCTCGTCACGCCGTCGCTCGCCGACCTCACGGGCGGACTCGTGGACCCGCCGGTGCAGGCGGTGGCCCTCGCCGGGGGGCTGACCCTGTTCCTCCCCATGATTCGGGTCATGTCGTGGAAGGAGGCCCAGGCCAACATGGACTGGGGCGGCGTGATGCTGATCGTCGCCGGCCTGTCGCTCGGCCTGATGGTGTTCGAGACCGGCGCCGCCCGCTGGCTCGCCCAGCTGCTGCTCGGCAACCTCATCCTCATCCCGCCGCTGCTGCGCCCGTTCGTCATCGTCCTCGCGGTGGCTGCGCTCCACCTGCTGTTCTCGAGCAACACCGTGACCGGCTCGTTGATCATGCCGATCCTGCTCGCCCTCGCCATCGACCTCGGCCTCGACGCCTGGACCATCGCGGCCCCGGCCGCCTTCACCTCGACCCTCGCGTTCATCCTCGTCACCGAGAGCCCGACCAACGTGCTCCCGTACTCGGCCGGCTACTTCTCGATCCGCGACATGGCCAAGGTGGGCATCTGGATGACGCTGGGCGCGGCGGTGTGCGTGACGGTGGCGATCACCGTCGTGGGGCTGTTCGGGGGGTGAGGGGGCGGCGAAAGCCACTCGCGCCGCCGAAGGCATCGACGGGGTGCAACTCGCAGCCGGGGATCGAGCTCCGGGCTTCTTCCGCGAAGGAGAGGATGCGATTCGCGACATCCGTCGTCGACACGACCCGGGCCGGAGCGGGTCGAGCTGCAGGCATCAGGCGAAAGCGCCCGGCGCCCACGCGCCATTGATGCGTGGCGCGTCCGATTTTCGTTCAGCCGCTGTCGCCCGCCGCTCCTGCCGCACGAGATCGACGACTTCGTCCAACCTCTCAGACTGCAGGAACGCTTCAGCCCGGCCGGAGTCGACGCCCTTTCGCCGCCGGGCCAACCGTCACTCCCGCCGGACCACCGCCTTCGCCCATCCGCCCCCTTCCGTCACTTCGGTGTAGAATCCCACCCACGCTCCGGAACGCCCATTCGTCGAACCAACATCCCCCTCCCACCATGGTTACTACAAGCTCCACTGACAACCTCCGTAGACATAGCCCCCTGACAGTCACCGTCGAGAACCTCGGCGTACTCAGGCATGCCGCGTTCGAGATCGGTGACCTGACCATGATTTGCGGCAATAACAACACCGGGAAGACATACGCCACCTACGCGTTGTTCGGCTTCCTCGCCGGGTGGAAGAACCTCCTCCAAATAAAAATACCTCCGTCACAGATTCGCCCTCTACTCCATGACGGCGTAGCTCGAATTGACGTTGCCGCCCACGCGGCGAAATCAACCGAGGCCCTCGAAATCGGCTGTCGCCTATACACTCAGCAACTGCCCCGGGTCTTCGCTTCCAAAGCCACTCATTTCAAGAACTCAAAGTTCAAATTAGAACTACAACCAGAGAAACTACAGCACGAGACAACCAACGAATCGTTTGAACGAAACATAGGATCCAAAAAGGAGGAACTTTTCTCCCTCAGAAAGAAAAAAAACGACGTGCACCTCGTGGTGTCGCTGCTGGCTGACAACCAGAAAACGACTAGGTCTCTCGGCATGATTCGCGACGTGGTTGCGGATGCAATAAAAGACATGGTCTTCGGTTCATTTCTTCCACGTCCTTTTATTGCCAGCGCCGAGCGCACCGGTGCCGCAATCTTTCAAAAGGAATTGTATTTCGCACGAAATCGCCTGCTTGAGGAAATGAGTCGCGCAGACAAAGACATCGATCCGATGAGGCTCTTTGTAAAGGCGTACCAGGACTACCCCCTCCCCGTCAATATCAACGTGGATTTCACCCAGCGACTTGGTGTTGTTGCGAAGCGAGACAGTTTCCTAAGCAATGACCATCATTGGGTACTCGATGACTTCGCTGATATTATCGGCGGCCACCACGTAGTGGGCAACAACGACACGCTGTACTTTAAACCTTTTGGAGTGAGGCGTAGACTCCTCATGGTAGAAAGCTCCAGCGCCGTACGTTCCCTGCTGGACGTCGGTTTCTACCTGCGCCACGTCGCCGAACCAGGGGACTTGCTGATGATCGACGAGCCCGAACTCAACCTCCATCCGGAGAATCAACGTCGGGTTGCGCGCCTCTTTGCGCGCTTGGTCAACCTCGGTATACGCGTTTTTGTCACTACGCACAGTGACTATATTGTCAAAGAACTCAACACTTTGATAATGTTGAATCAGAATACACCAAACAATAGGCGAATTGCGGAACGGGAGGGCTACCGACCCGAGGAGTTTCTGTCCCCCGGCGGCGTCAGAGTCTATATTGCTGAAAAATCCCGCGTTGAACGTGGAAAGGGAAAGAGAACTATTGAGTGTCAGACTCTTGTCCGCGCGCCTATCGACCCCTCAACGGGCATTGAGGCCCGTAGTTTTGACGAAACCATAAACAAAATGAATGACATCCAGGAATCGATCGTGTGGGGCGATAATGAGTGATTCGGATTTCCGCATACTTCGTAATCTGATCGCCGACGACGCTCTGGTGCTCGCCAAGGGCGATCGGCATGGAAACAACATCCTCGTCCTGGAGGAACAGAGTTCATCGACTGCGTATTCGCTGGAGATTCGGAAGGTGCCTGATGACGTCTTGGCAATAAAGGCGGATCAATTTCCGGAACCGAAATTCAGAGGCAGCCGCGGAGAACGAAGGCGGGCCGACTTCATCATCGTGGCTGCCGTCGGCACGAAGAGGTGGATAGTCTACATTGAACTCAAGGCTGGCAACAAGCCGTCGAGAGAGGTAAAAGAACAACTGAAGGGAGCAAAGTGCCTTCTGGCCTACTGTCGGGCGGTTGGGCAGATATTCTGGCGGCAGACAGGCTTTTTGGAATCGGAAAAGTACCATCAGCGTTTTGTGAGTGTGGCTCGCATCAGCATGAACAAGAAACCAACGCGTCGAAAGAAAACTCCAGCAGTGCACGACACCCCGGAAAACATGCTGCGTATTGGTTCTCCCGCCAACGGCACACTGCCATTCAGCAGCCTCGTGCAGGGAGATGCCGACGTTGCCTGATTCGCCAGCGCGGACGGCCATGTTCCAACTGGGGGTCCCGGGCGTATTCCAGAGCGATAGCCACGTCACGATGATGGTCTACCGCATCGACCTGCGCGTTTGGATCGGGGCGGACCACCGGAGACGCTCGTGACCAAGGCAGTCGACAAGATCATGGCCGGGCTCGCCGACGCGCGCGCCTGCCTGAATGGCGGTCGCGTCGGGTTCGCCGTGCATGAAGTCGAGGCACCCCATCCCGAACGTCATTGCGATCCGGAACAAGACGGGACCGCCGCCAGGACCGCCGCCACCGGCTTTCGCTCGGCGCATCGGCAACGCGCTGAGCCATCAAGAACCGGGAGCAGGGCCGGCGGGGCCGGCGGGGACCCGCGCGCGTGCTGCTCGCGCTGATTGACGAGCGGCCGTCGATTGTCGAGGAAAAGCTCGGTCGCTGATTCCGGACCCGACGTCCCCGACGTGCGAGCGCCCGGCGACAAGCCGGGCGGGTGACGAGCCGGGCGGGTGACGAGCCGGGCAACCGAGGATGGCGGCGACCGGCGTCGTCGCGGTCAACGTCGTCGGGCGGCTCACGGGTTGACGGAACAGACCCGCGGCGCCTCGTAGTCCAGCCCCAGCAGCCGGAAGTAGTTCTCGCCGAGGGCGATGTTCCGGAACGCCTCGTCGTCGAGATGGCCGAGGATGCGGCTGGTGACCTCGAGTTCCTCGCGGTAGACGTCGAGGTCCTTGTCGCGCGACGCGAGGAAGTCGGTGCCGGGGAGAATCCGCTCCGCGTGGCCGTTCAGGAACGGCACGTAGGCCGCCCGACCCTCCGGGGTCGAGAAGTAGGCGTCGTCGATGACCCGCCACGTGATGTCGAGCATCAGGTTGGGATGGCGCTCGAGCAACGACGCCATCAGCGCCGCGTGCCGGGCGGGGTCCATGGTGGTCAGCTCCCTCGACAGGCCCATGTGGACCCAGACGATGGGGTTGTCGGGATAGGCGCCGAGCACCTTCTCCATCAGCGGCAGGTAGAGGGTCGGTTCTTCGTCGTTCCCGAGGTCGGCGTGGATGGCGAGGGGAATGCCGCGCTCGCGCAGCACCGCCATGAAGCCGGCCCAGCCGTCGATGGCCTCGGCCGGCACCGGCCCCCGCCCGTTGCCGAAAACCGCCTGCTTGACCAGGTTGACCTCGCCCATCCACCGGAAGAGGCCGGGGTACTCGTCGTCGAGCAGCTCCATGCCGGCGAGGACCGACCCGGGATCCGCGAGGTCCGGAAACGTCATGGACAGCGTCAGGTGGAGGCCCTCCGGCGTCTTCGTGACGGCGTTGGCGGCGTTGACGAAGTCGTTCCTCAACGTCGGTGTCAACGGCGTGCCGGGGCAGTCGAGGTAGTACGTGCACGGCGACGACGGGGGCAGCATCTGGCCGATGCCGTAGACGTTGGCGAACAGGACGCCGGTCGCCTCCAGGTACTGCACGACCTCCTCGAACGGGACGGCGGGCCCGCCGAACGGCCGGAAATGCAGGTGGCTGTCGACGACCGCGGTCTGCGGCTGCGCCGACCGGTCGTAGCACGCGGCGCCGGCGCCGCGGAAGGCGTCGAGGGTCAGCCGGACCGGCGCGGCGGGCTGCGCCGATGCTTCGGTGGGCACCGCGACCTCCACCAGGATCAGGCCGGCGGCCAGCGCGCCGGCGACCACGAGCGACACTCTGTCGTTCCTCATGCAGGACAGCGTAGCACGTGACACGTCCGGCGGCGGCCGTCGTCCGGTGAAGGCGGGGTGTGCCGCCACCGGACCGCCGCGGTCAGGCCCCGGCACCGAGGTGGACGCGGTTCCGGCCGTTGGCCTTGGCCGCGTAGAGCGCCCGATCGGCGCGTTCGACGAGCCCCGACGGCGTGGTGTCGGGCCGGGACACGACCACCCCGAAGCTGGCCGTGATGCGGAGACCGGCCGGGCGCGGGGAGACCGCCTCGGGCCAGTAGTCCTGAACCCGCCGCCGAATCCGCTCCGCGCTTCGGGCCGCGGCGTCGTCGTCGCCGCGGGGCATCACGATGGCGAACTCGTCGCCGCCGAACCGCGCGCAGATGTCGAACGCCCGCACCGAGCGGCGGAAGATCGCGGCCAGCCCCCGCAGGACGGCGTCGCCGGCGGGATGGCCGAGAGCGTCGTTCAGCGACTTGAACCGGTCGACGTCGATGGCGATGAGGGCCACCGGTCCGCGGTGCCGGCGCGCCCGCTCGAGCTCTTCGCGAAGCCGCGCATCGATGCAGCGGCGGTTGAAGAGCCCGGTGAGGGGATCGACGGCCACCGCCTGCTCGAGCCGATGCTTGGCCTGCACCACCCGCTCGTAGGCGAGGGCGAGAGCAGCCGTCGCGGCCAGTCCCCGCACCACCGACAGGTCGGCCCGATCGAACCGCCGCCCGCCGGCGCGGTCGGCCAGGGTGATGACCCCCAGGGCCGACTCTCGGGCCACGAGCGGCACCGAGATGCACGAGCCGCCGCGGGACGGCAACCACGGTTCCGCCGGTTCCCCGGCGGCGTCCGACACGAGCCGGGGGCGCCGGGTCGCGAAGGTCCGTCCGGTGATTCCCGCGCCGGGCGCGATCACCGAGCCGGTGACCGGCGGGATCGGAGACCCGCGGGTTGCCGCGACCGTCAACCTCCCGCCGGCGTGGTCACAGACTGCGAGCACGGCCCGCCGCGCCGCGACCGCGCCCGCGATGGTGTCGACGATGAGTTGATGGGGGTCCTGCCGGCGGCTGGCCAGGGCGTGGACGAAGCCGTCCACGGCGACCGCCCGCCGCTCGCGGGGCGCCAGCTCCCGGTCGAGCCCACCCACAACCGCCCCGACGTCGTCCACGGCGACCGCCCGCCGCTCGCGGGGCGCCAGGTCCGCCCCCGGTCCGTTCATGGCCTTCGTCGCTCCATGCGATCACGGAAAGCAAGGGCCGTGCCAGAACTCGCGGCGGCCCGGCCCGAAGAGCGCGTCCGGCGGCTTCCGCCGCCCAACGCCCCAGCCGGCGGCGAGGTCTGCGGCGCAGACTGCCGGCCCGAAGAGCCCGCTTGGCGCCGCCGCCTTTGCGCCGACGACCGACCGACCCTGCCGCCGTCCGCGCCGCTCCATCACCGCGTCGACGCCCGGAATCGTCGCCGTAGGAGTGCCGCGCCGGCGAAACTCCGAACGCGGCCGCAAGGTCGCGCTGCGGCCTCCGATGGCCGCCCAACCAGCCCTCCAGGTTGTCGCGGAACCGCGCGAACTCGCCGTTCCCCGCGCCTTGCGGTCCGATTGCCGCCCAACCAACCCTCCAGCAGTCCGCGCCGTTCTACGGCGCCGACGCCCGGTCGGCGCGGGCGGCCGGCGCGTAGAACGGCGGGTCGCCCTGGATGGTGACCCGGTAGCCGTGGCGGATCTCCGGGAAGTAGTCCCAGACCGCGTGGTGCTGGGTGCAACGGTTGTCCCAGAACGCGACCGAGTTTGCGCGCCAGCGGAACCGGCACTGGAACTCCGGGGACGCGCAGTGGCGCACCAGGAACGCGAGCAGCGCATCACTCTCCGCCCGCTTCAGTTCCTTGAACCCGGTGGTGAAACCCTCGTTGACATAGAGCGCGGAACGGCCGGTCTCGGGATGGGTCCGCACCGCGGGATGCTCGGCCAACGGATAGGTCCCGTCCCGCAGGTTCTCGCCGCCGTAGCGTCCGATGTAGTACTGCCGGCCCTCGTGAACCGCCGTCAGCTCGCCGAGCAGCCGCTGCATCCGGTCGGACAGGGCCTCCCAGGCGGCGTACATGCTGGCGAACAGCGTGTCGCCGCCCGACGACGGCACCTGCTCCACCCGCAGAATGCTCCCCAACGGGGGCTCGACGTCGCACGAGACGTCGGAGTGCCACAGCTCGCCGGACACGAACTTCGAGTTCCCGTCGGCGTGCACGACCAGGATCTCCGGATGCTCCGCGTCCTTCGGGGCGGCGGGGTGGACGTGCAGGTCCCCGAAACGGCGGCCGAAGGCCTTGTGCTGCAGCCAAGTCAGGTCCTGGTCGCGAAAGAAGAGCACCAGGTGGGTCATCAGGGCGGCGCGGATCGCCGCGACGGCGTCCGGCGCGAGCGGCTGGCTGAGGGCGACCCCGGACACCTCGGCGCCAATCACCGGCGACACGGGCTCGACCCGGATGTGATTGTCCAATACGAACCTTCCGTCCTTTCCGGGACTCGAGTCCCATCTTTTTTCTACCATTGTCGGCTTACCGGGCGCCGGAGGCAAGCCGAAGGGGCCCCATCCGCAGTATCATGGGGCCTCTGCGGGCTTGGCGGACCCCGGACCCGCGGCAGTGGTATTCTTGCCGCCGGATCCCGCGGGCGGCCCGCATCGAGGCGGGCGCGGGACGCGTCGTGGCGTCTCAATGCAACCCGGACGGGCGGTAAACGTGATATGTACCCGGTTTCACGGCGGTCCCGCGGCCGGCGGGCCGGACCGGGGCCGCGCGCGTTCGTGACGCTCGGAGAGGGCGCTGCCACGCCCGCCGTGTCGTCCGTCCCGGCCCTGAACGACAGGGACAGACCTTTCAAGGAGGCTCCATGACGCTCGTCCTGGCTCTCACCGCGCTGCTCGCGCAACCGCAGGCGGATGCGGCGACCCCGACCCTCGATTACGACTACTTCGTGGAGAACGTGCAACCGATCTTCCTGGAGAGGAAGGCGGGCTTCACCCGCTGCGTCGTCTGCCACGCGGAGGGCGGCCGGGTCGGATTCCTCGAAGAGTTGGAGCGGGGCGCCGACACCTGGACCGAGGAGCAGTCGCGCGCCAACTTCGAGTCGCTGCAGAGGCTCGTCGTCCCGGGCCTGCCCCTCGAGAGCCGGCTGCTCATGCACCCCCTCGAGCCGGACGCGGGGGGCGACGAGTTCCACAACGGCGGGCGGCAGTTCAGTTCGCAGGAAGACCCCTGGTTCCAGACCCTCGCAGCCTGGGTGCTCGGGGAGACGGCTCAGTAGCAACCGATGGAACGCGTTTCATAGAGAAGGAGTTCGAGCCATGGTCACGACACGCAGACTGGCGGTTCTGGCGGCGGTCGCCGCCCTCGTCATCCCGGCCGCGGCGGCGGCGCAGACGGTCCGCATCGTGCAGACCAACAGCGCCGGCGACAACGTGCACGTCATCGATCCGATCACCAACACCGTCGTCGGTGAGATCCAGGGGATCGAGCGCGCCCACGGCGCCGCGCCGTCGCCCGACGGCAAGAAGCTGTACGTCGCCAACGAGTCCGACGACACCGTCGACATCGTCGACATGCAGACGCTGAAGGTCGTCAAGAAGGTGGAGCTCATCGGGCGTCCCAACAACATCGCGATCACCCCGGACGGCCGCAAGGTCTACACGGCGATCGCCGAGTCGCCGGGGGCGCTGCAGGTCCTCGACACCGAGACCGAGGAGATGACCGCCATCATCTCGGTGCACGGCGGGGTCCACAACACCTACGTGACGCCGGACGGCAAGTACGCCATCGCCGGCATGATCGGCGGGCGCAACATCACCGTCGTCGACACCGAGACGGACTTTCCGGTGTGGACGACGTACTCGGACCTCGGCATCCGCCCGATGACCTTCGACACCAACGAGGACGGGTCGACGAAGCACATCTACGCCCAGCTCTCGAACTTCAACGGGTTCGGCGTGCTCGACTTCGAGACCCGCAAGTGGGTCAACCGCATCGAGTACCCCGAGGTGCCGGCCGACGAGCGGACCCCGGGGCACGGCGGCAACACCGCCCACGGCATCGGCGTGACCCCCGACAACCAGTACCTGGTCGCCAACAGCAGCCTGAACAGCAGCGTGTACGTCTACAGCCTGCCCGACCTCGAGCTGGTGGGCGGCGTCCGGGTGGGCCACTCGCCGAACTGGGTCACGATCACCCCCGACAGCCGGTACGCCTACATCTCGGTGTCCGGCAACAACAACGTCGCCGCGATCGACATCGCGAACGTCGAGCTGGTGGCCAGAATCGAGACCGGCGGTCAGGTTCCGAAGCGGAACGCGACCGTGATTCTCGACGAGTAGGCTCGTTCGGAAGCACGCGGGAGAGGGGGGCGGGGTTCCCCCCCTCTGTCGCCGGGGACAGAAACATGCGTGCGTTCCTTCTCGCGGCGGGGGGCGCCCTCGCCCTGACCGGGGTGGTTGCGGCCGGCGGCCAGTCCGCTACGGTGGACGGCCTCTACACGCCGGCGCAGGCCGACCGGGGCGGGGCGCTGTACGCCGACCAGTGCGTCTCGTGCCACGGCGGCCTGCGCGCGTTCGTGCCCGAGATGGCCGCCCTGCTCGGCGACCACACCTTCCGCAACCGGTGGGAGGGCCGCTCCCTCGGCGAGCTGTTCGGGCTGATCCAGGAGGAGATGCCGCAGGACGCCCCCGGCACGCTGTCGAACGACGAGACCGCGAGCCTCGTCGCCCATATTCTCGCCGGCAACCGGTTCCCGGCCGGAGACACCGCGCTCTCGAGCGACATCGAAACGTTGCTTGAGATTCCGTTCGCACCCTGACCGCCGGCCGGGGACTTCCGCCCGGCGCCGCCCTCCCCGACCATGATCTCGACCCGCTTCACCGAGCTCTTCGGCATCGAACATCCCATCGTCCAGGGCGGCATGCAGAACGTCGGCGTCGCCGAGCTCGTCTCGGCCGTCGCCGACGCCGGGGCCCTCGGCTTCCTCACCGCGCTGACGCAGCCGTCGCCCGAGGCGCTGACGCGCGAGATCGCCCGCACCCGCGGCATGACCGACCGGCCGTTCGGGGTGAACCTGACGATTCTCCCGACCCTGAAGCCGATCCCCTACGCGGAGTACGCCCAGGCCACGGTCGAGTCGGGCATCAAGATCGTGGAGACCGCCGGCAACAACCCGCAGCGGTTTCTGCCCGGGTTCAAGGCCGCCGGCATCAAGGTCATCCACAAGTGCACCTCGGTGCGGCACGCGGTCAAGGCGGAGACCATCGGCTGCGACGCCATCAGCATCGACGGGTTCGAGTGCGCGGGCCATCCGGGCGAGGACGATATCCCCGGGCTCGTCCTCATCCCCTGCGCAGCCGACCGGGTGGGCATCCCCCTGATCGCCTCCGGCGGCTTCGGCGACGCCCGCGGCCTCGTGGCCGCCCTCGCGCTGGGCGCGGACGGCATGAACATGGGGACCCGGTTCATGGCCACCCGGGAAGCGCCCATCCACGAGAACGTCAAGCAGCAGCTCGTCGCCGCCACCGAGCGGGACACCGCCCTGATCTTCCGGTCGCTGCGCAACACCGCGCGGGTCTTTAGCAACGCCGTTTCGGACGAGGTCCGGTCCATCGAGGCCGCCGGCAACGCCACCATCGACGACATCAAGCACCTCGTCTCGGGCGAGCGCGGCAAGCAGGCGCTGGAGACCGGGGACACCGACGCCGGCATCTGGTCCGCGGGCATGGTGGCGGGGCTGATCCACGACGTCCCCACCTGCCGCGAACTCGTGGACCGCATCATGCGCGAGGCCGCCGCGATCATCGACGCGCGCCTGGCCGGCATGCGGCCGGCCCCCGCCGGGATTCGCTGAAAGGCGCGTCTTCCGCAAACCGCCGGATGGTCCGGGCGGCCGGCAGAGCCGCGCGGCGGTGGAGCGCGCGCCGACCTCCTGCAGCGTCGTCGCCGACCCAGGAGAAGGCGTGAGCCGGGCGGGGGTCTGCGCCGTAGAACGGCGCCGCCCTCCCCCCGGAGGCGCTGGAGGGTTGGTTGGGCGGCCATCGGAGGCCGCAGCGCGACCTTGCGGTCGCCGTAGGAGTTTCGCTGGCGCGAAACTCCTACGGCGACGATTTCCGGGCTGGAGTGGGGTGTTCAGGACAGGTTGATCTATGGAGAAGAAGTTCAGCAGCGACGAGTTGCCGCTGGCGGAACTGCTCGGCCGGGCCGAGCGCGGCGAACTGCAACTGCCGGACTTCCAGCGCGGCTGGGTGTGGGACGACGAGCACATCCGGAGCCTGCTGGTGTCGATCTCGCTGTCGTACCCGATCGGCGCGGTCATGACGCTGGTCGCGGGCAATCCCGACGTGAACTTCAAGGCGCGGCTGCTCGAAGGCGTGACGCTGGCCGCCACACCGGCGCCCGAGACGCTCCTGCTCGACGGCCAGCAGCGGCTGACGTCGCTGTTTCAGGCCTTGAAGACGCGCGATCCGGTCCGCACGCGGGACAGCCGCGGCAGCGAGCTGCTGCGTCACTATTACGCGAACATCGAAGCCTGCATCGACCCGCGGGTGGACCGGGAGGAGGCGGGTATCGTCCGTGTCCCCGCGGATCGCATCGTGCGGAGCGACTTCGGCCGCAGGATCGACCTGGATCTGAGCACCCGCGACCGGGAGATTGCGGAGGAGATGTTCCCGCTGGACATCGTTCTCGACAGCGGCGCCACGATGGACTGGCAGATGGCGTATCTGCAGTCGGGACCGGGCGGGCAACCGGATCGAGTCGACCGATGGAAGCGATTTCAGGACGAAATCATCAAGTCGTTCGAGCAGTACCACGTGCCGACGATCGATCTCGCGAAGTCGACGCGGAAAGAAGCGGTCTGCCAGGTCTTCGAGAAGGTCAACACCGGCGGGGTCACGCTGACGGTGTTCGAGCTGCTGACGGCGACGTACGCCACGGGCGACTTCGAGTTGCGCAAGGACTGGGAAGAGCGGCACGAGCGACTCGAGCAGCAGGATGAACTGCTGGCGAAGGTCGACGCCGCCGCGTTCCTGCAGATCGTCACGCTGCTGGCCACCTACGACCAGCGCCAATCACACCTGCGGGCGCACCCGGAGGACGACAGGGCGCCCGCGGTCTCCTGCCGGCGGCGCGAGATATTACGCCTGCCGCTCGACGACTACCGGCGGTGGGCGGACCGCGCCGAGGAAGGGCTGCGGCGCGCGGTGCCGTTCCTGCACAACCACCGCATCTTCCGCTACCGGGATCTGCCGTACGCGACGCAGTTGGTGCCCCTCGGGGCCATCTTCGGATGGACGGAGGACCGGGGGGAAACGTATGCGTCGCGGCAACGGCTCGGGCAATGGTTCTGGTGCGGCGTCCTCGGCGAGATGTACGGTGGCGCTGCGGAAACCCGTTTCGCCATCGACCTGGAGGACTGCATCGCGTGGATCGACGCCGGCGCCGGCCCGCCGCGCACGGTGCAGGCGGCGCAGTTCCAGGCCGAGCGGCTGCTCACGCTGCGCACGCGGAACAGCGCCGCCTACAAGGGGCTGTACGCGCTCCAGATGAAGCAGGGCGGCCGGGACTTCAAGACCGGTCAGCCGATCGACGTCCACGCGTACCTGGAGCATGCCATCGACATCCACCACATCTTCCCCCGGCATTGGTGCGCGAACCACGACGTCGCGCCGTCGATAGCCGACTGCATCGTGAACAAGACGGCGCTCGACCGGCACACGAACGCCGCCATCGGCGGCACCGCGCCCAGTACCTATCTCCCACGGATCGAGGCGGTCGACGGCATCGAGCCGCACGTGCTCGACGGCTTCCTGCGCTCCCACGACGTCGATCCGGTGGCGCTGCGCGGGGACGACTTCCCGCAGTTCTTCAACCAGCGCTTCGAGAGCCTGCTCCGCCACGCGGAACGCGCCATGGGCAAGCCGGTGAACCGGCGGCCGGACCGCGACGAGAGTCCGTTCGCCGAGCAGGACGCCGCCATCGAACCAGGCGTGCGGTCGCTGATCGAAGCCGGAGAATCGAGGGTCGTCGAATTCAAGTCGACGGCGCGGCACAACCTCCATACCGGGGCGCCGGACGAGGCCGTCACGTGGGCGGTGGTCAAGACGATCGCCGCCTTCATGAACACGCACGGGGGAACGCTGCTGGTCGGGATCGACGATGAAGGCCGTCCGGTCGGCATCGAATCCGACTACCCGCTCGTCAAGGGGAAGGATCGCGACGGTTGGGAGCTCTGGTTGACCGCAGCCGTCAAGAACGCCCTGGGAACCGTCGCCGCCACGGATCTCCCCGTTCGTTTCTGTACCATCGACGGCCGGACGATCGCCCGCGTCGATGTTCGTCCGGGCGCGGAGCCGGTATTCGCCGCACGAAAGGGAGAGCATCGGGAGGTCTTTTTCGCCCGGCTCAACAACGCCACCGAGGAGATCTCGGGACCGGCGCTGCTCGACTATCGGAAGAAGCACTGGCCGGCGTAGGACCGCATCATGCGGTCGCTGACCTGCCGGCGGCCGGGTTCGCGCCGGGGAAGAAGCACTGGCCGGGGCAGGATCGCATCCTGCGCGGGGCCGCCGCTCCTCGACACGCGCACCCTGCCACGTTCCGCGCGATTCCGGCGGCGGTGGGCGCCGGGCAGGGGCATCCCACGCTGACTGCGCGTGACGATTCGCCCCGATTCGAGGGGGTGCCACCGTCTTGCCGACCGACCGGCGCCGCGTGAGCCCCACGATTCCGCACATCCGGAGCCCATGGCCCGCCACGATTCCGCCTGCGCACGGCGGTGGCGGAGCGTGGGATGGTCCTGGTGGGTGCCGGGGAGCGCCGGTTCACGCTTCGACCGGATACAATACGCTTGCCGGAGCCGGTCGGTCCCCGTGAAGGGGAGCCGTTCCTCATTGAGCGGCTGCGCGAACCGGCCCGTCCGTTTCCAGGTATGTGCCGGCGTTCCCGCCGGATCCGGGAGGACCTAGTCGATGAACCCGATCCTGTTGTTTCTGCTCACCGCCGCCGGGGCGTTTCTGCTCCACATCCTGATGATTTTCGTCCTGGTCGGCAAGAAGAAGTGACCTCGGCGCTCCGCGGGCGCCGTTGCGCGCGGTGCGGGACGGGCGTCATCAGCCGCCCCCCAGCTCGACGCTGCGCCGGTAGGCGGCGGTGACCGCCCTGGACAGCACGGCGCGGAAGCCGCCCTCCTCCAACTGGCAGATCGCGTCCGCCGTCGTTCCACCCGGCGACGTCACCCGGTTCCGCAGCTCGGCCGGGTGGAGGGCCGACTGCCGGGCGTAGGCGGCCGCGCCGAGCACCGTCTGGACGACCATCTCGTGGGCCTCGGCACGCGACCAGCCGATGTGGACGGCGGCGTCGATCAGCGCCTCGATCAACAGGAAGACGTAGGCGGGGCCGCTGCCGCTGACCGCGGTCGCCTTGTCGAGGAACCCCTCGTCGCTCACGTAGAGGTGTTTTCCCAGCGCGCCGAGGAGGGCCCCGGTCTGTTCCCGCTGCGCGGCCGACACCGCCTCGGTCGCGGTCCACACGGTCATGCCCTCGCCGACCTGGGCCGGGGTGTTCGGCATGGTCCGCACGATCGCTTCGTGCCCCAGGCCGCCGGCGATCGACCCGATGCGGGCCCCGGCCACGATCGAGACGACCAGGGTCTCGGGCCGGAGCACCCCGCGCAGCTCGTCGCAGACCGCGGGCAGCACCTGCGGTTTGACCGACAGCACCACGAGGCCCGCTTCCCGGACGGCGGTACGGTTGTCACGGGAAGTCCGCACCTCGAACCGCCGCTCCACCGCACGCAGCCGGCTCTCGTCGGTGTCCGATGCGGTGACCGCATCGGGCGCGACGAGGTTGTGGCGCAGCAGGCCGCCGATCATCGCCTCGCCCATCGCCCCCGCCCCGATGAACGCGCACGCCGTGTTCCGTAACGGTGTCAACGGGCCGCTCCTTCCCCGGCGGACGACCCGGCCCCGGCATCCACCCGCCCGCCGTCCGCGGAATCGCCGGTCTCGGGCCCGTAGGTCCCGAAGCTCCACAGATGCCCCTCGAGGTCCCGCGCCGCGTACTCGCGCGAGCCGTACTCGGTGTCCTCGAGCGCCATGATGATCTCGGCTCCGGCCGCCCGGGCCCGGTCGTGGTGGGCCTCGATGTCGTCCACGTGCACGTAGATTCCCTGGGTGACGCCGCCCGCCGCCTTCGGGCTCTTCATGTTCATGAAGTCGTCTTCCGCCGTTCCGATCATGAGGACGCTGGCCCCGTAGCGCAGTTGCGCATGCGCGATGGTCCCCCTCGGCCCCGGCACGAGCATCTGCTTCTCGAACCCGAACGCCCGATGGAGCCACTCGAACGCCGCCGGGGCGTCCTCGTACCGCAGAAACGGAAAGAACCGCGTCGTTTCCTGCATCGCCTGCCTCGCGTCAGTTACTTGCGCCCCGTCCTCACATCCGACGCCCGCCGCACCGTTCTGATCCCGGCCGCGGCTCCACGCGCCGGTCCGCGCCGCCGCCGGCCCCCGCCGACTTCACCCCCGGGCTCGAGACTCACCGGTGGCCGGCAGCCTGGAACGAGAGCGGCGGAGCCTCCATCGGACCCCTCCCGGCGCCCGGCTCTCGACCCCCCGGGCCAAGTCGTCCCAGGCCGTGTCCAGGCGTTGCGCCCCGCGGCCGGTCACGTCGTCGGCGAGCGCTCCCCCGGGCCAGGGCGTCCCAGGCCGTGTCCAGGGGGGCGCCGGACCGTCCCGGCGGCGCCCGGCTCTCGACATTCAGGCCCAAGGTAATGACGGTCCTCCGGGGGCTGTCCACCGGACCTCCCGGCGGCGCCCGGCTCTCGACCTTGCCGAGTCACGCCGCCGCCGCCGCCGCAGACGGGCCGGCGCGCCGGTCCCGAAAGAACAGGGCGAACAACGCCAGCACCGCCGCCGCCCAGACGGCCGGCACGATCCAGATCCGGTTCCAGGCGTGCCCGGCGCCGTCCACGTAGATGTCGACGATGAGCCCCGAGAGCCACGACCCGATGAACATGCCGACCCCGAGGGTCACGAATGCGATGAGGCCCTGCGCCGCCGCCCGCAGGTCCGGCGGGGCCTTCTCGTCGACGTGAATCTGCCCGGTCACGAAGAAGAAGTCGTAGCAGACGCCGTGCAGCAGGATGCCGCCGTAGAGCATCCACACCAGGGAGCCGTTGTCGCCCCACGCGAACAGCAGGTAGCGGGCGACCCACGCGGCCATGCCCACGAGGAGCATCCCCTTCACGCCGAGCCGGCGGAAGAAGAACGGCATCGCCAGCATGAACCCGATCTCGGACATCTGCCCGAGGGTCATCTTGCCGGCCGCGTTGACCACCCCGATCTCGTTCAGGAAGGGGTTGGCGAACGCATAGTAGAACTGCAGCGGGACGCACAGCAGCAGCGAGCCGGCCACGAACACCGCGAACGACGGCTCGCGCAGCAGGCGCAGGGCGTCGAGCCCGAGGACGTCCCGGGCGGTCACCCGGGTCGCCGCCTTCTTCGGCGGCGTGTGCGGCAGCAGCAGGCAGTACAGGCCCAGCACGACGGAGACGGCCGCCGCGATCTGCATCGGCCGCTGGGTGTCCTCGAGACGCAGGAACCCCACCACGAGGCCGGCGGCGATCCAGCCGAGGGTGCCCAGTACCCGGATGGGCGGGAACTCCCGGGCCGGCTCGGCCATCTGGCGGAACGACAGCGAGTTGGTCAGGGCCAGGGTCGGCATGTAGCAGAGCGCGTAGAGCAGGAGCACCCCGTAGACGGCGGGGAACGCGGTCCGCGTCGACGCGAGGAACAGCACCGCCCCGCCGGCGACGTGCAGGGCCGCCAGCAGCTTCTCGGTCGCGAACCAGCGGTCGGCCACCATGCCGACGAAGAACGGCGAGATCATCGCGGCGACCGCCGTCGTCCCGAACACCAGCCCGATCTGCTGCCCCGGAAACTGCAGCGCCTCGCCCAGATAGGTCCCGAGGGGGACCGACCACGCGCCCCACACGAAGAACTGCAGAAACATCATCGCCGAGAGCTTCGCGCGGGTCAGCGGGGTCATGGCGCCGCGCTCCGTGTCCCGCCCGGCGACGGCCGCCCGCCGGCGGGGCTCCGCCCCGAACCGAGACGGGCGGCTCCAGCCTCCGGCGCGGCTTGACGTTGCTGTGAGACCTGTCCCGGCGTTTCGTGGCGTTGGGGTGATCGGCGTCCCCGATCATGACGGTTGGGTTGGGAGTTTCGCCGGCGCGAAACTTCTACGGCGCAAGTTCCTTGCGCCGGCGGGGGCCCCGGCCGGTCTCGGCGCAACGCGGGGGTCTGCCGCGGGCGGCCGGGCATCTGCCGGCGGTCGAGGATCATCGCGCCGCCCCTCACGCATCGAGCGCGCGCCGGCAGTAGTCGAAGCAGCGGCGCACCTCCTCGACGGTGTCGCCGCCGCGGTACTCGTACTCGATGTTGCAGGGGATGTCCCACCCCGCGTCGCGCACCAGGCGGAGCACTTCGGTGATGGGGGCGTCACCCTCGCCCCAGGGCACGTTGGGGCCCTGGTCGCGCCCGCGGTCCTTGAGGTGGAGGGTCGTGACCTGCTCGGGGTGGTCGCGCAGCCAGGCGACGGGGTCGTGGTTGGCGGCCACGAAGTGCCCGACGTCGAGGTTGACGGCGATCGACCGGCCGTCCCCCTGGGCCACCGCCGCCGCGAACTGGGCGGGGCTGGAGAACTCGTTCGCGTCGACCCGCGAGTGGTTGTGCATGGCCACGGGGATGCCGTGGGCGCCGGCCATGCGGGCGATGCGGGGCACGCTGTTGACGTGGGCCGACGCGGTGATCGCGGACACCCCGAGGGCCTCGGCCATCTCGAAGCCGCGGTCGATCTCGTCGTCCGAGAAATGGTCCTGGAAGCTGATGTTGTACGAGTTCAGGGTCAGGCCGGCCTGCTCGAAACGCGTCCGGATGGACCGGAAGTGGTCGAGGGGCACCGTCAGCCGCCAGCGCCGCATCTCGTCCCGGGCGCCGCGGCCGCCCAGCTCGCGCGGCTCGACGTGCCCCTGCCACAGCTCGCAGCTCGTGATGCCGGTGGCGCGCATGCCGTCGATGAGGCCCTGAAGGCCGCGGTCGCGGAAGCTGTAGCTCTGCACCCCGATCAGGACGCCCCGGATGCGCGACTCGGGGAGCCGTTCCGCCTGCCCGCCCCGCGCCCGCGCCGTCCGGCCGCCCGCGCCGGCCATCAGGCCCGCCGCCATCAGCTGGTGCCATTCCCGTCTTGTCAGCATCGTCATCGGAAGTCCCCTCGTTTCGCGGCCCGGGATGCGGAACGCAACAACGCCCGATTTCATCTTGCCGAGGCTCCCCCCGCGAGCGCCCGGGCTGCCGCACCTACGGCAGCGTCGCGCTGTGGGCGGACTCGGGAGGCTCCCCCCGCGGGCGCGCGGGCTGCCGCGCTGCCATCAGGCCACGGCGCCGGTCGAGCAGGCTCCCCCCGCGGGCGCGCGGTCGGCCGTGGGCCTGCCCCCGGCGGTGGACCGGCGGGGGCCCCTCGACCGGACTCTCCCCGCGGGCGCGCGGGCTGCCGCTGGCGCACGCGATCGAACAAGGCGATCGACCCCGCCTCGACCGGACTCCCCCCGCGGGCGCGCGGGCTGCCGCTGCGCGGTGCTCATTCCCGGCGCCCGCACCCACTCCACCCGCGGCGCGCAGCATGCCGTACTATAAATGCGCCGATGCCCGAAAGCAGGAAAACGGTTCTGCCCCGCCGGAGACTCCCGCCGGCCGCGGTCTGCGTTCTGACCTTGGCGGCGCTGTCGGGCCACGGCGCCGCGGCCCCCGCCGGCGAGTCCGGCCAGCCCGGCGGCGACCGGCCGCCCAACATCGTCATCATCACCGCCGACGATCTCGGCTGGGGCGACCTGGGGTCGTACGGGCACCCGAACATCCGCACGCCCCATCTCGACCGCATGGCCGCGCAGGGACAGCGGTGGACGAGCTTCTACAGCCAGGCGCCGGTCTGCTCCCCGAGCCGGGCGGCCCTGCTCACCGGCCGCATCCACCTGCGGAGCGGCATGTTCGGCCGGCGTCAGGGCGTCTTCTTCCCCGACTCCGGCGCCGGGCTGCCGGCCGAGGAGATCACCCTGGCGGAGGCCCTGCGGGACGCCGGCTACGCCACCGGCATCGTCGGCAAGTGGCATCTCGGGCACCGGCCCGAGTACCTGCCGACCCGGCACGGATTCGACTCCTGGTTCGGCATTCCCTACTCGAACGACATGGACTGGCGGATACCGTCGGGCCCCGGGCGCCGGGCCGCGATGTTCGATCCGCGGACCGACTACTGGCACGTCCCTGTGATGAGGGACGAAGCGGTGATCGAGCGTCCCGCCGACCAGCGCACCATCACCCGGCGATATGCCGAGGAGGCGGTGTCGTTCATCGAGTCGCACCGGGACCGGCCCTTCTTCCTGTATCTGCCCCACACGATGCCCCACATGCCGCTGTTCCGGTCCGAGGACTTCCGGGGTCGGAGCAGCGCCGGCGTCTACGGCGACGTCATCGAAGAGATCGACTGGGCGGTGGGGCAGGTGATCGAGACGCTCGAGCGCCTCGACCTCGCCGAGCGGACCCTCGTGGTGTTCACGAGCGACAACGGCCCCTGGATCAGCTACCGCACCCACGGCGGGTCGGCCGGTCCCCTGCGGCACGGCAAGGGGACGACGTTCGAGGGAGGCATGCGGGTGCCCGGTCTGTTCTGGTGGCCGGGGACGATATCGCCCGGCGTGACCCAGGCCATCGGCTCGGCCATGGATCTGTTCACCACCGCCATCGTCCTCGGCGGCGGCGCGGCACCCGGCGACCGGCCGATCGACGGCGTCGATCTGAGCCCGGTGCTGCTGGGCACGGGGCCGGCGCCGCGGGAGACCATGGCCTACTACCGGATGGGCGAGCTGTTCGCGTTCCGGCTCGGGCGCCACAAGGCGCACTTCGTGACCGCGGGCCGGTACGGCCTCCCGCCCGAGCGGACCGACCACAACCCGCCCCTGCTGTTCGACCTCGGGGCGGACCCCGGCGAACGCTACGACGTGGCGGCCGGGAACCCCGACGCGCTGGCTGCGGTGGTGGCGGCGGCCGAGGCGCACCGGGCGGGCATGACGGTGGCCGAGCCGCTCTTCGACCTGCGCGGACCCGGCTAACCGGCCGCGCTCCGCGCCTCCCGGTGCGTAGCGACGCGTTGTCCCGGAAGCGCATATTGCATAGACTGGAAGTAATTCGCGTTCCGTCGAGGTGGCTGCATGACTGTTGAGAAGCCGATTCAGGACCAGATCGACCAGAACTACGCTGCCTTTACGGCGCTTCTCCCCGATCTGATGAAGACCAGCGCCGGGAAGTGGGCGCTGCTCCGCAACGCGGAGATCGAGGCGATCTTCGATACGGCGGGAGACGCCCAGTTGGCGGGCGGGAAGCTCTTCGCCGACGGGCTCTTCTCCGTCCAGGAAGTCCGGGAGCGCGCCGTGGATCTCGGATGGTTCTCGCATGCCGTGCCTCTGCGGACGGTACGATCCTCGTTCTCGATTTGACGACCGTGCGGTTCGGCGGACCGCGGAACGGCAGGCAAGGAGGAACCTTGATGGACACCGGCGCCCGGCTTCGGCTTCTCGTCCCGTGCGCGGCGCTGGCCGCCGCGGTGGCGTTCGCCCCCGTGGCCGCGGGCGGCCAATCGCGGGTGCCCGACGGCGAGTGGCACCACTTCGGCCGGGACGCCGCCAACACCAAATACTCGCCGCTCGACGACATCACGGCGGAGAACTTCACGGACCTGGAGATCGCGTGGCGCTGGACGTCGCTGTCCCGCGCGGTCGCCGAAGAGCACGACCGCATCCGCCCCAGCGCGTTCAAGTCGTCGCCGTTGATGGCGGACGGGCTGGTCTACGTCAGCACCGCCCTCGGGCAGGCGGCGGCCCTCGACGCCGGCACCGGCGAAACGGTCTGGACCTACGATCCGCGCATCTACGACGACATGGACCGCCCCCCCAACATGGGCTGGCACCACCGGGGCCTGTCGTACTGGAAGGACCGCGAGAGCGGCGACGCGCGCATCTTCATGTCCAACCACGACCTGAAGCTGGTCGCGCTCGACGCCCGCACCGGCGCCCTCTACCCGGACTTCGGCGAGAACGGCCGCGTCGACCTGACCCAGGGCTACAGCCGCGGGATCGACGCGTCGCGGATGACCTACTCGTCGCCGGTGGCGGTGGCGGGCGACACCATCATCACCGGCAGCATCATCCAGGACACCTACATCACCCGGCGCGAGGCGTCGCCGGGCGACGTGCGGGCCTACGACGCCCGCACCGGTGAGATGAAGTGGATCTTCCACACCATCCCGCAGGGCGACGAGTTCGGGGCCGACTCGTGGCAAAACGAGTCGTGGCGCTACAGCGGGCACACCAACGTCTGGTCGTACATGGCCGTCGACGAGGAGCTCGGCCTCGTCTACCTGCCCACCGGCACCCCGTCGAACGACTGGTACGGCGGCATGCGCCCGGGGAACAACCTGTTCGCCGAGAGCATCGTGGCCGTCGACATCGAGACCGGGCAGCGCGAGTGGCACTTCCAGGCGGTTCACCACGGGCTGTGGGACTGGGACTTCCCGACCGGCCCCAACCTGCTCGACGTCACCGTCGACGGCCGCGAAGTCAAGGCGCTGGCCCAGGTCAGCAAGCAGGGGTTCACCTACGTCTTCGACCGGGCGACGGGCGAGCCGATCTGGCCCATCGAGGAGCGTCCCGTGCCCCAGGGCAACGTGCCCGGCGAGTGGTACTCGCCGACCCAGCCGTTCCCCACGAAGCCCCCGCCGTTCGACCGGCAGGGCATCGGCATCGACGACGTCATCGACTTCACCCCCGCGTTGAAAGCCGAGGCGCTCGATCTGGTGAGCACACGGGCCCGGTTCGGGCCGATCTTCTCGCCCCCGGTGCTGCGCGGCGCGGAGACCCCGTTCATCCAGGTGCCCGGGGCCGGCGGGGGCGCGAACTGGCAGGGGGCGGCCGTCGACGTCGAGACGGGCCGGTTGTTCGTGTCGTCGTCGAGCACGCTGATCGTCGTCGAGGTGGTCAGGTACGACGCGCCGGCCACGGTCGGCTACTTCACCGATCCGTGGGGCGTCGGGCTGCCGGGCCCGCAGGGGCTGCCGCTGTTCAAGCCGCCCTACAAGCGGGTGACCGCGCTCGACCTGAACACCGGCGACCGGGCGTGGATGCAGCCGCACGGAGACGGCCCGCGGAATCATCCCGCTCTCGCGCATCTCGACCTGCCGCCGCTCGGCGGGGGCGGCGGCATCAGCTCGGGACCGCTGGTGACCCCGTCGCTGCTCATCATGAACCACGGCGGCCGCGGTTACGAGGACGTGGCGGCCGGCTCGCGCACCATCAGCGCCTACGACAAGACGACCGGCAAGCATCTCGGCTCGGTCGACCTGCCGGCGCCCCCCGGGGGCAATCCGGTGACCTACCGGCACGACGGCCGGCAGTATCTCGTGGTGGCGACGGGCAGCGGCGGCGCCAACTCGGAGCTGGTCGCGCTGACGTTGCCGCAGGAGCCGGTCCCGTAGAACGGCTCGGTCCTGGAGGGGTTGGCCGGTCGGAGCCACGCGGCGACGATTCCTCGGGCTGCGCGCAGAAGACTCCTGGTTCGCGTGCGTTACCGTCCCCTGACGCTCATCGGGCTTCTGCTGTGCCCCGCGTCGGTCCCGGCGGCCGCCCCGCCGCCGGACGGCGCCGGGGCCGGGAATCGCCCAACCCTCGAGAAAACAACCGCCCAGCCGCCGGACAACGCCGGCGCCGGGAACCGCGCAACCCCCGAGAAAACAACCGCGCAGCCGCCGGACAACGCCGGCGCGGCAAGTCCCGCGACCCTCGAGCCAACCACCGCGCCGCCGCGGGACGGTGCCGGGGCCGGGAATCGGGCAACCCCCGAGAAAACAGCCGCGCCGCCGCCGGACAACGCCGGCGCAGCAAGTCCCGCGACCCCCGAGCCAACAGCCGCGCAGCCGCCGGACGGCGCCGGCGCCCAGGGTCCCGCAGGCATCGCGGAATCGAGCCCGGAGGCGGACGCGGACGGGTTCCTGCCCAAGGCGTTCCGCGCGGTGCGGCGCCGGTTCCGACTCCGCACACCCGAGGACTGGGCGCTGCGCTTCGACCTTCAGGCCGGCGTCGTCGGCCGGACGCATCCCCTGCCTCGCAACTCCTTCCGTTCCTATCGCGTGGAACTTGTGAGGCGCACCGACGGGTCGGCGGTGTGGCACCACACCTACCGCTTCCCGTCGTACGGCGCGGGCGTCCAGTTCGGCGACTTCGGCGGCGCGCCGACGGACCGGGGCCGGCCGGTGTCGGTGTACGGGTTCATCCAAACCCCGATCGTGCCGGCCATCGCCGCCGTCGACGTCCTCGCGAGCATCGGCATGGGCGTGACGCACGGCTGGAACACGCCGGCGTTCGAGGCGTTCCCGTTCGAGCGGCATCCGACCACCCGGCTCACGAGCTACATCGACCTGGGGTTCCTGGGGCGGCGGCGCCTCTCTGACCGCCTCGACCTCCTCGCCGGGTTCTCGCTGAACCACTTCTCGAACGGCGGCGTCGGCAGCCCGAACCGGGGCCTGACGGTGACCGCCCCGCGCGTCGCCGTCCAGCGCAGCCTGGGCGTGCGCGGACCGCCCCGGCGGCGCGAACACCGGCCCCCGTTCGTCGGCCGGTGGGAGACGCGTCTCGACGGCGGGCTCGCGGTGCGGGGGGTCGGGTTCTTCTGGCGCGGGGACCGGTTCGGCCCCCGCGGGTCCATCCGGATCGCCGCGCTGAAGGGATCGATCTGGCGCCGGTTCTACCGCATCGGCCAAGTCGGCGGGGGCCTGGAAGGGTCCCTGGAGACCGCCCGGCCGGCCGGAACGGCACGGGTTCCGGACACCCGTCTCGCCGGCGGCGGCAGCGTCGGCGTCTACACGGGGTACGAGCAGATCGCCGGGCCGATCTCCATCTACCTGCACTTCGGGACGCATCTGGCCCGCACGCGGTCCGACGAGCGGCCCGCCCCGTACTATCGGGTCGGGACCATCCTGCGCTTCGCCGAGCGCTGGTTCACCGACGTGAGCTTCCGGTTCATGAGCCGGGGCAAGGACTTCAGCCACGACTACATCGCCTGGCACCTCGGCTACCGCATCGACCGGCTGCCGTTCTGACCGCGCGCCCGTGCTACGATGGCCCCGCGCCGTGTCTGGAACGACGATCGCCCCCCACTACCGCTGGAGGCGGGCGAACGCCGGGCGGGCCGGCCGCGGCCGGGGGGCAGTGACGATGACGAAGACGGCGGCAATATTGACGGGCCTGGGGCTGCTGGCCGGCTGCGGCGGCCTTGCGCCCGACCCCATCACCATCACCAACGGCCAGGGCGAGATGGCCGGCGAGGTGACCGCGGACAGCGTCATCCTGCAGTCGCGGCTGACCACCCCGGACGGCCTCGTGGACGGCGACGTGGCGGGGGCGCCGGGGACGGCGCGGTTCGAGCTGGCCCTCTCGGACGACTTCGCCGACTCGACGACGACGGCGTGGCTCGACGCGGCGCCCGAAGGCGACTACATCGTGAAGACCGCCGTCGACGGGCTGAGCGCGGGCACCCGCTACTTCTACCGGCTCGAGTACGGCCCCACCGCCGACAACACCCGGCTCGGCCCGACCCGTTCGTTCCGCACCCTGCCCGGGGCGGAGGCGGCCGAGGAGGTGAGCTTCGTCGTGGTCACGGGCATGAACTACGCGCGCTTTCACGGCGACGGCCCGCGCGCCGGCTCCCCCGAGGACCGGCCGCTCGGCTATCCGGGGCTGGCCGCGATCCTCGCCCGCGGGCCGGCGTTCTTCGTCGGCACCGGTGACAACGTCTACTACGACGCGCCGTTCAGCGAGTTCGAGCGCACCCGGTCGTTCCTGCGCAAGAAGTGGCACCAGCAGTTCGTGCAGCCGCGGTTCATCGAGCTGTTCTCGTCGGTCGCCACCTACTGGGAGAAGGACGACCACGACTACCGCTACAACGACACCGACAACACCGTCGACCTCGAGCCCGACCCCTCGCCCGCGCTGGGCAAGGCGACGTTTCTCGAGCAGGTGCCGGTCGTCGACCCTGCCGACCCCGACCCGCGGACCTACCGGACCCACCGGGTCTCGCGCGACCTGCAGATCTGGCTGACCGAGGGGCGCGACTACCGCAGCCCGAACATGGCCGAGCCGGGGCCCGACAAGACCCTGTGGGGGGCCGAGCAGATGGAGTGGCTGAAGGAGACCCTGCTCGCGAGCGACGCCACCTTCAAGATCCTGATCTCGCCGACGCCGATGATCGGCCCCGACGACGCCGACCAGGCGGGACGCCAGGCCGAGGGGCACGACCCCTTCAAGCGCGACAACCACTCGAACCCCATGGGTTTCCAGTACGAGCGCGACCGGTTCTTCGACTGGCTGGAGGAGAACGGCTTCCTCGACAACCACTTCTACATCGTCAGCGGAGACCGGCACTGGCAGTACCACTCGATCCATCCGCGGGGGTTCGAGGAGTTCTCGACCGGCGCCCTCGTCGACGCCAACGCGCGCCTCGGCCGGGCGCCGGGCGACCCCGGGTCGAACGATCCCGACGGCCTGATCGTGCAGCCGTTCTCGTCGCCCGAGCCCACCGGCGGCTTCCTGGAAGTGGCCGTCACCCCCGGCGAGGCGCCGGCCGCCGCTTTCCGCTGGTTCGACGAGCACGGAGTCCCGACCTACGAGACGGTCCGCACGGCCGGATGAAGGGTGCCCATGTCGCTGTTGATTCAACTCATCGACCTCTACTCCCTCATCGTGCTGGTGGCGGTGGTCGTCTCGTGGATGCAGTTGCCCCCGTCGAACCCGATCGCCAGTTTCGTGAGCGCGATGACCGAGCCGCTGCTCGACCCCATCCGGCGCGCCCTGCCGCCGATGGGCGGGCTGGACTTCTCGCCGATGGTCCTGCTGATCGGGCTCCGCATGATCCGGGGGCTGTTCTGGTGATGGCGCCGGCAGCTACGGATGACCGGCGCCGCAGCGGGGGTGGGATCGGCGTGCTTCCGCTGATTCCGCTGATCGCCGCGGGTGTTGTCGGCCGCGCGGACCGCCTGAAGCGCGGTGAGATCGGCGTGCTTCCGCCGATTACGCTGATCGAGTCGTTCTATTTCTATTTCTCCGGAACGGATCACTGAGGGCTCTGATGGATATTCCTGTCGGATGCGGAACGGGACCGGTCGTACCGGCGTGCGGGCACGTCGCCCGGGCGGCGCTGGTCGCGCTGGCGGCATCGGCGGCGGTTTGCGCCGCCCCCGGCGAACCGCAGTCGCTCGAGGCGCTCGCGCAACGCTCGCTCGCCACCATCGAGGGAGAGTTGACCGTCCCCGGCCTGACCGCGCCGGTCGAGGTGATTCGCGACGAATGGGGCGTGCCCCACATCTACGCCGAGAACGACGACGACCTGTTCTTCGCGCAGGGCTACGTCATGGCCCAGGACCGGCTGTGGCAGATGGAGATGTGGCGCCGCTGGCGCGGGGGGCGGCTGGCCGAGGTCTTCGGGCCCGAGGCGCTCGACTACGACCGCCGGACCCGGCTGATGATGTTCCGGGGGCCGTGGGACGAGACCGAGTGGACCAGCTACCACCCCGACGCCCACCGCCTGTTCACCGCGCACGCCAACGGGGTGAACGCCTACATCGAGCAGCACCGCGGCAACCTCCCGGTGGAGTTCCAGCTCACCGGCGTCGTGCCGGAGCCGTGGACGGCCGAGACCGCCGTGCTGCGCTGGGCCGCGCTGGGGGTGCCGAGCGTGCGCGGGCACGCCCTCCACGAAATGCAGCTCGCGCTGAACGTCGCCCGTTACGGGGTCGACGAGGCGAACCGGCGCGCCGCCCCCGACCCCTGGGACGACCTCGTGGTGCCCGACGGCCTCGACGTCAGCATCATCACCGAGGACGTCCTCGACGCGATGCGGGCCGGCGACGGCGATCCGTTCGTGGCCGGGCGCCTGCCCGCCCTGGAGATCGTCGAGCCGTACCGTGACCTCGTCAGCCCGCCCGGGCTGCGGGCGGCGCGGGTCCTGCCGGGCATCGTCGCGACCGAGGGCAGCAACAACTGGGTGATGACCGGCGCCCGGTCGCCGACCGGGGTCCCGATACTCGCCAACGACCCCCACCGGCGCATCGAGATGCCTGCGCTGCGCTACTTCGTCCATCTCGTGGCCCCCGGCTGGAACGTGATCGGGGGCGGCGAGCCGCCGTTCGCGGGCGTCGACGCCGGGAGCAACGCGGACATGGCGTGGGGCTTCACCTTCGCCGGCACCGACATGGTCGACGTCTACGTCGAAGAGCTGCACCCCGACGAGCCCGACCTGGTGCGGTGGCGGGACGGCTGGGAGCCGCTGCGGATCATCGAGGAAGAGATTCCCGTCAAGGGCCGGGACCCCGAGCCGATCGTGCTGAAGTTCAGCCGGCACGGCCCCGTCTTCTACGAGGACCTCGAGAACCGCGTCGCCTACGCGGTGCGGTCGGTGGTGCAGGAGCCGGGCACCGCCGCCTACAAGGGCAGCTTCCAGCTCGCCCAAGCCGAGAGCTGCGCCGACTTCTTCGACCGCGCGATGCACTGGCTGGTGCCCACGCACAGCCTCATCTGCGGCGACGCCGACGGCAACATCGCCCTGCAGGTGACGGGGCTGACGCCGGACCGCGACGGCTGGAACGGGCGGCTGCCGGTGCCCGGCAACGGCGACTACGAGTGGCGCGGGTTCCGCGAAGACCTGCCGCGCGAGTTCAACCCCGAGCGCGGCTACATCGCCACCGCCAACAACAACGTCCACCCGCCGGGCTACGAGGGCCGCCCCGTGTTCTACCACTCGTCGCGGGGGGTCGAGACCTCGCGCATCGCCCGGCTGCACCAGATTTTCGGCGCCGGCGGGACGCTCGCGGTGGACGACCACAAGCGGATTCAGCACGACGCGCGCCTCCTCGCGGCCGAGCGGGACATCCCCGCGTTCCAGGGCTGGACGTCCGACGACCCCGACGCCGAGTGGGCGCGCGGGCTGATCGCCGAATGGGACGCCACGGTCTCGCGCGGGAGCGCCGCCGGCGCGCTCTACGTGCGCTGGAACGCCGAGGTGGACGGTGCGGTGCGGGATGCGGCAACCCCTGCGGCCGAGCGGCGCGCGCTCATCGAGCAGGGCCTGACGGCGGCCGTCGAGCGGCTGACCGACGAGCTCGGCCCCGACCGCGCCGAGTGGCGGCACGGCCGGGTGCACGCCAGCGCCCTGCCCCACATGCTGGATCCGGCGTTCGACCTGCCCGCCGTCGAGCGCCCCGGAGGTTTCGGCGCCGTCAACGCCACCGGCGCCAACTTCCGGCGCATCATCGACCTCGCCGACCCCGACCGGTCGGTGGCCAGCAACGCCCCCGGACAGTCGGCCCAGCCCGGCAGCCCCTATTACGGGAACCTCGCCGAGAATCTGGGCAACGGCGAGTATTTCCCCCTGCTCTACACGCGGGAAGCGGTCGAGGAGCACGGCGCGCACCGCCTGACGCTGCAGCCGGCGGAGCGCTGAGTCGAGGCCGGCGCCGGGTCACGGGCAGCCGTTCCGCGTTCGGCTCTCCGGGTCGCCGCCCACCACGGGCTCGAACGGCATCGCAGCAGTCCGTGGCAGAAGTTGTGCTGCATCCGGCCGGGGCCGGATTCGGCCCAAGAACGGTGTCGCACAGCGGCAAAAATTGCCGCATCCGGCCGATCCGAGCCGTTTCCACCCCTCCGCTGGCCGGTTCTGGCGCGCCGCGGAGTATTGCCACGGGCCGGTAGCCGGTCACGCCGAGCCGTCGCCGTCGCCGGGGCGTCTGAGATCGTGATTCTTCAGTTTCCGATGCAGGGTGGATCGGTTGATGCCGAGGGCCCGCGCCGCCCGCGTGACGTTGTTGCCCGATGCCTTCAGCGCGCGGACTATCGCTTGACGCTCGACTTCCGCCAGCCACAGCTCGCCCGCGGGGCGGTCGGCCTGCCCGACCGCCCCGAACCGGGACGGCAGGCTGCCCACCTGCAGCACGTTCGTCGTCTCCAACAGCACGGCGCGCTCGATGATGCCTTGCAGTTCGCGGACGTTGCCGGGCCATTCGTACTGCAGCAACAGCCGTAACGCCCCGCTGGAAACCCCGTCCATCGGTTTGTTGTTGCGCGCGGCGCTTTCCTTCACGAAGTGGTCGACCAGCAGCGGGATGTCGTCACGGCGCTCCGTGAGCGCGGGAATCGTGATGGGGAACGCCGCGATGCGATAGTACAGATCCACGCGGAACGTCCCGGCCCCTATCGCCGCCTCCAGACTCCGGTTGGTCGCCGCGATCACCCGCACGTCGACCGGCACCGTCGAGGCGCCGCCGACCCGTTGGATTTCCCGCTCCTGCAGTACGCGCAACAGCTTGCTCTGCAACGTCGCCGGCATGTCGACGATTTCGTCCAGCAGGAGGGTTCCTCCTTGAGCCCGCTCGAAGCACCCCGCCCTGCGTCCCGTCGCGCCGGTGAACGCACCCCGCTCATGCCCGAACAGCTCGCTTTCGATGAGCGTCTCCGGAATCGCCGCGCAATTGATCGCCACGAACGGACCCGTCTTGCGCGGGCCTCCGAAATGCAGAGCCCTCGCCAACAATTCCTTGCCGGTTCCGCTGTCGCCGCGAATGAGGACGCTGATGTCGCTTCCCGCCGCGCGCTTCGTCAGCGCATACACCTCCCGCATTTCCGCGCTGGATCCCACCATCCCCTCGACGGCCCACGCCGTCTCCACCTCGACCTCCGCGCGCAGGCGCAGCACTTCGGCCTTGACCCGTTCGTACTCGGCGTCCTTGGACACGTCCCGGTACACATACAAGTCCCCCAGGGCCGCTCCGCCGCCGCTCAGCACCGGTCTCTTCCTCCTGAGGAACAGCCGGCGTTCCGGCGGCTCATCCGAGGGGATTTCCACCACGCTGCTCTCCCCGCGCCCGGCGGCGGCGGACCCCCCGGGCGACGCGGGATCGGGTCGGTTTTGTTCCCGGAACCGCTCCTCCCAAAGCTGCCAGGCGCTCTCCCCCGACATCTTCTTCAGCTCGTCTTCCGTCCGGTTCATCAGTTTCGTGTACCACCGGTTCGCGAACACCAAGCGTTCCTCGGTGTCGTACATCGCAATCGCCTCTTCGATGGTGTCGATTACCGCTTCCAGCCTTCGATGACTGGCGAGGAGCTCCCGGCGTCCATCCTCCACCTCCCGCTCCAGATTCCACTTCGCCACCAGCGCAGAGCTGATTTGCTGAATCTCGTCGCGCGTGACCGGCTTTCTGATGTACAACAACTTATGAAGCAGTTCCATCTCGTGGACGATCTCGGCCAACGGCACGTCGGTGTACGCGGTCATCAGGACGATCTCGACATTGCGGTCGATTTCCCTTATTCGGCGGATGGTTTCGATTCCGTCCATACCCGGCGGCATTCTGATGTCGACGTAGGCGAGGGCGACGGGCAGGCTCCGCCGCGTCTGCCTGCGTATGAGATCGCATGCTTCTTCTCCGCTCCCCGCATGCATAAGCTCGAACTCGGGCAGAAATCTCCGGTCGGTCTCTCTCGGCAGGAAGGCGGCCGCGAGGTCGTCTGTTGATTTGTCGAATCCAGGCTTCAACATCTCCTTGAAGTCCTGATGGATATCCTCCTGATCATCGACGATCAGTACTCTGCAGCTTCTGTGAACTTTCGATTGCATTCCCTTGTGCTCGCTGAGGGGATTCGGCCGGGGACGATCTGAGACGACCTGTCCGGGTGACCGTAAAGAGAGGCCGTCGCGCTACAGGTCAAGCGGGGGCTCCTTATGCGCGGGAGTCCCCCTTGGAGTCCCCCCCCCGCGTCCACCCGGGGCGCTTGGGGGGGAACGGGGGCAACGGCGGAACGTCGCAGCATGACCCGCATGGTCGCTCCCTTGCCGATGCCCTCGCTCAACGCGATTATCCGGCCGCCGGTACCGATGACGAAATTCGCGGCGGAATGGAGCCCGAGCCCCCTCCCCGCCGTCTTCGTGGTGTAGCCGGCGCCGAAGATCAACCGGGTGTGCGCCTCGTCAATCCCGATGCCGTTATCGACCACGTCGATTATCAGGTAGTCTTCCCGGTGATAGTAGCGGACCCGGATATGGGGGTCGTCGAGTCCGGCCGACGCCGCAAGAGCATCGATCGCTTCCATCGAATTCTTGATGAGATTGACCAGCACTTGATGAAATCTGCTCTCGTGAATCTGGATCTCGGTCTGCGCCTGTCCACGATCGAAATCGACGTGCACCTTGATGCCTCTCGTCTCCAGTGAATCAGCCAGAACCTTGACCGCCGCGGTGATCGATTCTTGCGGATTGACGATTTTTTGTCCCATGGAACCAGCGTCTAACGCCTTCTGGGTCCGGATGATGTCGACGATGTGCGACACCCGCGCGCCGACTCGACCCGTGATCTGCAGCAACCATTGATTCTGTTTGGCAAGGTCCGCGGCCAGAGCGATGATGAACGGCATGACCTTCCGGCCTTGCGTGTCCGTGTCCAAATACGTGATCCAGTCGCTTCGATGCGCCTCCAGCGCCTCCGCAACGGCGGAGAGCCGATCCGCGACTTGGTTCTGCCGCAGCTCCGCGTCAATGGTTTCCAGCCCCACCGAGACACTGTTGATGGCGTTGCCGATATTGTGGAGTACCGTATCGAGGACCTCCAGTTTTCCGAGGGAGAACGCCTGCGTCAGCGCCTGTTCCCGGCGGACGTGCGCGGTCACGTCGCGGAGCACGACGACGCCCCCTTTGACCTCGTTCGTGCCTTCCTTCAGCGGTCTTCCGCTCATGGTGACGAAGGCGCCTTCGGGGATCCTTGCGTTACGCACGAACAGCTCGACGTCGTTCGTCGCCTCGCCTCTCAGGGCACGTACCATCGGCAGATCTTCCGCCGGAAACGGCGTCTCCTCGTCTGGAAGGAAAATGCCGTATTCGGTGGACCATTCATCAGGACTTGTGCCGGGACCCGCAATGCCCGCAATGCGTTCCGCACTCGGAGTGGAAACGAGCAACTCTCCAGCGGCCCCGCAGACGACAACGCCGTCACTGAGGGAATGGAAGATGGTTCCCATGAGCGCGGCCTGATCTTGGAGTTCCCGCATCTTCTCCAGTAACTTGGCCTCCGCAGTCTTGAGCTTGGTGACGTCGCGGAACATGATCAAGCCACCTTCCGCGCCGGACCCCGCGCTCAGCGGCCTCGCGCTGATACTGATGCAGACTCCCTGGGGTCGTTGCTGATTGCGTATCAGAAGCTCGACGTCGTCCAGCGATTCCCCCCGTATGGCGCGCACGAGCGGCAGATCCTCCGAGGAAACGGGCGTTTCTCCGTCGAGGTAATACGTGCCGTATCGTGTGCCCAAGTCAGACAGAGCGCCTTCCGTCGCCCCCATGCCGGCGATTCGCTCGGCGTTCGAATTCACGAGCAGGAATTCTCCATCCGAACTCATCACCACGACACCGTCAGAGACGGAATCGAAGATGCTTGTCATGAGCTTCACATCCGCTCGAAGCTTCTTGAGCTCCTGTCGCGATTCCAATGCTTCCTGCTCGATCCGCCGCTCGTGTTTCCTGAAGCTCGTTTCGCGATCATGCAGGGAGAGGGCGGCGTCGATACTCCTCTGCAATTCTCGCGCCATGACCGACTTCGGCAGGCAACCGAACGGGTCCGTCATCCGGGCCCGGGGCCAGAGACTCGCCGCGGCTTCATCGGCGAGAAATATCACCGGCACGTCGAACCGGGTCCGGAACTGTCCGGCCGCCTCGATGCCGCCGATCCCGCCTCCCAGCCGCAGCTCGATCACCACCAGATCGGGCCGCGCCTCGGTTGCTTCCGCAACGGCCTGCTGCCCGGACGGAACGGTGGCGACGGTATATCCGAGGTCGGCCAGACCGGTCTCCAGGCCGGCGATCCCGGGATGAACTCCAACAATCAGCAACCTCGGGTTGGTCGTCACTGTTCTCCCCGTCTCCTCGACCAGAGGGCTTGGTGTTTCGCCACCTCCGTCAGCCCACCGCGGCGCGCCGCCACGCGGCGATTCCACCCGATCCGCCTTGGCAGGGCCCATGGCCGGCGCAGAATAGCATACTGTCGCACACCGCAACACGGTGCGCCGATTCCCCCCGCAGATAGGGAGAGAACTGCCATCAAGACGACCCGCCGATGATCCAACTGTTGCGCTTGGCAACACGAACGGCCTTCGAGGTCATCGTATTGCCCACTATATGAACTGAAATCCAAAGGCGCTCTGGAGGTGGCGCGAGTATTGCAAACATGCAGCGCATGCGCGGGACTCGGACCGTCGTCTTCGCGGGCGCCGCACGTGAGCGGTGCGGGCACCGGCACTCCGCCACCGGCCCGCGCCGCTTCTGGGACGGGAGCTGCTGAGCGTGGCGATGGGAGGTGACGCGCGCCGGGTTGCGGCCGTCCTGCTCGCGGCCGCCGCGTTGGCCACGCCCGCCCGGCCGACCGCCGCGCAGATGACTTGCGCCCCCTGCGTCATCGGCATCGTGGCCGACGGCCCCGGGGACAGCACCGACGACATGCAGCGGCGGTTTGCGCACGAGATCGCCGATCTTCTCGGCCCGCGGTTCGCGGTGATTCTGCCGGCGGAGAAACGGCGGGTTGCCGACTGGACGGTCGACGGAACGCGGCGGGCAGTGGATGCGTTGCTGGCGGATCCGGACGTCGACCTGGTGCTGACGGCCGGCCCGGTGTCGTCGAGTCAGATCGTCGGCCGGGGCGTTCCGCCGAAGCCCGTCGTATCCGCGTTCGTGCTCGACCCCGAGTCGCAGGGTTTTCCGATCGTGCGGAACGCCGACGGCGTGCGGGTGAGCGGCGTGTCCAATCTGAACTACGTCGCTTTCTCCGCCGACCATTCGGAAGAGATCCGCCGCTTCCGGCAGGTGGCGCCGTTCGCCCGCCTCGCTTACCTGGTGAACGAGACGCTGCTGGCCGCCACGCCGGTGATGGGGACCAACCTGAGGCGGCGGGCGGCGGCCCTCGGTATCGAGGCGGAGATCATCGGCGTGGGGTCGTCCTTGGAGGCTGCGATCGCCGCGATTCCGGCCGGGGCCGAGGCGGTCTACGTCACTCCGCTCACACAGCTTCCGCCCGGGGATTTCGATCGGCTGATCCGCGCCCTGATCGATCGGCGGCTGCCCACCTTTTCCTGTTGGGGGCGGAGCGACGTCGAGCGCGGCCTGTTGATGAGCCTCTACCGGGACGCGGAACCCCGGAGGCTCGCGCGGCGGATCGCCTCCCACGTACAGCGCATCCTGCTTGGCGAGGACGCCGGCGCGCTCCCCGTCGACTTCCACCGAGCCGAGCGCCCGGCGCTCAACGCGGCCACGGCCCGGGCCGTCGGCGTGCACCCCGGTTGGCGCGTCATGAGTCAGGCCGAGTTGCTGCAGGACGAACGCCGCGCGGTCCCGCGCCGCCTGAACTTGGCGTCGGCCGTGCGCGGGGCGGTGCTCGCCAGCCACGATCTCGCGGCGTTCGACGAGTGGGTGGCGGCGGGGCGTCAGACCGCCCGGGACGCGCAGGCGGCGCTGCGGCCGCAGGTTGCCGCGTCCACTTTCGCCGGGACGCCGGGGCGGGATTTCGTCGCGCAGTCGCTCGGCGTGCGGCCGCCCTGGTTCGCGGGCACGTCGTTGGGGTTGTCCCAGGTCCTCTATTCCGAGGAGGCTCGGGCCAACGTCCAGGTTCAGGAGCATCTGCTGCGATCGCGCGGGCACGCCCGCGAGGAGCTTCGGCTCGACGTCGCGCACACCGCCGCCGTCGGATATCTCAACGTCCTGCGCGCACGGACCATCGAGCGGCTCCACCGGCAGAACGTGGCGGCCACGCGGGCGAATCACGAACTGGCGGACTCGCGCCGGCTGATCGGCGTCGCCCGGGCGTCGGAGGTCGTACGGTGGGAGATCGAGATCGCGAAACACCTCCGCGCCGTGGTTCAAGCGCGCGCGCAACGGGAGGTCGCGGAGATCGCGCTGAACCGGCTGCTGGACCGGCCGCTGGAGGAGTCGTTCGAGGCGGCCGGCGTCGATCTGACCGATCCCGCGCTGCTCGCCTCCCCCGCGACGCTCGACGAGTACGCCGGGAATGCGGTGACGTTCGAGCGCTTCCGCGGGTTCATGACGGCGGAAGGGCTGGCGCAGTCACCGGAAATCCGTCAGCTCGACGCGGCCGTCGCAGCGCAGGAACGCGCGGTTCTCGCGGCGCGCCGCGCGTCGTGGGCGCCGACGGTCGCAGCAGAGGCGGACGTGACGGGGCTCCGGTACGGTGCGGTCGACAGGAGTGGGGTGGGTGTTCTTCCGCTCACACCCCCGGGCCCCTTCACTTGGACCGTCGGTCTCTCGGCGGCGCTCCCGCTGTTCGACGGCGGCGCCCGCCGGGCGGAACGGACGCGGGCGGAACGCGGGCTCGACGAGTTGCGCCTTGCCAGGCGGGCCGCGGCGGCGCGTGTCGAGCAGCGGATCCGATCCTTGCTGCATGTCGCCGGCGCGTCGCACCTCGGCATCGACCTCGCCACCGAAGCCGCGCAAGCGGCGCGTCGGAACCTGGAGCTGGTCGCGGACGCCTACGGCGAAGGGGATGCGCCCGCTCTCCTTCTGATCGACGCGCAGAATACCGCGTTGATGACCGGGCAACTTGAAGCGGGCGCCGTCTACGACTATCTGATTGACCTCATGGGCGTGCAGCGCGCGATCGGCCGTTTCGGTTTCTTCATGGAGCCGCCGGAGATCGCCGAGTTCAACGCACGTCTTCGCGACTTTTCCCGCGCGGCGGGCCGCCGACCCGGCGGCACGCCGTCAAGACCGGAACCGGAAGGAGAACCGTGTCGATGAAACCCACCTGCCCCGGCAAATCCCCGCGCTTTCGTCCGCGGCGCCCGCTGGCTGCGGCGGCGGCGGCCGGCCTGCTGGCCCCGCTCGCCATGGCCTGCAACGATCCGGTCCCGCCCGAGCCGCCGGTCGTGCGCCCCGTGCGCACGGCGACGGTTCAGGCCTCCGGCGCGCAACGCACGCGGACGTTCTCCGGTGTCGCGCGCACGGAAACGAGTTCCTCGCTCAGCTTCATGGTCGCCGGCAAGATCACCCGGTTGGCGGTCGACGTCGGCGACCGCGTGCAGGCCGGCGATCCGATCGGGGATCTCGATCCGGTCGACTACGAGCTGCGGGTGCAGGCGGCGCGGGCGGCGCTGCGGCAGGCCCAGGCCGGAGCGGTGAACGCGGAAGCCGATCTGCAGCGCGCCTGGCGTCGGTACGAGAACGGTGACGGGGCGCGGGCCAGCCTCGACGCCGCGATTTCCGCCGTCGACTTCGCCGGGGCGCAGGTCGAGTCGATGACCAAGGGGGTCGAGATGGCCGAACGGCAGGCGGCGTATACCCGCTTGACCGCCCCCGGCACGGGGGTCATCGCGACCGTCGCCGCCGGCGTGAACGAGCACGTCCTCCCCGGGGCCCCGGTCGTAATGCTCACTTCCGGTACCGCCCCCGAGGTCGGGTTCACGGTCTCCGAGACCTTGATCAGCCGGATCCGCAAAGGGGCCTCGGCGTCCGCCGTCTTCAGTGCGGTTCCGGACGAACGTTTCGAGGGCGTGGTCACCGAGATCGGAGTCACGACGACGGCGACAGGCACGACCTTCCCTGTCACCATCCGTCTCCACGATGTCTCCGTGGACATCCGGTCCGGGATGACGGCCGATGTCACTATCGCGGTTGAGGACGACGCGTCGGCCGCAGCGCTCGTCGTTCCGGCGCGCGCCGTCGCCGCGGATCGGACGGGACACTTCGTGTTCGTGATCGAGGCGGCGGCCGGCCGCTCCGTGGTGCGGCGGCGGTCGGTCGCTGTCGGCGGCGGGTTCTCCGGCGCTGATCTGGAGGTTCTCGACGGCCTCTCTGCGGGCGAGGTGGTCGTCGTTGCCGGCGTCAGCCGCCTCCGGGACGGCGACGAGGTCCGGTTCGACCTTATTCCGGATCCGGCTCTCGCGGGCGGCTAAGGCGTCCTGATGGCTCGATTTCCCGGGATCGTACCGTCGAGGTTCTACGACCCGACCCAAAGTGGTCGGCGGGACTACCGCACCGCGCTGCGCCCGCCCGGGACCGTACCCGGCCCGGGGCCGTGTCGTACAGCGGTGGAAATCATCGGAATCAGGTCGATCCGAACCGTTTCCGCGGTGCCGCCGGCCGGTCCCGGCGCACCGAGGCGTTCCGCCTCCGGCTGTTGAACCTTGGATTTAACGCGCGCCGCCATCGAGAAGGACCGCGTCACGGTCGTCGCCTTGCTCGTCGCTCTCGGCGCCGGGGCGGCGGCGTACCGGGGGATGCACCGTGCCGAGGATCCCGGGTTCACGGTCCGCATCGCCCAGGTGACGACGCTCCGTCCGGGCATGAGCCCCGACCGCGTGGAGCGTCTGATCACCGCGCCGATCGAGGCGGCGATTCACCAGATGCCGGAAGTCGAATCCACCACCTCTACGTCGCGCGCCGGTATGTCGTTCGTCCAAATCCGCGTACGGGCGGAGTTCGACGAGATGGAGCCGATCTGGGACGACCTGCGGCGGCGCGTGCAGCGCGCGGTGCGGGACCTCCCGGCCGGCGTCGTCGGACCGATGGTGAACAGCGCCGACGACATCTTCGGCATCCTGGTGGCGCTGACCGGCGACGGCTACACGCACCGCGAGCTGAAGACGGTGGCCGAAGAGGTGCGCGACGAGCTGCTCCTGATCGACGACGCCGCCGCGGTGGACATCTATGGGATGCAGCCCGAGCGGATCTACGTCGACTACGACGACGCGCAACTCGCCGAGCTGGGGCTCTCTCCGCTCCAACTCCGTTCGATCCTGGAGAGCGTAAACACCGTCGGCCCCGGCGGCGACGTCCCCGCCGGCACGGAGCGGATCGCGGTGGAGCCGTCGGGGGACTTCCGGTCGCTCGACGAGCTCAGGCGCACGGTGGTCACGCCGCCCGGGCGCGCCGGGATTGTCCACCTCGAGGACTTGGCCGAGATCCACCGGGGCTGGGCCGATCCGCCCAGCCGCGCGGTCCGCGCCTCCGGCGCGCCCGCGATCGTGTTCGGCGTCTCGATGCGCGGCGGCGGCGACGTGACCGCACTCGGCGAAGAGACCGCGGCTACGCTGGACCGGCTGCGGGCGGCGTACCCGGTCGGCGTCGAGTTCGACATCGTCGCGTTCCAGCCGGCGGTCGTAGAGACCCTGCTGCGTGGCTTCTTCGTCAATCTGCTCCAGGCCGTCGTCATCGTGCTGGCGGTGTCGCTGGCGTTCCTCGGTCTGCGGACCGGACTCGTGGTGGCGACCCTCGTGCCGATGGCGATGCTCGCGGGGCTGCCGGTGATGGCCGTCCTCGGCATCGGGATTGATCAGGTGACTCTGGCGGCCATGATCATCTCGCTCGGCATGCTCATCGACAACGCCATCGTGATGGCCGAATCGATCATGGTCCGGATCGCCGGCGGTCGGCGGCCGGTCGATGCGGCGGTCCGGTCGGCGCGCGAACTCCGCGGTCCGCTGCTCGTCTCGTCGCTGACGACGGCCGCGGCGTTCCTCCCGATCTTCCTGGCCCAATCGACCACCGGGGAGTACACCGCTCCGCTCTTCACCGTGGTCACCGTCACGCTCCTGTCGTCGTGGATCCTGGCGATCACGGTGACGCCGATGCTGTGCGTCCGGTTCCTCAGAATCGGGCCGGTCAGGACGCCGGAACGCTTCCGCGGACATTTCTACCGCTGGTACCGGCGGCTGTTGTTGGCCGGCCTGCGGCACAGAGCCCTCGCGCTCGCCGCCCTCGCCGGTCTGCTCGTGCTCGCGCTCCAGGGCTCCCGGTTCATCCCGAGGGCCTTCTTCCCGCCCTCCGACAAGCCGACGTTCACGGCGGAGTACGTGCTCCCGCCGGGGACGTCAATCGAGCGCACCATTGAGGTGATGGAATCGGTCGATCGGTTCATCGCGGACGAGTTGGCGGTGCCGGGGCGCCGGACGCCGGCCGCGGGGGGGGTGACCAACTGGGTGACGTTCGTGGGGGACCGCGGACCGCGCTTCTACGCGTCGCACCGCCCCGGGTCGCCCGACCCACGGCGGGCGTTCTCGATCCTGAACGCTACGGGCCGCGGCGTCATCGCGGCCGACCTCATTCCGCGGCTCGAGGCCTTCTATATCAAGCAGTTCCCGGACCTCGAGGCCCGGCTCAACCCGTTGGCGTTCGGTCCCCCGGTCGCCGCCCCTGTCGAGGTGCGTCTGTCGGGGCGCGATGACGACGTTCTGTTCGGTATCGTCGATACCGTGAAGGCGCGGATGAGCTCGCTCAGCGGTGCCGGGTCGGTCGCCGACGACTGGGGCGGCGTAAATAGGAAGATCTTGGTCGAGGTGGATCAGCCGCGGGCGCGCCGGGCCGGCGTCACCAGCCGGGACGTCGCGGTCTCGCTGCAGACCGCGCTCCGCGGGATCGAGGCCACGCGGTACCGCGGGGGCGGCGACGCCGTGCCGGTGGTGCTCCGGTCGACGCTCGCCCACACCGGCGCGGCGGAGTTCGACAGCGTCAACGTGTACTCCCCGGCGGTCGGCCGGGCGGTCCCGCTCCTCCATGTGGCGGATCCCGCGGTCGTCTGGGAGCCGTCGACCATCCGCCGGCGGAACCGGCTCCGGACGGTGACGGTGTCCTCCTCCCCCGCCCCGGGCGTGTCCCCGTCCGAAGTGGTGGCGCAGCTCCGCCCGTGGCTCGAGGCCGAGCAGGCCGGATGGCCCGTGGGGTACCGCTACGCGTTCGGCGGCGACGAAGAGGCTTCGGTCCAGGCGAACCGGTCCATCCTCGAGCAGCTTCCGGCCGCCGCGCTGATCATCCTGCTCTTGCTCGTCGGCCAGTTCAACTCGATTCGGCGGGTCGCCGTCATCGTGTTGACGATTCCGCTGGGGCTCGTCGGCGTGGTGGCCGGGCTGCTCGTCACGCAGTCCTACTTCGGCTTCATGACGCTGCTCGGCTGCGTCGCCCTCACCGGCATCGTCATCAACAACGCCATCATCCTCATCGACCGGATCGAGATCGAGATCGACCAGGGCGGGCTCGACCCGGCGGGGGCGATCTTCGAAGCGACGCAGCAGCGCCTCCGGCCGATCCTGTTGACGACGGCCACGACCGTCGCCGGCTTGGTGCCGCTCTGGGTCGGCGGCGGCCCGATGTGGGAGCCGATGGCGATTGCGATCATCTTCGGGCTGCTGTTCGCGACCGTGCTGATCCTCGGCGTGGTGCCGATCCTCTACTCGCTGTTCTTCCGGGTCCGCTTCGAGGGGTTCAGGCACCTGCGGGCCAGCCTGACCATCCACGCCTACCCGAAGATCGACAAGTTCCTGACCCAGTTCGCCGCCCGCGCGGGCTGGAGCGGCGCGATGACCGGCCGGATCCGCGCGGCCGCCGAGGAGACGCTGCTCATCCTCATCCAGCAGCGGGAGGGGGCGGTGCCGGACCGACGGCGTCTGCTCGTGGTTGCACGCCGCGACGGCGGCGCGGCCGAGCTGCGGTTCATCGCCGCCGCCGATGAAGCGGATGTCTACGACCGGACGGCGCCGTTCGGGGACCAGACCGTCGAGGTGCCGATGAGGCAGGGACTTCCGCGCCGCAGCCGTCTTGACCGGCCCGGGGGCCGCCCCGGGGAAATCGTCGACGCGCCGATTGAGCGGGAACTCCCGCACCGCCTGCTGCGGCACTACGCGTCGTCGGTACGTCATCAGCAGCACTACGACACCGACGTGGTGACGGTCCGCGTGGAGCCGGACGCCGCGCCGCCGCCGCCCCTCTCCGCTGCGGAACGCCCCCGCGCCGCGGCAACTGCATCGTGAGGAGAAACACAACATGAACCGACGTGATTGCGAGCTCCGTCTCGACGGGTTCCGCTACTTCTACCGGGTCTACCCCAATCCTGCGGGCCGCATCGAGCCGATCGTGCTTCTGACCGGGGCGTTCCAGACGCTGGATGCGTGGACGAAGCTCGCCGGATACGTCAATCGGACCGCGCCGGTCATCGTGGTCGACCTGCCGGGACTCGGCACCGCCGACCCGCTGCCCGCCCGCTACGGCGTCGACTTCCTGGCGTCCGCCCTGCTGAAGGTGATGGAGGCGGAGCGCGTCCCCCGGGCGAACTTGGCCGCCCCCTCCTACAGCGTGCCCGCGGCCTACCGTTTCGCTCAATCCCGTCCGGACATCGTGAATCGATTGGTGCTGGTGGGGACTATGAAGGAGATGCCGTTGCATTACGTCCGGCCGCTCGAACAGTCGATCCTGTTGCTGCGGGAAGGGAGGATGGACGCCTTCGAGGCGATGATGCTCCAGCGTCTGTCCGCCGACGAACGTCTCACGGAGAAAGGCGCCCTCGTCAAGCGGGTCCTGCGGTCGGCGGTGCGCAACTTCAGTGCCGAGAATCGGAGGCGGTATGAACAGAACGCAATCCGGCTGTTGTCGCACTCCGGGCTGGATCTGACGGCCGGTCCCGGAATGCCGACGTTGATCTTCGCCGGCGAGCATGACAATCTCACCAAACCCGGCTACGGCCGGGAGGTGGCGGCGGCGTTGCCCGACGCCGCGTTCACGACGATCCGCCGCGCCGACCACCTTTGCCATCTCCATCAGTTCTCGACGTGCGCCAGGCTAATCTCGGATTTCTTCTCAGGGCGGTCGCTGGAGAGCGTGCGGGCTTGTTCGCCGATGGAGTACTTCGGCCGTGCCGCGGACGCCGCGGTGCCCGGGCAGATCCCGGGCGTGGACGGTCTCGCCGCCCACGGCGTCCCGGCTTAGCTGGCTGGGAATCTGCGCCGGAGAACGATTTTGGGCACGATCAGTCGTCCTGCGCTTCCCGCGCCCGCCGCCGGGCGTGCGCCACGGTCACGGCGGCGACCGCCAGTCCGCCGCCGAGCAGCGCGAGCGCCGGCGTGTCCGCGCCTTGCTCGCCGAGCGCGGCATTGAGCCCGCCGCCGGCGAGCATGCCGATCAGCGCAGCGACCAGAACGTTCACGACGACGCGGGCGCCGGGACGGAGTCTTCCTTCGATCATTGCGCAGTCTCCCCGGATGCTCACGTGCTCCGTCGAACCCGCGTCAGCGTCCGCGTTCCAAGCGGCGCCGTCAACCGACTGCGGGTGGGAGCAACCGTTCTCTGGTTCTTGCAAGCGACTCATGATGGGCGCGCCCTGCTGTCGGCAGCCCGGCCGCGCCTCTCCCGAGACCGGGCTTGGATTCGCCCGCGGTCCAGTATCGGTGCAGGGCCGCCCCGGGACATGAGCGGGAAGTGACGGTTCGGTGATTTTCCGCTGAAAGCGGCCGAAAACGGGCGGGCTAACGGCCGGTCCCGTAGGAGTTCCGCGCCGGCGGAACGCCCGACGCGACCGCGGGGTCGCGCGGCCGCCGGGTCAGCCCTGCGGCCAGGCCCGAGCCGAACATCAGGCCCTCGAAGGCGCTGATCGCGACCCGGGTCACGACCCCCGGCGTCTGCTCGCCGAGCAGGCGGGCCAAGGGCGCGAGGCCGACCTGCGAGCCGGGGAAGCTCTGCGCCATGAAGTCGAGGCTCATCGCCCCCAGGAAGCGGCCGCTCCAACCGAGCATCCCCGCCGCCAGGGCGCAGGCGAGACCCGTCAGGAGAGCGGCGCGGACCCGGGCGAGCCCGTGGGGGGTGGCCATGCCGCCCTCCGCGGTCGGCGTGGCCAACCCGTACCCCAGCCCGACCGCCCCCCCCAGGACCAGGCCTTCCACGGCGCCGGTCACCGGAGAGAGATCGCGGCCGAACAGGCCCTCGAGCACGAGGCGTCCCAGGAGATGGGCGGCCGCGCCGACGGCGAGACCGCTCGACGCCCCCGCCGCGGCGAGCGCGAGCCGCCGCCGCGCGCGGAAGGCGGCTTCCGCGGCGGCCAGACCGGCTCCGACCCCGGCCGCCGCGACGCCGCCGACCGTGGTCCCGAGAAGCGGCAGCATCGCCAGCACGCCGCTGCCGGCCGTCGACCCGGGTCCGAAGCGGAGGACGAGGCCGCCGAGGATGCCGCCGATCGCCCCCGCGGCCGCGCCCCCGGCGGCCGCCGCCAGCCACCGCCGCCCGGCCAGCCGGGCCACGCGCCGGAGGCGAAGCAGGAACAGGATTCCCGCCGCCGCCAGCCAACCCGGATGTCCGAGCAGCGGGACCGGCCCCGCCCCCGGGACGTCCCAGCGGGTCTCGCGCAGATAGGCGCGGGCCACGGCGTGCCCCTTTCTGCGGTCCAGCCGGTCGAGGGCCTCCGCCGTGCCCTGCTGGTGCAGGGTCTCGGCCGCCTGCCGCCGCCGGACGTCCGCGCCTTCGGGGTCGCCGGCGTCGTCGTCGAGCAGCGCCTGGAGGGCCCGGTCGAAGGAGGCGTTCGGGTCGGGCTCCGGCGGATCCGGCACGGGCTCCGCGGCGGCCCGCACCGGCTCCGGCGGCCCTTCGTCCGGCTCTTCGACGACGCCGCCGCAGACGAAGCGGTAACCGTGCCGCGGCACCGTGCGGATGAAGATCGGCTCGCGCGGATCGTCGCCCAGCGTGCGCCGGAGAATCCGGACCGCCTGGCTCAGGGCGCCGTCGGTGACCACGACGTCGCTCCAGACCGCGTCGAGGATGTCGTGCCTCGACACCGCCTCGTTCCGCCGCTCGACGAGCAGGACGAGCAGGTCGAAGCAGCGCGGAATCAGCGGCAGCTCCCGGCCGTTGCGGACGAGCGTCCGGCGGGCGGGGGACAGGGTGTGACCGGCGAACCGGTAGCGGGGCGTGCCGGGGGACGATCGCATCGACGGTCGGCAGTATACGCGGCCTCGGGCCGCCCCGCGGCGCGTGAATCGTTTCCAAATCCGGTGAAGCGCGGCCGTCGACACCCCGCCCCCGGCGCCGCGCCGCCGCCCGACGCGCCGACCAGGACCATCCCACGCTCCGCCACCGCCGTGCGCAGGCGGCAAGCGCGGCCGTCGACACCCCGCCCCCGGCGCCGCGCCGCCGCCCGACGCGCCGACCAGGACCATCCCACGCTCCGCCACCGCCGTGCGCAGGCGGCATCGCGGCGGGTCCCGGGGCTCCGAACGGGCGGAATCGTGGGTCTCACGCGGCGCCGGCCGGTCGGCAAGACGGCGGCGCCCCTCGAATCGGGGGCGGGTCGTCACGCGCCGTCAGCGTGGGATGCTCCTGCGCGCCGACGGTTGGGCCAACCCGCCCGGCGCGGTTGTGGTATAACGGCGGGAGCACGGAGCCCCTATGGACATCTCGCGCCGCACGTTCCTGAAGACCTCCGTCACCGGCGCCCTCGCCGTCAGCGCCCTCGGCTTCGACCTGCGGCCGGCCCACGCCGCCGTCCGCCAGCTCAAGATCCGCAACGCCACCGAGTACCGGACGGTCTGCCCGTACTGCGCGGTCGGCTGCGGCACCATCGCGTACGTCCACGGCAGCGGCGGCCTGAACACCAAGAACACCGTCATCCACGTCGAGGGCGACCCCGACAGCCCCATCAACGGCGGCACCCTCTGCCCGAAGGGCGCGTCGCAGATGCAGCTCGCGATCAGCCCGCGGCTGCGGCACCAGCCGCTGCTGCGCCGGGCCGGGGCGGCGGACTGGGAAGAAGTCGACTGGGACACGGCGATGGACTGGTTCGCGCGCAAGTTCAAGGACTCGCGCGACGCCTCGTTCCGCGGGCGCGACGACGACGGGCGCGTCGTCAACCGCGCCGACGGCATCGCGTGGGTCGGCAGCGCCACCGTCTCGAACGAGGACGCCTACCTCATCACGAAGACGATGCGGGCGATGGGCCTGGTCTACATCGACCATCAGGCCCGCATATGACACAGCCCCACGGTGGCCAGTCTGGCCGCCACGTTCGGCCGCGGGGCGATGACCAACCACTGGAAGGACATCAAGAACACCGACGTCATTTTGGTGATGGGGGCGAACCCGGCGGAGAACCACCCCTGCGGGTTCAAGTGGGCGGTCGAGGCGCGTGACCACCGGGGCGCGAAGCTCCTGACCATCGACCCGCGCTTCACCCGGACGTCGGCCGTCGCCGACCGCCACATGCAGATCCGGCCCGGGTCCGACATCGCGGTCCTCGGCGGGCTGATCCGCTATGCGCTCGAGAACGACCTGCACCACGCCGACTACGTGCGCGCCCACACCAACGCGACGTTCGTCGTCGGGGAGGAGTACGGCTTCGCCGACGGGCTCTTCGCGGGCTTCGACGAGGCCGCGGGCAACTACGACAAGACGGCCTGGGACTACGAGCGGGGGCCGGACGGCTACGTCCGCCGCGACCCCGCGCTCGAGCATCCGCGCTCGGTCTTCCAGCTCCTGAAGCAGCACTACGACCGCTACACGCCCGACGTCGTCGCGGACGTCGCCGGCTGCTCGGCGGAAGAGTTCCTGCGGATGGCCGAGATCATCTGCTCGACGGGGCGGGCCGACCGGGTCGGGACGATCATGTACGCGGTCGGCTGGACCATGCACACGGTCGGCAGCCAGATCATCCGCACCGCGGCGATTCTGCAGTTGCTGCTCGGCAACATCGGCCGGCCCGGGGGCGGCATCAACGCGCTGCGCGGGCACGCCAACGTGCAGGGAGCCACGGACCACGCCATCGTCGCCGGCATCCTCCCCGGCTACCTGAAGGTGCCGACGCCGCCGCAGGCGTCCCTGGCCGCGCACCTGCGCGACTCGACGCCGCGGCCGCTCGTCGCCGACACCGTCAACTACTGGGGCAACTACCCGAAGTTCTACGTCTCGCAGATGAAGGCGTGGTTCGGGGGGCAGGCGACGCGCGACAACGACTTCGCCTACCACTACCTCGCCAAGCAGGACGGCGACGCGACGTGGCTGTCGATCTGGGACAAGGCGCATCAAGGGACGCTGGAAGGCTTCGTCGCCCTCGGCTTCAACCCGCTGCTGGCCGGCCCCGACGTGCCGCGCCTGCTCGACGCGATGTCGAAGCTGAAGTGGAAGGTGGTCATCGACCCCTTCATGCTCGATTCAGCCGAGTTCTGGAAGGCGCCGGGCATGGACCCGGCCCAGATCGACACCGAGGTGCTCTATCTGCCCTCGTCCCACTGGATCGAGCGCGACGGCTCGTTCACCAACAGCGGGCGCTGGGCGCAGTGGAAGGAGAAGGCCATCGACCCGCCGATCGGGGTGCGCGCCGACACCTGGATCCTGTCCGAGCTCTTCTGGCGGGTGAAAGAGCTGTACCAGGCGGAGGGCGGCGCCTGGAACGACGCCATCCAGCACCTGACGTGGGACTACCTGAACCCGCGCGAGCCGACGATGGTCGAGTTGGCGAAGGAGATCAACGGCTACGACCGGCGCACGGGGCGGCTGCTCTCGTCGTTCGGCGAGCTCGCCGACGACGGGACGACGGCCTCGGGCAACTGGATCTACACCGGCAGCTTCACCGAGGCCGGCAACCAGATGCAGCGCCGCGGCACCGCCGACCCCACCGGTCTCGGCATGCACCACGACTGGGCGTTCAGTTGGCCCGCCAACCGCCGCGTGCTGTACAACCGGGCGTCCGCCGACGCCGAGGGACGGCCGTGGGACCCGGGCCGGGCCGGCATCGCGTGGAACGGCCGCGAGTGGATCGGCGACGTCCCCGACTACGGCCGGACGACGCCGCCCGACGCGGCCGGCGCGTTCATCATGACCGAGGAGGGGGTGGCGCGCCTCTTCAGCAGCCACCTCGCGGACGGCCCCTTCTCGGAGCACTACGAGCCGGTGGAGAGCCCGTCGCCGAACGTGATGCACGACAACGTGCCGATCAACCCCGTCATCCGCTGGTACGACGGGGTGCGCGAGTCGCTGGCCACCGGTGACGACGACTTCCCCTACGCGTGCACCGTCTACCGCGTCGTCGAGCGCGAGCACTTCGTGACGAGCAACGTGCCGTACCTGGTGGAGGCGATGCCCGACTTCTTCGTCGAGCTGCCCGAGGGGCTGGCCGCGGAGAAGGGGATTCCGAACGGCAGCCAGGTGCGGGTCTGGTCGAAGCGGGGCGAGGTGCAGGGGACGGCCATCGTCACCAAGCGCATCAAGCCGCTGCGCGTCAACGGCAAGGTGGTCTGGACCGTCGGCATCCCCGTCCACTGGGGGTTCGTCGGGCTGACCCAGGGGTCGATGGCCAACCTGCTGACCCCGTTCGTCGGGGACGCGAACACCCGCTGCCCCGAGTTCAAGTCGTTCCTGGTGAACGTGGAGCGCGCCTGATGGAGGCGATGGAAATAGATTTCGGCATCAATACTATTGGTGCACTCGCGTCGATCCTGACGCTCGTTTTGAGCATCGTGGAATACGTTCGGAGCCTATGGCGAAAGAAAACTGTTAGTGAACAATGGCGAGCAACGCGGGCTCGGATTGGATTCGCCTTCACTGCCAGATTCTCGTTTTCCTAAGTGGGGTATCTCCTATTTGGTGGCGTTCTCTGGTTCTTCGGGGGGCAAGGCCTTACAGCGCTGCTCACTTGGATAGCCTTGAAGTTCGCGCCTATCAACAAGTAGAAACTGCTGGCCTGATCTGCGAGCCCAGTGGTTGAGGTTTTGCGTGACCGACACCTTGTCTATCCGCCGCGTCTCCGCGAGCCCGGACGCCTACATCCCCATCAGCGCCCTGCGCTCCGGCGGGCCGACCTACGCCAAGCTGGTCGATATCGGGGCCTGCATCGGCTGCAAGGGGTGCGAGGTCGCCTGCAAGGAGTGGAACGACCTCGGGGTCGAACCGACCGCCAACTTCGGCAGCTACCAGAGCCACCGCGACCTGAGCCCGAAGACGTGGCTGCTGATGCGCTTCAACGAGGTGGAGGTCGACGGCAACCTCAACTGGCTGATCAAGAAGGACGCCTGCCTGCACTGCGAGGAGCCGGGCTGCCTGTTCGCGTGCCCCGCGCCGGGGGCCATCGTCCAGTACACGAACGGCATCGTCGACTTCAACCAGGAGAACTGCATCGGCTGCCAGTACTGCGTCACCGGCTGCCCGTTCGACATCCCGCGGTTCGACGCCGCCACCCGCAAGGTGTCGAAGTGCAACATGTGCGTCGACCGGGTCGAGGTGGGGCTGGAGCCGGCGTGCGTGAAGACCTGCCCGACCAACGCCATCTCCTGGGGCAGCAAGCGCGACATGCTGGCCCTCGCCGATCAGAAGGTGGAGACGCTCAACGCGCGCGGCTACGAGAACGCGGCCGTCTACAACCCGGCCGGGGTCGGCGGCACCCACATGATGTACGTGGTGCCTCACGGCGACCGGCTGGGCGACTACAGCCTGCCGTCGGACCCGACCGCGAGCCCCGCGCCGATGACCGCGCTCGGCTTCATGAAGCGGATGGGCGCCTACCTGATGGGCTTCGGCGTGCTCGGGACGCTGGTTCACTTCCTGCGCTACGGGCCCGAGCGGCTGGAGGAGCACGGAGGCCATGGGGACGGTCCCGCCCGCGAGGTGCCGTCCGCCTGATCGCGGTCTTGGCCGCCCGTGGCGAACCCCGCGCCGCACCGAGAGCGGCAGCGGGCGCCGGCGGGCGGGCTGAAGAGCGCCCGCTGGCAAAGAGCGCCCGTGCCTGACCAGGCGTGAGGAGGGCCTTTGGGCACCGGTAACCGACGAACAACGCAGTCAGGCGGGATGCATCGCCGCTCGAAGGCAGCGGGGACTCTCGTCGCGGGCTGCTGGGCTTGCCGCCATGGCTGAACGCTTGCTCACCCGATTCACCTTCTTCGAGCGCATCCTGCACTGGGTCGTGGGGGTGACCTTCGTCCTCCTGCTCGCGACCGGCCTCGCATTCGCCTACCCCGCGCTCTTCTGGCTGACCGCGCTGCTCGGCGGCGGCCCCTCCGCGCGCGCGCTGCACCCCTGGGTGGGGATGCTGTTCACGGCGGGGATGGGGGCCATGCTCGCGGTCTGGTTCCGCGACATGTTCCTGAGCGGCACGGACCGGCGCTGGCTGCGCGCGATCCGCCACTACGCGACGCGCGACACCGCCAAGGTGCCCCCCGCCGGCAAGTACAACGCCGGCCAGAAGATGTTCTTCTGGGTGCAGGGGGCGTTGGCCGTCGTCTTCGTCGTCAGCGGCGCCGCCCTGTGGTTCCCCGCCGCCTTCGGCGCGGCCTTCCTGCAGTGGATGCGCCTCGCCCACTATCTCGCGACCCTCGGCGGCGGCCTCTTCCTCATCGTCCACGTCTACCTCGGCACCGTCGCCTACCCCGGCACCGCGCGCGCCATGATCGACGGCACGGTGACCGAACGCTGGGCCCGCCACCACCACCCCCGCTGGCACGAAGAGCAGACCCGTCCGTAGCGGCCCCGTGGGGAAGCCCCGCGAGCGGCGGGGGCGCCGGCGGCCTGAAGAGGTGCCCGCGGGCAGAGAACGCCCCTGCCGGACTAGGCGCGGGGAGGGCGCCGGTTGCGGTGAAACAGGTCCCGACGTGTCGTGGCGTCGGGGTGATCGGCATTCCCGATCAGGACGGTCTGGGCACAGGCAACCGACGAACGACGCAGTTAGGCGGGATGCGTCGCCGCTCGAATGCAGCGGGGACTGTCGCCACGGGCTGGTAGGTCGCACGCGCAGCAGCGTGGGCGAAGCCACGGCCGGCTCACCCGGGGATCTCGTACCCGCTCCATTGCCTGGTCTGGTCCCGGCGGGTCGTTCTGAACAGCACCCTCACGTGGAAGTAGATGTCCAACCGGGTGTTCATCCAGATGTCCTCGGCGACGGGTTGGCGATCGAGGCGCCCGGTGGCGTCGGAGATGGTGCCGAGGATGCCCCACCAGAGACGCACGCGATCCATCAACTGAAAGCTGACCTGGGCGATCTCGTAGGTTTCCTGGTCGATCCAGGCCTCGCCGCGCGACTTGTTCAGGGCGTGGTCGAGCCGTCTGCGCACCGGGAGCCTTCCCGGCCGCGGTTCAAACGACAGCACGTAGCTGGGGCGGCCCCGGAGCTCGCGGACGCCCTCCAGCGTGGCCGTGTACCGACTGATCAGTTCTTCGTTGAACTTGATCTCGGTATCCTCGTCCTCTTCTTCACGCCTCCGCGGGTTGTCCCGCTCGTCCCGGAATTCCTCCCAGCGTCTCTCTTCCTCGATCAGGGCGCTTGCGTCGATCGGCTTTCCGTTCCTGGTCGTCAACCGGTGGAACAGCGCGTCCCGGTACGGTTCCACCCGGTAGCTTCGCGTCTCCTCCTCGGTGACCTCGCCGTCGTCGTTGAACCGGCGGGTCCGCTGCGTCATGGCGTGGCGGAAACGCGTTCCGAAGCCCTGCTCCTCGGCCCAGGCCGCGCGTGCCAGGGCCCGCTCGATGATTTCGGGCAACGCCGAATCGCCCGGATCCGGCGGGGCGGATTGACTTCCGGAGAGGGCCGCGGCGGTCAGTCCGGCGACCAGGAGTACGGCAAGGTATCGGGAGGACGGCGGGGAAGGATGCTGCATGGTCGGCCGCGCGTGAACCGCGCCATCTTACCGCACCGGCGGTGGTCCTGGCAGCCCGTGGCGAAAATGCCCGCTGCCTTCGAGCGGCGATGCATCCGCCGCTCTCCGGTGCGCCGCGGGGTTGCGCCGCGGGTTGCCGGGGGATTCCTGGCGGGTTGGTTGAGGCGGCGGCCGCCGGGCGGCGATGGCCGGGCTACGTGGAGCCGGGCGGGCCGGGCTCGGCCGCGGTGCCGGCTCCGGTCGTCATCCGGGGGAAGTGGCCGGCTGGACGGGGTGCACGTCAAGAAGTGAGCCGGCGCCGTTGGGGGTGTCCGGCGCGGGCGGCCCCGAGGCGCCCCATCGCGTCGAAGCCCGTAAAGGCCCGTTCGGAGGGCATCCAGGCCGGGAACGGGATCGGAATCGCCAATCTGGCAGCGACAGGGCGGTCGTCTCACAAATCTGACGTGCACCCTGGGTGGAGGCTGGACGCCGCCCACTTGCTGACTGTCGGCCCGATTGACTATGCTTCTGTGCCTGCTGAGCCGGCCTCCGGCGTCTGCGCGGTAAGGTGGTGCGGACTCCGGGAGGGGTGGTGGGGCGGTGAGCGGAGCCGAACCCGACGATTTCCGGCGGTCCCCGCTGAGACTCGGACTGCCGGGAAGCCGGCCGATGATCGTCCCGGCCGTTCGGGTCCCGGATGCGTCTTAACCGGCATGTCGGAGGTATTGCCGTCCGCGGCGCGGATCGTTGCGGCGTCGAGGCGAATCCACATGGATGAGGAAGTTGTGACGAATACGAGCCCGGTGGTCGAGCCGGCCGCGGACCCGGCCGATCCTGCGATCATGATTGACGCGCACGGTCTCAGCAAGTACTACGGGCCGTTCGTCGCCGTGCGCGACGCCTCGTTCTCGATTCCCCAGGGGCAGGTCGTGGCCTTCCTGGGGCCGAACGGGGCCGGCAAGTCCACCCTGATGCGCATGCTCACCGGCTTTCTGGCGCCGAGCGCCGGGCGTGCGGCGATTTCCGGGTTCGACGTGCGGCAGCAGCGCATCGAGGCGTCGAAGCGGCTCGGCTATCTGCCCGAGAACGGACCGCTCTACCCGGACATGACGCCGCTGGAGCTGCTGGGGTTCTTCGGCGAGGCGCGCGGGATCGCTCCGCGGGCCCTCAAGGACCGTATCAAGGCCGTCGTCGAGATCTGCGCGCTGGAACTCGTGCTCGAGAAGCCCATCGGCAAGCTGTCGAGGGGCTACAAGCAGCGGGTGGGGCTGGCCCAGGCGCTGCTGCACGACCCGGAGGTGCTGATCATGGACGAGCCGACGGCCGGCCTCGATCCCAATCAGATTAAGCAGTTTCGCGAGAACATGCAGCGGCTGGGCCGTACGAAGACTCTGCTCATCTCGACCCACATCCTGCAGGAAGTCGAAGCGGTCGCCGACCGCGTCCTGTTGATCCACAACGGCCGTCTCGTGTTCGACGGGGCGCTCGCGGACCTCGAGGAGAACGGTTCGCTCGACGAGCCGTTCTACCGGCTGACCCGCGAGCTGCCGGAGGCCCCGCCGGCTTCGACCGGCGGCCGGGAGTCTGCGCCGTAGAACGGCGCCGCCTCGTGAGGAGGCGCAGACGCCTGGAGGGTTGGGCTGGGGCGGTGGCGCGCCGCGGGGCGGCGATTTCCGGGCTGCGCCGCCGAATCCCCCGATGGGAGACGACGAACGAACGATGGGCACCAAGATCAACTTCTCAATCGTCCGGGCGCTGGCCAAACGGGATCTGCGGCTGTACTTCAGCAGCCCGTCCGGCTACGTCTTCATCACCCTGTTCATCTTCCTGAGCGCGGCGGCCGCGTTCTGGCAGGATCGGTTCTTCCTCGACAACCTGGCGAACCTCGATCAGCTCAACCAGGTGTTTCCGATCCTCCTGCTGCTGTTCATTCCCGCCCTGACGATGTCGGTCTGGTCGGAGGAGCGCCGGCTGGGGACGGCCGAGCTGCTGTTCACGCTCCCGGCCACCGATCTGGAGATCGTGCTGGGCAAGTACGTCGCCACCCTCGGCATCTACACCGCCTCGCTCGTGCTGTCGTTGAGCCACGTGGCGGTCCTGTTCTTCCTGGGGAGCCCCGACCTGGGGTTGATGCTGGGGAACTACGTCGGTTTCTGGCTGGTGGGGGCGGCGCTGGTGCCGGTCGGCATGCTGGCGTCGCTTCTGACCGCCAACGCCACCGTCGCGTTCATCCTGGGGGCGGTGTTCTGCGGCGGGGTCATCTTCGTCGATTCGGTCGTCGCCTCGATCAGCGTCGAGGCCGGCCGGCTCGTCGCCCCGCTCAGCGTGTTCAGCCCGTTCTGGGACTTCTCCAGGGGCGTCCTGACCCTGTCCGGGCTGGCCATGTTCCTGTCGGTGGCGGGGCTCTTTCTCTATCTGAACACGTTGATCGCCGGCCGGCGGCACTGGCCGCGCGACCCCGACGGGTTCCCGATGTGGGCGCACCAGGCGATCCGGGTGGTGGCCGTCGCGGTGGCCCTGGCCGCGGTCAACATGCTGGCGGCGCGGGCCGCGGTCCGGCTGGACGTCACCGCCGAGCAGCTCTCGTCGGTCAGCGACGAGACCCGGCAGCTTCTCGACGCGCTGCCCGAGGACCGCCCGGTGTTCATCCAGGCGTTTCTGAGCCCGGTCGTGCCCGAGCTGTTCGTGCAGGCGCGATCGAACCTGATCAGGACCCTCGAGGAGATCGACGCCCTCGCCGGGCCCAGGGTCGAGGTGCTCATCGAGGAGACCGAGCCGTTCAGCGATGCCGCGATCCGGGCGCGCGAGAAGTTCGGCATCGGCCCCCGCCAGATGCGCGACGTGGCCGGCGGCCGTTCCGAGATCGTCGACGTCTTCATGGGGGTGGCGTTCACGTCCGGGGCCGAGCAGCAGGTCATCCCGTTCTTCGATCGGGGGCTGCCCACCGAGTACGAGGTCGTGCGCACCATCCGGGTGGTGGCGGGCGCCGAGCGCCGGCGCGTCGGGGTGGTCGACACGATGGTGAAGATCTTCGGGGGCCAGAACCTGGCGGGCAACCAGCAGTTGCCGCAGTGGTCGGTGGTGAACGAGCTGCGGAAGCAGTACGAGGTGGTCGAGGTCAACGCGGAGTTCCCGATCCCGCCGGACATCGACGCGATCGTGGTCGCACTGCCGTCGTCGATGCAGACCGACCAGATGACCCACGTCGCCGAGTACATCCGCCAGGGCCGGCCGGCGATGATCCTGGTCGACCCGCTGCCGGCCGTCAATCCGACCCTGGCCCCGACCGAGTGGGTGGGAGACGGGAACCCGTTCACCTATCCGCCGGGCTCGGCCCGGCCCGGTCCGCGGGGCGACGTGCGGCGGTGGATGCAGGACCTCGGGGTCGACTGGGAGCCGACCCGGATTCTCTGGGACGGTTACAACCCGCACCCGGATCTCTCGTACATGCCGTCCGAGGTGGTCTTTCTCGGCGCGGGCAACGAGAACCCGGAGACCTTCAATCCGGGCGTGGACGTGGTCCGCGATCTGCAGGAGCTGGTCTTCCTGTACCCGGGATTCCTGCGTCCGTCGGGCGGTCCCGGCGCCGATCCGGACATCGAGTTCGAGCCGTTGCTCCGGACCGGCGTCGTGTCGGGACACACGGGGTACTTCTCGCTGGTGCGGCAGAGTTTCTTCGGTCCTTCGATCAACCCCAACCCGGTTCGCGAGCAGGACGACGAAGACTTCGTGGTGGCGGCGCGGGTGAGACGGGCCGGACCCTCGCCGTCGGCGGACGACGCGTCCGAGGAGGACGACGAAGCCGCCGCGGAGGATGCGTCGGAGGCGGAGTCCGCCGCGGAGACGGAAGAGGCCGCGGGGGGCGGGTCGGAGTCGGCGGCGTCGAGCGGCGCGGAAGCGTCGAGCGAGTCGGCGGCGTCGAGTGGCGCGGCGGCGTCGAGCGAGCCCGCCGATCCCGATCCAGACGCGCCCGCCGATCCCGATCCGCCGGTGGCGGCCGCCGCGCCCGCCCCCTCGGGCCGGGAGCCGCAGCCCGGGACGGACGCGCCGGCCGAGGTCGACGCGCCGGGCGGGTCGGAGACTCCCGCGGCGGCGGCGCCGTCCGCAGAGGCGGCCGCGGCCGACGAACCGGCCGAGTCGCAGGAGCCGCAGCAGGTCGACCCGGCCGCGACCGCCGCGCCGGCAGTCGCCGCCGAAGAGGACGAGGCGGCCACGGAAGACGAGGCGGCCACGGAAGACGAGGCGGCCGGGGAGGACGAATCCTCATCGGACTGGGTCACCGAGGGGCCCCTGAACCTCGTGGTGGTCGCGGACCTCGACTTCATCAGCGAGCAGTTCTTCCAGATTCGCGAGGTCGCGCCCGGCAACCTGAACTTCGACAACGTGACGTTCTTCCTGAACGCCATGGACTCGCTGCTCGATGACGATTCTTTCATCGGGCTGCGCAGCCGCCGCGCCCGCCATCGGACCCTGGAGCAGGTGGAAGCGCGGACCGCCGAGTTCATCGAGCAGCGTACCCTCGACGAGCAGCAGGCGGAAGCCGAGGCCGAGCAGGCCCTGACCGACGCCCAGAACCGGCTGAACGAGCGGGTGGCCGAGGTGCAGAACCGCACCGACATCGATGCGCAGGCCAAGCAGATCATGGCCCGCAACCTCGAAGAGGTCGAGAACCGCCGCCTGAGCGTGTTGTCGGCGAATATCGAGACCGAGAAGGAAACGAAGATCCGCGCCAGTCTCGAACGGATGGAGACCCAGATTCGGCGCATCCAGAGCACCATCAAGACGTTCGCGATCCTGCTGCCGCCGGTGCCGGTGTTCGCGCTCGGGGTGGCCATCTTCGTGCGCCGGCAGCGGCGCGAGCGCGAAGGCGCGGCCGCGGCCCGCCGCCTGCGGGACTGAACCGTTCAACCGCTCCGGAAGCCGGCCGCCGAGCGGGGCCGCCTCCGAGCGACGGGGCACAGCCATGACGGAACTGGAGAAGACGACTGCATTCGGCGGCGCGGCCATCCTGGCCGCCGCTCTGGCGTTCGGCACCGCACCGAGCCGTTCGGCTCCGGACGCGTTCTTCGACGTCGGCGAGACCTTCTTTCCCGAGTTCACGGACCCCGAGGCGGCCACGTCGCTCGAGGTGGTCGAGTTCGACGAGGACACGGCCGCCGCCGCCGTCTTCCGGGTGATCAACCGGGACGGGTTGTGGACCATCCCGTCGCATCACGACTATCCCGCCGACGGGGAGGAACGGCTCGCGAACACCGCGGCCGGCATGATCGCCATCACCAAGGATGACTTCCGATCCGACAACGTGACGGACCACGAGGCGTTCGGCGTCATCGACCCCCTTGACGAGGGCGTCAGCACGCTGCGCGGACGCGGGCGTCGGGTCACCTTCCGGGGAGCGAGCGAGGAGGTGCTGGCCGACCTGATCATCGGCACCCGCGTCGAGGGGCGGCCCGGGCTGAACTTCGTGCGGGTGCCGGACCAGAACCGGGTCTACGCGGCGCGCACCGACATCGGGATATCGACCGACTTCAACGACTGGATCGAGACCAACCTGCTCGGGGTGGAGCGCGACGACGTCAAGCGGGTCGAGCTGAACGAGTACGAGGTCGACGAGCGCACCGGGAGCGTGCGGCGTCGGGGCGAGTTCATCGTCGACTGGGTCGAGCAAGACGTGTGGACCGCCAACGACCTGCCCGACGGGAAAGAGGTCGACTACGTCCAGATGAACCTGCTCGTGGGCGGGTTGATGGGGATCAACATCGTCGGGGTCCGCCCCAAGCCGGAGGGCCTGTCGGGCAACCTGCGGCAGGCGTTCGAGGAGCGGACCATCACCAACGCCGATCTGCAGACGATGCAGGCGCGCGGGTTCTATCCGACGCAGGCGGGCGAGATGTTGTCCAACGAGGGCGAACTGAAGGTGCGCACCGACCTCGGGGTGCTCTACACGCTGCGTTTCGGCGAGATTCTCTACGGCAGCGGTAACGCCGTGGCGATCGGCGACGAGACCAGCGACGACGAGGAGACCGGCGGCGGCGAGAACCGCTACGTCCTGATCAACGCCGAGTTCGACGCCGAGGCGCTGCCCGAGCCCGAGCGGCCCGCCAACCGCGACTTCGAGAACAAGGCCGAGTCGCAGTGGACCGATGCCGACCGCGCGAACCGGGAGCGGGCGGACCTCCATGCGCAGTGGGAGCGCCGCACCGCCGACGGCCGCGCCCGCGCCGAGGAGCTCGCCACCCGCTTCGCGCGGTGGTACTACGTCGTTTCCGCCGGCAGCTACAACCGGGTGCGCAAGAGCCGGGACGATCTCCTGAAGGACATCGAGGAAGACGGCGCCGCCGAGCCGGTCGAGTTGGCGTCGCCGTTCGCGCCGGAAGCCCCGGCCGCCCCCGCCGAGGCCGAATCGGCGGCTCCCGTCGAGTCCGCCGCGCCGCCCGCCGCCGAGCCCGCGGTTCCGGCCGAACCGGACCCGGCGGACGCGGGTGACCCGGCCGCATCGGCGGCTCCCGTCGAGTCCGCCGCGCCGCCCGCCGCCGAGCCCGCGGTTCCGGCCGAACCGGACCCGGCCGCCCCCGCCGAGGCCGCATCGGCGGCTCCCGTCGAGTCCGCGCCGCCCGACGCCGAGCCCGCGGTTCCGGCCGAACCGGATCCGGCGGACGCGGGTGATCCGGCTGCGCCCTCGGCCCCGGACGATGCGGGCGCCCCGGCCGAACCGGCCCCGGACGATGCGGGCGCCCCGGCCGAACCCTCGGACCCGGCGGACGCGGGTGCCCCGGCTGCGCCCTCGGCCCCGGACGATGCGGGCGACCCGGTCGAGCCGGATGACCTTGGTGATCCGGCCGACCTGGACGACGACGGAGACCGCGGCCTCTTTCTCACCGTTCCGGTCGACCCGAATCCCGCGGCGCCGGCCGACCGCGCGGCGCCGCCGGCGTAACGCGCGGGGCGGACCGCCGCCGCGAAATGATGTCGCCGCCGGCGCCCGGGTCGCGGGGACTGGAAATCGCATGGGCAGGACACTTCTGAAGAAGGTCTGGGACCTCCACACGGTCCGTCCGCTGTCTACCGGTCAGACGCAGTTGTTCATCGGCTTGCATCTGATTCACGAGGTGACGACGCCGCAGGCGTTCGACATGCTGCGGTCGCGCGGCATCGGCGTGGCGTTTCCCGACCGGACGTTCGCCACCACCGACCACATCATTCCCACACGCGATCAGGGGCGGCCCTTTGCCGACCCCCTGGCCGAGGCGATGCTGTCGGCTCTCGAACGGAACTGCGGGGAGTTCGGCATTCCGTTCTGGAACCTGGACAGCGACCGTCAGGGGATCGTGCACGTCATCGGGCCCGAGTTGGGGCTCACCCAGCCGGGGATGACGATCGCCTGCGGCGACAGCCACACCTCGACCCACGGCGCGCTCGGCGCGGTCGCTTTCGGGATCGGGACGTCGCAGGTGCGCGACGTCCTGGCGTCGCAGTCGCTGGCGATCAGTCCCCTGAAGGTCCGGCGCATCTCCATCGACGGGGAGCTGGGGGCGGGGGTGTTCGCCAAGGACGTAGTGCTGGAGATCATTCACCGGCTCGGCGTCATGGGGGGGGTGGGCCACGCCTACGAGTACGGCGGCGCGGTCATCGACCGCATGAGCATCGACGAGCGGCTGACCGTCTGCAACATGTCGATAGAGGGCGGCGCGCGGGTCGGCTACGTGAACCCGGACGAGACGACGTTCGATTATCTGCGCGGGCGTCCGTTCGCGCCGGCCGGCTCGGCGTTCGACCGGGCGGTCTCGTGGTGGCGATCGATGGCCTCCGATCCCGGCGCGGACTACGACGACGTGGTCGCGATCCAGGGCGCCGACATCGAGCCGCGGGTGACTTGGGGCATCAACCCGGGCCAGTCGGTGGGCGTCAGCGGGCGCATACCGACGGCGGGGTCCGACGGCGGGGTGGCCGAGGCGCTGGAGTTTATGGGGCTGGCCGGCGGCGATCCCATCCAGGGTACGAAGATCGATGTCGCCTTCGTCGGGTCCTGCACCAACTCGCGCCTGTCGGATCTGCGCGAGGCGGCCCGGATTGCGAAGGGGCGGCGGGTGGCGCGCCACGTGAAGGCGCTGGTGGTGCCCGGCTCGCAGGCGGTGCGGACCGCGGCCGAGGCGGAGGGGCTGGACCGGGTGTTCAGCGAGGCCGGGTTCGAGTGGCGCGGCGCCGGGTGCTCGATGTGTCTGGCCATGAACCCGGATCGGCTCGAGGGCCGGCAGGTCTGCGCCTCGTCGTCGAACCGCAACTTCAAGGGGCGACAGGGCAGCCCGACCGGCCGCACGTTGCTGATGAGTCCCGCGATGGTGGCCGCCGCCGCCCTGGCCGGCGAGGTGACCGACGTGCGTGCGGCGCTGCCGGAATCCGGGCCGTAGGAACCCTTGGCGGAACCCCGCGTCGCGCGGGACCGGCGGGGCGGGATGCATCGCCGGCCGATGCCGCGGAGCCTCTTGCCGCAGGCGCCTGGAACGGCGCGGAGGCCTGGAGGGTTGGTTGGGCGGCTATCGGCGTTCGACTCAATTTCGTCTGCCTGAAGATTATGACGTGACGGACCACTGGGAGTCTGCGGCGCAGGAAATTATGACCACCGTATGTTGCGCAAGCTCTGGCGATTGACCGCTGCATATTGTGTCAAATCGAACCCAAAACCGTTCGGCGGCGCAGACTCTTCCTAGGCGGCGGGGGCCGGGTCAGCCGCGTGATCGCCGCCGGCGGGGGCCGGGCTTCGGCCGGGAGGAAACCGTTGTCCACGCGTGAGATCGACCGTATCGAGGGTACCGGGATACCGGTGCGCGGGGACAACATCGACACCGATCGCATCATTCCCGCGCGGTTCCTGAAGGCGATCACCTTCGAAGGGCTGGGAGACCATGTCTTCGAGGACGACCGCGCGGGCAGGTCCGATCATCCGTTCTCGAACGCCGACTACGCGGGAGCGCGGATCCTGCTCGTGAACGAGAACTTCGGTTCCGGGTCTTCCCGCGAGCACGCGCCGCAGGCGCTGAAACGCTGGGGTATCGACGCCTGTGTCGGCCAGTCTTTCGCCGAGATCTTCCGGGGGAACGCGCTGGCCATCGGCCTCGCCTGCGTCACCGCTCCGCACGACGTGATCGGCGGTCTGATGACCCGCGTCGAAGCCGCTCCGGCCACACGGCTGGCGCTGTCGCTCGCGGGGCGCGTCCTCGAGGCGGACGGCCGGCGGATCGCCGTCACCGTCGAAGACCAGGTTCGCGACGCTCTCCTCGCCGGCACGTGGGACGCCACCGGGTTGCTCCTCGATGACTTCGACGTCGTCCGCGGCGTCGCATCCCGCGTGCCCTACGTGCGCGGCTTCTGACCCGCGCTGCGGCGCCTTGCCGCCGCCGGCCGGTGCGGTTCGGCCGCGTGCGCCTGGGCCGCCTCGAGAAAGGCGCCGGCGGCGTGCGATGACTCCCCGGTTCGTCGATAGACGAGCCGCAGGTCACGGGGCGCGCGCAACTCGGGGACCGGTACCGCCGCGAGCCGTCCCCGCGCTATCTCCGAGAGTGCGCATCGACGCGGCAGCAGGGCCACCCCGAGATCCATTTCGACCGCGCGCTTGATGCCGTCCAGGCTCGGCAGCGATATCTGGATGTTGATCGCCGCGTGGTGCTGCTCGAAGAGCCGCAGGACCAGATCGCGCCGCGGCGACGGATCGTTGTGCGCGATGATGGTCTGCCGCCCGAACTCGCTCATCGTGATCGCCTGCCGCTGGGCCAGCGGATGCTGTGGATGGGTCAGCATGACCAGCTCGTCGACGCCGAGCCGGACCGATCGAAGCCCGCGTTCCCCCGGCGGATAGGTCACGAGTCCGAAGTCCAGGCTGCGGTCGAGGACCTCGCCCGGAATCTGCCGCGAGTGCACGCGGCGCATCTCGACCTGGGCATGGGGATGGTCCTGCCGGAACTGCATCACGATGGGAAGCAGCACGTGGACGGCCGCCTCGTTGACCCCGATGACCACCCGGCCGCGCCGCAGCTCCTGCAGCTCGCGCACCGCGTCCACCGCTTCGCTCTTCAGGCGCGACATCCGCTCGGCGTAGTCCAGCAGGATGGCGCCCGTCTCGGTGAGCCGGCCGCCCTTCGACGATCGGTCGAACAGCCGCTCGCCGAGCTCGTCCTCCAGCCGTCGAATCGCCTGGCTGACCGCCGGTTGCGTGCGGTGCAACCGGGCCGCGGCCCGCGAGAAGCTCCGCTCGGCCGCGACCACCTGGAGCACTTGGAGCTCATGCAGTTCCATGTCGGGTAGCCTTATAAATATAATTTATCAAATATTAACAATTATAATCTTGACTTCTTGTTCGACTCAACGTCAACTAGGAGTCTGCGCCGTAGAACGGCGCGGACTCCTGGAGGGTTGGTCGTGCGGCAAGCGGAGCCGCCGGCGACGGTGTCCGGGCTGGAATCGCGGTTGGCGGCTGGTGGAGCAAGGAGAGACATCGTGGCGGACGACAGACTGATCATCTTCGATACGACCCTGCGGGACGGCGAGCAGGCCCCCGGCTTTTCGATGAACACGCCCGAGAAGCTGGCGCTCGCCCGCCAGCTTCAGGCGCTGGGCGTGGACGTGCTCGAAGCGGGCTTTCCAATCGCGTCCAACGACGACGCCGAGGCGGTCCGCCTGATCGCGTCCGAGATCGACGGACCGGTCATCGCGGGCCTGGCCCGGTGCAACCCCGCCGACATCGAATGCGCCGCGGCTTCGGTGAAGCCGGCCCGGCGCTCACGCATTCACACCTTCATCGCCACGTCCGACCTGCATCTCGAGCGGAAGCTCCGCATCTCGCGTGACGAGTGCCTGCAGGCGGTGGTCGACAACGTGAAGCGGGCCCGCACGTTCACCGACGACGTTGAGTTCTCGGCGGAGGACGCCACGCGTACCGACCCCGACTTCCTCTGCCGGGTCGTGGAGACCGCGATCGCGCAGGGGGCGACGACCATCAACCTGCCGGATACCGTCGGTTACTGCACGGCGGACGAGATCGAAGAGTTCTTCACCGGCGTCATCGGCCGCGTCCCCAACGCCGATCGGGCCGTCTTCAGCGCCCACTGCCATGACGATCTCGGGTTGGCGGTGGCGAACTCGCTGGCGGCGGTGCGCGCCGGGTGCCGCCAGATCGAGTGCACGATCAACGGCGTCGGGGAGCGGGCCGGCAACGCGTCGCTCGAAGAGCTGGTGATGGTGACGCGGGTTCGGCACGACCGGATGCCCTATACGACCGGGATTCGGACCACCGAGCTCTATCCCACGAGCCGGTTGCTGTCCGAGCTGACCCACGAGCCGGTGCAGGCCAACAAGGCCATCGTGGGGCGGAACGCCTTCGCCCACGAGGCGGGGATCCACCAGGACGGCGTGATCAAGGACCGGCGCACCTACGAGATCATGCGTCCGGCGGACGTCGGGGTGGCGCAGTCGACGCTGGTGCTCGGCAAGCACTCGGGCCGGCACGCGGTCAAGCAGCGGTGCCGGCAGCTCGGGTTCGAGCTGAGCCGGCTGGAGCTGGATCGGGTGTATCGGTCCATGATCGACCTCGCGGATCGGCAGAAGACGGTCGAAGACACCGATCTGGCCGCCATCGTCGCCCGTCTCCACGCCGACCGTTCGGCCGGCGCGGCCTGAGGCGTCCGACATGCAGGCGACGATTGCGCTGCTGCCGGGCGACGGCATCGGGCCGGAGGTCACCGCGGCCGCGGAGCTGGTTCTGCGGACCGTGGGCGATCGGTTCGGTCACACGTTCACCATGACCTCGCACACGGTGGGCGGGGCGGCGCTCCGCGCCGGCCGGCCGCCGCTGCCGGACGAGACCCGCGCCGCCTGTCTCGCGGCCGATGCGGTGCTGCTCGGGGCGGTCGGCGACCCCGCGTTCGACCGGGGATCGAGCGAAGGCCGGCCGGAGACGGCGCTCCTGCAGTTGCGCCGGACGCTGGGGGTGTTCGCCAACCTCCGGCCGGCGCGCGTCTGGCCCGGTCTCGAGGACGGCGGCGCCTTCAAGGCGGATCGCGTGGCCGGGGCCGACATGCTCATCGTGCGCGAGCTGACCGGCGGCATCTACTACGGTGAGCCGCGCGGCATGGCGGACGATCGCCGGTCGGCGTTCAACACGATGCGGTACACCCGGCCCGAGATCGAGCGGATCGCGGAGATCGCCTTCGAGAGCGCATCGGCGCGCCGTTCGCGGGTGACCTCGGTCGACAAGGCGAACGTGCTCGAGACGTCCCGGCTGTGGCGCGAGGTGGTGACCGAAGTAGGCGCGCGGTACCCGAACGTGACCCTCGATCATCAGTATGTCGACGCCTGCGCCCTTCTGCTCGCGACGAACCCGAAGCAGTTCGACGTCGTGCTGTCCGGCAACCTCTTCGGGGACATTCTCTCGGACGAGGCCGGCGCCGTGGTCGGCTCGCTGGGACTCCTGCCGTCCGCGGGCATCGGCGGCCGCGGCGGGTTGTTCGAGCCGGTCCACGGATCTGCTCCGACGCTGGCCGGCCGTGACGCCGCCAACCCCATCGGGGCCATCGCCTCTGCCGCCATGCTGTTGCGGCACGCGCTCGGGGCGCACGCGGAGGCCGATGCGGTGGAGCGGGCGATCGGGTCGGCGCTGGCCGCCGGGCATCGAACCGCCGATCTGGTGACCGCGCGGGGGAGGGTTCCGGTGAGCGGGTCCGCGATGGCCGGAGAGATTGCGGCTCGCGTGAAGGACGGCGCATCGCCCGAGGCATGACGACCGGGGCGTCGTCTCCGTCCGTGGCGGTGCGGATGCCGGCGGAACGGACTTGCGCAGAGCCGCCGCTGATCCCGCCGTCGTCCCGCGGCCCGCGTTCCTGGGTCTCGAAGGCGGAACGGACTTGCGCCATGCCGATGATTCCCCGCCCCTGACCGGTGGGAGACGTGTGGCGGCGCGCGGGCGGAACGGACTTGCGCAGGGAGATTCGGTAAACGGCATCTTCGCCGGATCCGTCTACTGATACCGAACTGTCGTCCCTGCGGGTCCGCGGGGAGGGCCCCGCGCGGGGCCGTCGAAACGAGCCATCATGAAGATCCGCTGCATCGCCGGCGTTCTCGGGCTCGGCCCGATCGGGTTGCTGACCGCGGTTGCCACCGTTGCGACCGCCGCTCCCGGCCAGCTCCCCCGTCCGTCGGCGCCGCCCTCCGCGTGGGCCGTCTCCGCCGGAGAGTCCGTCGAGTCGGTGGTGTCCGACTCGGTGGTGGTCATGCCGTTCGCGAATATCTCTCGTAACGAGAGGGACGATTGGCTTGGGGACGGAATCGCCGAGACGGTGGCGGCGGACCTCGTGACCCGGGACGTCTTCGCGGTGGTCGCACGGGAGCACGTCGCGGCCACGATGCGCGGCCGCGGCGCCGCCAACCTGGACGACACCCTCGCCGCGGCACTCGGGCGCGAGCTGGGCTCGCGGTGGGTCGTCGCCGGCGGCTACCAGCGGATCGGAGACCAATTGCGCATCACCGCGCGGCTGGTCGACACGCAGAGCGCCGAGCTCGCCGGAACCGCGAAGGTCGACGGACCCTTCGACGACCTCTTCGACCTGCAGGATCGGATCGCCGGCGAGCTGACCCGCGGCGCGGCGCTGGCGCTGCGTGCCGCGCCCGCGGGCGGGAGCGGTCTGCCGTCGCTCGGCGACGGAGGAGACGGCGACTTCGGGCGAGCCGCCCGCGGCAGCGGCCTGGCGCCGCTCGGCCCTCGAACCGGGGGAAGCGGCGAAGGAGACGCCGGCTTCGGCGGCCCCGCCGGCGGGGCCGCGGCGCCGTTCGTTGAGGGCGGGGGCGGCTTCGACTTCGAACGCGCGATCAGGAACCGTCGGCTCCGCGGGCCGGGACCCCTCGGCGCCGGCGCGCGCGGTCTTTCCCCCGGCCGAGCCGAGGACCGCGAAGTGACGGGGGGCATCATTCTGCCCCCGGGCGGTTCGGCGAACCCCGTCGCGCCCGGCGGATTCCCCGGCCGCGGGGCGGAGACCCGTTCCGGGGAAGCGCCCGCCGGCGCCGCCGGGCGGCTCGGCACGGGTGGACCGCGGGCCGGTGGGCCGACCCGCGGCGGCGCGCCGCCGGGCGCGGGCGCCTCCGGTCTCGCCGCGGCCGCCTCGCTGGGCATCCTCGCCGGCCGGCCGAACGTCACCGCGGTCCGGACCTCCCAGGCGCCGCAGATCGACGGCAATCTCGACGACGCCGTCTGGCAACGGGCCACCCGCATCACCGAGTTCGTGCAGCAGAGCCCGCTGGAGGGGCAACCGGCGACCGAAGACACCGAGGTCTACGTCGCCTTCGACGACACGCATCTGTACTTCGGCCTGTACGCCCACTACTCTCAACCCTCGATGATGCGCGCGAACCGGGTCGACCGGGACCGGGCGTTGTACGGTGACGACATCATCTCGGTCTACTTCGATACGTTTCTCGACCAGCAGCGGGCCTACGTCTTCTCGGTCAACGGCTACGGCGTCCAGAACGACTCGCTGCTCGAAGCGCGGGGCGGGGGCGGCGGTCGCGGGGGCCGTCGCGGCGGCGGTCGCGGGGGGTTTTCCGGAGGGGGGCGCAGCTTCAGCGGCGTGCGCTGGGGCGATCAGTCTTGGGATGCGCTGTTCGAGTCCGGCGGCACGATCGTGGACGACGGATGGACGGCGGAGATGGCCATCCCGTTCAAGAGCCTGCGGTATCCCGCGGCCGGCAACCGGGCGCATCGCTGGGGCCTGCAGATCGCGCGGCGCATTCGCGGCAAGGACGAGACGGTCGTCTGGTCGCCGATGTCGCGCGACGTGTCGGGGCTGCTGCCCCAGATGGGGGTCCTCGACGGGCTCAGCGGGTTGTCCACCAGCCGCAACCTCGAGATCCTGCCGACCGTCACCGCCATTCAGGCCGGCAGTCTCGACCGGTCGTCCGGCGGATTCGGGAATGAGCGGCAGCCGGAGGGCGGCGTCAACGTCAAGTACGGCCTGACTTCCAACCTCACCCTCGATGCCACCTACAACCCAGATTTCTCGCAGATCGAGTCCGACCGGCCGCAGATCGAGGTGAACCAGCGGTTCCCGCTGTTCTATTCCGAGCTGCGGCCGTTCTTTCTCGAAGGGCAGGAGATCTTCAACATGCCGGGGCCGGTGAACTTCGTGCACACCCGCACGATCGTCGATCCGCGGTATGGCGGCAAGGTCACCGGCAAGGTCGGCAACACGACGCTCGGCGTGCTGGTCGCCAACGACGAGGCGCCCGGGAACCTCGATGACCCCGCCGCCCGGGGATACGGGGAGACCGCGAACGTGCTCATCGGGCGCGTGCGCTACGACCTGTACGCGGAATCGCACATCGGCGCCATCGTCACCGATCGGGAGTTTCTCGACGGTTACAGCCGGCTGGGCGGTCTCGACGGCAATTTCCGACTGAACGACGCGACGTCGATCGGGTTTCGGGCGATCACGTCCCAGAACCGCGATCTGGATCTGGCGGACACGTCCGGGAACATGTTCGACGTTGGAATCAGGAACAACGGCCGCAACTTGACCTACTTCCTGGCCGGGTACACCATCGATCCCGCGTTCGACACCGCGGTCGGATTCGTTCGCCGGCGGGACATCCGGGCCGGCACCGGCAACGTCGGGTATCGCTGGTGGCCGGAGAGCTGGCTCATCAATTGGGGGCCGTCGTTCAGCTACACCCGGAACTGGAACTTCGGGGACATCCTCGAGGACGAGATGGTGAATGCCGGCGTGAACTTCTCGTTCGCCAGGAACATCCGACTCAATTTCGGCATGAACCGCGACATGGAGCGGTTCGGCGGCATCAACTTCGAGAAGCAGTCCTACTCGTTCGGCGGCAACATCAACACGATTCAGGCGATCTCGTTCGGCGGGTACTTCAACTACGGCGACCAGGTTCGATACGCCGGCGCGGACTCGTTTCTGGGGACCGGCGGCAACGGCGGCCTCTTCATGACCGTCCGGCCGTTCACCCGGCTGCAGTCGCAGGTGAACATCAGCACGAGCAACCTCGTGGATCCGTTCGACGACAGCGAGGTGTTCGACGTCAAGATCTACCGGGCACTGACCACGTACCAGTTCACGGATCGGCTCCTGCTGCGCAATATCCTGGAATACAATTCGTTCAGCCGCACCGTGGGCGCGAACGTGCTGTTCACGTACCGGGTCAACTCCGGAACGGTGTTTTTCATCGGTTACGACGACCGGTATCAGCAGGGCGACCTGATAGCCGGGGGGGACGGCTACACGCCGGCGTACCTGGGCAATCCCACGTTCTACACGACGGACCTCCTGCGGACCAATCGCGCGTTCTTCACCAAGATCTCGTATCTGTTCCGGTACTGATCGCGCACGCCGGCCGGCCGCGGCGGCATCCCCGCCGCGGCGCATCGAACCCCTTGGAGCACCGTTCCGCCCGTCGGCAGCCCGTGGTGGCCGGAGTCCGGGCCGCATCGGGGCGTCGGGTCGATGCGGGGCGGCTTCGGCGCCGGCGTGGGCCGCGTCGCTCGAGCGGGACGTGCGTCCGGCCCCCGGCGCGTCGGGTCGAACGGTCTGCCGGCGGTCACCGGCTTCGGCGCCGGCCGAAACCGGCCGGATCGCGTCGTGACCTTGATGCCATGTATGCTGTTCAATGAGTTCTGTCGACCATGAATGAACCACGAGTCTGCGCCAACTTCACCCGGTTCGCCCTGATTGGGTGGGCGGTCGCCACCACCGTGTCGGCTCAGGGGCTCGGCACGCTGACCGGGACGGTGACGACGGTCGTCGGCACGCCGGTCGAGGGGCTCCGGTTGACCTTCACCGGGACCGACGTCGAGTTGACGGCGGTGACCGACGCCGACGGTGACTATCGCCTGGAGGGACTGGCCGCCGGGCGGTACAGCCCGGCCATCGACGACGCGTCGCAGGTGGTGGAACCTGCGTTCCCGATCACCGTGGTTGCCGACATCACGATTCGCCGTGACTTCACGCTCCGCAGCGCGACCGACGTCCCGACCCGGTTGCGCGGCGGCGACCGGCTGCTCGGCTCGGGCCCGGGCCTCACCGCGACTCTCGCCAATCTCGACGCGTTCGAAGTCCGCGACCACGCGTTCGCGACCTTCCTCCGGCGGGTCCCCGGCGTGACCGTGAACCGGGCGGGGGGCGTGGGCCAGCCGACCGCCGTCCGGCTGCGGGGGGCGCCGGTCGGCGACCGTTTTCTGCTGACCGACGGGTTGCCGTTCCCGGGGTTCGGGTCGGAGCTCGATGCCGCGACGCAACTGGAGTGGGCTCGTTTCGAGGCGGTCCGCGGCATGACGTCGACCCGGCACGGGGATCTGGCGGGCGGCGCGCAGCGGTTGACGAAGGTGGCCGGCGATGCGCGGGCGCGGCGGGTATCGCTGGGGGTCGAGACCGGAGAGCTGGGCTGGCGGCAGGTCGAGGCGGCCACCACGGGGCGGCGGGGCGACTACGACTGGAGCATCGCCGGGCAGCGCATCGAGACGGACAACGAGCAGCCGAACAGCGCGTTCATGCGGAACGGGGTGGCCGGGACCGTCGGTCTCGTGCGGGAGGACCTGTCGGTGGACTTCACCTTCCGCGGCGCGAGGAGTACGGTCGGGCGGCCGGGACCGACGTCGCTCCTGCGCGCCGACCGGGATGCCTCGGAAGAGCGGACCCGGTTGATGTCGGGGGTGACGTTGGGGTTGCGCCGGGGCCAGAGCCTGCACGAGGGGCGCCTCGTCGTGTCGCGGACGGAGCGCCGGGCTCTGAATCCCGAGGATTCCGGCACCGTCGATCTGCGGCCGGTCGACCGCACCGGGCTGCGGTTCGATCTGCCGGACTTCGTGCATGCGGACGGGCTCCGGGACGATCAGCAGTCGGCGCAGCTCGTGTACGAGTACACCCGGCGGGCCGACGAGTTCCATTTCCTGACCTTCGGGGGCTGGGCCGAGGTGCGGGCCGGCCGGTTCGGCCTTGATGAGGGGTTCGACCAGCAGCGGCTCAACCTGGTGGCGTACGGTGAGGACCGCATGCAGGTGCAGGACAATCTGACCGTGACCGCCGGGGGGCGCGTCGAACGCCACGGCCCCTACCCGATCGTGGGAATGCCGCGCGGGGCGGTGCGCTACGAGTTGAGACCCGGCGTCTTCCTCCACGGCAGCGCCGGCACCGCGGCTTCCGCGCCGACGTTGGGACAGCGGTTCAGCGACACCCTGTGGCTCCGCGGGAATCCCGAGCTGCTACAGGCGCGCAGCGTGGTGTTCGACGGCGGTCTGACCGCCGCTCCGTGGGGGGAGCGGCTCCAGATCGATCTCACCGGGTTTCGGCACGCCTATCGGGACCTCATCGTGTGGGGGGGCGTGGATGTCCCCCCCCTCGAGTCGCTGGCCGCGTTCCGCCGGTTGAGGCTGTCCGAACGGATGCAGTTCGTGGAGGATGTGGGGGCCGGAATCCGTGAGCCGCTGGTGACGACCGCGACCTTCGACCAAGCGCGGACAAGCTACGTCAACCTGCCGGCAAGCCGGGCGCACGGGCTGGAGGCGTCGTTCACCGCAACCCCGGCGTCTCCGGTCGAACTGAGGGCGGCGTACACGTTCACCGACAGCCTCGTGACCCGAGGCACCGAGCTGATCGAGACCGGAGAGGCGTTGCCGGGGGTGCCGCTTCATCAAGCTGCGTTCACGGCCGATCTCAATCTCGGTCCGGTCTCCGTCGGCGGCACGCTGACCTACGTCGGGGAGCGGCGGACGAACATCGACGTCGTCAGTCACGTGTTGGGTGTCGACGCGCTGGATCCGTATCGGCGCTGGGACGCGTACGCCCGGTGGCGTCTCGGCGGTCGGCTCAGCGTTTCGATCGTCGGCGAGAACCTGACCGACCAACGGTACCAGGAAGTGGCCGGTTTCCCCGCGCTGGGCCGCTTCGTTCGCGCGGGGCTGCAGGTAGGCTTCTAGCGGTCCCGGCGGGCCGCGGGGCGCTTGCCACCGGGCGCCGGGGCCGCGAAGTCGAACTGCGGCCCGGATTCGGAGTGCGTCGTAGAGGAAGCGATGTTGGAGAGAATCTGTTTCACGGGCCTGCTTGCGGCGGGCCTCTTGCTGGCGGCGTGCGACGAGACCCCCCTCGAGCCGACCGACGCGGCGGCGCGGGTGCCTCCGGTCACCATCTCCACGGCGCCGGATCCCACCTACGCCGTCGCGTCGACGGGGAAGACCTACGAGGTGAACGGTCAGGTGCGGGAGTATGCGTTCCTCGCCTCCTTCGACCTCATCCTGCAGGGCAATCCCGATTACGATATCGGCTTCACCTTCGAATCCGACAGCATTTCGCTGCAACAGTTGTTGAGCTCCCCCCCGGACGGCCCCGGCGGCGGCGTGGACCGTGAGCGCTATGAATTCGAGTCTCGGGCGGACGTGGACCGGATCGAGCCGGGAGGCCGGACGTCGAGGACGTTCGACGTATGGTACACGTTGCCGGCGGGCGGGCGGGAGGCCCTCATTGCGGTGACGTTGAACTTCAAGGACGACGACGGCATCGCCATCAACCCGGTCCATCAAGTGAGGGTGCAGCCGTGACGACCCCCGGGGGCGCATCGTCGTGGGAACCCGACGGCGCACGGGCTCGTAGTTCGGAAGGAAGGCTCAGGGACCGGTTTGGTCCCGTTCTCGAATCCCTTTCGATCAAGTGCAGGAGAAGTTCATGAGCAATGAACGATTCGGTCGTCTGTGCGGTGTCGTCCTGGCCGTCTTCCTCGCCGCGGGGGGGGCGCGCGCCGCCCAGGCCCAGGAAGTCGAGAGATTCGTCAAGGTGCTCGACCGCGAAGGCGAACCGGTGACCGACCTCGGCGCGGGCGACTTCACCATCGAGCACGACGGCGTCGGTGTCGAGGTCGCGCGGGTGGATCTCATCGACCAGCCGTTGCGGGTGGCGCTGATTGTCGACGACGCGGACGGCGCGGCGCCGTTCTTTCGGTATCTGCGCGACTTTCTGCCCGAGTTCGTGAGAGCCCTGCCCGAGGACAGCGAGGTGGGGCTGGTGCTGCTGTCGGGCCGGCCGCGCCTGATCGTGGACTTCACGGACGACCACGGCGAGGTCCTCGATCAGCTGGCGCGGTTCTTCGTGGAAGAAGATCGCGCCGCCGGGTTCTTCGCCGGTCTGGAAGAGACCGTGAATCGCTGGGACGACGACCGGAGGTGGCCGGTCCTGGCGGTGGTCACCACGGACGGGCCGGCCCAACGGACGCTGACCGACGGCCGGTACAAGGCCTTTGTCGAGCGGGCCGTCGAGCGCGGGGTGATCATCCATGCGCTGGGCCTGTTCACCACGAGCGGTCAAGGGTTCCAGACCGGTATCGCGAGCGACGTGACGCGGATAACGGGCGGCTGGTACGACACGGTCGCCGGTCCGAGCCAGTCCATTTCCGAGAGGCTCGCCGAGATGGCGGCCGAGATCTCGCGCCAGTACGCCGATATGCGGAATCAGTACGCCGTCGCCTACGTGCCGCCGCCCGGCACCGATCCGGATGCCGGGATCTCTGCCGCCGTGCGCCGCGGGGGGGTGAGGTTGAGCATCTCCGCGAACGGTCGGCCCCGCCCCGCCGCGCCGGCCGTCGCCGCCGCCGGCGACGTGGGCAACAGCCGCGAAGAGCTGTTCAACCAGGGCGAAGCGGCCTTCGCGGCCGGAGACTCCGCGCAGGCGGCCGACTGGTACCAGAAGGCCCATGACCGGGATCAGGACTGGGTGAAGCCGCTGTTCAAGCTGGGGCTGGTCTCGCTCAACGTGGGCGACATGGAGGCGGCGAAACGGTGGTTCGGGCAGGCGGTCGAGGCGGATGCGGGCTCGCCGGAAGGTGCGCAGGCGGCCGCGATCCTGATCTCGCTGCCCTAGTGGTTCGTCATGTCATAATCTTCGGATAAACGGACTTGAATCGAGGGTGCGATTCTCCTGCATGGGGGACTCTCCCGGATTAAGGTCGCGCGGTTTTCCCAGTTGGAGGTTCATGTGCATCGATTCATCTGCGGACTCGTCCTCGGCCTGAGCGTCACGGCCGGCGCCGCCTCCGCCCAGGTTCAGCTCGACAAGCTCACCCTGCCGGACGGATTCTCGATCGAGGTGTATGCGCCCGACGTGCCCAACGCCCGATCGATGGCCCGATCGCCGGGCGGCGCCCTTTTCGTCAGCACGCGCCGGGCCGGCAACGTCTACGCCGTGCTCGACACCGACCGGGACCAGAAGGCCGACGACGTGCTGACGCTGGCCAGCGGACTGAACATGCCCAACGGCGTCGCGTTTCGCGACGGATCGCTCTACGTGGCTGAGGTGAACCGGATTCTGCGCTACGACGACATCGAGTCGCGGCTGCAGGACCCGCCCGACCCGGTGGTCGTGACCGCGGCTTTCCCCAGCGATCGGGCGCACGGCTGGAAGTTCATCCGCTTCGGGCCCGACGGCAAGCTGTACGTCCCCGTGGGCGCCCCCTGCAACATCTGCGACCGGACCGGCGACGACATCCGCTACGCCACCATCACCCGGATGAACGCGGACGGCACCGATCTGGAGGTGTTCGCCCACGGCGTGCGCAACTCCGTCGGGTTCGACTGGCATCCGGACACCGGCGCCCTGTGGTTCACGAGCAACGGACGGGACAGGCTGGGCGACGAGAGTCCCGGCGACACGCTGAACCACGCCCCCGAGATCGACATGCACTTCGGCTATCCTTTCTGCCACCAGGGAGACATCGCGGACCCCGAGTTCGGCGAGCTGCGGGGGTGTGACGAGTTCACGCCGCCGGCCCGGACGCTGGGACCGCACGTGGCGTCGCTCGGCATGCGGTTCTACACCGGATCGATGTTTCCGGCCGAATACCGGGACAAGATCTTCATCGCCGAACACGGCTCCTGGAACCGCAGCCGGGAGGCCGGGCATACCGGCTTCCGCATCACCGTCGCGACTCTCGACGGCGATCGGGTGACCGACTACTCGGTGTTCGCCGAAGGCTGGCTGAACCCCGACAACAGCTCCTGGGGCCGGCCCGTCGACGTCGAGGTCATGCCGGACGGCGCCCTCCTGGTGACCGACGACACCGCGGGCGCGATCTACCGCATTACCTACGGGGGGTGATCCGGCGCGCGCGTCGGGGGTGGCAGGATGGCGCTTCGACAGCTTCGACGGGTATCGCTCGTGGGCGCCCTCGTTCTGGTGACGGGGGCGCCGGCGGGGGCGCAGCTCGGCCCCGAGCTGATACGCGCCCGCACCGAGCGTGAGTGGACGATCAAGGCGGACAAGATGCGGCGGCACCTGCTGCCGCTCATGCGCCGCCACGACGTCGACCTGTGGATCATCCTGAGTCGGGAGAACGCGCCCGACCCGCTGCTCGAGCTCTTCGGGGGCTATGGCGTCACCGGCTGGTACGGCCACCGCAACGCCTATCTGTTCTTCGATGCCGGCGCCGGCGCGGGGCTCGACACCACCGCGATCGGCACCCACCTCAGCGGCCATCTCCGCCGGTTCTACGACACCCTCACGCCGTACGGCGAAGAGGGGCTGATGCCGCACCTGCGCGAGTACCTGGCCGCCCGCGACCCCCGGCGCATCGCCGTCAACCGGTCACGAACCATCAGCATGGCGGACGGGCTGACGGCCGAGCTCGAGAACTATCTGCTGGAGACCCTCGGGCCGGACCGCGCCGGCCGTGTCGTGTCGTCCGAGCCGCTCGTCGTCGACTACGCCTCGGTGCACACCGAGGCCGAGCACGAGGTCCAGCGCGAGGCCAGCACGGCCACGTTCGACATCCTGCGCCGCGCGTTCTCCGGCGACGTCATCACCCCCGGCCGCACCACCCTGATGGACGTGCAGTACTGGATCACGGCCGAGTGGAAGCGCCTCGGGTTCGAGTTCAACTTCCCCGCCTCGCTCGATCTGCAGCGGGCCGGCGGCGTCAGCCTCGACGATTCGGCCGATCCGGCGATCGAGCGCGGCGACCTGTTGCACGTGGACTTCGGGGTGCGCACGTCGGGCATCGTCGCCGACCAGCAGAAGATGGCCTACGTGCTCCGCGAAGGCGAGTCGGCGCCGCCCGCGGGCTTGGCGCGGGCGTTCGAGGCCTCCTCCCGCGCGGCCGGGCTGATTCTCGACGCCATGCGGGTCGGCCGCACCGGCATCGCGATCAAGCAGGCGGCCGAGCGGCGCGCCGCCGCGGCCGGCATCGACCTGCTCGTCTACTCGCACGTCCAGGGCTACTGGGTGCACGACGCCGGGATGTGGGCGATTCACGACTGGCCCGAGCGCTACGGCGACCACCCGCGGTTCACCCTGAAGGACGGCGACTGGGTCTCGCTCGAGTTCGCGGTCACCGCGTCCGTCCCCGAATGGGACGGCCAGCCGGTCACCATCATGCGGGAGGAGGACACCCTGATCGCCGCGGACGCCCCGCCCCGCTACCTGTCCGGGCCGCAGACGAGCCTCTGGATCATCGACTGACGATCCGGGGTGGTCCGGTCGTTACCTGCGGGGCACGACCGCCGCGACCGCCGATATGCGGGTATAATCATCGATTGCGGCCCGCCCCGGCGGGCCCGCGCACGCCGATGCGGTGAGGTGGCCGAGAGGCTGAAGGCGGCGGTTTGCTAAACCGTTGAAGGGGCATAAACCTCTTCCCAGGGTTCGAATCCCTGCCTCACCGCCATTTCATGCCCGTAAGTAATTGCAAATAAGGCGGTTGCGTGATCGGCGGGTCGCTACTGCGTGTCGGTTCGGACATGCCGGACGCCGGATGGTCGAGCGAAGCCCAGAGGGCTGCGTACCAACCGCCGGCGGAGCGCCCGCAACCGCGAAGCGGCGGGGGAGGCGAAGTGATCCGTCGTCAGCGGCGGGGGAGGAGACCGATGGGGAAGGGAATGGGATGCCGGGGGCGTCTGCCGCTGGTCCTGGGGTTGGCCGCGGGGCTGCTCGCGGGGGGGACGGCGCCCGCCGCCGCCCAGGGAGGTTCGTCGGCCGTCATGCTGTCGGCCGACACGCCGGTGGCGGTCGCCGGGGGCCGGGTTCAGGGGACGGAGGCCGCGGCCGGTGTCATCGCGTACAAGGGGATTCCGTTCGCGGCCCCGCCGGTGGGCGGGCTGCGGTGGCGTCCCCCGGCGCCCGTCGTCGCCTGGGAAGGAGTGCGCGACGCCGGCCGGGCCGGATCGATCTGCGTCCAGGCCGGCGGGCGTGACGTGGAGCAGAGCGAGGACTGCCTGTTCCTGAACGTATGGGCGCCGGCGGAGACGCGCGAGCCCCGGCCGGTCCTGTACTGGATCCACGGCGGCGGATACACCGGCGGCTCCGGGTCGACCGCCATCTACGACGGCGCCCGGCTGGCGGCCGAGGGCGCGGTGGTGGTGACGATCAACTACCGGCTCAACGTCTTCGGGTTTCTCGCCCATGCCGCGCTGTCCGCCGAGTCCCCGCACGGCGCTTCCGGCAACTACGGGCTGCTGGACATGGTGGCCGGTCTGGAATGGGTACGGGACAACATTGCCGCTTTCGGGGGCGACCCTGATCGCGTAACCATCTTCGGCGAGTCGGCCGGCGGCGGCGCGGTGATGTCGGTCATGGTGATGCCGCAGTCCAAGGGGCTCTTTCACCGCGCCATCGCGCAGAGCAACTGGATTCACGGCTGGGACCGTCCGTTGCAGGGCGGTGCCGCCGATCTGACGCCGGCCGAGGCGCAGGGGACGGCCATCGGGGCCGCGCTGGGCGCCGGGGACCTCGATCCGGCGGCGGCGCTGGCGGCGATGCGGGCCGCCTCCGCCGACGCGGTGCTCGAGGCGGCCGGGGCGGGGGCCGGCAGTCCGTTTCTGCGCACCGGCCACGTCTGGGCGCCGAACGTGGACGGCTGGGCCATTCCCGACGATCCGCTGGCGATGTACGCCGGCGGCCGGCAGCACGACGTGCCCCTGGTGGTAGGCATGAACGGCAACGAGGGGTCGTTGATGACGCGGGGGTTCCCCCTGGACGGCGTCGATGCGTTCGCCGCGCACGTCGAGTCGGTGTACCCCGATCTGGCCGGCGATCTGCTCGCCCACTACGACGTCACCACCGAGACGGTGCGGGACGGGCTCGATCACCTCATCCACGACCTGTACTTCGCGGGGCCGGTACGGGCGCACGCCCGGCATCAGTCGGCGGTGGCGCCGGTATGGATGTATCATTTCACCCGGGTGCCCCCCACCCCCTGGGGTGAGACGTTGGGGGCGCACCACGCGGCCGAGCTCGTGTACGTTTTCGGCACGTTGACGACAAGCGACGAAGGGGGGGAACGGCCGCTGGGGCTGACCCCGGTCGGCGACTATACCGAGGTCGACGCCAAGCTGTCGGAGACGATGCGGGCGTATTGGATACGGTTCGCCGCCACCGGCGACCCCAACGGTCCCGGCCTGCCGGCGTGGCCGGCCTACCGCCCGGCTTCCGATCGGTACCTGGAGCTGGGCGCGGCGGTGTCGGTCGGAGAGGGGTTGCACGTCGGCGGCGCGGCGCTGTGGGATCGGTTTCAGGCGCAACGCCGCCGGGACCCGTAGCCGCCGCGGCGGCGCGACCGTGACGGGCTCTGCGCAGGGCGCGGGGTAGGTAAACGCCGCGCGCGCGGCCGACGTTTAGACAGTGGGGCGCCGCAGTGGGCCCCTGCGGTTGGTCTGGGGCCTGCGGAGGCGGCTTGCGGCGCTGAACGAACCGAACACGAGAGTGAAAGGACGCAGTCGATGAAGAGCGCCACAGCGAAGAGTCTCGGAATGTTCGTGCTTGTGTTCGGCGTTTGGGCGGCCCCGGCGGGTGCGGCCGAGGAGGCGGCGCCGACGTTCACCAAGGACGTCGCCCCGATCTTCCAGGCCAAGTGCGAAGCGTGTCATCGCCCGGGCTCCATCGCGCCGATGTCGCTCGTGACCTATCAGGAGGCGCGGCCCTGGGCGCGGTCGATCAAGGATCGCGTGGCGGCGCGGCAGATGCCCCCGTGGCACGTCGACCGCACCGTCGGGATTCAGGCGTTCAAGAACGACCGGTCGCTGACCGACGCGGAGATCGACACGGTCGTGCGCTGGGTCGACGCCGGCGCGCCGCGCGGCAACCCCGCGGACGCGCCGGCGTCGGTCGATTGGCCCGACGAGTCGAAGTGGTACTTCGCCGAGCAGTTCGACGGGCCGCCCGACCTGATTGTCGAGTCGGCGCCCTTCACGATGGCGGCCGAGGCGAACGACGCGTGGTGGAAGCCGCGGTCGCCGACCGGGTTGACCGAGGACCGCTGGGCGCGGGCGATCGAGATCCGGCCCGGGACCGTCGCCGGCCGCAAGATCACCCACCATGCGATTGCCAGGCTGGTGCAGGAGGAGGTCGATCCCGCGATTCGCCGGGCGAACGCCGCCAATGCCGCCAACGGCATCGACCGGTCGCGGACCGCCGGCACGTTCATGGAGTGGGCGGTCGGCAAGCAGGGCGAGATCATGCGCCCGGGCGCCGGCAAGCTCATGCTGGCCGACTCCGAAATCCAGTGGGACATCCACTACTCGGCGGCCGGTGAAGAGATCACCGACAGCGCGCAGCTCGGCGTCTACCTCTACCCGAAGGACCAGACCCCGGAGCACCGGCAGGTACTGCACATCATGGGCGCCGGCGGCGTGGACATCCCCCCCAACTCCGTGGCCGTGACGGAAGGGTTCTTCCCGCTGCAGCGCGGCGCCCGCATCGAGAGCTATCAGCCGCACATGCATCTGCGCGGCAAGGCGATGTCGATGGAGGCGATTCTGCCGACCGGGCGCCGCCGGTTGCTGAGCCATGTGGGCGACTTCAACTTCAACTGGCACAACAGCTACGTCTACGCCGACGACTCGGCGCCGCTGCTGCCCAAGGGCACCCTGATCAAGGTCACCGCGTGGCACGACAACACCGCCGCGAACCGGGCCAACCCCGACCCCGACGTCTGGGTCGGCTACGGCGACCGCACCGTTGACGAGATGGCGCACGCCTGGGTCAACGTGACCTACTTCGACGAAGATGACTACGCTGCGGAGGTGGCGCAGCGCGAGGCGGCGTTGGCGCAGCGCGGCGGTGAATAGGGCGCCGAGGTTTGGTGTGCGGGGGCGCCGCCCTGATGACCGGGCGGTGCCTTTCGCGCCTTGAAGCCCGACAGGGCTGGAGCGCTTTCCATGCATTCGTCCCGCATCGTGACCGTCCTCACCGCCGTCGCCGCCGCTGCGGTTCTCGCGGCGCCGGCCGCTGCGCAGCCGCCCCGCCCGCCGCTTGCCCTCGAGCCCCAGGGCAGCACCGGCGAAGCGATTTGGCCCGCCTACGAAGGGTGGTCCCGGAACGAGGACGGGACGATCACGCTGCTGGTCGGCTACTTCAACCGGAACGACGAGGCCGTCGAGATTCCCGTCGGCGACGACAATCGCCTGGGGCCGGGCGACGCCGACAAGGGGCAGCCCACCCACTTTTTGCCGGGCCGGAACTGGGGCGTGTTCTCGATCACCGTGCCTTCGGACCGGGCGGAGGAGAAGCTGACCTGGACCATCCGGGTCAACAACCAGCTCTCGGAGATCGCGTTCTGGGCGAATCCCGCCTACTACACCGATCCCTTCCTGAACAAGGCGAACGGCAACGTTCCTCCGACACTGCGGATCGGGGCGGACGGGGCGGACCGGCAGGGGCCGCCGCACGGGGTGGCGGCGACCTGGTCGACGACGGTCGGCGAGCCCCTCGGCTTGCCGGCGACGGTGACGGACCGGCCGCTGACGGTCGAGCCGGAGCAGCGTGCGGGGCGTCGCCGCCGTCCCCCACTCAGCGTGACCTGGAAGAAGTACCGCGGACCGGGGGAAGTGACGTTCGAAGCGGAAGGGGAGGACGCCGGGCCGCAGCTCACGCACACGTTCGAGGCGCTCGACGGCGGCGAGACGTTGACGACCGCAACCTTCAGCGAACCGGGCCGGTACCGGTTGATGGCCACCGGAAACGACATCTCCGGCAACGGCGGCGGCGGCGATCAGTGCTGCTGGACGACGGCGCATGTGGAGGTCATCGTGACGGGCTCCCAGGAATAGGGCCCCCGTCTTTGAAAGCAAGACCGGGCCTTTGCCAGGAATCTGCGCTGTAGAACGGCGTGAATTCCTGGCGGGTTGATTGGACAGCGCTCGGAGGCCGCAGCGCGACCTTGCGACGATCTCCGGGCTAAGGCTCTCGGGGATCTGCCGCTACGGCGGGGGGGGCGGCGCCGGGAGGATGGCGGCGCCGGTAGTCCGGGCCGCGCGCGTTCCGGGTCACCGTCGGCGGCCGCCGGAAGTGGGTGGCCGGTTCGGGAATCGAGGAGGAGAACAATGAACTCGCAGCGATGGATGGCGGCGGGCCTCGTGCTCGCCATCGGGGCGCTGGTCGCGGCGCCCGAGGCACGCGCTCAGGGCGACGTGTGGTACGAGGTCGACATCGTGCAGGTCAGGCCGGACAGGCTGGACGATTTCAACGAGCTCTATCTGGACGAGATCAACCCGGCCCTGCAGCGGGCGGGGGTACCCTGGCGCTCGGCGTGGATGACCGGCGAGTTCGGATCGATCTACGAGCGCCTCTTCGTGCACCCGCTCGGCGGTTTCGCCAACCTGGATACGGGCGGGCCGTTGGCCCTGGCGCTGAGTGCGCGCCAACTCGACCGGGTGCTCAACCGGCTACGCGAGTACACCGTCTCGCGCCGGAGTTACGCGGTGCTCTATCGCGGCGACCTCAGCGTGGAGTCGGACGACGTCAGCGGGCTGCCCATCGCGCGGGTCACCAACCTCGAGATTGCCCCGGGGCGGGCGTCGATGTTCGAGGCGTTCCTGAGGAACAACCTCGACAATTTCCGGGCCGCGGGGGTGATCTTCGGCATCTATCACCGCCAGTTCGGGCCGGGGCCGGTGGTCTGGCAGATAGTCGAGAACCTGCGCAGCTATGCCGAGCTGTCCCGCGGCGGCATTCTCCGGGCCTTCGGCGACGCCGACGCCGCCCGCGCCCTCGACGAGCTGGCCGGCGTCATCACCAGCGTCGAACGGACCGTCCTCGAGTACGACGTTTCGCTCAGCTATCGCGGCGCCGGCGTCACCCAGTAGCGAACCGGCGCCGCGCCCGCCCGCGCGACGTGCCGGCCGGCGCGGTGCCGCAGGGGGCATGCGCGGCCGAAGACGGGTCGCCGATCCCGTTCGAGCGTTCGATTTCCGCGACGGGCGCGGCCGGTTGGCGGCGGGCGAACCGCTCGACGGCGCCGGCCGTTCTCGATGCCGGCGGCCACGTTCGCGGCCGCGTGGTTGGCCTGTGCCTGCTCGGCGGGCGTTTCGGCTAGGAGTCTGCGCCGCGGGCACCGGCGGCGCCGACCTCATCGCGGCGTTCCTCGGCCAGGTGCAGCTCTACCTGTCGCTGGCCGGCTTGGTCATTCAGATCGGGCTGACGAGCCGCATCCACCGCCATCTCGGCATCGGGTTCGCCCTGTTGATTCTGCCCATCGGCCTCGGCTCGACGGGCGGCGATTCTGGCCACCGGCGCGCTCTGGGCGGCGGCGGGGCGCATCCTCGACTCGTCGTTGCGGTACTCGGTCGACAAGACGACGCGGGAAATCCTGTTCCTGCCGTTGCCGGCCGATCTGAAGCATCGGGCCAAACCGTTCATCGACGTCACCGTGGACCGGTTCGCGAAGGGTCTCGGCGCGCTGCCCTCACGGCCGGTCGCGTTCGTCCGCGTCGAGGTGAGGGCCGTGGACCCGCCGCGCGCCGCGTGGACCCGGCCCGTGCACGTCTACTTCAAGCGCGCCGGCGCCGGCTGGACGCTGGTCGGCCTGGAACGCCTGTCGGAGTAGCCGGCCGGGCGGCGGCCCCGACCGGTCAACCCGCGGGGGGTGCCCGCTCAGGACCATCCTACGGTTCGCCACCGCTGTGCGCAGGCAGAATCGTGGCGGGTCCTGGGGTTCCGGACGTGCGGAATCGTGGGTCTCACGCGGTGCCGGCCGGTCGGCAAGCAAGACGGTGGCGACCCCTCGAATCGGGGGCGAGCCGTCACGCGCAGTCAGCGTGGGATGCCCCGAGACGGGCAAGGCGATCACCGTCTCGTGGCTGGTCGGCGAGCCGTCACGCGCAGTCAGCGTGGGATGCCCCTGGGTGCCCGCTCGGGACCTCGTTCGACTTGTTGACGCGCGTATCATGTGGCTGTGCGGACCACGGTGACCGCCGGTGACCGCCGGGATTCTCCGGCGGCGGTGGATCAAAGACGATTGCCGCACGCGGGAGGCACCTGATGCACGCCGTGTGTGACCGGATCGACCGATGGTGGCCGCTCCTGCTGCTGACCGCCGCCGCGATTGCGGGCGGCTGCGGCTCCGAGCCGGCGCCGGCGCCGCCGCTTCCCCCGCCGCAGGTAACGGTCGCCCTCCCGATCCGGCGCGACGTGATCGAGTACCAGGAGTTCACCGGCCGCATGGCCGCGTTCGAAGTCGTCAACATCCGGGCGCGGGTGAGCGGACTGCTGGAAGCGGTGCACTTCAGAGCGGGCGGCGTCGTGCGGCGCGGCGCCATGCTGTACTCCATCGAACAGGCGCCGTACGTTGCCGCCCGCAACATCGCCGTGGCCGAAGTCAGAACCGTGGAGGCGGATCTGGCGCGATCGCGATCCGATCTGGCGCGCCTCGATCAGGCGCTGCGGACCAACGCGGTCAGCGCGCAGGACGTTGATCGCGCGCGCGCCGAAGTGACGCGGTTGGAAGCGAACCTCCTCGGCCGGCAGGCGCGCCTCGATCAGGCGGAGCTGGAGCTGTCGTACACGGAGATCCGGGCGCCGATCGGCGGTCTGGTCGGCCGCAACCTGCTGGGCGCAGGCAACTTCGTCAGCGGGCCGGACAGCGGATCGCTGGTGACGATCATGCGCATCGATCCGATGTACGCCTACTTCGACGCCAGCGAGATGCTGGTGCTCGAGCTCCTCGGCGCGGAGGGTTTGGCGCTGGGGGACGAACCTCCCGCCGCCTGGCTCGGACTGGCCGACGAAGCGGGTTGGCCACACGCGGGACGGCTCGACTCCGTCGACAACACCGTCGATCCGGACACCGGCACGATTCGCGCGGGCGCGGTTTTCCCGAATCCGACCGGCAAGCTGTTCCCCGGTCTGTTCGCGCGCATCAGGGTGCCCGGCCCGGTCCTGGCGGACGCGGTCCTGGTCGCCGAGCGGGCGGTCGGCACCGATCTCGGCGGAAAGTACGTGCTCGTGGTCGGCGACGGCGACGTCGTCGAGCTGCGGCACATCGAGGTCGGCGCGCTCGATGGTGGTCTCCGGGTCGTCGCCGCAGGCCTGCGCGCGGACGAGCGCTACGTCGTGAACGGCATCCAGCGCGCCCGGCCCGGTCTCCCGGTCACGCCGGTGATGCGTGAGGCCCCGGCGGTGCCGGCCGGCGCGTCTGCGCCGGACGAAGCCTCGAGGTTGCCGTGATGCTCTCGAGCTTCTTCATTCAGCGGCCCGTCTTCGCCCTCGTCATTTCCATCGTCGTTTCGTTGCTGGGGGCCGTCGCCGTTCCGAACCTGCCGATCGAAGAGACGCCCGACATCACCCCGCCGACGGTATCCGTCAGCGCCGCCTATCCGGGCGCCAGCGCGCCGGCCATCGCCGACAACGTGGCGGTCCCTATCGAGCAGCAGGTCAACGGGGTCGACGACATGATCTATCTCTCGTCGACCAGCTCGGACGACGGATCGATGGGCGTGACCGTCACGTTCGGCGTCGGCGTCGACGTCGACATGGCGACGGTGCTGGTGCAGAACCGGGTGGCGGCGGCCTATCCGCTGCTGCCCGAGGAAGTGACGCGGCAGGGCGTCACCACCAGGAAGCAGTCGACGAACATGGTGCAGGTCGTCAACCTGGTGTCGTCCGACGGCCGATACGACGACGTCTACATCAGCAACTACATCAACCTGAACGTGAAGGACGTGCTGTCGCGCGTCCCCGGCGTGGCCAACGTGCAGGTGATGGGGGCGCGGGACTACGGCATGCGCGTCTGGCTCGACCCGGCGCGGCTGAAGGCTCTTGAGCTGACGACGAACGACGTGGTCAGCGCCATCCGGACCCAGAACGTCCAGGTGGCGGCCGGGCAGATCGGCGCCCCGCCGACGCCGTCGGGACAGGAGTTCCAGTACACCGTCAACGCAACCGGCCGGCTGTCCGAGGTGGCGGAGTTCGAGAACCTGATCCTGCGCGTGCGCGACGGCGCGATCCTCCGGCTGCGCGACATCGCGCGCGTCGAACTCGGCGCACAGAGTTACGCGATGTTCATGCGGCTGAACGGGCAACCGTCGGTCGCCCTCGGGATCTATCAGCTACCGGGCGCCAACGCGCTGGAGGTGGCCGCCGGGGTCAGGGCGGCGATGGCGGAGCTGGCCGAGCGCTTTCCGGACGGTCTCGAGCACCGCATCGCGTACGATTCGACCCGCGCGATCACCGCCTCGATCAACGAAGTCGTCATCACGCTGCTGATCGCGGCGCTGCTCGTCGTCGCCACGGTGTACCTGTTTCTGCAGGACGTGCGCACCACGCTGATCCCGGCCGTCACCATCCCCGTCTCGCTGCTCGGTACGTTCGCGGTGATGCCGGCGTTCGGGCTGTCGATCAACACGTTGACGCTGTTCGGGCTGGTGCTCGCCATCGGCATCGTGGTCGACGACGCGATCGTCGTCGTCGAGAACACGGTGCGCCTGATCGACACGGAGGGGCTGTCGCCGAAGGCGGCGACGGCCAGAGCGATGGGGCAGGTCACCGGTCCCATCGTGGCGACGACGCTCGTGCTGCTGGCGGTGTTCGCGCCGATCGCCATGATGGGCGGCATCACCGGCCGGTTGTACGCGCAGTTCGCGATCACGATCTCGACGGCGACGGTGTTCTCCTCGATCAACGCCCTGACCTTGAGTCCGGCGCTGTGCGGTCTGGTGCTGCGCCGGACGCCCGCCGCCCGCGGCTGGTTCTTCAGGCGCTTCAATCGGGGGCTCGACCGCGGGACCGAGCTGTACGCCGGCGTCGTCTCGCATCTCGTGCGGCGGGTCGCCATCGTCCTGGTCGTGTTCGCCGGCGTGCTCGCGGCCGGGTGGTACGGGTTCGTCCGCATCCCGGGCGGCTTCGTGCCGAACGAGGACAAGGGGGCGGTCTTCGCCCACGTCCAGCTCCCCGACAGCGCGTCGCTGGAACGAACCGAGGCGGTGCTCGACCGCGTGACCGAGGTGCTGATGGCGGCGCCGGGCGCGCGCAACGTCATTTCCATCGGCGGGTTCTCGCTGCTCACCGGCCTGAACGCCAGCAACATGGGCGCGGCGATTGTCGTGCTCGACGACTGGAGCCGGCGGAACGCGCCGGAGCTCCACGCGGCGGCCATAGCCGAGCTGGTGTCCGGCCGGCTCTTCGGGATTCAGGAGGCGATCGCGTTCGGCTTCACACCGCCGCCGATCAACGGCCTGGGCAACGCCGCCGGCTTCGAATTCATCCTCCAGGACCGCGGCGGCCTCGGCCCGCAGCAGCTCCAGGCGTTCGCCGACGACCTGGCCGCGGCCGGCAATCGGCACCCGGTCCTCACGCGGGTGAACAGCAGCTTCCGGGCCAACGTGCCGCAGCTCGCCGTCGACGTCGATCGGACGAGGGCGCAGACGCTCGGCGTTCCGATCAACGACATCTTCGGCACCTTGCAGGCCTACCTCGGATCGGCCTATGTGAACGACTTCAGCCTGTTCGGCCGCACCTACCGGGTCATGATCCAGGCGGACGCCGCCTTTCGCCGGCGGGTCGACGACATCCGCGCGCTCGAAGTGCGGGATGCCGACGGCCACATGATTCCACTCGGCACGCTGCTGACGGTGCGCGACACCGTCGGACCACAGGCGGTGACACGCTACAACCTGTTTCCCTCCGCCACGATCACCGGTTCTCCCCGCCCCGGATTCAGCGCGGGGGAGGCGCGGCAGGCGATGGAGGAACTGGCGGCGCGGATGCTGCCGCCGTCGATGGGCTACGAATGGACCGGCACGACCTACCAGCAGATCGCCGCCGGCAACCAGGCGCCACTGCTCTTCGCGTTGGCGTTCGTCCTCGTGTTCCTCTTCTTGGCGGCGCAGTACGAGAGCTGGCTCGTGCCGGCAGCGGTCGTCCTCGCCATCCCGTTCTCGCTCATCGGCGCGCTGTACGGCACGCTGCTGCGGGCGTACGACAACAACGTCTATACGCAGATTGGACTCGTCCTGCTCATCGGGCTTTCCGCCAAGACCGCGATTCTCATCGTCGAGTTCGCGAAGCAGCTTCGGGAGCAGGAAGGGCGGACCACGCTGGAGGCGGCCGTCGAAGCGGCGCGCCTGCGCTTCCGCGCGGTGCTCATGACGGCGGTCTCGTTCATTCTCGGCGTCCTGCCGCTGCTCGTCGCGACCGGCGCGGGCGCCGCGAGCCGGCGGGCGCTCGGGACCGCGGTGTTCGCCGGGATGGTGGCGGCCACGGCGCTGGGGGTGCTCTTCATCCCGGTGTTCTACGTCCTCGTACAGCGCGTGCGCGATCGGCGGGCGCCGGCGGGCGGGACGATCGCCGCGCCGCCGGCGGGCGGGATGCCCGGCGGCGGGATCACCCCAGCCGCGACCGGCCGGGGCGCCGCGCGCGCCCTCCGCGGCATTGCCGTCCTCGCGGCGCTGGGCGGCGCCGCGGGCTGTGTGACCGCGGGTCCGGATTACGCCCGGCCCGAGTCGCCCATGCCGGGCGGCGCGCCGCCGCCCGACGCCTGGCGCGCGCGGGCGCTGGCCGGCCTCGACACCGGCGAAGCCCGATTGCAACGCTGGTGGGATACGTTCGACGATCCGACGCTGGTGCGGCTCATCGAACAGGCCCGGACGGCGAATCCGGACGTCCGGCGGGCCGTGGCGCGGGTCCGGGAGAGCCGGGCGGCCGTTCAGGTGGTCGCGGGCGACCGGCTCCCGGTCGTCGACGCGGCGCCGCGCGTCTCCGTCTCACGCGCCAGCGCCGCTTCCGCGCCGGCCGGCGCCGAGCCGGCGGTCTCCACCCTGCTCTCGGCCGGCGCGCAGGTCAGTTGGGAGCCCGACGTGTTCGGCCGGATCAGCCGCGGCGTCGAAGCCGCGCTCGCCGACTACGACGCGTCCGTCGAGGACTTCAGGGACGTGCTGGTCTCGCTGTCGGCCGATGTGGCCCTGCACTACATCGATGTGCGGACCACGCAGGAGCGGCTCGCCGTCGCGCACGACAACGTGCGGTCGCAGGAAGAGAGCCTCCGGTTGACACGCGACCGGTTCGACGCGGGGCTGACCTCCGCGCTCGACGTGGCGCAGGCGGAGGCGAACCTGTACGACACCCGGTCCCGGATCCCGCCGCTCGAGCTGAACTTGACGGCGGCGCTCAACCGGCTGGCCATCCTGTTGGCCGAGGCGCCCGGCGCGCTCGGCAACCAGCTTCGGACAGGCGGCGCCATCCCGGCGCCGCGCGAGTCCGTGACGGTCGGGATTCCGGCCGACCTCGTTCGCCAGCGGCCCGACATCCGGCGCGCAGAACGGAATCTCGCGGCGCAGACCGCGCGGATCGGGGCCGCGACCGCCGACCTCTACCCGCGCTTTTCGCTCGGCGGCAATTTCTCGTTCGACGCCGGGAACATCGGCGATCCGACCGGGTTCGGATGGAACATCCTGCCGGGGCTTCGCTGGAACCTGTTCGACCGGGACCGCATTCACAGCCGGATCGACGTCCAGGAGGCGCGCACCTCGGCGGCCCTGGCGGACTACGAGCAGGCGATGCTCGCCGGGTTGGAGGACGTCGAGAACGCCATGGTGGCGTACGGGCGCGAGCAGGAGCGCCGTGTCCGGCTGCGGGACGCGGTCGGCGCCGCGCAGCGGGCGGTCGACCTGGTACGCACGCAATACCTCGCGGGCCTGACCGACTTTCAGAACGTCCTCGACAGCCAGCGAACGCTCTTCTCCCTGAGCGACCGGCTCGCGGACGTCAACGGCGCGGTGGTCAGGCACTTGGTGGACCTCTACCGCGCCCTGGGCGGCGGCTGGGACTTGGCGTCCGAGCGGGTGCTCACCCCGCTGCCGCGGCCCGCTCCGACCGCCCGCTCCGACAGGTAGTGGTGCCACAGGATGCGGGCCGCGACCGTCCGCCACGGCGCCCAGCCCGCGGCCATCTCCCGCAGCCGCCGGGCGTCCGGCCGTTCCCGGAGGTTCTTGACCTGCTGCGCCGCCGCGGCCAGTGCGAGGTCCCCGTCCGGCCAGACGTCCGGGCGGCCGAGCGCCGTCATCAGATAGATGTTCGCGGTCCACGGTCCGATGCCGCGAATGCGCATCAGCCGTTCGCGGATCGTGTCGTCGTCCGCCCCGTCCAGCGCCTTCATGTCGAGGTTGCCGTCCAGGATCTCACGGGCGATTCCCAGGCAGTAACCCGCCTTCTGCCGGCTCACGCCGGCCGCCGGGAACCCGGGCGCGGCCAAGCCGGCCACGCGCTCGGCGGTGATCCCGCCGCAGGCCTCGCGCAGTCGGGCGAAGGTGGACCGGCCGGACGCGAGGGACACCTGCTGCTCGAGCACGATCTGCACGAGGGCGGCGTAACCGGGCTCGCGCGTCCACAGGGGCGGCGGGCCGAAGCGCGACACCACCCGGCCGAGTTGCGGGTCGGCGGCGGCGAGCGCCGCCACGCCTTCGAGCAGCCGCGGCCGGGTAAGCCTCTTCCGCCGGTGTCCGGCCGTTCGGTGCGTCATGCCGCGGCTCCCGGCTCGCGCGTCCACAGGGGGGGCGGGCCGAAGCGCGACACCACCCGGCGGAGTTGCGGGTCGGCGGCGGCGGGCGCCGCCACGCCTTCGAGCAGCCGCGGCCGGGTAAGCCTCTTCCGCCGGTGTCCGGCCGTTGGGTGCGTCATGCCGCGGCTCCCGGCTCGTCCCGCGCCGGGTCCGCGGTCCGGCCGATCGTTCGCGGTTCCCGGCGATGCGGGCCGGTGCGGGGGCCGGCCGCGGCGTGAATCGTCAGGGGCGGCCCTGTCGTTGCAGTATCCGTCGCGGCGGGGCCGGTGGGGCCGCGACGGGCGCCGAGCGTCGATTCGATCAATTGCGACGTGGCGGTATCCCCCGCGGCCGGGCTGGTGGCGACAGGTAGAATCGGCGCGAAGCCATGTTCGTGCTGCCGCTGGGCGACGAGCCCAATCCCCCCGATGCGCCGGTGGTGACGTACGGCCTCATTCTGGTCAACTGCGCCGCCTTCGTCCTGATCACCCTGCCGCTCGGCTTCGTGCGGCCCGAGTGGGCCGATCCGATGGTTCAGGCGTATCTCGGCGCCTGGGTCGAGGCACTCCCCGGACCGGTCTCGCGGCGCGACGTCGCCCTGATGTACACGCAGCTCACCGGGTACGACCTGTTCGTCTTCCAGTGGGGGTTCCGGGCGGTCGAGCCCCGCGTGGCGTCGCTCCTCACCGCGATGTTTCTGCACGCCGGATTCCTCCATCTCGCCGGCAACATGCTGTTCCTCTGGATCTGCGGCGACAACGTCGAGCATCGACTGGGCCGGGTCCGGTTTCTCGCCGCCTACCTCGGGACGGGGGTCGCCGCGACCGCGATCCAGACGATGCTGGGCGGCCGGTCGACCCTGCCCCTGCTCGGCGCGTCGGGGGCCATCTTCGGCGTCGCCGGCCTCTACTTCGTCTGGTTCCCCCGCAATCGCGTCCGGGTCTGGGTGATGCTGTTCCCGTTCTTCATGAACGTCGTGCGAATCCCCGCGCGCTTCGTGCTCGGCTTCTTCGTGCTGATCCAGAACCTGCTCCCGTTCCTGACCGCGGGGGCCTGGGGCGGGGGCGTCGCCCATGGCGCGCACCTCGGCGGGTTTCTCGTCGGATTGCTGGCGGCGTGGCTGGTCAACCGCAGGCGGCGATTCGCGGGATCCGCGCCGGTCGAGGCGGCAGACCGAGACGCCGCACCTCCGCCGCCCGGCAGCCTCGCCGCCCTCATCGAGGACGGAGACTACGAGGTTGCGGCCCGGCGCTACGTCCGGTTGTCGTCGGCCGAGACCCGGGGGCTGCTCAGCGAGCGGCATTCGCTCATGCTCGGGACGTGGATGGCCGCCCGGGGACATCCGCACGCCGCGTTGGCGCTCTTTCAGCAGCATGTCCGCGACTATCCCATGTCTTCCACCGCCGCCGAGGCGCATCTCGCGGCCGGGCTGCTCCAGTTGCGCACGTTCAGCGAGCCGGCCGCCGCCTCTCGACACCTGCTCGAGGCCCTCGCCCTCGACCCCGATCCCGAGATGGCGGCCCAGGCCCGCCGGGGGCTGGCCGAGATTGCGGCCCTGGAGAAGTTCCAGTTGAACCGCCTCCGGCCGGCGCCGGAGCGGGCGGCGTCCGGCGGGCGGCGTCCGGCGGGTGGCGGGCATCGCGATTGACGGGGTGGTTCGGCGAGAAACGGGTATAATTGAACACCCGCCGCCATTGCTGGGAGGTCGTTCAATGGTAGGACACGCGGCTCTGGACCGTGTAATCGGGGTTCGAATCCCTGCCTCCCAGCCACCCTCTCCTCTGCATCCTCTTCCGCGCGCCGGTCGTCCTTGAACACGGTGATTCGGGTTCGTCGGGGTTCCGCGCCACGCCGCCCGGCTGGCGCTCGGCCCCGGGTGCCGTTCGGTCATTGAAGTCTGAAGGCGAAGTCGTGTTCGTATCGTTGCCGTGTCGTTCCGGGTCGGAACACGTTGGTCTGGCGGTTCCTGATCGCCGTCGTGGAGCCCGCGTGCAGGGTGCGGATCTCGAAGCCGGCGAGACCGGCGGCGAGCGACCGCCGGAGTCCGGCCAGCAGGTCGTCCTTGGCGATGCGGGCGCCTCCGATGCGAACGACGATGACGGCGTCTTCCCGCAGCAGCCCGGCGCATCCCGCCCACGCTTCGGTCAGGAAGCGCCAGTACGCCCCGAGGTTCGTGTGGCGATCATCGCCGTCCGTCCGCGACGTCGGCCGCTCGGGACCGCCGAGGAACCATGACCGGAGCCACTGGTCTTCGGCATAGTGCGTCGTATCGAGGTACGGCGGCGACGTGACCATCAGAGACACGGATCTGCGCAGGCCCGGAAACCCGGCGGCTGCACCACGCGCGTCGCGGCGTCTGACGGCGCCGCGCAACGGTGCGGGAGGATGCCGCAGCCGATAGCGCGCCATGCGGCGCACCACTGCGAACACGTCCCGCTCGGGCGCGGTATACCCCTTCTCTGTCCACCAGCGCACCGAGTAGTCCGGCTTCGTGCTGATCGTCCTCGGCATTCGGTTGCTCAGACAATTGCGCGACTTGTGAGACTCGCCGTGCAGGCAGCCAAGCACGACGGCGGCGATGAAGCGGTCGACGCGGGCGTGTTCCCAGTCGAGCCGGGCCCGCAGGAACAGGAGCTGCTGGAGCGTCTGCGGATGGAAACACGCGGAGAAAAAATCGCCGGCAGGCGTGGCAAGCGGTCCAGCTTTGCGCTGCAGCCCCTCAAGGTGACGCAGTCGCCTGTCGACCGAGGGCAGCACCGGCGTGTTCGCCTTGGCCCCGGAGATGCACGCCGCGACAGGATTGATGTCCACGCCGGCGGCGGGACGTCCGTGCAGGAGACTCTCGAACACGGTCGTGCCCCGGCCGCTGAACGGGTCGAAGATCGTGTCGCCCCGCCGCGTGTAGGCGAAGATCTGCCGCGCGACGAAGTCTTCGGGGAACATCGCGAAGTACGGACAGATGGAATGGAGCGGATGTCTCATACCGACTCGATGAATCCGGGAATCCCGAATGTGGTTTCCACCCATGCCCGGACGTCACCGAACCGTTCGCGACCGTCCACCCGCGACGGTTCGTCGTCCCCGGCGCCCAGGCACACGCCGGCGAAATAGGCGATCCGGAAGCGATCGAAGATGATGCCGTATCGTCGTTCTTCGCGAAGGTACTTGTTGGTCAGCACCGTTTGGAACGCGGTCGTCGGGTCGCCCGAGACATCGTGATGCAGCGTGAACGGAATGAACATCGATGGCAGGCAGTGTGTTGCCGGCGGCGTGCTGAACCAGCCGTGGAACTGCGGAATTCGATCCCGAACGGACTTCTCTTCCCACCCACGTCCGGACGCGCATTGGCCGAGCAGATAGAGCTTCGCGGGCATGCGGTCGGGGTGATCCCGCCAAGCGATGACGTCGATTCCGTCGTCCTTCGCCGCAGTCGGATGCCCCGGCGATACAGCCGGTCTGACCTCACCGGCGCCGAATCGTTGGAACGTGTCACGGAGCGCCGGCAGGAAGTCTGTGCCCGTGGCGCGTGGAAAGCCGAAAGACGCTACGTCCCCGACGATGTAGCCGCCGGCGGCGAGGCACGCGCACACCTGAAACAGATTGGCGATTTCTTTACGTGCCGCATTCGTCGATCCGGCGGGCTGAACTCTGTTCTCGCGTATTGCCGATGCAAGCAGACAGAAAAGATAGACGACACGGCCGGGAGTCGACGTGATGTCCGGGATCTGAACGAGGGCGGGAGGACTCATGTCAACGGTGAACGGATACGCGTCACCGAGGACCCGCGCCCGGTACTGGAGTTCGTCGAACATGTCGTCGATGGGGCGATTCCGTCCCGCCTCCAGAATCGATTCTTCGTACAGATCGGCACCCGCGTCGTCGTCGGCCGCAGCATCGCCGTTGAAGTCGAAGACTCCGAGGATGTCGCCGATGGTCGATCGCCGACCCGCTGCGCGGAGAGCCTGGATCTCCATCCAGTCGGCATTCGCGCTGCGGGTGTGGTTTCGTTCTGGCGGCGTGATGAAGAGGTCCGCCATCACTCGCCTTTCCCGCGGGCTTTCTCCCGCATGACAACGACGAGACCGCGGGTCGTTTCGTTCATGTTGGTTGCGACACGATACAGCGTCGGGTCGCCATCGTAGGCGCCGGAGACCGCCATCGCATCCTCACATTGCTTGGCTGCCTTCATCAGGGCGTCGGAGAATCGCGACGACGGAGGTTCGACGCGCTCGAAGGCGGCCTGCAGATCCCGTTTGGCGAGCAGCATCTGTTGCGCTTCGGAATTCCCCAGCACATCGCTGAGTTGATTCAGATTCGGGTTCTGGCTCTGAATCAGGGTGGGTTCTCCGCGCCGTTCCTGGCCGTAGAGCCAGGACATCAGCGTCTGCAGCCTGTCGCGGTTCTCGGGGGGAATGGGCTTCGGTCTTGGCGGGGCCGTCAGATTCTCCGGGGTCAGGCCCAGGAACTCGCGCACGGAGGCCCGCGTCAGGGCCGTGTACAGGTGAGAGAACGCGAAACGGGGTTTGGAGCGGTCCTCTCGATCGAAACCGTCTTCGCTGGCCTGCGTCAACGCGTACCAGCCATTGACGAGTCGGCGCACGGTGTTGTGGCTGTCTCCGAGCGTCCGGCTGATCGCCGCGATGTCTCCGCCGTCTTCGAACCACTCGGCCGCGAATCTGGCTTTCGCGAGCGCGTCCCACTTGAGCGGTCCGTTGATGTGCTTGAAGCCGATGAAGGCACGGGCATCGGTCCGACTGTTGACCCATTTGACGCGAACGCTGGTCGGCGGCGGTTTCGGATCGGCGACGTCGGGCAGGGGAACGCGCAACTTCCGCCTGAGCGATTCATCGCTCAAGAGACGGAGCGCCGCCAGCCGCCGGTTTCCTTCCAGGACGATCTTTTCCCCGTGCTGCACAATCAGCGGTTCGAAGTCGACCCATCCCGCTGAAAGGATCGATTGCAGCAGTTCGTCGACATCTACCAGCCCGTGGTGAAAGTCGGCGTCCAGGGATCGACAGGGCGGCCCCCATGTACTACACTGGCGGGCATGGCAATGGGCACGGTGCGCGACGACGGGTCGCAGCAGTCGATGTGGGTCGCGACGGCGGATCTGTCGCAGAGTGCGGGGCATCCGTTCTACGAGCGACTGAACCGGATTCTGGAGGCGGCAGGGTTCGACGCGTTCGTCGAAGGCCTGTGCGCGCCGTTCTACGCGGTGATGGGCCGGCCGAGTCTGGCTCCCGGACGGTACTTCCGATTGCTGCTCATCGGGTACTTCGAAGGGCTGGACTCGGAGCGGGGCATCGCGTGGCGCGCGGAGGATTCGCTGAGCATGCGGGCGTTTCTGCGTTTGGCGGCGCCGGCGGCGCCCCCGGACCATTCGACGATTTCGCGGACGCGTCGGCTGTTCCCGGTGGAGACCCATCAGGCGGTGTTCACTTGGGTGCTGGAGCAGTTGGCGGGGGCGGGCTTGGTTGCGGGGAAGACGTTGGGCGTCGATGCGACGACGCTGGAGGCGAACGCGGCGATGCGGAGCATCGTTCGGCGTGACACGGGCGAGGATTACACGGCGTTCCTGACCCGTTTGGCGAAAGCTTCCGGCATCGAGACGCCGACGGCGGAGGAGTTGGCGCGTTTTGACCGGAAGCGGAAGAAGAAGACGTCGAACAAGGATTGGACCCACCCCCACGACCCGGACGCGAAGGTCGCGAAGATGAAGGACGGCAGCACCCACCTGGCCCACAAGGTGGAGCATGCGGTGGATCTGGAGACGGGTGCGGTGGTGGGTGTGACGATCCAGGGGGCGGACAAGGGGGATACGGCGACGATGGCCGAGACCCTCGTGACGGCGACGGAGCAGGTGGAGACGGTGTTGCCGGAGGCGGCGGGGGTTTCGGAGGTGGTTGCGGACAAGGGCTACCACAGCAACGAGACGATGGTGGATTTGGCGGCGGTGGAGGTTCGGAGCTACATTGCGGAGCCGGACCGGGGCCGGCGGAGCTGGAAGAACGCGCCGGAGGCTCGGGACGCGGTGTATGGGAACCGGCGCCGGATCCGGGGCAAGCGGGGCCGGCGTTTGCTGCGGCGTCGTGGCGAGCTGGTGGAGCGTCCGTTTGCGCACCTGTTTGAGACCGGCGGGATGCGCCGGGTGCACCTTCGGGGGCATTCGAACATCCTGAAGCGCCTGCTGGTGCACGTCGCGGGCCTCAACCTCGGGCTGCTTCTGCGTCAGGCGATCGGCGCCGGCACGCCCCGCGGCCTGCGGGGCGGGGTGGTATCCGCCGTCTGCGGGCTGATTGGGCGGTTTGTGGGCCTGTGGAGCGGTCTGGAGCGGCTCTTGACGCGATTCCGGCCCAATTCGGCGCGGGTCGCCGCGCTATCGAGCCACCGGCCCCTTCAGCCAGCCATCTGAACACCGGGGACTTCTACCTCGGGCTGCTACGTGCTGCGTCAAGTACCGCACGACGTCCTCTTCTGTCGCGAACCCTCCCCGGTCGATGAACCGGGGGTTCGACCGATCGAACTTGAGCTCCCCCGGTGCGGCGAAATCGGGGGTGTCTTCTACGCCGGAATTCGTGGCCATGGGGTGCCAGCGCCTCGTTCTGTCGCGAGCGCCGCCGTGATGCGGGGTTCGGGATGCCGGTCGCGGGTCATCATCTGCGTTGGCGGCTCGCTATGCATGGTTCCAGACACGCAATACTACCTGGGCCGACATGGGCCTTCATGCGCCCGATCACCGGCGGAGCGTTTCTCTCGAGGCCCGACGATCGCACGGCGCCTTGCGCGTTCGTGCCACCCGTGTCACCTGCCCATGAGGCACGGTCACCGCGCCCGGGTCCGAGAGACGGACGCACGGCGCCGGGTTGCGTGTTTCGAGTCACTCTTCGGCCGGCAGCGCGTAGGCGATGAGCCGGGGGCCGCCGCCGACGGTCAGCGCGATGTGCTGCCGGCCGTCGATCTGGTAGGTCATCGGGGTGCCGATGGCCCCGGACGGCAGGTCCACCGACGCCAGCTCCGCGCCGTCGGTCTTGTCGTAGGCGACGAGGCGCGGTCCCCCGTCCGTGCCGCCCGCGGTCAGGCAGTAGATCAGCAGCGTCTTCGTCAACAGCGGTCCGTTGATGGCGTTGTCGCCGCCGAGCGGCGGCAGGTCGAGATCGCGCAGCAGCGGGTGGTTGCGGAACCGGTTGCCGTCGCCGGTCGGCACCCACCACGCGTGCTCGCCGGTGTTCATGTCGATGGCGGTCATGCGCGAGTAGGGGGGCTTGACCAGCGGCAGCCCCTGCGGCATCCGCGGGGTGCGGCGGGGCGCCCGTCCCGCCAGCCGGTCGGTTTCCGGCGCGCCGTGCGTGTAGGTGACGGTGGCGCCGAGGGCCGGATCGGGCGAGTAGAGCGACACCACCGCGGGCTGGTTGCGCGACGGCACGTAGAGCATGCCGGTGTCGGGGTCGACGGCGGCGCCGGACCAGCCGGCGGCGCCGCCGGGCGGCGGACGCATGATGGTGCCCAACGTCACGCCCTTGATGGGACGGTCGAGCGGGGTGAACAGCGGTCCGAGCCGGAAGCCCTCGACCGCCTCGAGGGCCATCGCTCGAATCTCAGGCGTGAAGTCGATCAGGTCGTCGACCACCACCCCCTGATAGTCGAAGGGCACCGGTTTCGTCGGGAACGGCTGGGTGGGGGACGGCACCTCGCCCGGCATGTTCGTCTCCGTCGGCACCGGGCGTTCCTCGATCGGCCAGATCGGCTCGCCCGTGACCCGGTCGAACGCGTAGACGAAGCCCTGCTTGCTCACCTGCGCGATCGCCTTGACGGGACGGCCGTCGACGGTGACGTCCACGAGGTTCGGATGGGTCGCGAAGTCGTAGTCCCACAAGCCGTGGTGGACGGCTTGGAAGTGCCACGCCCGCTGCCCGGTCTCGACGTCCACCGCGATCAGGGTCTCCGAGAAGAGGTTGTCGCCGAGCCGGTCTACGCCGTAGTAGTCGTTGGTCGTCGTCCCCGTCGGCAGGTACACGTGGCCCAGCTCGTTGTCGCCGGCGAGCATCGACCAGACGTTGGCGTTGCCCGAGTAGCGCCACGAGTCGTTCAGCCACGTGTCGACGCCGAACTCGTCGGTGCCGTTCGGCACCGTGTGGAAGTCCCAGGCGTGCTCGCCGGTCCGGACGTCCCAGGCGCGGACCCAGCCGGGGACCGCCTCCTTGGTGATGCGGCGGTCGGCGACGTGCGAACCGTGGATCACCCGGTCGCGGACCACGATCGGCGGCGAGTGGATGCCGAAGAGCATGGCGTTCAGATAGTCGCGCTCGTCGCGGTTCGCCCGCGGCAGCCCGGCCATCGCGTCGACCCGGCCGCCGCCGTCGGCCCCGAAGTCGGGGCAGGGCCGGCCGGTTTCCGCGTCGACGCAGATCAGATACCCGTTGCCGGTGCCCCAGAAGATGCGCTCGTCGCCCGCGCCGTCGGTCCAATAGGCGACGCCCCGCTGCGACCACGGGTTGCTCATGGTCGGGGTGCCCTCTTCGTAGCCCTTCGGGTTGTAGACCCACAGGGTCTCGCCGGTGGCCGCGTCGACCGCCACGCCCTGCGAGAGCGGCGTGTTGAAGTAGAGCACGCCGCCGACCATCAGCGGCGTCGCCTGGAGCCGGGTCGGGAGCGGCCGGTGGCCGGGCCGGTAGAGGTCGGGAGTGTCGGCGACCAGCGAGTCGACGATGGTGTCGAGCGGCCCCCACCACTCGCCGCCGCCGGGGGTCGTCCGGCTCACGAGGTGGTCGACGGTGGTCCACTCCCAGGCGATCTCGAGATCCGCGAAGTTGCCGGCGTCGATCTGGTCGAGCGGCGAGTACTTCTTCCCGCCGATGTCCCCGGCATAGCTGCGCCACTCGCCGTTCGACGTGTCGTAGGTCTGCCAGGGACCGGCGGCCTCGCCGGGCTGGGCGTGGGCGGTGGTCGGGGCCCCGGCGAGCAGGGCGAGCAGCGGCATCGCGAAGAACGGGCGTGACTGACGCATGAGGAACCTCCGTGTCTCGGAAACGGCCTCCGGCGCCCGGACGGGTGGCGCCGGCAGTGCCGGCGATCGTACAACGGTTCGGGTGCGGGCCGGTGCGCCCGGGTCCCTTTCTCGGGCCCGCGGCCCTCCGCACGGGCCTTCTGGGGGGGTCGGCGCGCCAAGGAGCGCCTCGGGCGGGTCGAGCCGGATCCCCCGGCGGCGGCGTCTCACGCGTCTCACTTCCCCGACCTTTCCTGACGTGCATCCGGGTGTAGACTGGTTCTTGACTCCGACTCGGCATCCCGTGTGCGGTGACCCCATGGTGAAGCAGCTTCGTGCGTCGGCGGGCGTGGGCCTGATCCTCCTGGCCGCGGCCGGCGCCGCCCCGGCGCAGCCGGCGGCGGAGGGCGGGCATCCCGACATCCGGCTGTTCCTGCAGGCGGGCGCGGCGGAGCCGGAGCAGGCCGAGTACGCCCTCGAGCAGCTCGGCGACCAGTGGCGGGACGGGTACGCGGGCATCGTGTGGGACATGGCGTGGCTGCAGCGCCCGCCCAACCTGCGGGGGTTCGCCCGCTTCTTCACCCTCATCGCGTTCCTCGAGGAGCAGACCGGCGAGCGGTTCGGCGCCGACCTGCCCGGGTGGCAGCGGTGGATGTGGGCGCAGCCCTACGAGCCGCATCCCGACTACGGGTTCTTCAAGGGCCTCTGGTACCGCCAGATCGACCCGCGGTTCGCCGAATTCTTCCCGCGGGGGGTGACGTCGCGCATCCGGCTCGACGAGATCGAGTGGGGCGGCGTCGCGGTGAACGGCATCCCGCCGCTCGAGTACCCGGCCAGCGTCGACGCCGGCGGCGCCGGCTATCTCGAGGACGACCACGTCGTGTTCGGCATCGCGCTGAACGGCGAGGCGCGGGCGTATCCGAAGCGTATTCTCGCCTGGCACGAGATGGCCCTCGACCGCCTCGGCGGGGTCGAGCTGACCATCGTCTACTGCACCCTGTGCGGGACGGTGATTCCGTTCGAGAGCGGGGCGGACGGCCGGCACGTGACGTTCGGCACGAGCGGTCTCCTCTACCGCTCGAACAAGCTGATGTTCGACCACGAGACCAAGAGCCTGTGGAACACGTTCGAGGGCGTGCCGGTCGTCGGCGAACTCGCGGGCAGCGGGCTGCGGCTGACCCCGCGCGCAGTGGTCACGACGACGTGGGGCGAGTGGCGGCGGCGCCATCCGTCGACGACGGTCCTGTCGCTCGACACCGGCCACCGGCGCGACTACTCGGAGGGGGCGGCGTACCGCGGCTACTTCGGCACCGACGACCTGATGTTTCCGGTTTCGCGCCGCGACGACCGCCTGTCGAACAAGGAAGAGGTGCTGGTGCTGCGGCCGGACGACCCGGCGCGGGGCGGCGCGCCGGCCCCGCTGGCCATCACCGCCCGGTTCCTGGCCCGGAACCCGGTCTATCACTTCGAGCTCGCGGGGCGCAGCTTGGTGGCGGTGACGAGCGGGGAGGGCGCCAACCGGGTGTACGACGCCGGGGACGTCCGCTTCGCGCGCCGGCTCGGTCCCGACCGGCTGGCCGACGAGGCGGGCCGGGCGTGGCGGGTCGTCGAGGCGGCGCTTGTGCAGGAGGACGACCCGGGCGCACAGCGCCCCCGTGTCTCGGCCCACCGCGCTTTCTGGTTCGGCTGGTACGCCCAGTTCCCCGACACCGCGCTGATCGACTGAGCCGGTCGGCCGACGCCCAGTGCATCGCCACGACTAAAAATAGAGTCTCCGAGGCACTTACCTCGAACCGCATGCCTATCGGATCGCGTTCACGCCGCGGGATGGGCCATTGCCGGCACAGCGGCGCATCGACCGGGCGTTGAACAAGGCGCGCGGCGTTATCTGGATCGACCAGGAAACGTCCCAACTGATGCGACTGGAGTTTGAACTGGTAGAGCGCGTTCGTATGTGGTGGGGCGTCCTGGGCACGATCAACAGGTTTCGGGGGTCCTTGGACCGAGCACCGGTGCTGGAGGACCGGTGGGGCGATATACAGCAGGAGTCCTATGGGGATATTCGCTTCCTGTTCTGGCGGTCGCGCCAGGCGACCCTGCAGCAGTGGCGGGACCACGAGTGGGTCGGTCCGTGAGCCGGCAGACCAGTCTTGTCCAAGAATGTGTAATCATGCTTGGACAAGAGTACGGGGACAGGTGACGCCGATTTGGATTAAGTTGTTTATTTTCAATGTGTTGCCGCTTTGCTAAAAACCGGTTCAACTGGAATTTTCGGCTAAGCTGAGCCAAGGGAGTTTCAACTTGGCTCTGGATCAACCCAACCCGTCTCTGCTGGATCAACCCAACCCGCCTTCTACCGTTCCGGCCGCCGTTCCAGGACGCGCGCGTTGCCCAGGATGTTGCTCACGGCCCGGTTGCCCTCGTGGCAGGCGTACTCGTAGAGGGTGTAGCTCATGTCCCGCTCGAGGGGCAGCTCCAGGGTCCACGGCTCGGTGTAGACCTCGGGGTCCTCGACGCGGACCTGCCAGTCGAGCGCGTCCTCGGCGACGCGGGTGAAGCGTTCGACCAGCTTCAGCGAGGAGCCGACGGGGACGCCGTGCATGCGCCCGGCGTTCTGGTTGGGGGTGATCCAGCCCTTCCCGGTGAAGCGGGTGGTCTCGACGACGAGCGTCTCGCCGTCCCAGCGCCCGCGGGCGTCGCCCATCCACTGCCGGATCCGCGGATCGATGTGCGGCCGGCCGTCGAGGGGGATGATGCGCGGCTCTCGGACCATCTCGTATACGATGATCACGTAGCCGGGAACCTGGAAGATGTGGTTGCCGGTGTTGTACGAGTTCGGGAGCATCGACCCCGGCACGCCGCGTGTGATGCAGCGGCTGTACGGGCTCATGTTCAGGTACGACGCGCTCCGGTTCGCGACGAGCCACGCCGCGCGCTCCTCCGCCGCCGGGCGGGTCGGCACGCGTCCGCCGGCCGGGTCGCTCACCATGGACGTGCGGCGCGTGGGCACGATGTGGTCGCGCGGGTCGAACCAGAAGAAGTTGTAGCCGCGGTCGAGCGAACCGCCCGCCGCCGTCTGCCGCCGGCCGGGGGCGTTGTCGCGGTCGCGCATGCCGGTGCCGCGGCGTTCGACCGCCGCAGCCTCCTCAGCGGTGTAGAACGCCTTGTCGCCCAGCTCGCGCGGTCGTTCGAGCGGGGTCAGGGTGTCGTTGGTCCAGATGCCGGAGATGTCGGGCTGGCCGTCGGGGGTGCGGGGAGCGCGGTAGCCCGGCTCGGCGGCGGCCTGTGCTCCCGCCGACCCGACAGGGCCTTGCGTCCCGACCTCCCCGCCGGCCTGTGCCTCGACTGACCCGCCGGGGGCCTGCGTCCCGACCTCCCCACCGGTCTGTGCCTCGATTGATCCGCCGGCGGTCTGTGCCCCGGCCGACCCGGCGACGCCAAGCGTGAGGACGAGGAGGGTCGCGGCGACTCGACAGAGTTGATATCGTGGCATCAAGCTGCCCATTGTACCAGGAGCCTGCCGTGGAACCCCGCCCTGCGCCTTGCCCGTCGAATGTACCGGGGCCGGTCGCTATGGGCTCCCCGGATCGGTCCGGGCTCGTCGCGCCGTGTCGAGGGCGCCTGGGGCGAGGCGGCGCAGACGATTAGGGAGGAACGGCAGATGCGGATTGGGGTCACCGGGGCGACCGGACTGGTGGGATCGGCGTTGCTTCCGGTCTTGGCGGGGGCGGGGCACGGGGCGGTGGCCCTGCGGCGCGGAAGCGCCGACGCCGCCGGGCCGCCGGGCTGGGATCCGTCGACGGGACGCGTGGCCGCCGGCGATGGGCCGCTCGACGCGGTGGTCCATCTGGCCGGCGAGAACATCGCGGGCGGGCGCTGGAACGCGGCGCGCAAGGCGCGTATCCGGGACAGCCGGGTCGACGGCACGGGCGCGCTGTGCCGGGGGCTGGCCGCGCTCGATCCGCGCCCCGCGACGCTCGTCTGCGCGTCCGCCGTCGGCTTCTACGGCGACCGCGGTGAACAGCGGCTCGACGAGTCGTCGCCGGCGGGGAGCGGGTTCCTCGCCGATGTGTGCCAGGCGTGGGAGGCGGCCGCGGCGCCCGCGCGCGCCGCGGGGATTCGCGTGGTCCATCTGCGGATCGGGATCGTGCTCACCCCGGCGGGTGGCGCGCTCGGGCAGATGCTGCTGCCGTTCAAGCTCGGGGCGGGCGGCGTCATCGGGTCGGGCCGCCAGTTCATGAGCTGGATCGCCCTCGACGACCTGGTGGCGAGCGTGCTGCACGCGTCCCGCACCGACGGGCTGGAGGGGCCGGTGAACGCGGTCGCGCCGCATCCGGTCACCAACGCCGAATTCACGAAGACGCTGGGCCGGGTGCTCGGGCGACCGACGATCCTGCCGATGCCCGCCTTCGGCGCCCGGCTGGCGTTCGGCGAGATGGCGGACCATTTGCTCCTCGGCGGCGCCCGCGTCGAGCCGACCCGGCTGATGGAGACGGGGTTCGAGTTCGACCATCCCACGCTTGAGGCCGCCCTGCGGCACCTGCTGGGGCGCTGACGAACAGGGGGCTGCGGCGGCACGGGCTGGGAGTCCTGGCGGGTCGGTGTCGCGCCCGCCGGCGGGTTGGGCGACGATGTTGGCATCAAAGGAGCCGGCTCCGTAGGACGGCGACTTGGCCGCGTACGTCAACGAGTGGCAACCCGGACCATAACTCGGATCATCTGGAAGCACTCGCGGGGCTTGTTCAGGACCGCGAGCAGCGGAAGAAGTACAACACCCGTCTGTTCTCGCTCAGTGGTGGCGGCCGTCGGAGCGCACCGGCTGCTACCACGAGTCGTCGTTCCCGAGTGCACGGGCTCAGTTTCTCCTGCTGTCCGCAGGTGTTCGGTCCGCGCGCTTCCGAAACTTGGCTGTTTCTGCGTAGTCCCCTCAAGGTCCAGCGGGAGGTGGGTTGGGCGGCAAGGGAGCTGCAAGTCGACTCTCTCCGGGCTACCGCTCGGTCACCGGCCTCCAATCGCGGGCGCGGCGCTCGGCCTCGGCCCGCTGCGCGGCCGTCAGGCGGGCGGCGACCGCGTCGCGGGCCTCGACCGCCCGGTCATGGTCGTCGCCGGCCAGCCGCGGCGCGGCGAGAGCGAGCCACTGGTGCGCGGTGACGGCGTCGGCGGGGACACCGGTTCCCGCGGCGAGGAGGACGCCGAGGTCGAGCTGGGCCCGCGCGTTGCCTTGGTCGGCGGCGAGGCGCAGCCACCGCGCCGCTTCCGCCGCGTCCGGGGAGACGCCGCGGCCGTCGCGGTGCATCAGGCCGAGGTGGCGCTGGGCGGGGGCGTGCCCCTGCGCGGCGGCGGGGCGAATCCACCGGATCGCCGCGGCGTCGTCGGCGGGGACGCCCCGGCCCTGCAAGTACATGAAGCCCAGGTCGGCCTGCGCGTCCGCGAGCCCCCGGTCCGCCGCGAGGTGCAGCCACCGCACCGCTTCCGCGTCGCTGGCCGCGACCCCCCGGCCGTTCGCGTAGACGAGCGCGAGTCGGTACTGGGCGCGCGCCATCGCGGCGATGTTCGCCTCCGACCGCGCGTGGGCGGGGTCCGAGGCCCGGCGCAGCCAGCGCAGGGCTTCGGCGTCGTCCTGCGGCACGCCCTGGCCGACGCCGTAGAGGAACGCCAGGTCGACCTGCGCCGTGACGTAACCCCGGCTGGCCGCCTCCCCCAGCCAACGGGCGGCCTCGGCCGCGTCCCGGTCCACGCCGCGGCCGTCCAGATACAGCGCCGCGAGCCCCGCCTGCGAGCGGGCATGCCCCTGCTCGGCCGCGCGGCGATACCAGCGCGCCGCTTCCGCGTGGTCCTGCGGCACGTCCTGGCCGTTCTCGTAAAGCAGGGCCATCGCGTACTGCGCCCGGACCTCCCCCTGCCCGGCCGCGAGGCGCATCAACCGCGCCGCCTCGGCGTCGTCGCGGTCGACCCCCCGGCCGACGCCGTACAGGTACCCCAGACCGTACTGTCCGCCGGCGTGTCCCTGCTCGGCCGCCAGGCGGTACCAGCGCGCCGCCTCGCCGTCGTCTTGGGGAATCGCCCCGCCGTTGAGGTACAGGTCGCCGAGGGTGGCCTGGGCGGGCGCGTAGCCCTGTTGGGCGGCGGATCGGTACCAGCGCAGGGCCTCCTCGGCATCCCGGGGGACGCCGTCGCCGGTCAGGTAGCGCGCCCCGAGATCGGCCTGGGCCTCGGCGACCCCCTGTTCGGCCCGGCCCTCGAGGCTGCGCAGGTCGGCTCCGGTGTCCCGGGGCGCGGGGGGGGCCGCGCACGCGGCCGCGGCGACCAGAGCCACCCAGGTCAACCTGAAGGCCGGGGCCTTGCCGCCTTCGCCTGACGGCTCGGCCATCGCGCGCACGGTTCGCACGGAATCCGCAGTTCGGCCGGACCAGGCAGCCGGAGCGGCGGGACCGCCGGCCGGCCGGGAGCAGACGATGACGTTCCGGCGGACCACGATGGGCGGGGTCGCCGGAGCGGCGGGACCGCCGGCCGGCCGGGAGTGGGGCGCGGGCACCGGCTTCACTCGGACGGGCCGCGCCCGCCGGCGGGGTCGGCGTCGGCGTCGTAGTCGACGCCATCGACCCCGAACCCGAAGATCCGGAGGAAGTCGTCGCGGATGCCGTCGAGGTCCGCGAGCTCGGCGACGTTGTCGGTGGAGACGATCGGCCACCGGCGGTTGACCTCGGCCTGGACGGGCTCGGACAGCTCCCAATCGTCCATCCGGATGCGGCCGGCGTCGTCGAACCGCGGCGGGTCGTCAACGTAGAGGGCGGTGCGGAACAGCCGCTCGATGTGCGCCAGGCAGTCCTCGTGGTTGCCGGCGCTCTTCATGACCCGGAACAGCAGGGCCAGGTACAGCGGCACCACCGGAATCGCCGAGCTGGCCTGGGTCACCACCGCCTTGAGCACCGCCACCCGGGCGTCGCCCCCCAGCCCCGACAGCCGCCTGCGGATCGCCCCGGCGGCGCGGTCCAGGTCCTCCTTGGCCTTCCCGAGGGTGGCCTGCCAGTAGATGGGCCAGGTCAGCTCGCTGCCGATGTAGGTGAAGGCCACGGTCCTGAAGCCGGGGGCGAGGACGCCGGCGTCCTCGAGCGCGTCCATCCAGAACTCCCAGTCCTCGCCGCCCATCACCGCCACCGTCCCCGCCGTCTCCGCCTCCGAGGCCGGTTCCAGGCTGACCTGCTCCACCCTTCCGGTGTCCTGGTTGAGCGACTTGATGCGGAACGTCTCGCCGAGCGGCTTGATGGACGAGCGGTGCAGGACGCCGGTGCGGGGATGCCGGCGCACCGGCGCCGCGAGGCTGTAGACGAACAGGTCGATCTGGCCCAGCGACGCCCGGATCTCGTCGATGGCCCGGGACTTCATCTCGTCCGAGAACCCATCGCCGTCCAGCGTGCGCGCGTAGAGCCCGCGGGCCGCCGCCGCGTCCTCGAAGGCGGCGTTGTTGTACCACCCCGCGGAGGCCGTTTTGTTGCGGCGGGGCGCCTTCTCGAACGACACCCCGAGGGTGCCCGCCCCCGCGCCGAACGCCGCCACGATGCGCGACGCCAGCCCATAGCCGCCGGAGCCGCCGACGACGACGGCCCGCCGGGGACCGTTCGGGAACGGCGTCACCCGTGCGATCTGCTCGCGCACGCTGGCGGCGCACCCTTCCGGATGCGCCGTCGTGCAGATGAACCCGCGAATCCTGGGCTTGACGATCATGCCTTGGTCCTGGCCGGTCGCCTGCGGCTCCGATTACCGCCCGACCAACCCTGCCGGGGGTCTGCACCGTTCCACGGCGCCGACCCTTGCGCCCGCCGGGCCGCGGGTCTACTGGCCGTCCTCGCGGAGGGCGTTGAACCGCCGCGCGCGCTCGACGGCGGCCTCGTTGCCGATGAGCTCCAGGCGCCGCGGGCCCGCGAGGCTGCCCGCGGCGGCGTCGCCGATGCGCCCGTCGCGGGCGAGGGCGGCCATCGCGTCGTCGACGGCGCCGAGGGCGATCGCCCCCATCGCGCCGACGAACAGAATGCCGACCCCGTTCTCGCGCGCCGCGTCGAGCGAAGGGGCGCCGGTCAGAATGGGCCGCCCGGCCCGTTCGACCGCCCGCCGGCACTGGTCCAGGGGGATGCCGGGGATGAAGATGACGTCACCGCCTTCCTGCGCGTAGAGCGCGACCCGCTCGATCGCCTCGTCGAGGGGGCCGCCGTCGGCCACCACATCGCTGCGGACGAGCAGCGCGGTGCCGGCGTCGCGCTTCGCGTCGGCCGCCGCGCGCACCTTGTCGACCATGGCCTCGCGGCCGATGATCTTGCCCTCATCATAGCCGGCGAGATGCTTCGCACCGTACAGGTCCTCGATCATGATGCAGGCGGCGCCCGCCTTCTCCAGGCGCTGCACGGTGCGGTAGACGTTGAGGGGGTTGCCGCCGCCGTCGTCCGCGTCGGCGATGATCGGCACGTCGACGGTGTCGGCGGTCCGGTTGCAGAACTCCACCAGGTCGTCCATGGTGATCACGCCGAAGTCGCCGGTGCCGTACTTGCTCAGGGACAGTGCGCTGCCCCCCGTCATCACCACCTCGAAGCCGTGCATCTCGGCCAGCCGGGCCGTGGCCACGTCGCCGCAGTTGATGCAGCGGCTGGGCTCGGGGCGCTCGAGAAGCGCGCGGAACCGGGCGCCGGGGCCCGCGCCGGCCGGCGTCTGGGCCGCCGCCCCCGTGAGACCGCCCGCCAACCCCGCGGGTCCGGCCGCGAAAGCGTGGCCCACCACCCCGCCGCCGGCGAGCCCGGCGTTCTGCAGGAACCGCCGGCGAGTCGGCTCGTGGTTCTTCGTCATGTCGATCTCCTGGTTCGGGTACTGGGTCGGTTCGGACCCCGGCGGCAGCCCCGCCGGATGGGGCCAAGAACCGCCAAGACCTCCTTCACACGCGCCGTTCTCCAAGCTCGTCTTCGAGACGAGGGCTCATCGGCGGACGAGCATGCAACGAGGATGCGCGTCACGCAAGCTATTCCTCGGCGGCCGCCATGTCGCCGAAGCGATCGGGAGAGCGCACGTCCGCGGCGCGCGGAGCCTTGGCCCGCGAGATCATGCGCCGAACTTCCGAGTTCGCTCTAATCGGTGTCACGGTCACCTCCGGGTGCTCACGCGCAAAGACGCGGAACGCCTCATCCGCGAATGCCTGGCCGATGGTCGGCACGTTCCTGAAGTCGAGGACCACGTCGGTGAAGGCCTCCACTCGAGCCAGGACGCGCTTCGCCTGGGAGCGGGAGATCAGCTTGTCGTTGCCGTATTGGGCCAACTGGACGGGCACCACGGTTTTGCTGAAAGTCGGCTCATCGCCGCTGGTGAACCGATCGAAGACCCTCCGCGTGGTCCGCGACGTATGGTTGTCGAGCCTCATGAACACTGCCGTGCCCTGGTGGCTTGCGGGCCGTTCCAGCAACCAGTCTTCTTCCTTTTCGAATTCATGGGAAAAGAAGACTCCGCCGGACAGGATGTCGAAAGCATCGAACATCCGCGATGCGAAGAAGAGGCCCTCCCCGGTGTGCCGGCTCGGGTCGGTCGTCAGCTTGCCCTTCGCCAGTTCGAAGATGGCGTGCCGTTCATCCAGCAATCCCAATTCGTTCTTGAGCTTGCGGAAGATGCCGACGCCGTCGTCCCTGACCAGCATTTCGGCCGAGACCGCGGTCCTGATGATGGCAGTGTAGATCGTCTTCCCTTGAGAGTGGTCGAGGGCATTGTTGAATATCTCGGTGAACCCGTAGTTCCAGATGTCCCGCACGTTGCCGGGGAGCAATCGGAGCATCTCCGCAACGTCGTTGCGCCACACCACATCCTCGGCGGGCTGTTCCGCGATCCGGTAGAGACGGTTCCACTCGAGGACCGGCGCAAGCTCGTACGCGCGATTCCTGGTCCTTCCACCTTGACGTAGAGCGCCCTCATTGACCAATCGTCGCAGATGCGCGTTGATGGCCTGTCGGCTGACCCCGAACTTGCTTGCCGCCAACTTGCTGATATTACGGGGGTTGGCCTGTGCGTTGCGCAGAATGTAGCGACGGATTTCTTCGCCCCTGGCACGGACTGTTCCCATGGCGAACCTTCGAAGACCGCATTGTAAATGACAAGATCCGTTTTGGCAATGGCACGCGGCGGAATATCAGGACCATCCCACGCTCCGCCACCGCCGTTCGCAGGCGGAATCGTGGCGGGTCCCGGGGCTCCGGACGTGCGGAATCGTGGGTCTCACGCGGCACAGGGCGGTCGTCAAGACGGTGGCGCCCCGCGAATCGGTGGCGGGCCGTCACACGCAGTCAGCGTGGGATGCCCCTGCCGCGGAATAGGTAATGCCGAGCTTGCCGCATTGTCAATGACACGGGGAAGGATTCGGCAAGGGTCCGCGGTCGACGCCGGCGGTTGCCGCGGCGCCGTCGGGTGGGGTCCGGCCCGGGCGCCGGCCGCATGACGGACGGGCGCGGCTCTTGACGGCGATCGGACCCCGAGAGCGCGTAGGCGCGCCCACCGCTCGGCGTGGTCCTCTGGACGACTGAGGGTCTCGGCCGGCTCGGTCCGGCTCGGCCCGCTTGACCTCGATCCGTCAGGCTATAATGGCGGGAGCCTTCGCCCCGAGACGGGGCTCGCGTCGGCAGTGCTTTCCACCGTTCCAAAACCGCCGCCGCGCGCGCGGCGGCGAAACCGCGGGGAACTTCGGTGCGGCGAGGCAGCCGCAAGGAGCAGGAGTGATGAGTAGAACACGCACGATTCGAGGCGTCCTGGTTGCGGGTGCGCTCGCGCTCGGCGGCATGATGCTGGTTCCGGGCATGGCGGCCGCGCAGGACGAGGCCACCCCCACCTACGCCAAGGACGTGGCCCCGATCTTCCGGGCCAAGTGCGAGAACTGCCACCGGCCGGGCTACATCGCGCCGATGTCGCTGCAGAGCTACGCCGAGTCGCGGCCGTGGGCGCGCTCCATCAAGAACCGCGTCGAGACCCGGCAGATGCCCCCCTGGCACATCGACAAGTCGGTCGGCATCCAGGCGTTCCAGAACGACCGGTCGCTGACGAACACCGAGATCGACACCATCGTGCGCTGGGTCGACGCCGGCGCGCCGCGGGGCAATCCCGCCGACCTGCCGCCGCCCGCGGTGTTCGCCGACGACGACGTGTGGAACTTCGCGGAGCGCTTCGACGGGCCGCCGGATCTGGTCCTCCACTCGACGCCGTACACCATGCCGGCCCTGGCGCAGGACGCTTGGTGGAAGCCGGAGGTGCCGACCGGATTGACCGAGGACCGGTGGATTCGCGCCATCGAGATCCGGCCGTCGACGGTGGCCGGCCGCCGCATCACCCACCACGCCCTGGCGCGGCTGCAGCAGGAAGAGGACCCCGAGGATCTCGGCGCCGCCTCGGAAGTCGGCCCCGGCATCCTGATGGAGTGGGCGGTCGGCAAGCAGGGCGAGATCATGCGCGAGGGCAGCGGCAAGCTCATCAAGGCCGATTCGAGCATCGTGTGGGACATCCACTACTCGTCGGCCGGCGAGGAGGTTACCGACACCGCCGAGCTCGGGCTGTATTTCTATCCCCAGGGGCAGGAGCCGAAGCACCGGCAGGTGCTGTCGGCCTGGTCGACCATCGAGGGCGGCAGCGACCACCTCTCGATTCCGCCCAACGCCGTCACCGCGACCGAAAACTACCACGTGCTGAAGCAGAACGGCCGGATCGAGAACTACCAGCCGCACATGCATCTGCGGGGCAAGGGCATGCAGATGACCGCGGTCCTGCCCGACGGGTCGCAGCGCGTCCTGAGCCGCGTCAGCGACTTCAACTTCAACTGGCACAACAATTACGTCTATGCCGACCACGCGGCGCCGCTGCTGCCGAAGGGCACCGTGATCGCGGTGAAGTCGTGGTACGACAACACCTCGGCCAACCGCGCCAACCCCGATCCGAACCAGTGGGTCGGCTACGGCGACCGCACCGTGGACGAGATGGGGCATGCTTGGGTCAACGTCACCTACATGGATGACGAGGACTTCGCGGCGGCCGTCGCCGAGCGCGAGGCGCTCCTGGAAGTGGCCGACGGCGGCGAGTAGCCGGTCGACGACATCGGGATCCAGGGAGCCGCCCCATCACCATCGGGGCGGCTTCCGTTACGTACGAGGAGGTTTTCGTCATGCGGACGTATCGTTCGGCGGCGGTTGCGGCCGTGGTCACGCTGCTCGGGGCCACCTTCGGGGCGGCGGGGGCGTCCGCGCAGATCCCCACGACGCTCCGGGGTTTCGGGGTGCCGGTGTACCCCGCCTTCGAAGGCTGGTATCAGAATGGCGATGGCACCGCCACCCTTCTCATCGGCTTCTTCAACGCCAACACCGAGCAGACGGTGGACCTGCCGGTCGGCGAGCTGAACCACTTCTCTCCGGGGCCGCGGGATCGGGGACAGCCGACCCACTTTCCCCCGGGCCGGGCCTGGGGCGTGTTCACCGTGCAGGTGCCCGGCGACTTCGACGGCGACCTGAGCTGGACCCTCGTCGCCAACGACGAGCCGGTCACGATTCCGTTTCATATTCGGCCGTCGTACTTCGTCGAGCCGTTCAAGGATGCCTCCAACGGCAACGAGCCGCCGACGATCCGCTTCGGCGAGGACGGCGCGCCGCTCGCGGGACCCCCGATCGGCATCGCCGAGCGCCTGGCCGGCACGGTCGGGAGCCCCGTCGAGCTGAGCGTCCGGCTGTCCGACGTGACGCCCGACCGGCCGGAGCCGGAGAACCCGTTCCGGCGCAGCCCGCCGATGACCCTGCGCTGGCACAAGCTCCGGGGGCCGGGCGAGGTCGCGTTCGCCCGGTCGCAGTTCGAGTACGACGAGACGTCGGAGCAGAACCCGCAGACGACCGCAAGCTTCAGCGCCGCCGGCGAGTACTGGCTGCGGGCCGAAGCGCTCGACGCGACCGGGGTGGGCGGCAGCGGGTTCCAGTGCTGCTGGACCTCGGCCGTCGTGCAGGTCACCGTGTCCGAGTAGCGGCAGGCCGAGCCCGCCGGCGGCGATCTCCGGGGTGGGCGGCAGCGGGTTCCAGTGCTGCCGGACCTCGGCCGTCGTGCAGGTCACCGTGTCCGAGTAGCGGCAAGCCGCGCCGCCGGCGGCGATCTCCGGGCCGGGCGCCGCGCCGTGGAAGCGGCGCCGCCTCCGCAGGCGGCGCGGACTCCCGGCGGGGATCGGTTGGGGCGGCGGCGCCGTCGCGTGACGGTCGGCGGACCGTCGGCGAACCGGACGGCGTTGATTTTCCGCCGCGGCGGACGGAATAAACGCGGGGGCGGGGCGGTCCACGGCACTGAAGGTTCGTCCGATGAGACCCGCCATCCACCAGGCGTCGACCGCGGTGCTGCCCCGATGGCAGCCGATGGAGGGCGTGACGTGGCCGCCGGCCGGCGCAGGGTCGGTCCTTCCTCCGGCTGCGAACGGCGCCGCCGGGAGCTTGGCCGCAGAGACCGGCGTCGGGGTCGGCGGCGCCGCCGAGGACGGTGCGGACGTGGTGGCGCGGCGGGATGCCCTGACCGGTGGCACTCGGGTCGAGGACCCGGACCGGGCCTTGGTCGCCGCCGCCGCCGCCGGCGACCGCGGCGCGTTCGAGGCGCTGGTGCTGCGGCACCAGACCCGCATCGTCAACTACGCGATGGCGATCGTGAAGAATCCCGCGGACGCCGAGGATGCCGCGCAGGAGACGTTCATCCGCGCCTACCGGTCGCTGACCCGCTTTCGCGGGGACAGCTCGTTCAAGACGTGGCTCTACACCATCGCCACCAACGCCGCCCGCACCGGTCTCGAGCGCCGGGGGCGGCGGAGCCGGCTGGAGGACGAGAGCTTGGACGCCGAGTCCGCGCCGCTCGCGGCCGGTGATGTTCCGGCCGGCGGCGCCGACGCCGAGACGACGCTGGTGCGGCGCGAGTCGATCGACCGCGCCCTCGCCGCCCTGCCGCCGGACCTGCGTGTCGCGGTGGTCCTGCGCGATGTCGAGGGGCTCGACTACAAGGAGATCGCCGCTGCGACGGGGGCGCCGATCGGGACCGTCGAGTCCCGCATCTTCCGCGCGCGCCGCCGGCTTCGGCCGCTGTTGCGGCCGCTGATGGGGAGATCGTCATGAGCTGTGACGATGTGGAACGCGCCGTCATCGAGCGCGCGGCGGGACGGCTGGACCCGGCCGGCGTCGAGCGCCTGGAGGCGCATCTCGACGGTTGCCCGGCCTGCCGCGGGGCGGCCTCCGGACAGGTTGACGTGGCCGCCGTCCTGTCGGCGCGGCCCGATGCGGCGCCGCCGCCCGCGTTGGTGACCCGGGTCATGGCGCACCTCGACGATCCGCCGACTTGGCTCGACGTCATCAACTGGCGCCGGTGGACGGTGCGGCTGGCGCCGGTGGCGGCCGCCCTGCTGGTGGTGGCGGCGGTGGGGCTCGGGCCGGCCGAAGCCGTCGAGCCGATCGAGTTCTCCGACCTCGTGACCGACTGGGTCGGGGCGGACGACGCGGCGGCGCTTCCCGCGTTCAGCCTGCTGTGGCAGGACGAGGTGACCGACGACACCCTGTTCGAGGCGGTGTTGACGGCGAGTCCCGGCGAGCCTTTCTGAGCGGGCGGCGGGCCGAGCCGCAAGGCGACCATCTCCGGGCCGGGCAAGGATGACGCGATGAACCGCACCAGCATGCGCCTGTGGGCCGGTTTCTTCGTTCTCGTCGTGTTCAGTGGGGGGCTGGCCGCGGGGTTCGCGGTGCGGCCGTGGTTCGATTCCGATCCGCCCCGGGGGTTCCGGGGCCGGGGCGGCGCGTCGCCTCCGTCGGTGCGGATGACCGAGAGGTTGCTCGACCGTCTGGACGGCCGTCTGGACGCGGACAACGCCCTGTCCGACGATCAGCGGGAGCGGCTGAGCGAGGTCTTCGAGGCTCGCCGGCTCCGGTTTCGCGAGATCACCGCGGGAATCCGCGAGCAGTTCGAAGCCGAGCAGGCGCAGATGAACGCCGAGATCGCCACCATCCTGACCGCCGGGCAGATGGAGGTCTTCGAGAGCCGGATCGTCAGGATGCGCCGTGACCGGCGTGACCGGTTCGGCCCCGGCGGGCGGGACGGCGGGCGGGGGCCCCGCGGCGCCCGCCCGGGCCGCCCGCCGCGCTGACGTCCGGTTCTCGATCTGCGCAGCAATCGATGTGGGTCGCGACGGCGGATCTGCCGCAGAGCGCGGGGGCATCCGTTCTACGAGCGGCTGAACCGGATTCTGGAGGCAGCAGGGCAGCAGGGTTCGACGCGTTCGTCGAAGGCCTGTGCGCGCCGTTCTACGCGATGATGGGCCGGCCGGTCCGGCTCCGGGACGCTACTTCCGATTGCTGCTCATCGGGTACTTCGAAGGGCTGGACTCGGAGCGGGGCATCGCGTGGCGCGCGGAGGATTCGCTGAGCATGCGGGCGTTTCTGCGTTTGGCGGTGCCGGCGGCGTCGCTTGACCATTCGACGATCTCGCGGACGCGTCGGCTGTTCCCGGTGGAGACCCATCAGGCGGTGTTCACTTGGGTGCTGGAGCAGTTGGCGGGGGCGGGCTTGGTTGCGGGGAAGACGTTGCTGGCAACTTCGATGACGACAGCGAGTACATCCGTGAACTGATCCGTTGCGATCAGGAGCAGTACACCAAATTCCAAGCCCTCAAAGCCGCGATTCAGGAGGGTCTGGACAGCGGGGTGAGCGACAAGACCATACCGGTGATCATGGAGGAAGTCGAAGCTCGGCTTCGAGACGATGGCCGCCTATAGGCTGTCGAAGAAAGCAGCAGCCGATCTCGATGGCATTCATGAATACTCGGTCGTGATTTCGGAACGGTACAGGCCCGGAACTACTTGAACCGCCTGCATGAACGCTTCGAGATCCTCGCGCGGCAGCCAATGCTTGGTCGCCAAGCCAACCACTTCGCGCCGGGGTTGAAGGGGATGCGCGGCCAGGGGGCGGTCATTTTCTGAACTCCGCTTCCATGAAGGTGGTGAAGTCGGCAGCTTCCGGAGACCTCGGCGCCTGCCCGGCGGCAGCGGCGCTGCCGGAAGGCCGTACAGCATAGCAGTGACTCGATGCCCTGTTCTTCCCGATCGCAAGCTGCCCATCGCCCCTGGCGGTGCTGCTCCATGCGCTGGAGACCTCGCTCAAGCGAGGGAGGCAAGGCTTCCGCGTACTTGCGCCCGATGCCGGCGGCGTCGAGCAGCACCTTCACCGCCGGACGGTCGAGTCCCAGGACGTGGCCCGGCCACTGGTTGAAGGGCATCACCGATGCCGGGCATCGAAGGCCGGGAACGTCCGCCGGCGGAGGGCTTGCCGGTACTGGCGTTCGCGATAGCTGTTCAGGCGCTGTCCCATTACCTGCCTGATTGAAGCCATATTGCGATCTCGACGAAAAATCGTTAATGTTGAGAGATGATCCATGCATTCTCCGTTTCCAACTACCAGTCGATCCGCGAAGAGGTGGTTCTCGACCTGCGCATTCCGGGAACCGCCCCCGACCTGCCACGCTTCCGGCCAAGCGCGGCCAGGCCGGATGTCCGGCTCCCTTCCGTGGTGGTGCTCATGGGACCCAACGGGTCGGGCAAGTCGACCCTGCTCAGGGCACTGCTCGAAATCGCCCAGATCGCCTCTTCCGCGTCGCCCGCAGAGAAGAACAACCCGATCGAGGCGTTCCTCCCCTTCGCTTCGACCCAGACCAGGGGAGAACCGACACGGTTCCTGTTGGAGGTCGAGGCGGATTGGCTGGCGCCGGGCGAGCCCCGGCAACTATTCCGCTACAAGGTGGTCGTGGGACGCGACGATACCGGTTTCAAGAACCATGTCCTCTGTTACGAAGCGCTGTCCTGTTTCCCGAAGGGCCGTCCCCGCCGTCTTTTCGAGCGCGCCGGTCCGGGGAAACCCATATACGTCTCCCGCGAACTCGGGCTCAAACCCGGGGATGAGCGCCTCAAGGCGGTTCGGGCGGACGCCTCGGTGATAGCCACGCTCGCCCTGCTCAACGTGCCCTTGGCCATGCGCATCGCGGAATCGATGCGGCGTACCTGGGTTGCCAGCAACGTCCTGTATCACGAGAAATGGGAGCTTCCAACCAAGGCAGTGATCGAGATGTTCAAGAAAAATCCTAAACTGAAAGATTGGACCGTGCAGTACATCCAGTCCGGCGACCTCGGGATTCAGGACATGAGCATGCTTGGCGACAGCGGAGAGGACTCGGTGTTCTTCAACCATCGTGGACTCGACGCGCCGGTCGGTCTGTATGCCGAATCCAGCGGGACGAAGCGCCTGTTCCATTTGCTGCCCCAGATCAGGATCGCACTCGCCCGCGGCGTTCCCGTTGCTCTCGACGAGGTCGAAGGCGATCTGCACGTGGACATCGCCTGTGAAGTGCTTGGCTGGTTTCGTTCCCCGGAAACCAACCCCCGTGACGCGCAACTCTTCGTCTCCTCCCATAACGTCGGCCTCCTCGACGATCTGGAGAAGGAGGAGCTCTTCATCGTCGAAAAGGACAACGGCGGCGCGACCCGGGTGCACGGCGCCCAGGACGTGCATGGCCTTCGCCGCGACACCCGCCTCTATCCCAAGTACCGGGCGGGGGTGCTCGGCGGTATCCCGAAGATCGGCTGAGAAGCGATGCGCCGCCGCCGACCGGTCGAACCAAGGCGAGTCATTTTCATCGGCGTCGAGGGAGAGAGCGAGCGGGCCTTCGCACAATTCCTGCAACGCTGTTGCGACAGCGAAGGCCGGCACCTGCACCTGATCATCAACAGCCCGTGGCAAAACTCCGCGGCGCGCCAAAACCGGCCGGCGGTGGCGCGGAAACGGCTCGGATCGGCCAGATTTCGGCGATTTCGACGGCTGCACGACACGTTCTTGGGCCGAGATACGGCCCGGCCGGATGCAGCACCACTTCTGCCACGGCCTGTCAAGCCGGGGGGCGGCGGCGATTCGGTCTCCGTCGTCGAAGAAGCCGGTCGCCACTTGGCGAGACATTCCGCGAAGAGGGACATCAGCGACAAGCTGGTCTTGCTCGATCGGGATCGGATCGAGCAGGACCTGAAGGCCGGACGCGACGCCCAGGCCGCAGCGTCCGGATGGAACCTGAAGATGCTCTTTCAGGACCCGAACCTGGAAGGATTGCTGTTCAGGCTGCGTCCGGGACACGAGCAGCGGAGAATAATGGCAGGCGACGCGATGGCGGAGCTTCGAAAGGTCTGGCCCGAATACCGCAAGCCACCGACGGCGGATCAGTTGAGCCGGCGCTTCACCTTGTCCGATGTGCGGCGAGCGGCGCGGTACGACGAGGAGTTGCAAAAACTTCTCACAGTTCTCGGCTTTGAGCCTCATCGTAAAACCCGCAAATGATCTCGGCTACTCCATGCAGATCAACAAATCGGAGTCCTCCCGATTGTTGCATGAACCGACCCGCCCTCGAACGCATCCTCTCCCTCGATTTCCTCTCCCGCGGCGAGAACGTCATCCTCGTCGGCGCCCAGGGCCTCGGCAAGACCATGCTCGCCAAGAACATCGCCCACCAAGCCATCCTCGCCGGCCATTCCGCCCTCTTCACCACCGCCGCCGATCTCCTCCTCGACCTCAGCGGACAGGAGACCGCCCTCACCCTCGAACGCCGCCTCAAGCACTACACCCGCCCCGCGCTGCTCGCGATCGACGAGGTCGGCTACCTCGCCTACGATGCACGCGCCGCCGACCTCATCTTCCAGCTCGTCAGCCGCCGCTACGAACGCCGGTCCCTGCTGATTACCACCAACCTGCCCTTCAAGCACTGGGACACCGTCTTCCCCAATGCCTCCTGCGCCGTCGCCCTGATCGACCGCCTGACCCACCACGCGGAGATCCTCGTCATCGAGGGCCAGAGCTATCGCCGCCGCGAGGCCGAGCTCACCCGGCAGCAGCGCAGCCGCAAACGCCCGTCCCGCAAACGGGCAGCCGACAACGGCGGTTAGCAGTGAGCAAAGTCGATGGCGGCGCAGAAATGCTCACTTTCAGGCGCTCGACAACAGAGATCTGCTCAATCGCAGCCTCCGCCGTGTAGGCTGCCGCCGTATCGACCGCGCCCGCGACTTCACGGGTCGCGTCCCTGCCGGCGTCCGCCTGCTGCGCCTGGTCACAGGCCGCCTCGAGCGCGCGCCGCAGCACGGCCCCCACCTCCGGCGTCAGTCTCCCGCGCACCACCACCATCCCGTCGTCATCCACCCAGGTGCTCAGTGACCGCGCCGCGTGCCGCCGCCGGTCTTCCGCCTGCTCGGCCGCCCGGTCCACCCGCCGCCAGCCGCGAACCACCTGCTCCACGTGGGCGGCCGTGCCGCACAGCGCCACGTCGAGCAGCGCCTGCTCGGTCTCCGGCGTGGCCACCCGCGTCACCGCGCGCACCTTCGAGTAGGAGACCACGCCGCGCCGCATCGCGTCGCTCAGCTTCGGAAGACTCCTCAGCGCCCGCGCATCCCGCACGTGCTCGCGGGCGGCACCCGGCGCCAGTCCGGTGCGCCAGCTCAGCCAGTGGGCGCACGAGACGCAACCCGACCAACCGTTGGCCTCGTCGAACTGCCGGATCAGGACCAGCAGCTCGTAGGTGGCGGCCTGAATGCGGGCGGAAAGTTCGGCGATGCGGTCGCCGAGTCGATCGATACCGGCGCGGGGGGCGCCGGGATGCACGAGCTCGGGGTCATTGAAGGGCGCGGGTTCGAAGTAGTCCGGAGCGCCGGAATCAAGACCGGGACCAGCCACGGGAGAGCGGGGAGGATGCAGGGGCCAGAGATGCGGATTCGACTGCCATGCATCATTATAACCTGCTGATTCTGACCGGCTTGTGCGCTCGGCAGGCAGGCGACGTGCCGCTGTGATGGGCCGCGCGGTCCGTCAGTCTGGTCGACACGCATCAACGGCCGGGATCCTTGACCACCGCTTCGTCCACCAGCGGAGCCAAGTCTTCCCATGCCTTGAGAATGGTCTTCACCAGGCGGTCGCGGTATTCCTTGAGGTTGTCACCCTCCCAGAACCTGCCAGCCGGGGGCTCTACGCGCGCAAAGGCCGGCCACCAGCCGCTCTGACGTGGATAACTGGCACACCTCTCCTTGGTAAAGGGGTGCCTGTAGCGCTTCACATTCGTTCTGACTCCGATAATCAGGTTCCCATCCGGCGAAAAATGCGCCGAGTTGCAATTCCACTCCAGTCTCACATCCGGATCATCCTTGTCCTGGGGCCAATCTTGTCGGCGGAGACCCAATCCTCGCCAAGCCATGGTTCCATCGAAGAACGACTCAACCCCATCACCGGCGATTTCTCCGCTCCCGAGAGCCGCGTCGAGATCATTTTCGAGACTGCGGTAGAACTGGTTCGCCAACTTGCTGACTTCATCTCCCAGGCTGGCCCATTCCCTGATAAAAGCTTCGTGCTCCAGGTAGAACTTGACCCGTTCGTCTTCGATCTTGCTGACTTCATCTCCCAGATTGGCCCACTCCCTGATAAGAGCTTCGTGCTCCAGATAGAACTTGATCCGTTCGTCTTCGATCCGGTTCATCCAAATTGCTCCTTGAGCGTCCGCAGGTAGTTCCTCACGACGTCGACAGCGCCGGCAGCCCCGGGCGCTGGCCGCGATTCGTCCACTGCCGTCTCAATCATCGCCCGGATCTCCGGCCACGAGAGGGTTCTGAACGCGCGTCGTGCCGACGGCGCGGTCGCCGTGCGGGGCTTGCGGCCGTTCGGCGTCAGGAACAGGAACAGCGGGGTGCTCTCGTTCTTGAAGTTCGAGTACAAGTCGTCGCACTGGTGGGGCTGCTCCTGCGCGTCGACCTTGTTCTCGATGATGAGCGTGAAGTCGTCGCCCCGCACGACGAGGTCGGCCTCTCTGCCGTTCCGCCGCTCCGAGAACGTCACCGTCGTCCTGACTGCCAGGGACGCGGGCGCCGGCTCCCCGGTGCAGTGTTCCACCAAGCGGCTGACCAGCGCGCAACCGAGCCCGTGCCGGCGGGTCGGGTCCAAGAGCCACGCGAGCATGCGGGAATGCGTGTTTTCGTCGCGGGCCATACCGACGATGTCAAGGAAGTCCGACGGCCCGCCTACCCACAGGCCATCGGCAACGAGACGGTCGTGCCGGCGTCGCAGCTCCGACATGGTCCCGCGCCAGTCGGCCAGGAGCGCCCTTGTGCGGCGCCCCGAGATCTCGTTCCACCCGCGTTGCAGCTCCGACATGGTCCCGCGCCAGTCGGCCAGGAGCGCCCTTGTGCGGCGCCCCGAGATCTCATTCCACTCGCGTTCCATCGCGCGAATGCGCGCCTCCCACGAGCGGACTCGATCAATCGGCGTAGCTTGAGGAGACATGGCGAGCGCCGAAGTCTAGCCTGGATTATGCGCGAGGAGTTGATTTGGGGGGAGACGCAGGAGCCACCGTGTGGTATAAACGTAGTGCACACAACGCTTTAGCCACAGCGGAGGCCCCTGCGTAACACCTGACACCATATCACAGACTGTCCTGTTCCCGGATCTCTTCGACAAGCCCCTCGTCGCCACCCGGAGAAGATTCGGCACACCCTCGCGGACGTGATCGGCCAGCGGATCTTCGGCATCGCGTGCGGCCACCCGGACGGCAACGATGCCGACCACCCCGCCGACGACCCCGTCCACAAGCTGCTGCTCGGGCGGGACCCGGTGACGGGCGCGCGCTTGGCGTCGCAACCGACGATCCCGCGGTTCGAGAACGGGGTGAGCCGCACCGCCCTCTAATCGGATGGGCCGGGAGTTGGCGGCCGGCGTCATCGACCGGCATCGGCGCCGCCTGCACGGGCGGGCGCGGCGCATCACGATCGATCTGGACCCGACCGACGACCGGACGCACGGCGCGCAGCAGTACTCGTTCTTCAACGGGCACTACGGCGCGTGGAAGAAGAAGACACGTCCACCGGAGAGCAGAATCCGTCTTCACGGTATTGCTCGATCTGGGCTCGGGTCAGTCGGGGTGCGGCGCCGGCGGGATGACGATAGTCCGTATTAACGCCATCCCGGTCATGCAGGGGCAAGGCCAGCCTCGAAAGTACGCCCAAGCAGGGACGGTCAGGCGGCAAGCAGTTCGCCGGCAAGCCGTCGCGCTTGGCCGGCCAGATACAGCGGCAGTGACAGAAGGCGGTAGGACGTCGCCACGCCGTCCGGCAGTTTTTTCGAGTCCTGCAGAAGGCTGGGTGGTTCAGCGTTCAATCTCAGGGCGACGTCGCTGCGTTTCTCCCGCAGGAACTGATGCAGGGACTTGAGCGAACCCGTGGTGCCGGCCTTGATTTCCACGGGCACGATGCGCCGTCCCACGGCGATCACGTAATCCACTTCGGCGGTGGAGTTTCTGGCCTCCCGCGCCCAATAGTGCAGGGCCGGCGTTTCGTAAGGGGGGCCGCTGTGCAGCAGGTGCTGGCCCACAAACTGCTCGGCGACCGCACCGTTGTTCACCAACGTCAAGTCCTCTCTGCCCAGGTCCAGCAGATTGAGGTGCAAGGCGGCGCACATCAGGCCGACATCCATGCACAGGCACTTGAAGTGCCGTTCGCTGGCCTCCGCCGCCGGAGGCACACCATTGGCCGCCGTGCGATGCACCTTGCAGGCGACCCGCGCCATGCAGAGATGCTGCAAGGCATCGGCAAGCTCCGCGGCGCGATGCTCCCGGCTCACCTGAACGTACTTGAACTTGCGCCCGACCATGTTCGGCAAGCGGTCGAACACGAGCTGAATGCGGTCCCTCAGCCGGCCGTGGCTGTATTTGTTGAAGTCGTCCCGGTAGGTTGCCGCCACGCTTTGCTGAACCCTCGTTACGCGCTCGAAGCCATAAACCGCCTTGCCGTCCCGGGCGTAAGCGGCAACCGCCTCCGGCAGGCCGCCGACCACCATATACAGCCGCAGCAACTCCATGCACTTGTCATGCACCATCTTTGGGAAAATGTCCCGCCGCACTTCCGCGACCCTGTAGCCGCGCAGGCCGGCGGCCAATTGCGCGTGCCCCAAAGCAGTCAGGAAATCCTCGAACGTCATCGGGCCAAGGTGCAGGTACTCGATGCGGCCCACGGGCATGGGAAGCCGCTTGTCGCCGAGGGCGAACTCCAATAGGGAACCGGCCGCCACGACATGCAGTTCCGGCATTTCCTCGCGGAAATAGCGCAGCGCGGTCAAGGCCTCCGGAGCGGCTTGGATCTCGTCCAGAAACAGCAAGTCCGTCCCGGCGGCAAGGGCTCGTCCGGTGAGCAGGGCCAGTGTGTCGAGAATCCGCGCCGGGTCCTTCGCCGCAAACGCCTCACGCTGTTCCGGGTTGCGTTCAAAGTTGATCTCCAGCAAAGGCATCCGCGCCATGCGGGCGAATTCACGCACCAGAGTGGATTTGCCGACCTGTCTGGCCCCCCGCACCACCAACGGCTTGCGCCGCGGCTGTGCAGCCCACTGCCTCAGGTGGTCGAGTTCATGGCGGTCCAGAAAATCCTGCATGGCGCTCCGTAGATCAATGCTCTTTCAGCCTTGACATTATTCAGATCAAAGCGATTTTTTGCAATGGTTTTTTATTCGGTTTATTGATTATTGACAAGGTTGATTCGCCATCATGCCCATCATGCCACAATGACGAGTCAGGGTGCCGTGTTCTGCCGTGCCCTGGCAGACGCCCTGCGGCCCAGGGGCACCCCACGCTGGCGGCGCGCCCCGATTCGAGGGGTCGCCACCGTCTTGCCGACCGGCCGGCGCCGCGGGAACCTACGATTCCGCCCGTCCGGAGCCCCAGGACCCGCCACGATTCCGCCTGCGCACGGCGGTGGCGGAGCGTGGGATGGTTGTGGCAGACGCCCTGCGGCCATTGCGCCGGGACCCGGCCGGCGGTAGGATCGCAACCCTGCGGAACTGCGCCACGGGCGGCGCTTCCGTGAAGGAGATGATGATGCGGCTCGCGAGAACGCTCCTGGCGCCGGCGCTGGCCGCCGCGGCCTGGGGGCTGGCGCCGGCGGCGCCGGTTGCGGCGCAGGAGGAAACGGTCGGGTCGCCGCGCACGGTCCTCGATCGGTACTGCGTCACTTGTCACAACGACCGGCTGCTGACGGGCGGGCTCAGCCTCGACGCGGCCCGTGTCGACGCCGCCGACCCGAGCCGCGACGCGGACGTCTGGGAACGGGTGATCGCGAAGCTGCGGACCGGCGCGATGCCGCCGCCGGGGCGCCCGCGTCCCGACGCCGCGACCTACGGCGCGGTGGCGTCCCGGCTCGAGGCGGACATCGACCGCGCGGCGGCGGCGAACCCCGATCCGGGCCGGACCAGCGCCGTCCACCGGCTGAACCGCACCGAGTACCGCAACGCGGTTCGCGACCTCCTCGCCCTCGATCTGGACGTGGCTCCGCTCCTGCCGGGGGACGAGACGTCGGACACCGGCTTCGACAACAACGCCGACGTGCTGTCCATCTCGACCGCGCAGCTCGAACGCTACCTGTCGGCGGCGCGCACCATCACCCGCCTTGCCGTGGGCCTGCCGCCCCCCGGACCCGGGTTCGAGACGTTCGACGTGCCGCTGCTCCTGCTGCAGGACGACCGCCAGAGCGAGGACCTGCCGCTCGGCTCGCGGGGGGGCGTGGCGGTCCCCTACCACTTCCCGGTCGACGGCGAGTACCTCGTCAAGATCGAGTTGCGCTCCAACTGGCAGGACTACATCCTCGGCATGGGGACGGCGCACCAGCTCGACGTCCGCATCGACGGCGGGCTGGTGAAGCGGTTCACGGTCGGCGGCGAGGATCGCGGCCGGCCCGCGCCGGTGACGTTCACCATCGCGGAGCGGGGCGATCCGGCGTGGGAGGCGTACCTGCAGACGGCGGACGACCGTCTCGAAGTCCGTGCGCCGGTCGCGGCGGGGCCGCGCACCGTCGGCGTGTCGTTCGTCCGCAACGTCTGGGAGCCGGAGGGCATCCTGCTGCCGCGGCAGGCGGGCGAGGTGCTCTCGAACGACGAGGCGTACCACGGCAACGCCGCGGTCGCTTCGGTGGCCATCGGCGGGCCGTACTCGGTGACCGGCCCCGGGGACACGCCGAGCCGGCGCGCCATCTTCACCTGCCGTCCGGACGCCGCGGCGGCTGCGGACGAGCGGGCGTGCGCGGCCGAGATCATGTCGAGGCTGGCCCGGCGCGCCTACCGCCGGCCGGTGACGGCGGCGGACGTCGACACCCTCCTCGGCTTCTTCGAGAGCGGCCGCGGGAGCGGCGGCGGCTTCGACGCGGGCATCCAGCTCGCGCTCGAGCGGATGCTCGTCGACCCCGACTTCCTGCTCCGCATCGAGCGCGATCCGGCGGGGGCCGCCCCCGGCGCGCCCTACCGGCTCAGCGACGTCGAGGTGGCCTCCCGGCTCTCGTTCTTCCTGTGGGGCAGCATTCCCGACGCGGCCCTGCTCGACGCGGCGGAAGAGGGCCGCCTGACCGAGCCGGCGGTCCTCGAGGCGCAGGTCCGGCGCATGCTGGCCGATCCGCGCGCCCGGTCCCTCGTCGACGACTTCGCCATGCAGTGGCTGCACCTGCGCAACCTGGAGGACGTCAAGGGCGATCCGGTGCCGTTCCCCGACTTCGACGACAACCTCGTCGAGGCGTTCCGGCAGGAGACGACCCTGTTCCTCGGCAGCACGTTGCGCGAGGACCGCAGCGTGCTCGATCTGCTCGATGCCGACTACACGTTCGTCAACGAGCGGCTGGCCCGGCACTACGGCATCCCCGGCGTCTACGGCAGCCGGTTCCGGCGCGTGGCCCTGCCCGACCTGACGCAGCGCGGCGGCCTCCTCGGGCACGGCGGGCTGCTGGCCCTGACGTCGTATCCGACCCGCACGTCGCCGGTGCTGCGCGGCAAGTGGCTGCTCGACACGATTCTCGGCGCTCCCCCGCCGTCGCCGCCGGCGGACGTGCCGGCGCTGCCCGAGGGGGGCGGCGGGCGCGCGACGTCGGTCCGCGAGCGGCTCGAGCGCCACCGGCAGGCCCCCGCCTGCGCCACCTGCCACGCCTCCATCGACCCCCCCGGCTTCGCGCTCGAGCAGTACGACGGCCTCGGCGGGTGGCGGACGGCGGACGAGTACGGCAACCTCATCGACGCCGCCGCGACCCTGCCGAGCGGGCGGCGGGTGGAAGGCATGGCCGGCCTGCGGGCGTGGCTGCTCGATCGGCCCGGGCAGTTCGCGGGCACGGTGACCGAGAAGCTCCTGTCCTATGCCCTCGGGCGGGGCCTGGAGCACGCCGACAAGCCCACGGTGCGCGCCGTGGTGCGGGAGGCCGCGGCCGACGACTACCGCTGGTCGGCGCTCGTCGCGGGCATCGCGAAGAGTCCCGCGTTCCTGATGCGGAACGCGGCGGCGGATTGAGATGGACGGAGACCCCGTGACGCGAATCGGCGGCGCCGGATCGATCGGCGCTCGGTCCGCAGGTTGAGGAGCACGACATCATGACCATCAGCAGGAAATCGTTGCCGCGCCGGACGGTGCTGCGGGGCCTCGGCGTGACGTTGGGGCTGCCGTTCCTCGATGCGATGTCTCCCGCGCTCACCGCGCTGGCGCAGACGACGGCGAAACCGGTCCACCGGTTCCAGGCGATCTACGTGCCGAACGGCATGGCGATGCAGTACTGGACGCCCGAGAGCGAAGGCCGGGGCTTCGAGCTGACGCCGATTCTCGAGCCGCTGGCGCCGTTCCGCGACCAGTTGCTGGTCGTCTCGGGGCTCCGCGCGTCGTGGGCCTACGTGCACGCCGGCGCGTCGGCGTCGTTCCTGACCGGGACCCCGCGCGGCGGGCAGAACGAGACCGACGTGCTCGCCAGCACCTCGATGGACCAGATCCTCGCGCGCGAACTCGGCAAGACGACGCAGCTCGGCTCGCTCGAGGTGTCGATGGACAAGTTCGCCAACGCCGGCCAGTGCACCGCGGGCCTGAGCTGCGCCTATACGCAGACCATCTCGTGGCGCACGCCGACGATGCCCCTGCCGATGGAGAACAACCCCCGCGCGGTGTTCGAGCGGCTGTTCGGCGACAGCGGCTCGGCCGACCCCGCGGTGCGGCGGGCGCGCCGGCGGCAGAAGCGGAGCATCCTCGACTCGGTCACCGGCAAGCTCGCCGCCCTGAAGGTCGAGGTGGGGCCGCGCGACCGGGGCAAGCTGGACGAGTACACCGAGGCGGTCCGGGACGTCGAGCGCCGCATCGAGATCGCCGAGCGGCAGCGCGACGTCGAGCCGTCGTTCACCGAGCAGCCGTCGGTCCCCCCGCGGGTCTTCGAGGACCATCTCGGGCTGATGTTCGACCTGCAGTTCCTGGCCCTCCAGGCCGATCTGACCCGCGTCGTCACGTTCATGATGGGGCGCGAGCAGAGCACCCGCGCGTATCCGCAGATCGGGGTGCCCGACGCGCACCACCCGCTGTCGCACCACGAGGACGACCCCGAGCGGATCGCGGTGATGTCGAAGATCAACGCGTACCACACGAAGCTGACGGCCGGCTACCTGGCCCGCCTCCGCGCGGCCGAGGACGCCGACGGCTCGCTCCTCGACAACATGACCATCCTCTACGGCGCGGGCATCTCGAACAGCACCCGGCACCTCGGCGTCGACCTGCCGCTGCTCCTCGTCGGCGGCGGCGCCGGCAAGCTCAAGGGCGGCCGCCACCTGCGCTACTCGCCGGACACGTCGAACGCCGACCTCCTGATGACCCTGATGGACAAGCTCGACATGCCCCTCGACCGGCTGGGCGACAGCACCAGGAGGCTGCCGATTGACACGCTGTCGGACCTGTGAGGCGCCCGATCGGGCCGGTTCGCCGACAGGAGGAGATCTGAGAGGCAACCGACGGACAACGCCGTCAGGCGGAATGCATCGCCGCTCGAAGGCAGCGGGGACTTTCGCCCCGGGCGGAGAGGTCGCCGGGCGCCTGGGCGGATCGGCGGGCGGGACGGCGATCCATCAACCGGAGCGTCCCGCATGACGAGTCCAGGATTGGACTTTTCCAGCGGGAACATGAGTCTCGCGGTCGATCGCCTGGCTCGGATCAAGGCGCGCTTGGAGAGATACGACCAGCTTCAGCGCTCGCTGGCGGCGACCGATGTCGCCGTGGACGGAGAATACCAGCGCACGTTCAGGGGATTCTACCGGATGAGGAGAGGCGGGGAGTGGTGCAAGATCTTCTTCTCCCTTCTTCAGCGCCGGAAGACACGAAAGACGTTTTCGTTCGGCGAAGCTCTGGACGAGATTCAGCGTGGCACCGGACGGTTCGAAGCCTCCTTCAGTTCGAAGTTGATCGCCACGATCAACCCCGACGCCGCCGTGTGGGACCGTGAAGTTCTGCGCAAGCTGAACCTGAAGAAGCCGAACCGGGGCAGGGATCCATCGAAGTACCGGCGCCGGATTGTCGATTTGTACTCGAGCATACAAGCGCTGACGTCGGAAGAGGTTCGCGGAGAGGGGTTCAGGACCTGGAAACGACGTTTCGATGCGGAGTTTCCGGCATTCACGCACTTCACGGACATGAAGAAGCTCGACCTCTTCCTGTGGCAGTACAGGCGGGATGAAACGGCCTCCGGCGTCTGAATTCGTTGCGGACGTGGCCGCCGCCCGTCGTTCGCGAATGGCCGATGAGACGTATGAGACGTCCGGCGCAGAGACGAAGACGAGAACCGCTATCGATTGCCGAGCGCCGGGCGCTGGCGGATCGCGCACGATACGTGGGAAGTGCGGAACACAAGGTTGAGTCCTGGTGGGGTGGATTGCCGAGGGCGCGGCAACGCCGTGGCGGACAAGTTGGCCGCCACGGCAAACAGACGACGACGGTTTGCCCGTTGACCGCAAGGGGGGATCGCGCGGAGGCGACGGAATGGTTACGGAGGGCGATTGTCGCCGGACAATATCGATTCGTGGAGGCCGATCAGGATTTCCCCAAGAAAGTCTGGTACGAGACGGGGGGGCGGATTTGGTGTGGTTATTGCACCAATCCCGCGGCCGGCCAGTACAAGGGTTGGCCGATCGACGAGGACGAGCGTTGTGCAATTTTCGACTGAGTGGCTGGATCCGGGGCTGAACGAGTCAGCGGAGGAGCGGGCGACACTCTGCCGGCTGCGTCTGTTCGTGTCCGGCGAGAACGCTTGCGTGTTCTTCGATCCGACGTCCAAGAGCGCGTGCGACCATGTGACCGTTCCGGCCGTTCATCTCGCCGAAGGTCTTGCGACTGATTGGTGGTCGATTTTCGGCGCCCGCGACAGAGAGCAGCGAATCCGAGACTACCGGACGGGTTTTGCTCTTCCCGACGTGACTTTCGGATTCGATGGTTCGACGTTCGAGGTGCGGGGAGAGCAGTTCTCCTTCGAGAATCCGAATGTGCGCTTCTGGTCGGTCGGCCCCGAATCCTTGTCTCGATCGGCGGCGGAGTCGACGCTGACCGAGTTCATCCAGGGCGTCGTGGCCAAGCTGGCGGGTGCCGGTGTGGCGAACAGCGAGGTCGCTCTCCGCTGGTCTCGTGTGTCGCGGTCGCGCAGCGACCCGGAGGAGCGCGCGTTTTGCGAGGCGGCGGGGGCGCTCGGCGCGGACCCGTATGAGGTTTCGGAGGAGGACGCAGAGTTCATTGAACATGCCGGCGAGCTCTTTGCGGGAGAGGCGCTGATCGAGTTCCTCGCGGGGGTCGGCAACACGGCGCGTGGGTCGGTTCTGGATTGGGTCCGGCGAATCGAGGGCAGACCAGGAGAAGAGGCGTGTCTTCCGGGCCTCAGGGACATCGCTGATGGAATCGACGCAGACGCGGTGCGCGGCGGTCTCGGGCGCGGTTGGGCGGCCGGTTATCGGGCGGCGAGAGCGTTTCGCGATGTCATGGGCATCCCGCCCGGTGAGAGGTTCAGCCGTGTGTCGGACGTCGCGGGAAAGCTGGGGGCCCGGAGCTTCAGATGCACTGAAGGGGTTGCGGGCATTTCGGCTCTCGTGTGTCGGGGAGACGAGGACGTTCGGGTCCACGTGCGGGAACGCGGAGCCCCGAACTGGGCCCGGCAAGCGGAGTGTTTCGCGTTCGCCAGAGCGATTGGCGACGTCATCTGTTTTCGAGATGCGCGACGCTCAGTGGTGAACGGGTTGCGCCGGGCGGGACGGCAGGCGGTGGGACGCGCCTTTGCGGCAGAGTGTCTGGCGCCGGTCGAGAGCGTGCTCGACATGGTGCGCAGCGGCCGCGACGTCGACGAGATCGCCGGCTCGTTCAACGTGTCATCGCAGGTGATTGCCCATCAGATTGAGAACCAGGATCGAATTCGTCGAGCGTGTGTCTGACGCGGCCGTGATTTCGAGGGGTGGGAAGACGGGGCCGGGCGCTCCGGGTTTGGCCCCGGCGGCCCGGCGCTTGGGCGGTCGTACTGTCGTTGGCTGACCTTGGCCGGAGGGAGCGGGACGGCGCACGTGGGTGCACGTCAGATTTCCTCTGAAACCTGTCCCGACGTTTCGTGGCGTTGGGGTGATCGGCGTCCCCGATCATGACGGTTTGTGAAATGACTGCCCCCGGCTCTGTCAGGTCGGCGATTTCCGTGCCGTTCCCGGTATCGAGGCCCTCCCGACGGGCATTCTTGGGGGCTTTGGCGCCTGGGATCCCCTCGCGGGCCAGTTTCAGCGGCGGCGCCTCACTTTCTTGATGTGCGCCCGGCGCACGTTCGAGTCTTGCCCGGGCGTTCATCGCGCGATAGGATGCGTGATTGCGGGGTGTTCGGGGCGGGTGACGTACTTGTCCCTGACGGCGTGGATGAAGTTGGTGAAGGTCGAGGCGGCGAAGCGTTCGACCGGATTCGACGTCGGATGACGAGAATTTGAACGTGTGCCGCAGGTCGGGAACCTGGGGCGGCCGCTCTACGGATGGTGAGTCGCCGGCGTCGGAACGGTTGTCTTGGTGTGTGCGGGCGTGGAGGGCAACCTGCCCTTCGCCTTTAGAGAAAACTGGCTGGCGGCTGCGTTCTCGGATTTCCGCCGGCCTGTCCGGTCCTTTCTGGAGATGGGTGAAGCGATGAGCAGCGGGTATCGTGCTCGCCGGCCGCGCGCGCTGCGCGGCGCGATCCTGGGGTGCGTGATCACCGGCGTCGCGGCCGGGGCGCCCGCCGCGGACCGGCCGCTCGCGGATGCGGCGCAGCGGGCCGACTGGGGCGTGGTGCGCGCGCTGCTGGAGCAGGGCGCCGACGTGACGGCCCGCCAGGGGGATCGGGCGACGGCGCTGCATTGGGCCGCGTACTGGGACGACGAGGACATGGCCGGCCTGCTGATCGACGCCGGCGCGGACGTCGACGCCGCCAACGACCTCGGGGTGACGCCGCTGTGGGCGGCCGCGGAGAACGGCCGGGGGCCGATGGTGCGGCGGCTGCTCGACGCGGGGGCGGACCCGAACGTGCCGCTGCTGTCGGGCGAGACGCCGCTGATGACGGCGGCGCGGGTCGGCGCGGCTGAGGTCGCCCGTCTGCTCCTCGACGCCGGCGCGGACGTCGATGCGGCGGCGGCGCGGAGCCAGACGGCCCTGATGTGGGCGGTCGCGCAGCGGCACTCCGGCGTCGTGGAGGTGCTGCTCGCCCACGGCGCGGCCGTCGACGCCCGGTCGGAGGTCTGGACCGAGGTGGTCAAGACGACCCCCGAGCCGTGGAATCCGGAGTACGTGGCGGAGATCCCGCAGGGCGGTTATACGCCGCTGCTCTTCGCGGCCCGTGTCGGCGACCTCGCCTCGGCGAGGCTTCTTGTCGCGGCCGGGGCCGACGTGAACGACGCCCCGCCCTACGGCACCAGCGCGGCGGTCGTGGCCGCGCACAGCGGGCATGGCGCCGTCGCGGCGTATCTGCTGGAGCAGGGCGCCGATCCGAACGAGGCCGGCGCCGGCTACACGGCGCTCCACGCGGCGATTCTGCGCAAGGACGCGGCGCTCGTCCGCGCGCTGCTCGACCACGGTGCGGATCCCGATGCGCCGGTGCGATCCTCCACGCCGGTGCGGCGCGACGCCGTCGACTTCTACCTGCACCCGTCGTACGTGGGCGCGACGCCGTTCTGGCTGGCCGCGCGCTTCGGGGCGCCCGGCATCATGCGCATGCTGGCCGAGCGGGGGGGCAATCCGCGCGTGGCCCACCACCCGACGTACTGGCCCGGCTCGCTCTCGGTGCGGGACGAACGGACGCAGGTGCGCGAGGGGGCGACGACCGCACTGATGGCGGCGGTCGGCCTCGGCGGCCGCAACCCGCTGGTGGCGGTGAACCGGCTGGACCGCATCGCCGAAAGCGCCCCGGTGCGGAGCACGCGGCGCGAGCCGGACCCGGTGGCGCACGAGGCGGTCGTCCTCGAGGCGGCGCAGCTCGCGCTGGCCCTCGGGGTCGACGTCGACACCGCCAATGCCCGCGGCGACACCGCGCTGCACGCGGCCGCCGCGCGCGGATACGATGCGGTCATCGAGCTGCTGGTGGCGCGCGGCGCCGACCTGAGTCTCGTCAACCGCGATGGACAGACCCCGCTCGATGTCGCGTCGTCGGGGTCGCGGCGGCTCGGCGTCGCGTGGGCGACGCCGAAGCAGAGCACCGTCGAGCTGCTGCGGTCGCTCGCGGCCAACGAGTGAACGGACGCGGATGGCAGAGCTGAGAACCGGAACGGTCGTCGACAAGGCGATCGTCTCCGCGACCTTGATGCGGTTCCGGCTCGCGCCCGCGGCCGGCGCCCGCTTTCCCGACTACGAGGCGGGGCAGTACATCGCACTGCGGCGTGATGATTGCAAGCTGACCCGGCGGGCGGGGGTCGGTTCCGACGGCAAGCCGATCTGCGAGCCCGAGTACGACCCCTGGGGCCGGCAGACCGTCGGCCCCGTCACCCAGCCCTATTCCATCGCCTCCGCGCCCGCCGACACCGCCGAGCACGGCTGGCTCGAATTCCTGGTGGCGATCGAGCACGGCGTGCACGGGCTGTCGGGTCGCCTGAGCGAGGTGTTGTTCGGGACGGGCGGGGAGACCGGCGGCGAGGTCAGGTATCACGACCGCATCGCCGGCGGCTTCACCCTGTCGGCGCGGGCGGGGGACGCGGCGAGCGTCCTGATGGTCGGTACCGGCACCGGCGTGGCGCCGTTCGTCTCGATGATCAGGGAGCTCCGGGCGCGGGACGGCGGCGGCGACACCCGGCGCTACACGCTGATTCACACCGCCCGCACCGAAGCCGAGCTGGCCTATGACGCCGAGCTCTTCGAGATCGAGGCGGCCGGCCGGTTCGACTTTCTGTACCTGCCGACGGTCAGCCGGCCCCCGCAGGGCGTAGACCCGTCGCGAGCTGCCGGCAGGGACCCCCGCATCGGCCTTGGGCGGGCCGGCAACGTGGTCCGCCACGTCTATGGCCTGCCCACCGCAGAGGAAGAGAAGCAGACCCGCGCGATCAGCGACGTCACGAAAGTGGCGGCCGAGCTGGCCGTCGAGCGGCTGGTTCGTCCCGCGCTTCCCGCCCATGTGGACGCGGCCGAGCTCGGCGCCCGGGTCGCCCCGGGCGACACGGTTCTGCTCGCCTGCGGCAATCCCGCCTCGGTCGCCGACATCCAGGCGACCGCGGAACGCCGTCAGGTGCGGTTCGAACGGGACACGGGGTGAGCGCCCGGGAGCATCCTACCAGCCCGTGGCAAAACTCCGCGGTGCGCCAAAACCGGCCGGCGGTGGCGCGGAAACGGCTCGGATCGGCCAGATTTCGGCGATTTCGACGGCTGCACGACACGTTCTTGGGCCGAGTACGGCCCGGCCGGATGCAGCACCACTTCTGCCACGGCCTGCTACGCTGACTGCGCGTGACGGCTCGCCCCCGATTCGAGGGGTCGCCAACGCCTTCCGACCGGCCGGCGCCGCGTGAGACCCACGATTCCGCACGTCCGAAGCCCCAGGACCCGCCACGATTCCGCCTGCGCACGGCCGTGGCGGAGCGCGGGATGGTCCTGGTGAGCGCCCGCCGGCCGCCCCGACGCGGTCAGGACCCGCACGCGGCTCGACGGACTCTCGTCGGGTGCGGGGGGGACCGGGGACCCCGACGACTTACTCCGAGGTGTCGACGAACGTCACTGCGTCGTCGATGCGCAGGCCGTGCGCGAGGGTCTTGCGCACCGGACATCGTCGCGCCACCTGCGAGAGCCGCGCGCGCTGAGCCGTGGTGAGCTCGCCGTGGATGGTGACTTTGCTGCGCACCCGTTCGAGCAGGCCATCGGCCCGATCATCGCAGTCGACGCAGTCGTCCGCGTGCGTCCGGTCGAACTCCAGGCTTACCTCGACCCCGGCCAGGGGTATCTCCCGGCGGGCCGCATAGAGCCGCAGGGTCATCGCGGTGCACGCGGCGAGGCTGCCGAGCAGGAACTCGTAAGGGGTGGGACCCGAGTCGGCGCCCCCGGCCGGTTTCGGCTCGTCGCTCCGCCAGAGAAAGCGGCCGGCGCGGATGTCGACCGCGGTCCCGTGCTTCAGCGATGCCTTGACGGTAGCCACGCGCCTGTCCTGCTCCTCTCCGTTTCCACGGCGCAGACGGTGCAGTATAGCCGGAGCGGCGATGGAGCGGCCGGGTCGTCCGGGTCGTCGATTCGGCTTCGGGTTCCTCAGCAGCGATCGGTCAAGCTCCGGGGCGCTGGCTGGCTTCTTCCGGGAGCTCCGGCCGGTTTCTCGGCAGGCTGATGTTCACCGCCGTCGTCTCGCCGCTTCGCACCGTGACGTCGGTGACGTACCGCTCGTGCCCCTCGCGCCGGACCTCGATGCGGTGCCGTCCGACGCCGAGCTCCAGCTCCAGGCGTGAGCCGTCCGGGCTCTGCCATTCCTCCCCGTCGACGAAGATCAGCGCGTCCGTCGGCTGCACCCGCACCGCGAGCCGTCCGAATCCGGCCACGGTGGTCCCGCGCCGCGGCTCGGCGCGCTCCGTATCGGGCCCGGCGAACGGTTCCGGGGCCGGCCCCACGTCCGGCTCGACCCGTGGCGTGGGTGGCGGCGGGGTGGTCTCGCCCGGTCCGAGGGGCTCCATCTCGTGCTGGATGCGATAGCTCTGCCCGATCGTCAGGTACACCGGCTCCTGTATGCTGCGGTACCCCTCGAGGCGCAGCTCGATGTCGTGTTGGCCGGGCGGCAGGCTCAACCGCTGGAAGAAGCCGTCGAAGCTGTCCACGACGCCGGCGTAGTACCCGTCGACGTAGACCTCGGTCTCCACCGGCTTGACCTGCAGGCGGACGGAGCCGCGCTCGCGGTAGTAGTAGCCGCCGTAGAACGGATGGGGCCCCCAGGGGCCGAACGAGTACGGACCCCATTGGGGAGCGTAGATAGACGTTGGATGGTAGAAGGGCGGGTAGTGCCCGTACCCGGGACCGTACCAGGCGCGGGTCTGAAGCACTGGGCGCGCGCGGCGTACCGCCCCTCTTGCCGGTGCGCCGGCCGCCCGCCGCTGGGCGCCCGCCTCCTGCGGCGCGCCGGCCGTCCCCTGAGCGCCCGCCGCCCGCTGAGCGCCCGCCGACTGCGGCGCGCCAGCCGCCGGCCGCTCTGCGCCGGCGGCCGGTGATGCGCCGGCGGCCGGCCGAGCTTCCGCCGCCGCAGGCGAAGCGAACAGGGTCACGGCGCCGATCGCGCATAGCCAGGATGTGGATTTCTTCGACACAGTCACCGGTCATCCTCCTTCGATTGCCGGATGTTAACCTGCTCGACGCCCCGCCCCGCGGTGGATGGCCGAGTCACCGGTCATCCTCCTTCGATTGCCGGACGGTAACCGTCAATTGATGCAAGGCGTGTTCCAACGATGTCGATGCCGATCTGCCCGGTTCTTCGGGGGCGCCCGCTGCGCGCGTATCGCTTTCCGGTCAGGTCGGTGTCCTGTGTCGAGGACATCAGCCGCTTCTCTGGCCCCTACAGCCCGCCGGCGCCCTCGCTGCTCTCCCGGCAACCGCGGGCGGCTACGCGGCGTCGTCCCGGATGGCGCCGAATATCGATCCCGGCGCCGCCGGACCAAGACTGGCCAGAATACGGACCGCGAAATCGGCCAGCGTCAGCCGCGTCAGGAGACAAGCTCCCAGCCCTGCGACGAGCGTTGCGGCGATGACCGCGGCGACCGAGCGGAAGATCACGACCTGGATTCCAATCGCGCCGGCCAGTCCCACCAAGTAGAGAATCATCACGCCGAACAGCATCGCGCTGCGCGTCGGCGGCGTCGGCTTGCCGAACGGGACGCCGTCGATCAGTTTCAGGCCCGCCCCCAGATACAGGAGGGCGACGGCCGTGCTGAAGGCGACGAACAGGACCGCATCGCGTACGCCCCACGACCACGCCAGCACGAGCAGCCAGCCGGCGTGCGGCACGGCGACCAGCAGGAGCCAGAGCCAGGCATGGATCCCCCGCGCGAACGGACGGCTGGCGGAATCCGGGGCGGCGGTGAAGCACCAGATGCCCTTGTGGTCGTTGCCGTACGCGAGGAACGAGCAGACGAAGATGGTGGTGATCCCGAACAGGTGGGGCAGGAAGTGCGCGAACGCGAAGTCCGGACCGAACGGAGACGCGTCCCGCCCGACGGCCAGCAGGGCCATGAAGCCCACGATCGGCCCCGGCAGAGTCTGGGCCATGTTGCGCCGGAACTGCCAGTCGCGGACCATCACCGCACGCAGATACTCGAAGCCCGCGCGTCCGGCCTGACCACCGGTCCATCCCGCCATCCAGGGGCCGGGGTTCGCCCATCTCCACCGCCTTCGCGGCCTCCCCCCGCCGGCGCTCATCAGGCCGGCGACCCGGATCAGGTGATCCCGCGAGAACGCGCGCAGTCCGAAGACGACGGCGACCGCCGCGACGACCACGCCCCCGGCGCCGAGCCACGTCGCGGGTCCACCCGGCGCCGACTCGACGGCGGCGAGCCAACCGGCCGGCGCCTCGATCGAGGCCGCCCAGTCCGAGACCGTCTCCCGGATCAGATCCCGGGCATTGAACGCGAACCACGCCAGCATCGGGAGGACCTGCACCATGGCCGCCGCCGCCTTGAGGCGCCGGACCGGCACGACGCGAACCAGCCACCCGAACACGCTGCAGCAGAGCAGGGCGAAGATCAGGCCGACCCCCAGCGCGACGAAGAGGTGGCGGAAAGGGTAGACGAGGCGCAGAGCCGCGTCGTCGTGGGCCAAGGCCAGTCCGACGAGCGCCGGCGCTGCGTTCACCCCCGTCACCGCATAGACGACGATCTTCGTCAGATGGGCCAGCTTGGCCCCCGCCCAGGTGGCGCCGTCCACCGGCTGGTGGGCCAGAATCAGCCCGTCGACCGGGTTCACCAGGCTCTCCGCGATCTCGGGGAACAGGAGGACGCCGAGCTGAAAGACGGTGAGCCCCAGGAAAACCGCGAGGTAGATGCCCGGGGGAGCGCCCATGGCCGCGAACATGACGCTGGCGATGGCCGACAGGACGAACCAGATGTTCATCAAGCCGCGCATGGAGTAGTCGTTGCCCAGCCCGACCACTTCCTGTCGGGCGCCGAGCGTCTCGAACAGCTCGACGAGTAGCCGGAAGCGGCGCACGTCGACGCCGCAGCGTTCGAGCAGTCCAGTGAACGCCGGCCCGTGGAGCAACCGCCGGCCGAGGATCCGGAGGCCGGTCATGACCGGAGGGCCTCGACGATTCGGGAGACCCCGCTCACCGTCCCCTCCGTGTCGGTGAGCTGCCGGAACACGTCTTCGAGGCTCCCCCGGGCGGTGGACGCCTTCAGCGCCTCGAGCGAGCCGTCGGCGATGAGGCGGCCTTCGTGGATGATGAGGGCGCGGTCGCATACGCGCTCGACCACGTCGAGGACGTGCGAGCTGTAGAGAATGGTCTTCCCCTCGGCCGCCAGGGCCGCGACCAGGTCCCGCACCATGAGCCCGGCGTTGACGTCGAGGCCCGACAGCGGCTCGTCGAGCAGCACCACGTCGGGATTGTGGAGGAGGGCCGCGCTCAGCAGCACCTTCTGGCGCATCCCCTTCGAGTATCCGTCCAGGGGGCGGAGCCGGTCGTCGGTCAGGCCGAACTGCTCGAGGAACCGGCCGATTCGGAACTGCAGGCGCTCTTCGGGCACATCCTGCAGGCGGCCCATGAGCTCCAGGAACTCCTGCCCGGTCAGGCTCTCGAAGAGGGCCGCGGCTTCCGGCACGTAGCCGATGCGCCTCTTGGCCTCGACGGCCTCTTCGGGCAGGGAATGCCCGGCGACCCGGACCGATCCGCCGCCCGGCGGGAGCACGCCGGTCAGGACCTTGATGGTGGTGCTCTTGCCGGCGCCGTTCGGTCCGAGCAGGCCGGCGACCTCGCCTCTCTTCAGCGTGAACGAGATCCCGTGCAGGACGCGGCCCGTCCCGTAGCTGAACGTCAGGTCGTCGACAACCACCACCGCATCGGACATGTTCGATTCCTCCGGAGCCCGTGGCGGACCGCGGGGCTCTTCGAGCGGGCTCTTCAGGCCGGCGGCGGGGGCGGCGCGTCCGGCCGCCGGGCGCCCCGCTGCTGGCGGGCGAAGGCGCGGAGGTCGGCGACGTGATCGAATTCGTCCACGATCTCCCGCCCGAGAATCTCCTCGAGGACGTCCTCGAGGGTCACGATGCCGCTGATGCTCCCGAACTCGTCGGTGACCACCATCAGGTGCTGCCGCTGCTCGAGGAAACCGCGCAGCAGGTGGTCCAGCTTGGCCGTCTCGACCACGAAGTGGACCTTGCGCATGAGCTGGTCGAGGGTGGTGTCGAACTCGTCCTTCGCGGCGGCGCGCAGGATGTCGTGCCGGTGCACGATGCCCACGATGTCGTCGGGGTCTTCGTCGTAGACCGGCACCCGGCTGTGGCGCAGGAGCTGCTTGTCGGCGGCGGCGTCGGCGACGCCGGCCGCCGTGGGGAGGGTGAAGAGCACCGTCCGCGGGGTCATCACCTCCGCCGCGGTCTTCGCCTCCAGGGCGAGGACGTTGCTGATGACGTCGGCTTCGTGCGGCTTCAGGTCGCCCGATCTCAGGCCCCGCCGGACCATCATCAGCAGCTCTTCGTCCGAGACCCGCTCGGCCGCCTTGCCGGCGGCGACGAGGCTCGTCAGGCGGCGGCTGAGCCAGATGATCGGCGCGAACACGACCACCAGCGTCTGCAGGGGAGCGGCGATGGGACCGGCCAGTTGCCGCGCGTACACGACCCCCGCGGTCTTGGGAACGATCTCCGACACGACGAGGATGGCGAGGGTGAAGGCGGCGGAGAAATAGCCGATCCAGACGGATTCCAGGACGTTCGAGGCGATGGCCCCGGCGAGCGCGGCGCCCCCGGTGTTGGCGACGGTGTTCAGGGAGAGGATGGCGGCGATGGGCCGGTCGACCTGGGACCGAAGCCGCCGGAGCAGCGTTCCCGCGGGCTGGCCGGCGCGTTCCAGGGTGTCGATGTGGGCGGGCGGCACCGAGTACAGCACCGCCTCGAACAGCGAGCAGGCGGCCGAGGTCAGCACCACGATGCCGACGACGAGTGCGAGTTCGAGCATGCCGTATGGTCGAGCTTCCCGCCGCTGGACGCAACCGCGCCGGCGCGCCTGCGCCGGCGGCGGTCCGGGACCCCGGGGTCCCTGGGGTCGTTGGGGGTGACCGCGGCCCCGGGGCGCCGCGCGGGCGCCCCGGGGGCCGGCGCGCGTGACTACCGCGGCGTCTCTAGGAAGCGCAGCAGCTCGCTGTCGGTTCCCAGAATCAAGAACGTGCCGGGATCCATCGTGCGCTCGTAGGTCTCGAGCGATTTGGTGAACGCGTAGAACACGGCATCCCGGTTGTAGGCGTCGGCGTAGATGTCGATCGCCTCGGCGTCGGCGGTGCCGCGAATCTCCTCCGCCGCGCGGAAGGCCTCCGACTGGATTCGCGCCAGGTCCCGTTCGCGCTCACCCTGGATGCGGGCCGACTCGCCCTGGCCCTCCGAGCGGAACTCCGCCGCGATGCGCTGCCGCTCGGCGATCATCCGGGCGAAGACGTCCTGCTGGACGTCGGCGATGTAGTTGATCCGCTTGAACTGCAGATCGAGCAGCTCGATGCCCAGCTCGCCGACGGCGGCGGCCGCCGCCTCGAGAATTTCGCGGGTGATCTGCTCGCGGCCGGTCACGATCGGAGCGAGCGCTTCCGGCTCCTCCAGTCCGGTGGCGGTCGCGTCCGCCGGCTCGCGGTTGCTGGTGCGGACGATCTCTATCAGATCGTGCCGCGCGACGGCGTTGCGCGTCTCGCCGTCGAGAATGTCGTCGAGCCGCGACTGGGCCCCCCGCTCGTCACGTAGACGCTGGAAGAACAGCAGTGGATCGGTGATGCGCCACCGCGCATAAGTGTCCACCCAGATGAACCGCCGGTCGCGGGTCGGGACCTGGTTGGGGAACCCGTCCCACTCCAGGAACCGTTTCTCGAACATGTTGGCGGTCTGGATGAACGGGATCTTGAAGTGGAGCCCCGGTTCGGTGATCGGCTCCCCGACCGGCTCGCCGAACTGGGTGATGACCGCCTGGTTGAACTCGCTGACGATATAGGCGGAGCTCCCCGCCAGGAACAGGCCGACCAGCAACACCGCCACCAGCGTCGGTCGTATGCTTCTCATTGATCACCTCCGGTCCGCGTCGTGTTCCCGGTCAGGGGGGCGGTGGCCGCCCGCGCGCCGCCGTCCAGCGACAGCAGGGGCAGCACCCCGGTGGTGCCTTCGGCCACGAACACCTTGCGTCCGACCGCCGGCAGAATGCGTTGCATCGTTTCCAGATACATCCGCCGCCGGGTCACGTTGGGCGCCGCCCGATACGCCGCCTCGATGGCCGCGAACCGGGTGGCTTCACCGCTCGCGCGGTTCACCCGGTCGAGCGCATAGCCTTCGGCCTGCAGGATGGTCTGTTCCGCTTCACCCCGGGCGCGCGGAATGACCGCGTTGTATTCGGCCAGCGCCTCGTTGATGAGCTGGTCTCGCTGCTGTTGCGCCTGACTGACCTCGTCCCAGGACGGTTTGACGGGGTCCGGCGGATTGACGTCCTGCAGGACCACCTGATCGATCGCGATGCCCATCTGATACTGCTCGGTCATCGCCTGCAGACGCGCCTCGACGGTGGTCTCGATCTCCTGCCGGCCCACCGTGACGACCTCCGTGACCGTCCGGTCGCCGACCGTCTCGCGCATGACCGCTTCGTTCATCGCGCGGAACGTGTCCTCGAGATTGCGCACCTTGAACAGATACTCGTAGGGATCGTCGACGCGGTATTGGACAATCCATTCCACGACCGCGACGTTCAGATCGCCGGTCAGCATCACCGACTCGTCGGCGAGCTGCTGCTGCTGGCCGCCGAACTCGGTGCGGACGCCGGCCGCGGTGGTGCGGAAGCCGAACTCCTGCTTCAATTGCCGCTGAACCGGCACCCGCTGCATCTGCTCGACGAACGGAATCTTGAAGTGCAGGCCCGGGTCGGTGGTGCGGACGTACCGCCCGAACCGGAGCACGACCCCGACCTCCTCCGGCTCGATCTGGTAGGCGGTTCCGGCCGCGGTGACGAGGACGGTGAGGGCGAGGATTCCGGCGCCCAGTCTCCGCCACGGGAGCCTGGGCACCTTGAACCCGTCGGCGTCGACGACGCGGAAGTTGTCGTTCATGGCGGTGTTCTCCTTGACTGCGCACCGGATTTACCGCGGCGCCGGCGGAACCGGCCGGTCCCGCCGGCGGTGGCGGCGTGAGCGAAGACGGTTCGTGTTCGTACCCGCCGTTCGGAAGCCGGGCGCGCCACTTCCGGGATCCAGTTGTACTACGTCAGCGGGGGATGATCGATTCATCGCGGTGGCCGCAGGCTCGTCCCGCGGCGCCTCGGGTCCCGTCATTCCCGGGTGAACCGGCTCCAGTCGCGCGACGTGCCCGGCTCGCGGTCGGTCTGGAGAACCTCCATCCAGGCCGGATACTCCACCGGCAGGGCGCTGACCGCGTTCAGCCGATCGAGCACGTCGGGGACGAGGGTCAGCTCCACCGAGCCCAGGTTGTCGTTCAGTTGATCAAGCCGCTTGGCCCCGATGATCACGCTGGTGACGGCCGGCTGGTGGAGGAGCCAGGCGAGGGCGACCTGGGCCACCGTGACGCCGTGCGCGCCGGCCGGCCCGCGCATGGCGTCGATGATGTCGAACCCCCGCGCCCTGTCGACCGGCGGGAAGTCGAACGACACGCGCCGCGCCTCGGGATCGGTCCCGCCGTCCCGCGTGAACTTGCCCGACAGCAGCCCCCCGGCGAGCGGGCTCCACGGGAGCAGGGCCAAGCCCTGGTCCTTCACGAGCGGAACCATCTCGCGCTCGAGCTCCCGGCCCGCGACGGAGTAGTACGACTGGGTGCTCACGAACTCCGCGAGCCCGTGCTGCCGCGAGACGCCCAGGGCCTTCATGAGCTGCCAGGCGGTGAGGTTCGAGCAGCCGATGTAGCGCACCTTGCCCGCCCGGACGAGGTCGTTCAACGCCTCAAGCGTCTCCCGGATGTCGGTGTAGGGGTCGGGCCCGTGGATCTGGTACAGGTCGATGTAGTCGGTGCCGAGGCGCCGCAGGCTCGCCTCGCACTGCTGCATGACATGGACGCGCGACAGCCCGATCTCGTTCGGACCGTCCCCCATCCGCCCGCGCACCTTCGTGGCCACGATGACGTCCCGGCGCCGCGTTCCGAGGGCGGCGCCCAGCATCTCCTCCGACCGGCCGGCCGAGTACACGTTGGCGGTGTCGAAGAAGTTGATGCCGGCGTCGAGGGCGCGGTGCACGAGGGCGTCCGCCTCGGTCTGCCCCAGGGCGCCGATCGCCTGGAACGGGCCGTAGCCGCCGAACGTCATCGCCCCGAGACACAGCTCGGAGACGTAGATTCCGGTGTTCGCGAGCCGGCGGTACTTCATGATGATGGTGTCTTCCGCGGCCGACCACCGTCGATCCGCAATACAGCGCATCGTCGCGCCTGCCGGCCCGGCGTATTGCCGCGCGCCGGCCCCCGCGCCGGTCTCGGCCCTGCGTGCGCCTCGCCGTCGGTGCCCTGGTGGACCTGACGGTCCTGATGTTCATTCATAAGCACAGCACCAAGTGATTGCGCCGCAGGAGTTCGCGTCCGCGAAACTCCCAACGCGGCCGCGGGGTCGCGCCAGCCCGGAAATCGCCGCCTGCGGCGGCTCGGATTGCCGCCCGACCAACCCCGCCGGGAGTCCGCACTGTTCTACGGCGCAGACCCGCGGCGCTCGGCCCAGCGCTCTTGCACCCAGTCGCCGGCGGTGCGCAGCGGCGCGACCCCCATCCGGAAGTGACCGACGCCGTCGAGGGGCAGGAACGACACGGTCTGGCCTCGGGCGTCCATCTCCTGCGCGAGCCGCTCGGCCGGCTCGAACGGCACGACCTCGTCGTCGCGGGCGTGGATGATGAACACCGGCATGTCACCCACCTGCCGGGCGTCGTCGGCATTGGACCGCGCGGCCATCGGAATCGCCGCCGTGAACAGGTCCGGGTGGCGCGCCGCCATGTGCCAGGCGCCGCGCCCGCCCATGCTGAACCCGGTGACGAGGATGCGGGCGGGGTCGATGGCGTAGCGCGCCCGCACGTCGTCGATCAGGGCCAGCACGCCGCCCTCGCTGGTTTCGTTGTTCCAGCGCCGCCCCGGCGCGTCCGGGGAGACGATGACTGCGCCCCAATCCTGCAGCGCCGGCGCGACGATGCCGCGGAGGAACTGCATGCCGTATCCGGGGCCCGGCGACCCGCCCGGGTGCAGGGCGAGGACCAGCGGGCGGGGCTCGCCGGCGTCGTAGCCGCGCGGGACCCAGAGGCCGTAGGTGACGGCGCCCACCCCGTCCACGTCGATGGCGGCGTTGTGCAGACCCGGTCCGCGCGCGGGCTGGGCGAGCGTCGCGAGAAGGGCGGTGGTCAGCAGCCAGGGCATCGTCGTCTCCTCTCGGGGCCGGCGCGAAGGCGTTCACGCCCGCGAACTTCCAACGCGGCCCCCGGCCAAGTCGGGCCGCGACCGCCAAGTCGACGCGGCCGGAACCGGCGCGAAGGCGTTCACGCCGGCGACCCAACTCGACCGCCAAGTCGCGTCGCGACCGTCAAGTCACGCGGTCGGGGCCGGCATGAAGGTGTTCACGCCGGCGAACTCCCAACGCGGCCGGGTCCTCACCCGCGCTCACCCCCGCCGCCGTGCCGGGAGTCAATCATTATAATCGTCTATTGATGACCGTTCGCACCCGCTTCGCGCCCAGCCCCACCGGCTACCTCCACATCGGCGGGGTGCGGACCGCCCTGTTCAACTGGCTGTTCGCGCGGCGGCACGGCGGGCAGTTCCTGCTGCGGGTCGACGACACCGACGCCGAGCGGAACGTGGCCGCCGCCCTGCGCCCCATTCTTGACGGGTTCCGGTGGCTGGGGCTGGGCTGGGACGAGGGCCCGGAGGTGGGCGGGCCGTACGCGCCGTACTACCAGTCGCAGCGGAGCGGCCGGTATGCGGAAGCGGTCGAGCAGTTGCTGGCGTCCGGCGCCGCCTATCGCGACTACGCCACCGGCGGGGAGATCCAGGCCGAGCGCGACACGGCCCGGCGGGAGAAGCGCCGTTTTCTCTACAGCCGCGGGTGGATGGCGGAGACCGACGCCGCCGCGGCCCGGTTCGAGGCCGGGGGGCGGCGGGCCAGCGTCCGGCTCAAGATGCCCCGAGAGGGGGTCTGCGCGTTCCGCGACCTGGTGCGGGGCGACGTCGAGTTCGAGTGGGGGCTTGAGCAGGACCACGTCGTCCGGCGCGCGGACGGGACCTTTCTGTACCATCTGGCGAGCGCCGTCGACGACCACGATTTCGCGATCACCCACGTCATCCGGGCCGTCGAACACCTGTCGAACACGCCGCGCCAACTGTTCATCACCACCGCGCTCGGCTACGCGCCGCCGGCCTTCGCGCACGTGCCGTACGTGGCCGCCCCGGGGAGCGCCGAGAAGCTCAGCAAGCGCAAGCTCGACCGGTATCTGCGGCACCACGAGTTCAAGGCGATCTACGATCGGGGCGCGGCCATCGCCGAACGGTCGCGGCTCGCGGTGGCGCCCGAGACGTTCAATCCGGTCGTCGTCGACTTCTACCGCGCGGTCGGCTACGAGCCCGACGCGCTGCTGAACTACCTGCTCCTGCTCGGCTGGTCGCTCGACGACCGCACCGAGCGGTTCACCCGCGACGAGATGGTGGCCCGCTTCTCGCTCGATCGCATCAACCGGGCCGCGGCCAGCTTCGATCCCGGGAAGCTGGCCGCGTTCCAGGAACGGCGGATGCAGGCACTCGGAATCGACGACCGGGTGGCCCGCGCGACGCCTTTCCTCCAGCGGGCGGGGTTCGTCCGAACGCCGCCGGCCGAGGCCGAGCGCGCGCGGGTGCGGGATGTGGTGCAGGCGGCCGGCGACCGCATCAAGGTCGCCGGGGACGTGCTCGACTACCCCGAGTTCTTCCAGGCCGATGCCGACGTCGCGTACGATGGGAAGGCGTTCGACAAGCGGTTGCGCAAGGACGGGGCCGCGCCGCTGCTGCGGCGGTTCCGCGGCCGGCTGGCCGAGACCCGGCCGTTCGACGCGGCCACCCTCGAGCGGACGCTGCACGACTTCGTCGACGCCGAGGGCATCCGTATCGGCCAGGTCATCCACGCGATCCGGGTCGCGGTGACCGGCAAGGCGGTCGGCTTCGGCCTGTTCGAGGGACTGGCCATCCTCGGCCCCGACGCCTGCCTCGCCCGCATCGACCGCGCCCTGGCGCAGCTCGCGTCCTAGCCGCACTCGACACCCGCTGATGGGCAAGACGACGAAACCGGGATTCAAGAACGGGAATGGTCAGGTCAACCTGGGTCGTACCGAACCGCCCCGCCCCGGCAACGACCATCTTCAGTTCGTGTACGTGATGCACTGCCCTCGGTGCGTCAGGAACTACGGCGCGAACGGGAGCGGCATCCGGCACGCAAAATGCCCGTTCCATCAGAACGGCGAGCCCGGACTCGAGCTGACCGCCGATGAACCGGACCGGCGACCCTGAGCGGGAGCGTTTCGGCGATTCGCGCAACCCATGGAACGGCGATGACAACTGAAGCACGGCGAGTGACGGTGGACGCCGCGGACGACGCGGCCGGCGGGCTCGACTTCATTCGGCAGATCGTGGTCGAGGACCGGCGTGCGGGGAAGCACGCGGGCCGCGTGCGCACCCGGTTCCCCCCCGAGCCGAACGGCTACCTGCACATCGGACACGCGAAGTCGATCTGCCTGAACTTCGGGTTGGCGGCCGAGCACGGCGGGCTCTGCAACCTCCGCATGGACGACACGAACCCGACCACCGAGAGCGTCGAGTACGTCCGGGCGATCGAAGACGACGTACGCTGGCTCGGGTTCGACTGGGACGGCCGCTTCTACCACGCGGCCGACTACTTCGAGCAGCTCTACGACTGCGCGGTCCGGTTGATCGAGGCGGGCAAGGCGTACGTCTGCGAGCTGCAGGGGGCCGAGGTCTCGGAGTACCGCGGACGGTGGAACCGGCCCGGCCGCAACAGCCCCTGGCGGGACCGGACGGTGGCCGAGAACCTCGATCTGTTCGCGCGCATGCGGGCCGGCGAGTTCGAGGACGGGTCGCGGACCCTGCGGGCCCGCATCGACATGGCGTCGCCGAACATGAACCTGCGCGACCCGACGATCTACCGCATCCGGCGGGCGCCCCACTACCGGTCCGGCGACGCCTGGTGCATCTATCCGATGTACGACTTCACGCATCCGTTGTCCGATGCGTTCGAAGGGATCACCCACTCGCTGTGCACCCTCGAGTTCGAAGACCACCGGCCGCTCTACGACTGGTTCCTTGAGAACATCGACGCGCCCTGCCGGCCGCGCCAGATCGAGTTCGCGCGCCTCAACCTCAGCTACACGGTGCTGAGCAAGCGCAGGCTGCTGGAGCTGGTGTCGGAGGGGCGCGTCGCGGGCTGGGACGACCCCCGCATGCCCACCATCGTCGGGTTCCGCCGGCGCGGTTACACGCCGGAGGCGATCCGGGATTTCTGCGACCGCATCGGCATCGCCAAGGCGAACAGCATCGTCTCGATCGCCCAGCTCGAGGACGCGGTGCGCCAGGACCTCAACCGGCGGGCACTGCGGGTGATGGGGGTCCTGCGGCCGCTGAAGGTGGTCATCGAGAACTACCCCGACGGGCGGGTCGAGGAGGTCGAGGCGGTCAACAACCCCGAGGACGCGGGCATGGGCTCGCGGGTGGTCCCGTTCTCGCGGGAGCTTTACGTCGAGCGGACCGACTTCCGGGAGGACCCGCCGCGGAAGTACTTCCGCCTCGCCCCCGGCCGCGAGGTGCGGCTGCGGTACGCGTACTTCATCACCTGCCGCGAGGCGGTCCGGGATCCGGCCACCGGCGAGGTGGTGGAGCTCCGCTGCACCTACGACCCCGAGACGCGGGGCGGCTATGCCCCGGACGGCCGCAAGGTGCGCGGCACCATCCACTGGGTGTCGGCTCCGCACGCCGTCGAGGCCGAGGTGCGGCTCTACGACCACCTGTTCACGCGGGTCAACCCCGAGGACGCCGGGGTGGGCGGCGACTACATGGACGCGCTGAATCCCGCGTCGCTGGAGACCCTGACCGGTTGCCGGGTCGAGCCGAGCCTGCGGGGCGCGCCGGCCGGCAGCCGCTACCAGTTCGAGCGGCGGGGCTACTTCTGCGTCGATCCGGATACCACGGACGGGCGGCTCGTGATCAACCGCACCGTCACCCTGCGGGACACGTGGGCCAAGATAGAAAAGGCGCAACAGGCGCAGACCGCCGGCTGAGCGGGCGGTCTCCGACGGACCGGGGCGGCTACCTGGGTGAGGCATTCGGCTCGGCCGTCGGCGCAGGCTCGTGCGGGTTCAACACGTTCTCGATGACCCGCTTCAGGCAATCGGGCTCGTTCAGGAAGTACACGCCCCGGCTTTCCCACGCTTCCCGAGGGCGCAGCTCGTCGCCGATCCGGTCGGGCGGTGTGACGGACAAGACGTAGGCGTGCAGGTGCAGGTCGGGGTCGGAGACCTGGACGCGCTCCTCGATCTGCTTGATGTCGGTGTGAAGCTCGACCTTCCGCCGTTCCTTCGGGCCGTATCGGACGAGGCCTTTCGGGTCGAGGAAGACGACGTGCTGGCTCTCGTCGTCGACAAGCCAGACGATGAAGTCGGGGTAGTAGGCGTAGTCGTCGAAGAACGACACCCCGCGACCGCGGGTCAGATTGCGGATCACGTACAGCTCTCTTCCGCGCAGGCAGGGATCGAGGTCCTTGGCGAGATCGTTCAGCGCTTCGACCACCGTTTTCTCGTTCCGGTCCAGAGCGACCGGCTGGATGGTGACGTTGCAGCCCTTGTCGGCGTGCAGCAGCGGGTAGTAGGCGTGCGCGTCGATCTTGAGGACGGCGAGCTTCAGGTAGTGGTGGTGGCCCACCCGCAGGTTCTCCGCCAAGTCCCGCACTTCCTCGATCAGGCGGCTCTCGGCGGTGTCGATGGACAGCCGGTACTCGCGGATGTTGTTCGGATCGTTCTCGTCGAGTCTGACGACCTCGATCCGGTCGCGCTCCCACTGCCGGCGCTGCCGGCCCCAGAACTCGCCGGCGTACTCGGTGATGAGATTGACGGCGACGCCTTCGAGCGCGCGGACATCCTCGAACCGCTTGACCTGCATCTGCTCCGGCGGCGCGTGCAGCACGTACCACTCGTCACTTTCCAGAAGCCGATCGACCGTCTCGGGCCGGATAACCAGGTTGTGCCAGCCCATGCGCTGCTTGTGCGCCGCTAGCGCGTCCCGGATGCGTATTCGGTCGAAGAAGGCCACGTGGCGGGGATCGAGCTTGACAGGCGCCCGCTCGGCATTCCCGTCCCTCGTGACGTCGGTCGAGTCGATTGCCTGCAACCGTGAGTGCAGGTCCATCTCCACCGCCGGCGGGCTGTCGGCTTCCCCGGGGTTCGGCAGCACGGGGCGGCGGTCCGAGTACTCGTACTCCGGCCCTTCCCGGCGCCGGATGAGCTTCAGGTTCTCCTGCCGGGCAAGGTTCCAGCAGACCGGCAGCGTGATCGTCTCCCGGTCGACGCGCACACCTTCCGCCTGCAGCAGGTCCTGGAAGGTCTGCATGTAGTTGGCCCGCAGCCCGAAGATGCGCAGCGTTTCCAGCTCCTGCAGCTCGGCGCTGTCCGGCGGCGGCGCGGCCCCGCTTTCGCGATGCCGCTTCAGACTCATGTTCCAGCCCTTGAGCCGCACCCCACGCCCGAACATCTGGATGATCTCCGGCCCCTCGCCGACGCCGACGTGCATCAACCCCATCGTGCTGACGCGCCACGAGTTCCAGCCCGCGATGAAGCGCCGCGCCCCGATGACCACGTTCACGGTCGAGTCCGGCCGGTCCACGTCGGCGAAGAGGCGCGCCGCGAAGCCCAGCTCCCGGTCGACGTCGAAGTCGGGATTCGCGTTCTCCGCCAACAGTTTGTAGAGCGCCGCCGAGTCCCCCACGTTGACCACCCCGAACGGTGCGTGGTCCGCGACGCGCAGGTGCAGCTCGCCCTCGCCCGCCGTGAGATAGACGACGTGAAGGCGCCCCCGCCCGTGGAAGAGGAGGTCGCACAGATCGACGTAGAGATCCGTTCCCGTCTGCGCCAGATGGTTGAAACGGCCCGTGAAGTAGTCCTCGCCGCCATCGCCCAGCAGTCCCGACCGGCCCTCCAGCAGCCGCGCGATCATCGGGCGCACCGCTTCGTCGTGCGCGAGCACCCAACCGAGGAACGTCAAGATCCGCGCGACGTCCGACCGGGTTGTCCGATCCGCCTTGCTGGATCCCTTCACCGTTTTCCCGAGGAAGACCCACAGCGGCTTCGCGGGGTTGAACGCCTTCCACCCCGCCCCGTGGTCGCGCCAGATGCGGCACTGCTGGTAGAACGTCAGCAGGCAGCCGAGCAGGTACATGTCGCTGTTCTCGTCCTCCGCACCGCGCGGGAGGTTCGAGATGGCGTAGTCCTTGCCGTAGCCGTCGTCGTGAAACCGCCGGTACGCGTAGTCGAAGAGCAGGCACTTGCCGTAGGCGTGCAGGAGCTCGGGGTCCTTGCCCCCCACTACCTGATTGAACGTGGCCGAGTACTCGAACGTGAACCCGCCGCGCGACAGCTCACGGCGCCGTTCGCGCCAGACCCGGCCCGACGCTCCCAGGTGGCCTTCGTCGACCAGCACAAGGTTGTCGCCGCCGAAATCCGCCACCGCCACACGCTTGACGCCCTTCTTCTCGGCCAGCTTGTTCAGGTCGATGACTTCCACCGGCTGGAACAGGTCCGCGGCGGCCTCGCTGGAGAACAGCCGCGCATGGAGTCCGCTCGCGTGCAGCTCCCGTTCATGCTGCGCTGACATCTGCTCGTTGGGCGTCAGCAGCACGACGTTGTTCAACCGTCCCCCCGCCTTGTCGAGGTAGTGCTGGTACTGCAGGATGTGCGCGTGCATGAGAAGCGTCTTGCCGGACCCCGTGGCGCTCTGAAAAGCAAGGACCCGCAGGTCCTCCGCCGTGTACTCCGGCAGGGCGAGCATTTCCTGTGCCATCTTCCGCGCCAGATTCAGGTCCCTGCGCAGCGCCTCGGGCGCTTCGAAATACCGGTGCAGGTAGCGCTCGGTGAACAGCAGCGCGATGTACTGGTGCGGCTTCCAGGTCCGGCCGCCGCCGCCGCCGGTCATGCGCAGGCGGCGGCTATGCGCGACGATGTTCCCGTCGTACTCGGCAAGTTGCTCGTGGCTCACGCTTGCGCGGGCCGGATTCAGATACAAAGCGCGCGCGAACCCGCTCTCACCCGCCACCGCGAAGGCCGGCACCACACCCCGCAACTCTTCGAACATGTCCTCCACGGTGAGATAGCCGAACTCCCGGCACATGAAGGCGTGCAGGACAAGCCGATTGTCCAGGGTCCAAGCCGTGGTCTTTAGACGCGACCGCATCGAAAGAGGTATCCTGTGACTTCGAGTTATCGTTTCGCACGAGCCGGCGGAAAGAGACTCGCGCGTATACCGCGGACTGATCAAGGCCATCTACAGCGCGGGTCAGGTCATCACGCAGGGTCATCCAGTGGCTCTCCGAACATTAGTTGGCGAAAAACAGGTTCAATGACCCTCGCCGTCCATGTGTCGGTACGTTCCCGCGTAGCGTTCAGAGTATGGTCGCCATTGACGTAGATGATGTCAAGGGCGGCCCTCGAGAAGCGTCTTCGGTTGTTGTTGAACCACGCGTTCAGTGCGGCTTCGTCCACGCTATGGACGTCGCGCCAGAGAATCAAGCACACGCGTCCTTGCGCATCCGCGCCCGTGATGGTGAGCAGGCCGTCAACCCGGCGGCGGGATTCGACGCGCAAACCGATCAGATAGTTGAACGTCTCCGGCAGATCGACGAGGATGTCGCGGCGCGCCCCGTCGCGGACGACCGAGAGGGTATAGGCGAAGGGATTCGTGAAGTCCTTGCCCAGGAGACATGAGCTGGTGCCGGTCTCGACGCCGAGCGCGTACCGCAAACGATAGTCCTCGTTCAATTCCTGGTTGACGGCCAGGAGTTGGTCGTCGTCGGCCGGCGGCTGGATATGGAGACTGTCCATCGCATCTTCGTAGGACTCGAGACAGAGGTATCGAAACAACTGCGAGACGCCCTTGCGGGAAACCGGCTTGCCGTTCTTCCAATCGGGCGAATGGATGACCTTCTTCATGCGGGGCAGGATGATCGTGTCGAAGTGGCCGCCCATTTCGACGAGCACGTAACGTCGCCTCCCGCCGTCCGCGCGGTTGAGGTTGACGACCGCGTGTCCCGTGGTGCCGGAGCCGGCGAAGAAGTCGAGGATACGAGCACCCACCGCCTCGGCGCCCCCGGATGCGCGGATGCAGTCTTCCACGAGCGCGACGGACTTCGGATAATCGAAGGGGTTGTCGGCGAAGAGATCCTTGAGGGCTCTCGCGCCGTGGTTGGAAGACGCATACTTGCTGTCGCCCCACCACGTCTTGGGCACAGACTCCACGTCCATGCGCTGCTTGAAGTGGATGCTGACGTCCTCGGCTCCCGAATTGTTGGCGTTCCGCTGCACACGGTACTCGCCGGCTTCTTGAGAAACCCGTTGCCAACCGCGTTCCCAGTTCTTCTCGATCGAGGTTCCTTCGTGTTCCTTTATGGGCCACACTGCGGTCTCGTCGCCGCGGGGTTCATCCAGGATGCGGTAATGCGAGCCTTGCTCGTTCCATTCCATCCTGGGAATGCGCAGGGTGTTGTCGTGGCTGACGAAAATCGGATAGTGCAACTGGGGCCGGTCGGCCCGCCGATCGTTGGTTCCTGTCCGGATCAGGTTGCGCCAGGCGTACCGTCCGACTTCATCGGAAAAGGGGTATCTGCGCCTCTCCTTGGCCGTTTTGATCAGCGGTCCGGGCGTGGCGTTCGCGGTGCCGTGGAACAAGGCGTACTCGTGGGTCGGAGACAGTTTGCCGACGGAGGTACGGCCGATCGGCGTGGAACGAACGGGGGCCACGCCGATTTCCTTGGGGAACACCGCCTGCAACAGCGCGCGCAGGCGCCAGACCTCTTCATCGTCGATGGCGCAGCACAGGATTCCGTCGTTCTGGAGGAATTCGCGGCCGAGGCGCAGGCGGTCGTCCATCAAGGACAGCCACGAGGAGTCCTTGAGGTCGTTCTTGTACAGGATCGGTGAGGACGCGGTGTTGTACGGGGGGTCGGCGTAGATGCTCGTCACCTGCGCGCGATAGCGCGCGTGCAGCAGGTTCAACGCCTGGAAGTTCTCGCTATGCACCAACAGGCCGTCGGTTTGTTCGTCGAGTGGACCCGCATCGGAGAGCGCCGCGAGCAGACGGTGGGTGAAGTCGCCGTCGAAGTGCCGCGTGTCGACTAGCAGGTAGGGGTTCGCCTTCAGGAAGTCGGTCGTCGGGGGATCGCTCCACGGGACGTTGCCGTTGGTCAGGTCGCCGGTGATCTCGTCGGCGGCATAGAGGTCGACCCACTCTTGGCGCTGGGCGGCGTTGGCGGTGATCTCCGGGTAGAGGGTCTCGGGAACCCGATCCAGGGTGACGCACCAGTTCGTTTCCAGCACGAACTTCTTCTTGAGCCAGAGTCGCTTCTGGAAGTCCTCGAGCTGGGCCAGGAAGTCGATGATCTTGCGGCCGACGTGACGCGTGGCCCGAACCCGGGCGAGGGCGCGGTCGAGGCGGGCGGCGTCGCCGCGGTGCAGGTCGTCGAGATTCAGGACGTCGGTGTTCAGGTAAAGGTCGAGCTCGCGGCGAAGGAAGCCGCCGAGGTCCTTGTGGACGAAGTAGTCGAAGGTGTTCTTCGCAGCGTAGCGGTCGAGGTGCTTGCCGAGCAGCGTGCGCTCGGGGGCGGCCGCCGTCGGGGCCGGCGACGCCAGCAGGACGCGCCAGTCGGGATCGAGCAAGCGGCGGATGCGGTCGGCGTTCGTGTCGTTGATTCGCCCCTGTTGGGTGGCGCCGTTGCCGGGCCACCTTTCTTTTTCCGCTTCGGTCAGGGGCCGGTGCTCGAAACGGACGGTGAGGTCGGGGCCGTCGGCGGCGACGGCGGCCTTGCCGGCGGCGATGACGAAGTGACGCTGCCGGCCGTTGGCCTCGTTGACGTTGTCCTTCTCGCTGTCGGCGGCGGCGATCTCGAAGCGCACGCGGCGCGGGGGCCGGCCCGAGTCGACGGTGAAGACGTAGGAGGCGTAGTTCTCGGTGGTCTTGACGTAGTACTGGTCGGCGTTGGCCCAGTGCAGCTTTACCTCCTCGCCGTCGTAGGGGATGAGGTAGGCGGAGCGGCCGCCGCTGGAGTAGCGCCGCTGGGAGATGAAGTCGCCTTCGGAGTAGTAGCGGCCGAAGAAGTTGGCGAGATGGTTGTAGACATCGGCCTCGGTGTCTGCATCCTTCTGCATCTCGTCGAGCCGGCGGTTCAACTCGGCGATCTTCGGCGGCGGGTTCCTGTCGGGGTCGACGCCGAGCTCTGTTGCGGTCTCCCGGGCGTCTTCCAGCGCCTTCTGCAGACGGGCGCGTTCCTCGTCGCCGGTGAGCTGCAGCTTCTCCTTGACCTGCGGCAGGAGATCGTTGTCGAGGAACGACACGATCTCGGCCGATTTCAGGTTCATGATGCGATACAGCCCGAAGTCGAGGTCGCCGCGGTCGAGCTGGAACATCCCGCGCAGCAGGACGCGCAGCCGGTCGAGGTTCCGATCGGGGCCGGGGGCTTCACGATTCGGTTGGGGCATGGCCGGTCGAGGTTCGTTGCGCGGTCATCCGTGGAGAGTGTGCAGTCCTATTGTAGCCGTCGGAGGCAGGACGGGAGGGCGGCCGGGCGATACGGTGGGACAGGCTATCCACCGGTTCACGCGGGTCAGCGTCAACGGCCGCCCCGTCAGCCGATTCCTCCACCCGGTCCACGCTCCTGAAACAGCGCCGCCCGCCAGCCCCGCGGCCTCGGGACAAGTTCCTGGAAATCCTAATGTTTATTCGTGGCGACGCGCTGGACTCCTTGAGCGGGGCCGAGATCTTCATAGTTGATGAGTCAAGTTTGATCGTGTTGTATTCGCCGTGGTGGACGGACCACGGTGTCAGCGATCACACAAGACCTGCATGTTTCGTCGGCAGGACCATCCCACGCTCCGCCACCGCCGTGCGCAGGCGGAATTGTGGCGGGGCCCTGGGGCTCCGGACGCGCGGAATCGTGGGTCTCACGCGGCGCCGACCGGTCGGCAAGACGGTGGCGACCCCTCGAATCGGGGGCGGGCCGTCACGCGCAGTCAGCGTGGGATGCCCCTGGTTTCGTCGGTCTGGGGTGGTGCCTCGTCAGCCAAATTGTGGGACACTAGTGAGCGTAATGTCGACCCGCATCAACCGTCAGATCCAGTTGCGCGCTCGTCCCGAGGGGTTCCCGTCCGAGGCCGACTTCCGGCTGGTCGAGACGCCGGTCCCCGAGCCGGGCGCGGGCGAACTGCTCATCCGCACGATCTACCTCTCGCTCGACCCCTACATGCGGGGCCGCATGAACGCCGGGCCGTCCTACGCGGCACCGGCGGAGCTCGGCGGCGTCATGACCGGCGGAACGGTGGGGCAGGTGGCGGCGTCGCGCCACGGCGGGTTCGCCGAGGGCGACCTCGTGCTCGCGGGCGCCGGATGGCAGGAGTACGGCCTCTCGGACGGCCACGGCGTCCGCAAGCTGGACCCCGGGGCCGCCCCCATCTCGACCGCCCTCGGGGTGCTCGGCATGCCGGGCCTCACCGCCTACGTCGGCCTCCTCGAGGTCGGCGAGCTGAAGGCCGGCGACGTGGTCGTGGTGTCGGCCGCGTCCGGGGCGGTGGGCGCGGTGGCGGGGCAGATTGCGAAGATCAAGGGGCACCGGGTGGTGGGGGTCGCGGGGGCGCGGAAGAAGTGCGACTACGTTGTGGACGAGCTCGGCTTCGACGCGTGCGTCAGCCACCGCAGCGACACCCTGGCCGACGACCTGAAGGCGGCCTGCCCGGACGGCATCGATCTGTACTTCGAAAACGTGGGCGGCAAGGTGTTCGATGCGGTGCTGGGCCAGCTCAACTCCTTCGCGCGGGTGCCGGTGTGCGGGCGCATCGCCAGCTACAACGCGACGTCGCTGCCGGACGGTCCCGACCGGATTCCCCAGTTGATGGGGCTGGCCCTGGTCCGGCGCCTGATGATCCGCGGCTTCATCGTGTTCGACCACGCGCACCTCGAGCCCGACTTCCGGCGGGACGTGGGCGGCTGGATACGGTCGGGCACCCTGAAGTACCGCGAGGACGTCGTCGACGGGCTCGACAACGCGGTGGGGGCGTTCCTGGGGCTGCTGCGCGGCGAGAACTTCGGCAAGCTCCTGGTCCGGGTGTCCGACGACCCGACGCGATGAGACCTGACGAGGGATCCATCCCGATTCCGGACGGGGGCAAGAAAGTCGAGGGTGTCCGACGACCCGACGCGATGAGACCTGACGAGGGTATGGTCGGCCCGCAGCCTGTCGAGCAGACCGGTCCGGGTGTCCGACGACCCCGCGCGGTGAGATGACCGAACGTCCTCCCCGGCGGTTCCCCGACGCCCTGGTGCTCATCGGCGGGCTGATCCTGCTGGCGCAGGCCGCGTCCTACGTGCTCCCGGCCGGCGAGTTCGAGCGGGAGGGCCGCCGAGTGATCCGCGGCACCTACGGCGCGGTCGAAGCCGAGCCGCTGCCGTTCTTCACGTTCCTGACCGCGGTGCCCGCGGGCCTGGCGGACGCCGCCGACGTCATCTTCTTCATCCTCATCGTCGGCGGCGTGTTCGGGGTGCTGCGCGCCACCGGGGCGGTCGACGCCCTGATCGGGCTGGCCATCGCGCGCCTGGGCGGCAACCCGGCGCTGCTCGCCGTCGGCATGGTCACCCTGTTCGCGGTGGGGTCGTCGACCGTCGGCATGGCGGAAGAGTACATGCCGTTCGTGCCCCTGCTCGTCACGATGTGCCTGGCCCTCCGCATGGATGCCGTCGTGGCCCTGGGGATCGTCTACGTCGGGGCCGGGGTGGGCTACGCCTGCGCCGCCATCAACCCGTTCACGGTGCTGATCGCCCAAGACATCGCGGGGGTCGAGCCGACGTCCGGCCAAGCGGTGCGGTGGCTGCTGCTGGCGGTCTGCCTCGCCGTCGGGATCGACCACATCCTGCGCTACGCGCGCCGCGTGCAGGCGGAGCCGTCGCGGAGCCTGGTCGAAGACGTCTCGTACGCCGGCGGGTTCGAGCTGCCCGCCGACGTTCGGCTGACCCCGGCGCGGGCGGGGGTGGTGGCGGTGTTCGTGGCCGGGGTGTCGCTCTTCGTCTACGGCGCGAGCGCCCGCGAGTGGTACCTGACCGAGCTGACCGCGGTGTTCCTGGGCATGGCCGTCGCCGCGGCGGCGATCGCGCGCCTCGCCCCGAACCGGGTCGCCGCGGCTTTTCAGGCCGGCGCGGCCGAGCTGGTCTCCACCGCCGTCATCGTCGGCTTTGCCCGCACGATACAGGTGGTTCTGACCGAGGGCCGGGTCATCGACACGATCATCAACGGCCTCGCGACGCCGCTGCAGGCGCTGCCGGGCCAAGCCGCGGCCGTCGGCATGCTCGCGGTCCAGACCGTGTGCAACCTGTTCATCCCGTCCGGCTCGGGCCAGGCCTACGTCACCATGCCGATCATGGCGCCGCTCGCCGACCTGACCGGACTGACCCGGCAGACGGCGGTGCTTGCGTATCAGTTCGGCGACGGGTTCACCAACATGGTGGTGCCCACCAACGCCGTGCTGATGGGGATGCTCGCCCTCGCCCGGATCCCCTACGAGCGCTGGCTGCGGTTCGTCGGCCCCCTGCTGGTGAAACTGTATCTGGTGGCGATTGCCGCGTTGATGCTCGCGGTCCGGATGGGATACTGACGGCGCTCCGTCCCCGGCGTCGGTCGACGAATCGCGCGTCGGCGCACCGTGATCGGCGCGATACCGGGCTCTCATCGGCGGCGGCCCGACGCATCCACCAAGCCGGCCATGACCGACACCGCCGCCGGCCAATACCCGCTACAATACGCGCCAGGGAGTTTGCGCCGCCGAAGCGGTGCGGGCGCCCCAGGTTGGTCGGCGGGCGGAGCCGCCGGCGATGTCCGGGCCGGGCGTCCCCGCCCGGATCGGCATGGGCTCCGGTGGATTGACCGGATCGAGGGCGGAACCGCCGGGCGATGGTTTCCGAGCCGGGAGTCTGCGCCGTAGAACGGCGCGGACTCCTGGAGGGTTGGTTGGGCGGCAATCGGAGGCCGCAGCGCGACGATTCCGGGCCAGCCGATCGACGCCGGCGCGGGGAGAGCTTCATGAGCACAAGCAGCCGTTTCTTCGGCGTCGTTCCGGTGGTGGCGGTCGCGGTGATGGTCGGGTGCGGAGCGCCCGGCGAGCCGGGAGGGGAGGCGGCCGGCGGAAGTCCGGGCGCCGTGTTCGACGAGCGGCCCGGCACGATTCAGCTCGTGGCCGATCCCGCCGCGCTTCCCGAGCTGACCCTGCAGACCCTCGACGGACGGACCATCACCAGCGAGGACCTGCGGGGGAAGGTCACCCTCGTCAACTTCTGGGCGACGTGGTGCGGGCCGTGCCGGGCCGAGATCCCCGACCTGATCAAGCTGCAGGAACGCTATCCCGACGAGCTCCGGATCATCGGCGTGTCGGAGGACGAAGGGCCGGTGCAGCTCGTCGAGCGCTTCGCGGACCAGTTCGGCATCAATTACCCCATCGTGATGACCACGCCCGAGCTCGACCGGGCGTTTCCCGGCGTGATGGCCCTGCCCACCTCGTTCATGATCGATCCCGACCTCCGGGTGGTGCGAACCCACGTCGGGCTCGTCAACCCGGGGATCCTCGAGCAAGAGGCCCGTTTCCTCGCCGCCATCGACCCTGACATCCGGGTCGACCTCGTCGAGGAGGACCGCCACGGCCGCCTCGTCAACGCCGCCCACGCCACGGAGATCCCGGGCCTCGATCTGACCGTGCTGACCCCCGAGCAGCGGGTCACCGCGCTGCAGCGGCTGAACGAAGAGAACTGCACCTGCGGGTGCCAGCTCACCCTCGCGCAGTGCCGTATCAACGACTCCGCGTGCGGGTTCAGCCTGCCCCAGGCGGAGAAGGTCGTCGCGGAGATCGCCGCATCCTGACCGGCGGCCCGCGAAGTGGCGCGGGAGTCATGCCGATGCCACCGCCCAGGATGTAGGGATCAGGCCGGTTTCGGGCGGGGCTTCGGCTCCGGCTTCGCGGGCTTCGGGGCGCGGGCGTCGATGAGCCCGACGATCCACGCGGCGTCCCGGCGCTCGTCCGCGAGCCCGGCGGCCTGGGCCGGCGTAGCCCGGATCGAGCTGTGCCGCCGGCGCCAATTGCAGTGCACGCCCGCTTCTACCGCGTCTGCACGGCGGCCGATGTCCCCATCGTCCTCACCGGCGCCGGCGAAGACCAAGTCTCCTTCATGAACCGGCCGCGTTGGCGGCGATGGCGGTGCCGAGGGTCGAGAGCGCCTCGGTGAGCATGTCGGGCAGTCCTTCCAACGATCCGTCGACCTTGACCGATTCCACGAAGGCACCGTCGGACACCTGCAGCAGCCGGGCGGTCAGGCGGAGCTGTCCGCCGACGTGCTGGTAGCCGCCGGTGACGAGCCAGTCGGCGCCGCGGGCGGCGGCCACCGACAGGGCGGCGGGTCCGTCGGCGGGGCTGATGTCGAGGGTGAGGACCTCGAGGGCCGGGATGCGGCCCAACTGTCCGGCGATCTCCGCCGCGACGGTGTCGCTGATTCCGTCGTCGGCGGGGTTGCGGGAGATGTTGGCGAACGGCGAGACGGCGACCTGGACCGCGCGCCCGGCGGGCGGCGCGGGGGTCGGGTCGGGGGCGGCGGGCGGCGCCGCCGCGGGCGCCGCGGCCGCCATCCGGGGCGCGGTCGCCGCGGGCATGTGGTCGAGCAGCTCGGAGCGGAGCTCCGCGATCAGCCGGCTGGTCAGGCGGTCGCGGCCGGTGACGGTGCCGTCCACCCGGACGGATCCGAGCAACTGGCCGGTGGCCACGTCGACGACCCGCCCCGTGACCCGCAACTGCTCGCCGACACGTTGATACGCGCCCGCGGCCAGCCAGGTGGCCCGGCTGGCCATGGCGCGCTCGACGGCATTCGACTCGTCGCCGCGGTCGAGCAGCACGACCTGCATGCCCGCCGCCCTCTCGAGCGCGATCCGGAGCACGGTGCGCATCTCCTCGCCGATGACGTCGTCGGCCGGGTCGCGCGACACGTTCCGGAACGGGAGCAGGGCCACCACCGGCGCGACCGCCTCCGGGGTGCCCGGGGCGTCCGCGCGGGCTGGCATCGCGGCCGGGGCGCGGGGCGGGGCATCGGTGCGGGCCGGCCCGGCGGTCGCCGGCATCGGTGCCTCCGCACCGGGCGCGGGGCGACCGGGTCTGCCGGGACGCAGAGCCGCCGGCGCGTTGGTCACCGCCGGGCGGTCCGCCCGCGCCGGGCCTGCGTCCGGCCGGCCCGGTCCCCCGGGCCGGCGTCCGGCCGCCGCGGGACCGCCCGGCCTCGTCCCTGCGGCGGCATTTCCGGGGCCGCGGGCGCCCGCGGATCGGGGCCGGGACTCGGCGCGGGCCATTCGAGCTTCGGTACCGGCGACCGGCCCGGGCGGGGCGCCTGCTCCACGGGCCGCGCCGGCCGACGGGTCAGCCATGCCCCGCAACTGGGCGATGCGCCGGCGGATGGCGGCAATCTGCTCGTTCCGCGGCAAGGTCGGGTCGACGTCGAACCGATCGGGGCGGGGGGGCGGCGCTGCGGCGGGGGACGGTCTGTCCGACCGGGGGGGCGGTGCCGCGGCGCCGGGCGGTCTGTCCGGCCGGGGGGCCTCGCGCGCGGCGACCCGGTCGGGGCCGGGGGCGCCCCGCGCGGGGGCGGCGTCCGCTTCCGCGGGCGGGGTCGGGCGGCGCTCGGCCGGGCGAGCGGAAACCGGATCCGCAGCGTTCGTCCGCGAACCCCGGTCGGGGGCGCGGATGTCTTCCTCGGCTCGCGCGGTCACGGGCTCATCCTCGGCGATCTGCACCGCCATGCCGTCGATGACGGCGTCGAGGGCCGAGATGGACACTCGTTCGCCCTCCGCCAGTCCGCTGCGCACCAGCACGTAATCGGTGGTCGATCGCAGGATGTCGACCTGCCGGTACCGCAGCCGCCCGTCGTCGTCGACGATCAGGACCTGATCGCGTCCGTGCAGCGCCGCCCACGGCAGCATGACGACGTCGTCGACGCGCCGCCCGGCAATCTCCGCCTCCACGAACATCCCCACCGCCAGAGGGGGGCGGCGGGGGTCGGAACCGGGCGCATAGGGGTCGTCGACCTCGGCGACGACGTGCACCATCCGGCTCACCGAGTCGATCTCGCCTTCCGTGCGGACGATCTGTCCCCGCCAGGTGTACCGGCGCCCGGCGAAATCCGCCGACAGGAGGACGTTGGGGCCGGCCTGCGGCTGCGCGCCCCGGTACGACATCGGCACGTCGACGTAGGCCAGCTCTTCGTCGGGGAGCGGCAACCGGACCTCGGCCGAGTCGACCGCGTAGATCCGGCCGACCGCCGTCCCCCGGTTCACGAACTGGCCGACGTCGACGTCCTTGCTCTGGACCCGGCCGGCGTACGGAGCCCGCACCTCGGCGCGCTCCAGATCCCGTCTCGCGCGGTCGATCGCCGCCTCGGCCGCGGTCACCGCGGCCCGGGCGTCCTCGACCTGCGGCTGCCGCAGGGTCAGGGCGTTGGCGTCCCCGCGGCCGAGCTCCTCCCACTCCCGCCGGGCCACCTCCGCTTCCGCCTCTTCCTGGGCGAGCCTGAGCCGGGCCTGCGCGAGCTGCGACTGCCCCGCGATGAGCGCCTGCTGGTAGTCGTAGGGATCGAGCTCCAGCAGGACCTCTCCCTCCTCGAAGAAGCCTCCGACCGCGAAGGTCGGCGACACGTTGAGCACGGTGCCGGAGATCTCCGGCACGAGCTGGCTGGCCGTCCGCGGCTGCACCGTGCCCTGGCTGGACACGGTGAGGTCGACGCTCTCGAACGCGACCCGCTGCACCCGTACCGCGGGTGGCGCCACGACCGGGGTCTGGGTGTCCACCGGCGGGCGGTTGATGTACATGACGTAGGCGCCCATGATCGCGACGCCCAGGACGACGGGCGGGAGGAGCGCCTTCAGAATCCGATTGAGCATTGGTGACATCGTATGCACCCTTGACGACGCGGGCTGCGGCGGAGCCCTCAGTCGCCGGAACCGGGCATGGCCGGGGCCAGATCGAATCCGCCGCCGAGGGCGAGATAGAGATCCACGCGGTTCTCGAGGCGTTGCCGCCGGGCCGCAATCAGATCCCCTTCGGCTTGAAGCGCGAGCCGTTGCGATTCGAGCACGGTGATGTAGTCGTCGAGCCCCGACCGGTACCGGTCGTCGGCGATGATCTCCGCCGCCCGGGACTGCTCGGCCGAGATCTCGAGGTAGCGTTCCCGTTCGACCAGATACTCCTCGGCCGCGAGCGCCGTCTCCACTTCCGAGAACGCCTGCAGGGTGGTGTTGGCGTACACCGCCAGCTCCTCCGCCGCCCGGGCCTCGGCGCGGTCGACGCCGGCGCGCAGGCGTCCCCCCTGCAGCAGCGGCTGGATCACGTTGCCGAGCAGGGTCCAGACACCGAAGTCGCGCTTGATCAGGTCCTGCAGCGCGCCGGTGGCGGTGCCGGTGCTCGCGGTCAGGGTGAACCGCGGGTACAGATCGCGTTGCGCCACCTGCAGGCGCTGCCGGGCCGCGGCGATCCGGCGCTCGGCCGCCACCACGTCGGGGCGCCGTCTCACGAGCTCGGCCGGCAGCCCGCCGGGGATGACCGCGGGCGCCGACGGAAGCGCCGACGGTATCGCCGCAGTGCCCGAGGCGTATCGGCCCATCAGCACTTCTAGTTGCCGGATGGAGGCGTCGAACTGCTGGCCCCGCTGCTCGCGGAGGGCCTCGGCGGTGGCGAGATTGGAGAGGGCGAGGCGTACGTCGAGAGACGGCCGGAGGCCCTGCTCGAACCGCTCGCGGACATACTCGGACGAGATGCGGAAGCTGGCGACCGAAGCTTCCGCCAGGCGGAGCTGCTGCTGGGCTTCGGCCGTTGCGAACCACGCCTTCGTCGTCTGGCCGGCCAGGGACAGTTGGGCGGCGCGCAAATCCGCGGCCCGCGACTGCAGGTCGGCCAGCGCGGCCCGGGCTCCCGCCCGCAGCCGGCCCCACAGATCCGCCTCCCACGTGAGGTCCAGGGAGACCCCGAAGTTCGTGAACACCGTGCTGAGCACACGGTCCTCGGCCCCGGGAATGGGGAATCCGATGAAGTTCTGTTTCCGCTTGGATCCGTTCAGGCCGACCTGCAGCGCGGGCTGGAGGTCGGCGCCGGCGATACGGGAGTCGGCCAAGGCCTGGTCGAGTCGGGCCGCGGCCGCCTGCAGGTCGTAGTTCTGCCGGAGCGCCGACTGCACGACGTCATCCAGGCCGGGGTCGCCGAAATCGGTCCACCACGCCAGCGCGGGGCGTCCGCCGGTATCGTCCCGCGCGGTCCACGCCGCCGGGACACCGCCGTCGATGGCCGGATGGTCCGCGAGGGGGGCCGTGGCGCAGCCGGCCCCGAGCGCAAGCAGACCGATCAGACCGCGGGCGTTGACGAAAAAGGGTGTTCTGGTGCCTGCCGCCATGATGGTGTTGCCGGGTGTCGCCGCCGGAGGGCCGCCGAATCTCTCTTTGAAATCATACGCCCTGAGGCGCGGGAAGTTCAAAGCGGGGCGAAAACTGTCGTGCGCCGTCGCCGCCTGGGCCGGACCGCCGGTCTCGGGCGAGAAGAAGAATCTGTTGAATCCTGACCCCGACCCCGGTATTCTTCAAGCCTGTAGCTGTTCGACGACTGGCTGGGCGGTGCGTTTCCGTCCCTGCCGCCTGTGGCGAACGTCGGCGGTGCGCGGGCACCGGGGGCGGCGTGCCGCGGCGGACGGGGTGGCGGCTCACGCATCGGCACACGGATCCGCTGTGCATCGGTGGTCGAAAGCCACCGTCCATGAACGGGTCACATCACGAGGGCGTAATCATGGAACAACTTTTTCAAACCGGGACCGATCCTTGGGGACAAGAGATCATCATCCGGCTCGCGTGGGGGCTGCTGACCCTGTCGTTCTGGGCGGGTATCGCGTTCGTCGTGTTTCATGCCGCGTACGCGGTGGTGTGGAAGCCGCGGGTCGAGCCGGCGGGGGCTGCGGCCGACCCGGCCGCGGCCGACCCGGGCATCCCCGAGCGGATCGTGCGCCACACCGGCGCCGCCCGGATGTTCCACTGGGTGATGGCGGCGGCCATGCTCGCGCTCCTCGTGACCGGCTTCTTCCCCATCGTGGGGCTGGAGTTCAGTTGGCTGACCATCCACTGGGTGTCCGGCCTGATCCTGATTCTGTGCATCATCTACCACATCGTGCATGCCTCCTTCTTCCTGGATTTCTGGTCGATCTGGATCCTGCCGCAGGACTTGAAGGAGGCGGTCCGGCGGACCCAGCGTCAGCTCGGGGCGACCGTCGACATCGACAAGCACGGCAAGTATCCGCTCGATCACAAGCTCTACCATCTCGCCGTGACCATCTTCGGCTTGGTGGTCTCGGTCAGCGGGTTGCTGATGATGTTGAGGATCGACAACCCGATCGTGCCGATGAACGAGATCTTCTTCGACAACGCGGCCATGGGGAACGAGGCGGCCTGGGGAATCGTGTATTCAACGCACGGTTTCTCGGCGGTGCTGTTCGTGATGCTGACCATCACCCACATCTACTTCGCCATCCGGCCGGAGAAGCTCTGGATCACGAAGTCGATGATCTTCGGGACGGTGACCCGCGACGACTATCTGGCGCACCACAGCCCGAAGCGGTGGGACGTCACCCCGCCCAAGCCCAAGGCCAAGCCCCCGGCGCCGGCCCGGAGCGCAGGTCAACCGGCGTCGTAGAAGTTTGCGCGCCGTGGAACGGCGCGGACTGTTGGAGGATGGGTCGGGCGGGAAGCGGAGCCGGAAGGCGACGATTCCCGGGCCGGGGGAGCCGCAGGTGACCGAGACAGCCACGGAGGGTCTGAGAGACCGCATCGATGCGCTCGAGGGAGGCTACGAGTATTTCCTCAGCTACGCCGCCAAGGGCTACAAGGGCGAGCCGGGCGCCGGCGGCGGTGAGTTGCGCCGCTGTCTGGACGACATGGATCGGGCCCTCGCCGGGCTCGGCGGGTTCCTCGCGTCGATCGTCCGCGAGCGGGGCCTGGAACCGGCGCCGGCGTTCGACGGGTTCATCGAGGTGTTGGCGGGGGATGCCGAACGGGCGCGGAAGGTGCTCGGGCTCGTTCGGGCCCAGCCCGGCATCAGCAGCCAGGTCATCGACAACCTGAACGGGTCGATCCATCTGCGGGCGCTGCTCACCGATCTGTTCCTCATCGACGAGATCCTCCGCCCGCGCGCCTCCGAAGCGATACCGGCGGCGGCCCTGGCGAACGAGAAGCCGCCGCCGGACGCCGCTTCGACCTGACGCGTTCGCCCCGGCTCCGCGCCGTCTCGGGCGCTCTGTTCCGGGGCGGGAGTCCGCGTCGAAGGACGGCTCGGACACCCGGGGGGCGGTTGGCCGGCGCCCGGAGCGGCCCGGCGGCGGTTTCCGGGCCGGCAGGCCCAGGGAGAACGACGATGATCCACAGCAGTCGTGCAGCATGGGTGGCGGTGGCCGCGATCGGGTGGATGGGGCCGGTGCCGGCTTCCGGCCAGGATCCGGCCGAGAGCGGGGCCGAGACGGCGCCGTCGTGGACACTGCCGCGGCTGCCCGACGGTCAGCCGGACCTTCAGGGCTATTGGACCACCCAGACTTTCACCCCCCTGGAGCGGCCCGAATACCTGGGCGGCAAGGCGTTCTTCACCGACGAGGAAGCGGCCGCGCTGCAGGCGCAGTTGACGGCCGAGGGCGTCGACCCGTCGGCGCGCGACGCAGTCGAAATCGCAGATCCGGAAGCGAGGGAGCGGCGGCTGTATCAGGTCAACCGCGATCCGTCGTACGTCCACTACGACAACCAGATCTGGCTGCGCACGCCGGTGCCGAAGGGGCTGTCGACGCGGCGCACGTCGCTCGTCACGGATCCCCCGAACGGGAGAATTCCGCCCCTGACGCCGGAGGCGGCGGAACGGCTGGCGGCCGAGGCGGAGGCCAGACGGCTTCCCAGCGCGTTCGACAGCCACGAGACCCGGCCCTTTCCCGAGCGGTGCATCGTCTGGGCCCACGAGGGTCCCCCGAACCTGCCGCCGGCCTACAACGACATCCATCAGATCTTCCAGACCCCCGGCTACGTCGTGGTGTTCACCGAACTGAACACCAACCCTCCGCGCATCATCCCCATCGACGGGCGGCCGCACATCGATGGGAAGATCCGTCATTTTGCGGGCGATTCGCGCGGCCGGTGGGAGGGCGGCACGCTGGTCGTCGAGACCACGAACTACAACGCGCGGCGGCGGTTCCGCGGGTCCACGGACGCCCTGCACGTGGTGGAGCGCTTCACGCGCATCGCGGCGGATGAGATCCGTTACGAGTTCACCGTCGACGATCCGAACACCTGGACCCGCCCGTGGAGCGTGGAGCTCCCGATGATGGCGACGGAAGGGCCGATGTACGAGTACGCCTGCCACGAGGGCAACCACGACATCCGGCACATCCTCGAGATCTACCGGAACTTGGAGAGGCAGGCGGCCGCCGAGGCGGCGGAGCCGCCGTCGAGGTAGGCGCCTGCGCCGTGGTCATGGCGCCGCCTCCGGTCGGAGGGCGCCGACTCGCCGTGAAAGTTGGTTGGGCGGCAAGCCGGGCCGCAGGCGGCGATCGCCGGGCGAGGGACGGGACAGAATGACGATCCGGACGATACTCACGACAGGATTGCTGGTCGCCGCCGCGTGGATGCCGCTTTCGGAGGCCGCCGCCGGTCAGCGGCGGGCCGCCGGCAGACCGAAGCCGCAGGTCGAGTTCGTCCAGACCGTCGGGTGCGTCGAGCGCCGGACCCGCGGGAACACGACTTGGTGGCTGACCCGCGCCGCCGCGCCGACGGTGACGCGGCCAGGCGTCTTCAACGAGGTTCAGGTCGACGAAGCGCGGCAGACCGCGCCGGGCGGCGGCGAGTTCCGTCTCATCGGGTTCGCCGACTTCCTGACCCCCGAGGGTCTGCTGAACTTCGGCGACCGGGCCCTGTTCACCGAGCCCGATCAGATCAACGCCAGCGGCGAGCTGCGGGCGGGCCGCACCGTGCTCGTCAAGGGGCTCCTCATCGAGACGGACGGCGAATCGCGCATCAACCTCTTGTCCGTCGTCGGCCTCGCCGACGGCTGCGACTGACCGGGCTGCGGGCGGCCTCGCAACGGTTGCCGCCCGCCCGCGTCAACGGCGCCAAGCCAAGGGCCACGAACTGCGCCCAGCGGCTCATGACGCGCAACCCCTGACCGCGTTGGTGCTGAGCTTCGGCCTCGAATTCATGTCTCGGAAGGAACTGAGAAGCTGCGCGAAGACCGTGTTATGATGAGCCACGGCTTGGATCTCCTGTCTTTTGAATGACTTGTGCTACCAATCATTTCTATCAGGCATGGTAAGGTTCAAGCCGCCTTCACCTGAAGGTGTGTGGGACAGAAGTGGTTCGACATCTATGTGGATGGCCGGGAGGGTCAGCAGGCGCAGATTGCCATCGCCATCCGCGATCACCAATGCGAAGACGGAGATATAGTGTCCGTCTACATCGGGGACGGTGATCGCGCCGTCTTCACGAGCACCGAGATATTCAACGCTTGGGAGGAAAACTGGTTACGGTCAAGGCCGGGTACTACTACCAGGTCCGCGCGGTGGCCGTCAATGGCACCGGTTTCAAGGGAACGTGCAATCACATCGACGTCAACACCGGCGAGATGCGTGTCCGGTTGAACCACTCGACGGAGACCAGCGAATGGCGAGCGCCTAGCGGCTCTGAGCGCGCGGGAATCATCAACGTCATTTCGAGGTAAGTCCGGCAGGTCGACCAGCGGCTCGCGGCGCTGGAACGGCTTCACGAAGCGCCGGCCGATTGATGGATTCAACGGGGGGTGGGGGGCGATGCCGGACCGGAACACGCAATGGCTCATCGGTGTTGTCGTGGCCGCGGTCGTGGCCGTGAGCGTCCAGATCGGCGGTCTGCGCGGTGAGCTCCGGTCCGGGTTGGCCGCAGCCCGTACCGACCACGCCGAGATTCGGGCCGAGTTCCGCTCCGGCCTCGCGGAGTTGCGTGAAGATCTCCGCCGGCTTGACGACCGCCTACGCGCCGTCGAGGTGACGCTCGGCAAGGTCGACCAGCGGCTGGCTGCGCTCGAGCGGCAGCACGAGGCGCAGCCGGCGCAGTGAGGAAGACTTGACGACACCGAACGGATACCTGATCAGCTGCCGGGCCACCATGAATCCGGGGTCAATCGACTCTCCACGGACTGCTACGGAACGTCGTTTCGTGCCGGCAGGGCGAAGATGAAGAGGTTGTTGTTGGAGCTCGGCCGCAACTCCGGCGTCAGGTCCAGGAAGCGGCCGAAGCCGGTGCTGACCGCCACGTACTGCCGGCCGTCCACGGCATAGGTGATCGGGAAGCCCGAGACCGGCGAGCCGAGGTTGATCTCCCACAGGACGTCCCCTGTCCGGTCGTCGAAGGCCCGGAAGCGCCCGTTGACGTCGCCGCCGAACACGAGCCCGCCCCCGGTGGCGGCCAGGGCCATGGTGGCGGCCCGCTGCTGGTAGTTCCAAACGACCTGGCCGGTCTCGGCCGAGATCGCCTGCACGCTCCCCACGTCGTCGTAGCCGGGGGCCAGCTCGGGACGCCAGGCGATGGCGTAGAGCCGCCGGGCCTCGTCCTGCTCGTCGGGCTCGGCCATCGCGCGCATGCGGGAGCAGACGTTGCGCAGGGGCATGTACATCGTGTTGGTCCGGGGGCTGTAGGCGCCCGCCTCCCAGTCCTTGCCGCCGCTCGCGTGGGGGCAGGCGAGCACCGTCTGCCCCGCCGCGGTGAAGATCAGCTCGGCGTTCTCGGTCACCGTTCCCGTCGCCCCGTCGATGCCGCTGACCACGTTCTGGGTGATGGTCGGAGTCGCCCACAGGAACTCGCCGGTCTCGCGGTCGAGGGTGTAGACGATGCCCGTCTTGCCGGGAATGCCGGTCACCACGCGGCGTTCCTCGCCGGGGTTCAGCCGCGGGTTGATCCACGCCACCGCCGACGGGTCCGGCCGCACCGCGGTGTCGACGAGGAGGCGCTCGAACGGGTGGTCGAGGTCCCAGTGGTCGTTCATGTGCTGGTAGTGCCAGACGATCTCGCCGGTGTCGCCGTTCAGGGCGAGCGTCGAGTTGTGGTAGAGGTGGGTCAGATCGGTACCGCCGAGCATGTACTTCGGCGCCGGCGAGGTGACCGACGTGCCGACGTAGACCAGGTTCAGCTCCGGATCGACGCTCGGCACCATCCACGAGCCGACGTGCCTCCGCTCCTCGAACGGCACGTCGCCCCATGTCTCGTCGCCCGGCTCCCCGGGCGCCGGGATCAGCCGGCGGCGCCACAGCTCCTCCCCCGTCGCCGCGTCGTGGGCGGTGATGACGCAGCCGAGCGGCCCGCCCCTGGGGTCGCAGCTCCGGCCGGAGTACACCTTGCCGCCGGCGATGATCGGGCCCGACGTCTGGTTGGCGGGGTTCACCCGGTAGTCGAGGATCTCGGTGTCCCACACTACCTCGCCGGTCTCGGCGTGGAGGGCGATGATGTGGTCGTCCATGGTGGTGTCGATGATCAGCTCGCCGTGGACGGCGATGTTGCGGTTGGTGTCGGTGAGGGTGCCGATCATGTAGTCGCCGAGGTCGTCCGGGCGGTCCCGCCGGTGTTCCCAGATCAGGTCGCCGGTCACCGCGTCGAGGGCCTGGATGACGTCGCGCGGGTTCGGCATGAACATCACGCCGCCGCGGACCAGCGGCGTCCCCTGCTGGCGGCCCGGCGCGAGGGCGCGCGACCAGACCATCCGGAGGTCGCCGACGTTGTCCCGGTCGATCTGGTCGAGGGGGCTGTAGCCCCAGCCGTCGAGCGTCCGGCGCCACATCAGCCACTCGTCGGGGCTCGGGTTCTCCAGCTCCGCGTCGGTGACGGGGCGGATACGGTCCTCCTGCGCGGAGACCGGGGGCGCGACCGCGACCACGCCGGCGGCGATGACGATGCCGCCGGCCGCGAACCGTAACGACGACCAGCCGGATGCGGGCATGATGCCTCCTCGCGCCGGGAAGCCGCGGCTTCCCGGCCGACCCTGACCAACCCCGCCGAGCGGCGCCGCCTTCTGCGACGCAAGGCCCGGATTCGATGTCCGGCCGATTATGTCACCGGCGCCGGGTTTCGGACATCGTGAATCTCGGCGGCGCCGAGAGCCTGTCCGGCCTCGGCGCGCTACCGGGCGGCGGCTCGACGCCGGCGGCGGCGCGCACGCGGGCGTCAGTCCGCGCCGGTGACGGCCTCGGCATCCTTCAGGGCCTCGGCCCGGTAGTGCGTCGTGAGCGTCCCGCTCATCTCCGCGAGATCGCCGTTGAGCATCTCGGTCAGCCGGTGGGTGGTGAAGCCGATGCGGTGGTCGGTCACCCGGTTCTGGGGGAAGTTGTAGGTGCGGATCTTCTCCGACCGCTCCCCGGTGCCGACCTGGCTCTTGCGGTCCTGGGCGATCTCGTCGTGCCGGCGCTGCAGCTCCATCTCGTAGAGCCGCGAGCGCAGGACCTTCATCGCCTTCGCCTTGTTCTTGATCTGCGACTTCTCGTCCTGCTGCGAGACGACGAGACCGGTGGGCAGGTGGGTTATCCGCACCGCCGAGTACGTGGTGTTGACGCTCTGGCCGCCGGGGCCGCTCGAGCAGAACGTGTCGATGCGGAGGTCCTTGGCGTCGACGGCGATGTCCACCTCCTCCGCCTCCGGCAGCACCGCGACGGTCGCGGTCGAGGTGTGGATGCGGCCGCTCGCCTCCGTCGCGGGCACGCGCTGCACCCGGTGGACGCCGCTCTCGTACTTGAGCTGGCTGTACACCCGCGCGCCCTCGATCAGGGCGATCACCTCCTTGATGGCCCCCACCCCGCTCTCGTTGATCGACAGGACGTCGACCTTCCAGTGCCGCCGCTCCGCAAAGCGGGTGTACATCCGGAACAGATCGCCCGCGAACAGCCCGGCCTCGTCGCCGCCGGTGCCGGCGCGGATCTCCAGCACGATGTTCTTGTCGTCGTTCGGATCCTTGGGCACCAGCAGGATCCGGATCTCGGACAGCAGATCCCCCCGGCGGGTCTCCAGCTCGGCCAGCTCCTGCTCGGCCAGCTCCTGCAGCTCGGCGTCCGAGCCGTCGGCGATCTCCCGGGTCTCGGTGATCTCCGCCACGACCGTCTTGTAGTCGCGGAACTTCTCGACGATGGGCTGAATCTCGGACAGCGCCTTCGAGTGCGTCCGGTACCGGTTCGGGTCGGACTGCGCCACGCCGTCGCTGAGCAGGCTCATCAGCTCGTCGTAGCGGCTCTCCAGGGTCTGCAGTTTGTCGAACATGACGGACGGATACTCCTCGGAAACCCCGGCCCGACGGCCCGTGCGCGCGGGCCCCGGCGGCTTGCGCCGCAGCCGTTTTCGCGCCCGCGAAAGTCCCGACGCGACCGCAGGGCCGCGCGGCTTGCGCCGTCGGCGACCCGCGCCGGCGAGGGTCGCAACGCGGCTGCAAGGTCGCGCGCGATCAGCCCCCCGAGACAGGGGGGAGAAACGCCACCTCGTCACCGTCCGCGAGGGCGGCGTCCATCCGCGAGTAATCGGCGTTGACAGCGGCCGAAATCGAGTCCTGATAGACGCGCATCTCCGGAAACTCGCCGGTCAAGGTGTCCCAGACGGCGCGGACGGTGGCGCCGTCGGGAACGTCGGTCGGGACCTCTCCCGCCCCCGCGATGTCGCGGAGCCGGGCGAACAGCCGGACGTTGATGCGCATGGCGGTGTGTCGACCGGGGGCGCGGGGCCCCGCGGGCCGTCTCCGGGCCGACGTCACGGCGCCGGGCGTTCGTTCGATGGCTGGGGCCGCTCCGTCAACCGGCCGGCACCGCCGGCGCGGCGCTCCCGCCCACCGCCAACCGGTAGGCGGCGTCCCGGGCCCCCTCGTCGTTCGCGTCGGCGCTGGCGCCTTCGATCCAGACGTCGCCGCCCTCGAAGAACTCGTGCTTCCAGATCGGCGCAATCTGCTTGATCCGTTCGATGACGTAGCGGCAGGCGGCGAAGGCGTCGGCGCGGTGCGGCGAAGCGACCGCGATGATCACGCTGGCGTCGCCGATCTGCAGCGTTCCCAGCCGATGATGCACGGCCAGCCGGCACGGCCACCGGCGGCCGACCTCCTCGCCGATGCGCTCGAAGGCGCGCACCGCCAAGGGTTCGTAGCCTTCGTACTCCAGCCGCAGCACCCGGCGCCCCGCGTTCTCGTTGCGGACGACGCCCACGAAGGTGATGACGGCGCCGGGGCCGATCGGGCCGGCGGCGGCCTCGGCGCTGACCGTGCGCACCAGCGCGTCCAAGTCGAGCGCCTCGGTCGTCACCGCGTACGACGGGATCGGCATGAACCTCTATTGTTGCTCATTTCGCCAGAAATGATGGAGCGGTCCCGGCCCGCGCGCCAGGGGCGGGGCGTGGCGAATGGCGCCCTCGACGTAGCGTTTGGCCCCGCCGGCGGCGTCGGGCAGCGACAGACCGGCGGCCAGCCCGGCCGCGACGGCGGCCGAGAAGGTGCAGCCGGTCCCGCGGGTCTGCCGGCCCTCGAGCCGGGGGCCTCGCAGCTCGACGACCGCGCCGCCGTCATCGAGCAGGTCGACGGCCTCCGCGGTGTCGAAATGACCGCCGGTGACGAGGGCCGCCGCCGCGCCGTGGAGCCGGATGCGGGCGGCGGCGCGCCGTGCGTCGTCCGGCGCGCCGATCCGCTGACCGGCCAGCGCCTCCGCTTCGAAGCGGTTGGGGGTGACCACCCGGGCGCGCGGCAGCAGCCGGCTGCGCACGAGGGCCACCGCATCCTCGTCGAGGAGCCGCCGGCCGCTGGACGCGGCGATGACCGGATCGACGACCAGGGGCGGTCCCGGATGCGTCTCCAGAGCTTCGCAGACGGCCTCGACGATCGCGGCGGTGGCGAGCATCCCGGTCTTGATCGCCCGGATGTCGAAGCCGTCGAACACCGCGCGGATCTGGGCCGCGACCATCCGGGCCGAAACGGGATCGACGGCGGTGACCGCGCGGTTGTTCTGGGCGGTGACCGCGGTGACTGCGGTGACGCCGTGGACGCGGTGCGCCGCGAACGTCCTGAGATCGGCCTGCAGGCCGGCGACCCCGCCCGAGTCGCTGCCGGCGATGGTGAGCACGGTGGGCCGGTCGCGGCGGAGACGTTGCCCGATCACGTGCGGCTAGCGTTCCGGGTCGCCGGCCGGGACCGCCGGTCGAGGGTCGAGTCCGAAGACCAGCAGGAACTGGTAGGGGAGGAAGGTCTCGTGCGACAACAGCTCGAAGCCGGCCGTCCGGGCGTCGCGGATGACCGCGGCGGCGTCGACCCGCTGGTCCAGCGGCGGCCCCGGGCCGTGGCCTTCCTTCGTGAAGTCCACGATGCCCAACCGGCCCTGGGGCTTGATGGCCCGCGCGACGTCGCTCAACAGCGAGACGGGATTCGCGACCTCGGCGTAGACGTCCACGACGAGCACCGCGTCGAGCCCGTCCGGCAGCTTCGGGTCTTCGGCGGTGCCGAGCACCGTCCGGACGTTGGTCAGGCCCTCGCGGCTGACCCGATAGTTGATCGCCTCGAGCATCGGCCGCTGGATGTCCTCGGCGTAGACGCGGCCGTTGGGACCGACCCGCCGCGCCAGCCGCACCGTGAACCAGCCCGCCCCGGCGCCGACGTCGGCGACGGTGGAGCCGTCGGCGATGTTCAGCGCATCCATGATCTCGTCCGGCTTCTGCCAGATGGCGCGGTCGGGCGCTTCGAGAAGGCCGAGATCCTCGGGGGGGAAGAGCCGGGCGTGGGGCAGGTTCTGCGCGGCCGCCGCCGCCGGGCCCAGCGCCGCGAGCGCCCACACGACGGCGGCCGGATACCGTGAGACCCCGCGCCGCACCGAGACCGGCGAGGTGTGGGATGTATCGCCGCTCGAAGGCGGCGGGGCCTTTCGCCGCGGGCTCCTGGTCATGGGGCTTCTGCGCTCACTTCGGAGCCGCGCCGCCGCCGGCGTCTACGTCTCCCGGCCCTTTGCCGGCGTCCGGCGGCTCCCGGTCCGGTTCCGGTTCCAGTTCCAGCCCGGACGTCGCCGCCGCCTCCCGGCGCCGCCGCGCACCCGGCCCATCCTGGCACGGCAACCGGTCCGGTCCGCCGAGATTCGGAAGCGGCGGGCGGCCGAATCCGCGCCCGGCGGCCATCGCGTCGACCGCGCACGACGCCAAGTCCTCGACCGCCATCAGCTCGAACGGTATCGCCGGGGCCGGCTCCAGCCATTTGAGATAGCCGCCGCACCCGGTGCACAGCGCCGCCCGAGCCGGCGCGCCGGGCGTCGCGGCCACCCAGGTCGGGCGGGAGCCGCGGTCCCGGCAATAGGCGCACCGGTCGGCGCGTGCGGGCCAGTCGAGCCCGCAGAACGAGCAGCGCAGCCGGCCGGCCTCCCCGCACGTTTCGGCGAAGGCCGGCCACGATCCGCAGGCCGGACAGTAGCCGTGCGGCCACCGGTCCCGCGCGCCGGTGACGGTGCCCGGTCCCGCCGCCCCGCCGGCCAGCAGCGTCCGCGCCGCGACGTGGGCGGCGGGTCCCGCCGCGAGCTCGGCCGCCAACCAGAGGACGTCGGGGGCGATCCCCTCGTGCATCGCCTTCGTCCGGATGGCGTGCTGGTTCCGGTCGAACGAGGCGGCCAGCAGGGACCCCATGTCGACCCGTCCGTCGTCGATGCACCCCCGCACCCGGCGCGCGACTTCGCCGGCGCCTCCCGCCGCGAGGTCGTCGCACGCCTCGAGGACGAGCGGCGCCAGCAGCGCCACCGGCAGCGCCGCCGCCTCGCCCCGGATCAACGGGTGGCCGGCCTCCAGCTTGTCGGCCATCCGTTGCCGGGTGAGCTGAAGGACCGGCGGCTCGATACGCAGCCGGTCGACGAGGCGGATGGTGCGGAAGACCATCGGCCGCTGCACCGCGATCGCAGGAATCAGGTCGGGTTGCGCCGCCGCGATGTCCGCCCACCGGGTCTCGGCGCGGCGGACGAGCGCCTCGGGGTCGAGGATGGTCGAGTTCACGGGCCGTCTTCCGGGGTTGGAGAACCGAGCCTGCCGCGCATTGTACGCCATGGGCCCCGAAGCGCTCGGCGCGGCGCCGGTCCGGGGCTCCTGCGCAGAACCATCCCACGCTCCGCCACCGTCGTGCGCAGGCGGAATCGCGGCGGGTCCTGCGACTTCGGACGGGCGGAATCTTGGGTCTCACGCGGCGCCGGCCGGTCGGCAAGACGGTGGCGACCCTCGAATCGGGGGCGGGCCGTCACGCGCAGTCAGCGTGGGATGCTCCGGGCTCCTGCGGCGGGTGCGCGTCAAGATAGTGAGGTGCCGCCGCTGGAACCGGTCCCCGAGGAGCCAAGGCCCCAAGAAAGCCGTTCGGGAGGGCCTCGATGCCGAGAACGGCACGGAAATCGCCGACCTGACCGTGCCGGGGCAGTCATTGCGCAAATCCGACGTGCACCCTCCGGCGTCGGCGCGGTTGAAGTGCCGCCCGTGTCCCGCTTATACTCGAATGCGGGCTCCATGCTGCGGAGCCGCGGGGAGAACTGGGATGGCACAGTTGATTACGGTGACGGAGACCGCGGCGTCGAAGATTGCCGCGCTGATGGCGGAAGAGAACAAGGAGAGCGCCGGGCTCCGCGTCTTCGTGCAGGGCGGCGGATGCTCGGGCTTTCAGTACGGCTTGATGATCGAAGAGGGTGCCGGGGACGTCTCGGCCGACCGGATCTTCGAGTCGAACGGCGTCAACCTGTACGTGGACCCCATCAGCATGCGGTATCTGTCGGGGGCGGAGGTCGACTTCGTCGACAACCTGACCGGCGGGGGATTCACCATCAGGAATCCCAACGCGAAGTCGACGTGCGGGTGCGGATCGTCGTTCGGCGTCTGACACGAACACTTGCGCACGGCGGTGTCACAGGGCGGGGCGGACTCCATCTCCGTACCGGTCGCCCCTGGACGTACCTCAAGTACTTGGCCACGGGTAACCGGCGCCCGGCGATCCCCGCCGCGCGGGGGGTTCCTTGCGCCCGGGTGGCCATGGACTCGCAAACAGACTACATCGAACGCCTGCGGCCGGCCGGCGGCAAGCGCTCCGGCAAGCGCGACCTCGTGGTCAGTGTTTTTCTGCGCCAGGAAGGTCATCTGAGCGCCGACGATCTCGTCGACCTGATGCGCAAGGAAGACAAGCGCATCAGCCGGGCCACCGTCTACCGCACGCTCCAGTGGATGGTGGACGCGGGCATCGCCCGCAAGGTCGATTTCGGCGAGGGCCGCTTCCGGTTCGAGCACTCGTATCGCCATCCCCGGCATTTCCATCTGATCTGCAAGGCCTGCAACCGGTCGTCCGAGTTTCTCAGCTCCGACGTCGAGGTGCTGCTGGCGGAGATCGCCGAGGCGCGGGGCTTCATGGCGCGCCAGAGCGTCGTGCAGATCTACGGAACCTGTGAGGACTGCCAGAAGGGAAACCGCCCCACGCGCCCGTCCGCGGCCACCGACACGGTGTTCGCCCGTGATGCGTTGCGTATCGCCATCGCGACCGAGCGCAGCGGGCTCGAGTTCTATACGCGGGGCGCCCGGCTGGTCCGTAACCCCCGGGCCCGCGACGTCTTCCGGCGCCTGGCGGCCGAGGAGCAGGAGCATCTGGCGACGCTCGAAGCCCGCTTCGAACAGTTGCGGACCGAGGATCCGGACATCGAGTCCTATCCCACCTTTCTGTACTTCAAGGGGGCGTCCGACGGGTTGTTCGCCGAGGGCGCCGAGAAGCTGCGGCAGGTCGTCGACGACCGCGAGGCGCTGATGATCGGCATCCGGTGCGAGCGCGCGTCCCACCGGTTCTTCAAGCGGTACGGCGAGCGTTTCGAGGACTCCGAGGGCAAACGCATCTTCCTGGAGTTCGCGACGGAGGAGCGCGAGCACCTGGAGCTGCTGATCCGGGAGTACCGCGCGCTGGTGGGGCACGAACGGCCGCGCCGCGGAAGCCCCCGCCCGGTCGCGTAGCATCACCGCCCGCGGGCGCCCGCGCCGCTCCCGGAGCGCCGCGGCGTTCCACCACGGGTCGGCAGGTTCCCGTTCGGCCTCGTCACGGCTTTCCCGCGACCACCTGCGCGACGCCGGTCGGGTGCCGATGCTCCTGGTCGTGCCGGATCTGCCAACCGTCGAAGACCCCCCGCAGCTCGCCGGGCCGCAGCAGATGGTCGGCCGACCGCGGTCCCGTGCCATGGGCGAGCTGGGCGACCGTGAAGGTCTCGTAGATCACGAAACCGCCGGACCGCACGGCGCCGCGCAGCGCCGGCCAGAGCGAGCGCTGCAGGTAGTTGGTGCAGATCAGCACGTCGAACCGGTCGCGGGGCAGGGGGGACACCTCGAGGTCCGCGACCCAGAGTCTCGCCGCCGTCAAGCCGTCCTTCCGGGCTTGGCGTATCCGCCCGAGGTCGCGGTCGACGCCGTGGACCCGGAACCCTAGCGCGGCGGCGACCCGGGCGTGGCGCCCCGTGCCCATCGCCACGTCCAGGGCGTCGTGGCGGCGGCCGAGGCTGTCGCGGACGGTGGACAGCCACCGAACGACGAAGGACGAGGGCGCGGCGGTCATCGGTCGGGTCGGTCGGGTTGACGGGGTCTTCGGGCACGACGCGACGGGCCTGCGATTCTATCCGGCCGCCGCGCTCGACGCCGCCGACGTCGACGAGGTACTCGCCACGGTGGAGGCCTACCTCCAGCGGCTACTGCCCCCGCAGGGGCTGGAGGAGACCGATGCGGGTGGGAGCACGGTGGACGAATGGGCCGAGGAGGCCCCGGTGCTGGCCGGGCTCGCGGCGGCGTCGGTGCAGGGCCGGGTCGCGCTCGGGTCGCGGGCCGGCGCCCGGGTCCGTCGCGGCGGCGCCTCCCTGGCCGCCGTCACCGACCCTCCATGGCTCGGGCCGTGTCAGGCGCGCCACAACGGCTTCGATCTCCATGCCGCGCTCTGCGTGCCGGCCGGCCAGCGGGACCGCCTCGAGCGGGTGTGTCGCTACGCGTTGCGCCCCCCCATTGCGCTTGAACGCCTCTCCTCGACGGCCCGCCCGGCCCGCCTGTCCGACGTGCGCCCTGCCGCACCGCTGTCGGTTGTGGCGCGGCGCATTCTCTCTTGACACCCGCCCATAGTTGTGGGTAGACTAACTGTCCTGTGGCGCGCCTAGGCCTGTGAAGGGGGCCGGCACCAGTTCATCGACACGACTAAACATAGGGTCGCCGGGGCACTCACCTCGAACCGCAAGAGTCCTATGCAGAAGAAAATACGTCGTTCGACCCAAGTTCGTCTGTCCGAAACTTATGACGTGACGGGCCACTAGGGGGGGGTACTCATGCCTATAATCTTCGGAGCGAAACACCTGCTGGTCGCAGCAGCTACGGTCGCCGTACTCCTTTTCATGGAAGTTGGTGCCGTTGGACAAGAAGTTGGTGCCGTTGAACACAGTGTGTCGGCGCTGCCGTCGACTCAGCAGGCGCCGGGATATAACCCGACGGCCCCAGCAAAAGTTGAGCTGGGAAGGCTGCTGTTCTGGGACCCGCTTTTGTCGGGACCCCAAGACGTAGCCTGCGCGACGTGCCATCATCCCCAAAACGCCTATGCGGAGGACCGCGACCTGTCGCTCGGCGTGACGGGCATCGGCCTGGGCCGCTTCCGGCGGCAGGCGCCCGGCAGTTCGATTCCGATCGTCAAACGCAATAGTCCGACGGTTCTGAACGTTGCTTTCAACGGCATCGATGAATCGGGCCGCTACGACCCGGCGACTGCGCCGGCGTTCTGGGACAATCGCATCAGGAGCCTCGAATCGCAGGCGCTCGAACCGCTCAAGTCGCTTGAGGAAATGCGAGGGAACACCTACCCGGAGGATGAGGCTGTCGCGAGAGTGGTAGAGAAGCTCCAGGCCAACGCCGAGTACCGGAGCCTGTTCGCCGGGGCCTTCGGCAGTGAACAGCCGGTCAACGCGGAAAACCTAGGCAGGGCGATAGCGGCGTTCATGCGGTCGCTGCTGGCCAACAACTCGCCGTTCGACCGCTACATGCGCGGCGACCGCAGCGCCATGACGGAGGAACAGGTCAGCGGAATGCAGCGCTTCGAGGAGATCGGGTGCATCAGGTGCCACAACGGGCCCATGTTCTCCGATTACAAACTGCATGTCATGGGCGTGCCCGACAACCCCGTTCTGCCCGCCTCCGACGGAGGCGGGCAGAACCCTCCTTGCCCGGCAGCTCCTCAGGAGCCGCGTACTGCAGCGTCCCGAGCAGCGTGCGACAGCTATGCGTTTCGCACGCCGTCGCTGAGAAACCTCGAATTTACCTTCCCATACGGGCACAATGGTATGTTCCGGACGCTGCGCGCCGTCGTGGGGTTCTATGAATCCACCATCGCCGGGAGCTCCCGGAACCCGAACGTCAGCTACGAGGAGCTCGATCCGCGGCTTCGCGAGTTGCAGAACGTGGACGAAGAAGACGTGGATCTGATCGAGTTTTTATATGCTCTGAGCGATGACTCGTTCGACCGGACGATTCCCGAGCGCGTACCGAGCGGCCTGCCCGTCGGCGGAAGCATTCAATAGAGCCGAGTACGCGCCATCGTGGTATAACTGGCTTGTCGACACCCGAATTTTGAGGGAGGACTCACATGAAACCGATTTCTCTGTTTGTACTCTGCGTAATGGCGGTTGCGATGAGCGCGCCGGCGCAGGCGCAGGTCTACGAGGCGCGCCGGACCGATACGACAGACCCCATCCAAAAGCCGTTGCTCGCCGCTCCGAACTCGGCTATGGCCAGGGACGCCACGGTCATTAAGTGGATTCGGAATCCGGATGCGGGCGAAGAGGTCACGGCTGCCGACTTTACGTTTGAAGTTTTGAGGAGCGGCCCCGGCCGTATGATCTGCTACGACCTGACCGGCTGGCCTGGAGAGCGGCCGTGGTCGGTGGAGTGCACCAGCAGCGAGGCCAACCTGCCGCGCATCGCGCAGAATCGAGCGTTCGCGGAGATGGGGGCCAAGGCCGCGCCAACGCTGGAAGGTGGCAGGCCTGTCTTGTCGAGCAGCGGCACCGGAGGGATTAGGGAGCTGGTTTTGGCCGCCGGGGAAGACGGAACGCGTGAGCTGTCCGAAGTCGGGTCCATGTGGTATAACCTCCGGGGCAACAGCCAGGACACCGCTATCTGGCACACGTTTATCGGCATGCCGAACTTCACGGGGGAGCAAGTCGGACTGCCGGAGGTTCGCGATGCGGGCGGCGCCTGGCTGATGTTTGCGGGCACGCCGGAAGCCCACGTCATGTTGCCGGGCCGATAACCGGCAGAGAGTTTCTCGGCCTCGGGGTTTTCGACCACGAATCGGGGGGGAGGTGTGTGACACCTTCCCCCCGATTTCTCGCAGGTTGCGAATGACTTCGCTTTGCGTGAGCTTTATGAAATATCTACTGATAGGTCTTCTTGCCTCCGCTCTTCTTGCCTCCGCCACGATGTTTGCAACCCAGAGCAGACAGACTTTCTCAGGCACGATCACCGATGACGAGTGCCCCGGAGCCGATCATTCCGGAATGCGGATGGGGTCGACCGACGCTGCCTGCGCCATCGCTTGCGTCGATGACCACAGCGTCCCGTTCGTTTTGTTTGACGGCAAAGAAACCTATCAGTTGAGCGACCAGGACAAATCAAGAGAGTTTGCCGGAAAGAAAGTAGTAGTCGTCGGCACGCTGGACTCCAGGACCAAGACGATCCAGGTCAATTCAATGGCCGCGGCCAAGTGACCCATCGATCCTCCCGGCATCCACACGGTTTTCGAATATTTCCTCATCCGAGCCTCTTGCGAAGCTCGGCGCGATGGCCGACGCCTTCCAGAAGCAGCTTGACACCGACGAGGCCGCCGCGCTCAACTTCGAGGAGCGGCTCGGCCTGCTGATCGATACCGAGTGGACGGCCCGCGAGCAGCGCAAGCTCCAACGGCGCTTGCAGACGGCCAAGCTGCGCTACCCGGCGTCGCTCGAAGCCGTCGACTTCACCCGCGCCCGGCAGCTCAATTGCCAGCAGGTCCTCACGCTGGGCACCTGCGCGTGGATCGCCGAACGCCACAACCTGATCATCACCGGGCCGTGCGGCATCGGGAAGAGTTTCCTCTGCTGTGCCCTCGTCCGCATGCGCAGCCTGCCGCTTCAGCAGCTCGTAAATGTCGCTCTCGCGGTCCCCGACCACCACCACCCGCGTCCCGGGACTCGCCCGCCCCAACGCCCGGCCCTGATCGAACCCCCGGAACCAGCGCCGGCTCTCCTTCTCCCGTTCCACCGCCGGTTCGGCTTCCGGCCGCGCCCACGTCTCCAGCCCGCTCACCCCCAACGCCCGCCGTCCCTCGGTAAACGCCACCGCCGCATGCACGAACAGACCCCGTGCGCTGCTCTCACGCTCCCCAAGCGGTCCCAACCCGCCGCGCTCTCCCGCAGACCGGTGTAGTTCAGCGTCGTCGTGTCCTGCACCAGCAGTACCGCCGACGCCGGCCGGCAGCGCTCCACCAGCGCCTCCCGATGCGGTTGCAGGATGTCCTCGTCGGCCACCTTGCTATTGTGCAGGAAACGATACACCGCCTGTTGCTCGGCACTGCCCGGGAAAACCGCCGTCAGCGGCTCGCCCGGATGCCGCCACCACCCCGCTCCCAACCGCGCCAGACGAGACCGCAAGCGCCCGTCGGCCAAGTCCGAGCGCCCAAACTCGATACGCACCCAACCGGACTCGTCTTCCCCCGCTTCCGCGGCAAGGGCCGGAAACGACCCCGGCTCCCGCGCCGGCGGCCGCCGCAACGTCTCCGCCCAGTCCACGGCCAGGCCCCGCAGCCACACCCCCTTCGGCTCGACCCCGACCGCCGACCCGGCGGCAACCCCGCCGTCCGACCCACGCACGTCCAGCCCGCAGCCCGGTAGCTGGTCGCTGGCCGAGACGCCTCCACGCACGTCTCCACCAACACCGGCCGAACCCCGTGACGCGCTGCCCAGTCCGACGCCAGACACCCCACCGCTCGCCCCAGCACGTGCGAGGCCAGGTGCGGCACCCGAACTCCAGGCAACAGCAGAAATCGGTCGTTGGAGACCACCTCCCCGATGTGCGCCCCACGCGTGCGGGCGTCCCAGTCCAGGTGCGCGTCGCGAGGCCCCAACCGCAACGGCGCCGACACGAAGCTCAGCACCCCCAGCACACCCGACGCCGCTTCCACCAGATACGTCAGACGGCAACCCGGCGCACGCCCCCGACCCCGCGGATGGCACGCCGCCAGCAGATCACCGCACAACTGCCGCTCCGCTGCCGTTTCCGCCACCCGCACACCGACCGCCCCCAACGCCGACAAGCTGCCGCAGAATTCAGTTAGCGGCAACCCCGCCTCGCACAACGCCGGACCGCAACCACGCCGCGGCGGAACAGACTGCGCCGGCGGCAGCGCCATCCCCAACGCCGCCGCCAGACGCGGCAGCGCCTTGCGCGCCGAGGCCGCGCACAACGCCCCCCGCCGGTTGCGCCACCCGTCACGCTCGCACAGCCCGCGCCCCAGAGCAGCCCGAGACAGCTCCCCGCGCTCCAACTCCCCCCGCAGCCAACCCACCGTCTCCGGCTTCAATATCCGCAGCCCAATCCGCATGCAACACGTTCTACACGGAACCCTTGCCTGTGTTAACTGTGATTGAGTGCTAGTCGGTCGGGACTTTGGCGGCCGCGGGCTGATATCATCATGGGCCGATGTCCGCCGCGTTGATTACCGCTTCAGTGCTGTCGCTGGCCGGTCTGCTCGTCAGCTTCGCCCTCGGCTATTCGGCGTCCGCGTCCGACGAGGTCCTGCGTCACGCGACGCTGGCGATCTTCGTGACCCTCATGACCCTGCTGTCGCACTCCATGACCATGTTCTATCTCATCGGCAAGGGCCGCGCCATCAGAGATGCGGTCACCGAGGGGGGACTGACGACCGACGCGGTCGCCCGCGTGTCCGCGTTGCGGGGGCCGGTGTTCAAGTTCGCGACGTTGGCCATGGCCTCGACCATGCTCACCGCCATCCTCGGCGGCGGCGTCGACACCGGCGTCCTCCCCGCCGCCGTGCACGCCCTGACGGGCGTGCTCGCGATAGGCGCCGGCGGGGTGGCGTTGCGGGCCGTCGCGCATGCCCTGAACGAGTCGTCCCGCATCGTCGACGAGGTCAACCGGGACCTCCGGGGCCGGTAGCGTCCGTGTTCTCGAAGATCCTTCTCTTCGACATCGACGGGACGCTGCTCCTGTCGGGTCGGGCCGGTTACCGCGCGTTGACCCGGGCGTTCGAGGAGCTGTTCGGCGTGCCGCGCGGTTTCGACGGCATTCCGGTGGCGGGTCGAACCGACGAGCTGATTCTGACCGCGGCGGCCGAGCGGGTGGGGGTGGCCGTCGATCCCCCGGCTCGGGCCCGGTTCCACCGCCGGTACTGCGAGCTGTTCGCCGAGGAGATCCACTTTCCGGGGCCGCGGAAGGGGTTGATGCCCGGCGTGTCCCGGTTGCTCGACGTTCTCGCCCGCAACGACGCCGTGCGTTGTGGTCTGGTCACCGGGAATTTCGCGGAACCGGCGCGCATCAAGCTGGAGCACTTCGACCTCTGGCGGTACTTCGGCTTCGGGGCGTACGGAGACGATGCGCCGGTGCGGGATGCCCTGGTGCCGATTGCGGTGGAGCGGGCCCGCCGGACCCGGGTCGAGGTGCGGGGACCGGACGACGTCGTCGTGATTGGCGATACGCCGCTCGACGTGCAGTGCGCGGCGGCGGCCGGCGCCCGCTCGGTGGCCGTCGCCACCGGATCCTACGACGAGACCGCCCTGCGCGCAGCGGGGGCTCACGCGGTGCTGTCGGACTTCCGCGCGACCGAGGAGGTGGTCGATGCGCTTCTCGGGGCAGCCGCGGGATGACGGGTCGGCGACGGCGGCGAGCTCAACGACACGATCGGACGTCGATGCGCTTCTCGGGGCAGCCGCGGGATGACGGTCTTCCCGGTCGCGTTCAGGGTTGGCGGAAGCGCCTGGGAGTCGAACCCGATGAGGACGTGGTCGATGCGTTTTTGGGGGCCGTCACGGGATGACGGTCTTCCCGGTCGCGTTCAGGGTTGGCGGAAGCGCCTGGGAGTCGAACCCAGCCCCCCCGCGTTGGCGGGGGGGGGACCGATGAGGAGGTGGTCGATGCGCTTCCGGGGGCGGCCACGGGATGACGGTCTTCCCGGTCGCGTTCAGGGTTGGCGGAAGCGCCTGGGAGTCGAACCCAGCCCCCCCCCCGCGTTGGCGGGGGGCGACCGATGAGGAGGTGGTCGATGCGCTTCCGGGGGCGGCCACGGGATGACGGTCTTCCCGGTCGCGTTCAGGGTTGGCGGAAGCGCCTGGGAGTCGAACCCAGCCCCCCCGCGTTGGCGGGGGGCGACCGATTTTGAAGACCGGGAGGGCCACCGGGCCCCGTTCGCTTCCTCGCCGGCCCTGCGCCAGTCTGCGTGAGCTCGACGAGCCCGACCGGCTCGGCCCCGTTCGCTCCCTCGCCGGCCCTGCGCCATCCCTGACGAAGGGGACGACGAACGGCAACAGCCACCGGCTCGGCCCCGTTCGCTCCCTCGCCGGCCCTGCGCCGGTTCACCGTGCATCGGGGAAGCCGATTCGCGTGCAAAGCGGGCTGCGATTGGCCGGTTTCGCGCAATGGACGTCCGCGAATCCACCGGAGGCCGGTGACAGGGCTGGAGGGCGCGGGCGTCCAGGACACACAGGGCAACCGTACAAACGAAAAGCTCCACCGCGCACACACGGGCCGCGCGGCCCCAAACGGTGAGCCGCGGGCAGTCCTGCGCGAACGCGCGGAGACTTTTCAAGGCCGATCGGTTGCGCGGGCGCCGTCCCGATCGCGGAACGGGACGGCGCGACGAAGTGCTCAGCCCTCGATCAGACGCACTTCTCCGGCCCGGGGGCCCTTGGTCGATTCCTCGGTGGTGAACTCGACCCGCTGGCCTTCCCGAAGCAACTCGAAGACTGCCCCCCGCACGGCGCTGCGGTGGAAGAAGTGCTCGATTCCTCCTTCGTCGCGAATGAATCCGAAGCCCTTGTCGATCAAGAGACGTGCGATAGTGCCGCTGGCCATACGAACTCCTCCGATGCCGAATCCCAACCGCCGTGACGGTGCCCAGACGCCTCGTCCGCCAGCCGGGACCTGACGGATCCTCGCCCGAATTCGCAGGCCAGAGCGACCGCCAGAACCACCCGCTACCCCCGGATGGGGGCGGGTTGCGAGGTTCTCGTCCGTAACGGAACCACGCCTCTCGATGCGCCCGGATACGTGGGCCGACACCGAAAGGGAGCAAGTCTAGTGACGTTTGCCGGTAGAAGTCAAGCGTTGCCCCGTTTACTATTTGGCGGGAGCCGGCGCCTTGCGGGCCGGTTTCGCCGGTTTCGCCGGCGGGTAGGTGGTCCAGAAGTGCCGATTGCAGGCCGGGCACTCCCAGAACTGCTGCGGGCGCCACGGATCTTCGGGGCCTGGATCCTTGAGATCCATCGGGGCGCCGCACCTCTGGCAACGAACCGAGACATCGGGGTGGTTCATGGACAGAATTGTAGTGTCCCGTCCGGGGGAGTTGCAACACGCCGGGGGGCGGCCCGGGCGTGAAGTCCGGTCCGGGACGCCGGGGGGGCGCAGACCGTGATTCCCGGGGTGGTGCTGGCCGGCGGGGCCTCCTCCCGCATGCGGGGTCGTCCGAAAGCGCTCCTGCCGGCGGGGCCGGGCGGCGAGACGTTTCTCGAGCGGATCGTGTCGACGCTGCGCGCGGGCGGGGTCGACGACGTGGTGGTCGTCACCGGTCATCGCCCTGCGCCCATCGTCCGCCGGGCGGCCCTCCTGCGCCCCCGGGTCCAGGTCGCGCGCAATCCGCATCCGGAACGGGGGCAGCTCTCCTCGCTCCTGGCCGCGCTCGAGGTCGTCGACCAGCCGGGGGTGCGGGCGATGCTCGTCACCCTGGTCGACCTGCCCCTGATCTCGATCTCGACGGTGCGGGCCGTGCTCGACGCCTACCGCCGGACCGGCGCCCCCCTCGTCCGTCCCGGACGGGACGGGAAGCACGGGCACCCCGTGGTGTTCGATCGCGCGCTGTTCCGGGAGCTGCGGCAGGCGGATCCGGCCGGCGGCGCCAAGCCGGTGGTTCGGGCGCATGCCGCACACGAATGCGTGGTCGCCGTCGATGACGACGGGGCCTTCACCGACGTGGATACGCCGGAGGACTATCGACGGTGCTTCGGCGTGCCGCCACCCCCTTCCGAGGCCGATGGCCGGGGATGGCCGGGGGCCGGTTGATTGCACGCCGCCGTCCCGGATAGAATAAAAAGCGGCTGGGCCAGTGGCGCAGTTGGGAGCGCGCGTGAATGGCATTCACGAGGTCACGGGTTCGACCCCCGTCTGGTCCACCATCCATTCTCTTCCGTCTTGCACGGCAGCCCGTGGCGAACCCCGCGCCGCACCGAGCGGGGACTTTCGCCGCGGGCTGATGGACGCCTTGGCGGGTGGCGGCGCCGTCAGTACTCCCTGAACATCCGCTGAATGTCGTCTTGGTCCCGGGTCGTTCCGAGGGCGAGCATGAGGAGAATGCGCGCTTTGACCGGCGCCAGATCCGCACCGGAGATGCGCCGCCGGGGCGGCGCGCCGCCGTTCCGGGAGGGATCGGACCGGGACGGCGCAATCCGCCCCCGCCCGGTGCGGGTGGTCATGACCACGAACACCCCGCGCGTGTAGGCGTACGCGATGGCCTCCCGCTGGCCGCGGCTCGTCGCGCCGGCTCCCGCACCCGCGATGACGATCCCTTCGGTGCCGTGGTCCACGGCGGCGCGAATCAGGTCGCCGGACGCACCCTGGTAGGCCATGACGATGTCGATGCGGGGCGGGGAGCCGAGGCGGGAGACGTCGAACTCGCTCCCGGCGGTATGGCGTCGTTCGACCCCACGGTAGTACACCACCCCGTCCCGGGCCACGATGCCGAGGACGCCGTAGCCGCGGGTCTCGAACGCGTGCAGGCTCGCCGCATCGGCCTTGGTCACCTCCCGGGCCGAGTTGATCGTGCCGTTCAGGACGACGAGCACGCCTCGTCCGCGGGAGCCGGGGTCCGCGGCCACCCGGAACGCCTGTCGGAGGTTGGCGGCGCCATCGTACCCCAGGGCGTCCGGCCGGCGCATCGCCCCCACCACGACGACCGGGCGCGCGTGCCGTACCGTCAGGTGGAGGAAGAATGCGAGCTCTTCGAGGGTGTCGGTCCCGCTGGTGACGACCATGCCCGCCACGTCCGGATCCTGGGAAAAGACCCGATCGATGCGGCGGGCGAGACGCACCCACTGGTCGAGGGTGAGCGCGTTGCTGGGAATGTTCGCGAACGACTCGGTTTCCGCCTCGACGAGCCGGTCGAGGTCGGGGATCAGCGCGACGAGCTCGTCCGGTGAGAGCCGACCTCCGGACCGGTTGGAGATCGTGCCGCCGGTCGTGATCAGCCGGACCCGCGGCAGCGCCGCTTTTTCGTCCGCCGTCTGAAGCGGAGCCGGGGCGGCGGCGAAAGGGATCCCCGCGCCGGACGCCAAGAGCGGGAGCCCGAAGATCCGTACGCACAGTACGCGCCGCGAGATCCGCCGCATCTGTCACCGGGCGCGTTCGCGCCGCGCGGGAACTCCACTCGGAATAGGACGGCCTGGGCGGATGGTTCAGCCACGGTTCCCGGCCGATCGGCCATCCGTAGTCGGCTGCGGGTATCGATCAAGCGAAGGAAGGTACGAAGACCGATCCATACCACCCCGGTTGCGGAGGGCGGTGTCCGTGGTTCCGACAGAAAAAAATCTGCCCTCCACTGATGATTCACACCCCATCCACAGGCCATGCGCAAGTTTTCCATAGCCGTCCAGGTCGACTTGACGCGGACCCGTCCGCGAACCGTGCTGCCGTGACCACGCCGCGCCGGATCAGGCTGTTCAGGGCGCCGGATCTCCCGGCGTTCCGCCGCGCGATCGCCGACTGCCTCGACGGGACAGGGGCCTGGGATCTGCGTTCGTCGATGGTGCTGGTGCCGTCCCGCGCGGCGGCGGATCAGTTGCGGTGGACCCTCGAGGAGCGTCTGCCGGCGCGCATGACCGCCTTGGCGCTGCCCTGCGTGACGACCCGCGCCGAGCTGTACGCCGAGCTGCATCGCCGGCTGGGCGGCGCCCCGCCGCGGCTGGACGGCATCGAGCGTCTCGTGTGCGGGCGGGCGGCGGCCGAGGAGGCGCGCGCGGCGGGGGTGGAGCCCCCGTTCAAGCTGCGTCCGGGGCTGGTCGACGAGATTCTCGGGCTGTACGACGAGCTGCGCCGGCACCGGCGGGAGGTCGAGGCCTTCGAACGGGTGCTGGTCGACACCCTCGAACCGAGCCGGGACCTCGATCGCGGCGCCCGCCGCATGCTCCGGCAGACGCGGTTTCTCGCCGCGACGTTCCGGGCCTACGAGCGGCGGGTCGCGGCCTCCGGGCGGATCGACGAGCACGGGGTGCGGGGGTTGGCGCTCGAGCGGGGGCTGCGCCGCCCGGTGCGGCAGGTGGTGGTGACCGTCGCCGACCGGGCGTCCGGTCACGATGGCCTGTGGCCGGGGGACTTCGATCTGCTGGCGCGCCTGCCCGACCTTGTCCGACTCGACGTCGTGGCGACGTCTTCGTTGCTGGGGGCCGGGTACCGGGAACGGCTCGATGACCTGCTGCCGGGTATCGAGGAGATACCGGTTCAGGCGGCGTCCGGACGGACCGTGCGGCTCGCGGCCCCGGATGCGCCGCCCCGGCGGCGGTACTTCACCTGGAGAGACCGCGAGGAAGAGCTGCTGGCCGTCGTCCGGCGGGTGAAGCAGCGGCCCGCCGGCGAACGGTCGGCGGTCGTGTTTCAGCGGCCGCTGCCGTATCTGTATCCGGCCCGCCATCTGTTTGCCTCGGCGGGGGTGCCCTACGAGGCGAGAGACACCCTCCCGCTGGCCTCCGAGCCTTTCGCGGCGGCGCTCGACCTGGTGCTGTCGTTCGTATCCTCGGGGTACGCGCGCCGCCCCACCGTCGAGCTGCTTCGATCGCCGCACTTCAGGTTCACCGACGGAGGCCGGGGCCTCGACCCGTCGGCGATCCCGGCTCTCGACCGGGAGCTCCTCGAGACGCGGTACACGGGCGCCGCCGTCGAGCCGGACGAGGAAGGGACCGGGAACCCGCTCCGCCGGTTGGCGGCCCGGTGGAGCGGTCCGGCCGGCCGCGGCCGCCGGGCCCTCGCCGTCCCGGCGGCGCGGGCGGCGGCGGCGGCGGCCGACGAGCTGGCGGAGTTGACCCGGCCCGGCCCCGCGAGCGCCCGGATCGATTGTCTGCTGCGGTTCGTCGATGGGCGCCGCGCGCCGGCCCCCGACGACGCGGAGACGGCGTCGCGCGAGTCGCGGGCGCGCGGCGCGGTGCTCGGCATCCTGCGGGACTGGCGGGACGCCCATGCCCGCCACGATGATCCGGTGGTGGATCTGGCCGCGATCACGTCCACCCTGCGGCGTCTGCTCGAGGCCGCGACGTTCGCCGCCCCCACCGGCTCCGCCGGCGTCGCGCTTGTCGATGCGCAGGCCGTTCGGTACGGCGCTTTCGACAATTTGTTTCTGGTCGGGCTCGTCGACCGGGAGTGGCCGGATCGCGGGCGCCACAGCGCGTTGTACCCGGCGTCGCTCCTCTATCAGCTCGGATGGCCGCGCGAGATCGACCGGCTGCGGGCGGCTCGCGCCGACTTCCGGGACCTGCTGGGGTCGGCGGCCCGGCGGGTGTCGGTGTCCACCATCGCCTTCGAGGACGACGCGGTGGTGGCGGGGTCGGCGCTGCTCGAGGACCTGACCGACATGGACCTCGAGGTGTCCGTCGAGCCGCCGCCCGCCGGCCGCGTGACGGCGGACGCGGGGTTGGCGGAGGTCCCGGCCGCGGTGCCCCTCGCGGCCGAGCCCGCCGACTGGCTGGCCCTCCGGGAACGGCGCCGCGCGCAGGCCGATGCCCGGGTCGGCGGCCGGACCGGTCCGCGGGCGCCGGCCGCCTACGCGATCAGCGCGGTCGAGCGGTACCTGAGCTGTCCGTTCCAGTACTTCGCGTCCGCGGTGCTGCGTCTCGGCGACGAGCCGGACGACGAGGTCATCCTGAGCCCCCGCTCGCGCGGGCGGTTGGTCCACGAAGTATTCAGGGCGTTCTTCGATCGCTGGGAGCGGGACGGCGGCGGGGCCATCGACGTCGAGTCGTCCCCCCGCGCCCGCGCGCAGGCCGTCTCGGTCGCCGAGGAGCATCTGGCCGGGCTCCCGGCGCGGGACCGGGCGGTGGAACGGATCTGGCTGCTGGGCTCACCGGCCGGGGCCGGCATCCTCGACCGGCTGTTGATGCTGGAGGCGGATCGTCCCGGCCGGGTCCTCGATCGGCTGCTGGAGATCCGGTTCGACGGCGTGTATCGGCTTGACGGCGCGGACGGCCCGCGGCCGGTGCGCCTGCGGGGCGCCGCCGACCGCATCGATCTGATCGAGGGGGGCCGGCTGCGGGTCGTGGACTACAAGACCGGCCACGCCCCCGACCGCGCCCGATCGCTGCAGTTGCCGGTCTACGGGCGGTGCGCCGAGCAACTGCTCGCGGGCCGGCGGGACCGCGAATGGCGGCTCGCCGAGGCGGCGTACGTCGCGTTCGGCGAACCGCGGCCCTGGGTGCCCCTCGACCGGCGGCAGGACATCGCCGCGGCCGTGGCGGAGGGCCAGCAACGGTTCCTCGAGACGGTCGACGCGATCGAACGCGGGCAGTTTCCGGTGCGTCCCGCCGAGCCCTACCGCTGCGCCTTCTGCGACTATCCCACCGTGTGCCGGAAGGACTACGTGGGTGACGAGTGAGCGCCAGCTCCCGCTGTTCGGCGGGGGCGATGACGGGGCCCGCCCGCCCGCCCGGCGTCCGCCGCCGAGCGCCCTCGACGATGCCCCGGCGCGGGCCTTCGCCGTCGATCCCGGCAACAACGTCGTCCTCGAGGCCTCGGCCGGCACCGGCAAGACCACGGTCCTGGTGTCGCGCTACGTCAATCTGCTGCGGGCCGGCGTCGACCCGTCCAATATCCTCGCCATCACGTTCACGCGGCAGGCGGCGGCGGAGATGAGGGACCGCATCATCCGCGAGCTCCGGCGTTCGGCGGAAGGGCCGCCGGCCGAACGGGACCGCTGGCGGGCGCTTCGGGACCGGTTGGGCGAGATCGCCATCAGCACCATCGATGCGTTCTGCCTGTCCCTGCTGCGCGAGTTCCCCCTCGAGGCGGATCTCGACCCCGGGTTCGGGATGACCGACGAAACCGAGGCGCCCCGGCTGGTCCAGCAGGCCCTCGACCGAACCCTCGCGGTCTGCGGCGCGGTGGCCGTCGACGACCCCGCGGTGGCCATGGTGCTGGCCCGCTTGGGGGCGGGCCGGGTGCGGACGGCGCTGGCCCATCTGCTGGAGCGGCGGCTGGTGGCGCCGGCGGCGCTGCAGCGGTTTCTCGTGTCCGGGCCCCCCGGGTTGACGGGCGAGGGCGCGTGCCGGCAGGCGGCGGATCGGCTCGCCCGGCTCCTGGCGGGCGTCGAAGGCGGTCTCGAACGGTTTCTCGCGGACGGTCCGACCGCCCACCCCCGGTTCCGGGCCCTGGCGCGGGAGCTCCCCGGCCTCGCCGCGCGGGCCGAGTCGGAGCCGGACTCGCTGCGTCCGCTGCTCGACCGGATCCGCGAGTACTTTCTGACCGCGGCGGGACAGCCGCGCCGGCGATTCGCGCCGTTCCGGGCCGACCAGTGCCGGTCGGCGGCGGCGTGGCGGCGGCACTGCGCCCTGGCGCGGTCCGTCGCGCCCGCGGTGGCGGAGGCGCTGGCCGCGCTCGATCGCGATCTGAACGTCGTGCTCGCGCGGGGGGTGCAGCGCATGTTCGCGATCGCGGTGACGGAGTACGAGCGGGAGCTGGCCGCCCGCTCGGTGCTCGACTTCTCCGAGGTGCTGTCCCGCGCCCTGGACCTGCTGCGCCGCATGGACGAGTTCGCCCAGAGTCGATACCGGTTGGAGTCGCGGTATCACCACGTGCTCGTCGACGAGTTCCAGGACACCAGCCGGGCCCAGTGGGAGCTCGTGTCGCTGCTCGTGAAGTCGTGGGGCGAGGGGTTCGGTCTGGTGCACGATGCGCCGGTGCCCCCCTCGGTGTTCGTCGTCGGCGACCGCAAGCAGTCGATCTACGGGTTCCGGGACGCCGAGGCGGCGGTCATGCAGGATGCCGCCGGCTCTATCGGCGCCCTGCGGCCGGAGGGCGGTGTGCGCCGGTCCATCTCCCACAGCTTCCGGGCGGTGCCGGCGCTGCTCGCGTTCGTCAACGACCTGTTCGGAGCCGTCGAGAAGGCCGACCGACCCCGCGACGGGTTCCGATACGACGCCGCGGACCGGTTTCCCGTGGAGCCGCCCGGCGCGGGGCCGCCGCCGCCCGCCGATGGCCGGTCACCCGTCGCGGACTCGCCGCTGGGACTCGTGCTCGCCGACAGCCCGCGGGCGTGCGCGGACCGGGTCGCCGGCGAGGTGGCCCGGTTGCTCGACGGGACCGCGGTGCGTGACCGCGGCGACGGGACGATGCGCCGGGCCGCGCCGTGCGACGTCGCGATACTGTTCCGGTCGCGCGAAACGCATCGGGAGTTCCAGGCGGCCCTGGAGGACCGGCAGATTCCCGCCTGTGTCTACAAGGGCCTGGGGTTCTTCGATGCCGACGAGATCAAGGACTGCCGCGCCCTGCTCCGATTCCTCGCCGATCCCGCCTCCGAGCTCCGGACGGCCGCGCTGCTCCGGTCGCGGCTGGTGGGGATCACCGATCGTGCGCTCGGGGCACTGGCCGGCCATCTCGCCGAGTCCCTCCGGGCGGACGGTCCGGAATCGCGGTTGCAGGGGCTGGACCCCCTGGACCGGGACCTTCTGCTGCGTCTGCGGGCGAGCGCGCCCCGCTGGCTGGCCGCCGTCGACCGGGTTCCTCCCGCCGAGCTGGTCGACCGCATCACCGCCGACTGCGCCTACGCGTTCGAGTTGCGGGGGCCGCGTCTGGTGCAGGCGCGGGAGAATCTGAAGAAGCTGCGGGGGCTGGTCCGCCGGGTGCAGAACCGCGGTTTCGCCACCGCGGCCCGGATCGCCGAGCATGTGGACCGTCTCTCCGGTGACGTGTCGAACGCCGTCGTCGATGCGTTCGATGCGGTCAACCTGATGACCGTCCATGCCGCGAAGGGGCTGGAGTTCCCGGTGGTCTTCCTGGTGGAGCTCGCACGGGGAGCGGGCGGCGCGCCGCCGCCGATACGGGTGGTGGCCGACCGGGGTGACGGCGAGCCCTCGGTCTCCGTGGCTCCGTTCCGATCCGGCGCCGATCACGATCAGCGGGACCGCGGGCGGGAGGAGACCAAGCGCCTCCTCTACGTCGCCGCGACCCGCGCGCGGGACCGCCTGTATCTTTCCGCCACCCTGACCGGCGGGATCATCAAGGCGGGGGCCGGCAGCTTCGCGGAGGTGGCGCCGCCGGCGCTGCTCGCCGCGATCGCCCCGGGCTCCGCACGGGGACGCCGGAGAACCTGGACCGGTCCCTCGGGCCGCTCGCATGCCTTCGCCGTCGTCGGGCATGAGGCGGCCGGGGTCTCCTTCCGCCCGCGGGATGCGCCCCCCCCCGAACCGGACCGGTTCGAGCCGTGGCGTCCGGCCCCGGGCCCGCCCCGGGTCTCGGCCACGGCGTTGGCCGGCGCCATGCCGGCGGGCGGCGAATCGGAGCGGACGCGCGGCGTCGACCCCCTCGTGGGACGACTCGTGCACCGGCTTCTGCGGGATGACGGGGAAGGGGCCGGCGGCGGGTCGGACCTGCGGGGCCGGGTCGTGGGGTTGATGGAGCCGGAGGAGCGGGCGCGGGCAGACTATCGCGCCCTGGCCGACGCGGCCGCGGGCATCTACCGGCGCGCCGTCGAGCGGGCGGACGTGGCCGAGCTCCTCGAGGGCGACTGTCTGTTCGAGGTTCCGTTTTCGCTCCGCCGGACGGCTCCCGGCGGCGACGCGGCGCCCATCCTCGTCCGTGGGGCGATCGACTGTCTGCGCCGGTGGGCCGATGGACGGGTGACGGTGATCGAGGTCAAGACCGGCGCCGCCCGGCCGGGGCACGAGTCGCAACTCGCGCTTTACGTGGAGGCGGCGCGCGCCCTGTTCGGGGGCCGCGCGGTCGACGGACGCCTGCTGTATCTGAAGTGACCGGTGTCCGCGATCAGGCTCCGGCGGGCGCGGTCAGCTTCGGATCAGGGCCGGATCGGCGACCAGCCGGTCCGCCCAGGTCCGGGCCTCGGCCTCGGCGTCGGCCTGGGTGCGGCCCACGAGGATGACCGAATCGAGTGGTTCGTCCCGTCCGTCCCGGGTGACCCAGGCGATCCAATGCGCGCCGCGGGACGCGGTTCTGATGTCCAACTGGATGCTGTCAGTCGTCATGGCCGCCTGACATCCTATCGTACCGGGCAGACGCCTACGATCTTCTCGTACCGGGCAGACGCCTACGGTCTTCGATACCCGCAGATCAGGCACTGCCAGCGGGCGGTTTCGCGCTTCGGGGGGCTCGTCCGGTTCGAGGGAAGCGCTTCCATCAACGACTGCCAGGGCGGGGCGGTGGGTTCGAGAATCCCGCCGCAGTCCGGACAGGTCGGCAACGTGGGAGCGGCCGGGTCCCCGGCCGGGGTCGCTGGGTCGGGCATGAGGGCGACGGTAGCACCGGGTTCGTCTATTGACAAGGCTGGAGCGCCACTCCTAAGGTAGGTGGCCGATGTCCGACTATCACCGGAGACTCGGGTTGCCGCATTCGCCCACGCGCCACGAGGTCCGGCGTGCGTATCGCGAACTCGCCCGGCGGCGCCGGGCGCGGCGCGGCGATCCAGGTTCCGGCGGCCGGCTCGATTCGTGGCACGTGGCGTACGCCGTGAGCCCGCCGGCACGGGCCGGGGCGGCGCCGGGACCGCGCGCGGCGGAGGCGGGGTGCGAGGATGCCTTTCGCGACGAGGTCGACGTCGACTTTCCTTCGATGTCGAAGCTCGTCGACCGCATGCGCCGGTCGTTCTTCGGTGCGGCCGCCCCGCGCGCCCTGTCCGCCGACGTGCGCCTGACCCCGTCGCAGGCGGACAGCGGCGTCAGCGTGCCCTTCGATGTGTCCCTGCGTCACACCTGTCCGGCTTGCGGCGGCCGCGGCGAGGTCTGGCTCGACCCCTGCGGCGCCTGCGAAGGCAGCGGGGCGGGGCTGCTGCCGCACCAGCTTCAGCTCATGGTGCCGCCGGGGGTTCAGGACGGCACCCGTCTGCGTTTCGACGTGACCCCGCCTTATGCCCCGGCCGCCCGCGTCCAGATGCGAATCTCCGTGCCGTAGAAGCCCGGGCGGCGCGCCGCGGGACTCCACCCCCCGGCGGCGAACGGCGCCGCGGGCGGCGATTTTCCGGGGCGGGAGTCTGCGCCGTGGACCGGCGCGGATTCCCGGCGGATTGGTTGGGCGGCAATCGGAGGCCGCAGCGCGACCTTGCGGTCGCCGTAGGAGTTTCGCGTCAGCGAAACTCCTACGGCGACGATTTCCGGGCTAGAATCTGTCGGTGTACTCGCTGATGCCGGGTATCAGCAATCGGCCGCCCTGCAGTCCCTTCGCGATACAGGCGACATGGAGCACCAGCACCCCGAGCTGCGCCAGCGGGACCAGCAGGAAGGCGAACCACCCGACGATGCCGCCCACGATCGCGAGGGCGATGAACCCCACGAATTCGGCCCCGAACAGGACCAGCCCGTGCTTGGCGTGCCACCGCACTTCCGGGTCCTGCTCTTCCACGAGGAGCGGGACGATGGCCAGAAGCCACAGGTACGCCAGCACCACCATCAACCCCCGGTTGGGTGACGCCGTTTCCGGTGACCCAGTACCCGGCGGCGGTGATTCCGGCGGCGGTGGTGCCGGCGGGGACGGCGGTGGAGGCGGAGGCGGTGTCGCCGAATCGGGCGTCTGTTCGTCGGTCATCGGTGATCTCCGGGGCATGAACCGGCGGTCGGACACGATTCCGGGCGCGTGCGCGACGGGCCGTCCATTCGGGTGCGCTTGTCAGGGTTCTGACGATCTGACTAAGCTGAGAGTTCCCTTGTCGTCACGGTTATCGTGACCAGGAAGTGTCGAGGACATGCAATCAGTCGAACCGTCCACGGTGATGGAAGCGCTTCGCGTCGTGCGGGATCCGGATCTGGGCCGCGACATCGTCAGCCTCGGGTTCGTCAAGGACCTGCGCATCGAGGCCGGGCAGGTGTCGTTCACCATAGAGCTTACGACTCCGGCGTGTCCGGTCAAGGAGCAGATGCACGATCAGGCGGTGGCCGCCGTCTCCGGCGTCGACGGGGTGGCCGGCGTCTCCGTCGAGATGACCGCGAACGTGCGCGCGGTGGCCTCGCCGGACGCGGGCCGCGCCCCCATCCCCGGCGTGAAGAACGTCATCGCGGTCGGGGCCGGCAAGGGGGGCGTCGGCAAGAGCACGGTGGCGGTGAATCTCGCCCTGGCGCTGTCCCGATACGGCGGGCGCGTCGGCTTGATCGACGCGGACGTCTACGGGCCCAACATCCCGATCATGCTCGGCGTGCGCGCCCAGCTCGAGACCGACGGCAAGAAGATCAAGCCGGCCCGGAAGCACGGGATTCCCGTGGTGTCGATGGGGTTCCTGACCCAGGACGAGACCCCGATCATCTGGCGCGGCCCGATGCTGCACGGCGTCGTGCAGCAGTTCTTCCGGGAGGTGCGGTGGGACGAGCTGGACTACTTGGTGGTCGACATGCCCCCCGGGACCGGGGACGTCGCGCTGAGCCTGAGCCAGACCGTGCCGGTGTCGGGGGCGGTCGTGGTGACGACCCCCCAGATCGTCTCTCTCGCCGACTCCCGCCGCGCGGTGGCGATGTACCGGAAGCTGAACGTGCCGGTTCTCGGCCTGGTCGAGAACATGAGCCACTTCGTGTGCCCGAGCTGCCGCCACGAGAGCGATATTTTCGGAAAAGGCGGCGGCGAGGCCGCGGCCGAGGCGATGGGGGTCCCGTTCCTGGGGCGGATTCCGATCTGTCAGCCGATCCGCGAAGGTGGGGACAACGGCAATCCCATCGTCACGTCGGAGCCGGAGTCGCCGGCGGCCCAGGCGTTTCGCGACGTGGCGGAGCGGACCGCGGCCGAGGTGTCGATCGCCGCCCTCGGCGCCGCCGCCCCGGCCACCGTTTCGTAGCGGCGGGCGGAGCCCGCGGCGGCGGCGGCGGGATGCCGCGGGGCTGTTCGCGCGGGCGGCTGTTCCGCGGGCGGCCACGGTCACCGGCGGCCGTTTCAGCGGCGTTCCGCCTCGCCGGTCATCGGGACGAAGAGCACCGGGAGCGTCGCCTCTTCGGTGACGCCCTCGTCGGTGCGCATCAGGACGGTCAGCGTCTGGCGGTGCGCGCCCACCGGGACGATCATCCGTCCGCCGACCGCCAACTGGTCGACGAGGGGTTGCGGGACGTGATCCGGCGCGGCGGTCACCATGATGGCGTCGAAAGGCGCCGCCTCGGGCCACCCGGCGTAGCCGTCTCCTTCGCGGACGCGCACGTTGCCGTAGCCCATCCCGGCGAGGGCGGCGGCGGCGCGCGCGGCCAGCGGGGGCACGATCTCGATGGAGTGGACGGTGTCGGCCAGCTCGGCGAGCACCGCGGTCTGATAACCCGACCCGGTGCCGATCTCGAGCACCCGCGCGTCGGGCGCCAACCGCAGGGCCTGGGTCATGTAGGCCACGACGTAGGGCTGGGAAATGGTCTGCCGATACCCGATCGGCAGCGGCCGATCGTCGTAGGCCTGCGCGCTCAGGTCTTCGGGGACGAAACGGTGGCGCGGCACCCGCCGCATGGCGTCTATCACGCGGGTATCGGTGATGTCGCGGGCGATGAGCTGTCGCTCGACCATGCGCATGCGTTCGCTCTCCCGATCGGACGGGGGCTGGGCCGGCGCGTTCGGGACGCCTGACGAGGCGTCGACCCCGGTGCCTGCGGGAGCCGGGCAGGCGAGGAGGCCCAGGACCAGGACGGTCACGGCGCCGGCCCCGCCGGGCCGGGTGCGCCGACCGCGACCAGGACGACACCGATGTTCCTGCTGTTCGTCGCCGCCGGGGCCGGTGTGCTGTTGCTTTCGCATATCGCTCCCTTTCCGTTCCTGCTCGACGCGCTGACGCCGGCCCCCTCCCGCTGGAGCATGCCGGCCGGCGGCACGCCCACCGTCTATCTTACCTACGACGACGGTCCGAACCCGACCGCGACGCCGGCGCTGCTCGACGCGCTGGCCCGCGAGGGCGCGGTCGCGACGTTCTTCGTGCTCGACCGCCACCTCACCGCCGAGACCGCGCCCATCGTCGAGCGGACGTTCCGGGAGGGGCACGCGGTGGCGCTGCACTCGCATACGCGCCGGCTGATGCTGCTGGCCCCCGACGATCTCGGCCGGACCCTGATCGGAACCGCCGACCGCATCGAGCGGCTCACCGGTCATCGGCCGTGTCCGGCGTTCCGGCCGCACGGCGGATGGCGCAGCGGGCGGATGTACGAGGGGCTCGCGCGGATCGACCACACCCTCGTCGGGTGGGGCTGGTTCCTCTGGGACTGGGACTGGTTCCGGACCCGGGACCCCGCGCGGCTGGTGCGGCGCTTCGCGGGGCGGGTGTCCGACGGTGACATCATCGTGATGCACGACGGCCACCACGAGGATCCGCGCCCGGACCGCGGCTACGCCGTTGAAGCCACCGCCGGCCTCGTGCCGGCGCTGCGCGAGGCGGGATTCGCGTTCGGCACCGTCTGCTGAGCCGCCTCCATCGGCGGGACGCCCGACCCCGGTCAAGTGCGAATCATTCGAGCGGGAAAACACTTGGGTAAAAGAGTGTGTCGTCAGGTCAGGAGCCCGACAGCCACGCCCCGCGGTTCCGGGTCTGCGCCGGGGTCGGCTCGTCGACCGGCTGGAGCTCCCAGCTTTCGGCCGGGGCCGCCGCCGTCTCCACCGGGATCCGGCGGAGCGCGCCCCGCCGCGCCGCGAGGACGTCGAGGCGGGTGCCCGGCGCCGCCTCGGCGATCCGCGCGTTCCATTCGGACGGCAGCACCCGGTGGCCGCCGATCGCGAGAATCTCGTCGCCGACGTTGAAGCCGGCCGCGTGGGCCGGGGTGCCCCGCGGCACCTGCGCCACCAGGAGACGGCCGTCGGCGTTGCGTGTGACGACGCCGAGCCAGCCGTCCCCGCCCGGGTCGGCATCGTCGCCGAAGGTCAGTCCCAGCCAGTCCAGGGCCTCCGCGTAGTCCAGCTCGCCGGTCGAGTCGAGGGCATGCGCGAACCACCCCGACAGAGGCTTGCCGGCCACCGCTTCCGCCGTGGCCCGGAACTCGTTCGGCATGAACCCGCGGGCCCCGGAGTACCGGGCGTAGGCGCGCCGAAGGACGTCGTCGAGGGTCTTCGCTCCGCCGGTCGCGGCGCGTATCCGCATGTCGAGCAGGAAGCCGACGACGGCTCCCTTGGTGTAGTAGCTGACCGAGGTGTTCCGCGAGTTCTCGTCGCCGCGGTAGAACTTGATCCACGCGTCGTAGGACGCCAGCGCCACCGGCTGCACCGCCCGTCCCGGCGTGGTCTGCAGCCCGCGGATCCGGCGGGACAGCGCCTGCAGATACTCCGTCTCGGTGGAGAGCCCCGCCCGGTGCACCACGAGGTCCGCATAGTACGAGGTCAGCCCCTCGACGACCCACAGGCTCTCGGTATGGACCTCGGCCTCGTAGTCGAACGGCCCGAGCTCGATCGGCCGGAGACGCTTTCCGTTCCAGGCGTGGAACAGCTCGTGGCTGACGAGGCCGAGCCAGCGCAGGTACCGCGGCCGTGACGACGTCGCCCAGCGGCTGGTCATGAGCAGCGTCGAGTTGCGGTGCTCCAGCCCCCCGCCGGCTTCGGTGATCAGGTTCAGGAACCGATAGCGCTCGTACGGCATCAGCCCCCACATCCGATGCAGCTCCCGCGTGATCCGCTCCGCGTCCTCCGCCGACCGCGGGCCGTCCCAGACTCCCGATTCGCCGAGGTTGACGAGGTGGTGGGGCACCCCGGCCACGGTGAACGGATAGACCGCCGGATTGCCGGCGACGATCGGTGAATCGACCAGGGTGTCGAAGTCCGGGGCGCGATAGGCGTGGGGGGCGCGGCCGGGGTGCGGGGGCAGCCCCGTCGCGGTTCCGCGCCACCCGTCCGGGAGCTCCAAGACGACGTCGTGGGGGCGGCGGCCCTCGTCGTCGGCCAGGGTGAGGAACGTCGGAGCGCCGTTCAGCATCGCGAAGTCGGTCTCGATCCAGTTCGTGCGCACCGACATCTCGCGCCCGTAGACCTGGTACGAGACCACGATGGCGTCCGCGCCGCCGGTGGCCGCGCGCCAGCGGTTCTTCCGCGACTTCTCCACCGGCAGCCGGTCGCCGCCCGGGGTGCGCGCGGTGACGCCTTCGACGTGGCGGGCGTACTCGCGAATCAGGTACGACCCCGGCGTCCACACCGCCATCATCAGCTCGACGTCGGGCCGGCCGCCGGTCGGGACCCGGGCGTCGATCGTGACGTAGTGGGTGTGCGGCGCCGGAAACCGCACTGAATAGACGATCGGCTCGACCGGGCGGGCGTGCGCCGGCGGCGGTGCGGAGGCTGCGATCAGGGCCGCGGCGACGAGCGGGCGTCCATGCACGTGAGTACCGTCCTTCCAGGTTGCCGGCGTCGTCCACGCCGGCTATTCCGAGAGCGCACGGGCGGCGATGGCCGCTCCGAGCAGGGCCGGGCGCCCTTCCACGATCACCCGCACCGGTACCCGTTCAAGGAGGGCGCGCATCGGATGCTTGTCGGTGAAAGCGTCGATGAAGTCGCCCCGCTGCAGGGCGGGGAGCAGGTAGGGCACGATGCCGCCCCCGACGTAGACGCCGGCGGTGGCCAGGGTCCGAAGCGCGAGATTGCCCGCCGCCGACCCGAGCGCCGACACGAACAGGCGCAGGGTCTCCGCGCAGGCCGCGCAGGTGTCGGCGAGGGCGTTCGCGGTGACCGCGGCGGGCCGGCCCCGGCGGTCGTCCGGCAACGCGGCCCCGGTGCAGACGGCGGCGCGGTGCGTGAACGCGTGCAGGTTGACCAGTCCCGGCCCCGAGACCACGTCTTCGAGGGAGACGCGTCCCCGGTCCGCCGCGAACGCCGCCGCGAACGCGAGCTCGCGCGGCGTGCGGGCCGCGAAATCGGCATGCCCTCCCTCGGAGGCCATCGGAATCAGCCGGCCCCCGACCCGGTGCAGGCCGGCTTCGCCGAGCCCCGTGCCGGGGGCGATCAGCGCCGCGTTGCCGCGGGCCGCCGAGACCCCGGGGCGCAGGGCCACGAGTTCGTGCGCGGCGAGCTCCGGTATCGCCCAGGCCATCGCCTCCACGTCGTTGAGCAGGTGGACCGACGCCACCCCGAAGCGGCACCCGATCTCGTCGGCATCCGCCGCCCACGGGACGTTGGTCAGTTGCGCGATCCCGTTCCGCACCGGTCCCGCCACCCCGAAGCAGGCCGCCGCCGGGGTCCCGCGGGCGCCGGCGCGATCGAGAAAGCGGGCCACGAGGTCTGCGAGCCCGTCGAACTCGCGCGTCGCGTAGCGCGCCGTCTCGATCGGCGCGGGGCGGGCTGCGCCGGCGTCGAACAGCCCCAGCCACGTCTTGGTGCCCCCGACGTCCCCCGCGAGGATCGTGCGCATCATCGGCGGTTGCCTGTCCATCGGCGGTGGCGGGCGGCCGCGCCGCCGGCGTCGGGTTGGGCGGCGACCCGCCGTGCCGACGGCTTGACTTCAAGGGTATTCTCGTTCATCTTCCACATGGTGGTATAGTGCTTTCCCCCTCTGATTCTCCGTTTCGCGATGAGGTCGTCGTTTTCGCGGGGAAGCTGGCCTCGGTCCATCACCGGGCCGCGCGACAGCTCGTGGAGCGGTTGGGCGGCGCCGCGGTCGACGACGTGACCCCGCGGACGACCATGCTGGTCGTGGGCGGGGGCTCGCCCGCGCCGAGGCGCTCCGCGGCCCCCACCACGGGATCCGCGGTCCGCAGTCCCAAGCTGCGGAAGGCCGAGGCCGTCAACGCGGCGGCCCCGGGCAGCGTGCGAATCCTGGCCGAGGACGACTTCTGTCGTCTCGGCGGGCTGCCCACCGTCGAGGTTCTCGCCCGCCGGTACTACAGCATGCGCCGGATCCTGCGCCGCTACCCGCGGGTCCGGGAAGATCATCTGCGCTGCCTCGAGAAACGGTCGTTGGTCCGTCTCGCCGCCCGGACCGACACCGATCGCTACTACGGCTTTCAAGGGTTGCGGACGGTTCGCGGCGTCAATGACGACCTCGGGCGCGGCGTGCGGTTCCGGGCGGTGGTGCGGGCCCTCGAGGCGGCGCAGCACGGCCAGTTGACCTTGGATCTCGGTCCGCGCGGGGAGGAGGAGCCGCCGCCGGCCACCGTCGTGGCGTGGCCCGCCCGGCCCCGGTCTGCGGAGGCGGGGGCGCCGGAAAACGGACGGGCTGATCCGGGGTCCTCCGTCCAGCGGTCGATGGCGGTCTCCTGCTTTCAGGAGGGGGAGGCCCTCGACGAGGGCGATCAGCAGGATCAGGCTCTGGCCGGCATCGCCTACCGCAAGGCGCTCATGCTGGATCCGAACCTGGTTCCCGCACTGATCAATCTCGCCAACGTCCACTACGCCCGCGACGAGCTGGTGGAGGCCCAGGCCCTGTACGAGCGCGCCATGCATCTCGACGGCGGGTGTTTCGAGGCCCATTTCAACCTCGGGAACATTCATCACGATCTCGGCCGCCATGGCGACTCGGTCCGGCACTACCGCCGCGCGCTCGAGATCGAACCCACCTATCCCGACGCGCACTTCTATCTGGCCGTGACGCTCGAGAAGACCGGCCGCTCCGCAGAGGCCAGGGCGCACTGGCGCGCCTACCGGGAGCTGGCGCCGTACGGCGAGTGGATCGAGCTGGCCAGGGAATTCACGGAGTAGGCATCATGCGCCGAGTCTCGTGTCTGTTCGTGCTCCTGGTGCTGCTCGGGCCGGCCGGGCGGGGCGCCGCGCAGATCGTCCGTATCGAGCGGCTTGTCGATGGCCCCATCGTCCGGCCCGACATGGATGCGTCGATGGGCGGCAATATCGCCGGGCCGTCGCTCATCCGGGTGCCGGACTGGGTGGAGAACCGGTTGGGCCGCTACTACCTGTACTTCGCCGATCACCGCGGCACCTACATCCGCCTCGCGGTCGCCGATGCCCTGACCGGACCCTGGACCACCCACGAGCCGGGCGTCCTGCAGTTGGCCGACTCGCACTTCCCGACCACCTGCCCGCCGTGCGCGCCCCCCGGCGCCTACGCGCACATCGCCTCGCCGGACGTGCACGCCGTCGACGAGCGGCGGCAGATCGTGATGTACATCCATGGCCGGGATGCCGGCCGGCAGGTGACCCGCGCCGCCGTGTCCCGCGACGGCCTGCGCTTCGAGGGCCGGCCCGAGATTCTCGGGCGGCCGTACTTCCGCGCGTTCCGGCACGAGGGCTTCTGGTACGCCTTGGCGATGCCCGGGGTCGTCTACCGGTCCCGCGACGGGCTCTCCGATTTCGAGGAGGGGCCGACGCTGTTCAGCCCCGACATGCGGCACTCGGCGCTGCTGAAGCGGGGCGGCGCGCTGCTCGTGTTCTTCACGCGGCGCGGCGACGCGCCCGAGCGCATCCTGCTCTCGCGCATCGACCTCACCGGCGACTGGCGGACCTGGACCGAGACCCCGCCGGTCGAGGTGCTGCGCCCGGAGCGGACGTGGGAAGGCGCCGAGCTGCCGATAGAGCCGTCCCGGGGCGGCGCCGTCGACGTTCCCGTGAACCAGTTGCGGGACCCCGCGATCTACGAGGAGGACGGCCGCATCTGGCTGCTCTACGCCGTCGCCGGCGAGCGCGGCATCGCCCTGGCGGAAGTTCGCGTCGAGCCGTAGCCGGGAGACTCTCGGCCGGGAGCTTTCGCGCCGGCGAAACTTCCAATGCGACCGCAAGGACGCGCGAGCTCAGTACGGATAATCGTCGTCGACGCGGCGCCGCTTCGGCGCCTTTCGCCGCGGCTTGAAGAGCGCGCAGTCGAGGCACCAGGCGCCCGGGCTGAAGCCCCCCTTGCCGGCGTAGGGCAGGACCTCGGGGTTCGAGCAGTACTCCGGCCCGTCTTCGCGGACGGACCACCGGCACTTCCCGAAGCGGGCCTCGGCCGGGGTCGGCTCCGGTTCGGCGGGGGCGGGCGACTCGACGGTCGAGGCCGGCGTGGGCTCCTCGGGCCGGCGGCTCGAATCGTCAATCCGCATGGGCGCCCCTACCGCAGCTGCAGGTCGATCGAGCTCTGCAGCGCCTTGACCGCCTGCAGCTCGGCCGGCGCGGCGAGCGTCAGCGCGCTCCCGGTGGCGTCGAGCCGGGCGGTCCGCCCCACGCGGTGCACGTAGGTATCGCGGTTGAACGGCACCTCGAAGTTCACGACGTACTTGATGCCGTCGATGTCGAGCCCCCGCGCCGCGACGTCGGTGGCGACGAGCACCCGGTAGCGCCCGCTGCGGAATCCGCCCACCGCCGCGAGCCGCAGCGCCTGCGATCGGTCCGCGTGCAGGGCGGCGGCCTTGATCCCGGCGCTCGACAGCGCCCGCGCCAGCCGTTCCGCGCCGCGCTTGGTGTTGACGAACACCAGGACCGATCCCGCCGCCTTGCCCAGGAACGACGTGAGCCAGGCGGTCTTCCGGGACGCCGGCATCCGTTCGACGGCGTGGGAGATGCCGTCGGCGGGCTTGCCCCGCCGGCCGATCTGGACGTAGGCCGGATCACGCGCCAGCTCCGACAGCGGCTTCAGGACGCAGTCGGGGATCGTCGCCGAGAACAGCAGAGTCTGACGTCCCGACTGCTCCGATCGTGGACCGGGCGGCAGACCGGCGACGATGCGGCGGACGTCGGGCCAGAACCCCATGTCCAGCATGCGGTCGGCCTCGTCGAGAATCAGCGTATCGATCTGCTCGAAACCGGGGATCCCGCTGCGCAGATGATCGAGCAGGCGTCCCGGGGTCGCGACGATGACGTCGACGCCGGCCTCGAGGGCCTGGCTCTGCGGAGGCATCGGGGTGCCCCCGTAGACGGCCGCGCTCGTGAGCCCGGTGTGATAGATGAACCCCTGAAGGTCGTCTTCTATCTGCACCACCAGCTCCCGGGTCGGTCCCAGGACGAGCACGCGGGGCCGGCGGGTGCGGGGCGCGCCGGCGGGGTCCCGCGGCGGCTTGAGCAGGCGGTCGAGCACCGGCAGCAGATAGGCGGCAGTCTTGCCGCTTCCGGTCTCCGCGCTGGCGATCAGATCGCGATCACTGGCGACGATCGGAAAGACGGCGGACTGGACGGGCGTGGTGGTGGCGAAGCCGCGGTCCCGCACGCCTTCCGCGATGGCCGGGTCCAGATGCAGCTCGTCGAAGGGAATCGGCTTCGCATCGACGACCGCCGCCGGCAGCATCAGCTCGGCCGACGGCGCCGCGAAGTCCTTCGCCGACGGGGTCAAGGGGCGTTTCGGACGGCCCGCGGGGCGGCGTCCGCGCCGGGGTCGTCTTCGTGTCGTAGTAGGTGAATCCAAAATGGTCAGCGAGCCCGGAAGGTGATGATGCCCCGGACGGGATCGTAGGGAGAGACGCCGACCGTGACTCGATCGCCCGGTACGACTTTGATGCGAAACCGTCGCATACGTCCGCTCAACTGGGCCAGGACTTCATGGCCCGCGTCGCACTGCACCCGGTACAGTCCGCCGCTGTGCACTGCCGTGACCGTGCCTTGTACGTCGATGAGATCGTCCTTTGCCACACTCCTCCTCGTCACCGTCCTTTTGGTGCGGCGCGGGCTGGCGCACAGAAGCCTGCTGCACCGAATACAAGGACTGCGCTTTATCTTCTGCGGGGCCCTCTACCGGGTCCTCTACGGGCACGCTCCGGGGCACCGCCTCGGGGGGGCGACCGGGGTCGCCCAGCCCGGAAATCGTCGCCGTAGGAATTTCGCGCCAGCGAAACTCTAACCGACCGCAAGGTCGCGCTGCGGCCTCCGATTGCCGTCCTACCAACCCCCACAGGAGTCCTCGCCGTTCTACGGCGCAGACGCCTGGAGGCGGTTCGATGCGGCCGGACCGCGTAGCCGTCAGCCCAAGTCTTGCACATCGGCCCGGCGCATGCAAAGCCGCGGGCGATCACAGCGCCTTCACCGCCGCCTCGAGCTCGGCCGCCATCGCCGCATAGTCCGAACCGGCCAGGCGCCGCGGCGGTCCGAAACGCACGTGCACCCGGCCCGGGCGCGCCATCCGGAGGTCGCGTCCGAGCACGCGGTCGACCCCGCGCAGCCGCACCGGAATCACCGGAACGTCCAGCCGGGCCGCGAGCATCGCCGCGCCGGGCTGAAAGCGGGCGATGGCGTCGCCGGTCACCCGCAGGCCCTCGGGGAAGATCAGCAGCGAGTTGCCGGCGCTGACGAGTTCGCCGGCATAGCGCAGGGCGTCCCGCGCGCCGGCCTCGCGTTGGGGCAGCGGGAACGCGTTGTAGAAGCCGGCGGCCAAGTAGTAGTTGAGGCTGCTCGTGAACCGTTCCATCCGGGTATGGCGCCCGGGGTCGAAGTGGGCGGCGAAGAACTCCTTGGACATCGCGGTCGCCACGCGGTGGCGCTTCGCCCGCGGAAGCGCGGCCAGAATCACCGAGGGGTCGATAAAGCTCTGGTGGTTGGCGGCGAAGACCACCGGACCGTCGGCGGCGGATACGTACTCGAGCCCGTCCGCGCGGATCCAGGCGAAGAGACGGGTCATGGGGAGGAGCCACACCGCGAGCGCGGCCCGGCGGAGGCGCCGGACCGGCCATGCCTGATTCCAGCGCGGGGCGGGGAACGGCGGCCCCGCCGGGGGAGACGGGCCGGCCGACGACGTGACGAGGGCTTCGAGGTCCGCGACCGTCGCGGTCCCGCCCACCCCCCGCTCGTCGACCGCGGCGTCCAGCTCGGCCTCGAGGGTCATCAGCAGTTCGACCCGCTCGAGCGAGCTCAGTCCGAGTTCGTCCAGGCGGGTGCTCGGGTTCACCGGACTGCCGGCGATGCGCTCGAGAATCGACGACACGGAGCGTTCCCCGCCGGATGCCGCGGCCGGCGCCGGCGCCCGGCCCTGTTCCGCCCAGCTCTTCACGGCCCGCCGCTTGAGCTTCCGGGTGCCCTCGGTGCGCGGCAGCCGGTCTCCGGGCCACACCAGGACCTCGCGGACCTTCTGGTGGTCGGCGAGCCGGCGGTTGGCGGCGCGCGCGATGTCGCCGGGCGACGCCGGAGCGTTCGGCACGACGACGGCGTACACGCGCTCGCCGCCCTCGCGGGTCAGGCCGATGACCGCCGATTCGTCCACGCCGGGGAGGGTGTCGACGACCCGCTCGACGTCCTCGGGGAAGACGTTGAGCCCCTCCGGGGTGACGATCATCTCCTTCTTGCGGCCGTGCACCTGCAGGCGGCCGGCGTCGTCGAGGGCGCCCAGATCGCCGGTGTGGAACCAGCCGTCCTCGAAGACCGCGTCGTCCTCGGCCGTCCCCCCGTAATAGCCGGTGGTGACGTTGTCGCCCTTCACCAGAATCTCGCCGTCGGCGGCAATCCTGACCTGCATCCCCGCGATGGGGGTGCCGACCGAGCCGCGCCGCGTCCTGAACGGATGGTTCAGGGTCACGATGGGCGCCGTCTCGGTGAGCCCGTAGCCCTGTACGACGAGGAAGCCCAGGCGCTGCCAGAACGCTTCGAGATCCGGGTCGAGGGGCGCGGCCCCGACGATGAAGCACCAGAACTTCATCCCGAAGAGGCGGTGCACCCGGCGGTAGCGCCACCACCGGTGGGCCACCCCCAGCCGGCCCGGGGGCGGCTCGGCCGTCTCCGGGGCGATCTGCGCCACGTGCTCCTTCAGGACGTCCAGGATCTTCGGGACGCAGACGAGCACCGAGATCCGCCGGCTGCGAATCTGACCGACGATGGCCTGCGGGCTGTAGCCCTTCATGAACACGCAGGTGCCCGGCAGCATCGGGGGGATGAACGTGGCCAGGGCCTGCCCGAACATGTGGCTCAAGGGCAGCAGGTTGAGGAACCGCAACGGCCGGAACGGACGCGCGTAGCGGCGGTATCTCAGCACCTCGCGCTCGACCGGGACGATGTTCGCCAGCACGTTCCGGTGGGTGATGACGACGCCCTTGGGCTCGGACGTCGCGCCGGACGTGAACACGATCTCGGCGGTGTCGCCGGGAGCGGGGGGGCGGGGGGCGGCGGCCGGCGCCCCCCCGGCCGCCGCCGGCGTGCGCAGCTCGCTGAACCGCCAGGTCTCGACCGCGTCGAGCCGCGCCGGGGCCACATCGTCGCCGATCAGCAGGATCCGGGCGTCGACCCGCCGGGCGATGGTCTCGAGAAGTCCGGTCGACGCCCGGTAGTCGATGGGCACCACGACCGCGCCGCGCCGCAGGCAGCCCCAGAAGGCGATTATCCACTCCGGGCGGTTCTCGCCCCAGAACAGCACCGTGTCTCCCGCGCCGACCCCGGCTCCGGCAAGGCGCCCCGCGAAGGCGATCGAGGCCCGCCGCACGGCGTCGTAGCTGTGCCGCCGCACCCGGTAGCCGTCGTCGTGGACGAGGAACTCGGTGTCCCCGCGCAGGCGCTCGTCGAAGTAATCGAGCAGGGTGTCCCGTTTCATGGACGCATTATGGTCGAACCGGCGGGCGCCCCGGCGGCGCGGTCATCGGAGGGAAACGCCGACGTTGGCCGCCATCAGGGTCATGCGCGGGGACCCGGGCTGCTCCCCGAGCTGCTCCAGCGGACTGATGGCGAAGAACCGCAGATCGAGCGACAACGCCACGTTCGGGGTGAGGAACCAGCGGGCCCCCCCGCCGTAGTTGAGGGTGCCCGATCGCCGTTGGACCGGGGTCGTCGGCTGCTCCGGGTACACGTTCAGCCGCGAGGTGCCGAGTCCGCCGCTCAAGTAGCTCCAGCCGTTCCGGTGTCCGAAGTTGAACGAGATCTGCGGCGAGATCGCGGTGAACCGCGAGGTGACCGTGGGGCCCGCGGGGTCCGGGTCCATCCCTCCCGGCGTGAGGCTCGCGGCCGCGGACAGGACGGAAGCGCCCAGGCCGAAGGTCACCGCCTTCAACCGGAACAGATAGACGTGGCCGCCGATGTCGAGGGCGATGCCGCGCGGGGCGAGCTGATCCGGCCGGAGCTCCCGCACCGCGGCCAGCTCTTCGTTCCGGCCCAGGCTCACCGTCGAGCCCCGGAGGTCGATGATGTAGCGGCCGATGGGTTCCGGGTCCTGCGCGGCCACGCCGGAGACGGTCACCGCGAGCAGGAACGCGACCCGCAACGCGGTCCGCACTTGGGCGCTCGACATGCTCCGCCCAGTATACCGGCGCCGGCGCGGCCGCCGGTGGGCGTGAATCCCGTCGGCCCAGGACCATCCCACGCTCCGCCACCGCCGTGCGCAAGGCAAGAATCGTGGCGGGTCCTGGGGCTCCGGCCGTGCGGAATCGTGGGTCTCACGCGGCGCCGGCCGGTCGGCAAGACGGTGGCGGCCCCTTGAATCGGGGGCGAGCCGTCACGGGCAGTCAGCGTGGGATGCTCCCGCCCGTCGGCCGCCGGCGGCAGGCCCCCGCCGTATTCGGCCGGCGGGGCATCCCGTCCGGGGGATGGCCCCGCGGCGCGTCCCGCCACCGCTGCAGGCCGCTCTCCGAATTCGGCCGGCGGGGCATTCCGTCCGGGGGTTGTCGGCGCGACGCGGGGTCTTGCCGCGGTCTGCCGCGCCGGTCTGCCGGTATACTGCGCCGCATGCCCAGCGTCGTTTCCGTGAGCGCCGTCGAGGAGGCCGCGCGGCGTATCGACGGCCTCGTTCGCCGCACCCCGCTGCTGCGGTTGCCGGTGGACGGCGAGGCGCCGGTGTACGCCAAGTGCGAGAACCTGCAGGCGGCCGGCGCCTTCAAGATACGCGGCGCCTCCAACTTCCTCGCGCGGCTCGACCCGGATGCGCGCCGCCACGGGGTCATCACCTACTCGTCCGGCAACCACGCGCAGGCGGTGGCGTTGGCCGCGCGCCGGGTCGGCGTGCCCGCGGTGGTGGTCATGCCGACGACCGCCCCCGCCGTCAAGGTCGAGGGGGCGCGGGCCCTCGGGGCCGAGATCCTCTTCGAGGGGACGACCTCGATCGAGCGGAAGCGGCGGGCCGAGGCGGAGGCGCGGACCCGGCGACTGCAGATGGTGCCGCCGTTCGACCACCCCTGGATCATCGCGGGTCAGGGCACGGTGGGCCTGGAGATCCTGCGCGACTGTCCGGCCGTGGCGCGCGTCCTCGTGCCGGTAGGGGGGGGAGGGCTGGCGGCCGGGGTGGCGGCCGCCGTCAAGCAGCGCCGTCCCGATGTCCGGGTCGTCGGCGTCGAGCCCGGGGGCGCCGCCAAAATGACCGCGTCGCTCGCGGCGGGCCGGCCGGTCTCCCTCGATCGGGTGTCGAGCCTGGCCGACGGACTGCTGCCGGTGCGGCCCGGGGACCTGACCTTCCACCATGTCCAGCGTTTCGTCGACGAGGTGGTCACCGTCGACGACGATCCGATCGCCGACGCGGTGCTCTGGCTGTTTCGCCGGGCCAAGCTCGTCGTCGAGACCAGCGGTGCCGCGACCCTTGCCGCCCTCCCCGCCGCGGCCGGGTCGGCCCCGCCGGGGCCGGTCGGCCCCACCGTCGTCGTGTTGAGCGGCGGAAACCTCGGCCTCGAGACCCTGGCGCAGCTCGCCGCCCGCCGATCGCCGGAGGATCGGCGGCAGGACCGGATTCCTTGACGGCCCGTGGTGGACCCCGCGCGGCGCCGGGAGCGGCGAGGGCGCCCGCGGGCCCAGAACGCCCGTGCCTGACCAGGCGTGAGGAGGGCGGTCGCAGGGGCATCCCACGCTGACGGCGCGTGACGGCCCGCCCCCGATTCGAGGGGTCGCCACTGTCTTGCCGACCGGCCGGCGCCGCGTGAGACCTGCGATTCCGCACGTCCGGAGCCCCAGGACCCACCACGATTCTGCCTGCGCACGGCGGTGGCGGAGCGTGGAATGGTCCTGATGGCGGTTGAGCGGCGGGGCTTTTGCCGTCGAGTCGGATTCGCTCGCGGTCCGTTTCGCGATCGGTCGTCGCCGGGGCCACTGCGCTGAACGTCGGCGTGATGCGCTGGCCGGTGAACGCCGTCGAGTCGGATTCGCTCGCGGTCCGTTTCGCGATCGGTCGTCGCCGGGGGCCACTGGGTCCAACCCTTGCGCAGATCCGCATGCTCGTCGGTCCGAGGCGCGCCTGGGCGCACCCGCGTCGGGACCGCGGTTTCACCCGCGGGATTCCCGTGGCGGGCGCGTTCGCGGCCGTCCGGCTCAGAACCGCACGCGGACGCCCGCGAACGCGCTGCGCGGCGGGCCGGGTCCGATGAACCGCGGATCGCCGGCGTCGGGCGCCTCGTGCAGATACACCTCGAGCTCGGCCAGCACCCCGGCCGTCCCGTACCGCGCGTCGAGCAGGTTATCCACCCGCGCGAACAGTTCGACGCCCTGATCGAGGCGGTACGACGAACGCAGGTTCACCACCCCGTAGCCGTCCAGCCGCGCCTGATCGTTGCCCTCGTCGCCGACGAACACCCGGTCCGACGCGACGACCGTTTCGATGGCGGCGTCCCACGCGTCGGTGATCGCCTGCCGGATGCCCGCCTTCAGGCTGTGGCGCGGGATGCCGGGCAGCCGGTCGCCCGGCTCGACGGCGATCGCGCCCGCCTCCGAGGCGGCGTCGTTGACCTCATCGTTGCCCGGAAGCTGCAGCGGTGACTGGAAGGTCGCGTCCACCAGCCCGTATCCGACGTACCAGCCGGTCCCGGCCCGGCCGCCGTCGAGCTCGACGTCGAGTCCGGCCCGCGCGGTGTTGCCGGCGTTCTGGAAGTACCCGGTCCCGATGAGTTCGGGGGAGGCGATGAACAGGATGTCGTCGTTGATCCCGGTCCGATACACGGACACCGACCACCCGCCGCCACCGGAGCCGACGGTCCATCGACCCCGGAGCCCCGCCTCGACGGAGCGCGCGACGACCTGTTCCAGGGGGGGGTCGGAGACGAAGGCGTTCGGCACGCGGCACGGCTCGGCGGGGTCGGCGCAGCTCAGCTCGGCCGCCGTCGGGGCGCGGTTCGACTCGGAGTACCGCGCGAAGATCGAGGTGCCGCCGCCCGTCTGATAGACGATGCCGGCCGCGGGGTTGAAGCGTGCGAACGCATGCGTGCCGTCGAGCGACGTGCCGAGTCGATCCCCGATGTCGATGCGCGCCCGGTTGTAGCGTCCGGAGACGGTCAGATGGACGCGGTCCGTCACCGACAGCGTGTTGCTGGCGTACAGGCCCAGGGCCCGGTTCGCGGTGTCGATGGCGGTGTTGAACAGGTCGTCGCCGCCGAGGCCGTGGAGACTCGCCAGGAGCCCCGATCCGGCGACGCCCCGCTCGGCGGTCAGCGTTCCCACCTCGCTGGTCGTGGTGAAGTCGACGTCGGCGAGATCGGCGGACGCGCCCAGCACCAACACGTTGCCGCGGCCGCCGGCCGCAGTGTTCGCCGTCGCCTGCACGGTGGCGCCGTATCCCTGGGCCAGCGTCGCGCTTCGGTTGTAGGCGGCGTCGCCCGCCGCGTCCAGCAGGGTGATGTAGCGTCCGGACAGCACGTCGACCAGGGGCGAGGCCGCCCCGCCGCCGTCGTCATCCCCGTCGCCGCCGTCGTCATCCCCGTCGTCGTCCGGGACGGCGTCTCCGTCGTGCGCGTCGCCGTCATCGTCGTCCTCGTCAGCCCCGAAACACAGCGTCCGGTCCGGGGCGCCGTCCGGCAGCGCGCCGTCGTCGCAGACGCCGAACTCCGCTTCGTCGCCGTTCAGGGTGCGGCGGTCGAGGTCGCGGTAGTAGCCGGTCACCTGCACCGACCACGTGTCGGAGGCCGCGACGTTGGCCCGGCCCTGCACGAACGCGAGCCGATTTTCGGTGGTGTCGGGGAAGGTGAAGACCGCCGAGCGGTCCGCTTCGAGCAGCTCCACCGGCGCGGGCGCGTTCCCGTTCAGGCGGGTGTCGGCGTAGGTGAAGCTGATGCCCGCATCCACCGATGCGTCCCGGTAGCCGACGTCGGCGAAGGCCTGCGTGACCTCGGACGGCGAGGCGACGCGCCACCCCGTTTCCGAGAAGTGCGTCGCCCCGGTGTAGAACGCCCACGCTCCGCGGTTGGCGCCGTACTCGGCGGCGGCGGCGTAGCGCCCGAACGAGCCCCCGGAGACCTCGCCGCGGAATCCGGTGTGATCGAACCCGTTCTTGAGCTGGAGGGCGAGCGCCCCCCCGAGGGCGTTCAACCCGTAGGTGGGGTCGGCGCCGGCGCTGAGCTGCACCCGATCGACGGCGAACTGCGGGAACAGGTCGAACTGCACGGTGTCGCCGAACGGCTCGTTGATGCGGACGCCGTTCTGGTAGACGGCGATGCCCTGGGGCAGGCCGAGCAACGGCGAGGCGCTGAAGCCGCGGAAGCGGAGCGTCGGCTGAAAGGGATTCGTGGTCGTGCCCTCGAGGGTGACCGAGCCCAGACGCTCGTTCAGGGCGTCGGCCATCGAGGCCGCCCCGCGCGCCGCGAGATCGCCCCCGTCGATCACCGAGACCGCCGCGGCCACGCGATCCCGGCTGATCCCGGAGCCGGGGAGGGGGGTGACCGCCACCACGTCGACCTGCTCCGCGATCACGCCGAGGGTCAGCGTCACGTCGAGAACCCGCGGGCTCCCCGCCGTCAGGCGCAGGCCGCCGCGCCGCTGCGGCTCGAACCCGTCCAGCGCGAAGGTCACGGTGTAGGCGCCCGGCGCCAGCGCCAGGGCATATTCGCCGGCGTCGTCGCTGACGGCGGTGGCCGGCGCCGGCAGCGACGGCGAGGCGGCGGTGACCACCACCCCGCGCAGGGCCGCGCCCTGCGCGTCGCTGACCCGCCCGGTGAGCAGCGCCGTCTGGGCCGCGGCGGCCGGCGGGCCCGCGAGCCCGGGAACCAGGAGGCCGGCGAGCAATCGGAGGACGACCGCGTGTCGGTGGCGGGGGGCGGGGGCGTCGGGCCGGAGAGCGCACGTACGTCTCATGATCGGTACCTTCCCGCAGGCCCGATCCCGTTCACGGGAAATCGGGCGCGTGCGGCGCGGACGAACGGTACGGACCGCAAGGTAAATGGTCTGCAAAGGCACCGCTGGAGCCAAGAGCATCCGGCTGACAAACGCGGCGTCGCCGGTCACGGCGGCCTGCGGCGACAAGTAGTCGGGCGCAGGCCGGCTGACAACGCGGCACCACCGGTCATGGCGGCCGGCGGCGGCAGTCCCCGCCGCATTCGAGCGGCATGCATCGCGCCCGAACTGCGTGTCGTCGAACTGCGTTCACTCCACGGTCGTAAAGTATGCCCCAATCTCAGGGGCTGTGTCTTCCGCGTCTTCTGCGTGGCCAGGACCATCCCACGCCCCGCCACCGCCGTGCGCAGGCGGCATCGTGGCGGGTCCTGGGGCTCCGGACGTGCGGAATCGTGGGTTCACGCGGCACCGGCCGGTCGGCGAGACGGTGGCGATCCCCTCGAGACGGGGGCGAGCCGTCACGCGCCGTCAGCGTAGGATGCTCCTGTCCGCGTGGCCCACAACCCGGCTTCCCGCGGCGGGGTGACGATCCTGGTTCGGAGCCGGTCGTCGTGAGCCACCCGCAACGGCGGTCTGACGACAGAGGCGTGGGGGTGCGGCAGTTCCTTCGCGGAGCCGCTCGGAAGGCCGTGCCGGGCGTGTCATTCAAGAAGCGCCCGCGCGGCCTCCAGCGCTTCTTCCAGCGACCTGACCTCCCCGTCGAGCTGCCGCTCGTAGACCCTCTTCAGAATCCGCCCGATCGGTGGCCCCGGCGACAGCCCGAGTTGAAGCAGGTGGCGCCCCAGCAACAGCGGCGCGGGGCCTTCGTGCTCGACGCCGAGGGCGCGGGCGCGGTCGAGGAACCAGTTCATCGTGGCCGCGCAGTCGAAGTCTCCGGTACGGCCGAGGCAGTCGGCCGCCGACAGTCGGGCCAGCAGCTCCAGGTCCACCTTTCTGGCCAGGCGGCGGAACGCGCCGTCGCGGACGGGATTGGCGCCCCGGCGCCACAGGCCGGGCTTCAGGTGGTGGGCGACGAGACCGAGCACCTGCCGGCGGACGTCGTAGCCGGCGAGGGTGTGGACGTCGAGGCGGTCGAGGAGGGCGCGGGTGGGGGGGACGCCGGCCTCTTCGTGGCCGCGCGAGCGGATGCGCCCGTCGATGAGCTCGGTGGTGGCGGGCTTGCCGAGGTCGTGGCAGACCGCGGCGAGCATCAGGGTCATCTGCTGCGGAGGGCCGAGGTCGTCGATGCGCTTCCGGGCCTCGTCGACGACCATGAGGGTATGCACCCAGACGTCGCCCTCCGGATGCCACTCGGGCTCCTGCCCGCAGCCGACGAGGGCCTCCAGCTCGGGAAAGAGCCGCGCGATCACCCCGAGGCGCAGGGCGAGGCCGAACCCGAGCGACGGCCGCCGGGCCTGCAGCAGCAGCTTCTCGATTTCGCTCCGGATGCGTTCGGCGGGGAGGTCGTCGAGGGCGATGCCGCGGCAGAGGCGCAGGGTGGCGTCGTCGGGGGTGAGCTCGAAGCGGGCCGCGAGCTGCACGGCGCGCAGCACCCGCAGGCTGTCGTCCGCGAAGGTGGCGGGGTCCACCACCCGAAGGCGTCGCCGCGCCAGGTCGTCCCGGCCCCCGAAGGGGTCGATGTACTCGTCGCGCCGCGGGTCCCAGGCGATGGCGTTGACCGTGAAGTCGCGCCGCCGGGCCGCCTCCTCCACGGGCATCCGGGGTTCGCCGGTGACGACGAATCCGCGATGGCCGCGGCCCCGTTTCGACTCGGCGCGGGGCAGCGAGACGTCGATTCCCCCCAGCTTGTAGACGGTGAAGCTCTGGCCGACGGTGTTGACGGGGCCGATCTCTCCGAGCAGCTCGCGCAGCCGGTCGGCCTCGATGCCGTACACCTCGAGGTCGATGTCCTTCGACTCGCGGCCGAGCAGGCGGTCGCGGACCCACCCGCCGACGTACAGGGCCCGTCCGCCGGCCCGGCCCACCCGGTTCGCGACGGCCGCCGCGAGCTCGGCGCCGCTCATGGATCGAGGTTCTCGATCTCGACCGGCTCGACCTCTCCGGCCGGGTTGAAGCCGAAGATGCGGCCGTAGAAGTACAGCTCGGCCTCGGCCGCGCGCTCGATGCTCGCGGCCCGGCGGAATCCGTGCTGCTCACCCTCGAACGTCAGGCAGGCGACCGGGACTCCCTTCTTCCGCAGGGCGTCGACCATGCGCTCGGTCTGGTCGGGAGGCACGACGGCGTCCTCGAGGCCTTGCAGGAAGATGACGGGGCGCGAGAGGCGGTCGGCGGCGTGAATCGGCGAGCGCTCTTCGTACAGATCGGCGCGCTCGGGCCAGGGACCGATGAGCGCGTCGAGGTAGCGCGACTCGAACTTGTGGGTGTCCCGGGCCAGGGCGGCCGGGTCGGAGACGCCGTAGTGCGACGCCCCCGCCGTGAACACGCGGCCGAACGCGAGCGCGCACAGCGTGGTGTAGCCGCCGGCGGAGCCGCCGCGAATCGCGAGGCGGGTCGGATCGACGTCCCCGCGCGCGACGAGATGACCCGCCGCCGCCTCGCAGTCCTCGCGATCGACGATGCCCCAGGCGCCGCGCAGGAGGCGCCGGTAGGCGGTCCCGTACCCCGTCGACCCGCCGTAGTCCACGTCGACGACGGCGAACCCGCGCGTCGTCCAGTACTGAATCGCGAGCCTGAACCCGGGGTCGGCGCCGGCGGTCGGACCGCCGTGGATGAACGTGAGCAGCGGCGGCCGCTCGCCCTCGGGGGCGCGGAACGCGGGGTTTCGCGGCGCGTAGTAGCAGGCGTGCGCGGTGTGTCCGCCCGCGCTCGGAAAGGTGATGGACTCGGCGGGCGACACGTACGAACCGTCGAGCTTCGGCTCCGCGCCCCGGCGCAGCGTTTCGCACCCGCCGCTCTCCGGGTCGATCGCGACGAGGGCGGCGCCCGTCTCCGCGCCCGCGGCGACGCACACCAGCCGTCCCCGCGCGGCGGCCGCGAAGGAGCCGAATGTCGTGAACGGCGTGGCAATCCCGCGCAGCCGCTCCGCCGCGACGTCGATCACGCCCAGCCGGCTCCCGTCCGCGTTGCCGTAGTGGGCGACGAGGCGATCCGCGTCCAGCACCGCGTAGCGGGACATGCCGAACAGCCAGGGAGGGAGTCCGAACTCGGCCTCCATCGGCAGCACCGGAACCAGCCGCCCGCCGTTCCAGCGGTGGAGGTTCCACCAGCCGGAGGCGTCCGAGACGCAGTACAGCGTGCCGTCCGGACCCCACGCCGGCTGGATCACCGACACGTCGCCGGCGGCGCCGCCGGCGATCCGGCGCGGCGCCGACAGGGCCCCGTCGGCGGCCACGTCGGCGACCCACAGCTCCGTCGCGTCCCACGGCAGGTTCGGGTGGTTCCAGCAGACCCACGCCAGCCGATGCCCGTCGGGACTGAGGCGCGGCGACGCATAGAAGTCGAAGCCCCGATGCACGGGCGCCGGCTCGCCGCCGCCGGTCGGCACCGCCGCCAGCAGGTTCTCCGCCTCGGTTCCCGCGCGGCGATGGTCCTCGGCCACGCATATCATCCGTCCCCGGGCGTCGTCCACCGTCGCATCGGCATACCGAACCGCGATCTCCGGCGTGATCGCCGTCGGCCCCTCCGACCCGTCCACCGGCCTGCGGTACAGGCGCTGGTCGGAGAAGTTCGAGAAGTACGCCACGCCGTTCGACACCGCGAGCGCCCCGCCCCCGTACTCGTGAACCCGGGTCCGGGCGCTGAACGCGGGCGTCGTGACCTCCGACACCGCGCCGGCCGCGTCCCGCCGCATCGCCGCGCACCGGCCGGCCTCCCCCGGACGCGACTCGACCCAGTACAGATCGCCGCCGTCGACGGCGATACCTTCGAACCGCAATGCCCCCGCGGTCAGCATCTCCGGGGTGATCGGAGACTCCCACGAGCCGCAGGGGGCGATGGTTGATTCAGTCGTCATGGGTTCCGTCCGGACCGGGCACCGAGGAGCCGTGGCGGGAGCCCCGCCGCCGTCGGCCGGCGGTGCGTCCCGCGTGGACTGTCGCTCCGCCGAGCGGCGCCGCTCGGCGGTTGTCTGGGCCCGGCAGGGAGTCCGCGCCGCGCCCCGCCCGCCGGCCCCTTGCCGCTGCCGGCGCAACCGAGGTTCCGCCGCGGGCGCACCCGGCGGGCGGCGTCAGCGCCAGCCCGCGAGCCGGAACCCGTAGTCGGTGTAGCGCAACGACGGGTCGAGGCTGCTGCGCGCGGCGGTTCGGTTGAGGGTCAGCGCGTGACGCCACGCGCCGCCCCGGGAAGCGCGGCGCCGGCCCTCGTCCGGGCCCGCCGGATTGACGGCCGGCGCGCGCTCGTAGAAGTCGCGCGCATGCCAGTCGGCGCACCACTCGTGAATGTTGGCGCCGATGCCGTAGAGCCCGAATCCGTTGGGCGTGCCCAGGGTGACCGCCCACGGACCGTCGAGGGGGCCCCGCCCGCGGTTCGGCACCCAGTCGGGAATGGCGTCGCCCCAGGGATACCGCTGGCCGTCGGGTCCGCCGCGGGCCGCCCGCTCCCACTCCGCTTCCGTCGGCAGCCGGACCGCGGCGCCGCGGCGCGAGCGCCAGGCGCAGAACGCGACCGCGTCGTGCCAGCTCACCCCGACCACCGGCAGGTCTTCCCCCGCGAATACGGGATTGTCCCACCCGCGCGGCGGCTCGTGGCCGGTGGCGTCGAGAAACCCGGCGTACTCGACCCGCGTCACGGGATGGACGGCCATCCGGAACGCGTCCACCCACACCCGGTGGACGGGGCGCTCCGGCGGCTGGCCTTCGTCGCTCCCCATCAGGAACCAACCTCGCGGGATGGTGACGAACTCGGGCATGCGGGCGGGGGAAAGTCGCGCTGGAAGTCTGCGCCGCAGGAAAAATCAGCCCCCACATATAGTGGAGTCGAAGGTCTACGGCTACTATATACAGAGTCTAATCGGGCTCAAAACCGTTCCACGGCGCAGACTGCTAAATCAGCGGGACGAGGATGTCGAGCAGGTCCCCGTCGCGGGAGACGGTCACCTCGACCTCGTGGCCGGGTTCGTACCGATCGAGCACGAGGCGCAGGTCGCGCAGCGATTGCACCGGCTCGTCGGCGATGCGGACGATGATGTCGCCGAGCTGATTGGCGTTCGGTTCCGTGCCGCGCAGGCCGGCCCGGGCCGCCGGGGACCGCGGGTCGACCTCGGCGACGAGAACCCCGTTCACGCCGAGCCGCGCCGTGACGATCCGGTTCAACTGCATATTGGTCGTAATGCCGAGGCGGGCCGGGGTGTACTCGCCATGACCGATCAACTGCGGCACGACCCGTATCACGGTGTTGACGGGGATGGCGAAGCCGACCCCGGCCGAGGTGCCCGAGGGGCTCGCGATCTGGCTGTTGATACCGATCAAACGCCCGCGGCTGTCGAGCAGGGGGCCGCCGGAGTTGCCCCGGTTGATCGCCGCGTCGATCTGGATGACGTCCTCGATGATGTCGCCGGTCAGACCCTCGATCCGACGATTGAGGGCCGAGATGATCCCGGTGGTCAGCGTGGCGCTCAGCCCGAACGGGTTCCCGATCGCGTACACGCTCTGCCCGACGCGCACACGGTCGCTCTCGCCCAGCCGGACCTGACGCAGGGAGTCGGCGGGGGCGTCGATGCGCAGCACCGCCAGATCGTGCCGGGCCGAGCCCCCGACGTAGTCGGCCATGTAGCTGGTCTGGTCGTGCATGACGACCCGAATGGACGTCGAACCCTGCACGACGTGGAAGTTGGTGACGACATGGCCGTCCCGGTCCCAGACGAAGCCGGTTCCGGTACCCAGGGGCACGTTCTCGACGCCGCGCCCGAAGAAGTCCCGGCGGCGGGTGACGGTGCTGATGTACACGACGGACGGGCTGGTGTGCTCGAAGAGCTCGACGATCGCCTGCTCGTCCGGCCGGAGGTCGGCATAGGGCTCGGGGGCCGGCCCGGGTTGCAGCAGGCTGACCGGCCGGGCCTCGACCGGCGCGACGGCGGCGGTGCCCGGGTTCAACTCGATGGTGCAGCCGCCCGCGGTGACGGCAAGCAGGGTGATTGCAGCCAGGGTTCGGGTCGTCGAAACGAAGCGGCGCTGAATGGATCTCTGTGCCATGACGACATCCTGAAGAGCGGAGACCAGCCTTGGCCGGCCCGCGATCCGTCCTCCGCGCAGATGCGGCGGCAGCCCGGAAATCGTCGCCTGCGGCTCCGATTGCCGCCCAACCAATCCGCCGGTGGTCCGCGACGTTCTACGGCGCAGACTCCTGGGCGACGTGCTTGTCGAGCAGCTCGGCCAACTGATCCTTGCCGGCCACGCCCACCGTCGCTTCCACGACCTCGCCGCCCTTGAAAAGCAACAGCGTGGGAATGGAACGGACGGCGTACTTCATCGGGGTGTCCGGGTTGTCGTCGATGTTCAACTTGCCGACGACGACGCGGCCCGTGTACTCGTCGGCCAGCGCCTCGACCGCGGGGGCGATCATGCGGCACGGGCCGCACCACTCCGCCCAGAAGTCCACCAGCACCGGCTTGTCCGATTGCAGCACCGACTGTTCGAAATCGCCGTCGGTGAGGGTCATCGTGTGTTCCGAGGCCATCGTTGCTGTTTTCCTCGTTCTTTCTCCGGCTCGCGCCGTACTTGGAGTCAACGGTCAGAGGGTTCGGGCCGGATTCCGCATCCGGGACACAACATTCGGCATACTTGTGATACGGCGCTCTTCGCTTCGCCGTTCCAACGGCTTGCCGCCCGGCCGCCCGCGGCGAAGTCCCCGCCGCTTTCGAGCGGCGATGCCGCCCGCCTGACGGCGTCGTTCGTCGGTTGCCTGTCGGCCCGCGGCAAACTCCGCGGCGCGCCAGAACCGGCCGGCGGTGGCGCGGAAAGGGCTCGGATCGGTCAGATTTCGGCAAATTTCGACCGCTGCACGACACGTTCTTGGGCCGAATACGGCCCCGGTCGGATGCGGCGCAACGTCTGCCACGGACCGCCATGCCCGACAGGCGCCCTCCTCACGCCTGGTCAGGCACGGGCGTTCTCTGACCCGCGGGGCGCTCTTGAGCCCGTCTATGCGCCCCCGCCGCTCCCGGTGCGACGCGGGGTTCGCCAAGGCCGCCAAGGCCGCGGACGCCCGGGGCTCAGCCGTTCTGCCCCGGCTCTTCCGCGGCCTCGTCGGCCTCCTCGAAGGTCGCGAGACCCTCCACCTGCCACTCTGCCAGGGGTTGGGGCCCCGCGACGATCCCGTCAAGATCCGGATCGCCACCGGCGGATGTCTGCGTCGAGACCTGCTGGCGGCGCTCCTTCGCCTCCAGCCGCCGCGCGTCCTTCAGCTTGCGTTGCTCCTGCCGGGCGCGTTCGCGCTGCCGCTTCTGCTGTGTCGGTCGTCCACGAGTTGCCAATCGTCACCTCCTCGGGCGGGGTGCGGATCGGCCTGAGCAGAAGGACAGGTCTGTCGAGAGTGACGCGCTGTAGGTAGAGCGGTTGGAGACCTGTCGGCTCAAAGGATGGGGTTACCCCACCGGCCGATCTGTGTCAAAACTGTTCATCAAGCTTATCAGCGCCGGCGCCGAAAGGCAAAGCCGCCGTCGGTGCGGGGTGCACGTCAAGAAAGTGAGACGCCGGCGTCGGGGGGTATCCGGCGCGGGCGGCCCCGAGGCGCCCCATCGCGTCGAAGCCCGAAAGGCCCGTTTCGGAGGGCATCCAGGCCGGGAACGGGATCGGAATCGCCAATCTGGCAGCGACGGGGCGGTCGTTTCACGAATCTGACGTGCACCCCCGCACCGAGAGCCGCCGTCGGTGCGCGTCAAGAAGTGAGGTGCCGCCGCTGGAACGGGTCCCCGATGGATTCCAGCGCCAAAGCCCCAAGAAGAGCCCGTTCGGAGGGCCTCGGCGCCGAGAACGTACGGGAATCGCCAACGTGACACGCGGGGGCGGTCGCATCACGAAGCCGGCGTCGGCGCCCCGCGCGCGGCACTATAATCCCGACTCCTGCGGTTCGATTTCGACTCATGGACGGATTTCGCGACAGTCTCCTGGCCTTGGGGGTCCCCGGGCTGTTTCTCATCGCCCTTTGCGACTCGGCCGGCATCCCGTTGCCGGGCGGCGTCGACGTCGTGCTGCTGCTGCTGGCTTGGCAAGAGCCGTCGCAGTTCGTCCTGATTGCCCTGGTCGCGGCGGCGGGCTCCACGCTGGGATGCCTGGTGCTCCATCGGATCGGGCGCACCGGCGGTGACCGCGCCGTCCGCCGCCTCGACCCCGAGAAACGCCGGTGGGTGGTTCGGAAGGTCCGCGAGAACGACGTTGCGGCCATGCTGGTCGCGGTCCTCGCGCCTCCGCCGTTCCCGACGAAGGTGTTCATGCTCGTCGCCGGGATCGTCGGCATGCCCTGGACGCGGTTCGCCGGTGCGATATTCGTCGGACGCGTGGTTCGCTTCACCGCCGAAGCGTACCTGGCGGTTCGCCTCGGCGACCGCGCGTTCGAGACGCTGCAGCGGCACTATCCGACGATCGGCGCCGCGCTGGCCTTGGCCGTGTTCCTGCTTGTCGCGGTGAAGTGGATCCGGAAGCGGCGGCGGCTCCACGCCGCGGGTTGATCGAACGCGGGGCGTCGCGGTGCTTGCGCCGGCGGCGCGCACGTCCTATCGTTGGTCGTACGGCGGGTTCGCGCCAACCACGCGCGGTTCGAGGCCGTCACCGGGGGGAGGCTCATGAGGCGTTCCGGCAACGCGGGGGTTCGCTGCGGGCTCTTCGGGCTCGCGCTCGTTGCGGCTGCGGCGGTCGACGGTGACGGGCGGCTGCATTCGAGGCCGTCACCGGGGGGAGGCTCATGAGGCGTTCCGGTAACGCGGGGGTTCGCTGCGGGCTCTTCGGGCTCGCGCTCGTTGCGGCCGCGGCCGCCGCCTGCGGCGGGTCGGCGCCCGCCGTCGAGGTGCTGCGCGCCCCGGCCGGGGCCAGCCTGCCGCAGGCGGCGGTCGACGGTGACGGGCGGCTGCATCTGATTTATTACACGGGGTCGATGAGCAGCGGCGACCTGTGGCACGTCACCCGGGCTCCGGAGGCGGCGGGCTGGTCGGCGCCGCAGCGGGTCAACAGCCGGCCGCACTCGGTGACCGGGCTCGGGCCCGTCGACGGCGGACAGCTCGCCGTCGGGCCCGACGGGCGCCTGCACGTGACCTGGTTTCACCGGGAACCCACGTGGTTCTACTACACGCGCAGCGACGATGCCGGCGCGTTCGAGCCCCAGCGGAAGCTGTCGGCGCGGGAGGAAGGCGGCGTCGAGACCGGCTCGACGGTCGCGGTGGATGCCGGCGGCAACGTCTACGTCTTCTGGCACGCCGATCCGGTCGAGGATGCCGACCGCCGCGTCTATCTCGCGGCCTCGCGCGACGGCGGGGAGCGCTTCGACCCGCCGCGCCCCGTCAGTCCGGCCTCCGCGGGGGCGTGCGGATGCTGCGGCCTGCGGGCGGCCGCCGATGGGGCGGACGCGGTCCACGTGTCCTATCGCGGCGCCGGCGACAACGTGCGCCGCGGCATGCGGCTGCTCACGAGCACCGATCGCGGCGTGACCTTCCGCGACCGGTTGATTCAGCCCTGGGACATCGGCGCGTGCCCGGTCGCGACCACCACCCTGGCCAGCGGACCGGACGGCACGCTGGTGGCGTGGGAGACGGCGGGGCAGGTCTACGCCGCGAACACGGAACGGCTGGACGAGCCGTGGTCCGCGCCGGGAAAGGCGGAGTTCCGGCGCAAGAACGCCACCGTGGCCGTCAACCACCGAGGCGATGTCCTGCTGGCGTGGGGGGACGGTCCCGGCTGGCAGTCGGGAGGCAACCTGCGCTGGCAGGCGTTCGACGCGGGCGGCCGTCCCCGCGGCGACGCGGGCCGCGCGGAGGCGCCGATACCGGCGCGCAGCGTGCCGGCCGCCGTCACCAGGGCCGACGGCTCGTTCGTCATCGTCTATTGACGTTCGCCGCCGGGGCGTTCGTCACCGGACCGCCGGACGACGACGCGTCCGCACGGTTGGGGGCGTCCCGGCGTCCGGCGTGCCTGGGACTTGGTGTTCCGTGCGGGCAGCTTCGCGCAAGATCCGTCCCGCACGGTCGACGCCTTATCGGCGGCGCGAACTCGGCCATCGGAACGCGACGGCAAGCGAGGGTGCTTCGCGCACGGCGCACGAATCGGGGATTGAGAGGGGGAACAGAGTGAATGGCAGGTTGATTCGGTGGCGGTCGTGCCTGTTCGGGGGCGCCGCCCTGGTGGCGCTCGTCGTCGGTCATGCGCCGTTTCACGCCGCGCCGGTAGCCGCGGCCGGGGCGGAGGCGGCGCGCGACCTCGCCGTCGCCGACCCCGCCGAGGTGGGCGTCTCCGCCAGGCGCCTCGAACGGCTCGACGCGGGCATGCAGGCGATGGTCGACGACGGCAAGCTGGCGGGCATCGTCACGATGCTGGCCCGGCACGGGAAGGTCGTCTTCACCGATACGGTGGGCAAGCTCGACGTCGGCAAGGACGCCCCGGTCGAGCTCGACTCGATCTTCCGCATCTTCTCGATGACCAAGCCGGTCGTCGGCACGGCCCTGATGATGCTGCACGAGGAGGGCCGGTGGCACCTCGACGACCCGGTGTCGCAGTACATCCCCGCGTTCGCCGAACTGCAGGTCTTCACCGGCGTGGATGAAGACGGCGCCATGCAGGTCGAGCCGATCGAACGCGGGCGGCGCATCACCATGCGCGATCTCATGCGGCACACCGCGGGGCTGGGTTACGTCCTCAACCCGCGCCATCCGGTGAACCGGGCCGTCATCGACGGCCGGGTCCTCGACACCGGGGCCCCGCTCGAGACGATGATCGACAAGCTGGCGGCGATTCCGCTGCTGTCGCAGCCGGGGACGGCGTGGGCGTACAGCATCTCGGTCGACGTGCAGGGGTATCTCGTCGAGCGGATCTCCGGCCGGCCGCTGGGAGAGTTCCTCCACGAACGCATCTTCGAGCCGCTCGGCATGGTCGACACCGCGTTCCACGTGCCCCCCGGCAAGATGCGCCGGCTGGCCGCGCGGCACACCCCGGGTCCCGACGGCACGCTCATGGCCCCGCCGGGGGGCGCCCAGGCGCCGAACGCGCCCCTGAAGGGACCGTCGGGCGGCGGCGGGCTGTACGGTACGGCGCCCGACTACCTGCGGTTCGCCCAGATGCTGCTGAACGGCGGCGAGCTCGGCGGGGTGCGCCTGCTCGCTCCCCGCTCGGTCGAGCTGATGCGCGCCAACCACCTGACCGACGCCCAGCAGGCGACCTACCGGCGGCCGGGTCAGGGGTGGGGGCTGAACTTCTCGGTGGTGACCGACGGCCCCGCGTCCGGCGAGTCCTGGTCCACCGGCTCCTACTACTGGATCGGCATCGCCGGGACCTGGTTCTGGGTCGACCCCGAGGAGGACCTGACGTTCGTGGGGATGATTCAGAACAACGGCGGCGCGATCAACGAGGTGCAGCGGCTGTCGCGCAGCTTGGTGTACCAGGCGGTCGTCGGCGACTGAAATGCCGCGTCCGGGTGGTGTGGGCGCACGTCAAGGTGAAGGTGAGACGCCGCCGGCGGCGATATCCGGTGCGGCCCGCCGTTCGGAGGGCATCGAGGCCGGGAACGGAATCGAAATCGCCAATCCGGCAGCAACAAGGGCGGTCGTCTCACAATCTGACGTGCGTCCGGGTGGTGTGGGCGCACGACAAGGAAGTGAGGCGCCGCCGCTGGAACTGGTCCCCCGAGGGATCCCCGGCGCGCCAAGGCCCCAAGAAAAGCCCGTTCGGGAGGGCCTCAATGCCGAGAACGGCGCCGAATTCGCCAACCTGACGGCGCCGGGGCAGTCAGGTTGGCGAATTTTGACGTGCCCCCGTGTGGTGTTTGCGGCTGGACCCGCGGGGTCGGCCGTGATAAAACTCGCGGTAATCCGTCACGTTAATTTCCCGCGTGGAGCCCGCGCGGGTGTAAGGAGCAAGCCATGCATGCGAAGTCGTACCGCCGGTGGCTCGGTGTCGGGGTGGCGCTCTGCGCGCTCGTGGCCGCGCCCGGTCCCGCGGCGGCCAACGAGGCCGAGGCCGACTACCAGCCGACGTTCGCGAAGGACGTCGCGCCGATTCTGCAGCAGAAGTGCCAGGAGTGCCATCAGCCCAACTCCATCGCCCCCATGTCGCTGCTGACCTACGGCGAGGTGCGGCCCTGGGCGCGGGCGATCAAGGATCGCGTGGTCTCGCTGGAGATGCCGCCCTGGCACATCGACCGGACCGTCGGCATCCAGACGTTCCAGAACGACCGATCGCTGAGCCAGGAGCAGATCGACACCATCGTGAAGTGGGTGGACGGCGGCGCTCCCTTGGGCGACCGCGCCGACCTGCCGCCCGCCGTCGAGTGGCCCGACCCCGGGGCGTGGCGCCTGTCGGACCGTTTCGGCGAGCCCGACCTCGTCGTCCCCTCGGCGCCCTACACTGTGCCCGCCGACGGCCAGGACAAGTGGTGGCGGCCGATGGCCGAGACCGGGCTGACCGACGAGCGCTGGGTGAAGGCGATCGAGATCAAGCCCTCGTTCCCCGGCGGCCGCAAGGTCGTGCATCACGCCATCGCGCGGCTCCTCCAGGAAGAGGAGGGGGTGACGGGGCTGGCCAACAGCGTGGACTTCGACGACGACATCGGTCCCGGCACGTTCATGGAGTGGGCGGTCGGCAAGGAAGGCGAGATCTTCCCCGACGACGCCGGCAAGCTCATGCTGCCGGGGGCCCGCATTCAGTGGGACATCCACTACCACGCGATCGGTGAAGAGGTGGTCGACGACGTCGTCGAGCTGGGGGTCTACTTCTACGACCCCGGCTACAAGCCGAAGTATCGGACCATCCTGCACGGCTTCCGCGGGCACCAGGGCGGCATCGACATCGCCCCCGGCCAGATCGGCATGAGCCAGGGCTTCACCATGCTCAAGGGGCCCGCCCGCCTGGAGAACTACCAGCCGCACATGCACATGCGCGGCAAGGCGATGTCGATGGAGGCGGTCCTGCCCGACGGTTCGCGCCGGATGCTCAACAACGTGAACAACTTCCAGTGGAATTGGCACATCAACTACATCTACGCCGACGACGTGGCGCCGCTGCTGCCCGGCGGCACGATGATCGTCGTCACCGCGTGGCACGACAACTCGACCGGCAACCGCGAGAACCCGGACCCGCGCCAGTGGGTCGGCAACGGGTCCCGCACCGTCGACGAGATGGCCCACGCCTGGGTCGACGTCACGTATCTCGATCAGGACGAGTACGACGAGCTGGTCGCCGAGCGCGGAGATCTGGCGAACGACGACTAGTGGTTCGTCACGAACAAATGTTAGAGCCGTCGGGCACTCACCTCGAACCAAGAAGAGTCCCCCAAATGCAGGCGAACTACATCATTCGACCCAAGTTCGTCTATCCGAATATGATGACGTGACGAACTACTAGTGGTCCGTCACGTCATCAACCTCGGGCTGCTTCTGCGTCAGGCAGATCGGCGTCGGCACGCCCCGCGCGGCCTGCGGGGCGGGGTGGTATCCGCCGTCTGCGGGCTGCTCGGGCGGTTTGTGGGCCTGTGGAGCGGTCTGGAGCGGCTCTTGACGCGATTCCGTCCCAATTCGGCGCGGGTCGCCGCGCTATCGAGCCACCGGCCCCTTCAGCCAGCCGTCTGAACACGGAGGACTGCTACCTTGGGCTGCTATGAAAATCCTTGGAGGTCTAATATGGCACACAATTTGCCAGCCAGCCCAGCATCGGGGATGGCGTTGATACGGACCATCGTCTTGTTTGGCGTGGCGGCAGTTTCACCGCTGGCTTGTGCCCCGACCCCTACCGCCAACACGGTGGGGTTGATCCTGAACGAGCCGGAGGCATTTGACGGCTATACCCTGTTCAACATGCGACAAAGCAAGACGATATACCTGATTGACAATCAGGGGCGGGTGGTTCACAGGTGGGACCTGGATGCCGACGCCCTGTTCGCAAGGTTGCTTGAGAATGGAAATCTTCTGACTTTCGCCAATGTTGACCCGGGCCGCGCCGTGAGGGAAATTGACCCGAACGGGAACATCCTTTGGGAGTGCAGCCAGGGCATTCCGCATCATGACTTCCTCAAAATGCCCAACGGAAATGTATTGCTGCTGTCACGGCAACACAAGACGGCGGAGGAGGCCATCGCCGCCGGCGCCGATCCGGACTTCGTTAGTGCCGATGGCTTGAGGGTGCCGCATATCGTCGAAGCCCGACCCACCGGGCCCGCGAGCTGCGAAATCGTTTGGGAGTGGTCGGTGTGGGATCATCTGATTCAGGACCTTGATTCGAGCAAGGCGAATTACGGAGTGGTGGCCGATCATCCGGAGTTGATTGACCTCAACTACCGCCCTTCCGAGCTATACGACCCGCGGTACTGGATACGGAGCAATGGAATCGACTACAACCCGGAATTGGACCAGATCATACTGTCGCCCCGATTCTTCGGTGAAGTGTGGATTATCGACCACAGCACCACGACTTCGGAGGCGGCAGACCACCACGGCGGCAAGGGCGGCAAGGGTGGCGACCTGCTGTTCCGCTGGGGTAACCCGCGGGCTTGGCGCGCCGGAACTCCGGAGGACCAGCAACTCTTCCGGCCGCATAACAGCCAATGGATTGCCCCCGGCCTGCCGGGTGCCGGAAACATCCTCATTTTCAACAATGGCAGCGAGGTCTCGGAGTTCCAGCGTGGTTATTCATCGGTGGATGAGATCACCCCGCCGGTGGACGGGACCAACTATCGTCTGGATCCCGGTTCGGTTTATGCTCCGGCAGAACCGGTATGGACTTATACCGCAGAAAGGCCCAGCGACTTTTTCGCCCCATACATATCAGGAACGCAGCGGCTTCCCAACGGGAACACGCTGATTTGCGACGGTGTGCACGGCACGCTTTTCGAGGTCACGCCGGCCGGGAAAACGGTTTGGAAATACATCAATCCCCTGACCGCCAACGGCCCTTTGCGTCAAGGTGAACCGGTGCCGATCGAACTGGTGGATGATGCGGAAAGACCGGCCAATCTGGTGTACCGCGCTTATCGGTATGCGCCGGACTACCCGGGTCTGCAAGGGTTGGATTTGACCCCGGGTGAGCCCATCGAACTTCGAGGCGAGTTCCCCGATTTTGACCCTGATATTGGCTCGTGACCCGGCACCGGCCAACGACATCCCGGGGGAACGGCGGCGGCGGCGATCAACGCTGCCGGACGATGGCGGGCTGGCCGGGGTGATCACCAGCGTCGAACGGACCGCCCTCGAGGACGACGTCTCGCTCGGCTATCGCGGCGCCGGCGTCACCCGGTAGCGAACCGGCGCCGCCCCCGCCCCGCGCCCGTCGGCGCGAGACGCGGGCGGGACGAACGGGAGGAGGCGAGTCATGCCACGAACGTCAGCCGTTCAGCGGTTGCTGTCGCCTATCGTGGCGGTCCGCCGGGAGGAAGCGGGGTCGCTCCTGCTGATGTTCCTCTACTCGTTCCTGGTGATGACGGCCTACAACATCGTCAAGCCGCTCACCCGGGCGCAGTTCATCCGTGAGCTCGGGGCCGACAACCTGCCGTGGGTGCTGCTGGCGTCCGGGGTGATCGTCGGCGTCGTGATGCAGATCTACACGCGCGGGGCGTCCCGCCTGCCGCCGAAGGCGGTCGTCGCGGCCACCCAGGTCGGGGTGGCGGTGATGCTGATCGGATTCTGGGCGGCGTTCCGGATCGGGGTCACCGGGACCGCCGTGGCCTTCTATCTGGTCGGGCAGATTCTCGGCCTGCTCCTCATCAGTCAGTTCTGGGTGCTGGCGAACGACATCTACGACGCCCGGCAGGCGAAGCGGCTGTTCGGCTTCATCGGCGGCGGCGCGAGCCTCGGCGGCATGACGGCGTCGGCGGTGGTGGTCTTCGCCGTCGACAGGGTCGGCGCCAACAACCTGCTGCTCGCCAGCAGTGCGCTCCTGATCGCCTGCGCCGGCGTCGTCTCCATCGTCATGCGCCGGGCGCGCGACCTGTCGCCGGCGGGGGTCGGCGGCACCGGCGAAGAGAAGGGGGTCGGCGGCACCGAGGCGTTCCGGATGCTGCGCGGGTCGCGCCACCTGCAGCTCATCGCCCTGATCATCGGTTTTGCGGCGATCGGCGCCGGCCTGCTCGACCAGCAACTGAACATGGCGGTCGAGGAGGCGGCGGGCGGCGGCGGCGCCGACCGCATCGCGGCGTTCCTCGGCCAGGTGCAGCTCTACCTGTCGCTGGCCGGCCTGGTCATTCAGGTCGGGCTGACGAGCCGCATCCACCGCCATCTCGGCATCGGGTTCGCCCTGTTGATTCTGCCGATCGGCCTCGGCTCGACGGGCGGCCTGATTCTGGTCACCGGCGCGCTCTGGGCGGCGGCGGGGGGGCGCATCCTCGACTCGTCGCTGCGGTACTCGGTCGACAAGACGACGCGGGAAATCCTGTTCCTGCCGTTGCCGGCCGATCTGAAGCATCGGGCCAAACCGTTCATCGACGTCACCGTGGACCGGTTCGCGAAGGGCCTCGGCGCGGTGCTGACGCTCGTCCTGATTCAGCCGTGGGGATTCGGGCTGGCGTGGCGTCAACTGAGCTGGGTCAGTCTGGCCGTCACCGCGCTGTGGATGGCCGGTGCGGTCCGCGCGCGCCGGCAGTACCTGGCGTCGTTCCGTCAATCGATCGCCCGTCAGGGCGTCCTGCCGGGCGAGGTGCGCTTGAGCGTGGCCGACCTCTCCACGGTGGAGACGCTGGTCGAGGAGCTCGCCCATCCCGACGAGCGCCGGGTGCTCTATGCGATCGACGTGCTGGAATCGCTCGACAAGCGCCACCTCGTCACGCCGCTGCTGCTGCATCACGAGTCCGCCGCGGTGCGCGCCCGGGCGCTCGGCGCGCTCGGCGCGGCGCGCGCCGACGTCGCCGTCCGGTGGGCCCCGGCCGTCGAGCGGCTGATCACCGATCCCAGCGCCGGGGTGCGGATGGCCGCGGTCCAGGCGCTCTCCGCCATCCGCCACGAGGAGGCGTCGGCGGTCGGTCGGGCGCTCGTCGGCGACGCCGATCCCCGCATTTCGGCCACCGCCGCGCTGGTGCTGTCGGGCAGCGACGACGCGGGCGACCGGCGCACCGCGGCACAGGTCTTCGCCGCGCTCGCGGCCGACACGCGCGAGGGCGCCGGCGAGGTGCGGCGCGACCTCGCGGCGGCGATTCGCGGGGTGGGCCACCGGCGGTCCCGCGACCTGTTGGCGACGCTGCTGCAGGACCCCGATCCGGCGGTGGCCGACGAGGTGATGCGGACCATCCGGGCGCTCGAGATGACCGATATCGGCTTCGCGCCGACGCTGATATCCTTCCTCGGCGACCGTCGGCTGAAGGGGGCGGCGCGGGAGACGCTGGTCCGATACGGGGAACCGGTCGTCGACACGCTGAAGCAGATCCTCGGCGATTCGGGCGAAGACGTCTGGGTGCGGCGTCACATACCGGCGACGCTCGCGCGCATCCCCTGTCAGGCGTCGATGGACGTCGTCATGGCCCTGCTCGACACCGGCGACGGCTTCCTGCGGTTCAAGGCGCTGAGCGCGGCCGAAAAGCTGCGCCGCGGGCAGCCGGCCCTCACGTTCGATCCGGCCCCGGTCGAGCGGCTCGCCCTGGCTGAAGGCCTCGTCTACTGCCGCCGCCTGGATCAGCATCACGGCCTGTTCGAACGCGCCGGCCTGCCGAAGAACGCGGTGCTGGCGCAGGCGCTCCGCGAGAAGATCGATCGCGCATCGGACCGCATCTACCGGCTGCTCAGCCTGATTCACGGCTGGCGCGACGTGGTGGCGGCCCGGCGGGCGATCGAACGCGGCGCCGCGCGCGAGCGCGCCGCCGCCCTGGAGTACCTCGACAACGTGCTCGCGGGGCCGCTGCGCAATGCGCTGCTGCCGGTGCTCGAACCATCGCCGGTCGACGAGAAGATCAAGCACGCTCGAACGATCCTGAAGACCGGCCCGCGCGGCGCGGAGGCGACGCTCGCCGAACTGGTCGACGACGAGGATCCGGTGGTGGCGGCCGCGGCCATCCACGTCATCGGCGAGCAGGCGGTCTGGACCCTGCGCGACCACGTAGAGAGCGTCCTCGCCGCGCGCGACGCCGCGGACGCGTACGTCGTGGAAGCCGCGTCGTGGACCCTCGCCGCGCACGCGGCGGCGCAGCAGGGGCGTCCCCGACTCCGGCGGGACGCGCTGCCGGCGACCGCGCTGGTCGATCGTATCCGGACGCTGCCGCTCTTTGCGTCGGTTGAGATCGAAGAGCTGTTCCGCGTCGCCGCGGCCGGCCACCAGACGCGTCGGGCGGCGGGCGCGACGGTGCTGCGCGCGGGGGCGCGGCCGGAGGAGCTGCACCTGCTTCTCGACGGCGAGGTGGTCGCGGGCCGGCGGGGGGCGGAGACGCGCCGGACCGCCCCGGCGACGCTCGGCTTCGTCGAGGCGCTCGCGGGCGGCGTCGCGCCGGACCTGATTCGGACGGCCGGGCCCACCCTCCTGCTCACGTTCAGCGACGGCGTCCTGCGCACGCTGCTGTCCAACCATATCGGCCTCATGCAGGGACTGTTCCGCATGGTGGCCCACGCCGTGGACATTCCCGAAGGCGCGGTGCGAAGCAACGCGCCGGCCGATCTCGACGCCTTCACCGGGCCGCTCACGGACGGGCAGAAAGGGCTCGTGCTCCGCTGGATCCCGCTGTTCGCCAGGGTCACCGGCGTCGAAATGCTGCACCTGACGGCCATCGCGCGGCAGGAGGAGATCGAGCCGGGGACCTCCTTCGCCCAGCAGACCACCCCGGCCGGCATCGCGATCGTCCTGTCGGGCGCGTTCGGGCTGCGGACCGAGGGCGACGACCGGCGGACGATCATGCAGGCGGCCCCGGGCGACGTCATCGGCCAGCGCTCCTTCGCCGGCCTCGACGACGGGACGTGGCCGACGCGGCTCGTCGCCACCGGCGCGTGCTCGATTCTCTGGATCGACCGCGAGGATTTCTTCGACCTGCTCAGCGAACGGCCGGCGCTGCTGCAACAGATCTTCGCGGCGTGGGAGGAGTCGTCGCCGATGGAGCGATACACCGCCCGGCACCGTCCGTCGGGGGCGGCCGCGTCGTGAGATACGGAAGGCGGGACGGAGACGCGCCGGATGGTGGGGACGTTGCCGCCAGTCCGGGCCGGTGCCGTGAGCTCCCGGGGGGCAGGGGCGACACCCGTGGCGGGGCCGTCTGCTGCGCGGCGGGGTGGGCGTCGTGAGATCGCGGGGAGCCGGGGCGAAGAGCCCCGGCGAGCGGCGCCGGCGGGCGCGAGCTGGCCGGGGTGCCGCGGGATTGCGGGGACCGGAACGATGAGGCGGTGCCGTCTGCTGCGCGGCGGGGTGGGCGTCGTGAGATTGCGGGGAGCCGGGGCGAAGAGCCCCGGCGAGCGGTGCCGGCGGGCGCGAGCTGGCCGGGGTGCCGCGGGATTGCGGGGACCGGAACGATGAGGCGGCTTCGTATCGCCGCCGCGCTGGCGGTTCTCGCCGCCGCCGGCGTTCCGCCCGGCGCCGGCGGCTCCGGCACGCCCGGCGGGTCGGCGCCCGGCGAGGCGCGGATGGTTTTCGTCGGCGACACGGGGTCCGGCGACCGGCGCGCCCGGCGGGTTCGGGACGCGATCCGGGATACGGTCGCGGCGGCCGGGGCGTCGCACCTGTTCCTGCTCGGCGACAACGTCTACGACAATGGCGAGGCGGAGCGCATCGCGCCCCGGTTCCTCGATGTCTACCGGCCCGTCCGGGATCTCGGCGTGGCCATCCACGCGGCGCTCGGCAACCACGACGTCGGGCGCTGCGACGGGACGGCGCGCCGGCCGGTGCCGCGCGACGCGTCCGCCTATGTCCCGACCCGGCGCTGCCACGCGGCCGCGCACCTGGCGACGCCGGAATTCGGCTACGTCGACGGCGCCCGCTACTACGCGGTCCCGGTGCCGGACGGCGGATCGCCGCCGCTGGTCGAGGTCTTCGTGCTCGATTCCAACACGCTCGGCGAGGACCAGACCCGGCTGGAGGACGGGCACGACGCCGCGCAGCTCGCGTGGCTCGACCGCGCGCTGCGGGAGTCCACGGCCCGCTGGCAGGTCGTCGCCATGCACCACCCGATTCACTCGCCGTCCCGCCGGAGCTTCTGGATCTTCGGCCGGCGCGGCCCGGACGGCCGGCTGCGGGCGCAGCTCGAACCGCTTTTTGTCGAGCACGGCGTCGACGTCGCCTTCCAGGGGCACCAGCACCTGTACGCCCGCTTGCGCCCGCAACAGGGGATCCGCTACGTGGTCACCGGGGCCGGCAGCCGGGCGCCCGACGCCTTCGACCCCGACGACCGGACCTGGCCCCGCGCCGACCGCGGCCGGTTCAATCACTTCGTCTACGTGCGGGCGACCGCGGACCGTTTCGAGTACTGCGCGATCGACGACGAACGGGTCGTTCGGGACGGCGGCTGGTTCGCGGCCGGTGACGTGGCCGACACGGCGTTCCCGGCCGGAACCTGTCCCGCCCTCCGGTAGTGGTTTTCCACCCGGCGCCGTCGGACCCGCGTGGCCTGAAAATCGCCGCGCGGCGTGGTGACGGGCGCCGGCGGGGCGGCGCGCACGGGAGGTTGCCGATCATCGCCGAGTTTCTTTCTGGCAGCGGTCGAAAGCGGTCGAGACAGGACCATCCCACGCGCCGCCACCGCCGTGCGCCGGCGGAATCGCGGCGGGTCCTGGGGCTCCGGACGTGCGGAATCGTGGGTCTCACGCGGCGCCGGCCGGTCGGCAAGACGGTGGCGACACCGGCTGGACGGACGGGACATCACCGCCGCCTGCGCAGCACGCGGCGCCGGCCGTCGGCAAGACGGTGGCGGCCCCTCGAATCGGGGGCGAGCCGTCACGCACAGTCAGCGTGGGATGCTCCCGGCGGTCGAGATGATCGCCGAATCGCCTGTGGTAAGCTCGGCGCCGCATGGAGATCCGATGAACGGCTGGCGTGTCCTGGCCGCCGCCGCGGCCGTCGGGTTCATGGCCGCGCCGGCCGCCGGCCAGGCGGAGAGCGGGCCGGCGACGCGGGCCGAGGTCATCGCCGAGCGGCAGGCGGCGAAGGCCGAGGCGCTGGAGCCCGAGGAGCCGTCCGCCGCCGAGGCCCTCGTCACGACCGTGCGGACCGTCCTGTTCGAGTCCCCCAGCGGGTTCTATCCGCTCGTCGACAGTGTCCGCTCGGGCGGCGGATTCGCGGCGGGCGGCGGGTACCGGCGCTACTACCGCGGCGATACGTACTGGGATCTGCACGGGCTCTACTCGATTCGCGGCTACAAGCAGGTGGAGTTGGGCACGGCGTCCGTCGCCGACACGCCGGCGCCGGGGCGTTTCCAGTTTGCGATCCGGACGGGATGGCGCGACGTGACCCGGCTCGCGTACTACGGCGTGGGCATGGACACGGCGGTGGAGGATCGGACGAACTCGAGGGTCCAGGAGACCTACGCCGGCGGGTCCGTCCGGGGACGGCCGCACAAGTGGGTCGCCCTGCGCGCCGAGGCCGACGTCGAGCGCTACGTCCTCGGGCCCGGGCGGGGGCCGCATCCGTCGATCGAGACGGTGCACGCCGCGGCGGCGCCCGGCCTGGGCGGGACGTCGTCGTTCGCGCGGGTGGGCGGGACCGCCGCCTTCGACTGGCGGGAGTCGCCGGGGTACACGAAGACCGGCGGCTACTACGGCGCGACGCTGCAGGCGTGGCTCAACCGGGATTCGGCATACGCCTTCGAGCGGCTCGACGTCGACGTGGTGCAGCACGTGCCGATCCTGCGCGAGACGTGGGTGCTGGCGTTACGGGGGCGGCTCCAGTCGATTCTGGACGACGGGGACGTCGTGCCGTTCTACCTGCTGCCGGCCCTCGGGAGCGGCCGCACGCTGCGGGCCTACGCCACCGACCGGTTCCGCGACCGCCACGCGCTGCTGCTTTCGGCGGAGTGGCGCTGGGCCCCGAACCGGCATTTCTTCGACATGGCGCTGTTCTTCGACGCCGGCAAGGTGACGTCCCGCCGCGCGGATCTGGATCTGCGCGGGCTGCGCACCAACTGGGGGATCGGCGCCCGCTTCCACGGTCCCTCCAGCACGCCGTTACGGGTGGAGGTGGCGAAGGGACGCGAGGGTTGGGGCTACATCTTCACCGCGGCGCCCGCCTTCTGAGGGGGTGGCGCCCGCTTCCACGGTCGCTCCAGCACGCCGTTGCGGGTCGAGGTGGCGAAGGGACGCGAGGGTTGGGGCTACATCTTCACCGCGGCGCCCGCCTTCTGAGGGTCATGATCCAGTTTCCAGACGCCCGCCGCCGGTTGGCCGCCGCCGTGATCGCCGGCGCGGCGATCGCCCTGACGATCGTGACCGGCAGCGGCCGGAAGTTCTACGACGACGACCCCCTCCGGCGCGAGCCGGAGACGCAGGATGCGTCGGGCGTCGCGGCGCGCGACATCGAGCTGTTGTACGACCTGCCGTACAACCTGTTCGCGCGGCCCGGCGGGACCACCACACGTGTCCGCGCGCAGAACCTGAACACGATCGACGAGGTGCCCGACTCGAGCTGGTTCACCAACCGGATCCTGGCGCAGCCGATCACGATCACGGCGCTGCTGCGCGGCCCCAACACGCTCGACGGCGTGGCGGAGCAGCGCGGGGTGATCACCGGCCTGAAGAGCGCCGGGGCGGCTCCGGGCTTCGTGGGGCGGACCGGCGGCGACGACTTCTGGTTCGTCACCTTCGACGCCGCCGGGCACCCCGAAGCGGCCACCGGCGCGCTGATGGTGGCGAGCAAGCTGTTCTGGGCGCTCGGCTACTGGCAGGTGGAGCAGTACCTGACCGCGCTCACCGCCGCCGACGTCGCGGAAGGGATCCGGATCTCGCCCGACGCGACGGTGCGGATGCCGTCGGGCCAGCGCCGTCCGCTGCGGCGCGAGGACTTCGAGGCGGTTCTCGCGCGCGCCCACCGCAGCGCGGACGGATCGTACCGGATGGTGGCGGCGCGCGGCATTCCGGGCCGGGTCATCGGCGGTTTCCGCTACCACGGGACCCGGTCCGATGATCCGAACGACGTCGTGCCGCACGAGCACCGCCGCGAGCTGCGGGCGCTGAAAGTCTTCGGCGCCTGGACGAACCTGGTCGACATCAAGGCGGGCAACACGCTCGACACGCTGATCGTCGAGAACGGGGCCGCGCGCGTCCGGCACTACCTGCAGGACGTCGGCTCCACGTTCGGCAGCGGCGCCAATGGACCGCACGACTGGGACGAAGGGCACGAGTACCTCTTCGAGTTCGAGCCCTTCTGGAAGCGGCTCGTCTCGTTCGGGTTCTATCTGCGTCCCTGGCAGACGGCGGCGTACGAGGACCACGTGTCCGTCGGCCGCTTCGAGGCGGACACGTTCGATCCCGACGCGTGGCGCCCCCGCACGCCGAACGGCGCGTTCCTCAACGCCCGGGACGACGACACGTTCTGGGCGGCCCGCCGCGTGATGGCGTTCACCGACGAGATGCTGCGCGCGGTGGTCACCGCCGGCGGGTTCAGCGACCCCGCCGCCGAGCGGCATCTGGCCGACATGCTCATCGCCCGCCGGGATCGGATCGGGGCCGCGTATCTCCCGCGCATCAATCCGCTGGTCGACTTCACGCTCGGCCCCGACGGCGTGCTCGCGTTCGCCAACGCCGCGGTCGACGCCGGCGTCGCGGCCGCGCCCGGCGGTTATCGGGCGGCGTGGGCCGAGTATGACAACCACGCCGGGGAATCCCGTTCCCTGGGGGCCGACACCCGGTCGTCCGGCACGCGCATCGAGGCGCCCGGCGCGCTGCCCTCACGGCCGGCCGCGTTCGTCCGCATCGAGGTGAGGGCCGTGGACCCGCCGCGCGCCGCGTGGACCCGGCCCGTGCACGTCTACTTCAAGCGCGCCGGCACCGGCTGGACGCTGGTCGGCCTGGAACGCCTGCCGGAGTAGCCCGCCGGACGGTGCCCCCGGCCGGTCAACCCGCGGGGCGCCCCTTCAAGCGCGGCGGCGGCGACGATTTCCGGGTTGGTCCCGATGGCCGGCGGTCCGGCCCGCCGATCAGCGTGAACGCAGATGGCCGGGCCCCCGCGGAGGGCCTCCATGTCCCGGAGCGATCCCTGCAAGACATCGAGGCGTGAACGCCGATGGCCGGGCCCCCCGCGGGGGGCCCGGCTTTTCTTGTTCGGGCGGCTGAGCCGCCCGCTCCCGATGGCCGGCGGTCCGGCCTGTCGATCAGCGCGAACGCCGATGGCCGGGCCCCCGCGGGGGGCCTCCATGTCCCGGAGCGATCCCTGCAAGACATCGAGGCGTGAACGCCGATGGCCGGGCCCCCCGGGCCCCCGAGGGGGCCCGGCTTTTCTTGTCCGGGCGGCTGAGCCGCCCGCTCCCGATGGCCGGCGGTCCGGCCTGTCGATCAGCGCGAACGCCGATGGCCGGGCCCCGGCGGAGGGTCCGGCTCTTCTTGTCCGGGCGGCTGAGCCGTCCGCCCCGCGGCGGGTTGGCAGGATCTGCGTTCTCCCGACCCTTGGCTGCCGGCAACGACTGCCGGCCGGATCCGCCGGATCGGATGCGCGCGGCGGGAGGACCCGCCCGCGGTGGCTGGCACGTGCGATGCAAGGGTGGCGTGGACTGGAGGACGACCATGACCACACGCCAAGGGAGCGGCGCATCCGATCGCCGCTACGTGCGGCTCGTGCGCACCACCCTGAAGATCGACGACGACGTCTTGGAGGCGGCGCAGTGCATCGCCGAAGACGAACAAGTCAGCGTCGGCGAGATCCTGTCGAGGCTCGCCCGCCGCGGTCTCGATCCCCGCCCGGACGAGCCGGCCTGGACCCGCCTTCCGCCCCCGACGGTTCCGCTGGCGCCGGCGGTGCCGCGGCGCGCCGTCCGCCGGCTCCGCGAGGTTTGGGAGCCGTGGTGAGACCGCCGCTCCGGCGGCGGCGCCGGGTGCGGCCGGCGGGCGGGTCCGGGCTGGTGCTGACGGAGTTTGCGGCAGCATGGAGTCTGCGCCGTAGCACGGCGCGGACTGCTGGAGGGTTGGTTGGGCGGCCATCGGCGCCGCGGGCGACGATTTCCGGGGCAGGAGTCTGCGCCGTAGCGCGGCGCGGACTGCTGGAGGGTTGGTTGGGCGGCCATCGGCGCCGCGGGCGGCGATTTCCGGGGCAGGAGTCTGCGCCGTAGCGCGGCGCGGACTGCTGGAGGGTTGGTTGGGCGGCCATCGGCGCCGCGGGCGACGATTTCCGGGGCAGGAGTCTGCGCCGTAGCGCGGCGCGGACTGCTGGAGGGTTGGTTGGGCGGCAATCGGAGCCGCAGGCGACGATTTCCGGGCTTGGAGGACGTTGGGCGAGGTCGGGCTTCGGGTGGCGGAAACGGCGTCGGAGCGGCAGGGGCGCCGGGTTGCGCCGGGTCGCGCGGTCCCGCGGTTGCGGTATGCTCCAGCCATGTTCATGCGCCTGATTGCCTGGGTCGTCTTCGTCGTCCTTCAGGTCGTCTTCCTGCCCCTGCTGGTGCCGGCGACGCTGATGGTCACCTACAGGCAGATCGTCATCAGCCGGCGATTGGGCGCGTCGCAGACCGGCATCGAGGTCATCAACGGGCGCTGGACCATGGACTGGTTCGGCATCCGGCCGGACCCGGCGACGGTGCGGCTTGTCGGCGTCCTGCCCAACACGTCGATCCTGGGGTTGCAGTTGGTCCTGTTCCCGCTGTGGGCCAAGCACAAGCTGGGCGGCGACTACTTCGGGTATCCCCGCCTGCCGCCGCCGGGCGGGGCGGAGACCATGGCGGACATGGTCATCGCCCGGACGCTCTATTTCGACCGGATCCTCGGGCGGGTTCTGCCCGAGGTCGAGCAGTTCGTGCTGTTGGGGGCCGGGTACGACACCCGGGCGTACGGCCCGCTCGTGCCGGACCGGGTGGCCTGCTTCGAGCTGGACCAGCCCGGGACGCAGGCGCTGAAGCGGTCCAGCCTGCGCAAGGCGGGCATCGAGACCCCGGGCGTCACCTTCGTTCCCGTGGACTTCAGCCGGGACGATGTGTTCGAGAAGCTGACTGCGGGCGGCTATGACCCGGGCCTGAAGACGGCGTTTCTCTGGGAGGGGGTGACCCTCTACCTGAGCGAGCACGATGTGCGGAAGACGCTGCGGGGCATTTGCGGGCACGCGGGGCCGGGCAGCGTGCTGGTCGCGGACGTCTACGCGGAGCGGTTTGTGCGGCTGTCCCGCGGGAAGGCGGTGAGGAAGATCCTCGAGTACACGAACGAAGGGTTGGCTTTCGGACTGTCCTTCGGGACGGGCTGGGAGAAGACCCTGCGGGATTTCCTGGACAGCGAGAGCATAACCCTGGGCGAGTCGCACTTCATGGGCGGGACGAACGCCAAGGGGCCGTTCATGGTCGTGGCCGAGTGCATCCCCCGGCCGGTGGACCGCGGTCAGGGGGAAGGAGGCGGGTCCGGGCGCCCGGAATCTGCGCTGTAGAGCGGTGCCGCCCTCCAGCCGGAGGCGCTGCCGCCGGCTGGAGGCACCGACTTCCGCGGCGCAGACCCCGGGCTCGCCGTCACTCGACGGTGACCGTGATCGTCGAGCAGAGCCCCTCGATGGTGCGGTGCTCGTCGTCGCCGACCTGCACCGCGAAAGTGTGCTCGCCCGGCGGCATCAGGCTCTCGAAGATGGCCGAGCCGTCGCCGAAGTGCACCCACGGACTCGACTGGGGAATGATCTCGCCGGCCGCGAGGCACTCGGTGTTGATGCCGATGTGATAGTGCCCGGCCGCCCACCGGGGCTGCTCGACTTCCTCGGGCACCGGCAACAGGGAGAAGCCCTCGCTGCCGAACTCGAACGCGACCGGGCTCGACACGGTGGCGCCGTCGGCCGGAGACACGAAGAACACGCGCGGCCCCTCCTGGGCCTGGCCGGTCATCGACCACGCCGCCGCCGCCGCAGCGCCGGCCAGCACCGCTACCCCGAGCGCCCTCGTCTTCCGTTCCTTCATGTTCAACACGACTGCTCCTTAGATGACTGGTGGAAATGACGGACCCGCCGCCGGTCGGTCGCCTCCGCACCACGCCTCCGGCGGGCGCCGGCGCAGATCCGCGGATTACCGGTGCATCCTAGTGTTCCCGGCCGGGTTTCGCAACCCAAACCGTCCTGATCGGGCTGCCGACCACCCCGACGTCATGAACGGCGCCGTCTCCCGCGGGAGGCGATGACTCCCTGGCGGGTTGGCTGGGCGGCCATCGGAGCCCGCCGGCGGCCCTTTCGGGCCGGGGCGCCGGTGGCGGGAGCCGCGCGGTCCCGCCACCGGGTTTCCCGTCCGGGTCCAGGAGCATCCCACGCTGACTGCGCGTGACGGCCCGCCCCCGATTCGAGGGGTCGCGATCGTCCTGTCGACCGGCCGGCGCCGCGTGAGACCCACGATTCCGCCCGTCCGGAGCCCCAAGACCCGCCACGATGCTGCCTGCGCACGGCGGTGGCGGAGCGTGGGACGGTCCTGCGTCCGGGTCCCGCCCGGGGGACAGGGCTGCGCCGAGTATGCGACACTCAAGACAAGGCCGCCGACGGGTGGCCGTCACCACCGGTCCGGCCCCCGGGCCGTCGCGACCCGGCGGAGACGGCGATCCGAGCGCTTGACACTGATGCGTCACCACCGGTCCGGCCCCCGGGCCGTCGCGACCCAGGACGGCCGCCCGGGCCTGCGCCGGGAGCCGGTCCGTCACCACCGGTCCGGCCCCCGGGCCGTCGAGACAGACGACCCCGACCCGGAAAGGAGCTTCGTCGAAATGCCGCCGTCCCTCACGCGATTCTCTTCCACCGTGCAGCCCGAGGGGGCGTTCACGGTGCTGGCCGCCGCCCGCCGCCTCGCCGCCGCGGGGAAGGACGTCATCGAGCTCGAGATCGGCGACAGCCCGTTCCCGTCCCCGGAGGCCGCCGTCGACGCCGGGATCGAGGCGATCCGGGCCGGCCGCACCACCTACGGTCCGTCGGCCGGGCTGCCGGAGCTTCGCGCCGCCGCCGCCGCCTACGTCAACGAGGAGCACGGCCTGTCGGTGACCGCCGACCACGTGATCGCGGGACCCGGCGCGAAGACGTTCGAGCAGCTCTTCTGCGACGCGTTCGTCGAGCCCGGCGACGGCGTGCTCGTGTTCAGCCCGTACTTCCCGACCTATGCCGCGAACATTCGGCGTCGCGAGGCGCGTCTGGTGCTGTCGAACCTGCGGGCGTCGCGGGCGTTCCGGCCCAATCTCGACGATGTGCGCCGGTTCCTCGAGGAGGACCCCCGGCCCAAGGCCATCTTCCTGAACAGCCCGCACAACCCCACCGGCGGGGTCGCGACCGAGGACGACCTCCACGAGTTCGCCGATCTGATCCGGGGCCGCAACGTGGCGGTGTTCGCCGACGAGCCTTACGACTGCATGGTGTGGGAGGGCCGGCACCGATCGTTGCTGGCTCAGCCGGGCATGCTCGACCAGACGGTCGCCGCCTACACGTTCAGCAAGTCGTTCAGCATGAGCGGGTGGCGTCTCGGCTACGCGGTGTCGAGCCCGGACACCATCAAGGTCTTCGACCTGCTGACGAACGTCGCCTTGTCGTGCGTGCCTCCGTTCACGCAGCTCGCGGGGGCCGCCGCTCTCGCGCGCGGCCGGCAGTACCGCGACGAGCGGATGCGTGACTTTCACCGCAAGGTCGAACTGCTGGTCGCGGGCTTGAACACCGTCGACGGCGTGAGCTGCCTCATGCCGGGCGGCACCTTCTACGTCTTTCCGTCGGTGGCGGAGGTCTGCAACCGCGGGCGCATCACGTCGCACGGGCTGGCCATGTATCTGCTCGAAGGGGCCGACGAGGCGGTGGGGGTCGCCTGTCTGGGGGGCGAGTGCTTCGGCGCCGCGGGCGGCGGCTTCCTGCGGCTGAGCTGCGCGCAGCCCGACGACCGGCTCGTCGAGGCGGTGTCGTTCATCGCCGAGGCGGTGACCCGCTGCGATCGCATCGCGGCGTACCTCGACGCCCATCGCGACCACCGGCTCGGCGCGCCCTACGCGATCGACGCGCCGGTGACGCGGTGAGGATGGCATTCAAGCGGGCCGGATGAGCGTCTCCGCAAATGGAGCGGATTTGCCGGCATCGGCCGCCTACCGTGCAGTGTCCGCCAGTTGCGCCAGGAACCGCACGAGGTCGGACGGGCCGTCGGTAGCCGCCTGGTGGACGCGCCGCATGTCCAGCGACTCGTAGGCGTGGGCCACGACGTTGCGGAATCCTGCCGCCCGCACCAGACGATCGGCAAGTGCGGTGTCGACGATTCGCGCCTGTTCGAGACGCCGGAACGCGTCTGCGTAGCTGCCGGGCGTGCCCAGCCGCAACGCGAGGCAGGCGCCCATCGCGACGTCGATCACGATCTGGGTGGCCTGCCAGAGATGGAGCACGACGGCGTCCGATGCGTCCGTCGCCGGCTGCAGGGCCGCAGGCGAAGACGGCAGGCGCTCCGCCACCCGCGCCAGATGCCGCTGGACGGCCATCGTGCGCTCGGCGAGCACCGCCCGATCGAGGACGCTCATCGCGGCAGGGACTCCAGGATCTCGTCGTATCCGGGCTCGAGGACAGGCGCGTTGTCGCACCAGAACCGGGCCGCCTCCAGCCGATAGCGATCGAACAGGCCGGCCGACGCCTCGTGCACCAGGCGGCCGTCGCGCGCGGCCCGATACCGCAGCAGGCCGCCGGCGCGGCGCAGATCCACGAGATCGACGCGGTCGTCCCGGAGCGCCTCCACCAGCGCGGCGAGCAGACCCGGCACGTCGGCCTCGGCCTCGGCGAGGTAACCGCAGTCCCAGTCCGCGTCCGGCCGCGCGTCGCCCCGCGCCCGAGAGCCGAACAGGATCAGCAGCTCGAGACCGCGGCAAGTCGCCGCCGTGGAGACCAGCGGGTCGAACACGGCATCAGCCGGGGTCGGGGGCGCGCCTCCGCGCCCCCGACCGAGCGGCGGTCGGTCGGCCGGATCTCCCCGTCGGCCGGTGTCCGCCGTCAGCCCCTTGAGCCGCAAGGACGGCAACTTCTTCAACCTCTGGTTCTGCGGGTCGAGTCGAGGTCAGGGCCGCCGCTATTCTCTGCGCAGGGCAAGCACGGGATCGACCCGGCTCGCGCGGCGCGCCGGTACGGCGACGGCGCACAGCGCCACCGCGGCGAGGGTGACCGGCACGGCGACGAACGTGGCCGGGTCCAGCGCCTCGACCCCGAAGAGGAAGCCGGCGATGACGCGGGTCAGTCCCGAGGCGGAGAGCAACCCGACGACGACGCCGACCGCGACCAGCCGCATGCCCTGGAACGATACCATGCGCCAGACTTGGGCGGTCTCGGCGCCGAGGGCCAGACGCACGCCGATCTCCTGGGTCCGCTGCTCGACCGAGTACGCGGTCAGCCCGTACACGCCGATGGCGGCCAGCGCCAGCGCGGCGGCGCCGAAGATCGTCATGAGCAGCATGTTGAACCGCTGCCGGGCCGTGGACCGCGACACGACCTCGTCCATGGTCCGCACGTCCGAGACGGGCAGGCCGGTGGCGAGGCGGAGCTCGGCCTGGATGGCCGCGCTGAGCCCACCCGGACTGGTCCGCGTCCGGACGGTCCAGCCCATCGGCGCGATCTCGAGGCTGAGGGCGCTGACGCCGTCCGGCAACTGCGCCTGCGGGACGTACATCCGGGACTGCGGGTCGGCGTTGAGGGCGGCGTCGCGCACATCGGCCACCACCCCGATGATCTGTCGTTCGGGCTCGTCGGCGAACTGCCGCATGACGCCCCGGCCGATCACGATGCGGCCCGCGAGGGGGTCGCCGTCGGGCCAGTACTGATTCGCCATCGTCTCGTTGATCACGACGACCGGCGGCGCCCCGCTGCCGTCCCGGTCCGTGAACACCCGTCCGCGCAGCGTCGGAATCCGGAACACCTCGAAGAACCCGTCCGACACCGTCGTCCATCCGCCGCCGCCGTGAAACGGTCCGTCGTCGAGCGGCCGTCCCGCGATGACGAACGGCAGCCCGAACCCGCCCGTGAGCGGCACGCAGCACGTCGCGGCGGCGTGCTCGACGCCGGGCAGCGCCCGCACCCGATCGACGCCCTGGCGCAGCAGCGCCTCGACGCCGCCGGCCGTCGCGAAGCGCGGGCCGGTGAGCGAGGTCCGCATCGTCAGTACGTTGGCGGCGTCGAAGCCGGGGTCCACGGCGCCCAGGGCGATCGAGGTGCGTATCAGCAACGCCGCGCCGATCAGCAGGATCGACGCGAGGGCGACCTCGCCCACCACCAGCAGCGCGCGCATCCGGTTCTGACCGGCGCCGGCCCCCGCCCGTCCGCCGCCCTCCTTGAGGGCCGCGCCGGGATCGGTGCGCGACCCCTGCAGGGCCGGGATCAACCCGAACAGGACCCCGGCGCCGGCGGAGACGGCGACCGCGAACAGCGCCACGCGCCAGTCGACGGCGACCAGGGCGGCCTCGGGACCGATCCGCGGCAGCCCGACGGTGCTGACCGACAGCAGAGCCCGGATGCCGGCCACGCCGAGGGCGAATCCGAGCGCGCCGCCGATCAGCGAGAGCACGACGCTCTCGGTCAACAACTGCCGGAGGAGCCGCCCGCGTCCGGCGCCGAGGGCGGTCCTCAACGCGATCTCCCGTTGGCGGCCGATCGCGCGCACGAGCTGCAGGTTGGCCACGTTGGCGCAAGCGATCAGCAGGACGAACCCGACCGCGCCGAGCAGCACCAGCAGCAGGGTGCCGGCGTTGCGGACGAGCGCGTCCCGGATCGGTTCGGCGCCGAAGGCCGCGGGGGCGGGGGGGACGGCGTCGGGGAACCGCTGCCGGTACGCCTCGGTCGACTGCTCCAGCGCGGTCTGCGCCTGCGCCAGCGAGACGCCGGGCGCGAGCCGGCCGGCGACGATGAAGTAGTGCCCCTGGTCGGTGGCGTTCGGGTCGAGCTGGAACGGCGTCCAGACGTCGGGCGCCGCCCCGAAGTCCCGGAAGTCGAAGCCGTCACCCACCACGCCGACGACGACGTGCGGCTCGGCGCTCAGCGAGAGGGCGCGGCCGATGACCCCCGGATCGCGATCGAAGCGCCGCTCCCACAGGCGTTCGCTGATCAGGGCGGCCTTCGGCCCGTTGGGCAGGTCCTCCTCCGGCGCGAAGGCCCGTCCCGCGACGATCGGCGCCCCGAACAGCCGGAAGTAGTCGGCCGACACCTGCGTCCAGCGCAGCTGCTCCGGCACGTCTCCGCCGGTGTCGTTGATGCGGCCGTCCCGGAAGGCGGCGACGTCGCGAAGGACCGCGGTCTGCCCGCGCCACCAGGCGAACTTCGCGGGCGAGCCGCCCGGGTTCCGGCCCTGCGGCGAGACGACCTGCAGCCACACGATCCGATCCGAGTCCGGGAACGGCGCCGATCTCAGCAGCACGGTGTTGACGATCGAGAAGACGGCAATCGTCGCCCCGATGCCGAGGGCCAGCGCCGCGACCGCGGCCAGCGTGAATCCCGGGCTGCGGAGGAGCGTGCGGAGGGTGTGCCGGAGATCCTGCAGGAGTGTGTCCATGGCCGGGGTCCCAGTCGTGGCCCGCGTGCGGCGGACGCTTCGGCGAGGATGAACGGTGACTACAGGGATAGGACGCTCCAGCGGATCCGCTTGTTCCTGACCAGTCCGTGGCGGAAGTTGCGATGCATCCGGCCGGGGCCGTATTAGGCCTGACGGGAGCGTGTCGAACAGCGGTCGAAATCGCCGAAATCCGGCCGATCCGAGCCGTTTCCGCGCCCCCGCCGGCCAGGAGTCTGCGCGGTAGAACGGCGCCGCCTCCTTCTGGAGGCGCCGACTCCCCGGCGGGTTGGTTGGGCGGCAATCGGCGCCGCAGGCGACGATTGCCGGGCTGGTTCCGGCGCGCCGCGGAGTCTTGCCACGGGCGGTTGCGCGCCGTCTGCCGCCGCGCCGGCGACAGCGGCGGGAAGGGACCGCGCCGTTGCCGCGGCGCCGGCTCCTACGGCGCAGATCCCTGAATCGGCTCGAGCTGAGAGGCCCGCATCCACCCCACCGCGCCGTCCTCGAGCACGATCTCCGCCCATTCGTCCGAGCGGCGGTCCAGGACGACCTTCGTGCCGGCGTGGACGGCGAAGATCCGCAGGGCGGGATCGTCCGAGGGCGCGCTCTGCACCTGCACCTCCTCGGCCATCACGATCGCCTCCTCGGCCGCGCCGATTCCGAGCTCGCGGACGGCGAGGTTGACACCGGAGACGAGCGTGAGGGCCGCCGCAGCCAGGGCGATGCGCCGCGCCCAGGCCGCCGGGCGCGCGGCCGGCCGGAGCACCACGACGGCGGTGCCCGCGATCGTCGTCACCCAGGCCAGCGCGACGAGCCAGATCAGGGCGGTGCGGGGCAGCAGCCCGACCCACCAACCGATGACGCGGAAAAGCCAGAACTCGGGCCGCGGGGGAACGTCGTCGATGGTCATCGACCGGGCGAGGGCGAGGTTGGCGAGCAGGTCGTCGTCGCCCGGCATCAGGCGCCGGGCGCGTTCATAGTGGAGGATGGCCGGCGCGAGCCGGCCCAGCCGGAAGTGGGCGTTCCCGATGTTGTAGTGGAGCTCGCCGCTCTCGAGCCCCTCGTCGAGAATCCGCCGGTAGCGGTCGAGGGCGCCCTCGAAGTCGCCGGCCTGATAGCGCTGGTTGCCCTCGTCGAAGAACGCGCTCTGGGCCGCCGCCGCGGGCGGGATCGCGAGGCACAGCGCGCCGAGGGCCGCCGCCGCGAACGATGCCGGATGCCGCCGAGTCATGACGTGGACAACGCCGCGTCGAGCTCGGTCATCGCCCGCCCCGCCTCCGCGAGCATCGCCTGCGTCGCGGCGGTGTCCGGCTCGGTGGGGGCGAAGCGCTGGCGGTCGCAGCGTTCGAGGCAGTCGAGACACGCGTCGATGAGGTCCGTCCCCACCCCGCGCGCGGCGAGGGCGGCGCGAATCTCGTCGTGGATCAGGCCGGCCTCGGCCAGGTTCAGTTTGTCGCCGAGGAACCCCTGCATGGCGCGGCCCACCTCGGCGTGGAACTCCCGGTGCCGTTCCGGCGCGCACAGCGACTCGGCGCGGGCGAGCCGGCGCCGGGCCACCTTCGAGGCGCGCCGGCTGCGCGCCCAGGCGACGTCGCCGGCGAGCCGGTCCCGGTGGCGGCGCACCGCGACCGCGCCGGCGAGCGCGAGCAGGGGCAGGGCGGCCACCGTCCAGAAGCCGGCCGAGCGGAACAGCGAGCCGCCGATCGGCCGGAAGGACGGGGCGGCGATGCGGATGAAGCGGATGTCCCGGCGCTGGAGGTCCGCGGCGGTGCGGGCGCGCGCGCCGGGCAGGATCGGCGCGGGACCCGGATCGCCGGTGACGGTCAGGGTGATGGGGTCGGAGGACGCAACCGCGTAGGCGCCGCGTGCGGGGTCGAGGTACGCGAACTCGACGGGGGGAATGGTCATCCGGCCCGGTTCGCGCGGCACGACGACGTACTCGTAGACCCGCCGTCCGCGGACGCCGTCCGCGGTCGGCTCCACCTCCTCGCGCATCTCCGGGGGATAGACCTCGAAGGCGGCCGGGAGGTTCAGGCTCGGCTCGGGCAGGGTCCGGATGTTGCCGGCGCCGCTGATGTCCAGCCGCAGGGTCAGGGCGTCGTTGGTCTCCGCCTCGTTGCGGTCCACATCGGCCGAGACCGCGAGCGGCCCGACGAACCCGGAGAACGACGCGGGGGCGCCGGGCGGGGCCGGGCGCACCTCGAGGTCGATGGCGTTCGACGCGACCGAGACCGGCATCCGCCGCCCGAGCAAGCTGTCGCCGAAGAAGCCGCCGAAAGGGTCGCGTCCGAAGCGGGACCGCTGCCGCACGCGCACCTGCGCCTCGATCACCAGCGGATCGAGGCGCTTCGGGCCGGCGCTGGTCGGGAACAGGGCGATGCGCCGGATGACGCTGCTGGCGTACTGCACGCCGTCGCGGACGACCTGCTCCGGTCGTTGCGGGGTGGCCAGCTCTTCGACCCAGAAGCCGGCCGTGCCCGGCTGCCGGACGACGCTGACGCCTTCGACGTCGACCCGGGTGAAGATGCGGTACTCCACAACGACCGGCTGGTTGACGTAGACCTGCTCGGCGCTCGGGGCGGCGGTGACGAACAGGTCCTCGGGGGCGATGCCGCCGTCGGCGGCGCCGCGCCCGCCCGACCCGCCGCGCCCGCCTGCGCCGGGCGGCGGGGCGCCGGAGATCTCGATGGTCAGGGGATCCGTGCGCAGGCTCTGTCCACCGGCCGTCACCGTCACCGGACCGATCTCGAACGTGCCTTCCTGCGTCGCCTGGAACCGGTACTCGATCGTGAACGTGGTCGACATCCGGCCGTTGACGATCTGCATCGACGTCGACGTGCCCGAGCCGAGGTAGACGGCGAACGCCGACAGGTCGGGCAGGGCGGGGTCCGCGTTCTGGCTGCCGGAGACCTCCACGTTGAGGACGAACCGGCCGTTGAGGGGCACCGGGTTCTGGCTCAGGAAGGCCCGCGCCGACTGCGCCGTGGCGGCGGCGGGAACCGCCAGGAGGGCCAGGGCGGCCGCCGCCAGCGCCCGCGTTCCGGGCCGGCGCCGCGTCCCGGCGGGGTCGCCGCCGGCGCCCGCCGCGTTCCGCGGGCGCGACGCCCCCGGCTGCCTTCCCGTGCTCACCACGGCCTCCGTGGCGGCCGGTCCGGGGCGGTGGTCCGCCGGCGGCGTCGAATCTGGTCGGGGTCCTCGTTGATCGCTTCCAGCAGGCGCTCCGCGTCCTCGCGGCTCAGCTCGCCGGGCTGCGGCTCGGACGGCGACTCCCCGCGGGACGGGTCCGGCGGCTGCTCCTGCCGCCCCTGCTCCTGCGGGTTCTGCTCCTGCGGGTTCTGCTGCTGATTCTGTTCCTGCTCCTCCTGGTCCTGGTTCTCCTGGTTCTCCTGGTCCTGCTGCTCCTTCTCCTGGTCCTGCTGCTCCTCCTCCTGGTCCTGCTGCTCCTGCTGGTCCGGCGGCTGCTCCTGCGGCCCGGATTGGTTTTCCTCGTTCTCGTCTTCGTTCGGATCCTGCTGCTGATCCGAGGACGGTTGCTGTTGTTGCTCCTGGAGCTGCTCGATGGTCAGCTCGAGGTTGTGCTTCGCATCGACGTCCGCGGGGTTGCGGCGCAGCGCCTGCTTGTAGGCTTCGAGGGCGGGTTGGAGCTCCCGCCGGCGGTAGAAGGCGTTGCCGAGGTTGTACCAGGCCTGTGCCTCGACGGCGGGATCGCCGCTCTCGGCCGCCCGCCGGTAGGCCTCCATCGCGCGCTGGAACTCGTCGGTCCGGTACAGCGCGTTCCCGTTGTTGAACGGGACGACAGGCGAGTCCGGCGCCTCCCGCAGGGCTTCCAGGTATTGCTCGTGGGCCTCGTCGAACCGGCCCTCCGCGTAGAGCCGGTTGCCCGCCTCCACCGCGCCCCGTCCGGGTTGCGCGTCGGCGGGGGCCGGCCCCAGCAGACCGGCCAGACAGGCGAGCCCGGCCGCGGCCCGGCGGCGTTTCACCTGAACCTCCCCGTCCACTCGACCCGCACCCCGCGGACCACGCGCATGCCGCCGCCGACGCGCTCTCGTCTCACTTGAATCTCCCCGACCATTCGGCCCGCACCCGCCGGCGGTCCGGAATTAGGACCTCGGCGGCCAGCAACGCCAGCGCGAGACCGAGAAAGAGCTGATACTGCTCGTCGAACACGGTCACCTGCTCGGCTTCGAACGCCTGCCCGTCGCCGCCGGTCACCTCGGCGGCCAGCGCCTCGAGCTCGCTCCCGGCCGGCGAGGCGCGGTAGTAGAGGCCGCCGGTGCGCTCGGCCATCGTCCGGAGGGTCGCCTCGTCGAGTTGCGTCGTCACCACCGCCCCGCCGTCGTCCCGCTGGAAGCCCTGGGCGCGGCCGGCCTCGTCGAACGCGGGAATCGGCACCCCCTCGGTCGAGCCGATGCCGACGGTGTAGATGCGGACCCCCGCCTCGACCGCCCGATCGAGGGCGTCCTCGACCTCCCCCTCGTGGTCCTCGCCGTCGGTGATCAGCACGAGGACCCGGTGGCGCCGCCCGGTCTCCGCGAACGCGTCGAGGGCCACCGCGACGGCCTGGCCGAGGTTCGTGCCCTGCACCGAGATCAGGTCCGGATCCATCGCGTTGAGGAAGAGGGCGGCGGCCCCGTAGTCGCTGGTCAGGGGGCTCTGCACGAACGCTTCGCCCGCGAACGCGACCAGCCCGACCCGGTCGCCCTCCAGCCGGCCGATCAGATCGGCGACGGCGAATTTGGCCCGGTCGAGCCGGTTCGGCGCGATGTCCTCGGCCGTCATCGAGGCGGACAGGTCGAGCGCCACCACGATGTCCTGCCCCTCGCGCCGCACCGTCTCCACCCGGCTGCCGAACTGCGGCCGCGCCAGCGCCGTGACCAGCAGGACCACCGCGGCGGCGAGGGCCGCGTGCTTCGCGGCCCGGCCCCGCCGGTCGACGGTGGCCGTCAGCCGGTCGAGGAGGTGGCGGTCGCCGATCAGGGCGAGCGCCCGGCGCGTGCGCGCGTGGGCCCACCACGCCAGCCCCGCGAGGGCCGGGACCAGCAGCCAGGCGAACAGCATGTCGACCGCGGCGAACCTGAACACTACGGTATCTTCCTCAGCACGGTGCGGGCCAGCGTGATCTCCAGCAGGAGGAGGGCCAGGCCGGCCAGCAGCGGGACGTGGAACAGCTCGCCGTAGCGGGTGAACTGCTCGACCTCCATCTCGGTTGTTTCCAGCGCATCGATCTCCGCGTAGATCTCCTCGAGGCTCGACCGGTCGGTCGCGCGGAAGTAGCGGCCGCCGGTCAGGTCCGCCGTCTCCTGCAGCGTCGGCTCGTCGACGTCGACCCGCATCTGCGCGTACCGGCGGCCGAAGAGGGGGTCGTCCACCGGCACCCGCGCCACGCCCTGGGCGCCGGCGCCGATGGCGTAGATCCGGACGTCCAGCGCCGCCGCCATCTGCGCGGCGGTGACCGGATCGATTTCCCCCCGGTTGTTCCGCCCGTCGGTCAGCAGCACGATCACCTTCGACTCGGCGGACGAGTCCTGCAGCCGCTTGACCGCGGTGGCCAGCCCCATGCCGATGGCGGTGCCGTCTTCGAGGATACCGGTTTCGAGCTCGCCGAGCACGGTGGTCACGATGCCGTAGTCGAGGGTCAGGGGGACCTGCGTGAAGGCGTCGCCGGCGAACGCCACCAAGCCGATGCGGTCGTTCCGCCGGCCGGCGACGAAATCGGCGGCCACCGCCTTGGCCGCCTCGATGCGGTTCGGCTCCAGGTCTTCGGCCAGCATCGAGGTCGACAGATCGAGAGCCAGCACGATGTCGATGCCCTCGGTGGTGACGTTCTCGGCCGTGACCCCGGTCTGGGGCCGGGCGAACGCGACGACCAGGGCGACGAGCCCGAGGCTGCGCAGGACGAAGAGGGCGTGGCGGTGGCGCCCGGTGCGCCGCCCGCCGGCACGGGCGATCGAGGCCAGCGACGAGTAGCGCAGCGACCCGGTCCGGCTTCGGCCGCCCGCGACGTACCACCAGACGAGCAGCGGCACTGCGAGCAGCAGCAGGAGATACGCCGGATCGGCGAACCTGAGCAGGGTCATGTCGTCTGCTCCGCGGGAACGGCCGCCGACTCGGCGGCGGCCGGCCCGGCGATGGTGGTGACGTCCACCACGCGGCGCGCGAGCGGGGCCAGCCCGCGGCACTCGGGGATTGCGGGCCGGAGCTTCGCGAACTTCACGAGGTCGCACCGGTCGAGCAGATGCCGGACGTCGGCGACGACCGCACGGTCCGTATCCGTCCCGCGCAGGCCGTCGAGGACCTCGCCGGTGGTCATCTCCATCGCGTCGACGCCGAACCGGCCCTCGAGGTAGACCCGCAGGATGTCCGACAACCGGACGTGATAAGTCTTGATCTCCCCGCGCTCCGGCATTCCCGCCGCCTCCAACGCATCGAGCGCTTCGAGGGCGACGACGTGGGCCGGCCGCGGCGGGCGTGCCGGCCGCGGCGCCTCGGGCCGGGTCCGCCGCCGGTAGCGCCGGTAAATCCAGGCGGCGGCCGCCGCGAGCGCCGCCAGCGCCGCGATCCACGGCAGCAGGGTGGCGGCCTCGAACGGAATGGCCAGCGGTCCCTTGATGTCGCGGATGTCCCCGCCCTCGTCCCGCCCGACGCTCTCGAGGGCGACCGTCACCGTCCCGGTCGCGAGGGTCGTCACGCCGCCGGCGGCGTCCACGACCTCGAGGTCGAGAGACGGAAGGGACAATTCGCCGAGCTCGAACGCGGCGATCCGCAGCTCGAGACGCGACTCCGTTCCCCCGTCGACGGCCGTCGACTGCGGGACCGGCGGATCGAGGACCTCGAACGGTCCGGCGTCGATCGGATCGGGCCACCGCACCGTGGCGTCCGGCGCGTGCCGCACCGTCACGACCACCGTCACCGGATCGCCCACCGCCGCCGTCGCCGCCGAGACGGTGGTCTCGGCGGTGGGCTCGACCGCCCCGGCGCGGGGCTCGACGGCCTGGACCGCGGGCGCAATCGCTTCCGCGGCGGGCTCCACGGCTTCCACGGCGGGCTCGATCGCCCGGGCGGCCGTCACGGCCGCGAGGAACGCCGTGAACGCCGCCGCCGGTGCCCGGGTCGTCATCGGAACCGTTTCGCGCGTTGCCGGAAAAAACGCATCAGCCGGTCGGCGTAGGGCCGGTCGGTGGCGATTTCCACCACGTCGACCCCCGCCTGCCGGAACGCCCGCCCGCGCGCCTCCCGCGTCTCCGCCACCTGGCGCTCGAAGGCCCGGCGGAAGGCCGGGTCCGACACGTTCACCGTGAGCCGGTCGCCGGTCTCGGCGTCCTCGAGGTCGACGTAGCCGACCGGCGGCAGCGCCTGCTCGCGGGGGTCGCCGATACGTATGACGATGGTGTCGTGCCGGCGGCCGGCCACCGCCAGGGCCCGCCGGTAGCCGCCGGCGAGAAAGTCGGAGACCACGAAGGTCACGGCGCGGCGCCGGATGACGCGGGCCAGGTACTCGAGCGCGCCGGCGATGTCGGTGCCGCGCCCCGCCGGCTCGAAGTAGAGCAGCTCGCGCAGTACCCGCAGCACGTGGCGGCGTCCCTTGCGGGGCGGCACGAACTTCTCGATGCGGTCGCTGAAGATGATCAGGCCGACCTTGTCGTTGTTGGTGATGGCCGAGAAGGCCAGCACCGCGCAGATTTCGACCGCCACCTCGCCCTTCATGCGGCCGGCCGAGCCGAAGTCGCCGGAAGCGCTGACGTCGACGACGAGCATCACCGTCAGCTCGCGCTCCTCGTCGAAAACCTTGACGAACGGCGCGCCGGCGCGCGCGGTCACGTTCCAGTCGATGTTGCGGATGTCGTCGCCGTAGTGGTACTCGCGCACCTCGGCGAAGTTCATGCCGCGGCCCTTGAACACCGAGTGGTACTCGCCCGAGAAGACCTCGTGCACGAGACCCCGCGTGGCGATCTCGACCCGGCGGACCTGCGTGAGGATCTCCCGCGGTATCACGGCACCTCGATGCGGTTCAGCACCCGGTTCACCACCGTCTCCGCCGTCACCTCCTCCGCCTCCGCCTCGTAGGTCAGCAGCACCCGGTGCCGCAGCACGTCGGGACCGATCGAGCGGACGTCCTCCGGGGTGACGTAGCCCCGCCGGCGCAGGAAGGCGTGGGCGCGCGCCGCCCGGGCGAGGTTGATGGTCGCGCGCGGCGAGGCGCCGAACGCGATCAGGTCGGACAGATCGCCGAGGTCGTAGTCTTTCGGCGACCGCGTCGCGAAGACCAGATCGACGATGTAGCGCTCGACCTGCGGATCCATGTAGATGAGCTCGACCGCCTTCCGCGCCCGGAGAATCTCGTCCGGCTCGACGACCGCCTCGACCTCCGGCGCCGGACCGCCGGCCATGCGCCGCAGGATCTCCAGCTCTTCGTCCTTGCCGGGGTAGGTGACGGCCAGCTTCAGCATGAACCGGTCGACCTGCGCCTCGGGCAGGGGATAGGTGCCCTCCTGCTCGATCGGGTTCTGCGTCGCGAGGACGAGGAACGGAGAGTCGAGGGCGTAGCTGGCGTCGCCGATGGTGACCGTCCGCTCCTGCATCGCTTCCAGCAGGGCCGACTGCACCTTGGCCGGCGACCGGTTGATCTCGTCGGCGAGGATGATGTTCGCGAAGATCGGGCCCTTGCGGGTCTTGAACTCCGACTGCCGCGGGTCGTACACGAGGGTGCCGATGAGGTCCGCGGGCAGCAGGTCCGGGGTGAACTGAATCCGCCGGAACGTCGTGGCGACGGCGTCGGCCAGCGTCCGGACGGTCATCGTCTTGGCGAGACCGGGGACGCCCTCCATGAGCACGTGCCCGTCCGCGAGGAGGCCGATGAGCAGCCGCTCGATCATCGTCCGCTGGCCGACGATGACCCGGCCCACCGCGTCGAGCAGCCGCTCGACGAAGGCGCTCTCGGCGTGGATGCGTTGCTGAATCGCTTCGATGTCGTGGTGCATGGTGTCGTCGCGCGGGTTCTCCAATCGACCTTCCATTCCGGGAAACCGGCCCGCATTTCCGGGAAACCGGCCCGCCGGCCTCTGGGCGGGGTCCGGGCTGCCGGCGGCGGGTTCCGGTGCGCCATTGGCGCGGGCAGGGCGGGCGTGCCGCCGGGAGCGCCGCCCGGACCCCGCCGGTCCCTGCGCAACGCGCGGTGCCGCCGGCGGGCCCCCCCGGAGGCGGCACCGCGCCCCTTCGGCGGGGTCCGCCGCCTCTCTGTCAGACGATCCCGCCGTGCGGATGGCCGGCGGCTTCGCCGGTCTCCGCGCCCCGCCGCCTCTCTGTCAGACGATCCCGCCGTGCGGATGGCCGGCGGCTTCGCCGGTCTCCGCGCCCCGCCGGGTTCGGCACGGGCTCCCCGGGCGCGATACCCCCGCGCGCCGCCTTCGAGGCCCGAGCTGATCCGGCGCCGACGGCTCAGCGTCCCCCGGTAACGGGCTCCCCGGGCGCGACATCCCCCGCGCGCCGCCTTCGAGGCTCGAGCTGATCCGGTGCCGACGGCTCAGCGCCCCCCGGACAAGGCGTCGGATCAGCGGACCGGGAAGAAGATGTCGGTACGCCACTTCGACGAATCCGGCTCCGCGCCGGGGTCGGTGACGTAGACCTCCCAGGGGGCTCCCGCGGGCTCGAGGCCCTGCGACTTCATCCATTCCGTCAGCGCCGCCCACGACTGCCGAAGATCATCGTAGGGACCCGTGTGGGTCACGGTCGCGGCGGTCCCGCCGGGAAGCTCCCCGGCGCGGATGCGGTCCGTCCCGGCCACCGGCGCGGCGACGGGCATCCCGCACTCGAGGTCGAGGGAGCCGCCGTCCATCGCATGGTAGATGGCGAAGGGCATGCCCGCCGGCGCCTGTCCGCTCTGCTGGATGTACCCGTACACCTCGCCGAACAGCGGCCCCATGACCTTCCCTATCTTGTCCATCGTGGTCTTCGTTCGGATGCTCACGATGGGCTGCGCGTCGATCTGCCTGGTTGTGAATTCCGACGTCATGCGCCGTGCCTCCTGGATTTCGTCATCCATCCCGCCGTCCGACCCCGGAATCGCCGCTCGGAGCCTGGACGTTATCGAAACCGACTGTCGGATTCAACCCGTTTCGGCGAACCGGGAACGAGGGTTGCTCCCGCCCCGATCATGAAGGTTGGGGTAGCCTTGAGCGTAGCATTGAGCATTATTATACGAAGGGCGGCGCAGCCTTCTCGGCCGTGCGGCAGGGTTCACGCACCTCGTCTCGTCCACCAGCGCCATCGGCGTCCCGCCGGGCGCCGTCCGCGGGGCGGCGCGGGGCGGCGCCCCGGGCGGGGGACGGTCCCGACGGGACGCTCTCGGCGGTGGCGCCGACACCCCGGCGGGGGATCCGGCTAATGGACGGGGCATCAGGTGCCGATACCATTCTTCGAGCCTGTCCGGGAGTGGACAGGACCGGGACCGGAGGGATGAACACGAACGTCCTGAGCGTAAATAGCCGGGTCGGCCGACTGACCGGCCACGTCCCGGCCTCCGAGAGCTGCTCGTTGCGCACGGGACACGCCCGGCATGCGCTCCGACCCGAGGGCGCAGGGTCTGCCCGGCATCCCTGACGACTGGACTGTCCATGCCGTGAATCCGGAGCCGCTGCCGTTCCGCTCGGGGTCTCGTCGTGCGGCGCCCTGCGCTGCTGCGACGCTCAGGGGTGCCGAGCAGCGTCACCGCGCGGTTCGCATCCCCAGGGATGCGAGCGAAGGACTAAAGACAAATGAGAATCGCGCTCGCCGCGTTGGGTCGGGGTCGTCGAGCGGCGTTGCCTCGATCCGCATCCCATGGATGCAGAGAAGGAGAAAGACTATGAGAATCGCGCTCGTCGCGGCAGGTATGCTGGTTCTTCCGTGCGTCGCCGCAGCGCAGGACGGCGGCATCGCGGGCGCCGTCACCGACGACACGGGCGGCGTCCTGCCGGGCGTGACCGTCGAGGCTTCCGGCCCCGCGCTGCCCACCCCGCGGGTGGCGGTGACCGACGGCGAAGGCCGCTACGCGTTCGCGGGCCTCCCGGCCGGCGGCTATGACCTCTCGTTTATCCTGCCCGGTTTCGAGCGCCTGGATCGCGAAGTGGTGCTGGCGGCGGGGGGTGCCGCCACCCTCAACGCCAGCCTGCAGCTCGGCGGCCTCTTCGAGGAGGTGACGGTGGCGGTGACCGGGACCGCGATCGACGCGCCCGCCATCAACATGCCCCACGCCGTCACCGTGGTCAGCCGCGCCGAGCTGGAGCAGCAGGGATCGACGCAGCTCGTCGACTTGTTCCGCAACCTCAACGTCAGCCACGGCGTCGTCGGCGAGCGGAACAGTTGGTACAACTCGAATCAGCCCTCGACCCTCACCGAGAACGTGGCGAACGTGAACCTGCGCGGGCTGGGCGCGTCTCGGACCCTGGTGCTCATCAACGGCCGGCGCCAGGTGCCGGTGCCCGCGCGCCTCATCGGGGGGCGCTTCGTCGACGTGAACACCATTCCCGCCATCGCCGTCGGCCGGCTCGAGGTGCTGAAGGAAGGCGCGTCCGCGACCTACGGCTCGGACGCGGTCGGCGGCGTCGCCAACTTCGTCACGCGCAGAGATTTCCGGGGCTTCGAGCTCAACGTGTCGCACGACTACTTCGACAGCGGGGGCGATACGACCGTCGCGGGCATCTGGGGCGGCCGCATCGGGTCCTCCAGCGCCGTGTTCTCGGCCGAGCGGGTGGGCCGCCAGGAACTGCAGATGGCGGACCGGCCGTGGACCCTCGACCGGCTGAGCACCCATGTCGGCGGAAACCGCGCCGGCTGGTCGAGTCTCGGCAACCCCGGGACGTTCGCGGTCGGGGCGCCGGTGCCGTGGACCGCCGACGTCTTCGACCCGCGTTGCGAGGAGTTCGGCGGTCAGGACGAGGGCTGGACGTGCCGGTTCCGCTATGCGCCGTGGGACAACCTGATCGACGAGCAACAGCAGACCCGCGCCTTCGCCGAGCTCAACGGTCCGCTGAACGCCCGGACCAACTACCACGTCGAGGCGCTCTGGGCCGACGCGGTGATCCCGGGTTGGCGCACGACGCCGTCCTACCCGCCCTTCCCGCTGACCAGCACCACCGTCATGGAGGTGGCGGCGAACCATCCGGGCCGCCAGGCGTTCTGCGGCAGCTATGCCGGCGGGTCGAAGGCCGATCCCAGCAGCGCCTGCGCCGGCGACGACCCCTGGTACTTCAACGGCCGCCCCTTCGGCAACTCGGGCCCCGAACGCCGGCTGCGCCGCCAGTCGCGCACGCAACGGGTCGCCGCCTCCGTCGACGGCGACTTCCTGGCCGGCGGGCGGGACGCCCACTGGGACGTCGGCGTCAGCTACTCGCGGGCGCGGGGCAACCTGAGCCTGCCGGCGGTGTACACCGACCGGATGTTCCGCGCGTTCCGAGGCTTCGGCGGCCCCGACTGCGGCGTCGGGGTGGCGGCGGACCGCACGTCTCCCGCCGGCATGGCTCTCGGCCCGCTCGGCGGCGCGGTGGCGGGCCAGGGGCCCTGCATGTACTACAACCCGTTCAGCAACGCCATCGAACGCTCCGCTCAGCCGGGCGCGCCGTTCGAGAACACCGCGAACCCCGACTACGTCGCCGACTTGGCGAACCCCGAGGCGTTGCGGCAGTGGCTCAACGAGGAAGTGGACCTCGTCGGCACGACCGACCTGTTCGTGGCCGACGCGACGTTGAGCGGCAATCTCGTCGAGAACGTCGCCGACTTCGCGGTCGGCTACCAGTACCGCCAGGTGAACGCCGCCAGCAACCCCAACGATCCCGGCGACGTCACCCGGAACCCCTGCCCGGTGTCCGGCGACATGGACTGCTCGGCCGGCGACCGGTTCGGGCCGTACCTGTTCACCAACGTCCACCGGCCCTACGCCGCCGACCAGCAGGTGCAACGGCTCTTCGGCGAGCTGGCGCTGGCCGTGGGCTCCCGCGTCGACACCCAGCTCGCCGCGAACTACGAGTTCTACAACGTGGCCGGCCGCCGCGTGAACAGCATCGACCCGAAGGTCGGCGTGCGTCTGCAGGCGGCGGAGAACCAGCATTACTCGCTGTCGTTCCGCGGCTCGGTGCAGACCACCTTCCGGACGCCGTCGCTCGACGATCTGAACACGAGCCCGCTGACGACGCTGGAGTGGATTCCGGAGACCGGCGCCTACCAGGCGGTCGACCGCTTCGGGCGCCCGGACCTGCTCTCGGAGCGGGCCTTCACTTACAACGTGGGCACCGTGCTGTTCCTCGAAGGGGGCCTCGAAGCGACCGTCGACTACTGGTCCTACGACTTCGAGAACGTGATCGGGTCGATGCCCTACGACGCGGTCACGAGCCTGTACGCCAGCGCCGACCCCGCCGCCCGCGCCGCGGTGTCGCCGTTCATCATCTGTCCCGACGGCCGGGCCTCGGACCTGGCTCCCGCCGATCGCTGCATGGCCCAGCAACTGGAGCGGATCCAGATCGACCTCGTGAACTGGCCGGGGCTCACCACCTCGGGCATCGACACCCACCTCGCGGCCCGGACCGAGGTGGGGCCGGGCCGGCTCTCGCTGAGCTGGGACTCGACCTACACGGTGGGGTACGACACGAAGCGGTTGCTGCTGCAGGATACCGCCCTGACCCTCTACGAGCCGCGGCAGGCCGCCGGCTATCTGAACTTCGCCCACCCCATCGCAGTGCCCCTGCCCCGCTGGAAGAGCCGCTGGTCGGCCTCCTGGGACTGGAGCCGGTACACTCTGGCGAACTACGTGAGCTACCTTTCCGCCTACAAGGACCGGGGCGTCAACACCACCGTGCCCCGCATCGACCCGTTCCTCACCTGGGACACGAGCTTTCTGTGGCGTTTCCCCGCCAGCGGCATGAGCCTCACCCTGTACGCGATGAACCTGACCGGGAGCATCCCGCCCTGGGCCAACGTCGAGCAGTCCTACGACGGCTTCACCCACGATCCGAAGGGCCGCCGGTTCAAGGCGGCGTTGAGCTGGAGCTTCGGGGGGTGAGCGGCCGGCTCCCGCCCCTTGCCGCCCGTGGTGGAACCCCGCGTCGCGCCGGGAGCGGCGCGGGCGCCCGCGGGTTGGCAAGGCGTCCGCGGGCGAAGACCGCCCGCGCCTGAAGGCGTGACGCGGGGGGCGTTATCGGGCATACCGCAACGCGGACGGCACGCCGTCCGGCGAACAACGCGGTCAGGCGGGATGCATCGCCGCTCGAAGGCAAGCGGCGGCCTTCGCCGCGGGCGGTTTGGCCGATGGTCGTCCGGCGCAAGCGTCCGGGGCCGGCGTGATCGTCTCTCCGCCGGGATTGGGGACGGGGACCGCGCGGGCGCCGGCGTGGCCGCGCGCCCGCAATCTCGGATACCATGTCGCGGACCCCCGGTCCGCGGCCTCGACGATCCAGGCCGCCCGCAACTCGCGGTGACGGGCGTCTCGAGCCCCCGAGCCTGGACGATTCGACGGTGTCCGCCCGACGCAAACGCCGCAACGGCAAACGGTCCGTCCCCGCGCGCGCACCGCGCGTTTCCCCCCGCCGTCTGCTGGAACAGGCGCGGGAGGCTCTCGCCGGGGGCGACGGACGCAGGGCGCTCGATCTGCTCAGGCAGGCGCGGGACCGGGACCTGAACCTGCCGGCGCTGCCGCTGCTGTCCTTCTGCGCCTGCATGCGGCGCGCCCGGCAGCTCGCGGCCAAGGGCATGGACCGGGAAGCCGCCGCCATGCGCGCGAGGGCGGAGGGGTATCGGGCGTCCATCGCCGAGCAGGCGCTGACGGAAGACGATTGGGTCTGGTACGTCCGGTATCTGGACGCCGCCGACGCGCTGGCGGCTTGCGCCCACGGGCAGCCCGGGCCGCGGGCGGAACGGGTGCTGGCGGACCGGCTCGTCATCGAGCGGTGCTGGGAGGGTCTCGAGGTCCTCGACGAGAGCCATCCGCTGCGGCGGGACGCGGTCGCGGTCGCGGCCGGTCTCGACGCCATGGATGCCGGCGACTGGGCGCGGGCCGCCGCGCTTCTGGACGTGCCGCGGCGATCTCCGTTCGCCGCGTGGCGTCTGTTCTGCCGGGCCATGGCCTGCTTCGGCGCCGGCGACGACGACGGGCTCCGGCGCATCCTCGATCGTCTGCCGGCCGACTTCGCCCTGGCCCGCACGGTGGCCGAGTGCCGGCGACTGATCGCGGTTGACGGCGGCGGCGACGGTTCGGCCGGCGCGCCCTCGCCGCTCGGCGGCGGACGCGGGAAGGCGGAGGCCCTGGCCGGCGAGCTGAAACGGGCTTTCCGCAAGAAGAACGTGCGGGCGATGGGGCCGGCGATGGAGCGCCTGGCCGACGCCCTCTATCCCGACGACCCCGTTCTCGCCCGTATCGACCTGTTGGAGATCGCGTCGATGGCGGCGTCGCGGGGCGTGTTCCCCGCCCCGGCGCTCATCGGGCTGGCGCATCGTCTCCTGCCGGCGGATCGGGCGGTCGGGGTGCTCGCCCGCGTCTTGCTCTTGGGCCAGCAGGTCGCGCTTCCGTTGTGGAATCCCTCCCCCGCCGCCGCCCTCCTCGAGCGGTTGCCGGTGGAGTTCCCCCGGACGGAGGATCAGGCCCTCGCCCGCGCGTGCGTGTTCGAGACACTGGCGCGGGCGGGCCGCGATGCCGTGCATCCCGAGCTTCTGCCGCCCGAGAGGCAGGCGGCGGTGGCCGAGTTGCTGGGGCGGCCGCTCGACGACGTCGGGATGGTCTTCGTCGAGCTGATGACTGCGAGTCTCGCGGCCGATCCCGACAACCGCGACGGTTACCTCTTTCTTCTCGATCTGCTGCGTGGGCATCCCGGCGCCAAACCGAGGCTTCAGCGTGTCCTGCAGGACATGGCGGACCGGTTTCCCGACGATCCGATGCCCTGGCTGGAGCTGGCCGCCGTTCACTATTCGAGGAATGCCTATCGGCAGGCCGAGAGCGCCCTGGCGGAGGCCCGCCGGCGAGCTCCCCACGACGACAGACTCCTGGATCTGCAGGCCGTCGGTTTCCTCAAGTCCGCCGACGAGAGCCGCAACAAGGGCCGGTTCGCGCTCGCGGCGCGGGACCTGGAGCGGGCCGAGGACCTCGGGCGCAGGGTGATCGGGCAGGTCCTCCCGGCGAAGCGGCTGATGCTGGAGATCGTGTCGGGCGGCCGGTCGGCGGGCGCGAAGGTCGCCCGCCGCCTGAAGGGTCTGCCGCCCGGCGCGCAGCTTCGGACGCTGGTCCTGCTCATCCGGGATCTGTACGACAACAGCCACATCGGCAACGTCGGGCCGCGCATGGCCACCGCCGTGAGGGGCATGCTGGCCGACAAGGCGGTGCTGTTCGACGAGTGCAGCCCCGAGGAGATCGCGGGGCTCTTCGAGCCGTTGCCGGCCGAGCACGACATCCTCTACCGCGACCGTCGGCTCGCGCTGATCTTCGTCGACCGGTGGCCTGCGCTCCTCGCGCGCCTCGACGGAGAACGCCTGGCGGCGGTCCTCGACATCCTCCTCGACTGCGGCGGGTTCGAGGAGGTTCGGGCCGAGATCGAACACCGGCTGCACGGGGTCGGCAGGGCCGGGCGCGATCCGGTGCTGCTTTTCCACTTGGCGGTGATCCGCTACGAGGATGGCAGCGACCACGATTTCCGGCGCTTCGTGGACGTCCTGAACCGGGTGGACGCCGCCACCCGCGAGCGGCTTCGGGCGGTCGCGGCGCGGCTCGCCCGCCATACCCGGGGCCCGTTGCGCCAAGCCCTGCTCACGTTCGATTTCAAGCCGCTGGACGGGCCGCCGGCCGAGGCCGGCGAGGAGCTGCCGGGGCTCTCGGAGATCCTGTCGCTGCTCGATCAGCATCTGGGCATCGAAGACCGTCCGGACGAACCCGACGGCCCGGCGCCGCCGCTCGGCCTGACCGATTCCGCGCTCGGCGAGCAGTTTCACGGGACGTCGTTCGACTGGAACCCGTCCGAAGAGATCGTCGGCCTGGAGGACATGATCGACGACAGCGGCCTGCGCGGCGAGTCTCCGGCGGCGTTGAAGGAGGTCGCCGGCAACATGCGGGCGGAGCCGACGCTGCGGCGCAAGCTGGACCGTGTCGCGCGCGCCTGCGAGGCCTCCGGCCTCGGTGACCGGCTGTCGCCCGAGCTGGGCGTCCTGCTGTTCCCCCGCGCGGGAAGGAAGGGGCGCCGGTAGGGCGCCGGTGCGGTCGCAGCGCAGGTAGCTCAACGCTTGGCGGGACGCGCGGGTAAGGAAGAGGAGCCGGTAACAGGGCGCCGGGGAGTGCCCGCCGCAGGACGGCGCAGGCTCCTGCAGGATGGGTCGGGCGGGCAGCGGCGCCGTCAGGCGGCGCGGTCCGGGCCGGGAGAAGAAGCATGCTTGCCCCCTTTCTCGTGCTGGGACTGTCGCCGTCGGCGACGCAGGCGGAGATCCGCCGGCGCTACCTGGAACTGGTGCGCGCGCATCGGCCCGCGCGGGACCCCGAGCGTTTTCAGCAGTTCACCGCCGCCTACGAGGCCCTGAAGGACGAACGTGCGCGCGTGAAGACGGCCCTCTTCGGGATGGCGGGCTACGGCGACTTCGACCTGGCGCTGGATGCGCTGGTGCGGGCTCGTGCGGAGCGCCGCAAGGCGCCCGGTCTGCAGACCCTCCTGGCGGTGGAAGAGAAGCTGGATGCATGAGCCGGGCGGAGAATGGCAGCGGCGGGCGCTGGAGGACTTTCGGCAGTGGCTCGACGCCCTGGGAGACGATGCGCCGGAACCCGGGGAGCCCGACGCCGCCGACTGCGACCTGCGCGATCTGTTCGCCGAGTTCGCCGCGCTGCGGCAGGAGATCCGCCTGCAGAACCGCGGGCAGGCCAGAGCGGGCCGCGAGCTGGCGGCGGCGGCGGCGCGCTACGAGACGGCCGCCCGCGAGGTCGAGCACCGGGGCGAGGCGCTGGCCGCGTTCGAGAAACGCATCTCCAGAACCGCCGAGGACCGCTGTCTCGTGGAGACCTTCGAGGTGCGCGACGCCCTGGTGCGGGGCCGGGATGCCGCGGTTCGGTTGCGCGGGCGGCCCCGGCTGTTCAGGCGCCCGCCGCGGGACGTCGACGGGGTCGTCGAAGGGTACGAGATGGCGATCAGACGATTCGATCGGATGCTGTCCCGGTTCGAAGTCCGGCGCGTGGAGACCGTGGGACGATCCTTCGACAGCCGGGTCATGCACGCGGTGGAGGCGCGGCGGGTCGACGAGGCCGGGGACGGCCGGGTGGTCGAGGAGCTTCGGAGCGGGTTCGTCCGGCACGACGACGTGCTCCGTCCCGCCGACGTCGTGGTGAACCGGCTCGGCGCACAGGAGTGACACGGATGGCAGTGAGCGGCGACGACACCATCATCGGCATCGATCTGGGCACCACGAACTCCGAGGTGGCGATCATCACCGGCGGGAAGCCCACGATCGTGGAGGACCGCGGCGAGGCCGTCCTGCCCTCGTGCGTGGGACTCGACGACCGCGGCGCCGTCATCGTCGGGCGGCAGGCCCGCAACCAGGCCGAGGCCGCCCCCGAGCGGACGGTGCTCTCGGTCAAGCGGCTGATGGGCTCGGGAACGCGGGTGCGGATGGGCGACGGCGACTATGCGCCGCAGGAGATCTCGGCCTTCATCCTCAAGGCGCTCAAGGAACGCGCGGACCGCGCGGTCGGCCGGGAGGTGCGCAAGGCCGTCATCACCGTTCCCGCCTACTTCACCGACGTCCAGCGGCAGGCGACGCGGGAGGCCGGGGAAATCGCCGGCCTGACGGTCGTCCGGATCATCAACGAACCGACGGCCGCCGCCCTCAGCTACGAGAGCGGCAGCACCGGGCGCGGCACCCTTCTCGTCTACGATCTGGGGGGCGGCACGTTCGACGTCTCGGTGGTGCGCGTGGAGGAGGGCGTGGTCGAGGTCCTGGCCACCGCCGGCGACAACCGGCTCGGCGGCGACGATTTCGACGCGCTCATCGTCGAACGCCTCAACGCTCATATCGAGAAGGAGCTGGGCGTCGAGGGCGCGCGCGGCGACCGTCTCCTGCAGGCGCGTCTGCGGCGGGCGGCGGAACGCGCCAAGATCGATCTGTCGGATCAACCCTGGGTCCGCGTCGAAGAGGACCATGTCGCCACGGTGGACGGCGCACCCGCGCATCTCGCCTGCGAGCTGAGCCGCACCGAATTCGAGAGCGACCTGGAGCCGCTTCTCGACCGTTCCCTCCGGGCCGTGACCACGGCTCTGCAGGATGCCGCGGTGCGTCCGAGCGAGCTCGACCGCGTGCTGCTGGTGGGCGGCTCCACCCGCATTCCGAGGATCGCGGCGGTCCTCGCGGAGCGGCTGGGGCAGGAGCCGCACGGCGAGGTCGATCCGGATCTGTGCGTGGCGCTGGGGGCGGGCGTGCAGGCCGGTATCGAGATGGGGCGGGACATGCAGGCGGTGCTGGTCGACATCACGCCCTACACCTTCGGCACCAGCGCCGCCGGCGAGCTCTACGGCATGCCGTACGCCCACCAGTTCTTTCCCCTCATCCGGCGCAACAGCAAGCTGCCGGCCACCCGGACCGAGGTGTTCTTCACAATGTTCGAGGACCAGGAAGCCGTGGACGTCAAGGTCTATCAGGGGGAAGACCCGGACGCCCTGAAGAACGTGGAGATCGGCACCTTCCTGTTCAGCGGTCTGAACCAGCAGCGGGACGCCCACCGGCAGGGCCTGCTCTTCACCTACAGTCTGGACCTCGACGGTCTGCTGCATGTGCGCGCCCGGGAACGGGCGACCGGCCGCGAGATCCGCGGCGTCGTCGAGAACGCCATCGGGCGCTCCACCGGCGAGGCTCTCGGCGCCGCCCGGGAACGGGTCTCGACGCTCTGGGGCGGGGCCCGCGGGGGGGAAGCCGGGGACGCCGCCGCCGGCCGCGGCGGGGAACCGGCGCCGGCGTCCGCCGTCCCCCCGGACGTGGTCCGCGGGGCCGAGGAGACCCTGGCGCGGGCCGAACGGGCGCTCGACGCCGCGCCGGCCGAAGACCGGGAAGAGATGATCAACCTGATGGAGGATCTCCGGGGCGCCCTCAAGGAGGGGCGCGCCGGGCAGGCATCCGAGCTCAGGCGCAACCTCGACGAGATCCTCTTCTACGTCGAGTAGCCGGCATGGAAAGCTGTCCGACCTGCGGCGCCCGGCATGCCGGCGGACCGTCCTGCCACCGCTGCCGCACCGACCTTCGACAGGTGCTGGCGGTCGAGCAGGCCGCCGCCCGCTGCCGGCGGCAGGCCCGCGCCGCGCTCGATCTCGGCGACCCCGCGGAGGCCCGCCACCGCGCCGGCCGCGCCTGCACGCTCCACCGCTCTCCCGAGTCGCTGATGGCGTTGGCGTTGGCCGCCTTGGCGGACCGCGACTTCCCGGCCGCGATCCGGCTGTGGAGAGAGATTCGAGCCGGCCGTGCATCCGGTGCTAAACTGAATGCTCCCAACTGACGATAAACCGGATGCTCCCTGGGGGCAGCCGGCTCGATACCCCTTGGCGTCACGCGACATGAAAGAGAGTTCTGGTCCGCCCCCGGCCACTGCGACCGCCTTGCCGTCGGTGTCGGTTCTTATTCCGGTTCGGAACGCCGAGGCGACGATCGGGACGGCGATAGAGTCGGTGTTGTCTCAGGACTACGAGGGTTCGGTAGAGGTTGTCGTCGCCGACGGATCCGACACCGCGGCCACGTCCGATCTGGTCCGGCGGCGGTACCCGACGGTGAAACTGGTTTCCAATCCTGAACAGGTCATCACGTTCGGAATCCACGCGGGGTACGGGGCGGCGACCGGAGAGCTCATCGTGCGGTGCGACGCCCATACGGTGTTCCCACCGGGATACTTGTCCACTGCGGTGAGCGTGTCGCAGAGGACGGGGGCGGCCAACGTCGGCGGCCGGCAACGGCCGGTCGGCGCCACGTTCTTCGAGCGCGCGGTGGCGGTCGCGATGACCACCCCCCTGGGAGCCGGCGGCGCCCGCTACCGGCTGGGCGGCCCCGAGGGGCCCGTCGACACCGTCTTCCTGGGTGCGTTCCGGCGCGATGCGTTGGCGTCGGTGGGCGGCGTCGACCCTACCCTTGGCGGCGCCGAGGACTACGAACTCAACTGGCGGCTGCGGGCGCGCGGGGAAACGGTGTGGTTCGCTCCCGAACTCGTGGCCACCTACCGGCCCCGCGGCACGTTGCCGGATCTCGCTTGGCAATATTTCAATTACGGCCGATGGAAACGGGTCGTGGCGCGGCGGCATCCGGCCTCCCTGCTGCCCCGGCATCTCGCCAGCCCGCTGTTGCTGCTGGGATTGGCCGCCTCGCCGGTCCTGGCCCTGGCCGGCGTCTCCGGGGCGGCGGTAGTGCCGCTCGCGTACGTCCTTACCTTGGCGGTCGGTTCTCTGGCGGTCGGCGTCCGTCGCCGTTCGTCCGCCGCGATCCTGCTCCCGCTGGTCCTCGCAACCATGCACCTGAGCTGGGGCATCGGTTTCTTGACTCCGGTGCGGACCACGAGGGGGCGGATGGCGCGCCGGGCGCCTTTTCGTCCGGTCGCCGCTGCCTTGCCGCCGGTGTCGGTTCTCATACCGGTTCGGAACGCCGAGGCGACCATCGGGGCGGCGATAGAGTCGGTGTTGTCTCAAGACTACGAGGGTTCGGTAGAGGTCATCGTCGCCGACGGATCCGACACCGCGGCCACGTCCGATCTGATCCGGCGGCGGTACCCGACGGTGAAACTGATTCGCAATCAGGAACAGACCGCCGGCTTCGGGTTGCGCGCGGCGCACCGGGCGGCGACCGGCGAGATCATCGTGCGGTGCGACGCCCATACGGTGTTCCCACCCGGATACGTGCGCCGCGCCGTGAGCACGTTGCGAAGGACGGGGGCGGCCAACGTCGGCGGGCGGCAACGGCCGGTCGGCGCCACGTTCTTCGGGCGCGCGGTGGCGGTCGCGATGACCACCCCCCTGGGAGCCGGCGGCGCCCGCTACCGGCTGGGCGGCCCCGAGGGGCCCGTCGACACCGTCTACCTGGGCGCGTTCCGGCGCGATGCGCTGGAGGCGGCGGGCGGCGTCGACCCTGCCTTCGTTCGAAATCAGGACTACGAACTCAACTGGCGGCTGCGGGTGCGCGGGGAAACGGTGTGGTTCGATCCCGAACTCGTGGCCACCTACCAGCCCCGCGGCACGTTGCGGGATCTCGCTTGGCAGTATTTCAATTACGGCCGATGGAAGCGGGTCGTGGCGCGGCGGCATCCGGCCTCCCTGCTGCCCCGGCATCTCGCCAGCCCGCTGTTGCTGCTGGGGTTGGCCGCTTGGCCGGTCCTGGCCGGGGCCGGCGTCTCCTGGGCGGCGGCAGTGCCGCTCATGTACGTCCTCACCCTGGCCGTCGGCTCTCTGGCGGTCGGCGTCCGTCGCCGTTCGTCCGCCGGGATCCTGCTCCCGCTGGTCCTCGCAACCATGCACCTGAGCTGGGGAATCGGTTTCTTTACCCCGACGCCGGCCGGTTCGACCGGTGCGACCGAGACCGTCGTCCCTTCCCATTGACAGATGGGCGGATCCAGTCACGGCGATCGGGGGGCCGCGCCATCAAGGCCAGGCGCCGACGATGCGCTGCGCGGTCCGGGCACGACCGGCGGCCAGGACCTCGCCATGTTGTTCGCCGCCCGCATCGGTCTCGTCGCCCCCGCTGTCCTCATCCAGGGGCTGCTCGCTTGGCTGCTGCTGCCCGAAGGCCGGGGCAGCTATGCCGTCTGCCTCGCGTTCGGCACGCTGCTGGGGATGCTCTTCACGCCCGGCGCCCAGTCGGGCGCGCAGTATTCCGTCTTGGCGGGACAGGCAAGCGTGTCGCAGGGCGTGTCCTCCGCGCTGACGATCTGTCTCGTCGGCGGTGGATTGGCGATCGCGTTGGCGATCCCGATGATCCACAGCGGCACCGCCTTCTTCCAGAAGGCGGAGATGCGCTCGTTTCACTTGGCGCTCGCACTGATTCCGCTGACGGCGTTCTCGTTCGCGGTCCAGCATCAACTCGCCGCGCTCAGGCGCTTCGGCCGGCTTGCGATCTTCCTGCTGTTGCAGGCGTGGGCGCACGTCCTCGCGATCCTGGTTCTCGTGTGGCGCGGGGGCCTCGGGGTCGACGGCGCCCTCCTGGCGTTCGCCGGCGGTCATCTTGTCCTGATCGCCGCCTGCCTCCGGGACCTGCGGCGGCATGGCGGGCTGGTCCCGGAGATGCCGTCCCGCTCGGCCGTCACCGGCATTCTCGGCTACGGTTTGAGATATCATGTCGCGCGAATCGGGGACGCGGCTGAACAGCACGTCGGCATTCTCGTGCTCGGGTTGATCGCCGGCCAGGCCGATGTCGGATTGTTCGCCGTCGCCAGCGCGATCATGCTTCGGCTCACCGTGATCTCCAGCGCGGTCGGCAACGCGCTGCTGCCGCGTGTCACCAGCGGACGTAGTCCCGAACTGTCGGCCCGCTGCCTGCGCCTCGGCTGCGGAGCGACCGCCATCGCCCTCCTGGCCCTGCTGGCGATCAGCACGCCGCTGATTCGGCTCCTGCTTTCGGACGCTTTCCTGCCGGCGGTCCCGCTGATCTGGATCATGGCGCCCGGGATTCTGGCCTATGCCGGCGTGGGCATCTTCATGACGCACTTCAAGGGCGTCAACCGCCCGGACGTCTGCTCGTGGGCGGTTGGCCTCGGGTTGTGCGGCAATCTCGGCGCGATTTTTCTGCTCTACCCGCGACTCGGCGTCGAGGCGGCCGCTTGGGCGATGACCATCGGCATGCTCGGCCGTTGCCTGGCCCTCGCGATCATGTTCGAAAAGACCACGCGAATGGCGTGGCTCCCGATCTGGTTGCCGGGACGCGGCGACATGAGTTTCTTGTGGGCGGCCGGCCGATCCGTGTTCGGCCGTCAAATGCTGATCAAGATGACGAGATGACGAAGCTCCTGCTCATCGCCCCGCTGGGCTCCGGGGCGTCGGCCACCAACGTGATCGGCGGGCACACGGTGCAGGCCGTCGAGGCGGTTCGTGAACTGGGTCAGCGGGGGTTCGAGCTGGAGGTCCTCGACACGTCGGGCGATGTGACCAATATCTCCCGGTGGAGATTTCATGTCTCTCGCCTTGCGCGGTTCTTGCGGGTCATCCGGGGAGTCGTGACGAAGATCCGACGCTCCGAGGGCGTGTTCCTCGTCACCGCCCCCGGTTCAGCGCTCGTCCTCGCGTCGTCCGTCTGGGCGATCTGCAGAATGACGCGCCGGCCTCTGGTGCTGAGGCTTTCCGGAGGTGACCTGAGTCTGGTGTTTCACGGATACGGCGCCGTGGCCCGCTGGCTGGCGGCCCGGGCCTGGATGCGCTGTTCGCTGGTGTACGTCGAGACGTGGCAGGCGTACCGGGACTTCGACCACCTGCCCAATTTTCGCTGGCTTCCCGGCACGAGAAACGTCCAGGCGCCCGCCAGGATCAGGCGTGAGGAGGTCAGAAAGCTGATCTTCGTCTCCCGGCTGCACATGGACAAGGGGCTGGCCGAGGCCCTTGATGCGTGCCGCCAGCTGCCCGAGCGGTGCCACCTTCACGTCTTCGGACCCGGCATGTCCGACACGGACTGGTCCCTGTTCGAGACCCATCCCCGGGCGACCTATGGCGGCGTGCTGGAGCCGGGGGACATACCCCGGGTTTTGAGCGAGCACGACTTGCTGCTGTTCCCCAGCTATTACTCCGGGGAGGGCCATCCCGGCGTCATCCTCGAAGCTTTCCAGTGCGGGCTGCCCGTCATCGCCGCCAAGTGGCGCGCCGTTCCGGAGATCGTCGGGCACGAAGAGCACGGGCTGCTCGTGGAGCCCCGATCCGCCGACGCGGTGCGGTCCGCCATCGAGCGGTTGCTGGACGATCCCGATCTGTACCGGCGGCTCTGCAAGGGAGCCGAACGCCGGGGAGAGGACTTCCGAAGCGCGAAATGGCATGATCGTCTGGTTACGGACCTGCGGCTCGCGGTCTCGGAGCAATAGTGACCCTCGCTGCGCCACGCGCGCCCCGGTCACGACAGGCTGCCTCCGCTCGATGCCGCGCTCAACCTGCCGCCGGAGCGTTACTAGCTCAAGGCGCGCCGCCAAGATGGTAGCGGGGCTCGTCGCCGCCGCTCAGTACGGGTTCCACGACCCGCCGCACCCGTTCCTCCTCGAGTTGGTGGGCGAGTTGGTCGAGGTGGGTGCGCCGGCTCAGAATCAGCCGCTCGCGGGCGTCGAGGACGTCGGCGGCGGTAACGGCGCGGGAGCGGTCGCGGCCGGACTCGTTGTCGAAGCAGGCGTCGGCGCACAGCGCGTTGACCAGCCAGGGCTGACCCTGCGTCTGGGTCCAGACCATCTTCAGCGCCTCCGGCGTGAACGCCTGCCCGGTTTCGGCGGTGTGCTGCGCAAGCAGTTTCCGCGTCTCGGCTTCGGCGAAATCGGCGAGGCGCAACGACTTGGCGGCCACGTTGAACGGGCTGCCGCCGGCGATCATCCCGCCCGAGCCGGAGCGGATGCGGTAATCCTGAAGGTCTCGCACGCCGCAAAGCACGACGCTTTGCGGAAAGCCCCCGGGACGCTGCTCGTAGCCGGCGCGCAACTGCCGGAGCACGGACAGCAGCGTGTCGCCGACGAGCGAGTCGATCTCGTCAACCAGCAGCACCAGCGGTTTGGGGTCGGCCAGGCTCCAGCGCGTCAATGCGGCGCCCAGCGCTCCGCCCGGGCCGAAACTGCTCAGGATGTCCAGCCAGACCCCGTCCAGGAACCGGTCGCCTGACAGCAAGGCGTGGTCGGCCAGCGCGCCGAGAATGGTGCGCATCGCGCCGCTCAAGTCTTCGCGGTGCGCCTGGGCGGCCTCGACGTTCACATATTCGCACCGGAAGTCGCCTTGTTCGCCGCGGTTCAGCAGGTCCCGAAGCGCCAGGAGAGCCGAGGTCTTGCCGGTCTGACGGGGCGCGTGCAGCAGGAAGTACCGTTTGCGCCGGATCATGTCCAGGATCTGGTCGAGGTCCACCCGTTCCAGCGGCGGAACGTGGTAATGGTCCTCGGGGCGGATGGGACCTTCCGTGTTGAATCTGCGCATACAGGTTGAATATGTTACCCGCCGCCGAGCGCGGCGCGGAATGCGCGCCGGGAGGCCGCGCCGCCGGTCGTGGCAGCCGGATCGAGCGCCGGCGCATTCGAGTCGCTCTTGCGAACGCCGCAGCGGAAAGGACGGGTCGGCGAACATTCCCAAGGTCATGCCGCGGTTACGCCTGGTCCGGAGTTCCGTCGACGGCGGTCCAGCCACGCCTGAAACATCAGAACGTTCCAGAGGTGCTGTTTGCATTGCTCATGCCCATTCAGGAATTCATGCCACTTCCGGCGGACTGGCCGCGGGTCGAGGAACCCCTCCGCCCGCAGCCGTCCGGCGTCCAGTAACGCCTCCGCCCAATCCCTGAGCGAACCACGCAGCCACGAGGCGAGCGGTATGGAGAATCCCGCCTTCGGCCGTTCGACGAGCCGCATCGGTACGTACTTGTAGAGCACCTGCCGCAAAACCCACTTGCTCCGAGCGTTACGGATCCTGAAAGACAGCGGCAACCGCCAGACGAACTCCATGACGTGACGGTCCAGGAATGGCGCACGCGTCTCGAGACCCACGCCCATCGCCGCCCTATCCACCTTGACGAGAAGGTCATCCGGAAGGTAGGTCAGGCTGTCGACCGCCATCAAACGGGCCGCGAATTCGAGCCCACCGGGCCAGTTCTCGGATTCGTTCAGGGCGGTTTCAGGTTCGGACGCTCCACGTACGACCGCGGAGGGATTCCGCCAGAGAGAAAGAGAGAGCCAATGGAGTTCCTCCTGCGTCCGGCAATTGGCCAACTGCGCCAAGGTGTGCGCTTTGGCTTGTAGCCGGCGTCGCCCGCGGTCCATTGGCAGCCGGCCAAGGACACGGGCCGGCAAGCTGTCCGCTCCCTGCGCCTGAGCGGCCATGATCGCGCGCGCGCCGAATCGGCGCAGCGGCGCGGGCGCATGGGACAGCAGGCGCCAGCGCCGAGGCGTCGAGATGTAGTGCCCATAACCCCCGAACAGCTCGTCGCCGCCGTCTCCCGACAGGGCGACGGTGACGTGCCGGCGGGCCATCCCGGCAACCAAGAAGGTCGGAATCTGCGAGGAGTCGGCGAAAGGCTCGTCGAAAAGGTCAGGCAGGCGGGGAATGACGTCGAGAGAATCCCGCGCCGATACGTACAGTTCGGTGTGTTCCGTCCCGAGGTGGCCGGCCACCGCCTTGGCGTGCTCCGCTTCGTTGTATTCCGATTCGTCGAATCCGATGGTGAACGTTCGCACCGGCCGCCCGGATTGCGCCTGCATCAATGCGACGACGGTCGAGGAGTCGATTCCGCCGGAGAGGAAGGCGCCGAGCGGGACATCCGCGGCCATCTGCCCGCGCACTCCCCGGAGCAACACGTCGTGCAGGGCGTCCACCGCGTCTTCGGGGGCGCCCTCGAACGGCTGCGCCCGGCCTGCCGCCACGATGTCCCGCAACGACCAGTAACACTGCGGTTCCGGCAGTTCGCCGGCACGCGGCTGCCGTGAAGCGCCGGCGGCCACCTTGACATAAGCGCCCGCCGGCAGCTTTCGCACTCCCTTGTAGATCGACCAGGGGGACGAAATGTAGCCGTGGCGCAGGAGCAGGGTGAGCGCGTCCCGGTCGACGTCTCCCTCGAATGCGGGATGCGCCGCGAGCGCTTTCAGCTCGGACCCGAACAGGAGCACGCCGTTCTGCCGGCCGTAATAGAGCGGCTTTTCGCCCACACGGTCACGCGCCAGGCAGAGCGTCCTGTCCTCTCGGTCCCAGAACGCGAAAGCGAACATGCCGTTGGCCGCCTGCAACGCCTCCTCCAACCCCCAATGCTCGATGGCGGCCAGCAGCGTCTCCGTATCGGAATGTCCCCTCCAGGAGGTGTCCGGACGCTGGGCCGCGATCCGCCGCCTGAGGTCCAGGTGGTTGTAGATCTCGCCATTGAAGACGATGACGCTCCGCCCGGAGGCGGACCGCATCGGCTGGCGGCCGGCCGGCGACGGATCGATGACGGCCAGACGCCGGTAGGCCAAGGCGATCTCGGCCTCGCGGTCGATCCAGACCCCGGCGTCGTCGGGACCACGGTGGGCAACGGCGTCCGCCATTCCGCGTGCGATCGACGACGCTTCTTCTGGAGGGAAACGCCCGCCTCCGAGGAAACCGGCTATGCCGCACATGTCATGCGTTCGATGGATTTCGTCGCCGGCCGTGGTCCGTCCGGCGGATGGCCGCAGATGTAACGGTCAACGCGGATCGCGCGGCCGCCGACGGCAGGTCTCCGGGCGGGAGCGCCGTGTATGGGGTGGGAACAGGACTCTCCTTCGTGCCGCGCGGCTTCAAGGGTATGCCGCCGAAAGCACTCAGTTTATCACCAGGCGCATCGGTTCTGACGAATTCTGACGTGCGCCGGCGGGAAACGACAGGCCGCGGCGGAGACGCGGGGCCGGGTCTGGCCGCCGCGGTTGCGGATGACCCGAACGGAGCGGTAGCATACCGTTGTCCACCCGGCCGGAGGGCGCTCGGTGGCGGCGTCTGGAGATGCCGCATGTCCGGACGACGCATGTCCTGCAGGCGATGAGACATACCGACACCGCCGGGATTCGAGCCATGGCGAACGCTGAGGACGCCGGGCTCGACCGCTGCCATGAAGATTCTTCTTACCGGCGCGGCCGGATTCATCGGCGCCGCGCTCGCGTTGCGCCTGCTCGAACGGGGCGACGAGGTCGTCGGCGTCGACAATCTCGATCCCTACTACGACGTCCGCCTCAAGGAGGCGCGGCTCGACCGGACCCGGGCGTTTCCCGGCTTCCATGACGTGCGCGCCGACGTCGCGGACCGCGCGGCGGTCGCGGCGATCTTCGCGCGCGAGCGGCCCGAAGCGGTCGTCAACCTCGCCGCGCAGGCGGGCGTCCCGCACTCGCTGGAAAACCCTCACGCCTACGTCGAGACCAACCTCACCGGCTTCGTCAACGTCCTGGAAGGCTGCCGCCGCCATCGTGTCGGCCACCTCGTCTACGCGTCCACCAGCGCCGTGTACGGCGCCAACCGGACCCTGCCGTTCTCCGAGCGCCACCACGTCGACCACCCGCTTTCGCTCTACGCCGCCAGCAAGAAGGCCAACGAGATGATGGCGCATTGCTACAGCCACCTGTACGGGCTTCCTGCGACCGGACTGCGCTTCTTCACCGTCTACGGGCCGTGGGGCCGGCCCGACATGGCGCTGTTCTTGTTCACCCGCAACATCCTGGCGGGCCGCCCCATCGACGTGTTCAACCGCGGACGCCACCGCCGGGACTTCACCTACATCGACGACGTCGTCGAGGGCATCGTCCGGGTGATCGATCGGCCCGCGGCCCCGGACGGGCGCTGGCGCGGGGAGGCGCCCGACCCGGCCACCAGCGCCGCGCCGCACCGGATCTACAACGTCGGCAACGGTGATGGCGTCGAATTGGAGCGCTGCATCAGGGTGCTGGAGGCGTGCCTGGGCCGCAAGGCGGAGAAGAACCTCCTGCCCTTGCAGCCCGGCGACGTGCCCGACACGCTCGCGGACGTCGGCGATCTGGCGAAGGACTTCGGCTACCGGCCGAACACCCCGGTCGAAGTCGGGGTCCGGCGCTTCGTGGATTGGTACAAGGCGTTCTACGGGGTCTGCTGAGGGGGCGCGGGGCCGTCTCGGGCGAGGCATCACCTCCACGATAAATAGATCAGCGGCCTTGTTCGCCCTCCACCGCGCCGACGGGGAACTCGGCCATCCAGATCCGGCCATCGTCCGGCGTGAACTGCCCGGTTCTGATGCGGGCGATGGGATAGTCGGGGAGCGGGCGCTCCGCAATGCACCTGCCGCTAAAGGCCAGAGCGGCGGATCCCCTGTAGTGGAAATCCAGATTGTCGTAGCCGTACCGCCGGCGGCCGGCCGGCAGGTCTTCGACGTCTTCCGGGACGATGTGCAGAAAGAACTGCGCCTGCGCATCCGCCGCGCTGCACGGCGACTTGAGGTAGCTCACCGTATTCTCGTGAAGATAGATGTCGAAGTCGGAGTGGGCCACCGGTTCGCCGGACGCGATGGACTCGTAGTCCGTCAGCCAGGAAGGACGTGGTGGGGGCGAGGCCGGGCGCTTTCGCGTCGTGCAGATCTCCTGGTTCTGTTTCAGGTACTCAAGCAGCGTTTCCGCCGCCCATTGATGGCTGGCGGCGTTCCAGTGGCCGTCGTGCGCCCACTGCGCATCCCTCGGCCCGGCGCCCTGGCGGAGTATGTAGTCGTACTGGTCGATGACGGGGATGCCCCGCGATTCGGCCAGAGCGGTCATGCGGTCGAATGCGAGGTCGCCTCGGGTGCCCATGGTGTGTGAGGACAGAATGACCACCGCGGCGCCGTCGCGCTCCGCGCGTTCCCTGAACTGGTCCAGCGCGAAGGCTGTGAAGTCCAGCGCGTCCTCGTAGACGGGCGGCAAATCCTGTGTGTGCGTGAACGGACGACCGATGCTTCCCCGCGTCGTTGGCCGCCACCCGTCAAGCAGCGCGGCGTAGCTCGGGGAGCGCCGGCTGAGCAGCGCCACCTGGGCGATCAGTTCGGGGTCGGCGTCGTCCGACGAAGAAGCGCGCCTCTTGGTATTCAGCCAGTTCGCGAAGGCAGACATGCCGGTCAGGTGGTCCGCGGTGCGCCTATACCACGGTGGAGAAGGCGTCGCCGCAAATCGGGACTCCCCGGGAAAGGGCGGTCGCAGCGTAATGCTCCCATCCGCGCCATCCGTGCCTCGTGTCGCGGAGACATACTTGAGTCGGTCTGGATCCATTCCCCGGCGCAACCCATCCAGGATGGGCGCATTGTTCATGAAGTCGTTGGCAACGAAGACGAGCACCAACAAAGCGGGTCGCAGATACCGCGTGAATTCGTCGTAGTACGCCAGTTGGTTGACTTGGCCGGTGCCGGAGATCCCGAACGCCGAGGTCTTGACGTCCAGATGGCGCAGTTCCTCGGCGGCGAGTTCCTCCAGCCGAACGTGAAATTTGTCGGCAATGGGGACCTGGAGCGCCTCCACATAGGAATCGCCGATCATGGCGATGTGGCAGCTTGCCGCGGCCCGCTCGATGCCGATGGATTCGCGGTCTAGAAACCCCAGGCTGTTCGTGCGGGAGATGGTCCAGAAATCAAGCTTGTTCGTCCAACGCACCTCCGCGTTGGGTGTGAATATGCTCCCGACGGCTGGAGACCAGGCGTAGGGAGCGTCGCTCTCCACGAAGGGTACCCGCAGCCGGAAGTACGTCTCACCGACGACTCCAATCAGCGCCAAGCCGGCCACGAGAATCAGCGCGTTCCAGCCGGCCAGACCCAGCGCGCGGCGGATTCGCCCGGGAGCAGGGCGGATGTGCGGGGCAACGGATGGATGCGGCTTTACGTCGTGCGTTTTCGCGTTAGACATCGTGGTTGACCGGTCCACTCGGCCGCTGAATTGACGTCCGTGAGATTGCCGCTAACCGTTCCTGAGCCAGCAAGAGCTCCAAACAATAGAAAAGACAGCCGACGCCGAACAGATACTCGCGCACCTCATACAGGCTTCCCGTACTGACGTCGCTATGGAAGTTCACGTACGTGAGAGCCAGAACGAGCGCCAGAGTCGCAGCGGAAGCAATGGCCAACCTGACCTGCCCCGAAAGCAGGGTGAAGATGAAAAAGAGCAGCAGCAGTCCCTTCTCCTCGACCAGAATGAGTCCGAAGGATCTTCTGAGGCCCGTAATGAATTCCCCGAACCCGACGCCCGAGAATATTCCGATCTCGCGATTTATTCCCGTGTCATAGGAAGCGTCATCAGAAAGCCCAGCATCAGCGGAATTGAAGGCAACGGAATCCCGAAGAGCCCGTCCTTCCGGCAAAAGAAAGCCGCGCTGGTCACCATGCACAGGATCAGCGCACCATTCAGGTAGATAATGTCGAACAAGCCATTGGCGATATTGTGGATATTTAATTCTCCCTGATCATTCAAGCGCATCAGTAAATCGGGCGTCGCAAACCCGAAGATACGCTGCCCCCAACTGATTTCCTCGCCGGCGACGAACATCAGCGCCATGCCGCCGAGAATATAGGCGCAGCGTCGGAAGCGCCGCTCCGCCAGGGCCGTGACGAACAGCACGAGACCCGCCAGGAGAAACCATGCCGCGGTGAGATACTCCACCCAGTAGTCTTCCCTGCCCAGCGCCTGGAATGTCCGCGGGGCGGCAGCGCAGAGAGCGATGAAGAAAAGCACTTTCAGATACAGACAGAGGTAACCATAGACACCGACCGTGCTCTCGAGACCCGTTGCCGGGGGGGGCCGCTACGCCGCGCGTCATGGTGCTCGCACGCATGTTGTCGCTTGACACAGAAGTGTCTCCATGTATGGTCCGGGTTTCCGGAGAACTATCGGACAGCAGTAGACGGCGGCGGTTCGCCTTCCACCGCGCCGACGGGGAACTCGGCCATCCAGATCTGGTCGCCTTCGGGGGTGAACTGCCCGGTCCGGATGCGGGCGATGGGATAGTCGGGGAGCGGATGCTCCATAATGCATCGGCCGCCAAAGGCCAAGGCAGCGGTGTTCCCGTAGAGGAAGTTCGCACCGCCGAAGCCGTACTGCCGGCGGTCGGCCGGCAGGTCCTCCAGGTCTTCCGGGATGACATGCAGGAAAAACTCCGCTCGCACATCCGCCGCGCTGCACGGCGACTTGAGGTAGGACACCGTGTTCTCACGAAGATAGATGTCGAAGACCGAGCGGGCCATCGGTTCGCCGGACGCGATGGACTCATAGTCCGTCAGCCAGGAAGGAAGTGGAGGGGGTGAGGTCGGGCTCTTTCGCCTCGTGCATATCTCCTGGTTCGCCTTCAGGTACTCGAGCAGGGCTTCCGCTGCCCACCGGTGACCGGCGGTGTTCCAGTGGGGGTCGTGCTTCCATCTCGCATCCCTCCTGGGCTCGGCGCCCTGGCGGAGTACATAGTCGTTGTAGTCAATGACGGGAATGCCCCGCGGTTCGGCCAGAGCGGTCAGGCGGTCGAATCCGAGGTCGCCTCGGGTGCCGATGTAGTGAGTGGACAGGATGACCAATGCGGCGCCGTCGCGGTCCGCGCGTTCCCTGAACTGGTCCAGCGCGAAGGCCGTGAAGTCCAGGGCGTCCTCGTAGATGGCGGGCATGTCCTGTGCAAACAGGAACGGATCGTTGATGCCTCCCCATGTCGTTGGCCGCCATCCATCGAACAGCGCGGCGTAGCGGGGGGAGTGCCGGCTCAGCAGCGCCACCCAGGCGATCAGTTCGGGATCGGTGTCGGCCGGGAACCAAGCGCGCTTCTTGAGATACAGCCACCTCGAGAGGAGAGACATGTCCATCAGGCGGTCCGTGACGCGCGAATACCACGGTGGAGAAGTCGAAGCCATGGTGGACAATCGGGACTCCGGAGAAGGGGGATGGGGCGGTCGCAGCGTGATGGTCCCGTCCGCGCCCCGCGTCGCGGAAACCTTGGTGAGTCGGTCCGGATCCACGCCCCGGTTCAAACCGTCCAGAATGGGCGCATTGTTCACGAAGTCGTTGTCGACGAAGACGAGCACCAACAGGGCGGGCCGGAGCGTCCGTGCGAATTCGTCGTAGTACGCCAGTTGGTTGACCTGGCCGGTGTCCATGATCCCGAACGCCGAGGTCGTGATGTCCAGATGGCGAAGTTCCTCGGCGGCGAGTTCCTCCAGCCGAACTTGAAATTTGTCGGCGATGGGAACGTGGCGCGCCTCCACATAGGAATCGCCGATCATGGCGATGTGGCAGCTTGCCGCGGCGCGCTCGAGGCCGATGGGTCCGCGGTCCAGGAATCCCAAGCTGTTGGTTCGTGATTCCGTCCAGAAATCAAGCCTGTTCGTCCAACGCACCTCCGTGTTGGGGGTGGATATGTGCCCGACAGTTGGAGACCAAGCGTAGGGAGCGCCGCTCTCCAAGAAGGGCGCCCGCAGCCGGAAGTACGTCTCGCCGACGACTCCAATCAGCGCCAGGCCCGCCACGAGAAACAGCACGTTCCAGCCGAGCAGGCGTAGCGCGCGGCGGATTTTCATTCCCGCCCGAGTCATGCCTGCCGCCCGGCGGTTTCAGGCCGCTGAATGACGTCCGTGAGATTGCCGCCAGCAGGAGCTCCAGCCGTGCTCCCGACCGTTGTCGAGGGGGGCGCTGCGCTGCGCGTCATGGTGCTCGCACGCATGTTGTCGCTTGACACAGATAGTCTCCATGTATGGTCCGGGTTTCCGGAGAACTATCGGACAGCAGTAGACGGCGGCGGTTCGCCTTCCACCGCGCCGACGGGGAACTCGGCCACCCAGATCTGGTCGCCTTCGGGGGTGAACTGCCCGGTCCGGATGCGGGCGATGGGATAGTCGGGGAGCGGATACTCCATAATGCACCGGCCGCCAAAGGGCAGGGCGGCGTATTCCCCGTAGCGGAAGTTCGCACCGCCGAAGCCGTACTGCCGGCGGTCGGCCGGCAGGTCCTCCAGGTCTTCCGGGACCACGTGCAGGAAAAACTCCGCTTGCACATCCGCCGCGCTGCACGGCGACTTGAGGTAGGCCACCGTGTTCTCGCCGATATCGCCGATATAGACGTCGAAGACGGAGCGGGCCGCCGGCTCGCCGGACGCGATGGACTCGTAGTCCGTCAGCCAAGACGGTTTGCCTTCCACTATCCAGATCTGGTCACCCTCGGGGGTGAACTGCCCGGTCCGGATGCGGGCGATGGGATAGTCGGGGAGCGGATGCTCCATAATGCACCGGCCGCCAAAGACCAGGGCGGCGTATTCCCCGTAGCGGAAGTTCGCACCGCCGAAGCCGTACTGCCGGCGGTCGGCAGGCAGGTCCTCCAGGTCTTCCGGGACGACATGCAGGAAAAACTCCGCCTGCACATCCGCCGCGCTGCACGGCGACTTGAGGTAGGACACCGTGTTCTCACGAAGATAGATGTCGAAGTCGGAGCGGGCCGCCGGTTCGCCGGACGCGATGGACTCGTAGTCCGTCAGCCAGGAAGGAAGTGGCGGGGGCGAGGTCGGGCTCTTTCGCCTCGTGCATATCTCCTGGTTTGCCTTCAGGTACTCAAGCAGGGCTTCCGCTGCCCACCGGTGACCGGCGATGTTCCAGTGGCCGTCGTGCTCCCATCTCGCATCCCTCGGCTCGGCGCCCTGGCGGAGTATGTAGTCGTACTGGTCGATGACGGGAATGCCTCGCGGTTCGGCCAGAGCGGTCAGGCGGTCGAAGGTGCGCGTGGACAGAATGACCAACGCGGTGCCGTCGCGGTCCGCGCGTTCCCTGAATCGGTCCAGCGCGAAACCCGTGAAGTCCAGGGCGTCCTCGTAGACGGGCGGCATATCTTGTGCGTCCACGAACGGATCATCCATGCCTTCCCGCGTCGTTGGCCGCCACCCGTCGAGCAGCGCGGCGTAGCCGGGGGAGCGCCGGCTCAGCAGCGCCACTTGGGCGACCAGTTCGGGATCGGTGTCGTCCGAGGAAGAAGCGCGCCTCTTGGCATCCAGCCAGTTCGCGAGGGGGGATATGCCGGTCAGGCGGTCCGTGCCGCGCGAATACCACGGCGGAGAAGTCGAGGCCATGGTGACCAACCGGGACTCCGGAGAAGGAGGATGGGGCGGTCGCAGCGTGATGGTTCCATCCGCGCCTCGTGTCGCGGAGACATACTCGAGTCGGTCCGGATCCCTTCCCCGGTGCAACCCATCCAGGATGGGCGCATTGTTCATGAAGTCGTTGGAGACGAAGACGAGCACTATCAGAGCAGGTCGCAGATGCCGTGCGAATTCGTCGTAGTACGCCAGTTGGTTGACTTGGCCGGTGCCGGAGATCCCAAACGCCGAGGTCGTAATGTCCAGATGGCGCAGTTCCCCGGCGGCGAGTTCCTCCAGCCGAACGTGGAACTTGTCGGCGATGGGAACCTCAAGCGCGGCCACAAAAGAATCGCCGATCATGGCGATGTGGCAGCCTGCCGCGGCCCGCTCGATGCCCGAGGGTTCGCGGTCCACGAAGCCCAGGCCGTTGGCTCGTGACTCGGTCCAGAAATCAAGGCCGTTCGTATGGCGCACCTCCGCGTTGGGTGTGTGCAGCCACCCGACAGTTGGAAACCAGGTGTAGGGAGTGTCGCTCTCCAAGAAGGGCGCCCGCAGCCGGAAGTACGTCTCACCGACGACTCCGATCAGCGCCAGGCCCGCCGCGAGAAACAGCGCGTTCCAGCCGGCCAGACGCAGCGCGCGGCGGATTTTCATTCCCGTCCGAGTCATGCTTGTTGCCTTTCAACCTTGCACAGGACCAGCGTGCCATTCAAGTAGATAATGTCAAACATAGCATTGTTGATATTGTGGACATTGAATTCTTTCGACTCGTTCAAGTGCATCAAGAAGTCGGGCGTCGCCAACCCGAATATGCGCTGCCCCCAACCCGAATATGCGCTGCCCCCAATTGATTTCTTCGCCGGCCACAAACACCATCGCCATCCCGCCGAGGATATAGACCGCAGCGCCGGAAGAAGCTCCGCTCCACCAGGGCCGTGACGAACAGCACGAGGCCTGTCAGGAGAGACCAGACTGCGGTGAGGCTCTCCACCCAATAGTCTTCCCTGCTCAGCGCCTGGAACATCAATGGAGCGGCAGCGAGGAGAGAGCTAAAGAAAAGTACGTTCAGACACAGAAAGAGGTAGCCAAAGACACCAACCCATACTATCGAGACTCCTTCCGGAGCGGCCTCACGCCCGGTCTTGGTGCTAACCATGGTGTCTCTCTCCCTTTGCACGCTTGTTCATGAAACGTCGAACCATGCCTACTAGCTAGCTAGCTAGTCTGGTCGTGGCGCAACGGAGAACTCGGCCTCCCAGATCCGACCATCGTCCGGCGTGAACTGCCCGGTTCTGATGCGGGCGATGGGATAGTCGGGGAGCGGGCGCTCCACAATGCACCTGCCGCTAAAGGCCAGAGCGGCGGATCCCCCGTAGTGGAAATCCAGATTGTCGTAGCCGTACCACCGGCGGCCGGCCGGCAGGTCTTTGACAGCTTCCGGGACGATGTGCAAAAAGAACTGCGCCTGCGCATCCGCCGCGCTGCACGGCGACTTGAGGTAGCTCACCGTATTCTCGTGAAGATAGATGTCGAAGACCGAGCGGGCCATCGGTTCGCCGGACGCGATGGGCTCATAGTCCGTCAGCCAGGAAGGAAGTGGCGGGGGTGAGGTCGGGCTCTTTCGCCTCGTGCATATCTCCTGGTTCGCCTTCAGGTACTCAAGCAGGGCTTCCGCTGCCCACCGGTGACCGGCGGTGTTCCAGTGGGAGTCGTGCTCCCATCTCGCATCCCTGGGCTCGGCGCCCTGGCGGAGTACATAGTTGTTGTAGTCGATGACGGGGATGCCCCGCGGTTCGGCCAGAGCGGTCAGGCGGTCGAAAGCGAGGTCGCCTCGGGTGCCCATGAGGGGCGTGGACAGGATGACCAATGCGGCGCCGTCGCGGTCCGCGCGTTCCCTGAACTGATCCAGCGCGAAGCCCGTGAAGTCCAGTGCGTCCTCGTACACGGCAGGCAGATCCCGTGTGATCCGGAACTGAACATTGAAGCCTCGCGTCGTTGGCCGCCAGCCATCGAGCAGCGCGGCGTAGCGGGGGGAGCGCCGGCTCAGCAGCGCCACCTGGGCGATCAGTTCGGGATCGGTGTCGTCCGGGAAATAAGCGCGCCTCTTGGCATCCAGCCACTTCACGAAGGCAGACATGGCAGTCAGGCGGTCCGTGACGCGCGGGTGCCGGGATGGGACGGCCAATCGGGACTCCGGTGAATGGGGATGGGGCGGTTGCAGCGTGATGGTCCCATCCGCGCCTCGCGTCGCAGAAACCTCGGGGAGTCGGTCCGGATCCATGCCTCGGTTCAACCCGTCTAGGATTGGCGCATTGTTCATGAAGTCGTTGGAGACGAAGACGAGCACCACCAAGGCGGGCCGCAGATGCCGGGAGAATTCGTCGTAGTACGCCAGTTGGTTGACTTGGCCGGTGCGGGTGATCCCGAACGCCGAGGTCGTGATGTCCAGATGTCGGAGTTCCTCGGCGGCGAGCTCTTCCAGCCGAACTTGAAACTTGTCGGCGATGGGAACCTGGAGTGCCTCCACATAGGAATCACCGATCATGGCGATGTGGCAGCTCGCGGCGGCGCGCTCGGAGCTCGGAGGTTCGCGGTCGAGAAACCCCAGACTGTTCGTGCGAGAGATGGTCCAGAAATCAAGCCCGTTCGTATGACGGATTTCTGCGGTGGGTTTCCGTATCCGCCCGACCTCGGGGACGAAGTGCGAGGGAATGCTGTTATCCACGAAGGGCACCGTCAGCCGAAGATACGCCTCCCCGGCAACCGCGATCAGCGCCAGACCCATGGTGAGAAACAGCGCGTTCCAGCCGACCAAGCGCAGCGCACGACGGATTGTTGGGGGGGGGTATTGGGTGGCTTTACGCGGCGCGTCATGGTTTCTCACCTTCTCCGGAAACATGGCTGGCCAGGATTTATTCCTGTCCAAGTCGTGCCTCTTGTCTGTCAATCCGGCTCGAACGAGTCCGTGAACTCGCGCTTGAGCGACGGGTCCTGCTCCGTCTTGCGCAGGAAGCAGTTGCCGATGGCGAGGCAGTCGAGGTCCGTGCCCATGAAGCAGCGGAAGGCGTCGGACGGGGTACAGACGATGGGCTCGCCGCGCACATTGAAGCTGGTGTTCACGAGGACCGGGCAACCTGTTTCGGCCTTGAAGGCTTCCAGCAGCGCGTGGTAGCGGGGGTTGGTTTCGCGGTCAACGGTCTGCACGCGGGCGGAACAGTCCACATGGGTCACCGCGGGAATGTCCGAGCGCGGCAGGCGCAACCGGTCGATGCCGAACAGCGCATCCTGCGATTCGGCTGCCGGCTTGCGCCGCTCGGTGCTGACTTCCGCCACCAGCAGCATGTAGGGACTGTCGCGGTCCAGTTCGAACCAGTCCGCGACATCTTCGAGCAGCACGCTCGGCGCGAACGGCCGAAACGACTCGCGGTGCTTGACCTTGAGGTTGAGCGTCTTCTGCATGGTGGGCGAACGGGCGTCTCCCAGGATGGACCGGTTGCCGAGTGAGCGCGGGCCGAACTCCATCCGGCCCTGGAACCAGCCGACCGCTTCGCCCGCGGCCAGCGCCTCCACCGCGGCTTCGATCAACGCGTCGTCCGCGAGCGTCTCATAGCGCGCGCCTGCCGCATCGAGCGCGGCGCGAATCTCGTCGGAGCCGAAGGCGGGACCGAGCAAGGCGCCGCGCATGGCGTCCGTTCCGCCGGCGGCAGACGGCACGGAGGGATCCTTCCGGCTTTCGTGCTCCATTTGGCGGGAATGACAGGGAGGACCGCCTGCTCCGGCGCGGCCGGCGGATACGGAGGGACGCGGTTCGCCGCACAGGCGATGACTCGCCGTCAGCGCGGCGCCGAGCGCCCCTCCGGCGTCGCCGGCCGCAGGTTGGACCCAGAGGTCGTCGAACCGGCCGTCGCGCAATACCTTGCCGTTGGCCACGCAGTTCAGCGCGACGCCGCCGGCGAGACAAAGATGGGGGATGCCGGTTTCCACCCGCAGCGAGCGGGTCAGCCGCAGCACCGCTTCCTCGATCACCGCCTGCACCGAGGCGGCCAGGTCCATGTGCCGCTGCGTCAGCGGCTCGTCCGGCTCGCGCGGCGGGCCGCCGAACAGCGCGTCGAACCGGCCGTTCGTCATCGTCAGCCCGGTGCAGTAGGCGAAGTAGTCGAGATTCAGACGGAAAGTGCCGTCCGGTTTCAGGTCAATCAGGTGATCGAGAATGGTCCGGAGGTGCTTCGGTTCGCCGTAGGGCGCGAGGCCCATCACCTTGTACTCGCCGGAGTTCACCCTGAAGCCGGTGTAGTAGGTGAAGGCCGAGTAGAGCAGCCCCAGGGAATGCGGGAAGTGGATCTCCCGCGTCATCTCCAGGTCGCTGCCGCGGCCGACGGCCACCGAGGTGGTGGCCCACTCGCCGACCCCGTCCATGGTCAGCACCACCGCCTCGCGGAAAGGTGACGGATAGAACGCGCTCGCCGCGTGCGACTGATGGTGCTCGGCGAACAGCAGTTTGGCCTCCCAGTCCACATTCGGGGCGAGCGCCCGCAGCTTCCGGCGCAGCAGGCTCTTCTGAAACAGCTTCTCCTTGATCCAGATCGGGACCGCCATGCGGAAGGAACGGAAGCCGCGCGGCGCGAACGCGACACAGGTCTCGAGCAGCCGCTCGAACTTGAGAAACGGCTTGTCGTAGAACGCGACCCGGTCGACCTCGTCAAGGGTGATGCCGGCCTGCTCCAGGCAGCAGGCGACGGCGTTGGCCGGATAGTCCGAATCGTGCCGCTTGCGCGTGAAACGCTCCTCCTGCGCGGCGGCGACGATCCGCCCGCCCGCCACCAGGGCCGCGGCGCTGTCGTGATAGAAGGCCGAGAGGCCGAGGATGCGCACGGCTCAGAAGATCGTGTAGATCATCGGCGCGACCGCGCTGCTCTGGCCCAGCACGATCAGCCCGCCCAGCACCAGCATCATGACGATGACCGGAAACAGCCAGTACTTCTTGCGCACCCGCATGAAGACCCACAGTTCACAGAGAAAGGACATTGGAAATCTCTCCGCGCGGCTCAGAACGTTCAGAACTGGTTCTTCATCGATTCGCGCTCCGGGCCCGGCGGGTCGCGGTGGATCCAGTAGCTCTCCGCATCCGGGTCGTACCGCAGGCGCAACGGATCCTTGCCCAGGGCGCGCATGACGAGACCGGTCGGAGTGACCACGGCAAAGTAGATCACCGCCATGACGAGCGGGTTGACCACGCGCTGGAGCAGCAGGCCGAACTTGAACCAGACCCGATTGAACGGCGTCAGCAACGCCGGCTTGACGAACGCCGCCGCGAGGACGGCTCCCGTGACGCCGAACGCCCAGCCGCGGGGCGGCCCGCCGTCGAGCAGCGGGAACAGACCGACGGCGGCGAACACGAGGGCGAAGACGATGCCGAAGCCGCGGTCAGAGCCGCCCTCGAGCGGTTCGCCGCCGGTCAGGCGCTCGTGGATCTTCATTTCAGCCCCCCCGGACAGGACATTCTCCGCAATCAGGGTCGGCCAGTCAAGGCGCGCGGGTTCTCGGGGTGCACGTCAGATTTCCTCCGAAAGCCCCGCGAGGCATAGACGCACTTCACCTTTCCCGCCCCGACGGCTCTTTCGTCAGGCCGGCGGTGTCCGAGTGGAAGCTGAGAGGACGGCGCCCGGCGCGCCCGGTACGCGTGCTTCCCCTTCGCCCGCGCTTCTTCCGTGCAGGCGCCGGCCGTCGCCGAGTCAAGCAGTGACCGGTGCGGGTGCGCCGCCCAGCGTTGCCGGCGGCCCGGCGCCGGTCACGCCGGTCACTGCCGGCGCGCGGCGCAACTGCTCGGCGGCCGCCTTCGCCACCTCCTGCAGCAGGTTCGCCTTGCGCAGCATCCTCAACCAGCGTGCCTTGTTCTTGTTCGCGGTCTGCGCCTCGTAGTCGATCTGCGGATCGCGGTACGGCTTGCCGTCGCGGAGCATCGCGAACACGATGCGCAGGATCTTGTGCCCCGTCGCCACGACCGCCCGTCCCGAGCCGCGCCCTTTCGCGAGCCGCTGCTTGTACGGCCCGAACTGCGTGTTGCGGGTGCGAGCCGCCGCGTGCGCGATCTCACACAGGATGCGCCGCAGGTACACATTGCCCTTGCGCCGCCTCCCGCCCTTGCTCTTGCCGGCCGATTCGTGGTTGCCCGGGCACATGCCCGCCCAACTCGCCAGCCGCCGGGCCGTGCCGAAGGCGTCCATGTCGTCGCCGACTTCCGCCAGCAGGGCGGCCGCCGCCAGCGGTCCCGTCCCCGGCAGCGTCTGCAGCAGCGTCCAGGGCAGTTCGTAATCCCGCCGGACCGCGTCGAAAATGCGCCGCTCCATGTCCTCCAACGAGCGCTCGACCGTGCCCAGCATGTTGCGCAACAAGACCACCAGCGGCTTGACGCCGTCGTCCATCCCCCGCCCGAGAGCATCCAGCAGCGCAGGGATCTTCTTGCGGGCGTTGCCCTTGACGTTCTGCACCATCTCTTCCGGGTCCCGGCCCTCGACCAGGCCGTCCAGCAGATGGCGGCCCGAGAGGCCGAACAGGTCCGTCAGAATGCCGCCGATGCGCAGGCCGCCCTCGTCCGGCACGCGGTGCATCATGTTGCGCAGCGTCGACGCCACCCGCCGCGTGCGCGCGTGCAGGCGCGTCATACGCCGCAGCTCCTCCAACTGCGGCGGCGCCACGAAACTCGGGCTGACCAGTCCGTAGCGGGCCAGCGTCGCCAGCCATTGGCTGTCGGAGACGTCCGTCTTGCGGCCGGGCACGCGCTTGACGTGCCGTGCGTTGACAACCCACACGTCCACACCGGCCTCGGCCAGCGCCCGCTGCACCGACTTCCAGAACACACCCGTGCTCTCCATCACCACCCGTGTCAAGTCCAGGCCGGCCAGCCAGCCGACCAGCAGGTCCAGCTCCGCGCCGTAGGTGCGGTACTGCCGCGTCTCCAAAGACACGCGCCCGCCGCCGTCCTCGACCAGCGCCGTGGCGGTCAGGCTCATCTTGTGTACGTCGATGCCCGCCACCCGCGGCGCCGTGTCGAGCACCGCCTCGGGATGGCGCGGGTCCGGTGTCGGTGGCGGCAGGCTCCGCCCGTCCTTCTGCTTCTGTTCCATGGTCCCTCCTGCGTTGCCGGTTCCTCCGGGCCGCGGCGCCTCTGCCGGAGACGCGGCCACGACAACGGGAGCGGCGGGGAACCGCCGGGAGACTCCTCGGGCCGCCGGGGACCCGGGACGTTTTCCTCCTCGGCCTCGGCAGCGGCAGGCTGCCGGACACACTGCGGGGTGCGCACCGACGGTTCCGGCCACGTTGCTGTGCGGGATACCCCAAAGGGACCGCCGAAATAGCTGCGGCCTACACCGCCGCGCCCTTCCTCCAGCATGGCACACGGCAACCGCCCCGGGCCATGCTACGCTTTCATCTCGCGGGGTGGGGCGGCCAAGCGCCCGCAGGGACGTTGCTGTGAAACGCTCCCATGGCCCGGGCACACGACGGGCGTGACCGCGGATCGGTGATCGAGCGGCCTTCAGACCGGAGACGTGAGGTTCCCGGATTTCGTGGGCGGTGCGGGGCAGCCCCGATCTATGGCCCGACACGGCGCCCTGGGTCCGGGGGCGCCGTGTTCAGGGGCGGGCGGCTGCCTGCACCTCGTTGATGAAGCCGTACTGCCCGAGCATGCGGAGCCAACGCGGTGCGTTGCGCTCGACGAGGAGCCGTCGGTAGTCGATGCCGGGGTCGGTATAGGGCCGGGTCCGCAGACCGTCCGGCAGCGCGCTGAACTCCCGCACGGCGGTACGGGCCGGCCCGCCGCCGGCCTCGCAGAGGCGCACCGCGGCGGTGACGTGCATCTTGTGCACGTCGAGTCCGGCCGCCCGCGGGTGCGCCACGTGCATGTCGTCGATGCGCAACGTGTCGGCATCAACCGTGTCGCTGTTCATCAGGTATCCTCCTGGGAGGCGGAAGCGGGAGGGCGCGCCCGGTGCAGGAAACACCCGCCTCAGCGGCGGGGTTCGATTTGCTGCTCGTCCACGGCCCGCCGGGCCGGGTACGATTCGGGGCTCGATGCCGGGCGCGCGGCGTCAGTTTGTTAACGGGGACGGGATGATTCCCTCCACCGAAAAATGCTGCGACGACTGTTCCGCTTCCGCCCCTTGAGGAGGATGGCACAATCCGCCGCCGCCGGCTGGAGGTCCAACGGCTCCGTGGACAGAAACCGCCCGCGTTTCATGCGGTCGGGGTGAGGGGCACGCCCCTCATGAGGGTTTGTTAGGGAATGTCGTTGAGGGGGTGTAGAGCAAGGCGTGATCGACCGATGCTATCAGTATGGAGGCTGTTTTGAGCCTGGAGGAGCCCGATCATGTCCGATGCGCAGATTGCCGCCCTGGAGCGGCGCCACGCCCACCTTCGGAGTCAGTTGGCCGCGGTCGGCGAGATGCGTTCAGGGACGCTGACGGAGCGGTGCCGCCGCTGCGGCAAGGCATCCTGTGGTTGCGCCGACCGGGGGGCCTCGGGACGCGGCCCGGTCCTGTCGCTGACGCGCAAGCAGGACGGCAAGACGGTGACGCGGCTGATTCCGGCGGACGCGGGTGCGGAAGTCCAGGCGCAGAACGCGGAGTACCGGCGCTTCCGGGAGTTGTCGAAAGCGTTGATCGAGGTCAGCGATGCGCTGAGTGAAGCCCGGCTGGCGGCCGGGCGCCCGCGCCCCGCCGCTCCGCCGCCGCCCCCCGCCGCGGCGGAAAAAAAGGGGGCCCGGCGGAAGCGTTCGCGGCCGGGATCAACCTCAAGATTGCCACCGGGATCGCCGAACTCGTCGGACCGGGGGCGTCCGGGCAGGACTTCGAGGCCTTCGAACAAGCCGTCCGCCGCGGGGTGCTCGACGCCGCCGCGGGGGAGGTAGAGCACCAACTGAACGCGGACGTCACCGACTCCTGCGGCCCGACGGTGGTGTGCGCCTGCGGACAGACGGCGCGCTACGCCGGCCGCCGCCCGAAGACGTTCGGCACCGTACTGGGGCCGGTGACGCTGGAACGCGCCTACTACTACTGCGCCGCCTGCCGCGCGGGCGTGTGCCCGCGGGACCAAGCATTGGGCCTGCACGGCACCGCGCTGTCCCCCGCCCTCACGCGGATGGTGGGACTGGTGGCGGCGGATGGGAGCTTCGCCGACGCGAGCGGGTTGTTGAGCGATTTGACCGGGATGCGCATCGGGGCCAAGCAGGTCGAGCGTACCGCCGAAGCGCTGGGATGCGCGGTCGCGGCCGACGAACGCGGGGTGGTCGAACCCGCCCCCGCCGCGGCGCCGACGATGTACCTCGGGTTGGACGGCACCGGGGTGCCGGTGCGCAAGTCCGAGACGGCCGGGCGGCGCGGCAAGCAGCCCGACGGTTCGGCCAAGACCCGCGAGGTCAAGCTGGTCACGGTGTGGACGGCGGAAACGCGCGACGGGAACGGCCTGCCCGTCCGGGACCGCGGTTCGGTCAGCTACAGCGCTGCGGTCGAGAGCGCGGCCGGCCGCGACGCCGACCCGCAGCCGTCCCCGTTCGCGCAACGGGCGTACCGCGAAGCGCGGCGGCGCGGCTTCGACACCGCGCCGCGTCGCGTCGTCATCGGCGACGGGGCCGAGTGGATCTGGAATCTGTCCGCCGAACAGTTCCCCGGCGCCATCGAAATCGTCGACCTCTACCACGCCAAGGGGCATCTGTGCGACGTGGCCAAGGCCGTCTACGGCGCCGGCACGGACCTCGCCGCCCGGTGGGGCAAGGACCGGCGGGACGAGTTGGACGCGGGGCGGATTGATGCGGTCCTGACCGCCCTGCGCCCCCACCGCCAGACCTGCGATGAAGCCCGCAAGTGTATCGACTACCTGACCCGCAACCGCCACCGGATGCGCTATGCGGAGTTCCGCGCGTGGGGTCTTTGCGTGTCGTCGGGCGTCGTCGAGGCCGGATGCAAGCACGCCATCGGCGCCCGGCTCAAGCGTGCCGGCATGCACTGGACGGTGGCCGGCGCCAACGCCATCATCGCCCTGCGGTGCTGCAAGCTCAGCGGCCGCTTCGAGGATTTCTGGGAACGACGAGCCGCAAAGGCCGCTTGAGGGGCATCTCACAAATCTGACGTGCACCCGGGTTCTCGGGGTGCGCTTCAGATTCGCAAGGGGTGTCGTTGGGGGGTAGAGCAAGGTATGGACGAATTCTCGACACCCCGTCGGTGCGCTCGGCTCCTGCGCAGCACCGTCGGACGCTCGACAACCCTCGGCGGCAGCCCGGATGCGTCACATGCCCCAGACCTCGATCTCGACGCCTGCGCCCGACTTCCGGCGGCGGTGAAACACCCTCTCGTCCCAGCTCCGGTCCGCGTCGCGGTCGAAGACCACCAGATGGCCCGCCTCCGCCGCGCACCGGTCCATGTACTGCGCGGTCTGCTCCACCCCGTCGCCGAGGGTCCGTTCCAGGCTCTTGCGCAGAATCTTGCATTCCACCACGAACTTGCGCTCCCGCCCCCCCTGGGGCCAGAGGATCAGCAGATCGGTGCGCCGCCGGCCCAGCCCGTACTCACGCTCGATGCGCCCGCCGCCGTTGACGATGCGCTGCAGGAACGCCTGCAGGAGGAGCTGCGGGCCGGCCTCCCGGTACTCGAAGCGCTCCACCTAGTGCTCCGAGTGCTCGCGGAAGAAGGCCTGGAAGGCGGCGAGCAACTTGCCCAGATCCAGGCCGCCATCCGTGTCCACGTACCACGCCACGTCCTCGACCAGTCCCGCCTGCACCGCGTATGTGAGCTCCCGCGGCACCACCTCGGCGTAGATCGGATTGGCGATGCGCAGCGGGTCTTCGCGGGCGACCAAGCCGAGGTCACGGGCGTACTCCAGGTCCCGATCCGAGAACGTCTGCTTCTCACCCCCGCTCAGTAGCGGCTCGACCACCCGCCTTACCCGGTCTTCCTCGAGCTTGTCGGTGAGCTGGTCCAAGTGGGTGTCCCGGCGCAGGATGAGCGCCTCTTGGGCGGCGCGGAGAGCGTCGGCGGTGATCGGATGGCCGCGGTCGCGTCCGGCCTCGCTCCTGAAGCAGGCCTCGTAGCACAGCGCGTTCACCAGCCACGGCTGGCCCCGGGTTTGTTCGTGGAGCAGGTCCACCGCCTCCGGGGTGAACGCCTGGCCGGTCTCGCCCGCGTGTTGGGCGACGAGCGCCCGCACGTCCTCCGCGCAGAAGTCGCCGAGCCGCAGCGACTCCGCCTTGATGTTGAAGGCGCTGCCGCCGGTGACCAGCTCCTTCTCGGAACTCGCGCGGATGCGGTAGTCGCGTACGTCGCGCACCCCGCTCAGCACCACGCTCTGCGGAAAGCCCTCGGGGCGCCGGTCGTAGCCGGCCCGCAACTGCCGCAGCACGGACACCAGCGTGTCGCCCACCAGCGAGTCGATCTCGTCGAGCAGCAGCACCAGGGGTGCCGGTGTCGCCTCCGACCAGCGGGCCAACGCCGCCCGGAGAGCACCATCCGGACCGGACTTCACCAGGATGTCCGGCCAGACCCCGTCCAGGTACTCGTCGCCCAACGACCGCGCCCGGTCGGCCAGCTCGTCCAGAATGGCGCGCATGGCGCGCCCGACGTCCTCTCGTCCCGCCTGGCCGACCTCGACGTTCGCATACACGCACCGGTAGTCGCCCGCGGCCCCGCCGTTCAGCAGGTCGCGCAGTGCCAGCAGGGCGGAAGTCTTGCCCGTCTGACGCGGCGCGTGCAGCACGAAGTACCGCTTCTGCCGGACCGGCGTGAGGATCTCTTCGAGCTCCAACCGCGCGAGCGGCGGGACGCAGTAGTGGTCCGCCGCCACCACGGGACCGGAGGTGTTGAAGAAGCGCATGCCCGCCATTATGCCGCCAGGGCCGTGGGCGCCCGGCGCGCGCTCCGCATCGCCCGATTGATGCCCTCCACCGGACCTGCAAGGTTACCCGCGGCCGAGCACGGCGCGGGACGCCCGCCAGAAGGAGACCGCGTCGCCGGGCCGTGGCAGCCAGATCGAGAGCCAGCGCATTCGAGTCGCTCTTGCGAACGCCGCCGCGAGAAGGACGAGTCGGCAAATCATTCCCAAGGTCAACCCCCAGGCCGCGGCTGAGACGCCGACCACCGGATAAAGCACGGGAATCACAATCAGATTCGCAGCCAGTCCCACCGAGACAGCCCAGGAACAGATGCCCGGGCGGCCGATACCCTTGAAATAGGTTCCGAGTATGCCGGCGCAGGCATAGGCGAGCACCCCGGGGGCGATGATCCACAGCAGCGGGACCGCCGGCAGGAAGGCCTCGGAGAAGAGGATCCGAACCAGCGGCGTACTGATCGCGAGCACGGCGAGCATCGCGGCCACGGTGCCGCACGACACGACACGCAGGCAGAGCGTCGTCAACTCCGGGCGGCCGCGGCCCGCGATACGCGGCAGCAGCGCGTTGCCGACCGCGTCGGAGATCATCCGCAGCCGGAACATGAGCGCGCTCGCGGTGGCGAACAGGCCGATTTCCGCCGGGCTCGCGAACAGCCCGAGAATGAGAACACCGGCGCTCGTTTCCAGCGCGCCGCCGATGCCCGCGGGATGGAAGCGCAGACCGTAGCCGCCGATTCGCGCGGAGACGGTGCGGAACGGATGGGTCGGAACCAGCCCGTGACGGCGTCGCAGGTACCACGCACACAAGACCACCGTGCAACCATGCGAGCCGACGACCGCCGCGACGGCGCCCTCCACCCCGATCCGCCCCACCCGGACGAGGACCAGCAGAACGAGGATGTTCACGGTGAGATGCACCAGGGTGAACACCGTGAGATGTCCGAAGCGCCGGAGCCCGGCGAGTTGATACTCCATGGCGCCCGAGAACGCCATGACCGGTACCAGGGCAAGCGCCAGGTAGAACGAGCGCGTCTCCGCCTTGTGGAAGAAGGCGATATCGCTGTGGACGAACGGGATCGCCAATGTGAGCGCCAGGGCTCCGCCGCCGAGGCAGATCGCCAGAGCAGCGCCGACGCCTTCCGAGACGGTCGCCTGCTTCGTCATGACGAAATACTGCGCGCCTTCTCGTACCCCCGGCGTGAAGAGCACGCTGAGAACACCTGCGAACACGACGCACAGGGCGAAGCTGCCGCGTCCTTCCGGCAACAGTGTGTAGGCCAGGAGACTCTGGATCGCGAGGCCGAAGACGACTGTGCCGACCCCGGTCGCGAACACGAGGGCGGCATCCTGTCCGCCGGTCGTGCGCGGACCGAGCGGTCTGTCCGGCTCTTCCGGGGTCATGGCTTCGACAGCACTGACGCCGTGCCAGCAGTTGCGCCGAGCTTTAGCTCGCAGCAACTGCAACGCGATGTCATCGCGCCAGCTCTTCGAACAGCGTGACATAGGCGTTGGCGGCCTTCTCGGGTGAGAAGTCGGCGGCGCGCGCCCGCAGCGCTTCCTCCGTTGGTCTCTCACCCCGCAGCGTGGCGACCAGCGCCCGCGCCAGCGCCGGCGCGTCACCCACCGGCGGCAGGTCGCCCCAACGCCCGAGGATCTCGCGCGGACCGCAGGGCGTGTCGGTACTGACCACCGGTGTGCCGCAGGCCAGCGCCTCGAGGATCACCGTCGGCAGACCCTCCGAGCGTGAGGAGAGCGCGAGCAGCCCCGCGCGTCTCATGTAGCGGTACGGGTTCTCATCGAAGTCCACGAAGCCGAGGTCTTCCTCCACGCCAAGGCCCCGCGCCAGGGACTTGAGCCTTGCCCGGTAGGGAGCCGAGAGCCGGCCGAGGATGACCAGCCGTGAGTCCACCTCGCGCCGCGCCCGCCCGAACGCCTCCACCAGGGCGGAGTAGTCCTTCGAGGGCGCCTCGCGCCCGACGCTCAGAACCACCGGCGGCTTACCGTCCGCGAACCAGGGGTGCGTGACTTCCGCCTGCGCCAGCCGCTGTATGCTGTCGGCGGGCACGCTGTTGTAGATGGTGCGAACGCGCCCGGCGTCTACCCCCAACGATCGCCGCACGGACTCGGCCACGCCCCTGGACACCGCCACCACCGCGTCAGCCAGTGGATAGAGCGTCCGGGACGCGGCCAGCCATTCCGGCGCATAGTAATCTTCGGGGACGTTATGCACCGTGACCACCACCGGGACGGCCCGCTCCGTCACCTCTGCGGCGCAGACCGCGGCGGCGTCGGCGCCCGGTAGCGCCGACACCAGCACCTGAGGACGCGCCTCGCGAACGTACGTCGCAATCATGGTGGCATACGCATAGACACGGTGACGCCTTCGAACGGGCAGGTGGAGGCCCTTCCGGCCAAGCACCAGCCAACTCCGCGCAACCCCGAAGGGGTTGACGGTCGTCGCTTCCACGTGGACTCCCGACCGCTGCATCGCCCGCAGGAGCTTCCTGTCGGTGCCGGGAATCCGCGCCCGCCAGACACGCATCCCGTCAGGGACCGCGGCCCGATAGTCTCCCGCCAACCGGGGGATCACCAGGTCCGCCCGATGCCCGCGCGCGATGACCGCCGCCGCCAGGTTGAGCATGGTGCGCTCCGCCCCGCCGCCGTCCAGTCCAGTCAACAGGAAGCCGACATGGAGCTTGTCCGTACTCACCGCCCGTGCCCCCTCACCAGCTTCTCGAATAGTGCGAGGTAGGCGTCGGCGGCCTTCTCTTCGGAGAAGTCGGCGGCGCGCGCCCGAAGTGCTTCCTCCGTCGGCCGTGCGCCGCGCAAGGTCGCGACCAGCGCCCGCGCCAGCGCCGGCGCGTCGCCCACCGGCGGCAGGTTGCCCCAACGCCCGAGGATCTCGCGTGGGCCGTAGGGCGCGTCGGTGCTGACCACCGGCGTGCCGCAGGCCAGCGCCTCGAGGATCACCCCCGGCAGACCCTCCCAGCGCGACGAGAGCGCGAGCAGCCCCGCCCGCCGCATGTAGCGGTAGGGATTCTCGTCGAAGTCCACGAAGCCGAGGTCTCCTTCCACACCATGGCTCTGCGCCAGGGACTTGAGCCTTGCCCGGTAGGGCGCCGAGAGCTTGCCGAGGATGACCAGCCGCGAGTCCACCTCGCGGCGCGCCAGCCCGAACGCCTCCACCAGGGTGGGGTGGTCCTTCTGCGGCGCCTCGCGCCCGACGCAGAGGACCACCGGCGGCGCGCCGTCCGCGAACCAGGGGTGCGTGACTTCCGCCCGCGCCAGCCGTCGTATGCCGCTGGCGGGAATGGGGCTGTGGATGGTGCGAACGCGCTCGGCATCCACCCCCAACGAGCGCCGCACGGACTCGGCCACGCCCCTGGACACCGCCACCACCGCGTCGGCCAGCGGATAGAGCGTCCGGGACGCGGCCAGCCATTCCGGCGCATAGTCCGCGGCGACGTTGTTCCACACCGTGACCACCACCGGCACGGCCCGCTCCGTCAACCCCGCGGCGCAGACCGCGACGGCGTTTGGGCCCGGCAGCGCCGACACCAGCACCTGGGGACGTACTTCGCGAATGTACCGCGACAGGAAATGGGCGTAGGGATAGATGGAGCGCAGGCCGCTGCCGCGTATCACGGGTATCCCGGGATACTTCCGACTGAGAACCAGCCAGGTCCGCGCGGCCCCGAAGGGGTTGACGGTCATCGCTTCCACCTGGACTTCCGACCGCTGCACCGCCTGCAGGAGCTGTCTGTCGGTGCCGGGAATCCGCGCCCGACGGACACGCATCCCGCCAGGGATCGCGGCCCGATAGTCTCCCGCGAACCGGGGGATTACCAAGTCCGTCCGGTGCCCGCGCGCGATGAGCGACTGCGCCAAGCGGAGAGTACTGCGTTCCGCCCCGCCTCCGCTCAGGCTGGACAGCACGAATCCGACGTGGAGCCTGCCATCGGTCACCGGTCATGCCTTCGCGACGTGTCGATCACCGTCGTTGTGCGCCGTCCCCGTTGCGATGCTCAACCCGGCGAGAAACATGAACGCGCCGACACCGAGCAGATGCTGGAAGGGCATGGAGTACAGGGCGATCGCGATGACCCAGGCTACGGTCGCATCCCGGGCAAGCGACTTGGGCGCGCCCCATTGCGCGCGCAGCAGCAGGACAATGGCGGACACGAACAGCAGCAGAGGGATGATACCTGCCTCACCCAGCAACCTCAGGTACAGATTGTGGGCGTCCAGCGGCCTGCCGTCATGTGCGGTGGGGCCGCCGTCCAGGTATTTCAACGCCCCAAAGCCGTGACCGAGGGCGGGGGCCTCCATGGCTTTCTCGAAACCCAGTCTCCAAAGCAGCAGTCTGTCCATCGCCAGGGCAACGCAGATGAAGCCGTCTTCGATATCGTAGCTGCGCAGACGGCGCAACTCCTGCGGCAGGCAGCCGTGGAAATCGTTGCCGGCGAGACGCAGGGAAAAGAGATTGTCCAGTCCACCCAGTTCCGGCGGGATGGGGCCGGTCAAGCGGTTGTATTCCAGCCACAGCTCCTCGAGGTTTTCGAGTTTCGCCAGCTCCGGCGGGATGTCCCCGGTCAAGGTGTTGTAGCTCAGATTCAGATGCTCGAGGCTCGCCAGATCGCCCAACTCGGGCGGAATGCGGTCGTTCAATCCCAGTCCCGCCAGATCCAGCCCGATGACGCGCCCCTCCGGGCCGTCCACCGTCACGCCCCGCCACAAGCCGACCGGGACCGTCGGGTGCCAATTGGACGCGTCGCCGGCCAGCGTCTCCTTCACCGCCAGCAGCACCGCGCGGTCGTCGAAGCGTGCCGGACTCGTCGGCGGCAACGGTGTGGAGAGTCGCATATTGCCCAGATCGTGGTCGGCAACGTCGGTGAGTTCAGGAGGAATGGAGTCGAAGTCGTTGCCCGAGAGACGCAGGACGGACAGGTCGAGCTCCCCGAGAGCGGCTGGGATAACACCGGTCAAGCGGTTGTGTTTCAGCCACAGCTCCTCGAGGTTCTCGAGCTTCGCCAGCTCCGGCGGGATGTCCCCGGTCAAGGGGTTGTAGCTCAGACTCAGATGCTCGAGGTTCGCCAGATCGCCCAACTCGGGGGGAATGCGTCCGGTGAGCCGATTCCGTCGAAGGCTCAGCGAAACGAGGCGATCCAGGCGGCCAAGATCCGAGGGGATGCGGCCGTTCAATCCCAGTCCCCCCAGAGCCAGCCCGGTGACGCGTCCCTCCGGACCGTCCACCGTCACGCCCTGCCAGTGGTCCACGGGCACGGTGCGGCTCCAGTTCAAGGCCATGTCCCCGGCCAGGAGGTCCCTCGTTGCCAGCAGGACGGCGCAGTCCGCGCCAGGATTGCCGGTCGGGGAAGGGTCGCAGAACACCCCATACGCAGTGCCGGGAGTGGACCGCAATCTCGACCACTCGGAAAAACCTCCGGAGAAACCCACGACACCGGCGAATGCCGCAATCCCGCTCAATCCTGTGGCCGCCAAAGCGAAGACGAAGGTCCTCGCTTTGCTGCGGACATTGATCAACAGGAACACGACCGCCAGCGCACCGAGTACGACCAACGCTGTTCGGGACCCCGTCGCCAGGCTTGCGGCGACGCCGGCGGCCAGGCCCAACCAGCCGAGCGTGCGTGGCCCGCCGTTGGTCAGCAACGCCGCCGCCAACGCCACCGTCATGCAGGCGGCCAAGCCGGCGTCGTTGGGCTCTTCGAAAGCGCCGGTCAGGCGAAAGGGAATCCTGTAGGGCGGCAGGATGCCGAGATCGCGCAGGACCGGCGAAGCGAGAATACTGGCGCAGCTCACAATCAGCACCAAGAGCACACCCTTTAACAACCGCTCGGCTTCGGTTCGTTCCAGCACCGCGCGGCCGCCGACCGAGGCGGCCGTGAGCACGCCGAGATGGAGGACGTGATACTTCAAGAACTCGGCCGTATCCGGTTCCCGGATCGCTTCGACGCCCAGCACGGCGGCGCCGATCGCCAGATAGGACGCCACCGCGGCGAACAGCAACATGCCGGGCGTTCCGCCCAGTGTCCTCCGAATGGGGGCGAGTGAACCGGATTTCCTCCAGGCCATCACGCACCGGGCTCCAACTAGGCCGAACAAGAGGACACCGCAGACCATGGTGGTCCGTGCAACGACCACCTCGACCTGTGGCATCCCCCCAAGATGCACGTACCTCAGGCTGGTCAGAGCGATGACCGCCAATGTCCAGAACGCGGCTGCGATCAGTGCGGTCCGGAGCGGCTCGGTTCGGCGCAGCAGCGAGGCCGGATGTCGGTACAGGATCATGCGTCTATCGGCGGTATCTGATGTTTCGGCTCTAACGCCGCACCAGCTTCTCGAACAGCGCGAGGTAGGCGTCGGCGGCCTTCTCGGATGAGAAATCAGCGGCGCGCGCCTGCAGCGCCTCCGCCGTCGGCCTTTCGCCGCGCAGCGTGGCGACCAGCGCCCGCGCCAGCGCCGGCGCGTCGCCCACCGGCGGCAGGTCGCCCCAGCCCCCGAGGATCTCGCGTGGACCGTAAGGCGCGTCGGTGCTGACCACCGGCGTGCCGCAGGCCAGCGCCTCGATGATCACCATCGGCAGTCCCTCCCAACGCGAGGAGAGCGCGAGCAGCCCCGCCCGCCGCATGTAGCGGTATGGATTCTCATCGAAGCCTGCGAAGCCGAGGTCTCCTTCCACCCCATGGCCCTGCAGCAGAGACTTCAGCCTTTTCCGGTAGGGCGCTGAGAGCTGGCCGAGGATCAACAGCCGCGCTTCCACCTCGCGCCTCGCCAGCCCGAATGCCTCCACCAGGATGGGGTGGTCCTTCTGCTGTGCCTCGCGCCCGACGCTCAGGATCACCGGCGGCTCGCCGCCCGCGAACCAGGGATGCATGACTTCGTCCTGCGCCGTCCGCCGTATCCTGCCGACGGGCACGCTGTTGTAGATGGTGTGAACGCGCTCGGCGTCTACCCGGAGCGATCGCCGCACGAGCTCGGCCACACCCCTGGACACCGCCACCACCGCGTCGGCCAGTGGATAGAGCGTCCGTGCCGCGGCCAGCCACTCCGGCGCATAGTCCGCGGCGATGTTGTTCTGTACGGTGACCACCACCGGAACGGCCCGGTTCGTCAACTCCGCGGCGCAGATCGCGGCGGCGTCGGCGCTCGGCAGCGCCGATACCAACACCTGAGGACGTACGTTGCGGAGGTAACGGTTCAGAATGTGGACGGAAGCATAAAGCGAGCGCTTGCGCCGGACCCGTACGCCAGGGTGCTTGCGGCCAAGAATCAGCCCGATCCAGGTGACCGTGACCGGATTCACACCCAGCGCCGTCACTGCTGCGCCCGACCGTTGGACTTCCCGCAGGAACGTCCGGTCGGTATGAGGAAGCCGCCCCCGATACAGTCGCGCGCCACGGGGAATCGAGGCCCGGTAGTTTCCCGCGAAGCAGGGGATCACCAAGTCCGCCCGGTGCCCGCGCTCGATGAGCCACTGCGCCAAGCGGAGAACATTGCGCTCCGCCCCGCCCCCGCTCAGGCTGGGCAGCACGAATCCGACGTGGAGTCTGCCGTCGGCCACCGGTCACGCCTTCGCGACGTGTGGGGCATCGTCGTTGTGCGCCGTTCCTGTCGCGACGCACAACCCGGCGAGAAACATGAACGCGCTGACGCCGAGCAGATGCTGGAAGGTCATGCAGTACAGGGCGATGACGATGACCCAGGCTACCGTCGCATTCCGGGCAAGCGACTTGGGTGCGGCCCACTGCGCGCGCAGCAGCAGGACAAAGGCGGACACGAACAGCAGCAGAGGGACGATGCCCGCCTCACCCAGCAACCTCAGGTACAGATTGTGGGCGTCCAGCGGCCTGCCGTTATGTGAGATGGGGGCGCCTTCCATGGATGCCAACGCCCCAAGGCCGTGACCGAAGACGGGAGCCTCCATGGCCTTCTCGAAACCCAGTTTCCAGAGCAACGGTCTGTCCATCGTCAGGGCGGCGCAGATGAGGCCGTCATCGATGTCGTGGCTGGGCAGACGGCGCAGCTCCCACGGCAGGCAGCCGTGTAAGTCGTTACCGGCGACGGCCAGGGAGAGATGCTCGATTCCGGCCAATTCGGGCGGGGTGAAACCGGTGAGACGGTTGTCGGCCAGCGACAGTAGCTCGAGATTCAACAGATTGGCGAGCTCCGGCGGAATAGAGCCGCTCAGGCGATTGCCGTCGAGCGACAGCATGCGCAGACGGGTCAGTTTCGCCAGTTCGGGCGGAATGGGGCCGGTGAGTCGGTTGCCGTCAAGCCGCAGACTCTCGAGTTGACTCAGTTCGCCCAGTTCCGCGGGAATCCGCCCGGTGAGGTTCATGTCCTGCAAGCGCAGCGCGATGACTTGCCCGTACTTGCCGACAGAAACCCCCTGCCAGGACCCGACGGGGGTAGCGTAGCTCCAGTTCAGCGCCGCGTCGCCGGCCAGGATGTCACGCAGGCGCATCAAAAGCGCGCCATCGTCGAACAGGTCGAGCTTGCTCCATGGCGATGCTTCGCAGAGCAGATCGGCGGATTCCAGATCGTTGCGCCGTGTCCGCGCCGCACGCGACGCGGCCGGGACGCAGCTGTCGAATGCGTTGCCGCCCAGACGGAGGACCGCAAGACGAGTCAGCCGGTCAAGTTCCGTCGAGATTTCTCCGGATAGACGATTGTTCTCGATCCGCAGCTCTTCCAAGTGCGACAGATTGCCGAGCTGCGAATTGATGGTGCCCCGCAAGCCGGTGTTCTCCAACGCGAGCACGCGCAGGTTGGCCAAGCCGGTGAATTGCTGCACAAGACCGGTGAGTTCGTTGTTCCCGAGCCGCAGCGAAACGAGTCCCTGCAACGCGCCCATCTCATCGGGGATCGTGCCGGTCAGCGCATTGTCCTCCAGATTCAGGGTCCGCAGCCCGGCAAGGGCGCCCAGTTCCGGCGGAATGGATCCCGCAAGCCGGTTGTGGCCGAGCCGCAGCACGGCAAGGGCGTCCAGAGCCGACAGCGCCGCGGGAATCCGCCCGTTCAGTCCCATATGCGACAGATCCAGGGCGATCACGCGCGGCCCTTCCGCGGCCCCGCCGGCGATGGCGGGAAGGCCGACGGTGACGCCCCGCCAATAGCTGATGGGGACGGCGGCGCTCCAGTTCAGTTCGACGTCGCCGGCCAGCACATCCCGAGCGTCCAGCAACGTGGCGCAGTCGTCATTCAGGCGCGGCGGTGGTTCAAGGCGGGGTTGACAGAGCCGGTTTCGGTCGAGAACCCCGCTGGGACCGCGATCCTGCGTCGGCCATTCGCCAGCCGCGTCGTCATCATCCAGGCGCAACACGACCAGCTCGGGTAGCGTGGCCACCGAGGGAGGTGCGGGGCCGATCAGACGGTTCCCGTGCAGCCACAAGTCGTTGAGCCTCGACAGCTTGCCCAGCTCCGGCGGTACGGAACCGGCCAGGAGGTTGCCGTCCAATGCCAGCATGCGCAGATCGACGAGGTTGCCGAGCTCGGGCGGGATGCCGCCGGAAAGCCGGTTGCGGCCCAGGCGCAGCGAGACGAGTTTGGCAAGCCGCCCCAACTCTGCGGGGATGCGTCCGTTCAACCCCATTTGCGTCAGGTCCAGCGCCGTCACGCGGTCACGCGAACGGTCCGTGACGACGCCCAGCCAGTCATCGACGGGCACCTCCTCGCGCCAGTTGAGCGTCGCATCCCCGGCGAGGCCGTCCCTCACCGTCAGCAGGAGGGTGCAATCGGCGAGCAGGCCCGGATCGATTTTCCTCGGCCGGCAGAAAACCGGCGTGTCGAGGTCATGGTCGGCAACCTCGTGGAGCGCCGGCGGAAAGGGCCGATTCAGGTCGTTGCCGGCGAGGCGCAGGAAAAAGAGATTGTCCAGTCCTTCCAGTTCCGGAGGTACGGGGCCGGTGAGCCGGTTGCCTTCCAGGCGCAGCGAAACGAGGTGTTCCAGTCGGCCCAGCCCAGGCGGGATGGGCCCGGCGAGCCGGTTGTGACCCAGGTTCAGAGCGACGAGGCCGTCCAACCTTCCCAACTCCGCGAACAGGCGCCCGTTCAGTCCCGCGCGCGGCAATTCCAGAGCGGTCACACGCTTCGGCGCACCGTCGACGGTGACGCCCTGCCAGAACTCGATGGGGACGTGCTCGCTCCAGTTGAGCCGCGCGTCGCCGGCCAGAACGTTTCTGCCCGCCAGCAGAAGGGCGCAGTCGGCTTGCAGATCGGACGCGATGTCGGAGGAGGGGCGACAGAACAGGCGTCTGACCGCATCCGGACGATCCCGGTTCGTGCGGCGGTCCGCCGCCTCCGCCGTTTCCGCATCGCCGAGCGGCCGGCGAGGGCGCGCCTCGTCGAGACCAAAGTCGCTGGCGGGGATCGAGCTTTCGGTGATGCCGAAGAGGCGCGGCGGGTAGGGGCGGTCCAGATCGTTGCTGGAGATCCGCAGGAGGGTCAGCTTTTCCAGCGCTTGGAGTTCCGGCGGTACGGGACCGCTCAGGCGGTTGTTCTTCAGCCACAACTCTCTGAGATGCGACAGTTTCCCCAGTTCCGGCGGAATCGGGCCGCTCAAGGCGTTGAAGGAGAGCACCAGACGCTCCAGGTTGGTCAACTTCCCCAGTTCGGGAGGCACCGGGCCGGTGAGCCGGTTGCGGTTCAGAACAAGCGACACGAGTTCGCTCAATCGTCCCAGCGCCGGCGGGATGCGCCCGTTCAGACCTGCCTTTGCAAGTTCGAGCCTCGTCACGCGGTTGAACGGGCCGCCGATGGTGACGCCCTGCCACAAATCGATGGGGAGATGCTCGCTCCAGTTGAGCCGCGCTTCACCGGCGAGGATGTTCCTCGTCGCCAGCAGAACGTCACAATCGGCGCGCAAACCGGGATTGTCGGCGGGAGCGGCGGGGCAGGGCGCTTCCCCGCGGGCGGCCGAACGCAGTTCGGGGGGGAGGGAACCGGTCAGGTGGTTGCCGCCGAGCCAGAGTTCCCCGAGGCTCGACAGCCTCGCCAGTGCCGGTGGGATCGGGCCGGTCAGGGCGTTGGCGGCAAGCCCGAGTATTTCCAGGTCGGCCAGTTTCCCCAGCTCGGGCGGAATGGGGCCGGTCAACATGTTGCCGTCGAGCACCAGAGACCGCAAGCCGGCGAGATGTCCCAACGCTGCGGGAATGCGCCCATTCAGTCCCTTTTTGGGCAGCGCCAGCGCAATGACACGACCTTCCGGGCCGCCCAGGGTCACACCCTGCCATTCGCTGGTCGGCAAGGTTGCGCTCCAGTCGAGTTCGGCCTCGCCCGCCAACGTCTCCTTTACCGCCAAGAGTAAAGCGCAGTCGTCGAACAACGGCTGATGGAGATGCGGTGGCGGCGCGCAACGCAAGAAACCGCCGAGATCGTGTTCGGGGATCGCGAGCAGTTCCGGCGGAACGGGGCCGGTCAATCGGTTCTCTCTCAGCCACAAGGATTCGAGCCGGCTGAGTTGTCCCAGTTCTGCGGGGACGGCGCCGGTCAGGTCGTTGCGGTCCAGACTCAATTGACGCAAAGCGAGGAGGCGCCCCAACTCGGGCGGCACAGGCCCGGTGAGACGATTGACGGCCAAGTTCAAGTGCACGAGGCCATCCAGTCTGCCGAGCTCCGGGGGAATGCGTCCAGTGAGCCCCACCCCCGCCACAACGAGCTCGATCACGCGTGCCGGCGAATCGCCCAAGGTCACGCCGTGCCATTCGGTGAGCGGCAAGGCCGCGCTCCAATTGAGTTCGGCTTGGCCCGCCAGCGTCTCCTTTACCGCCAAGAGTAAAGCGCAGTCGTCGAACAACGGCTGATGGAGATGCGGTGGCGGTGCGCAACGCAAGAAACCGCCGAGATCGTGCTCGGGGATCGCGAGCAGCTCCGGTGGAACGGGACCGGTCAAGCGGTTCTCTCTCAGCCACAAGGACTCGAGCCGGCTGAGTTGTCCCAGTTCTGCGGGGACGGTGCCGGTCAGGTCGTTGCGGTCCAGACTCAATTGACGCAAAGCGAGGAGGCGCCCCAACTCGGGCGGCACAGGCCCGGTGAGACGATTGACGGCCAAGTTCAAGCGCATGAGGCCGTCCAGTCTGCCGAGCTCCGGGGGAATGCGCCCGTTCAGCCCGCTCCTGGCCAGGGCGAGCTCGATCACCCGTTCCTGGGGACCGCCCACGGCCACGCCTTGCCACAAGCCGACGGGGATCGCCGCGTGCCAGTTGACCGACGCGTCGCCGACCAGCGTGTCCTTCACCGCCAGCAGCACCGTGCAGTCGTCGAACAGCGCCGGGTTCGTTGACGGCGGCGGGCAGGGCCGCGTATCGGCCAGATCGTGGGCGGCGACGGCGGTGGGTTCAGGAGGAACGGCGTCGAAGTCGTTGCCCGAAAGACGCAGGACGGACACGTCGAGTTCTCCGAGAGCGGCCGGGACAGGGCCGGTCAAGGTGTTGTAGCTCAGGTTCAGATGCTCAAGGCTCGCCAGATCGCCCAACTCGGACGGAATGCGGCCGGTGAGCCGATTTCGTTGCAGGGACAGCGAAGCGAGGCGATCCAGGCGGCCGAGAGCCGACGGGATGCGGCCGTTCAATCCCAGTCCCGCCAGATCCAGCCCGGTGACGCGTCCCTCCGGGCCGTCCGCCGTCACGCCCTGCCAGTCGTTCACGGGCACGGCCCTGCTCCAGTTCAAGGCCATGTCCCCGGCCAGGACATCCCTCGTCGCCAGCAGGACGGCGCAGTCCGCGCCGGGATTGCCGGGCGGCGAAGGATCGCAGAACAGGCTCTCCTCACGTTCAACGTCGGAAATGTTTCGCAATTTTGACCACTCGGAAAAACCTCCGGAGAACCCCACGACACCGGCGAATCCCGCAATCCCGATCAATCCTGTGGCGGCCCAAGCAAGGAAGAAGGACCTCGGTTTGCTGCGGACGTTGATCAACAGGAACACGACCGCCAGCGCACCGAGTACGGCCAACGCGGTTCGGGACGCCGTCGCCAGGCTTGCGGCGACGCCGCCGGCCAGGCCCAGCCAGCCGAGCGCGCGCGGACCGCCATTGGTCAGCCATGCCGCTGCCAACGCCACCGTCGTGCAGGCGGCCAAGCCGGCGTCGTTGGGCTCTGCGAAAGCGCCGGTCAGGCGAAACGAAATCCGGTATGGCGGCAGGATGCCGAGATCGCGCAAGACCGGCGAAGCGAGAATGACGGCGCAACCCGCAATCAGGATGACGAGCACGCCCTGCAACAACCCCTCGGCCCCGGTTCGTTCCAGCACCGCGCGGCCGCCGACCGCGGCGGCCGTGAGCACGCCGAAAAGGAGGAGGTGATACTTGAAGATCCCGGCCGTATCCGGTTCCCGGATCGCTTCCATGCCCAGCACCGAGGCGCCGATCGCCAGATGGGACGCCAGCGCGCCGAACAGCAACAGGCCGGGCGTTCCGCCGAGTGCGCTCAGGATGGGGGCGGGTGAACCGGAGGTCCGCCAGGCAATCACGCACCGGGTTCCAACTAGGCCCAACAAGACGGCACAGCAGGCCATGGTCGCCCGGGCCGTGATGACCTCGACCTGCGGCAGCGCCTCAAGATACCTCAGGCTGGTCAGAGCGACGACCGCCAATGTCCAGAACGCGACTGCGATCAGCGCGGTCTGGAGCGGCTCGCTTCGGCGCAGGAGCGATTCGATGCGTGAACGTGACATGAACCCTACTCGCCTTCCACGTGGCCGGAAGTCGTTCACGGGTCACCCATGTGGGGCTGCGGGTGGCGCCCGCGAAATCCAGGGTGGGCTTGCCTGCGCGCGCCACAGACCGTGTGCCCGGCCAGTTTACTACGCCCCGCCGAGGTGGCAAACCCCGCCCCGCAGGCCGCGGGGCGTGCCGGCGCCGATCGCCTGACGCAGAAGCAGCCCGAGGTTGAGGCCCGCGACGTTCTGGCACGCCGCGGAGTTTTGCCACGGGCTGCTAGGAGTCTGCGCCGCAGGAAATTATGACCACCATATATTGCACAAGTGCAGGCGATTGACCGCTACATATTGTGCCAGATCGGACCCAAACAGTTCTACGGCGCAGACTCCTAGGCCTGCCCTTGCCCCAGAACTTTTCACTGGACTTCATGAGGCCACTTCGCTACCGTGGCGGGCATGAAGATTCAGAATCAAGTCATGCGGAGGCTGCGGGACAACCTCGCCCGCCTGCGCGATGTGCTGGGGAGCGCGGTGGCGCAGGGCATCGGCAGCCGCGGGCAGGTCGCCGACCGCGTGTGTGAAGCGTTCGATTTCCGCGATGGGCGTGGCCGGTGGCAGCGCGCGAGCTGCGCCTCGGCGTTGGCCGCCCTCGAGGCGGCAGGCCAAGTCTCGCTCCCGCCGGGTCGCCCCGCGGGCGGCGGTGGCCGCCGCCCGCGGGTGCTCCCGCACCCGGTCGCGCCGGCCGTGGACGTGCCCGGCACGGTCGATGAGGTTCGGGAACTGACCCTGGTGCTGGTGGAGACCGACGAACACCGCCGGGTGTGGAATACGCTGATGGCGGACGAGCACCCGCGCGGCGCCGGACCCTTTGTCGGCCCTCAACTGCGGTATCTGGTGGGTTCCGGGCACGGCTGGCTGGGCGGCGTCGGGTTCGCCGCGAGTGCGCGGCGCCTGCGGGCCCGCGACGCCTGGATCGGCTGGGACGAGAAGCGCCGGGGCGACTGCCTGCACCGGGTGCTGGGACTGTGCCGGCTGCTGGTGCGCCCCGGCCTCTCGTGCCGCAACTTGGCCTCCCACGTGCTGGGCCGGGTCACCCGGGTGGTCGGCGACGACTTCGAGCGCCTCCACGGCTATCGGCCCTGGCTGCTGGAGACGTTCGTCGACGAGACCGAACATCCGGGCACGAGCGTGCGGGCGGCGAACTGGATGCGGGTGGGTGAGACCTGCGGGCGCGGACGGCAGGACCGCACCTGCGCGGCCCCCGAAACGCGCAAAGCCGTGTATATGTACGCGTTGGAGCCGGGGGCGCGCGCCCGCCTCGCGTCGCCGGCGCCGGACGTGCCGCCGCTCGCGGTCGGCGACGGGCTCGACGCCGAGTCCTGGGCGGGCCACGAGTTCGGCGGGGCGCGGCTGGGCGACGCGCGCCGGAGCGCGCGCCTGGTTCTGAGCGCGCAGCAGATGGCCGAGTCTCCGATGCGCGCCATCACCGGGGCCGCGAACGGATTGAGAGCCTTGGTCAAGGGCCATTACCGGCTGATCGACCAACCCGCCGAAAGCGCGGTGACGGTCGAGAACATTCTCGAGCCCCACCGCGGGCGCACGCTGCGCCGGATGTGCGGGCACGACACGGTGTTGTGCATCCAGGACGGCACCAGCCTGAACTTCACCCGGCACAGCCGGACGGAGGGCCTGGGGGCCCTCGGCTCGAATCAGACCGGCGCGGTGGCCCGCGGCCTGGAGTTGCACACGACCCTGGTCGTCAATCCCGACGGGGTGGCCCTGGGCGTCCTGCGGGCCGCGTTCGACGCGCCCGAGTTCCGGAATCCCGGGGAGAAAGGCAAGCCGAAGCCGCGAGAGGAACGGAAGTCGTTCCGCCGGGTCGAGGGGCTGCGCGACTGCGCGGCGGCGGCCGAACGCCTGCCGGAGACCCGCGTGGTGTGCACGATGGACCGCGAGGCCGACTTCCTGGACCTGTTCATCGAGCGCCGGACGCACGCCCCGCAGGTCGAACTGCTGGTCCGCGCGAAGGTCGACCGGGTCCTCGGCAAGGAGGAGACCGCCGACGGGCGGACGGTCTCCCGCCGCCTGTTCGAGGAGGTGCGCAACGCGCCGGCCCGCGGCGCCGCCACCGTCGAGGTGCGGCGGCTGAGCGCGCGGGTGAAGGCCAGCAAACAGGCCCGCAAGGACCGCCGTGCGGCCCGCGACGCCGACGTGACCCTGCGCTACCAGCCGGTGGCGCTGCCGTGCTCCGGCGCCAAGCCGGTCAACCTGTTCGTCGTCCATGCGCGCGAGGAACAGCCGCCGCCCGGGGTCAAGCCGCTGGAGTGGTTCGTGCTGACCACGCTGCCCGTGACCGGCACGGCCGACGCCGTGCGGGTCCTGCACTGGTATGCGCTGCGCTGGCGCATCGAAGAGTACTTCCGGGTCCTCAAGTCCGGCTGCAAGGTCGAGGAGCTGCAGCACCACAAGGCCGAGCGGCTCGAACGGGCCATGGCGATCAAGATGGTCATCGGGTGGCGGATCCAGTTGATGGTCCAGCTCGGGCGCGAGGTGCCCGACCTGCCGGGCGACCTGCTGTTCTCCGACGACGAGTTGCGTGTGCTCGCGGTCTTCGCCCACTCGCGCCAGCTGCCGCCCCCGACCCGCCTCGGTGACGCCGTCGAACTGGTCGGGCGCCTCGGCGGCTGGCTCGGGCGCCGCCGCGCCCCGCCCGGCGCGCAACTCCTGTGGCACGGCTACACCCAGCTCGCCGCCATGGTCTTCGCCTTCGAACTGAGGGACGAATACGGGTGATCTTTCAGCCGGAGAGATCTGGGGCAAGGGCAGTGCTAGGAGTCTGCGCCGCAGGAAAATAAGCCCCCACATATAGTGGAGTTTAAGATCTACGACTACTATATACAGGGGTCTAATCGTGCTAAAATCGTTCTGCGGCGCAGACTCCTAGCAGCCCGTGGTGAAAGTCGGCGTCCAGGGATCGACAGGGCGACCCCCATGTACTACACTGGCGGGCATGGCAATGGGCACGGTGCGCGACGACGGGTCGCAGCAGTCGATGTGGGTCGCGACGGCGGATCTGTCGCAGAGTGCGGGGCATCCGTTCTACGAGCGACTGAACCGGATTCTGGAGGCGGCCGGGTTCGACGCGTTCGTCGAAGGCCTGTGCGCGCCGTTCTACGCGGTGATGGGCCGGCCGAGTCTGGCTCCCGGACGGTACTTCCGATTGCTGCTCATCGGGTACTTCGAAGGGCTGGACTCGGAGCGGGGCATCGCGTGGCGCGCGGAGGATTCGCTGAGCATGCGGGCGTTTCTGCGTTTGGCGGCGCCGGCGGCGCCCCCGGACCATTCGACGATTTCGCGGACGCGTCGGCTGTTCCCGGTGGAGACCCATCAGGCGGTGTTCACTTGGGTGCTGGAGCAGTTGGCGGGGGCGGGCTTGGTTGCGGGGAAGACGTTGGGCGTCGATGCGACGACGCTGGAGGCGAACGCGGCGATGCGGAGCATCGTTCGTCGAGACACGGGCGGGGATTACACGGCGTTCCTGACCCGTTTGGCGACTGCTTCCGGCATCGAGACGCCGACGGCGGAGGAGTTGGCGCGTTTTGACCGGAAGCGGAAGAAGAAGACGTCGAACAAGGATTGGACCCACCCCCACGACCCGGACGCGAAGGTCGCGAAGATGAAGGACGGCAGCACCCACCTGGCCCACAAGGTGGAGCATGCGGTGGATCTGGAGACGGGTGCGGTGGTGGGTGTGACGATCCAGGGGGCGGACAAGGGGGATACGGCGACGATGGCCGAGACCCTCGTGACGGCGACGGAGCAGGTGGAGACGGTGTTGCCGGAGGCGGCGGGGGTTTCGGAGGCGCCACATCAGGGACAGGAACAAGAAGATGACCACACCGTATGCCGTCACGCCGATTGACCGCTGGCGCGGTCTGGCCGCCCGCTGCCTGAATCGGGGGGGGGGTAACTCTGCCTTCCCGGCTGCACAACGCGCTGTTCGTCCTGTTCCTCGGGGGGATCCTGGCCTACGGGGCCGGGTTCGCCTGGTACATGCTTGCCCGCTTCGACCTCGTCAATCTCATCCGTGACGTAAACCGCGACGACGCCTTTTACTACTTCCAGATAGCCTACAACTTGGCCGAGGGCAGGTTCTCCACGTTCGATGGCGGCATTACCCAGACGAACGGCTACCATCCCCTCTGGCTGCTGCTCATCACGCCCTTCTATTGGGTATTCGACAAGGAAGCGGCGCTGTTCGGCATCAAGGCGTTCGAGATCATCCTCATCGCCGGCGGCGTGGCGCTCGTCACCGCGGCCGCCCGGCTGGCGCGTCTGCCGTGGATTCTGCTGTTCGCCGCGCTGCCGATGCTGTACCAGCACCGCTACCTATTCCTGGGACTGGAAGCGGCCGCCGCGCTGTTCATGCTGGCGCTGTTCTTCCTGGCGGTGATGCTCTACGTGCGAGACTCGCAACGGTGGCGCTGGCCGCTCGCCGCCGTCGCCTTCAGCCTGCCCTGGGTGCGCTTGGAGTACATCGCCATATCCCTGGCGGTCACCGCCGTGCTGGGTCTCATCGAATGGTCGCGGCGGGAGCGGCCGCCCGGCGCACCCTTGCGAGCCGCCATAATTTCTACCCCCCCTCCCCGTACATTTGTTCCAATAATTGGCGCCGTCGCCGGGCTGCTCGTCTACTTCGCCTACAACGGTCTCGTCTTCGGGGGCGTCACGCCAGTGAGTGGCGCGACCAAGCAGATGTGGTCGCAGCGGTTATGGGAGCAGGAAGGCGGGTACAGCTTCGTTCAGAACTTCCGAGACGTCTTGCAGATTCGCGTCTTCGACTACGAGCTGCTGGTCGCGCTGGAGGTCTGCGCCTACGTCGTTCTGGTCTGGTGGTTCGCCCGCCGTTCCAAGAACCGGAAGGACTGGCTGCTGCTAGCCTTTCTGGTGTGCGTGTTCGGCCTGGCGGCCGGCCACCTCGCCAAGTTCGCTCAGACCGTTCTCACCGTGCATCCCTTCTGGGGGAGATACACTTGGTACTTCGTTCCGGCGTATCTGCTGATGACTCTCATTATTCCCGTAAGGTGCTATGTCGCCATCCACTTCATCCGCCGTTTCATCAGACCGAGGTCGCCCCGGGCAACCAACATTGTGAGCGCGGGCATCGTCGTTGTCGGAGCAGCCTTTCTGCTTACAAAGGCAGACTTCACGGAGCCATTCCAGTTTGTTGACCGTCTTGGCGAGTCAACCGGCCGCAACTATGACGTTGCTTCTCATATGGGCGTTCGGGTTATGGACCGTGTGCTGCCCGGAGACAGCGTGGTCGGGTCGTGGGACGCCGGTGTCATCGGGTATTTCTCGCGTTTTCCGGTGGTGAACGTGGACGGTCTGGTCAACTCTTACGATTTCTATCGCGCCCGCAATCGCTACCCTTACTGGCAGGGCCGCAAGGAAGTAACCGAGGACGCGTTCTATCAAAATTACGGAATTACCCGATTCGCGAACGTCGCTGGAGGCGATGTGGATGTAAAGCGTGGATTCGCCTTGGACAACGCCATGTTTGAGGGCGCACTATTCCCCGAGTCTGATGTCAGCGGACTACGGTTCAAACTCTGGTCCTACTCCCCAACGAGAGACGCCGCCGACTGGTTCTGGCAGCGGATGGAGCCGCACTTCGACTATCAATCGGGCAATGTCGGAGTGATCGTGGACGGACGGATGGCGCAGGCGTTCACCAGAGATTGCGCGCCGGACGAGTTGGCATTTTGGTCATGGACCGGCGCGGATGAACCGTTCTCCAAAGTCTGGACGCAAACGGAGACGGGGCTGTGCGTGGACACGCTCGTGCTGCCCCATGACGCCTCCCCTCCGGTCAGGGTTGGAACGATGTCGGCAGACGATTACGTGGCAAGACTGGTCGGAGACAGCCCGCCGGTCATCCGCTCCGATTGGGATGTGTATCTCATCGAGAACAGCCTCATCTACGTCAGGAACCCATGCAGCCCGGAGGACGTTGAACCCGAATTCTTCCTTCACGTGGATCCGGTTGACATGAACGACCTCCCCAGCCACCGCAAGCAGCACGGCTTCGACGGCGTCAACTTTGTTTTCAGGAACCACCTTCTCATCGAGGAAGGAGCCTGCGTAGCGCGGCGGGAGCTGCCTGATTACGCCTACGCCATCGCCGCGGTCCGCACCGGCCAGTTCAACGGCGACGGCGAGATCTGGAACGGCGGCTTCGACCTCGCCACCGAATTGAGAGCGGTGGAAAGAATGGTCGAAGATGCCGGTGATCCGGTCATCCGCTCCGACTGGGACGTGTATCTCGTTGAAGACAGCCTCATCTACGTCAGGGACCCATGCAGCCCGGAGGACGTTGAACCCGAGTTCTTCCTTCACGTGGACCCGGTTGACATGAACGACCTCCCCAGCCACCGCAAGCAGCACGGCTTCGACGGCCTCAACTTTGCTGTCAGGAACCACCTTCTCATCGAGGGCGGAGTCTGCGTAGCGCGGCTGGAGCTGACTGATTTCGCGTACGCCATCGCCGCGGTTCGCACCGGCCAGTTCATCGGCGACGGCGAGAATATCTGGGAGGGCAGTTTCGATGTTGTCGAGCCGGCGGATGACGGGAACGGCGCACCTTGAACCGGGGGGCGAAGCGGCGCTGGTGATCGGCGGCGCCTCGGGGACATGAACAAGATGCAGTCGCCGTGAGGCCGAGGCAATGGAACCAGAACGTAGGACGTAAAGCGGGACCGAACGATCGCTAGGAGTCTGCGCCGCAGAAAATCGATGCGACAATTGTAGACGAGCCGACGACGAGAGGGAGCTTGATGTCGACCACGTTTCGCCCCTACGTGCCCGAGCAGTCGCTGTTGTTGCCGCCCGATGTGCGGGAGTGGCTGCCCGAGGGTCACTTGGCGCACCACATCAGCGATCTGGTTGAAGGTCTGGATCTGACGGCGTTCTACGCGCCGTACGAGGGGGACGGCCGTCGCAACGCGCCGTATTCGCCTCGGATGATGGTGAAGGTGCTGCTCTACGCCTACGCGACGGGGGTGTTTTCGTCGCGGAGGATCGCGAAGAAGCTGGAAGAGGATGTCGCGTTCCGGGTGCTGGCCGCCGGCAACTTCCCGCAGCACCGGACGATTTGCGAGTTTCGGCGCCGGCACTTGGCCGATTTCAAGCGGCTGTTCGTCGAGGTGGTCGGTCTCGCGCGGGAATTGGGGCTGGCCCGGTTCGGGAAGCTGTCGATCGACGGGACGAAGGTGCGCGCGAATGCGAGCAAGCGCAAGGCGATGAGCTACGGTCGGATGCAGGAGGAGGAACGGCGTCTGGCCGGCGAGGTCGACGCGCTGTTGCGGTCGGCGGATGAGACCGACGTGGCCGAGGACGTGCGGTTGGGTCCGGCGGTACGGGGCGACGAGTTGCCGGCGGAGTTGCGGCGGCGTGAGGATCGTTTGGCGGCGATCCGGGCGGCGCAGGCGCGTTTGGAGGCGGCGCAACGGGTTGCGGACGCTGCGCGCGGCCGGCAGCCGGGGCGGACCCGGAATCCGAAAGGGGGCCGGCCGTACAAGCGGGCGTACGGGGAGCCTGACGAGAAGTCGCAGAGCAACTTCACGGACCCGGAAAGCGGGATCATGAAGACGGGCAACGAGGGCTTCCAGCAGTGCTACAACGCGCAGGCGGCGGTGGACGCCGAGCACCAGTTGTTGGTGGCGACGGATGTGACGGCGAACGCGAGCGACCAGGGGGGGCTGCCGGTGTTGCTCGACCAGGTGCGGGAGACGTTCGAGACGCAGCCGGCGACGGTGCTGGCCGACGCGGGGTACTGCAACGAGCGGGATTTGGCGGACCTGGAAACGCGGGGTGTTGACGGTTACGTGGCGGCGGGCCGGGAGGACAAGGGGGTCGCCGGCCGCGATCTGGAGAAGCATCCGGCGACGGGGCGGATGGTGGAGAAGCTGTCGACGCCGGCGGGGCGGGCGGTGTATGCGGAGCGGAAGTGGTTGTCGGAGGCGCCGTACGGCTGGGTTAAGCACGTGCTGGGCTTCCGGCGCTTCAGCCTGCGCGGCCTGGCGCAGGTGCGGGGCGAGTGGGACTTGGTGTGCCTGGCGGTGAACGCCAAGCGCCTGCACGCGCTGATGGCGGCGTAAAGGGGGTGGATCCTGCCCCCACCGACCGAGAATCGGGTGCGAATCGCGGCATTTTGAGCGGTGTACAGCCTGTTTTCGGTTCACGCCGCCGGCTGGTCGAAAATCACCTGCTCGTCGACCGCGGAAGACACCTTGACGCCGTGCGTCACGACGCAAGCCACCGGGATTCCGCGAACTTCCTGCGGCGCAGACTCCTAGTGTCCCACAATTTTGGCGATTCTAGGAGTCTGCGCCGCAGGAAATTATGACTGCCATATGTTGTGCAAGCTTCGGCGATTGACCACTACATATTGTGCCAGATCGGACCCAAAATCGAGCAGCAGCTTGTGGATGGGGTCGTCGGCGAGGTGGTCGGCATCGTTGCCGTCCGGGTGGCCGCACGCGATGCCGAAGATCCGCTGGCCGATCATGTCCGCGAGGGTGTGCCGAATCTTCTCGGGGCGCGTTTGTCGGTCAGACATCCTGCGAACGCCTTGACCAAGCCGTACACCCGCTCGGCCGCCTTGAGCAGCACCCGCCGCCGTCAGAGCTTGCCTGCTGTTGGTCGAACGTGGTGACGAAGGGCTTGTCGAAGAGATCCGGGAACAGGACAGTCCGTGATATGGTGTCAGGTGTCACGCAGGAGCCTCCGTTGTGGCTAAAGCGTTGAGTGCACTACGTTTATACCACACGGTGGCTCCTGTGTCTCCCCTAAAATCAACTCCTCGAGCATAATCCAGGCTAAACTGGATGAATGCAAGAAATGCGTACTCGGAAACCAGCGGAAAGCGCAATAGCTGCAATCGCCGGGAACAGCCCCACCGAGACGGAACCCACATGCCCCATCTGCGGCATCCAGACCAGGTGACGGACACCCGCCGGCAGGGCCTCCGCACCGCCGCCGCCGCGCCAGTCCGATGAACACGTTCAATCAAAGCCGCGACGATTCGAGAGACTGCCCATGATGCCGCGCCTGAAAACCTGGACCCACCCCTTCGCGTTCGCCGCGCTCGCCGCCGCGGTTCTGCCGCCGGCGACGGCCGGCGCCCAGACCAGAGGCTATCTCAGCTTCAACGGAGGAACCCAGGCGACGTCCACCACCTTCGACGACAACATCGGGTTCACCGAGTTCCAGGAAGACGCCGACTTCGACGCCGGCTACGGCGTCGGCGCCGGCGCCGTCTTCGACGCCGGGGGCGGGGTCCGGCTCGTGTCCGGCCTCGGTTTCGGCGTCGGCGTCAGCCGCTTCGAGAAGCTCGATCCGGTGGCGATAGATGCGCGCGTGCCGCACCCGTTCTTCTTCGACCGGCCCCGGTCGCTGACCGGCAGCGAACCCGACCTGACGCGCCGGGAAACCGCGGTGCACCTGGAGGTCCGCTGGTTCGAACCGATGGGCGACAAGGCCGAGTTGGCGGTGTTCGGCGGACCGACGTTCTTCAACCTCCGCCAGGATCTCGTGATCACCATCGAACACGACCACGTCTATCCCTACAACGAGGCTAGCTTCGCGTCCGCGTCCGCGTCGCCGCGGTCCGCCTCCGCGGTCGGCTTCAACGCCGGCGTCGACGTCGGGTTCTTCTTCTCGGAGGTGGTCGGCGTGGGCGCGATCATCCGCTACTCGAGGGCGTCCGTCGAGTTGCCGGGCGAAGGCGGGAGCAGGGTCCCGGTCGATGCCGGCGGGTTCCACGCCGGGGGCGGACTGCGGCTCAAATTCTGACTCTAAACTAACGAGGCTCCGCCCCGGACCGACGAGGCCGGTGGGTCTGTGCAGCCGCGGGTAACGCAGCCGCGGACTTGGCCGGCACGCTTTACGCGCAGATCGAACGGTTCGACGACGACCAGCCGCGAACTTGCGGGCATGTCGTTTCCGTCTTCCTGCCGTCTGCGTGCCGTGCGGTCTCTTGGCTCGTTCCTCCGCTCATGCTCTCGGCGTGCTTGATTCGTCCAGCAGATCCAGCTCGTCCCGCCGGTCCCCGCCCCACCGGATGGCGGCACCGTAGACGGCCTTGACGGCCTTGGCCACGTCGCACAGGCGTGGTAATCTGGTTAAGGAAGACGGGACATGCGGGTCGTGCGCCGGCGGGCAGACAAGCCCACCCTTGATTTTGTGCGCGCCGCCCGCAGCCGCGCAGGTGTTCGAGAGGATCAGCGTCTCGGACGACAGGTTCATGTCACGTTCACGCATCGAATCGCTCCTGCGCCGAAGCGAGCCGCTCCAGACCGCGCTGATCGCAGCCACGTTCTGGACGTTGGCGGTCATCGCTCTGACCAACCTGAGGTACGTGCATCTGGGGGGGCTGCCGCAGGTCGAGGTGGTCGTTGCACGGGCCACCATGGCCTGTTGCGTCTTCTTGTTGGGGCTGGTTGGAGCGCGGTGCGTGATGGCTTGGCGGAAGTCCGGTTCACCCGCCCCCCTCCGGAGGACACTTGGCGGAACCCCCGGCATGTTGCTGTTTGGCGCGGTGGCGTCCCATCTCGCGATCGGCGCCTCGGTGCTGGGCGTCGAAGCAGTCCGGGAACCGGATATGGTCGGGTTCTTGAAGTATGGCGCCCTCCATCTCGGCGTGCTCGCGGCCGCCGCGGTCGGCGGCCGCGCGATGCTGGAACGAACCGGAGCCGAGCGGTTGTTGCGGGGCGTGCTCTTGGTGCTGATTGTGAGCTGCGCCGGCATTCTCGCGTCACCGGCCCTGCGCGATCTGGGCATCTTGCGGCCCTTCAGCGTTCCGTTTCGCCTGAACGGCGCTTTCGAGCCGAACGAGGCCGGTTTGACCGCCTGCCTGACCGCGGCGTTGGCGGCGGCGTTGCTGACCAACGGCGGGCCGCGCGCACTCGGCTGGCTGGGCCTGGCTGCCGGCACCGCCGCAAGCATCGCGACGGCGTCCCGAACGGCCCTGGCCCTGCTCGGTGCGCTGGCGGTCGTGTTCCTGTTGGTCAACGTCCGCAGCAAACCGAGGTCCTTCCTCCTTGCTTGGGCTGCCACGGGATTGATCGGGATTGCGGGATTCGCCGGTGTCGTGGGCTTCTCCGGAGGTTTTTCCGAGTGGTCGAGGTTGCGGTCCACTCCCGATGTTTTGCATGAGGGGAGCCTGTTCTGCGATCCTTCGCCGGCCGGCAATCCCGGCGCGGACTGCGCCGTCCTGCTGGCGGCGAGGGACATCCTGGCCGGGGACATGGCCTTGAACTTGAACTGGAGTAAGGCCGTGTCGGTGAATAGCTGGCAGGGCGTGACGGCGGACGGCCCGGAGGGACGCGTCACCGGGCTGGATCTGGCGGGACTGGGATTGAACGGCCGCATCCCTTCGGATCTCGGCCGCCTGGATCGCCTCGTTTCGCTGTCCCTTCCTCGAAATCGGCTCACAGGCCGCATTCCGCCCGAGTTGGGCGATCTGGCGAGCCTCGAGCATCTGAATCTGAACTTCAATGACTTGACCGGGGGCATCCCGCCGTCGCTGGCGAAGCTCGATAACCTCAAGGATCTGTGGCTGACAGAAAACCGCTTGACCGGCCCTGTCCCGGCCGCTCTCGGAGAACTCGACCCGTCCGTCCTGCGTCTCTCGGGCTACGATTTCGACGCCGTTCCTCCCGAACCCACCGCCGTCGCCGCCCACGATCCGGCCGATACGCGGCTCTGCACGCCGCCGCCAACGAGCCCAGCGCTGTTCGACGACTGCGCGGTGCTGCTGGCGGTGAAAGACTCGCTGGCCGGCGACGTGTCGCTCAACTGGCGCGCGGCGGTCCCCGTCGGCTTGTGGCAGGGCGTGACCATCGGGCGGGAGGGTCGCGTCGCCGCCCTGGACTTGCGGGACAGGAACCTCACCGGACGGCTTCCCGCGGAACTGGGCGAACTGAACCATCTCCAGGTGCTGCGGCTCGACGGCAACCGACTCACCGGTGCCATTCCGCCGGAACTGGGAAACCTGACCCGTCTGACCATGCTGTCGCTCGACGGCAATCGCCTGACCGGTCCCATCCCGCCCGCGCTCGCCAATCTGTCGAATCTCGAGCAACTGTGGCTGGCCGACAACCGTCTCACCGGTTCCATCCCGTCCGAATTGGCCGGAATCGAGCGTCTCTCCCTGGCCGCCGCCGGTAACGACTTCGACGGCTGCATGCCGTGGGTGCTGCACCGTCTGAGCAGACACGATATGAAGGATACCCTCATCTGCACTTTTCGGGGCAATGCCAGACTGCTGCTTTGGAGACTTGGTTTTGAAAAGGCCACGGAAGCGCCCGTCTTCGGTCACGGCTATCGGGCGTTGGTATCCATGGACGGCGCCCCCATCGGACATGACGGCAGGCCGGCGGGGCCCCACAACCTGTACCTGAAGTTGCTGGGCGAGGCCGGCATCGTCCCCCTGCTGCTGTTCGTGTCCGCCCTTGTCCTGCTGCTGCGCGCGCAGTGGGGCGCGCCCAAGTCTATCGCCCGGGATGCGAACGTAGCCTGGGTGATCGTCATCGCCCTGTACGGCATGACCCAACAGTACGCGCTCGTTTGCGGCGCGTACATGTTTCTCGCCGGGTTGAGTGTCGCGACAGGAACGGCGCACAACGACAGTGACCGACACATCGCGATAGACGCATGATCCCGTTCCGACACTCGGCCTCGCTGCTGCGCCGAAGCGAGCCGCTCCGGACCGCGCTGATCGCAGCCGCGTTCTGGACGACGGCGGTCATCGCTCTGACCGAGCTGAGGTACGTGCATCTTGGGGGGGCTGCCGCAGGTCGAGGTGGTCGTTGCGCGGGCCACCATGGCCTACTGTGTCCTCTTGTTGGGGCTGGTTGGAGCCCGGTGCGTGATGGCTTGGCGGAAGTCCAGTACAATCGCCCCCGTGTGGAACACACTGGGCGGAACGCCCGGCATGTTGCTGTTCGGCGCGGTGGCGTCCTATCTGGCGATCGGCGCCTCGGTGCTGGGCGTCGAAGCGATCCGGGAACCGGATACGGCCGGGTTCCTGAGGTATCACGTCCTCCTTCTCGGCGTGCTCGCGGCCGCCGCGGCCGGCGGCCGAGCGGTGCTGGAGGAAATCGGGGCCGAGCGGTTGTTGCGGGGCGTGCTTGTCATCCTGATTGCGGGTTGCGCCATCATTCTCGCTTCGCCGGTCCTGCGCGATCTCGGCATCCTGCCGCCCTACAGGCTTCCCTTTCGCCTGACCGGCGCTTTCGACGAGCCCAACAACGCCGGCCTGGCCGCCTGCATGACGGCGGCGTTGGCCGCGGCATTTCTGACCAATGGCGGGCCGCGCGCGCTCGGCTGGCTGGGCCTGGCCGCCGCCGCAAGCCTGGCGACGGCGTCCCGAACGGCGTTGGTCGTGAACCTGGCGGGACTGGAATTGAACGGCCGCATCCCCTCGGATCTGGGCCGCCTGGATCGCCTCGTTTCGCTGTCCCTTCGACGAAATCGGCTCTCCGGCCCCATTCCGCCCGAGTTGGGCAATCTGGCGAATCTCGAGCATCTGAATCTGAGCTACAACACCTTGACCGGGGGCATCCCGCCGGAACTGGCGAAGCTCGAGAACCTCGAGGAGCTGTGGCTGAAACACAGCCGCTTGACCGGGGTTGTCCCGGCCGCTCTCGCAGAGCTCGACCTGTCCGTCCTGCGTCTCTCGCGCAACGACTTCGACTCCGTTCCTCCCGAACTCACCACCGTCGCCGACCACGATCTGGACAATATGCGATTGCCGTCAACGAGTCCGGCGCGGTTCGACGACTGCACGCTGCTGGCGGTGAAGGAGACGCTGGCCGGCAACGCATCGCTCAACTAGCACGCGGCGGTCCCGGTCGGCTTGTGGCAGGGCGTGACGGTGGACGGCCCGGAGGGACGCGTCACCGGGCTGGACCTGGCGGGACTGGGATTGAACGGCCGCATTCCGCCCGAGTTGGGCAATCTGACGAATCTCGATCATCTGAATCTGAGCTACAACATCTTGACCGGGGGCATCCCGCCGGAACTGGGGAAACTGATCGACTTGAGAATGCTCGGGCTTGCCGGCAACGCCCTGACCGGCCCCATCCCGCCGATCCCGCCGGAACTGGGTGGACTGGACAATCTCTTTTCCCTGCGTCTCGCCGGCAACGATTTCCACGGCTGCCTGCCGCGGAAGTTGCGCCGTCTGCGCAGCCACGATATCGATGACGGCCTCATCTGCGCTGCCCTGGCGATGGACAGACTGCTGGTTTGGAAACTGAGTTTCGAGAAGGCCATGGAGGCCCCCGTCCTTGGTCACGGCTTTGGGGCGTTGAAATACTTGGACGGCACCCCCACCGGATCCAACGGCAGGCCGCTGGACGCCCACAATCTGTACCTGATGTTGCTGGGTGAGGCGGGCATCGTCCCTCTGCTGCTGTTCGTGTCCGCCCTTGTCCTGCTGATGCGCGCGCAAGGGGGCGCGCCCAGGTCGCTTGCCAGGGATACAACCGTCGCCTGGGTCATCGTGATCGCCCTGTACTCCATGCCCTTCCAGCATCTGCTCGGTGTCGGCGCGTTCATGTTTCTCGCCGGGTTGAGCACCGCGACAGGAACGGCCCACAATGACGGCGACAGACAGCATGAGCGGTAGCCGACGGCAGAGACTCCATATCGGGTTCGTGCTGCCCAGCCTGAGCGGAGGCGGGGCGGAACGCAGTACTCTCCACTTGGCGCAGTCGCTCATCGAGCGCGAACACCGGGCGGACCTGGTAATCCCCCGGTTCGCGGGAGACTACCGGGCCGCAATTCCCCGTGGCGTGCGACTGTATCGGGGGCGGCTTCCTCATACAGATAGGAAGTTCCTGCGAGAAGTCCAACAGTCGGTCGCAGGAGGCGCAGAGGGCGCAGGAGTGACGGCGCTTGGCGTGAACCCGTTCACGGTCGCGTGGATCGGCTTGGTTCTTGGCCGCAAGCACCCCGGCGTCCGCGTCCGGCGCAAGCGCTCTCTATATGCTTCCGTCGCCATTCTGAACCGTTACCTGCGCGAGGCACGTCCGCATGTGTTGGTGTCAGCGCTGCCGAGCGCCGACGCCGCCGCGGTCTGCGCCGCGGAGTTGACGGACCGGGCCGTCCCGGTGGTGGTCACGGTGCAAAACAACATCGCCGCGGACTATGCGCCGGAATGGCTGGCCGCGTCCCGGACGCTCTATCCGCTGGCCGACGCGGTGGTGGCGGTGTCCAGGGGTGTGGGCGAATCCGTGCGGCGCTCATTGGGGGTGGACGCCGAGCGCGTTCACACCATCTACAACCCCATTCCCGCCGACAGCATACGGCGGCTGGCCCAGGCGGAAGTCACGCACCCCTGGTTCGCGGACGGCGAGCCGCCGGTGGTCCTGAGCGTCGGGCGCGAGGCGCGGCAGAAGGACCACCCCACCCTGGTGGAGGCGTTCGCGCTGGCGCGGCGCGAGGTGGACTCGCGGCTGGTCATCCTCGGCAAGCTCTCGGCGCCCTACCGGGCAAGGCTCAAGTCCCTGGCGCGGAGCCTTGGCGTGGAGGAAGACCTCGGCTTCGCGGGCTTCGACGAGAACCCGTACCGCTACATGAGACGCGCGGCGCTGCTCGCGCTCTCGTCGCGCTGGGAGGGTCTGTCGACGGTGATTCTCGAGGCGCTGGCCTGCGGCACGCCGGTAGTCAGCACCGACGCGCCCTACGGTCCGCGCGAGATCCTCGGGGGTTGGGGCGACCTGCCGCCGGTGGGCGACGCGCCGGCGCTGGCGCGGGCGCTGGCCGGGACGCTGCGCGGCGCGCGGCCGACGGCGGAGGCGCTTCGGGCGCGCGCCGCCGACTTCTCCGAAGAGAAGGCCACCGACGCCTATGTCGCGTTGTTCGAGAAGCTGGTGAGGGACGCGCGGTGAGTTCGGACAAGCTCCATGTCGGCTTTCTGCGCACCAGCCGGCGGAGGCGGGGCGAAGCGCGTCACTCTGAACATGGCGCAGTCGCTCATGGAGCGCGGCACCGGGCGAACTTGGTGATCCCCAGGTTCGCGGGAGACTATCGGGCCGCGATCCCTGACGGAATGCGTGTCCAACGGGCGTGCCCCTCACCCGGTCGCTTCCCGGTTGCGGGACGAGGAGCGTCGGGCTTGCCCACCTGCACCGGACGCTGGCCCACCGCTGGGCCTCGCTACCCTCGCTACCCTTGCTACCCTTGCTACCCTTGCTACCCTTGCTACCCCTTGTACCGCAACGGGCCCATCGTCCGCCGCATCGTCGCCTGCAACTCCGGGTCCCACACCTCCACCCGCCGCCGCCGGCCCGCGTTCGCCCGCACCACCAGCCCCGCCTCGTCCGCATGCGCCGCCTGCCACTTCAACAGCCCGTAAGGAATCCCGCCAAAATAATTTGTTCGTTTTGGCGGCCAGTCTGCTATGCTCCGGTGTCATGAACGCCGTGACACAAGCGGTGCAAGGAAAGTACAACGTGTTGGCGCCGCTGTTGGACGAGCGCACTTGACGCTTGTGGGCGGCGGCGGAAGCCCGCGCCATGGGACGCGGGGGAATCACAGGGTCGCAGAGGCGACCGGGATGTCGCGCGGCACGGTCCCGGGCAGGCGTGAGGGAACTGGATTCGGCCACGCCGCCGGCGCCGCAGGCGGGCGTTGCGCGGGTGCGCGCCCCGGGCGGGGGTCGCAAGGCGCTGGCGGATCGCGATCCGGGTCTCGTGAAGGCGTTGGAGTATCTGCTCGACCCGTTCACCCGGGGCGGCCCCCAGGGGCCGCTGCGCTGGACATGCAGCAGCGCGGCGCGCTTGGCGGAGCAATTGGGGGCTGAAGGACATCGGGTCAGCGAGCGCACGGTGAACCGGCTGCTGCACGAGTTGGGCTATAGCCTGCAGGCCAACCGCAAGACGCTCGAAGGCCGGCAACATCCGGACCGGGACGCGCAATTCCGGCGCATCGCGCGGCGCGTGCGGGCGTTTCAACGCCTGGGCCAGCCGGTGGCTTCGATCGACACGAAGAAGAAGGAGTTGGTCGGCCGATACCGCAACGGCGGCCGGGAATGGCGCCCGAAGGGTCAGCCGGCGGAGGTGAAGGTCCATGACTTCATCGATCGGGAGCTCGGCAAGGCGGTCCCCTACGGGGTCTACGACCTGACACTTCTGTCCCACACACCTTCAGATGAAGGCGGCTTGAACCTTCCATGTCTGATAGAATGATTGGTAGCACAAGTCATTCAAAAGACAGGAGATCCAAGCCGTGGCTCATCATAACACAGTCTTCGCGCAGCTTCTCAAGTTCCTTCCGAGACATGAATTCGAGGCCGAAGCTCGCCGGCACCAGCGCGGTCAGGGGTTGCGCGTCATGAGCCGCTGGGCGCAGTTCGCGGCCCTTGGCTTGGCGCAGTTGACGGGCCGACAGAGCCTGCGGGATATCGTGAGCAACTTGGCCGCCCAAGGACGCAAACTCTATCACCTCGGCGTGGGGACGGTCAGCCGCTCGTCGTTGGCCCGGGTCAATACCGAACAGCCGTACACCCTCTACGAAGCGCTGTTCGAACGCCTGTTGGCCCGCTGCCGGGAGCACGCGCCGAGGCACGGCTTTCGATTCAAGAACAAGTTGTACGCCGTCGATGCGTCCACCATCGATTTATGTCTGGCGGTCTTCCCGTGGGCGACGTTTCGACGCACGAAGGCGGCCGTCAAGCTGCACGTCGGTCTGGATGAGGCGGGCCATCTACCGAGCTTCGTCAGTGTGACCGAAGGCAAGACCGCCGATGTCACGGTCGTCCGCACCTGGATATTTCCGGCCGGCAGCGTGGTCGTGGCGGACCGGGCGTATATGGACTTCAAGTGGTTCCATCAGTTGCAGGCGCAGGGCGTGACCTTCGTGACGCGCCTGAAGCGGGGCGTGCGGTATCGGGTCACGGACACGCACGGCGTCCGCCGCGGGACCGGCGTCATCAGCGACGAGACGATCGAGCTGACGAGCGCTCGCGGCCGGAAGGCGTATGCCGCGCCGCTGCGGCGGGTGGTCTACAAGGACCCGGTGACGAAGAACCGGTACGTGTTCGTGACCAACAACACGACGTGGGTGGCCAAGACGATTGCGGACATCTACAAATCCCGGTGGCAGATCGAGCTGTTTTTCAAGTGGATCAAGCAGCATCTGAAGGTGAAGCGGTTCGTGGGCCGGTCGAAGAACGCGGTCATGACGCAGCTATGGGTGGCGATGTGCATGTACTTGCTGTTGGCGTATCTCAAGTTCGTCATGCGAGTGAGTTGGAGCCTTCACCGGATGCTGCAGGTCCTCCAGCTCAACGTGTTCGAACGTCGCCTAATCCAGGACCTCTTCACGACGCCGTCGCCACCCGGTCCTTCCAGCCCTCCCGGCCCCCAACTGCCGCTGATGTGGGCCTAGAATCGCCAAAATTGTGGGACACTAGTGGGACGAGCTGGACGCGGGCCGGGACACCCTGTGCTCGTCGGTCTGAGGCGGTGCCTCGCCGGGTTTCTTCAAGGCAAGTCCCAGATATGGACTCAAGGCCGTACCCGTCACTGCCTTGAGCACCTTGAGGCAACGCATCGCGGCGTGTTTGGTTAAAGAGCTCCCTCGATCGCGGACATGTTGATACCAGAGATCGATCTGGTCTCGGGTCGCGCCGTCCCACGAAGGGCTGAGGATCTCCCCCCCCTCCAGAATCGACACGACCTCCCCGACGGTTCCTCCGCGTATGCCCTGCCGCAGGAGGTCGGTCCATGAAGAGTCATGATCCACTCTGCGGGAAAAGCGCCGGCAGCAGTAGTGAGCGACGCGGTCGGGCAGGTAGTTGATGAACGGCAAAACGGTCGTGTGCGCTTCGATCGGGAACCATCGGTGAGGCGTCTCGAAGATGAAGAGTATGCCCCCCGGCTTCAGTTTCGACCAGATGAGAGGAAGCAGCCGCCTTCGTTCGACCGGCAACAGATGCTCATAGACGCCCGAGAGCATGACGTACTGAAAATCACCAATCCCGGCCGGCAGCTGGCCCGCATCCGGAGACAGGACGAACCGAACGCGGCCGCTCACACCGTAGTGCTCCGCCCGGCGCCGGGCCAACGCCACAGAATCGGCCAGGAGTTCCACGCCGACTATCTCCGTCTCCGGGAGCATCCGCGCGAGTACCATGCTTGATGCGCCACAGCCCGATCCGAAGTCGAGCAGACGACGCCCGGCAAAGTCTCCGGCATCGGCGTAGCTCAGGATGTTCCAGCGAATGAAGCTCTGAGTGGCCGACGGATCCTCGTCTCTCATGATCTCATCGTTGAGCCAGACCGGTCCCTTGACGCGCAGGACATGCTCGATCAGTTCGATCGAATATGCCGTCTCCCATTCTCTTCTGGCGATGAAAGCCTCTCCAGAGACGAGCACCCGGCGCTTCCCGTTGCGCTCTTCGATGCGTACCGAGACCTCCGTCGCAGCGGGGGGCTCCGCGATGTTCTTTCGCATCTGTCTTTCCGGTGCCATGTCGCCCGGACACGATACCACGGACTGCTCCGTTACCGGATCTGTTCGACGAGCCGCTACGCGCCCCAACATTTCTTCATTTTCGTAAACCATTTTCATGCAACGGCATACAAGTATTGTCGGCAGTTTATCGGGTTCTCGTCACACAGCAGCCGGTGGCAGTAGCGCCTGATCCGGGCCGGGGCGGTATTCGGCCCAACCGTCATGATCGGGACGCCGATCACCACGACGCCCCGAAACGTCGGGTGTGTTTCACCGCGAAGCACGTGTCGCGCAGCGGTCGAAATCGTGGGATCCGGCCGATCCCGGGCGTTTCCGCGCCGCCGCCGACCAGTTCCGGCGCGCCGCGGAGTTCTGCCGCGGGCTGACTGACAGGTGTGCGTGGATTCGGCAGCCCGTGGTGTTGACCGGTCAAAGGGCGTTTACCCGCCCGGCCGCGGGCGTGGCGCACCGCGGCGGCGGGGCCGGTCGGAGCGCGGCGGATTGCGGGCGCAATCGCGTTGCCGGGCCGGCCGCGAACGGCCGCCCGGAGGGTCGAAGAGCGTCGAAAGAGCGGTCCCGTGTCGTGGTATGCTTCCATTATTGTGAAAATCCTGGTCACCGGCGGCGCCGGTTTCATCGGCTCGCATGTCGCGGACGGCTACCTCGCGGCGGGCCACGACGTCGCGATCGCAGACAACCTGCTGAGCGGGAGCGCGGATAATGTTCCCGCCGATGCCCGGCTCCACCTGGTCGACGTCGCCGCGCCCGAATTCGACCTCGTTATGGAGAGAGAGCGGCCGGACGTCGTGAATCACCACGCCGCCCAGATGAGCGTTACCGTTTCGGCGCGCGATCCGGGGCTGGACGCCCGCATCAACTGCGTCGGGCTTCTCAACGTGCTCCAAAGTTGTGTCAAGCACGGCGTCGGGCGTTTCGTCATGATCTCCAGCGGCGGCGCCATATACGGCGACGTCCACCAGCGCCCCACCTCCGAGGACGTGGCGCCGCAGCCCCTGTCTCCGTACGCCATCCACAAGCTCACCGGCGAGCGCTATCTTGCGTTCTACCGGCGCGAATACGGCCTCTCCTCGATCACGCTGCGCTACGGTAACGTCTACGGGCCGCGCCAGGACCCGCACGGAGAAGCCGGCGTGGTCGCGATCTTCGTCGGGAAGCTGCTGCGCGGGGAGCCGCCCACGATCTTCGCCTATTCCGATCAGCCCACGGGGATGAGCCGCGACTACGTGTACGTCGAAGACGCGGTGCGGGCGAACCTGCGCGCGGTCGAAAGCGATGCGGTGGGGGCCTTCAACATCGCCGGCGGAGCGCCGGTACGCACCGGAGAGTTGTTCCGCGCGGTGCAGGCCGCGTGCGGCACGGACCTGACGGCCGCCGCCGGCCCGGCCCGGCCCGGCGACCTGAAGGAAAACTGGCTGGACGTGTCGCGCGCGGAGCGCGTGCTCGGCTGGCGCCCGGAGGTCTCCCTGGCTGACGGGATCGCGCGCACCGTGGCGTACTTCCGCGGACCCGCCCGACGAACAATCCCCGCATGATTCCTCGATTCTTCCTGCTGGCCGCGGGGGTTGGTTCACGATTGAGGCCGCTGACCGACACGCGCCCCAAAGCGCTGGTCGAGATCGGCGGCCGGCCGCTGCTGGACCGGTGGTTCCACCGCATTGAAGCTGTCGCGGCCGGGCGGGCGGAAATTCGAATCAACGCGCATCATCTGCACGAACAGATCGCCGCCCGGACGAACCTGTACCGGGAACAATCTTCGTCGAGCTGGGGCGTCTGCCGCGAGGACTCCCTGCTTGGAACGGCGGGGACGTTGTTCAGGCACCTGGATTGGATAGACAGCGCCACCGGCTCCACCGGGAGTATCGTGATCTATGCGGACAACTTCTCGAGTATCGACCTCGGGCGTTTTTGGTCCGTCCACTCGGACCGAGGAGCGGACGTGACGATGGCGCTGTTCCGCGCCGGCGCCCCCGCATCATGCGGAATCGTGGAACTGAACGACGCCGATGTCATTGTCGACTTCGAGGAGAAACCCGCGAAACCGAGATCAAGTCTCGCCAATGCCGGAATACTCGCCTTCAAACCCGGGGTGCTCAGATCGATACTCGGCCCTGAAGACCACGACCTGGCGCGCGACGTGCTGCCGCGTTGCGTGGGACGCGCCGTCGGCTGGCGTATCGACGGGTTTCACTACGATATAGGAACGAGAAGAGACCTGGACTTTGTGAGAAACAAGGTCGACACCGGAGAGATCGTGCCGTGAGCCATCCATCCGGAAAAGAAGCCCTGTCCTGGCTCCGCCGCCTCGCCAAGTTGTTCGACGAATCAACGTGCCGACATCGGGGGGAGCCTGTATCATTGGACCGCGGTCTGACGATCCTGCTGCGGATCTGGTCCAGACAGATCGCTCAAGACCGTTCGGTGTTCTGGATCGGCAACGGCGGCAGTGCGGCGCTGGTTTCGCACGTGTCCCAGGACTTGATCAACAAATGCGGGGTCCGATCTCTGACTTTCAACGATCCTTCGCTGATCACCTGCATGTCGAACGACTATGGGTATGAGCAGGTCTTCAAGCGCCCCTTGCTGGCCCTCGCCCGTGAACGGGATGTTCTGATGGCGGTGTCGAGCTCCGGAATGTCGACGAACATCGTGGACGCCGCCCGAGCCGCTCTCGAGCGCGGAATGGACTTGGTGACGTTCTCGGCATTTTCGGCCGACAACCACTTGCGCAAGCTGCCGTCCACACTGTCGTTCCATACGCCGACCGAGATCTACGGCCACGCCGAACTCACCCATGAAGCGTTGATTCACGCCGCGGTCGACATCCTTTATCGAGAGAGCGGGGTGGGGAGGTGATCATCACCCGCACCCCTTACAGAGCCAGCTTGATGGGAGGCGGAACGGATTTCCCCGCGTTTTTCCGCGAACGCGGTGCCTTGGTGATAAGCGCCGCCCTGGACAGGCATTTTTATGTCAGCATGGCTCGTCGTCTTGACGAAAACATATGCCTGTCCTACTCCAGGACGGAGACGGTTCGAACTTCGAGAGACTTGCGGCATGACATAGTACGTACGATCCTTGCGCGGTACAGTCTTCATTCCGGATTGGAGATCGGAATGATCGGTGAGATCCCCGGGGGCACCGGCCTGGGATCGAGCAGCGCCGTCACCGTCGGGTTGCTGCACGCGGTTCGGGCCTCTTTGGGTTTGGAGTGCGGCGCGGCGACGCTGGCGAAGGAATCGGTGATTATCGAGACTGAACTGTTGAAAAAGCCCATTGGATGGCAGGATCAATACGGGGTGGCTTTCCCCGCCTTGAAGAAGATACTGTTCAATCGAGATGATACGGTGCGGGTGGAGCCGATAGCGCTGGCGCCCGAGAACCGAACCGCCCTGGAAACCCACTCGCTGCTCGTGTATACGGGCGAGACGAGAAAAGCGGAGTCGGTGTTGTCGGGCTGGTCGTCGGATGTGGACGCCAATCAATCCGGCCTCGAGACCATCCGCAGTATTGCCCACGATATGGCGGCGGCTCTTCAGAACAGTCCGCTCGACTTGCCGTTGATGGGATCGATGCTCAGTGAGAGCTGGATGATCAAGCGTACGTTCGCCGCCGGCGTCGCGAATCCGCAAGTCGATGAACTTTACGAAGCAGGGATGGCGTCAGGGGCGTGGGGCGGGAAACTGCTTGGCGCCGGCGGTTGCGGTTTCGTGCTCTTCCTGGCGCCGGCGGAACGGCAGGCGGCCATGCTTTCCCGCATGGGAAACCCGCCGGCATTCCCGTTGGCGCTGGATTCGACCGGCTCGCGGCTCATATATGAGAACGGGAGCGGCCGGAGTGGTTTCTGGAACGGAACGACGGGGTGAGAGCGTTCCCGAAGTCGCGGTCCGCGGTGTTCCTGGACCGGGACGGTACGATCAATCACGAGGTTCATCATCTTTCTCGACCGGAGCAACTGAGGTTGTTGCCGGGGGCGGCCGAGGGGCTGCGGAGTCTTCACGAAGCCGGGCGCCTGCTGATCGTCGTGACCAATCAGTCCGCGGTCGGACGCGGTTTGCTGAACCGGGGTCGGCTTGACGAAATCCACCGGCGCCTCGGCGGCATGCTCGATGCCGAGGGCGTGAGCATCACCGCGTGGTACGACTGTCCCCACCTTCCCGATGACGGATGTTCGTGTCGCAAACCGGCCAGCGGCCTGTTCGAGCGGGCGCGCCGAGAGCTGGGGATCTCCCTGGATCAGGCATGGATGGTGGGAGACCGGCTGAGCGATCTGCAAGCCGGCCGTGCGGTCGGCGCCCGGACCATTCTGGTCGCAACCGGATATGGACGCCGGGAGTATCGGCTGCCGCAGCGTCGTGAGCACGCCGACTACTGCGCCGAATCCCTCATCGAAGCCGCTCGCATAATCATGCGCTAGCAACGCGTAAGACCCCGCGTCCCACCGAGACCGGCCAGGCGCTCGGCTAATGTACAGTTTTTGGTTCGAGGATGTACGGCTTCTCGTCGGGCAAGATTGAAAATGTGGCGGCCCCGGCGTCGGGGAAAATCCAGGCTGTATGCCGTCCGTCTTGTGTGACATGCACGGGCAGCCCGGCCCATTCGGAAGGCGGCGTGAAAATCAGCGTCAACGGCTGGTCGAACCGGTCGTTGTCCAGCCCGTCGGAAAGGGTGAGACGAATCTGTTCCGTCGCGCCGCCCTGCTCCATCGTTTCCATATCGACGACGGCCTTCTCCCGTTCCTGTATGTAGAGAACGATGTCGTTCATCGGAGCGACCCAGAAGTCTCTGGCGGCGATGGCTCGAACGTCCCCCTGGAAGTCCTCCCACCTGTAGGGTCCCCAACCCGTGTCCTTTCCGATGTTGTGGTACACCGGGATGATCCAGGCCTTCTTCTCTATGGCGGCGTCCAGAATGGGCCTCAATTCCTCGGTGTTGTTGATGCAGCCGCCGCATTGCTGAAAGTCGTATTTCTCCATCGTCAGAGCGGGCAGCGCGAACCAGTCCTCCGGTTTCGTTGCCGAATCCGGGATGATGTACGGCGACTGCCCTGCCGGCTCTCCCATGCGGCCGGCGAGAAAGCCGGCGTCGGCCAGCGCCCGCCTGGTTTCCTCTTCGTGCCCCGCTCCGCGGGGATACGCGTACGCCACCGGTTTCAGCCCCAACGTCTGCATGACCTCGAAGCACAGCCGGAACGAATCGTAGGCTTGAGCGTAGGTAAGCACATCGTGGTCGACGTGCCAGTGCCCGTGGCCGTAAAAGCCGAATCCGTGGGCGGTGAGCGCCAGGTTGGACTTTATCCGATCATCTTCGAACCTGCTTTGCGACGCGCCGGGAACGACATGCGGGATGAGTTCCGTCAAGTCGTGTTCAACCCAATCGGGCAACTGGTCCCGTATATATCCCTGAGTGACCATCTGGAAGTCCAGGACCAGTCCCATGTCCAGCACGAAGTCGTCGACCGGGTGATTCGCATCCGGCCAATCGTCGTACGTGATGGAGATGGCCGCGGCGTGGTTGTCGAACCACTTTGCGATGGCAAAGCTCGGTCGCTGGTCTTCCGCTTCATTGCAGCCTGCGATGGCGATCAGCGAAGCTGCGGCTACTGCTGCGCAAAAAAGGTTACCTGCTGCCATTTCCGAATCTCCTCAAAACGAGTGCGGGTAGGGGCGGCACCGGTTCGATGCCTCCGCAGCACACCACTGCTGTCCACACGAATCGTGCGCCCAGCTTCACGAACGGCGCCAAGCGGGGACCGCCTCCATCGTCCGCTCCGACCGCTACCGGCGGGAGCGACAGCTGCCGGGCGGGATTCGCACCCGCTGAAGAATGGCGCCTTTCACGGCGCACCACCACGGGCTGCTATGGCCGTCGGCAAATGGCATATACGGAAACCGCAAAGTAGTCGCGCAACACGGGCGCGCGCATCAACAGGCAGGAAAGGCGATAGAGTGCAGGCCAGCGCTTGAGCTGCGGGTTCACAACCAGCGGCTCCATTCTCCATCCGATTTCTTCGACGTAGCGAAGAAACTCCGAAAAACGCATCTTGTTCAATCCTTCCCGCACTTCTTCGAACGACTCGGCCTCATCCACCAGAGGCCGCCAGAATTCGCGCCTGAGGCGCATGAGCGCAGCTTCTGAAAACAGGGCTCCTGTCCACGGTATGCGGAATCTGAAAAACCTGTTCAAGTGGCCCCCGAGCGGTGAATGAAACAGCGGGCCGAACCCCAGAATCACCCTCCCTCCCGGACGGACTCCCGACTCGAGAATGCCGTCAATACGGCGGAGGACATCGCCAGGGCGCTCCACGTGCTCCAGCGCCTCGTGAGAAAGCACGACGTCATACTTCCGCCCGTCCGGCATGTCATGAACATCCATGCACTCGAATGTGACCCTGTCCTGCAACTGCCTGCTCCCGGCGCAGCGCCTTGCTATTTCGATGTAATAGGGGTCTACATCAATACCGGTCACGTGCCTGCATCCGCGCTCAGCCAGCGCCAGGGCCATCTCTCCCATGCCGCACCCGACATCCAGGTAGCGCAGGGCCGGATCGACGGTAATTTCGTTGCCCAGGCGGCGGTTCCATTTTTCGAAGCGCTCCCTCGCGGACTGGGCGCTCAGATTGCTCTCGACCCTGCGAAGCTCCTCCGTTTCGGGATGCCTGTCATGCGCGAGCGGCCGCAGCAACCAGTAGTCAATCGTCCTGCCGAACATCCGGATGCCCTCTCGGTAATGTCCAACGACGGCCGGGAGGAGCGTATCGGCCATATCCACCAGGATAGCACTTGGACGGCCGGGGCGCCCCCTCCAGGCCGCAAGGCCCATGACTGCCGCGCGCGATGCGCGCCGAGAGCGCGGCACAGGTCGAGGCCGCTCGCATAATCATGCTACCGCCGGCGTGACTGTTCAAGGCGCATCTCCTCCTCCCGGAGCGGGTTGACGCCGCCTGCCACGGGCACGTACTGGCCGGTCCTGATTTCGGAGCGGACCGCCGGTTCGCCGGATACGAGCTGCTCGTAGGCGGACTGACGCGCGCCGGCACCGTCAAAGCTGTCAAAGGCTTCATTCACTCTGAAGATGGCACCGTCGGCCAGTTCGGCCACCGGCTCCAACGGGAGCGGCGCTTCCATGTCGAAGAGGGTGCAAGTTATCTCGCCGGGTTCGCGCCCGCCGACCCATACGACATGCTCTTCGGGTTCTCCGTACTGCCGGGAGTCCAGGACGGCCCGCTCGAACCAGCGCCGGCACATGTTCCCCGGGTTCCGCCGCGGCACCGGCACCCAAGTCACCAGCGTTCCCGGAACCCCCGCGTTCCATCGGAGTACGTTGGGATCGTTGCTGTAGTACCGGCCGGAGACGGGGTTCGCCCGGACATATGCCACAAGCTCGGAATCCTCCCAGTACGCCGTGTTGAGACTCTTGCCGATGTACCCCGATTCCAGCGCTTCGGCGGTCAACCGCAGATTCTGCAGCACCGAGACGCCGATATGCCAGGAGCCGCCGACAAGCGCGAGAGCGACCAGCGCCTGCCGGACCGCGGACATCCTGCCAGACGGCTTGCCGCGCAGGAGTGCGTCCAGCCAGAACGCCGCGACGAACAGCAGCGGGACGTAGATCGGCACGAGGTATCGGCTGTCTATCTTCGCCCCGACCGTGAGTGGTGCCACCACGGCGATAATCGCAAGATAAGTCAGTGCGAAGATCCAGAAGACAGAAGACGCCCGGCTCAGACGCGGAGTGACGAGGAGCAGCGCCGCCGGCAGCAGCAACAGGCAGGCAATCAGCCACGGCGAGTGCTGCAACTGCCAATGGATGAGAAACAGCGGGTCGGCCCACTGCTGGAACACCTCGATGACCTGACCCAGCGAATCGAACAGGGACTGTCCCGACGGGCCCTGTCCCGCCGCTTCGGTCCTGACCCCGAAGAGGGCTCCCGAGACCAGTTGGTTGCGCACCATCACCCCCGCGAGCGGGAGCGACGAGATGGCGCCGAAGGCCAAGGCATGCTTCAACCGCTGGCGTACCGGGACGTTCCGGCGTGCAAGGAGCATGAGGACTCCGGAGATGATGAGCGCAGCTCCCATGTACCGCGTCAGCGCGGCAAGCGCGGCGAATACGGCGGAAAGCACTAGGGCCGGCGTGCCGCCCCTCCGGTCCAGGAACGACTCCAGTGGCATCAGGGCGAGGAGGCAGAACAGGATGAAGAGGGGTTCGCTTATGAGGGCCGAAGCGGAATGAGCGACAGGGACGGATGCCATCACCGCCACCGCCACGCCCAGCGCGATCGGCCGTGACTCAAGACGCCGGCTCAGCCAGAGCCCCGACGCCCCGATGAGCAGGCCGAAGGCCGTTGCGTTCAGGAATCGGCCCCCGTCCACGGGCTCGAGGCCGAACAGGCTCAGGAACGCCATGGCCATGGAGAAGAAAGGCGCAACGATCGCCACTTTTCCGCCGCCAGGACTCAGCAGGCCCTCCCCGGCGGCCAGGCTCTCGGCTGCCGACAGGTAGGTAAAGGCGTAGTCGAGCGACGCGCCGTAGGTGGATGTGCGGACGAGGATATGCGCCGCACCGAGAAGGGCGACGAGTACGATGAGCGCGGGAAGACAAAGGGTTCCCCTCATCATCCCCAAGCGCTCATTTGGCAGCGTCGCCCAAATCCTCTTCATCGGCGGAACTCCGCTTCCCAGATGCGGTGAACCCCAGCCGCTCCTTTACCAGATAGAGCGGCCGGCGCTTCACCTCGCCATAGATGCGCCCCAAGTATTCACCGAGGATGCCGAGGACCACAAGTTGCGCGCCGCCGAGAAACAGGATGGCGATGAGGAGCGGCGTCCAGCCGGAGACGCGGACGGCGGTAAAGAGGTGCAGGACAAGGACAAGGACGATGCCCGACACGGCCAGCCCGGAAGCGAGAAAGCCGAGCCACGTCGCCAGGCGCAGCGGCGCGGGGGAGAACGACAGAATGGCGTCGACGGCGAGGCGCAGCATCTTCCCGAACGCGTACTTGGTCTCGCCCGCCGCGCGGGCCGACCGCCGGTAGTGGACGGGCTCCTGCCGAAAGCCGGTCCAGGCCACCATGCCACGCACGAAGCGGTCACGTTCCGGCATGGCGAGGAAGGCGTTTATCACCGTGCGGTCCATGAGCCGGAAGTTGCCGGTGTCGAGCGGCATGGAGATGTCGGTGAGGCGGGCGAGGAGGCGGTAGAAGGCGCGGGCCGTCCAGCGCTTGAACCGCGTCTCGCCATCGCGTTCGGTCCGCACGCCGTAGACCACGTCCGCCCCTTCCCGCCAACGGTCCAGCATCTCGGGGATGACCTCGGGCGGGTCCTGGAGATCGCCGTCAGTGATGATGGCGGCATCGCCGGCGGCGCACTCCAGGCCGGCGGTAACCGCGATCTCATGGCCGAAATTGCGGGACAGGGCCAAGACCCGCACCCGCGCATCGGCTTGCTGGAGATCCCGCAGGAGGTTCAGCGTCGCGTCGCGGCTGCCGTCGTCAATGTAGACGACTTCAAAGTCGAGATCGGGCACCGCTTCCAGGGTGGCGACAAGGCGGCGGTGGGTTTCGCCGATGACCGCTTCCTCGTCGAAGCAGGGGACCACGACGGAGAGGCAGTCTGCCGGCGTCCGGGTCATTCCTCGTTCCGGAAGGGCTCCAGTACGAACGACTCCTCGTTGGGCGGCAGAGACACCAGCACGGTCTGCGCGGTCTCCGCATCCGGGAAAATCCACTCGACGTGCCGCCCGTTCTGCGTGACGCGCACCAGCCGCCCGCGCCAGTCGGCCGGCGGCGTGACAATCAGCGTCAACGACTGGTCGAACCGATCGTTGTCCAGCCCGTCGGAGAGGGTGACCGAGATCGCTGTCGTCACCCCGTCCTGTTCCGTCGCGTCCATCTCGAACCATTCGCCACGGCGACGCGCGGCCCGGCAGCACCCGGGTCGTCGCCCGACCGCTGCCGCGCATCAAGGCACCCGGCGGTCGCTGTCAGCAACGCCGCAACGGCCGCTTCGGCGTGACGGATTGCGGGCGGGTCGCGTACGGTACCATGCCGGTTAGCCGTTTGTTTTCAACAATTTAATAAAAAAAATGAGTGGCGGAGAGAGTGGGATTCGAACCCACGGTAGAGTTTCCCCTACACACGCTTTCCAAGCGTGCTCCTTCAACCGCTCGGACATCTCTCCGGGAACGGGGGTCTCACCGTCTCATGAACAGTCTATCACGGGCGTTTCTGCGTTCCGCGCCGGGGCGCGCCGGGCGCTCGATCGCCCCCCCGGGCCGACGGCGGGCCGGCGGAGCGGGCAGGGGCATCCCACGCTCCGTCACCGCGGGCGCAGGCAGCATCGTGGTGGGTCCTGGGGCTCCGGACGGGCGGAATCGCGGGTCTCACGCCGGCGCCGGACGGGCGGCAAGACGGTGGCGATCCCTCGAATCGGGGGCGGGCCGTCACGCGCCGTCAGCGTGGGATGCCCCTAGCGGAGCGGGGGCGGCTGCTTGATCGGCCGGGGAGCTGGCGATAGACTGAACCCGCCGCCGGCCGATCGGGGCGGGCGGCCGCCGTCCAGGAGGGTGACGGGTCGCAGCGCGGCTCGGACCCTGTGCAATCTCAGCCTACGAACCGCGTCAGGGCCGGAAGGCAGCAGCGCTAAGTAGTCACTGACATGTGCCGCAGGCTCTTCCGGGTCGCGGCTGGGACCCGCCACCCCTCACCGAATGGCCTATCAGGTTCTCGCCCGCAAGTGGCGGCCGCAACGGCTCGATGACGTCATCGGCCAGCGCGGCGTCACCCAGACCCTGCGCAACGCCATCGCCCGCGGGCGGCTCGCCCATGCCTTCGTGTTCGCGGGGCCGCGCGGTGTCGGCAAGACGACGACGGCGCGCATTCTCGCCCGGGCCCTGAACTGCGTCGAGGGGCCGACCGCCGACCCGTGCGGCGAATGCGATGTCTGCCGCGAGGTCGCCGAGGGCCGCGACATCGACGTGCTGGAGATAGATGCCGCCACCCACACCCAGGTCGACAACGTTCGCGAGGTGATCATCTCGGGGCTGTCGATCGCCCCGGTGCGCGACCGCTACAAGGTGTTCATCATCGACGAGGTGCACCAGCTCTCGTCCAGTTCGTTCAACGCCCTGCTGAAATCCGTCGAGGAGCCGCCGCCGCACGTGGTCTTCATCATGGCGACGACCCTGCTCGACAAGATTCCCGACACGATTCTCTCGCGCTCGCAGGTCTTCGAGTTCCGCACCATCGGCACCGCCGCCATCGCCGAGCAGCTTCGGACGATCGTCGCGGCGGAGGAGGTCTCCGTCGACGAGGCGGGTCTCGCCCTCGTCGCCCGCACCGCCAACGGCAGCATGCGCGACGCGCAGAGCGCGCTCGATCAGGTGATCGCCTTCGCGGGTGATTCGGCGGGGGCCGACGACGTGTCCGCGGTGCTGGGCCTGGTGGGCCGCGATGCGGTCCTCGAGATGGCGGAGACGGTTGCGGCCGAGGCGGCCGAGCGCGTCTTCGATCTGGCGGGCCGTTTCGTCGAGGCGGGATACGACCTGCGGTCGGTCTGCCGCGAGCTGGCTCGGCTGGTGCGGGACCTGATGGTGCTGAAGGTGGACGCGCGCCGCATCGGCGACCCCGAGATCGCTCTCGACGCCGAGCGCGACCGCCTGCAGGCGCTGGTCGATCGGTTCTCGCGTGAGGATCTGCTGCGCGGGTTCGACGTGCTGTCGCGGGCCGAGCTCGACATCCGCAACGCGACGCAGCCCCGCTACCACTTTGAGATGGCGATGCTGCGCTGGATCCACCTGCGCGCGCTCGTGCCGCTGGCCGATCTGCTCGGCGGGGCCGGCCGGCTCGAGGCGGCCCCCTCGGGCGCAACGCCGGTCGGCCGCCGACCGGCGCCGGTCGAGCCGCCGCGGCGCGCCCGGCCGGCGCCGCAGGTGCGCCGGACCGCGGCCTCCCCGGCCCCGGCGCGTCCCGAGCCCTCTCCCGGCCCCCCCCCGGCCCCTTCGGCGGCGGCGCATCCCGAGCCCTCTCCCGGCCCCCCGGTCGGCCGGTCGCCGGCGGCGGCCGCCCCGGCCCCCCCCACCGGGTCGGCGGCCGGCCTGAAGGAACGCTTTCTCGCCGAGCTGCAGCGTACGAGGAAGTTCTTCCACGGGACGGTGGCCGCCCAGGCCCGTGAGATCGAGGTCGAGAACGGGCGGATCGCGTTCGTCTTCACCACGGCCCAGCGCACGCTGGCGCAGCAAGTCGAAAAGAACCGCTCGTGGCTCGAACCGCTGGCCGGACAAGTGGCCGGACGGAAGACGACGGTGACCGTCCGGCAGGTCGACGGGCCGGCGCCCCCCTCCACCCGGACCGCGTCGGGGGAGTCGGGGCCGGACCCGCGGCAGCCGGCCCTGACGACGCTGCCGCCGGAGCCGTCGCCGCCGACCGAGCCGCCGGCCGATCTCGATCTCTCGTCTGATCCCGAGCCGCCGTCGCTCGGATCGCCGGTGCGGTCCGAGCCGCCGTCGGATCCCGGTCCGTCACCGCTCGGTCCGTCGGTGCGGTCGGGGGCTCCGTCGGCGACCGAACGGCCGGCGGACCGCGCGCCCTCGCTGCTCGGGCCGCCGGTGCGGTCCGAGCAGCCGTCGCAGTCCGAAGGGGCGGAGACGGCGGACGCGCCCCCGGTCGCCTCCGCGCCCTCGCTGCTCGGGTCACCGGTGCAGTCCGGTTCCCCGCCGCCCCCCGGTCCGCCGGCGCTGCTCGGGTCACCGGTGCAGTCCGGTTCCCCGCCGCCCCCCGGTCCGCCGGCGCGGCGCGCCCCGGGGCTGCTCGGTTCGCCGGTGCGTTCCGGGTCCGCGGCGCCGCCGTCGGAGAAGGCCGACGACCTGCTGTCGCAGGCGATGGGCGACCCCGCGGTGCAGACCATGCTCGACGTGTTCCCGGCCGAGATCAAGGACGTCGAAGAGATGTGACCATGAACATACAGAAGATGATGCAGCAGGCGCAGCAGATGCAGGACAATTTGCAGAAGCAGCTCAAGCAGGCCACGGTCGAGGCGACCGCCGGCGGCGGCATGGTGACCGTCGTGATGAACGGGGTCAAGGAGATCCAGAGCCTGAGCATCGACCCCGAGGTGGTGTCGCCCGACGATGTGGAGATGCTGCAGGACCTCATCGTGGCGGCGGTGACCGATGCGCAGCGCCGCGTCGACGAGCTGGTCTCCCAGCGGATGGGCGGCATGATGGGCGGGCTCAAGATTCCCGGGCTGTCGTGATCCGGCCGGCAGTTCCATGACACGAGTCGAGCCCCTCGTGCGGCTGACCGGCGAGCTCCAGAAGCTGCCGGGCATCGGGGCCAAGAGCGCCCAGCGGCTGGCCTTCCACCTCCTGAAGCAGCCGCGCGGGGAGGCCGACCAGTTGTGCGAGGCCATTCGCGACGTCAAGGAGCGGGTCGTCTACTGCTCGGTCTGCTCGAACATCACCGACTGCGACCCCTGCTTCTACTGCACCGACGCGGGGCGGGATCGGCGGTTGCTGTGCGTGGTGGAGGATCCGCACAACGTCGCCGCGATCGAGAAGACCGGCGACTTCAAGGGCGCCTACCACGTGTTGATGGGGGCGTTGTCGCCGTTGAAGGGGGTCGGTCCCGACGATCTGCGGATCGCGGGGCTGCTGCGGCGGGTCGGCGGCGGCGAGGTGACTGAGGTGATTCTCGCCACCAATCCCAACGTCGAGGGAGAGGCGACGGCCATCTATCTGGCGAAGCTACTCAAGCCGCTCGGGGTGCGGGTCAGCCGCATCGCGATGGGGGTGCCGGTGGGCAGCGACCTCGAGTACGCCGACGAGATCACGATGCTGAAGGCGATGGAGGGCCGCCGCGAGATGTGAGTCCGCGATTCCGGGCCGCTAAGAGTCTGCGCCGCAGGAAATTCTGACCACCATATGTTGTGCAAGTTTAGGCGATTGAACGCTACATATTGTGCTAGATCGGATCCAAAACGGTTCTACGGCGCAGACTCCTAGAGCGTCGCCTGCGGCTCCGCTCACCGCCCAACCAACCTTCCAGGAGTCCGCGCCGTTCTATGGCGCAGACTCCTAGTCGGCCGGCGTGGGCAGGTTCAGCCGTTCGAGCGTCTCAAGGCGTTGCTCGACCTTCCCCAACGCAATCTCGACGGCCCGGAGACGGTCATCGAGCCGGCGCAGGTCGGTCCGCAGTTCCCCGATCCCGCCCCGGAGACCGGCGATCTCGCTCCGGAGACCGGCGAACTGCACGCCCGTCTGCACGCTGATGGCCACGGCTGCGGCCACGACGACACCGATAAGCCACTGAACGTCCCGGCTCGGCATGTCGGCATGATACCCCGATTCCGTGGAAGGTAGAAACGCCGTCCGCACAAGGTGAAACGCCGTAGTTCGCATCTGCGGCGCTTCGGGAGCGGGGTAGGCGCTCACGCCAGTGACCGAACACGCAACAGCAGATTCTTTCCGCCATGCGGTTCATGAATCGCATCATTCGACTCAAGTCCGTCTATCCGAATATTATGACGTGACGAGCCGCCAGGTCCTGCATCATGGACGCGGTAGCGGGGGCCGGGCCGGCACCCTCGAGTACGCCGACGAGATCACGATGCCGAAGGCGATGGAGGGCCGCCGCGGGATGTGAGTCCGCGATTCCGGGCCGCCAGGTCCTGCAACACGGATGCGGTGGCGGGGGCCCGGCCGGCACCCGGGCCGGCAAGCGTGATGCGAAGCTCGGCGAGGTCCGCCGCGTCGTCGACGTCGCGCCACGGGTCCAGCAGCACGACCTGCAGCCCGCATCGTTCAGCCGCAGCCACGGTGTCGGCGCGGGTCCGGGCGCTGCTCCAGCGGATGCCGGTGAACAGATCCGGCACCGCGCGTCCGGTTCCGGGACGGGCGAGTCCGAGCAGGTAGTAGCCGCCGTCCGGGGTGGGACCCAGCACCGCCGTGTCGCGTGCCGCGGCCAGCCGGTCGAGCGCGTCGCCGATCCGCGCCGCCGGCAGCCCCGGCAGGTCGGAGCCTATCATCACCACCGGCGAGAACCCGCCGCGGAACAAGTCTTCGAAGACGCCGCGCTCGCGGTCGCCCAGGCTGGCCCCCCGTTGCGGCATCAGCTCTCCGCCGGCGATCCCGACCGGGGCGAACCCTAGCGGTCCGCCGTCGGGGGTGTACGCGACCCGGACGGTGGTCCCCGCCACGGTGCGGCACGCCGAGACGACGTCGGTCAGGAAGGCGGCGTACAGCCGCCGCCGGTCCTCCACGTTGGTCAGCACGCCGGCCAGCCGCGTCTTGGGCGCCCGCGCGCCCCGCGGCGAGCGCGCCATCACCACGACCGCCGGGCCGCGTGGCGCGGGCGCCTCCGGACTGTCCGCGGCCACCACTACGGTGTGGCGGCGCGGCGCGGGTGCTACCGGACCGTCCGCGGCCACCGCGACAGCCTCTCGGACCTCCGGCTGCCGGGCGCCAGCCGGGCGGCGCGGCGCGGGTGCTACCGGACCGTCCGTGGCCACCACTACGGCGTGGCGGTGTGGCGCGGGCTCCTCCGAACTGTCGGCGGCCACCGCGACAGCCTCTCGGACCTCCGGCTGCCGGGCGCCAGCCGGGCGGCGCGGCGCGGGTGCTTCCGGACCGTCCGTGGCCACCACTACGGCGTGGTGGTGTGGCGCGGGCTCCTCCGAACTGTCCGCGGCCACCGCGACAGCTTCTCGGACCTTCGGCTGCCGGGCGCCAGCCGGGTGGCTTGGCGCGGGCGCCTCCGGACCGTCCGCCGCCGGCGCCGCCGCGCCGCCTCCGCGGCGGCGCGCCAGCAGCCCCCGGCGCGCCAGCAGCACGATCCCGGCGGCCATCCACACCAGCATGCGCGCCTTGCGCACGATGGCCAGGGTGACCCCGGCGCCGCCGCCCAACGCCAGCAGTTCAGCCACCGCGGCGGCGCCTGCTTCGTCCACGCCGATGCGCAGCGGGACGACCTTGAACGCGGCGGCCAGGAGGCGGTTCGTCGATTCGAGGACGAACGCGTCGAGCAGGGTCGGCGGCACGGCGCTGACGAACGCGAGCACGAGGTGAATCTCGAGGATCGCGAGGGCGTGGAAGCCGAGCTCCCAGCCGGCCACGGCGGCGAGCCGGCGGGGCGCGCGGGGGTACAGGTCGTGCACGCGATGCTCGACCCGGCGCACCCGTTCGGCCCAGCCCCCGAGGCGGTTCGCCGCCGGACCGAGCCGCGCGGCCCCCGCGAGCAGACCGCTGGCGGGATGCCGGCGCCGCCACATCACCCCATGGAGGGCCATGATCAGCAGAACGAGCGTCGCCGCCAGCGCCGCGCCGGCCATCCACCCTCGGTGGGCCGGACCGAGCCGGAGCACCAGGGCGATCGCCCCGCCGGCGACGACGAGGGCCGCCGACAGGGTGAAGAACAGATTCTCGACGGCGAGGGCCGGGAGGGTGCGCGCCGCCGGCTCGCGGTCGACCGCGAACAGGGCCTTCGCCGGCTCGCCGGCGAGCGGGCCCAGCGGGGTCAGGTTCCCCAGCGTATCGCCAGCGACCACGGCGCAGAACGCGTGCCGGCGGGTCAGGCGGTGCCGGTCGTCGAGGCAGTTGCGCCAAGCCAGAGCCCGCGCGGCGAGCCGCAGGCCGCCGAGGGCCACGATCGCCGGGAAAGTCCACCCGAGGCGGCCGGCCCCCGCCGCGATGTTCGCGGCGCCGGTGCGTTCGACGAAGTAGACGAACAGCGCGACGCCCGCCGCCGCCGCGGCTAGGCCGGCCGGGGAGAATGGTCTCGGGCGGCGGGCCGGGGTCGAAGCGTCGGGCATCGCGTGTTGCGGCGCTTCGACGCGCGCCGGCATAATGGCGGGATGGCCTTCCTGTCGCCGCAGGTCCTGGCGGCGATCATTCTACTGGCGGCCGGGCTGGTGACCTGCTTCCTGGGCTACCGGTTGTTTCGGTGGCTGCTGGTGCTGTACGGGTTCGCGGGGGGCGCCTGGGTCACGTCGTTGTTCGTCGGCACGCTGCCGTCGTGGCCGGCGGCCGCGGTGGTCATCGTGGGCGGCTTGGCCGGGGCCGCGGTGCTGCTCGTCGTCTATCTGGCGGCGGTGGCGGTGGCGGGGGCCGGCGTCGGGGTGCTGGTCCTCAACCTCTCCTGGCCCCCGGCCGGCGGCGAGCCCGAGGCCTGGATGGTCATCCTCGCGTGTCTCATCGGCGCGAGCATCGCAGTGGTCCTGCAGCGCCACGTCATCATCGTGGGGACCGCCTTCGGCGGCGCGTGGACCGCCCTCGTGGGGGTCCTCGCGCTCGTGGGGCACCCCGGCGCGCAGGCGGTGGTCGGCGGCGACCTGTGGCGGATGTATCCCTTGGCCCCGGCCCTTGGGCAGGTGCCGTTCGCGGTGGGGTGGCTGAGCCTGGGACTGCTCGCCGCGTTGTGGCAACTGCTGGGGGCGCGATCGGCGAAATCGCCCCCGCCGGACCCCGAAATTTGACGCTGCGGGCGCCGGTCCTCTATGATCGGGGCTTCGTCCGGTGCCTCAGCTTCTCATCGGGCGCCGCCCGCGGCTGCCACGTGTTCCTCAGTAGCTCAATTGGCAGAGCATCCGGCTGTTAACCGGAGGGTTGTTGGTTCGAGTCCAACCTGAGGAGCCACCTTCCTACCTGTTGTCGTTCCGCACCCGGCCGGCGCCCCGCGACCGGCGGGAAGCGCGCCGCTCGACCCCCGCGCCTTCGTCACCACGGAACCGCTCCCGGCGGCGCAGGTCGCGGGGAACCCGGACCGGATGAGCCGGTTTGCCGCCGCCTGACGCATTCCCCGGCAGAAGCGGCGACCCCGGAGGTCGGTGGGCGCCGGGTTCGAGGCTCTTCGGCATCCACCGCGCGGAGGGAATGGAATGACTCGAATCGTTCTCGTTCTCGCAGCGGCAACGGCGACGGCCCCGCTCGCCGGGGCCCAGAGCCTCTCGTTCGACCGGCTGGCGCTCGAGCTCAATCAGGGAGACCGCGTCACCGTCACCGACAGCGGCGGTCAGAAGTTGCAGGGGCGGATCGTCGATCTGTCCCCGTCCATCCTCTCCCTGCAAGCGGGCGCCCTTCGCCGCGATCTGAACCGGGACGACGTCTCCGTCGTCCGGCGCCGGGAGCGCGACTCGCTCACGAACGGCGCCGTGTTCGGATTCGCGTCCGGCGTGGGCGTGGCCCTTGCCCTGATTCTCGTCGTTGGCGAGGGCGGCGGCAGCGCGTCGTGGTACGCGTTGTTCGGAGCGGCCGGCGCCGGTATCGGCGCCGGCCTGGACTCCCTGCACCAAGGTTCGCGGGTCATCTACCGTGCGGCGCCTTCCAACCGGCGTCTCGCCGTTTCTCCCCGCCTGTCACGCGACGGTGCCGTTCTGTCGGTGTCCCTGGGATTCTGAGGGAAGCCCCCCCGGGGCGCGGGCGCGACGGCGTCCACGATTTCGGTAGTTCGGAGACGAGTGACATGTCAACCGTTCGATTCTTCCGTCAAGCGCATGGCGACCTCGCATCGAGTCAAGCCGTTTGCTTGCGCGATGTACGCCCGGATCCGTTCCGGTGCGATTCAGTCATCCTTGGCGTATTTCAGAATCTCCTCAAATGCGTGTGGGTAGGGGCGGCGCCAGTTCGATGCCTCCGCAGCACAGGAACAGCATCGAGATGAGCGCACCGGCCGAGTGGAAACCGTACGCGCGGTTCGTCGCTCCTGGATATGCCGAATCTTCTCCGGGGCGCGTTTGTCGGTCAGACATCCTGCGAACGCCTTGACCAAGCCGTCACCCGCTCGGCCCGCCTTGAGCAGAACCCCGCCGCCGTCAGAGCTTGCCGGACGTTGGTCGAACGTGGCGACGAGGGGCTGGTCGAAGAGATCCGGGAACAGGACAGTCTGTTATTATAGTGTCAGGCGTCACGTAAGGATCTCCGTTGTGGCCAATTGCGTGGGGGAAGTGACCCGGCGTGGCAGAGCCCCGGCTGGTGTGGTCCTGGAGGAGGGGATGGCGAGACTGTTCGACGGGACCAAGGATATGGAGAACATCGCGGAGATCCTTGACCAGATGGAAGCCAATATTCCGTATCCTTCGTCGACTTCACAAAAGCTCTGGACACTTCGGCGAGCAACCCGCTTAGCCCACAATCCGGGTCGGGAGACGATGCTCGAGAAAGCTGTCGCGATGTTGGCCGGGAACGGGCACATGCCGGGATGGTTCAATCAGTGTCCGACCGCATCGGGCATCGGCGGTTCTTCCCGCACCAGACGCAGCAACGTCGATCTGGTGCACTGGCACGAGGCGGACCGCCATGTGCGCCTCGTCGAATTGAAATGGGACAGCGACGGCCCGTCGAAAAGTGTGCGCCAGATCCTACGCTACGGTGCCGCCTACCTCTTTTGCAGGATGTACAGTAACAGGCTGCCGGTCAGGCGCCGTGCGGTGATGCGGGCCTGTGAGATTTCTCTCCAGGTTGCGGCACCGGCCCACTACTACACGGACCCGGGCCTGCGGGATAGCCTCGTGCGAGCACGCGAACACCTCACGCGGTTCGATATCGGATCGAAGATGAAAGGGTTGTCGATGTCCCTTGACGTGCTGGAATTCCCCGAGTGGTTCCACCGTCTGCCATTTGCCACCGGAGGAGAAGTCCGGGCGGCGTGCGACGCGGCCACGCTCACAGAGGCGGGCCGGCAGGTGCGCGATGCCTTCGACGGATTGGCTTCCGTGTGCCCCGAAGCGTAGTGATGGCGACCATGACCGGCAGGTTCCTGCCCGGCGTACCAGGGGCGGGGAGCGAGGCCATTTTTACTGTGGCTGCCGGTAACGAAATGGCGACGGGGAAGTTCGACAGCCCGGAATCGTCCGCCTGTCTCGCCGCCGGCGGACGATGTTCAGCGTGGAGATAAGCCCGTCAGAACTTCAAGTGAGACCGTCGTGCCGATATAGGTCCGGACTCTGATATTTCTGTAGTCTTCGCTGTCGACGGTCTTGGCCGGTTCCGCCCTCAAGGGTTGTTTGTTCAGCCGGCGGTTCTCGCAGATGACCAGATAACCGGTCTCCATCCTGCCATCGTCGAAGGGAGCCTCACGCTCGACTTCGCATACGGTCCGCAGGTACGCCAATAGCGGCAGCGAGCGGCGCACTTGGTCTCTTGCTTTCGGCTCCCAGGTTGTCTTGAGCTCTACGAGAATCGCATGCGTGCGACCGTTCAACTCCGCGACCAGCAGGGTCGCAGATCAGGTTCAAGCCGGCGTGCAGGTTGAGGCGTGGAACGTGACCCACCCCCGCGCTTCCCAAGCGGATCGCAGCGATTGGTACTCGAGCCAGGACCTGCACCTGCATTCCGGATTGCTCGTCGGTCAAGAGGACGCCGTCGGCGTTCGCGGGCGCGAGCGCGACGGCGTCCACGATTCCCGGCAGTTCGGAGACGAGTGACATGTCAACCGTTCGATTCTTCCGTCAAGCGCATGGCCAGCTCGTTGGCCACGTCGTTTATCTTGTTGATGGTCTCATCGAAGTTCGGCATATCGATGCCGAACTCGCCGACCTCGCATCGAGTTAAGCTGTTTGCTTGCGCGATGTACGCCCGGATCCGTTCCGGTGCGATGCAGTCATCCTTGGCGTATTTCAGCCTCCTCCGTACTCTTGCTTTGTTGTCGAACGAGCAACTCAACATGATCAGGTTGTTGAGTTCCTTGATGAGGTAGTCGCTGTGGGTGGTCAAGAGCACCTTCAATCCAGCTCGCACGAGGCGCGCCAGCAATCGCGCCAGCAGTACCTGGTTGGCGGTGTCGAGATGACTCTCGGGCTCGTCAATGATGAGAAGATGGTTCCGTCGGGCAACGTGACGCAGAAAGAAGTACAAGTCCGAGAGGCCGCGTGCTGATGAGGACGCAAGATGCAGGGGAATGGCGAAAGCGTGTTTGCTGCGTGCGACGGATCGAAACTCGATCGCATCACTGGAAGCCGCATAGTAACCGTCCATCAACCTTCGGATGTCCTTGAAGAAACCGTCATCGTAGACTTCGCTCTTTTGCTTGCGGAGATCGGGAATGCTACGGGTGTAGTCGATGTTTTCCTTGATGGGAAGCGCGTACCGACTGACTGCTTCGTCGAACAAATGGAACGGAAAATCAGGGTTCTTGCGGTCCTTGCCTTGGCGGTCCCCGTACTTCTGCAGCAGATCGACGAGTTGGCTCTTTCGGAAGTCGAGCTCGCGGTAGAAGAGCGAAATCCCGATGCGCTCGGCGGAAAGCACGAACGGGTCCGACGGCAACTCGGGGAACATGAAGCGGAGATACCGGCGCCAGAGGTGACGCCGTAGAACCATTGGATGGAGTCGCCCGCTTCCGGGCTGAACACCGGCGGCGGAAAGGACCGTTCCGTCGTAGCGGATCGATGGCGAATCTTCGGGTTCCGCGGAGACTTCGCTCCCGGGAAACTCCGCGCCCAGCTTGACACCTATGGAAGCGTTGTCGAACTTCTCGGGCGGGGGAGCTGAAAACGGCGGCCAAGCCGTTTTCGGAGAACCGTCTCGTCAACGCGTTCATGGCCGCGTCGCGCTCGCGGTTCAGGGCGTCCGGATCCACCGGGAGCTCAGCCTGCCCGTTGTCGGCGATCTGTTGGCTGAGCTCTTCGAACGTGGGATACCAGGCCGCGGCACGGGAGGTGAGAACGGGCCCGGACCAGTTCTCCCATGTCTTCAGGAAGCCGTACAGGCTGTAGACGAGGTAGGTCTTGCCGGTGTTGTTGCGGCCGGCGATTATCGTGAGGTCGCCGAGCTGCAGTTCGGCATTTTCGATGGGGCCGATGTTCCGGAACGTGAACGTGAGCGGCGTTCGGTCTTCGGGAATGGCGCCGGGCATGACGTGTTCTTGGAATCGTCCGTGGTCGTGTCCGCGCATTCCCGTGCGCGTTCAGGCGCCTCGGGTTCGACCCGAGGCGCCGTCTCTCCGCGGGCGCCGACGGCGCCGGGGCGTCAGTCGACGATCGCCTGATAGACCAGCGTCCGCACCTTCTGCTGGTCGTCGAGGTTGATGGCGGGGATGATCTGGGTCAGGTAGACCACCACCAGCTCTTCCTCGGGGTCGGCCCAGTAGGTGGAGTGGTAGGCGCCGCCCCACCCGAACTCGCCGGCCGAGCCGGGCAGGCCGGCGGCGGCGGGGTCGTGGGTGATCGAGAAGCCGAGGCCGAAGCCCTGGCCGGGCCGGAAGGGGATGCCGCCGAGGTGGTCGGAGAGCATCGACTCGACGGTCTTGCGCGACAGGATGCGCGTGCCGTTCAGCTCGCCGCCGTTCAGCATCATCTGCAGGAACGTGGCGTAGTCGGTGGCCGTCGACAGCGACCCCGCTCCGGCCGAGAAGGCCTTGCGGGGGCCGTCGGCGTAGTGTCCCTGGCCCACCATGTGGCCGGGGTCGGGGGCCCGCTCGAAGCTGCCGCCGTCGCCGACGGACGAGTAGACGGTGGCCAGCCGGCCCAGCTTGCCGTCGGGCAGAAAGAAATGGGTGTCGGTCATCCCGAGCGGGTCGAACAACCGCTCTTTCAGGAAGTCGCCGAGGGTCTGGCCGCTGATCTTCTCGATCATCGCGCCCAGGATGTCGGTGTTGAAGCCGTAGATCCACCGCTCGCCGGGGTGCGCGTCCATGGGGAGCTCGGCGAGGCGCGCCATCGTGTCGCCGACCGGCTCGTCGCGGTCGGCGAAGTACCAGCCGGTGATGCCCGCCTCTTCCCACGCGTCGGCGACCGGCCCGCGGCTGGTGAGCAGCCCCATGCCGTAGCTGATGCCGGCGGTGTGCGTCAGCAGGTCGCGGATGGTGATGCGCCGGCGCGCCGGCGCCACCTCGTAGCCGCCCTCGCCGTCCGGCTCGGCCACGGTGGTTTCGGCGAACGCCGGGAGGTACTTGCCGACCGGGTCGGTGATCAGCAGCTTCCCCTCCTCCTGCAGCAGCATGACCCCGACGCTGGCCAGCGCCTTGGTCTGCGACGCGATGCGGAAGATGCCGTCGGACGGCATCGGCGCCTCCGCCTCGACGTCGCGGTAGCCGATGCCCTCGCGGTAGGCGATCTTGCCGCGGCGGACCACGATGGTGACGGCGCCGGCGAGCCGGCCCTCGTCGACGAGACTCTCGAGGGCGAGGCTCAGGCGGTCGAGCCGCTCCGACGACATCCCCACTTCTTCGGGCTCGACGCGGACCAGCCCCTGGGCGGCGGGCGTCTGGGGAACGAGGAGGAGTGCGAACACGACGGCGGGCGCCGTCAGGCGAATGTGTGATCTCATGGCGTTACCTCGGTCTCTTCGATCTCGGCGTGTAACCGGATCCGGCGCGGCGGCCACGCGGATCAGCCAGTCCGGCACGCCGCCGGCCGTCCCGCCCGCCGCCCAACCAACCCCTCTGGTGTCCGCGCCGTCCCGCGCGGGCTGCTGGTTCCATGATATCCGTGACGGTGGGCGCATAGAAGGGCGGCAGGCCGACGGTCCAGGGCCATCCCCGCTCCGCCACCGCCGTGCGCAGGCGGCATCGTGGCGGGTCCTGGGGCTCCGGACGTGCGGAATCGTGGGGTTTCACGCGGCCCGGCCGGTCGGCATGACGGTGGCGACTCCTCGAATCGGGGCGAGCCGTCCCGCGCAGCCAGCGTGGGTGCCCCTGAGCCGACGGTCGCCACCACGACCCGTCGACCGCGGCCCGCCGTAGTAGGGGTGGCCGCGTGAAGGGCGGCAGGCCGACGGCCCGTCGACGGTCAGGTTCGGCGTGTTGCCGTACTTGACGTTCAGGCCCGTTTCCGGGTCGGCGCTCCGGTCGATGAGTGCGAGCCGGGATTGAACAACCGCCGATTCGGATTTCGCCCGTCGACTCCGCGTCCGTCCCGCCGGGTTGTCGGCCTGGACGCCGCGGCAACCGGGAAACCCGGGGCCCGCAAGCGGGCGCGTCCGCTATAGTTGAGGGGCGCGCAACGCGGAGGGGCCGTCGACGGCCCCGAGCACGGACGGGCTCGGGGCTTGTCGGAGAAGCGGATGGAATGCGCCGCCGGAACGGCATAAGGAGAGCACATGCGCTGGAGAATCATCACCGGGTGGTCGGTCGTCGCGCTGGTCATCACCCTCGGCGGCGGGCCGTCGAGCTTCGGGCGCGGTCCGGCGGTCGTCGCGTCGGAGGCGCAGGAGGGCGGGGTGCCGACGTTCGAGGTCGATGCGTCGTGGCCGAGCATGCCCAACGACTGGGTGCTCGGGCAGGTGTCGTCGGTGACGGTGGGACCCGACGATCGGATCTGGGTGCTGCACCGGCCCCGCACGGTGGGGGAGGATCAGGGCACGCCGGCGCCGCCGGTGCTGGCGTTCGAGCAGGACGGGACGTTCGTCCGCGGCTGGGGCGGTCCGGCGGACGGATTCGACTGGCCGGCGAACGAACACGGCATCCACGTGGCCCCGGACGGCAACGTCTGGATCGGCGGCAACAGCGCGCAGCCGGAATCCGACGACATGCTGCTGAAGTTCAGCCCCGAGGGCGGGCTCCTGCTGCAGATCGGCGGGCGCGCCCGGAGCAGCGGCAACGACGACACCGAGAACGTGATGCGGCCGGCCGAGTCGTTCGTGCACGCGGCGACCGGCGAGGTGTTCGTGGCCGACGGCTACGGCAACCGGCGCGTGATCGTGTTCGACGCCGAGACCGGCGGGTACAAGCGGATGTGGGGCGCGTTCGCGAACACGCCGCTCGACCCGTCGGAAGCGGGCGGCGGGCCGGCGGGGCCGGAGGGTCCGCCGCAGTTCGGCATCGTGCACGGCATCGAGGTCTCGAGCGACGGGCTGGTGTACGTGGCCGACCGGGGCAACAGCCGGGTGCAGGTGTTCGATACCGACGGCGCCTATCGGACGCAGGGCTTCGTCAACCGGGGAGCCGAGAGCGCCTCGACGGTGGCCGGCCTGGCGTTCTCGCCCGATGCGGAGCAGCGGTTCATGTACTCCGCGGACCAGGGCAACTCGCACATCCACGTGATCGACCGGGCGACACTGGAGGTGCTGGACACCTTCGGCAGCAACGGCGCCGCGCCGGGCGAGTTCCAGGCGCTGCACCACCTCGCCACCGACAGCGACGGCAACCTCTACACGGCCGAGGCCCAGCGCGGCCGCCGGGTGCAGAAGTTCACGTTCACCGGCATGGCGCCGCCGCAGGGACGCTGACGGAATGACCTTGCCGTGTGTCAAGCGCGGGAAACCGTAGAAACGGGCTGAGCATGGGTGCGGTTGGCGATTTCGTGTCGATCACGGTCCTGAGGGTGACGCGCCGGGCGGCGTGGGGCGCGGCGGCGGGCGCCGCCGCCGTCGCCGCGGCCCCCCTCGGATACCGCATCGGCATCGCGCCGTTGGGGCCGGCGTTTCTGCTGCTCGCCGGCGGCCTGTTCGTTCTCGCGGCCAGCGCGGTGGTCCTCGGCGTGCGGATGGTGCGCGGGCCGGCTCTGGATCGGTCCGCCGGTGCGGTCCTGGCCGGCGCCGTCGTCGTGGGCATGGTCCCGGTGGCGACGCTGTTCTCGGCCCGGGGCGCCCCGCCGATCCACGACGTCGCGACCGATACCGAGAACCCGCCGGCGTTCGTCGCCGCGGTTCCGCTGAACGCGCCGGGCCGCACCGACTACGAAGGCCCGGCCCTCGCCGAGCGGCAGCGGGCCGCTTATCCCGACCTGCGGCCGGCGATGCTGGCGGACGCGCCGGCCGACGCCTTCCGACGGGCGCTCGCGGTGGTGGAGCGCATGGACTGGGAGCTCGTCGCGACCGATCCCGACGCCCTCCGCATCGAGGCGACGGACCGCACGTTCTGGTTCGGGTTCGAGGACGATGTCGTGATCCGGATCGCGGCCGAGGGCGAGACCGGCAGCCGCGTCGACGTCCGCTCGCTTTCGCGCGTCGGCATGGGGGACCTCGGGGTCAATGCGCGGCGCGTACGCGCGTTCCTGGCGGCGCTGACCGAGGAGTGACGGGACCGGCGGGCGGAGAACCGCGGGTTCGACGTTCAGTCGTTCCGGGGCGGCGGCCTCGGGCGGGGCGCGTTGACGCCCTCCAGAGAAATCCGGGCAAGGGGCCGCGACACAGGACGAACCGCGGAAAACGGACGGAGCATCTGTCGTGACGAGCATCGTGAGCCTGGTGTTGAACACCCTCCTCCTGACCCACGTCGCGACCGGGTTCGCCGGCCTCGCGGCGTTCTGGATCCCGTTGTTCGCCCGCAAGGGGGGGCGGGCGCACGTGCAGGCCGGCCGCGTCTTCACGTACTGCGCCTACGTCGTGACGCTGTCCGCGGTGACCGTGTCGGCGGGACGCATCGTCTCCTATCAGGTTCAGGGCATCGCGCTTGCGGACCGGCCCGAGCTCTACGCCTTCGCGTTGTTTCTCGGCTATCTCGGGGTGGTGACCTTCGCCACGGTGCGGCACGCGATACGGGTGGTCGCGACGCGGAGGTCGCCCGAGACGCTGCGGACTCCCTTCCACGAGGCTCTCGCCTGGGCGTCGATGGCCGGCAGCGCCGCCGTCATCGGGTTCGCGTTGGGGGTGTGGTCCGGCGTTTCGCCCGTCCTGCTGGGCCTGAGCCCGATCGGCCTCTTCACGGGGCGGGGCATGCTGCGGATCATGCGCAATCCCGGCGGGCAGCGCATGGGCTGGTTCTACAGCCACCTGGGATCCATGCTGGGGGGCGGCATTGCGTTCCACACCGCGTTCATCGTCTTCGGGGCCCAGCAGCTATGGGCCTACGAGCTCGCCGGAGCGCTCGCCGTCGTGCCGTGGATCCTGCCGACGGTCATCGGCATTCCGGCCATTGTCGTCTGGACGCGGCACTACCGGCGGAAGTTCGACCCCACGGCGTCGGCCGCGGTGTGAGGGCCGAACCGCCTGGCCCCGGCGCGTGGCCGCGCGGGACCGGCCGCGGCCGGCATGACGACACCCGCGCCGGCGGTTGCGTGCGGCCCGCCGCGCCGGCGGATTGCCGGGGCCGCCCGCAGCGGGCCGCCCGAGCAGGCTGGCGCGGCCGACCGTGCCGCGGCGGTGCGGATCGGGTCAGATGAGGTGTCCGGTCCAGCGGCCGGCAAGCACGATGCCGGCCCAGATCAGCAGCGAAGCGCCGCCGGCGATACGCGCGGCCGGGGGCGGCTCTTCCGCCGTGTCCCAGTCGGCGATGCCCCGGCGGAACGTCCGGAAATGGAAGATGGCCATGTTGATGCACGCCAGCGGCAGCAGCAGGAACTTGATCTGGAAGGCCGGATTCTCGACGTACGCCGGCGCGCGCGTCACGAACATGCCGAAGCCGGTGATCGCGGCCACGACGAAGGCCGCCCAGGTCCACGGGAGCAGCTTGCCGGTTATCTGGGTCAGCGGGTACCGGAGCGCCGCGAGCCCGAGCAGCCGCAGGTCGACGGTCAGGATCGAGCCGATCACCAGGCCGATCCCGATCACGTGGATCGATTCCAGCAGCGGGAACCACCAGGTGAAGCCGATGTGCTGCGCGAGCGGGTGGTCCTGCAGCCATTGCCAGATCGACGGGGGGTGCACGTCAGATTTGTGAGACGGCCGCCCTGTCGCTGCCAGATTGGCGATTCCGATCCCGTTCCCGGCCTGGATGCCCTCCGAACGGGCCTTTCGAGCTTCGACACGATGGGGCGCCTCGGGGCCGCCCGCGCCGGATACCCCCAACGGCACCGTCTCACTTTACTTGACGTGCACCCGTCGGGCACGGGCGCTCTTCGCCCGCGGGCGCTCCTCCGCCCGCTGGCGGCCGCGCCGCTCTCGGGGCGGCGCGGGGTTCGCCGCGGGCGGTTCAGGGAGTCGGCACCTCCCAGCGGGAGTCGGCGCCGGTTTCGCGGCGTCCGCCGTTCCCCGGCGCAAACGCCTGCGCCGAGGGCGCCTGCCGATCGGCCAGCGGCACGAACGCCTGCGGGTATTCGGGCCCCACGTACTCCGCCCGCGGCCGGATCAGGCGGTTGTTCGCGTACTGCTCCAGCACGTGCGCGGTCCAGCCCGCCACCCGGCTCACCACGAAGATGGGCGTGAACAGATCGATCGGGATCCCGAGCACGTGGTAGGTGGACGCGGAATAGAAGTCGACGTTCGCGTCGATCCCGGTCTCCGCCTTCATCAGCTTCTCGATGCGTTCGGAGATCGCGAACCAGCGGGGCCGTCCCGTCTGCTCGCCGAGGTCCCGCGACATCCGGCGCAGATGGGTCGCGCGGGGATCCTCGGTGCGATAGACCCGATGGCCGAAGCCGGGCACCCGCCGCTTGTCGGCGAGCATGCCGCGGATGACGTCCTCGACCCGCCGGTCGTCGGCATCGTCGCCGACCGCCGTCAGCATCCGCATGACGGCGGCGTTCGCCCCGCCGTGCAGGGGTCCCTTCAACGCCGCGACCCCCGCCACGATGGTCGAGTGCAGGTCGGTGAGGGTCGCCGCGGCCACCCGCGCGGCGAACGTCGACGCGTTCAGCTCGTGGTCGGCGTGGAGGATCAACCCCACGTCGAACGCGCGCGCGGCGAGCGCGCCCGGACGGTCTCCGGTGAGGAGATACAGGAAGTTGGCGGCGTGCCCCAGCGCCGGATCCGGCGTCATCGGCGCGCCCCCCGCGGCCAGTCTTCCCAGCGTCGCCACCAGCGTGCCGATCTGGGCCGTCAGCCGCACCGCCTTGCGCCGCGACGCCGCGGCCGAATCGTCCCCCCCGGCATCCGGATCGTGATGCGCCAGCGCCGACACCCCGGTGCGCACCGCATCCATGAGATCTCCGGGCGGCAGCGCCCGCAGCAGGCGGATCACCGGTTCCGGGAGGGCGCGGTGCCGCGCCAGATCGGTCTGCAGATCGCCGAGCTCGGCCCGGGTCGGCAGCCGCCGGCGCCAGAGCAGGTGGCACACCTCCTCGAAGGTCGCGTGGCGCGCGAGGTCGTGGATGTCGTGCCCGCAATAGGCCAGCACGCCGCGCTGCCCGTCGAGATAACAGATCCGCGACGTGGCCGCGACGACCTCGTCGAGCCCCGCCGCCGTCGACTGCCTGGTCATGGGTCCCGAAGAATAGTGGTCCCGGCGGCGGACCGCAACCGCCGGCGCCGATCCGCCCAGGACCATCCCACGCTCCGCCACCGCCGTGCGCAGGCGGAATCGTGGCGGGTCCTGGGGCTCCGGACGGGCGGAATCGTGGGTCTCACGCGGCGCCGGCTGATCGGCAAGACGGTGGCGACCCCTCGAATCGGGGCGGGCCGTCACGCGCAGTCAGCGTGGGATGCTCCTGCCGATCCGCCCAGGACCATCCCACGCTCCGCCACCGCCAATCGTGGCGGGTCCTGGGGCTCCGGACGGGCGGAATCGTGGGTCTCACGCGGCGCCGGCTGATCGGCAAGACGGTGGCGACCCCTCGAATCGGGGGCGGGCCGTCACGCGCAGTCAGCGTGGGATGCCCCTGCCGATCCGCCCCCCGCCGCCGTCTGTATGATCGTAGGCATGGAACCCGAGAGGCTTCGTTCTCTTCTGGAGCAGGTGCGCGGGGGGGCGCTCGACGTGGACGCGGCCCAGGCGGAAGTGGCCGCGTCGATGCGGCGCGCGCCGTTCGAGGACCTCGGGTTCGCCCGCATCGATCACCATCGGGCCATCCGGCAGGGCTTCCCCGAGGTCGTCTTCGGCGCCGGCAAGACCCCGGGCCAAGTGGCGGACATCGCGGCCCGGATCGTCGAGGCGAACCAGACCCTGCTGGTGACGCGAACCGACGACGCCGCGTTCGACGCGGTCCGCGAACGCGTGAACGATGCCGTCTTCCACCCGGAAGCCGGCATCATCAGCCGTACCGCGCACCCGGAGCCGACCGGCCGGGGCACAATCCTCGTGGTGTCGGGCGGCACCGCCGATCAGCGGGTGGCGGAGGAAGCGGCGGTCACCGCCGCGGTCATGGGCAACCGCGTCGAGCGGCTCTACGACGTCGGGGTCGCCGGCCTGCACCGGCTGCTGTCGGCACGGACGCGTCTGGAGGAGGCCCGGGTCATCGTGGTGGCCGCGGGCATGGAGGGCGCCCTCGCGAGCGTGGTCGGCGGGCTGGTCGCGGCGCCGGTCGTCGCGGTGCCCACGAGCGTGGGCTACGGCGCCGGCGCCGGGGGCGTCGCCGCGTTGCTCGCGATGCTGAACAGTTGCGCGACGGGGGTGGCGGTGGTCAACATCGACAACGGGTTCGGCGCCGCCGCCCTCGCCAGCCAGATCAACCATCTGTAGGCGGGTGCGCGTCGGATTTGCGCAAGGACGCCCCCGGCACGAATCCGACGCGCACCCGCTGCAGCCCGCCATCCCACGCTCCGCCGCGGTAGCAGGAGCATCCCACGCTGACGGCGCGTGACGGCCCGCCCCCGATTCGAGGGGTCGCCGCCGTTTCGGCGACCGGCCGGCATCGCGTGAGATCCACGATTCCGCACGTCCAGAGCCCCAGCCCAAGTTTACCAGCCATAAATATAAAATACTGTAAATAAGCAGCTTACGCCGACAGAAATACTCGAGTGGCACTACAAACGTACCCAAACCGGTGAGAGGGGTCGGTCAGATGAGCGTCTTGCGGAACACGATGCCCGCGATGGCGGGTGGATCTACCCCAGCCAACCCATCTTTGAAAATTATGGCACTACAATTACACGACAATAAAACCAGATCCTTTAGAATCAATAACTTACGGACATGAAAGACCCGAAATACAGCCAAGATCGGCAAAATGACCGGTCAACTGGGTAAACTTGGGCCAGGATCCGCCACGATTCCGCCTGCGCACGGCGGTGGCGGAGCGTGGGACGGCCTGCCACGGGGGTGCACGTCAGATTTGTTGGTTAGGGAATGTCGTTGGGGATGTAGAGCAAGGCGTGATCGACCGATGCTATCAGTATGGAGGCTGTTTTGAGCCTGGAGGAGCCCGATCATGTCCGATGCGCAGATTGCCGCCCTGGAGCGGCGCCACGCCCACCTTCGGAGTCAGTTGGCCGCGGTCGGCGAGATGCGTTCAGGGACGCTGACGGAGCGGTGCCGCCGCTGCGGCAAGGCATCCTGTGGTTGCGCCGACCGGGGGGCCTCGGGACGCGGCCCGGTCCTGTCGCTGACGCGCAAGCAGGACGGCAAGACGGTGACGCGGCTGATTCCGGCGGACGCGGGTGCGGAAGTCCAGGCGCAGAACGCGGAGTACCGGCGCTTCCGGGAGTTGTCGAAAGCGTTGATCGAGGTCAGCGATGCGCTGAGTGAAGCCCGGCTGGCGGCCGGGCGCCCGCGCCCCGCCGCTCCGCCGCCGCCCCCCGCCGCGGCGGAAAAAAAGGGGGCCCGGCGGAAGCGTTCGCGGCCGGGATCAACCTCAAGATTGCCACCGGGATCGCCGAACTCGTCGGACCGGGGGCGTCCGGGCAGGACTTCGAGGCCTTCGAACAAGCCGTCCGCCGCGGGGTGCTCGACGCCGCCGCGGGGGAGGTAGAGCACCAACTGAACGCGGACCGCACCGACTCCTGCGGCCCGACGGTGGTGTGCGCCTGCGGACAGACGGCGCGCTACGCCGGCCGCCGCCCGAAGACGTTCGGCACCGTACTGGGGCCGGTGACGCTGGAACGCGCCTACTACTACTGCGCCGCCTGCCGCGCGGGCGTGTGCCCGCGGGACCAAGCGTTGGGCCTGCACGGCACCGCGCTGTCCCCCGCCCTCACGCGGATGGTGGGACTGGTGGCGGCGGATGGGAGCTTCGCCGACGCGAGCGGGTTGTTGAGCGATTTGACCGGGATGCGCATCGGGGCCAAGCAGGTCGAGCGTACCGCCGAAGCGCTGGGATGCGCGGTCGCGGCCGACGAACGCGGGGTGGTCGAACCCGCCCCCGCCGCGGCGCCGACGATGTACCTCGGGTTGGACGGCACCGGGGTGCCGGTGCGCAAGTCCGAGACGGCCGGGCGGCGCGGCAAGCAGCCCGACGGTTCGGCCAAGACCCGCGAGGTCAAGCTGGTCACGGTGTGGACGGCGGAAACGCGCGACGGGGACGGCCTGCCCGTCCGGGACCGCGGTTCGGTCAGCTACAGCGCTGCGGTCGAGAGCGCGGCCGGCCGCGACGCCGACCCGCAGCCGTCCCCGTTCGCGCAACGGGCGTACCGCGAAGCGCGGCGGCGCGGCTTCGACACCGCGTCGCGTCGCGTCGTCATCGGCGACGGGGCCGAGTGGATCTGGAATCTGTCCGCCGAACAGTTCCCCGGCGCCATCGAAATCGTCGACCTCTACCACGCCAAGGGGCATCTGTGCGATGTGGCCAAGGCCGTCTACGGCGCCGGCACGGACCTCGCCGCCCGGTGGGGCAAGGACCGGCGGGACGAGTTGGACGCGGGGCGGATCGGGGCGGTCCTGACCGCCCTGCGCCCCCACCGCCAGACCTGCGATGAAGCCCGCAAGTGTATCGACTACCTGACCCGCAACCGCCACCGGATGCGCTATGCGGAGTTCCGCGCGTGGGGTCTTTGCGTGTCATCGGGCGTCGTCGAGGCGGGATGCAAACACGCCATCGGCGCCCGGCTCAAGCGGGCCGGCATGCACTGGACGGTGGCCGGCGCCAACGCCATCATCGCCCTGCGGTGCTGCAAGCTCAGCGGCCGCTTCGAGGATTTCTGGGAACGACGAGCCGCAAAGGCCGCTTGAGGGGCATCTCACAAATCTGACGTGCACCCATCGACGGGTAGGCCTGCAGCTCCTCCCAGGCGAACGGGACCGGGAACGGATCGGTGATGTACTCGGAGTACGCGATCCACCGCCCGCCGAGCATGACGCCGATCCACAGCAGGAGCGACACGCCGGCGATGACCCGCGCCACGAGCAGCCGGTCGGCCGACTGCTCCCAGTAGCCGTGCTCCCGCCGGTTCATCCGGTAGACCACGAACGCCAGCGCGGCGGCCAGCAGCAGCACCGAGAACTTGAACGTGGCGACGGGGTTGTAGAAGTAGCGGAGCGGCCGCGCGAGGACGAAGATCAGCCCGGTGGCGAGGTTGGCGGCCAGGGCGTACCAGGTCCAGGGCAGCAGCCGGCGGATCATCTCGCTGACGTTCTGGTTCCGAAGCGCGAGCCCCAGGAACCGCAGGTCGACCATCACGATGGAGCCGACCACCGCCGCGATCCCCATGATGTGGACGGACTGGGCGATCGGAGGGAGGCCCGGCACGTTGCCGAGCAGGTACACCATCAGATCGCGGGTCGGGCTCTCCTGGAGCGCCTGGGCCAGAAAATCGCGCATGGGTTCGGTCTCTCGTGGGCGCCGGAATCGACAGCCGGTCGCGCCATTCTATACAAGCATCGCGAGTCTGACAGCCCGCAGCGGGAGGCCCTGCAGGAGCATCCCACGCTGACTGCGCGTGACGGCTCGCCCCCGATTCGAGGGGTCGCCGCCGTCTTGCCGCCCGTCCGGCGCCGCGTGTCCGCCGCCGCCGGGGTGACGGCTTCGCCCGCGGAGGGGTCGCCGCCGTCTTGCCGCCCGTCCGGCGCCGCGTGAGACCCGCGATTCCGCCCGTCCAGAGCCCAAGGACCCGCCCCGATTCCGCCTGCGCACGGCGGTGGCGGAGCGCGGGATGATCCTGGGCAAAGAGGACGCGGCCACGACGGTGACGGGCTCGACAGAGTATCCTGTTGATGCGTCCGGCGCGGAGTCCCAGGGCCGTCGAAGGAGTCTCGGCATTCTCCCCTTGCCGCACTTTCACCCCATGAATCCAGGAGTCCCGATGCGCAGATCTCCCGCGGTTGCCGTAGCCCTTGCCGGGGTATGGGCCCTCACGGCCGCGGCCGGGACGGCGGCCGGCCAGACGCGCGCGGACGGCGCCTGCGCCGCATCGTCGCCGGCGGAATGGCCGGGGCTGGACGGCGGTCCCCGTTGGAACGGCTGGGGCGCGGGCGTGACCAACGCGCGCTTCCAGCCGGCCGAGCGCGCGGGGCTCGCGGCGGGGGACGTTCCGCGCCTGCGCCTCAAGTGGGCGTTCGGCTACCCGCGCTCCGCGACCGCGCAGTCGCAGCCGACGGTGGTGGGCGGACGCCTGTTCGTCGCCAGCGAGCGGGGCGTGGTCTACGCGCTCGACGCCGGGACCGGCTGCACCCACTGGTCGTTCGACGCCGAGAGCGGCGTACGCAGCGCCATGACCGTGACCCGCCTCGCGGACGGCCGGCACGCGCTCTTCTTCGGCGACTTCGGCGCAAACGTCTACGCGCTCGACGCGGCGACCGGTGCCGAGATCTGGCGCCGGGACGTGGAGGCCCATCCCGGAGCCCGCATCACCGGGGCGCCGGTGCTGCACGAAGGCCGGCTCTACGTGCCCGTATCTTCCCTGGAGGAGCTGCTGGCCGCCGACCCCCGGTATCCCTGCTGCACGTTCCGCGGGAGCATCGCCGCCCTCGAGGCGTCGACCGGCGAATTGATTTGGCAGAGCTACACCATTCCGGAGACGCCGCGGCCGCGCGGGAGCAACCCGGACGGCGCCTCCCTCATGGGGCCGTCCGGCGCGGCGGTGTGGTCGGCTCCGACCGTCGATGCGCAGCGCGGGCTCCTCTACGCCGCGACCGGGAACGCCTACACCGAGCCCGCCGCCGCCACGAGCGACGCGATCATCGCGTTCGACCTCGACACCGGCGCGGTCCGGTGGACGAACCAGTTCACGCCGGACGACGCGTTCATCCTCAACTGCGGCGGAGACAACCCGAACTGTCCGGAGGACGACGGCCCCGATTTCGACTTCGGGGCGTCTCCGGTGCTGGTGACGATGGCCGCCGGCCGCGACCTGCTGGTCGTCGGTCAGAAGGCCGGGCTCGGCTACGGTCTCGATCCGGACCGCGGCGGTGCCGTCGTCTGGCGGTATCAGGTTGGGGTGGGGAGCCTGCTCGGCGGCATCGAGTGGGGCTTCGCGGTCGACGCGGAGAAGGCGTACTTCGCCAACTCGGACTACCTGACGCCGGAGCCGGGGGGCCTGGCCGCGGTCCGCCTGCGCACCGGCGAGCTCGTCTGGTACGCCGAGCCGCACGAGCCGGTCTGCGGGGGGTGCAGCCCCGCGCTGCTGGCCGCGATCACCGCGATTCCGGGCGCCGTCTTCTCCGGCGCCTACGACGGCCTGTTCCGCGCCTACGATACCGAGGACGGGTCGGTCCTCTGGGAGTTCGACACCAACGGCGAGTACGACACGGTGAACGGCGTCGCGGCCCGGGGCGGGTCGATCAACGGCCCCGGCCCGGTGGTCGTCGGCGGCATGGTCTACGTCAACTCCGGCTACGCCGCGTTCGGCGGCCGGCCCGGCAACGTCCTGCTCGCGTTCGGCGTCGACTGACGGCGTCAGGCCTGGCGCCGCGTTCGGAAGATTGACGGCAGGTGTCGTTCAGATCCAGTCTTCTGTCTGGTCAGTTCAGGTGGGTCGAGCAGGGAATGGGGCATGCCCAAACCGTCATGATCGGGGACGCCGATCACCCCAACGCCACGAAACGTCGGGACATGCACAGCAATAGATGGCAAGTGCAGGACGCGAAGGCCCGGTTCAGTGAGCTGCTCGAGACGAGCCTCACCGACGGGCCGCAGATCGTGACCAGACGCGGCGTCGAGACGGCGGTGCTCGTTTCCATCGATCAGTGGCGGCGGCTCGAACGGAATGCGAGACGCAACCTCAAGGAACTGTTGCTGGCGCCCGAGGCCCGCACCGACGCACTGACCCCGCCGCGTCCCACGCTCCGGCGCCGCACCGCGCCGCACTTCGAGTAGACGGTGTATCTGCTCGACACCAACATCGTCTCCGAGTTGCGGCGTCCGAACCCGCACCGCGGCGTCCTGTCCTGGATTCAGGATCGGATTCGCCGTCAGACGGATCGGTCGTCGCGCGGAGCCTGTCCTTCATCGCGATCGGCTGGTGCGGCGGCGATGGCGAAGGCGACGGTCGTCATCCCCCGCCGGCCGGTTTCCCGCTCTGCTTGGTCGATCAACGGGTCCTCCACGTCGCCCGCCTCGATCGTCTGGCGGGCCGCTTCGACCTCTTCGGGGGACGCCTCCTTGAAGCAGAGCGGACAGGGCGGACGGTCGTCGCCGCCGATCCGCATCGGGGGGCCGTGGGTTCGGCAGGCGACGGGGCGCCACGGGTAGACCGTGCAGGCGCCGCTGTCGGGGTCGAGCGCGGGGCAGGGGTCCGACGCGAAGGTCTCGTAGAACCGCTTTTCCTCGGCTTCGGTGGCGAAGATGCCCGCCGGGCCGGCCCCGAAGGCGGGCGTCTGCCGCGTCACCGCCGCGGCAGCCCGCCGGTGGACGGCGGCGGCCCGCTCCGGCTCGGTCTCGTCCAGCCTGCGCAGCCCGTCTTGGAGGCGCCAGGCATCGAGCCGGGTGATGGCGAACGGGCCGAAGCAGCACGGGGAGCATCCGGACCGGCAGACGAGATGGGCCCCCGCCGCCGCCCGCGCCCGGCCCGCCGCGGCATCGACGAGGGCCAGCAGCCGGCGGTCTCCCGTCTTCAGCGACGCGTCGATGCCCACGCCTCCTCCCTCTCGGGCCGGCCCCGCCCCTTGTGGGGGTCAGCCGGCTCTGTCTATACTCGGATCAGGGCTCTGACAGGTACTTTGCCGTGTTTCCGGCGTTCCCGCAAGGGAATCACGGGCTGCGCTCCGCCGAAATCGGCGGGGCGACAGGCGGCGCTTTCCGGGGCAGGCGTCAGCGGCGTAGCACGTCGCGGACTCCTGTTAGGGTTGGTTGGGCGGCCATCGGAGCCGCAGGCGACGATTTCCGGGCTACGCCATGCTCTCCTGCCAGCGCTCCCACTTCATGTTGCCCGCCGGGGCCCACTACCTGAACTGCGCGTACATGGCGCCGCTCGCCGCCGCCGTCCGCGCTGCCGGCATTCAGGGTATCGACCGGCGGATGGCCCCGCACCTGATCCGTCCGGAAGATTTCTTCGACGAGAGCGACCGCCTGCGCTGCCTGTTCTCCCGGGTCGTCAACGCCCCCGATCCGAAACGCGTGGCCATCGTTCCCTCGGTATCGTACGGACTGGCCAACGTCGCCCGCAACGTCCCCGCCTCGCGCGGCGACAACATCGTCATCCTCGAGGAGCAGTTCCCGAGCAACGTCTACGTCTGGCGACGCCTGTGCGCCGAGCGCGGTCTCGAGCTGCGCACCATCGAGGCGCCGCCGTGGGACGCCCGGGGCCGCGCCCTGGAGTGGAACATCCGGCTGCTCTCGAGCATCGACCGGCGCACCGCCCTCGTCTCCGTGCCCCACGTGCACTGGGCCGACGGCACGCTGTTCGACCTCGATCGGGTCGGGGAGCGCGCCCGCGACTGCGGCGCCCTGCTCGCCGTCGACGGCACCCAGTCGGTGGGGGCGATGCCGTTCGACGTCCGGCGCGTCCGTCCCGACGCCCTCGTCTGCGCCGGCTACAAGTGGCTGCTCGGCCCCTACTCGATGGGGCTGGCCTGCTACGGACCCGCCTTCGACGAGGGTACGCCGATCGAGGAGAACTGGATAACCCGGCGCGGCAGCGAGGCGTTCGCCGGGCTCGTCCGCTACCGGGACGAGTACCAGCCGGCGGCCCTCCGGTACGACGTCGGCGAACGCTCGAACTTCGTGCTTCTGCCCATGCTCGCGGCGGCCCTCGAACTCGTCCTCGAGTGGACGGTCCCCGCCATCCAGGACTACTGCCGCGCGCTGACCGGGCCTCTGACCCGGACCCTGCGCGAGCGCGGACACTGGGTCGAGGATCCGCGCTGGCGCGGCGGCCATCTTTTCGGGGTGCGGGTGCGGGACGCCGTCGACCGGCCGCGTCTCGTCGAGCGCCTCCACGAGCGGCAGGTGGCGGTGTCGTTCCGCGGCGACGCCGTCCGCGTCGCACCGCACCTCTACAACGACGCGGACGACACCGCCGCCCTTCTCGACGCCATCGAGTGACGGCCGCGCCGGACGGCCCGGCGCCCTTCCGCACTGGAACCGGGCGGAGATGCGCGCGGCGTTCGGCGGGTCGCTGGCCCGGCGGCGGCGACTCCCGCCCCGGGACGCCGGGCCGCCCGCCGAGGGGGGCGCGTTCGGCGGGTCGCCGCGCCGATCGCGCTGGATCAAACCCAATACTTGACTGAATCCAGAATAAGTGTTTGACTCAACGCTGTGAACGAGGACGCCGAGCGGCTCCTGAGGCGGCAGGGGTTGCAGGTCACCGCCCAGCGGCTGGCCGTGCTGCGGGCAGTGTCGACCCGCCCGCATGCCACTGCCGACGAGCTCGCCGACGATGTGCGGGCGAGCATCGGAGCGATTTCCCGGCAGGCGGTATACGACACCTTGGGCACGCTGGTCGACAGGGGCTTGGCCCGCAGGATTCAGCCTGCCGGGTCGCCCGCGCGGTACGAGGACAGGGTCGGTGACAATCATCATCACCTCGTCTGTCGCACCTGCGGCGTCATGGTCGACATCGACTGCGCGGTCGGTGAGGCGCCCTGTCTCACCGCCGGGGACGATCACGGCTTCGATATCGAGGAGGCCGAGGTCATCTACTGGGGGTACTGCCCCGGCTGCCGCCGATGAGGCCGCGGGCCCGAACGGCACGGACAAAGAACAGAACGGACAAGAACAGAAAGGGTTGAAGGACATGCACGACACGGCTGAGGACAAGAAGGCGGGCGGGGGCAAGTGCCCGGTCTTGGGTCACCGGCACACCGCGGTCGGCGCCGCCGCGAACCAGCATTGGTGGCCGAACCAACTGAACCTGAAGATGCTCCACCAGAACTCCCCGTTGTCCGATCCCATGGGCGGCGGGTTCAACTACGCCGAGGCGTTCAAGACGCTCGACCTCGCCGCCGTGAAGAAGGACATCGAGGCGGTGATGACGACGTCACAGGACTGGTGGCCGGCCGACTACGGCCACTATGGGCCGCTGTTCATTCGAATGGCGTGGCACAGCGCGGGCACATACCGCATCCACGACGGCCGCGGCGGCGGCGCTTCCGGCACGCAACGCTTCGCCCCCCTCAACAGTTGGCCCGACAACGTGAACCTCGACAAGGCGCGCCGGTTGCTCTGGCCGATCAAGCAGAAGTACGGCCGGAAGATCTCGTGGGCCGACCTGATGATCCTCGCGGGCAACTGCGCCCTGGAGTCGATGGGGCTCGAGACGTTCGGTTTCGCGGGCGGGCGCGGGGACGTCTGGGAGCCCGAGGAGGACATCTACTGGGGGCCCGAGGCGGAGTGGCTCGCCGACGAGCGCTACCACGGCGACAGGGAGCTCGCGAACCCTCTCGGCGCCGTCCAGATGGGCCTGATCTACGTGAATCCCGAGGGGCCGAACGGTGAGCCGAATCCGCGGGCCGCGGCCCGGGACATTCGAGAGACGTTCGCACGGATGGCGATGAACGACGAGGAGACGGTCGCCCTCATCGCCGGGGGGCACACGTTCGGCAAGACGCACGGCGCCGCCGATGCCGACCAGCACGTCGGTCCCGAGCCCGAGGGCGCCGCCCTCGTGGAGCAGGGCCTCGGCTGGAAGAACGCCTTCGGCAGCGGCAAGGCCGGCGACACGATCAGCAGCGGGCTGGAGGGCGCCTGGACGCCCACTCCGGTGACCTGGGACAACAGCTTCTTCGAGACCCTGTTCGGCTGCGAGTGGACGCTGACCAAGAGCCCCGCGGGGGCGCATCAATGGGTTCCGACGGACCCCGGGGGCGCGGACACCGTGCCGGATGCCCACGATCCGTCGAAGAAGCACACCCCGATCATGCTGACGACGGACCTCGCCCTGAGGATGGACCCGATCTACGAACCGATTTCGAGGCGTTTCCTCGAGAACCCGGACGAGTTCGCGGATGCCTTCGCCAGAGCGTGGTTCAAGCTGACGCACCGCGACATGGGGCCGATTTCGCGGTACCTCGGCCCGGAGGTTCCCGACGAGCAGCTCTTGTGGCAGGACCCGCTGCCCGCCGTCGATCACGAGTTGATCGATGCGCAGGACGCCGCCGCGCTCAAGAGCAGGATCCTCGAATCGGGGCTGTCCGTCTCCCAACTGGTCTCGACCGCCTGGGCGTCCGCCTCGACGTTCCGCGGCAGCGACAAGCGCGGCGGGGCGAACGGGGCGCGCATTCGCCTCGCGCCGCAGAAAGACTGGGAAGTGAACCAGCCGGCCCGGTTGGCGGAGGTGCTGGGAGTCCTGGAGGAAATACAGAAGGGCTTCAACCGCGCGCAGTCCGGCCGGAAGAAGGTCTCGATCGCGGACGTGATCGTTCTGGGCGGGTGCGCCGCCGTCGAGCTCGCCGCGAAGAACGCCGGGCACGACGTGCAGGTTCCCTTCTCGCCGGGGCGCGCCGACGCGGCGCAGCAACAGACGGAGGTGGACTCGTTCGCGGTGCTGGAACCGGCCGCGGACGGGTTCCGCAACTACCTCGGGAGCGGACACGGCCGCTCCGCCGAAGCGCTGCTGGTGGACCGGGCGCAGTTGTTGACCTTGACCGCTCCCGAGATGACGGTGCTCGTCGCCGGCTTGCGCGTCCTGAACGCGAACGCCGGGCAGTCCGATCACGGCGTCTTCACGAAGCGGCCCGAGGTGTTGACCAACGACTTCCTCGTCAACCTGCTCGACATGAATACGGCGTGGCGGGCGTCCTCCGCATCCGAACACGTCTTCGAGGGACGCGATCGCGGGACGGGCGAGCTCAGGTGGACAGGCACCGCCGTCGATCTCGTCTTCGGTTCGAACTCCCAGCTTCGCGCCGTCGCGGAGGTCTACGCCTGTGACGACGCGCAGCCGACGTTCGTGCGCGACTTCGTGGCCGCGTGGAGCAAGGTGATGAACCTCGATCGCTTCGACCTGGCCTGAACTCGGCCGGGAGTCCGCGCCGTTTCCACGGCGCGGACTCCTGCGGGAGGCGCCGACTCGCGGGAGGGTTGGTCGGGCGGCATCCGGCCGGCGTTCGGGGCGCGCAGCCCCTCGACGCGCTCCATCGTGCTGGTCTTCCCGGTGCCGTTCGGTCCGATGAGGCCGAAGATCCCGCCGCGCCGTGAAGGAGACATCGTCCGCTGCGACGGTGGGGCGGTACGTCTTTCGGATCGCGTCCACTACGATGACGCGGTCAGGATTCATGCCGCCGCCGGCCGGATCTCAGTCGGTGGACTTCGCGCCGGTGCGCGGCGCCGAGCCCAGCAGAATGAGGTCAAGCCCGTCGAATCGCCGGAACCCCACGATCGAACGTTGCGATGCGATGCCGCCCGGTGAGCGCGAACGCCACGAGATAGGCATCCGACCAGAAGCTGGGCGACGACCCGCGTCGCGGGCACAGAGGCAGTTGCTCGTCGATACCGGTGGGTTCCTCCAGAAACTGGACATTCGCCTGAGCCGCGACTTCGCGCACCGTGGTCCACGCCCGCACGTGGTCCATGCGGTTCGGACCCATCACGCGCTCGTTCGACAGCAACCGCAAAAGACCGAGTTGTGTGAGCCGGCAGAAGGCAACGTAATCCCCGACGGGAACGACTTCCGCCCGCCACCACCGGGTTGCTGCCTCGTGATGGGGGTGCGTCGCTACCAAAGTGGCCAGCCAGACGTTGACGTCAGCGAGAATGGACTTCACGGTCGACGTCATCCTCGTCGAGCAGCCGCTGCGCGTTGCCACCTCTCAGTTGGCTGAGAACGGGACCCGTCGCGCCGGTAATGAGCGGGAACACACAACCTGTACCGAGCTCCTGCACGTCGAGCGTCGACGCCCTGGCCGGCTCGCGCAAGTCTCCCGCATCCGCCAAGTGACGTTGCAGCGCATCACGCACGATGTCCTTGAGGCGCAGCCCCTGCAGAGCGGCCTGGGCCTTCGCGTGTCGGAGCAGATGCTCCGGGATGTCGATCGTAGTTCTCATCAAAGGAATTTTATCATCGCGGATGAATGGTGATAGGCGCGGTTCGCATCGATAAGGACGTTGGCGTCGAGCAGGTAGAGCAAGCACCGTCTCCCTACCGCGCCTTCTCGGGGCGGAGCATCTTGCCAACCTGCGCGGGCTTGACGCCGAGGACTCTGGCCGCCTTGGTCGTGGACAGCGCTTCAGAATCCAGGCCCGGAATCCGCCAAGGCAGTTTCACACTGTTCCCAACAGTCCGTGTGGCAGAAGTTGTGCTGCATCCGGCCGGGGCCGTACTCGGCCCAAGAACGTGTCGTACAGCGGTCGAAAATCGCCGAAATCTGACCGATCCGAGCCGTTTCCGCGCCACCGCCGGCCAGTTCTGGCGCGCCGCGGAGTTTTGCCACGGGCTGCCAAGCCATTGATGGGGCGGTTCGGTCCGGGACCGTTTCACGCTGACCGCGCCGAACGCCACCCCTGCCGCGGCTGGCGCTGCAGCCGCAAAGGCCGGCACCGGTGTGTCCAGAGCGACGCCGGCCAGCCCGGACCTGCAGCGGCACCATCGCCGGCGCCGCACGCAGAATCGCCGCCGCCAGCGCAAGGCCGCACCCTCCGCCGGCTGCGCTCAGCGCGAGACTCTCGGTCAGAAGCTGCCGGACGATTCGCCCTCGCCCGGCGCCGAGCGCCCCGCGAATCGCAAGCTCCCGCCGGCGGAAAATCCCGCGCCCCAACCGGAGACCGGCCACATTGGCGCCACGCCATCACAAGGACCAAGCCGGTCGTCGCGGCCAGCATCAGAAGCGCTGCCCGGAACGGACGCCCCCGTTCCGGTGCCACGTCGATCACGGCGTGCGGCTCACCGTCCAGCATCATCGGCGCGCCGCCGAGCGCCGCGTCCGAGCCGAACCGTTTCGCCACGTGCGCCCGCTCAGCAGCACCGCGCGCGCGCCGTCGACCGCATCCTCCTCGGTGAAGGTTGCCGCAACAGTGGTCGTCGAACCGCTGGCCGAGGCGGTCGAGCGCACGGTCGCCGGATTGGTGCCCGCGGGGGGCAGGGGGGCAGGGCCGGCTACGGCGCTCCTGCACAGGGTCGGCGAGGCGAAGTTCCTCGACCGCCGCGGGGGGCAGGGGGGCAGGGCCGGCTACGGCGCGTACCGGCGCGCGAAGGCTGGTGCGAGACGGGTGGCCAGTGTCTCGGCGCGTCGCGTGCGGGCCAGGTCGTTGGGTTCGCGGAGCAGGATCTCCAAGTCGCGCGGCCGGAGACCGGGTACCGCCGCGGACTCGTCCGTCTCGCGCCATCTGCCGCCATAGATGACAAGGAGGGTGGCGGCGCCGTCCGGTCGCACTTCCGAGCCGCCGGTGCGCTGCCAGACCCACAACTCCGGTACGCCGAGCCGCCGGTAGGCCGCGAGGCGTGCGTCGAACCGTTCCCGGCCCAGCAGTGTAGTGTCGACTTCCACGACGACATCGGGAACCGGCGCGGGGCGGGCAGCCGTCTCGATCTCCTTGAGCTTCGCCGGGGATACGAAGAGTTGCGCGTCCGGATGACGCCGGTCGCCTTCGCTGCCTTCGACCGGTGCGGTCGTACCGACGTGGGGTCAGCACCCTGGATGCACGGCGCAACTCCGTCAGCAGCTCGGCCACCGCGAAGGTCCTTGGGTCGTGGTACCGACCGTTGGGCACCGCGTCCACCTCCAGCGTCCCGCGGGGACCGTTGTACGAGGAACCGCGGGGCAGGCTCGCGCTGTCCATCAGCCGGTCGTAGCAGGCCACCGGCATGGGGAAGATCAAGGCTCCGTGCTCGAAGCGCAGGTCCGAGTGTTCGTTGGGGAGCGCCGTCGCGGCAGCCATAACCGGCAGCCTACTTCTTCACGGCGGGTGAAGCAACGACCGGCCGGCGCGCCGCGGGGAGTGCCGTGTCGGCCGCGACCCCGTGGTCCGGGTAGCCGCCTGCAATAGCCGAATCGACGCTGCCGGTCCGGGCCCATGAACCTGCGCAAGCGAGCCGACATCTTCACCCGCCTGCGGGCCGGGAACCCGCAACCCACCGCCGAGCTGCACTTCCGCACGCCGTTCGAGCGGCTCCTCGCCGTAATGCCATCGGCCCAGGCCACGGACGTGAGCGTCAATCAGACCACCGGCCCGCTGTGCGCGGCCGCCAACACGCCGCAGGCCATGCTCGACCTCGGCCTCGACCGACTCCGGGAGTTCATCAAGTCCATAACACCAAGGCGGCCAACGTCATCAAGACCTGCCGTGTCCTCGACGACCTGAGGCGGCGTCGCCGGGTCAAGCGTGCTATGCTTGCTGCCGGAACAGGCTCGACACGCCCGGCCGTCGCCCATGCCCGATCAGCTCAAGGTCGGTCGACCGGGGTCATCGGTGCATGGATCGAAGTGTTGCGCGCAGGCTCCTGCCCCAAGCTGATGATCCTCGCCCGGCGGTCGAAGGCGAGACGGAAGCCATGCCATGAACGACGTCTTCGTTTACTGGGACAACTCCAACATTTACCACGAAGCGCAACGCCTCACCGACGAGCGGGACGGCACACCGGGAGCCCGGTACCTGGTACGCGTCCATTTCGACAACCTGCTGCGCCTGGCCCATGCCGACCGGCCGGTGAGGAGGGCCGTGGCGGCCGGATCCATTCCCCCCGAAATGCAGCAGCTCTGGAACCGGATGGAGAACCGGGGTGTCGAGGTCAATCTGTTCGACCGTGGCGCGCGAGACCAAGGCGAACAGGGCGTGCCCGATCAGTGGCTGCAGTTGCGCATGCTCGAGGATGGCCTGGATCACAACGGCGTTCCGGGGGTCGTCGTTGTGCTCACCGGCGATGGCGCCGGCTACGCCCATGGTCGGGGATTCCACAGCACTCTGGAGCGGATGCACCGACGAGGCTGGCGGGTGGAAGTACTGTCGTGGGCGCATTCATGCAACCGGGGTATGCGCGTGTGGGCGGAAACTCGTGGTGTCTTCATCCCGCTTGATGACTACTACGACGCGATCACCTTCCGCGAACCGTCCCGGCCTGGTTACGAATTCGCGTCACCACGCGACCCGGCTGTCCTCGACCTGTCGCGTCGCCCGATGGCGCGCGGGACCTGAGCGGGCTGGACGTGGCAGTCCGGCGCGGCCGGAGCGGACCACTTCTGTCCCACACCTTCGAAATAAAGGCGGCTTGGGACCTTCCATATCTGAATCTCCTCAAACGAGTGTGGGTAGCGGCGGCACCGGTTCGATGCCTCCGCAGCACAGGAACAGCATCGAGATGAGCGCACCGGCCGAGTGGAAACTGTACGCGCGCTCGGCCTCGTCCTCAACCAGCCCCCGAGCGGGTATGCCGTCCACATGAACGTCACATACCACCACTTCCCCGTCGACCACGTCATCAGGATTCCCCAGGCGAGCCACCCCACCACCCACGGGCGCAGCATCTCCCGGACGAACGTCTTGTCGCTGTCCGGGATCTCCAACCCGAGCGCCCAGGCGAGCACGAACGAGCTGGCCACCCAGATCGGTGACGCCACGGCCCACGAGATCCCCAGAGGCTCGACGAGCACCCAGAAGACCACGGTCGCTCCTCCAAAGGCGGTGACGGCCTTCCAGGTGGGTCTCACCGGACACGAGCGCACATTAGTTAGTCGACTTCATCGAAGATCCGCCCCATGATCCGGCCTTTCCTCGGTCTTCGGCAGGGAGTCCTTCCTTCCGGATCACGCACCGATCAGCTTCTCGATGGGCGCCGAATCGCCGGCTTCACACGTCCGACAGGTAGCCCAGGGCGCCGGTGCTGTCGCCGAAGGTCTCGACCGGCAGCCCCAGCTTGTCGAGCACCGCGACGTGGAGGTTCGCGATGGGGGTGTCGGACGCGTAGCGGAGATGCCGCCCGCCCTGGATGCGCCCCGCCGCGCCGCCCGCGAGCAGGGTCGGCAGGTCGAGGTGGAAGTGGAGGTTGCCGTCGCTGATGCCCGAGCCGTAGATGAACAGCGAGTGGTCGAGCAGAGAGCCGTCGCCGTCGGGCGTCGCCTGCATCCGTTCCAGAAAATACGCGAACTGCCGGATGTGGTAGGTGTTGATGCGGGCCAGCATCGCGAGGTTCTCGGGGTCGTTCTGGTGGTGCGAGTATCCGTGGTGGCCGCCGGGGACGCCGATCTCGGGGAACGACCGGCCGCTGACCTCCTTGCCGAACATGAACGTGCTCACGCGGGTCAGGTCGGTCTGGTAGGCCAGGAGCAGCAGGTCGAACATCAGCCGGCAATGCTCCTCGAACGTGTCGGGGATGCCGGCCGGCTGCTCGACGACGGGGATCTCGCGGTCGCTCTGCTCCTCGGCCCTCTGGATGCGCCGCTCGACGTCGCGCACCGCGTCGAGGTACTGGGCGAGTTTGCGCCGGTCGCCGGCGCCGAGGGTGCGGCGGAGGGCGTGGGCCTCGCCGGTGACGAAGTCGAGGATGCTGCGGTCTTGGCGCAGGCGGGCGAGCCGCGCCTGGACATCGGTGCTGTCGGTGGCCCCGAACAGGCGCTCGAAGACCGCGCGCGGGTTGTTCTCCATCGGCAGCGGGGTGTTCGGGGTGCGCCAGGCGATGGTGTTGACGTAGGCGCAACTGTAGCCCTGGTCGCAGGCCCCGAGCACCTCCACCGAGTCGATGGCGAGCTCGAGAGACGTGAGCTGGGTCTCGTTACCGAACGCGCGCGCCGCGATCTGGTCCACCGAGGTGCCGGCCTGGATGTCGGCGCCCTCGGTCTTCTTGACGTGCACGCCGGTCAGCCAGGTCGCCGCGGCGCGGGCGTGGTCGCCGACCCCTTCGCCCTCGCGGGGAATGGCGACCTGGTCGGCGAGGCCGCTTAGCACGTTCACCTGCTGCCGCACCGGGGCCAGGGGCTCGAGAACCTGGGTGAGCTCCAGCGCGCCGGCCGCGCCCGGCGGGGTCCACGCGCGCATCTCGACCCCGTTCGGGACGTAGACGGCGCCGAAGCGCCGGACCGGGTTCGCGGCGGTGTTCCGGGTCGCCGCGAGGGCCGGCGCCATGCCGTCGAGCAGCGGCAGCGCGAGCGAGGCGCCGAGACCGCGGAGCACGGTGCGGCGGGGCAGCGTCTTCTTCGTGATCATCATCATGGGTCCAACTCCCTCTCGCCCGGCAATCGTCGCCGCAGGAATTCGCGCCCGCGAAACGCCCAACGCGCCCGCAGGGTCGGGCTGCGGTCTCCGCTTTCCGCCCAACCAATCTTCCGGTGAGTCCAGCGTCTCCCGTAGGAATCAGCGCCGTTCTACGGAGACTCCTCGCCCGGCAATCGTCGCCGCAGGCGTTTCCGCTTTCCGCCCAACCGATCTAGTGCATCGCCACCACTAAAAATAGGAGCGTCCGGGGGCACTCACCTCGAACCGCAAGAGTCCTATGCAGAAGAAATACGTCGTTCGACTCAAGTCCGTCTGTCCGAAACTTATGACGTGACGGACCGTTGGCAACCGTCCGTACCCGTTCACGGCGCGGACGGCGGCTGCGCGCGCGCGTCGCCGACATCCGGCGCGCGCCTCATCTGGAACGGCACGCTCTCGACGATGCCCAGTATCAGCGACGACCAGCGGTAGCCGCCGGGTTCGGCGTCCCGCAGAATGCGGCGGACGGCCGGCGCATCGTAGTGCTCCAGTCCGCGGCCGAGCGCATAGGTCAGCAGCTTCTCGGTGACGGTGGCCGCGAACTCGGTGGCCCAGGGCTCGCGCAGCAGCGCGTCCCGGAACGCGGCCGGGCCGTCGAAGGGCGCGCCGTCCGGGAGCGCGCCCGACGCGTCGATCGGGGTTTCGGCGCCGTCCTCGCGCGCGCGCCACCGCCCCACCGCGTCGAAGTTCTCGAGGGCGAACCCCAGCGGGTCGATCTTGGCGTGGCAGGTCGCGCAGGCGGGGCTCGCCCGATGCTGCGCCATCCGCTCGCGCATCGTCGCCGGTGCCGCCGCGCCGCCCTCGTCCTCCAGCTCCGGGATGTCCGGCGGGGGCGGCGGGGGCGGCGCCCCCAGCAGGTTCTCGAGCAGCCACTTCCCGCGCAGCACCGGCGAGGTGCGGTGGGGGTAGGAGGTCACCGTCAGCAGGCTGCCGTGGCCGAGCAGGCCCGCGCGCCGGTCGTTGCGATACGACACGCGCCGGAAGTGGTTGCCGTAGACGTCGGGCATGCCGTAGTGCCGGGCCAGCCGCTCGTTGACGAACGTGTAGTCGGCGCGCAGCAGGTCGTGCACGCCGCGGTCCCCGCGGATCTGGCTGCCCACGAACAGCTCCGTCTCCTGCAGGAGCGCCTGCCGGAGGTTGTCGTCGAACGCGGGGAACCGGGTGGCGTCGGGGGCCGCGCTGCGCAGGTTGCGCAGATAGAGCCACTGTCCCGCGAAGTTCTCCACCAGCGCCCGCCCGCGCGGATCGTCGAGCATCCGGCGGACCTGCCGTTCGAGGACGCCCGGCTCGCGCAGCCGGCCGCGCGCCGCGAGGTCGACGAGTTCGTCGTCGGGAATGCTGCTCCAGAGGAAGAACGACAGCCGCGACGCGAGGTCCAGTTCGTGGACGCGGTACGGCGCGCCGGGGGCCGCCCCGGCGGGATCCCGCTCGACCCGGAACAGGAACTTCGGCGACACGAGCAGCGCCTCGATCGCCCACCGCACGCCGTCTTCGAAGCCGGGGCCTTCGCGCCGCCCCGCCTCGTAGGCGGCGAGCAGGGGGGCGGTGTCGGCGGCGGTCACCGGGCGCCGGTAGGCGCGCCGCGCCAGTGAGGCGACGATGCGCTCGGCGCACGCCGTTTCGTCCCCGAGGGTGTCGGGACGGCAGGTGAAGATGGCGCGGCGGCTCGGAGTGTCGGCCGGGGTCCGTCCCGCGTACGGCCCGATGACCTCGACCCTCTCCAGCGCGGGATCGTTCGGATACAGGGTGAAGGCGAAGCTGGTGATCGGCGGCGGCGGCGGGCGCCCGTCCCGCGGCAGCGACTGTTCCAGCGCCTCCACAAACGAGACCCCGAGCAGCCGGGCGCCGGCGGCGACGGGAACACGGACCTCCAGCGGCGTCCGTTCCCCGAGGTCGAATCGCCGCACCCGCTCCCGATCGAGCCGCACGTCGAGCGCGTGGCCGGCCCGCGCCCGGCCCCGCAGCGCGACCCGGATGACGTACTCGGCGTCGAGGGGGAAGAAGTGGCGCACGGCCAGCCCGCCCCGCGACCCGAACGGCAGGTCCTCGCTCACCCGTCCGTCCTGGGCCAGCAGGGGCGACGTCCTGTAGACGGCGGTCGTGGGGCGCAGCGTCGCATCCCCGACGGCCTGGCGGCTGATCTTCGCGGCGGCCAGCAGGTAACGTTCCAACAGCCCCGGTGAGACACTCAGGACGTCGCCGATGTTGTCGAAGCCGTACCCCGACTCGTCGGCCGGCAGCAGGGTCTGGCCGTCGACCTCGAGGGCCAGCAGATCGCGGACGGCGTTGGCGTACTCGGCGCGGTTCAACCGCTGCACGGCCGGCCGGCCGGGGTCGGGATCGGTTTCGGCCGCGCGATCGAGGGCGGTCTCGAGAGACGTGACGAGCGACGCGTAGGTCGCGGCGTCGGGCCGCGGGCGCGGGGACGGCGGCATCGTCCTGGTGCGCAGCTTCCTCAGCACCTTCTCCCACACCGCGGCGTCGTCACCGATGTGCGCGGGGTCGACGGCGTCGAGCGCGAGGCCGGCCGCGAGGGTGCGGGCGTTGTGGCAGGCAACGCAGTAGCGATCGAGGATCGCGCGGGCGGAGACGGCCGGGGCCGGGCCGCCGGGCGGGGGTTGCGCCCGGACGCCGCCGCCCGCCGCCGCCGCGGCGAGACACGCCATGCCCGCGATCACGATCGTCCGTCGTGCGCTGCCCGTCATTCCGTCATCCCCGTCGTCAGGGCCGCGGCTCGGCCGCCGCCTCGTCGCCGTGTCGACCATGGGCGGCCGTCGCCTCGGCCGCCTCAGGATCGGGCTTCACGACCCTCCAAGCTTCAGCGGGCCCACGCTGACACGGCGGCCGGCGCCTCGGCCGCCTCCAGGGTCAGGGCCGCGGCTCGGCCGCCGCCTCGTCGCCGTAGTTCGTCAGCCCGAACGTCAACCGGACGCCGGCGTCGGGGTCGGCGCCGAGCGCGCGAAGCCGCGCCGCCGCCTCGGCATGGCGCACGAAGGTCGTGCAGCAGATGAGATGCCCCTCGGCGATGCGCAGCGGGGTCTGCCCGGCCGCGTTCAGCGCGTCGATGTTCGCGCCCCGGTCGACCAGGAACCCGATGACCCGGTTCGCGTTGTGATACGCCGCCGCGTGCAGGGCGGTCTCGCCGTGCGCGTTGGCCGCATCGATGTCCAGGCCCAGGTCCAAGCCGGCCGCGAGGGCCTCGATCGCCTTCTCCTCGGTCCAGTCGTAGTAGGTGACGTCGGTCGCGGCGCGCTTGCCCAGCCCGGCCGCCAGCATCAGGGCGGTGGTCCCGTCGTCCGTCGCCGTGCGGGGGGCGGCGCCCGCCTCGGCGAGCAGCCGCATCATGCCGGCGTCGGCGGACTTGGCGGCGACCAGGAGCGGCGTCGACCCGATCTGGGTCAGCCGGCCGGAGCCGGGAGACTGGAAGACTCCGATCTCGAACGCGTTGGTCAGCCGCTGCGGCCGCTCGAGACGGACGTTGGGGTCGGCCCCCCGCGCCAGCAGCGCTTCCGCCACCTCCAGGCGGCCGGTGGCTGCGGCCAGGTGCAACGCCGAGTATCCCGCCTCGGCGGGACGCGGGTCGGCCCCCGCCTCGAGAAGCCGGAGCGCGATCGCGGTATGGCGCTTGGTCAGGGCCAGCATCAACGCGGTCACCCCGTCGGGGCCGGCGTCGTCGACGTCCGCCCCCGCCGCCAGCAGAACCCCCACGGACTCCGCATCGCCGGCCAGGACCGCGTACAGCAGCGGCGTGAACCCGCCCTCGGGACGCGGGGGATCCCGATCCCCGTCCCGGGGCAGGGATGCGGGATTGACCGCCTCGAACCGGCTGAGCACCCTCGGCTCGCGGACGATGGTCCGGCCCGGGCGCGTCAGCACCGCGGTGCGCGCGTCGACGTCCGCCCCCACCTCGGCCAGCACCGTCACCACGCCGGCATGCCCCCCCGCCGCCGCCCACATCAGGGCCGTCTGCCCCCCGCCGGCCGCGGCGTCGACGTCGGCGCCCGCGGCAATCAGCCGCCGGACCACCGCGACGCTCCCCGAGCGCGCGGCGGTCATGAGGGCGGTGCCGCCGGCGGGCCGGGCGAGGTTCGGGTCGGCCCCCGCCCGCAGCAGCCGCCCGACCATCGGGGCGCTGCCGTTCTCGCCCGCGAGCATCAACGGGGTGACGCCGAGATCGTTGGCGGCGTTCGGGTCGGCGCCCGCCTCGAGCAGCAGGTCGGCCATCGCCGCGTCGTCGCGGTGCGCCGCCCACGCGAGGGCGGTCGCGCCGTCGGCCTGCGGCGCATCGACGCCGTGCCCCCCGGCGAGCAGGGCGCGGACGGCGTCCCGGTCGCGGCGCTGGGCGGCCTCCGCGAGCCGCGGATCGTCAGGGGCCGGCCGTTCGGCGTTCTGCGCGGCACCGGCGGTCGGGGGCCGGAGCGCGGCCGGACCGGCCGCCCGGGTGGCCGAAGCGGACGAGACAGCCACGGTGACGATCACGCCAAGCGCCGACGCGAGTGCGCAGGGCCGCATGAGCATGGAATCTCATGAATGCTACTGCACCCTCGGCGCAAGTGCCAGCCGGGAGTAGGGGTGCACGTCAAAGTGAGACGGCGCCGTTGGGGGGGTATCCGGCGCGGGCGGCCCCGGGGTGCCCCATCGCGTCGAAGCCCGAAAGGCCCGTTCGGAGGGCATCCAGGCCGGGAACGGGATCGGAATTGCCAATCTGGCAGCGACAGGGCGGTCGTCTCACAAATCCGACGTGCACCCCGCACCGACCGGGAGAGGGCGCCCGTCGAAAAAGTGAGGCGCCGCCGCTGGAAGTATCCGGCGTGGCTGCCCCCCGGGCGCCGAAGCGTCAACAGTGCCCGGGGCAGTCATGTCACAAACGGACGCGCACCCCCGGGAGTATGCGCCGTGGAGACGCCGGCGGGTCGGGCGGCCGGGGAGCCCCGCCGGCGCCCGTTCCGGGCTCGGACGTTACTCGGCGGGCGCGAACTTCTGGACGCGGCGTCCGTCGAGCGTCTCGCCCACGAACAGGTTCCCCCGCGAGTCGACGGCGAGGCTGTGGGGCGATTCGAACTGGCCGGCCCACCGCCCGCGGCGGCCGAACGTCGCCGCCACCTCCAGCGTGTCGCGGCGCAGCACGTGGACGGCGTGCGTCCCCCCGTCGGCGACGAACACGAGCCGCTGGGCGGGGTCGCGCGAGAACGCGAGGTCCCAGGGCGCTCCGCCCACCGTGGCGTCCCGCCGGGGGGCCGCGATCAGCGCCTCGGTGACGAACGCGCCGTCCGGCTCGAACACCTGCAGGCGCCGGTTGCCGCGGTCGCAGACGTAGACCCGGCCGTCGGCCGCCCGATCCACGCAATGGGGCGTGTCGAACTGCTGCGGCGGGGGTCCGTCCCGCGTGAACGCCGGCTGGGGGGCGTCGTCGGGCGGGTTGCCGTAGGCGCCCCAGTGACGCCGGTACTCGCCGGTGTCCGCGTCGAAGACGATGACCCGCCGATTGGTGTAGCCGTCGCTGATGTACACCTCATCGGCCGCGGGGTCGACGAAGATGCCGGTCGGCTGGCCGAGGAAGCGGGTGCTGCCGCTGCCCGCGGAGCCGCGGCCGAACTCGCCGATCTGCAGCAGGAAGCCGCCTTCCGGGGTGAACTTGAGCACGTGGGCGTTGTCGGTGGTGGCCCGGCTGGTCAGGTCGTAGGGGAGCCCCCCGCCGAAGCCGACCCACACGTTGTCCCGGTGGTCGACGTGGATGCCGTGCGTCTGGGTGCCCCACGCGTACCCGTCGCCCGGCCCGCCCCAGCCGTGGACGACGTTGCCGGCCGGATCGAACGCGATGACCGGCGGAGTGCCCTCCGCTCCCCGCTGGCTGTTCGGCCGGTGGACGATCCACACGTTGTCCTGCGAATCGGTCGCAACGCCGACGACGTTGCCGAGCAGCCAGCCGTCGGGGAGCGGCTGCGGCCAGAAGGGGTCGACCTCGAACGACGGCGCGGGCGTCTGGGCGCCGACCGCCGCCGCGCCCATCGCCGTGTCGTCGATCCGCCCGCAGAAGGCGAGCAGCAGGGCCGGTATCGCGAACGCCGCCAGCGGTCGTCGTGGCATCATATTCCCCAGTGTACGGCACTCTGCGCGAACGCGGCGGAAGCGGCGGCGGACGGCGCATTGCCCGGCGCGCCGGTGATCAGGGACCAGCACGTGCTTGTGCGAACGCGGCGGAAGCGGCGGCGGACGGCGCATGCGCCCGCCCGCGGGGGGGCTGCGCAAGTGGGCCGAGGTGGTGGGCGTCGATTGGAAGGTGCCCGCCCCGCCCGCGGGGGGGCTACCCATGCTGACGTCGGATGCGGTCAAGACGAAGGCCCGCGAGATCGGGTTCGACCTGTGCGGCGTGGCCCCCGCCGGGGCGCATCCCGAGCTGGCGGCGTTGCGCGACTGGCTCGATCGGGGCTACGCCGGCGACATGGCGTACATGGCCCGCACCGCCGACCGCCGGGCCGACGTCCGCGCGGTGATGCCGTCGGCGCGGACGGTCGTGGCGCTGGGGACCCTCTACAACACCGACCGTCCCCACTCGACGGAGATCGACGAGCCGGAGACGGCGCTGATCTCCCGGTATGCGTGGGGCGACGATTATCACGACGTGCTCGCCGGGCGCACCCGGGCGCTCGGCGCGTGGATGCGAGGGGCGCACGGGGCGCCCTGCGAGACCCGCGTCTACGTCGATACCGGGCCGGTGCAGGAGCGCGTGTACGCCCGCTACGCGGGCCTCGGGTGGATCGGCAAGAACACCTGTCTCATCAATCCCGACATCGGGTCGTGGCTGTTCCTGTCCGAGGTGCTCTGCAGCGTGGACCTCGAACCGGACCCGCCGTCCGTCGATCAGTGCGGCGCGTGCACGCTCTGTCTCGAGGCCTGTCCGACCGGCGCCTTTCCCGCGCCGGGGGTGCTCGATGCCACCCGCTGCCTGTCCTACCTGACGATCGAGACGAAGGGAACGATTCCGCCGGCGCGCCGCGCCGATCTGGGCGCGCACGTCTACGGCTGCGACATCTGCCAGGAGGTATGTCCCTACAACGCGGTCGCGCCGGTCAGCGACGACCCCGCGTGGCAGGCCCGGCCGCCCCTCGACCGGCCCTCCCTGGTCGAGCTGTGGTCCCGGTCCGACGCGGGGTTGCGGAAGGCCATTCGCAAGGGGCCGATGACCCGGGCCCGGGTCAGGCGGCTGCGCCGGAACGTGGCGGTGGCGCTGGGGAACAGCGGAACCGCCGCCGCCGGGGCGGCGCTGTCCCCGGAACCGGGCGCGACCCGCCCGGACGCCGATTCGATCCGCGATCCGCTCGTGCAGGAGCACGTCGAGTGGGCGCGGGCCGAGCTCGCGGGACGGCGCCGGTAGGCGGCTGCGCCCCCGGCGGGACGTTCGGCTCGAAGGTCGGAACGACGGCCGACGTTCCCCCGCCCGCCCCTACCTGCACTATGATCAGCGCGTGACGAACGGGAACAACAGCTCCCTCGCGCCGAGGCTTCTGCTCTCGATGCCCCAGCTCTGCGACCCGAACTTCCGGCAGACGGTGGTGCTGCTCTGCGAGCACGGAGAAGAGGGCGCCTTCGGCCTCGTGCTGAACCGGCAGACCGATACCCCGGCGTCGTCGGTCGTGCGATTGACCCCCCCGGTCAAGGTGGACAACGGTCTGCAACTGTGGATCGGCGGCCCCGTCGAGCCGGAGCGGGGCTGGATTCTGATGGGCCAGCAGCCGGCCGACGCCGAGTCGGTCGAGGTCTGCGAGGGCCTCTACCTGTCCACTTCCCCCAACCTGTTGCGGCGGCTCCTCGAAGACCGCCCCCCGGCACGGACCCGGCTCCTGACGGGGTACGCCGGATGGGGCGCCGGTCAGCTCGACGCCGAGCTGTCGGCCTCGGCCTGGTTGATCGCCGACGTCCAGCTCGATCTGATTTTCGACACCAAGGCCGCCCAGATGTGGGAAACGGCGATTCGCCGCCTCGGCGCCGACCCCTCCATGCTGCAGATGGGGAGCGGGGTTCACTAGCCCGCGCCGTACCGCGGCGCAGACTTCCCGGCCTCACTGGGCGCGGGCGCGTCCAGCTCACGACCGACGGGCTGTCGCACTACCGCCCTGCGGTCGAGGAGCCGTTCGGCGGCGATGTGGACTTCGCCCAGCTGGTGAAGGGCTACGGCCGCGACGACAACCCCGAGACCGAGCGGCGCTACAGCCCGTCCTCGACCGTCAACTCGACGATGCGCCAAGTGTCGGGGCGGCCGGACCCCAAACACGTGTCGACGTCCTACGTAGAGCGGCACAACCTGAGCGTGTGGATGTCCGTCCGGCGATTCGCGCGCATGACGAACGCGTACAGCAAGAGGCTGATCAACCACGCCCACCACGTCGCCCTGTACGCGGTCTGGTACAACTTCTGCCGGATCCACTCGGCACTGCGATGTCGCCGGCGATGCAGGCTGGTGTGGCCGGCAAGTTGCGGGATCTCGACTGGATCGTGGATCTGATCGAGATCAACACGCCGCCGCCTGGGCCGCGGGGGCCGTACCGGCGGCGGGCGAGATGACGGGCGGAGAGACGCTCTGATGACCGGGCAGTCTGGTAGGATGGGGAGTGTGGTCGTAGCTGACTGCGTCACAGCCCGTGCCCCATCGGGGCTCTGCGGTTCTTGACCGCCTCTCCGTGCGTGCTTAGCAGCCCGAGGTAGAAGTCCCCGGTGTTCAGATGGCTGGCTGAAGGGGCCGGTGGCTCGATAGCGCGGCGACCCGCGCCGAATTGGGCCGGAATCGCGTCAAGAGCCGCTCCAGACCGCTCCACAGGCCCACAAACCGCCCAATCAGCCCGCAGACGGCGGATACCACCCCGCCCCGCAGGCCGCGGGGCGTGCCGGCGCCGATCGCCTGACGCAGAAGCAGCCCGAGGTTGAGGCCCGCGACGTGCACCAGCAGGCGCTTCAGGATGTTCGAATGCCCCCGAAGGTGCACCCGGCGCATCCCGCCGGTCTCAAACAGGTGCGCAAACGGACGCTCCACCAGCTCGCCACGACGCCGCAGCAAACGCCGGCCCCGCTTGCCCCGGATCCGGCGCCGGTTCCCATACACCGCGTCCCGAGCCTCCGGCGCGTTCTTCCAGCTCCGCCGGCCCCGGTCCGGCTCCGCAATGTAGCTCCGAACCTCCACCGCCGCCAAATCCACCATCGTCTCGTTGCTGTGGTAGCCCTTGTCCGCAACCACCTCCGAAACCCCCGCCGCCTCCGGCAACACCGTCTCCACCTGCTCCGTCGCCGTCACGAGGGTCTCGGCCATCGTCGCCGTATCCCCCTTGTCCGCCCCCTGGATCGTCACACCCACCACCGCACCCGTCTCCAGATCCACCGCATGCTCCACCTTGTGGGCCAGGTGGGTGCTGCCGTCCTTCATCTTCGCGACCTTCGCGTCCGGGTCGTGGGGGTGGGTCCAATCCTTGTTCGACGTCTTCTTCTTCCGCTTCCGGTCAAAACGCGCCAACTCCTCCGCCGTCGGCGTCTCGATGCCGGAAGCTTTCGCCAAACGGGTCAGGAACGCCGTGTAATCCTCGCCCGTGTCACGCCGAACGATGCTCCGCATCGCCGCGTTCGCCTCCAGCGTCGTCGCATCGACGCCCAACGTCTTCCCCGCAACCAAGCCCGCCCCCGCCAACTGCTCCAGCACCCAAGTGAACACCGCCTGATGGGTCTCCACCGGGAACAGCCGACGCGTCCGCGAAATCGTCGAATGGTCCGGGGGCGCCGCCGGCGCCGCCAAACGCAGAAACGCCCGCATGCTCAGCGAATCCTCCGCGCGCCACGCGATGCCCCGCTCCGAGTCCAGCCCTTCGAAGTACCCGATGAGCAGCAATCGGAAGTACCGTCCGGGAGCCAGACTCGGCCGGCCCATCACCGCGTAGAACGGCGCGCGGCAGCATCGCCGCGGCGTGTACATGCCCGTCGCGACGTCGTCGGCTTCCCTCCGCAACTTCGTTCAGGAGGCCCTGGACGACCTTGGGAGCGAGCGGTAGGTGACGAATGCGGGCTGTGCTGTGAAGATGTGGAGGGGTGCCTGGGCCGCCGCTTCTACTCCGAGAAGAACGCCAGGCGTGCCAAAAATCGGAGAACACCACACAGCGAGTTCATGCCTCCGGCCGGGAAGGCACCCCACTCGCCGGCAGGCGCGGAGACCACGAAGCCGCCCAACCTATCGGTCGACGGGCTCAGGGTAGCGGCCCTCGGGCAACTGGCGGACATCGCCCGAGCGGATGAGGGAAGCCGAGACGGCTCGTTCCGGGGCTGGGCCTACGTCACGCGCGAGCTAGCCCGACAGGATGGGAGGCGGGTCGTCGCCGCGCCGACTCCCAAGAACCCGTACCACGAAGAGATCCACCTGCCCGAAAAGGTGGCCGGCAACAAGGGACGCGCTGAAACAGCACGCCACTCACTTGGCCGACAACGCCCGCTGGTGCGAGGGGCGGTGATCGCTCCGGCGCCGAGATACGGGCGCAGCTCTTGGAGCTTCGCGATCAGATCAACCGTGACACCGCCGCGGCGCGGGCGGGAGTCGGTGAAGCTGGAGGACCCTTGGATGCCGGACACGGACATCGACGAGGCCCTGCGCAAGCCAGTGCGTCGCCATAAATAAACATCGAGTACTGGGTGATCCCGCCGCAGACCGATGCCGAGTTCGTGGCGCACATGAAGCATGTTCTGGACATCTATTCGCGACCGTACGACCCCGCATGCCCTGTCGTGTGCATGGATGAGCAGCCGGCGCAGACTCCCGGCCTCCCTCACTAGCGGTCCGGATACCAGTCGCCGTCGCGCACTTCGATCGGCTCGCCGTCGAGAGCGTCCCGCAGGGCCTGAATCGTGGCCGCAATCTCCTGCGCGTTGTCCGGCCGGGGTTGCGCGGGATCGCCGAACCATCTTGCGGTGGCGTTGTCGTAGTGGATGAGGTAGACGACCGACGGTCTGAAGGTCTTGACGCATTCCGCCACCGGGATCGGGCGCATGCGGTCGACCGGCAGGTTCATCGGCATGAATGCGACGTCGATGCCTTCGAGCGCCTGGATCTCGGGCACGCACTCGCCCACCCCCGAGAAGAAGAGCCGCCGGCCGCCGAGGGTGACCACGTAGCCGTTCGCCTCGCCCTTCGGATGCCACGGCTGTCCGGGCGTCATGTCGTAGGCGGGGACGGCTTCGACCGGTACCCCGGCAAAGACCCCCTGTTCGCCGTTCGCGAGCACTTCGCCGTCGCCGAATCGCGCATGGGCGGCCGAGGTCAGCACCACCGGGGCGCCGGGCTTGCGGAGCTGCTCGATGGCCGCCGGATCGAGATGGTGCCCCGGATCGTCGGTCACCAGGATCAGGTCGGCGGGCTCGGCCGCGGACAGGTCGCCGGCCGTCCACGGGTCGATGTGCACCACCGTGCCGGCGTGCTCGATCTGCACGCTCGAGTGGAGGATCGGCGTGATGACGACGTCGCCGCCGTCGGCCGCGATCCGGTGGGACTGCGCGGACGCGGGGACGGCGACGGTCAGGAACGCCGCGGTGAGTGCCGTGAGCACGGAGAGGCGCATGGTGAACCTGCTTTCATGGAGTGCTCATGACCCGTTCGACGGGTCACGGCGATGGCCGGGTGTCGGCTGGGAGAAAATCACCGCGGGCGCCGGCATCGCCGGCGGGGTTCGGTGCCGCGGCGTCGGTGGCGTCACGACGGCCATGCTACGGCCGTTGCGCGGGCGCCGTCAACGTCTTCCCGGCATCGGTGCGGGGGCGGCGTCCCACCGGTCCGAGCCGGGCCCGCCGGTCGTCCGTTGCCGATCCGCGCCCCGCCGCGGATTGACGATTCCGCGCCCCGGCCCCACACTGGTCGGGGTTTCGGCAACCCGGGGGAGGAGCGGATGGGATTTGCAGAGGTGAACTTTCTTGCGGTGGGGCTGGCGGCGGTGCTGACCTTCGCGCTCGGCATGCTGTGGTACTCGCCCCTGTTGTTCGCGAAGCCGTGGATGGCGGGCCAGGGCTACACGGCGGAGGACCTCCAGCGGATGCAGGCCGGCATGGGGCCGACCTACGCCGTTTCTTTCGTCTGCTGGTTCGTGATGGCGACGGTGCTCGCGCTGATCGCTCCGCACTTCGGCGAGGGCGTCGGCCCGACGCTCCACATCGGCCTCCACCTGTGGCTCGGGTTCTCGGCCACCGTCGGCCTGACGAACAACCTCTTCTCGGACAAGCCGCTCAGCCTGTGGGCCATCGACGCCGGATACCAATTGGCGTCGGTCGCGGTGATGGCCGTCGTGCTGGGCCTGTGGCGCTAGGAGTCTGCGCCGTAGAACGGGGCCGCCTCCTCCCTGAGGGCTGACTCCCTGGAGGGTTGGGCGGCAATCGGAGGCCGCAGCGCGACCCTACGGCGACGATTTCCGGGCTGATACTGGTAGCGTGGTGTCCCTGAAATATGCAACACAATCAGGTGCTGCCGTGGGCCGCGCCATTGCGGTCCAGATCAACGGTCATATTCTGTATCGAACTTGAGGGACTCCACACGGGGAGTCTGCGCCGCAGGACGGTGCCCCGACCCCCCGCCATGAGCCCGTGGCAAACTCCGCGGCGCGCCAGAAACTGGCCGGCGGTGGCGCGGAAACGGCTCGGATCGGCCAGATTCCGGCGATTTCGACCGCTGTAAACGACACACTCTGGGGCCGAGTACGGCCCCGGCCGCATGCAGCATAGCTTCTGCCGCGGACTGATGAGCCCGCGCCGGCCCACGGCGGCGGTTCCGGGCCTCCTGGGATCCCTGCAAACGCCTTCAGGGCGCGGGATTCCGGTAGACGACGCCGCCCTTCATCACGAACCGCACCGCGCGAACCGCGGCGATGTCGTCAAGGGGGTTGCCGGCCACCGCCACGAGGTCCGCCTCGTATCCCGGCGCTATCCGGCCGATGGTGTCCGCGAGCCCCAGCGACTCGGCGGCGAGGGAGGTCGCAGAGACGATGGCGTCCATCGGGTCCTGGCCGCCGTCGCGGACCCGGTAGACGAGCTCGTCGGCGTTGCGTCCGTGGGCGCCGGCCACCGCGTCGGTGCCGTAGACCACCTTCACGCCCCCGTGGGCGAGGGTGCGCCGGAACGTTTCGTAGCCGGTGGTCCGCGCCTCCTCCATCAGTGCGAAACCTTCTTCGGTGTAGTTGCCTCGGCCGATGAAGCGGTCCCGATGCTCGAAGTAGTTGGCCCAGAGCGAGCCGACGTGGGGGTCGAGGTACGTACCGCGCGCCGCCATCAGGTCGATGACCGCGTCGTCGTACCGGTTGCCGTGCTCGATGCCGCCGCAGCCCGCCTCGATCGTCGCCGTCAGTCCGTCGGTGCCGTAGGCGTGGACCACCGTGCGCAGCCCGACCGCCTGCGCCTCCGCGCACACCGCGTCGAGCTGTTCGGGGCTCATCACGAGCCCGCCCCCCTCGCGGATGCTGGCCGAGGCGAACACCTTGACGACGTCCGCCCCGTCCTCCGCCAATTGACGCACATACGCACGGATCTCGTCGGGCGTCCCCGTGCCGGCCCGGACGGCGCCGAGGGAGGTGAGCACGCGGGGACCGGGCAGGTCGCCGCGCGCGATGGCGTCGCGCAGGTCGCGGTCGGCGGGGCTGCCGAGGCTCTGGACGGTGGTGAAGCCGGCCGTCAGGGTCGCATGGGCGTTCCCCGCCGCGTAGAGCATCGTCTGGGCCGGGGTCTCGTCCGGGTCGTGGTGGTTGCGGCCGTCCGGGTCGAAGTGCGCGGTCAGATGCACGTGGGTGTCGATCAGCCCCGGCATCAGGGTGAGCCCGGAAAGATCGTAGGTGACCGGGCCGGGCGTTTCGTCGGCCGCGGGCGCGTCGTCGACCGCCGCGATCCGCGATCCGGTGACGCGCAACGTGACGTTCCCGCGCACGTTGCCGAGCCCGTCGAGGAGCCGGCCGGCCCGGATGGTCACGGTTTCCTCTTGCGCCTGGACGGTGGCCGCCGCCAGGGCGAGACCGATTGCCGCCAATGCCGTTCTCATGCCGTCTCCTCCGTGCGTGCCAGCCCCGCGCCAATAAAGGCTATCGTACGGCTGGAAGAACCAGTCCGTGCGTCATGAATGCCGCTCCGAGCCGGCGCGGCGGGCGGCAAGCGCCGGAGGGCGTGCCGGCTGCCTGGGCGGTCCGTCATCGGGGCGATTCCAGTGCGCTGACCTCGCACCGCAAGACCAAAGTGGCGTGTACTGCGCATCCGATAGATAGAATAGCCCTGTTCAAGACGCGCCGCCGGACGCCCATGATGCCACGAACGCCCCTGAGCTTGCACTCCACGATCCCTTCAGGCCGCGGCCCGGCGCCGGCGCGCCCGCGCAGGCCGCCTCGGCGGCGCCCGCCGGCCGGCCCGGGCCGGCGCCTCCGACCCTCCGCCGTCGCCATCGCCGCCGCCGTCGCGATCGCCGCGGCGCCGGCCGAGGAGTCTGCGCCGCAGAAAATCGATGCGACAATTGTAGACGAGCCGACGACGAGAGGGAGCTTGATGTCGACAACGTTTCGCCCCTACGTGCCCGAGCAGTCGCTGTTGTTGCCGCCCGATGTGCGGGAGTGGCTGCCCGAGGGTCACTTGGCGCACCACATCAGCGATCTGGTTGAAGGTCTGGATCTGACGGCGTTCTACGCGCCGTACGAGGGGGGACGGTCGTCGCAACGCGCCGTATTCGCCTCGGATGATGGTGAAGGTGCTGCTCTACGCCTACGCGACGGGGGTGTTTTCGTCGCGGAGGATCGCGAAGAAGCTGGAAGAGGACGTCGCGTTCCGGGTGCTGGCCGCCGGCAACTTCCCGCAGCATCGGACGATTTGCGAGTTCCGTCGCCGGCACCTGGCCGATTTCAAGCGGCTGTTCGTCGATGTGGTCGGTCTCGCGCGGGAATTGGGGCTGGCCCGGTTCGGGAAGCTGTCGATCGACGGGACGAAGGTGCGCGCGAATGCGAGCAAGCGCAAGGCGATGAGCTACGGTCGGATGCAGGAGGAGGAACGGCGTCTGGCCGGCGAGGTCGACGCGCTGTTGCGGTCGGCGGATGAGACCGACGTGGCCGAGGATGTGCGGTTGGGTCCGGCGGTACGGGGCGACGAGTTGCCGGCGGAGTTGCGGCGGCGTGAGGATCGTTTGGCGGCGATCCGGGCGGCGCAGGCGCGTTTGGAGGCGGCGCAACGGGCTGCGGACGCCGCGCGCGGCCGGCAGCCGGGGCGGACCCGGAATCCGAAGGGGGGCCGGCCGTACAAGCGGGCGTACGGAGAGCCCGACGAGAAGTCGCAGAGCAACTTCACGGACCCGGAAAGCGGGATCATGAAGACGGGCAACGAGGGCTTCCAGCAGTGCTACAACGCGCAGGCGGCGGTGGACGCCGAGCACCAGTTGTTGGTGGCGACGGATGTGACGGCGAACGCGAACGACCAGGGGGGGCTGCCGGTGTTGCTCGACCAGGTGCGGGAGACGTTCGAGACGCAGCCGGCGACGGTGCTGGCCGACGCGGGGTACTGCAACGAGCGGGATTTGGCGGACCTGGAAACGCGGGGTGTTGACGGTTACGTGGCGGCGGGCCGGGAGGACAAGGGGGTCGCCGGCCGCGATCTGGAGAAGCATCCGGCGACGGGGCGGATGGTGGAGAAGCTGTCGACGCCGGCGGGGCGGGCGGTGTATGCGGAGCGGAAGTGGTTGTCGGAGGCGCCGTACGGCTGGGTCAAGCACGTGCTGGGCTTCCGGCGCTTCAGCCTGCGCGGCCTGGCTCAGGTGCGGGGCGAGTGGGACTTGGTGTGCCTGGCGGTGAACGCCAAGCGCCTGCACGCGCTGATGGCGGCGTAAGGGGGTGGATCCTGCCCCCACCGACCGAGAATCGGGTGCGAATCGCGGCGTTTGGAGGGGTGTACGGCCTGTTTTCGGTTCACGCCGCCGGCTGGTCGAAAATCACCTGCTCGTCGACCGCGGAAGACACCTTGACGCCGTGCGTCACGACGCAAGCCACCGGGATTCCGCGAACTTCCTGCGGCGCAGACTCCGAGGCGCAGGATACCGGCACGCTGCGCGGCACGGTGACACTGGTCGAGACCGGAGGGCTCGTCGATGGCGCGATAATACTGATCCTCGGGACCGGCGCATTCACCTTCACCGACGACGGGACGTTCGAGATCACCGGCGTGCCGGCCGGTTCGTACGAGGTCACGGCGCAGCGCGAGCGCCTCACCACCGCCCGCCAGAGCGTGGCCGTCACGGCCGGCGGGACGACGAGCGTCGAGTTCGCGCTCCGCCTGTCGCCGGTCCGCGAGGAGGTGACCGTCACCGCCCAGGCGACGGTAGGGGCCGAGGCGACGCTCCGGGCGTTCAACGCCGTTACGACGGTCGACGCCTTCCAGATCGCCCGGGACGCGCCCGGCAGCATCGGGGAAGCCCTCGAGGACGAGCCGGGCATTGCGAACCGCAGCTTCGGACCGGGGTCGAGCCGGCCGATCATCCGCGGGTTCGGCGGGGACCGCGTGCACGTTATCGAGGACGGGATCCCCACCGGCGACCTCTCCAGCACTTCCGATCACCACGGCGTCACGATAGACCCGAACAGCGCCGAGCGCATCGAGATCACACGGGGACCGGCCACACTGCTCTACGGGTCGAACATCGTCGGACTCATCAACGTGATTACGCCGCACGCGGCCTACCGCAACCTGCTCACGCCGCCCGAGAGCTATGGCGACACGCTGCTCGACGGCACGCGGGGGCGGCTGGGCACGGACGCCGGAAGCGCGAACCGGCAGGTCGGCACCTACGCCAACGTGCAGCATTCGCGCGGCAAGCTCCTCTACTGGGGGAGTGGCGCCTACCGGCGGGCGGGCGACTACGACACGCCGGAGGGGAGTGTTTTCAACTCGGCCACGGAGCTCTCGAGCGGACGCGCCGGGCTGGGCTACTTCGACGACCGCTTCTTCACCAGCCTCGGCCTCACCATGGAGAACAGCCGCTTCGGACTGCCCTTCGAGGATCGCTTCCACGCCCACGGGGAGCCGGAGGAGCACGATCACGACGAGCCCGGGCTCGGGGAGGCCGAAGACGGGCACGACGAGGAGCTGGAGATCGACCTCGCCTCCGAGCGTCGCGTAGCCCGGCTTGACATCGGCGTGCGCAACATCGACAACCGCGTGATCCAGGGGGTCCGCACCGGGTTCCACGCGATCGACGTCCAGGACGACCACGTCGACACCCTCGGCGGCATCGAGAACGTCGATACGCGCTTCGACAACCGGACCTACCTCACGCGCACGCTGGTCTACCAGCGGCAGCAGGAGCACCTCACCGGACGGTTCGGCTCGGAGCTGCGGTTCCGCAACTTCGCGGCGACCGGTGCCGAGGCGCTCGCGCCGCGCACCGAGCAGGTCTCGTTCTCGCTCTTCGGCTACGAAGAGCTGACCTTCGGGCGCCATCGCGTGCAGGTCGGCGGGCGCGTCGAGCGCACGGGCTACGACGCGGCCGCGCGCCCCGTCCTGCCCGGCCACGACCACGGGGATGATGATCACGACGACGGCGACCACGACGACGACGGCGACGACCACGACGACGAGGGGGAGGAGGTCGTGCGGGCACCTGCCGACCCCCGCGACCGGCAGTTCCTCGGGGCGTCGGCGTCCGTCGGCCTGCACGCGGACCTCGGCGCCAGCACCGCGATCGTGGCCAACTTCACCCACGGGCATCGCGTGCCGGCGCTCGAGGAGCTCTACAACTTCGGCCCGCACCTGGGGAATTTCGAGGTCGGGAGCCCCGATCTCGAGGCCGAGACGATGCGCGGCCTGGACGTGAGCTTCCGGCAGCGCGTCGGCCGCGTGCAGGGCGAGGCGAACTTCTACGTGTACGACATCGCCGACTTCATCTTCGGAGACCTGACCGACGAGATCGTGGACAACCTGCGCGTCCTGGACCTCCGCCAGGGCGACAGCCGGTTCGTCGGCTTCGACGCCCGCGGGAGCTTCCGGCTGGGCGGCCAGGTCTGGGCCACGCTCGGGATCGGTTACGTCGACGCGGCCCTGACGACGACGAACGAGCCGCTGCCGCGCATACCGCCGCTGCGCGGCACGCTGAGCCTCGACGTTCCGTTCGGCGGTCTGACGATCAGTCCGGAGCTCCTGTTCGCGGGACGGCAGGACCGGATTTTCCGCGGAGAGACGGAGACGCGCGGATATGCGGTGGTCAACCTGGACGCGTCGTACGTCTGGCCCCGGCAGCACGTCGCCCACATCCTCTCGTTCACCGGCTACAACTTGGCGAACGCCCTCTACCGGAACCACACGTCGTTCATCAAGGACCTGGCCCCCGAGATGGGCCGCGGCGTCCGCGCGGGCTACTCGTTGCGGTTCTTCTGATTCCCGCGGTTTGGCCATGCCCGCCGCGGCGGACACCCTGAAGGATGTCCGGCGACACGCGGGTGAAGCGCTCGGTGAGGTAGGTGGCGGGTGTCAGTCGCGTTCCGTATCCAGGATGTCGACGAGTTCCGAGCAACGGCCGATCACGGGGCGCTGGTAGCTGTTCTTCAGGCGCAGCAGGTCGCGGTCTTCGGAGACGACGTAGTCCGCGGCGCCGTCGATCGCGCAGATGAGGAAGATTTCGTCGTCGGGATCCACGGGCGCCACGGGCGCGGCTGCAGACGTGATGGCGACCGATTCGAACGATCCCATGAGATAGGCGATCAGGTTCCGCACCCGCGCCGGCGGATGGCGGCGTTCGAGCAGCGTCTCGATGTACTCCTGGATGATCGGATCGCAATAGAGGCCGGTGTGCTTCTCCACGATACAGATGACCAACCGTCGGTGCGGATTGGGATCGGGATCGGGATCGGGATCGGGATCTGGCGTCGGGAAAGACTCGCGCAGCCAGCGGGAACCGGCGCCGACGATCTGGTTCGTGTCGAGAACAACCCGCCTCCGCACCCCGCTCATGCGGAGCCGCCCTCTTCGTTCGCGCTCAGCAGGTTCCGCAGCGCGCGCGCGAAGTCGGCTTTCTTCCAGCCCTGCTCCCGCAACCTGCCGACGTCACGCTCGGCTTGTTCGCGGACCAGCACGGCGGTTTCGCGGATGCGCTGGCGGCGCGCGTCGATCAGCGCCGCCAGGTCGTTCTCCAGCGCCTGTGGATCCCAACAGACCAGGAAGTCCCATTCGCCGAGGTGCCCCCAGTGGTTGACGGCGGACGTCCAGCGCCGCGCCGCCTCGTGCTTCGCGTCCGTCCCCGCGTGCGGCCGTCCCTTGATCTCCAGCACGACGTGCGCGCCGTTCTTCAGACGCACGATGAAGTCGGGTTCGTAGGCGTGCGGTTCACCGTAGAACTCGTACGGGATGTTGAACTCGAGGTGGTCGTTGCGCGCGTAGCAGTCCACGACGCCGCCCGCGGCCAAGCGCTCCAACTGGAACGTCGCCGCCTGCTCCCAGCCCGCCGTGTCGCACGCCACGAAGTTCAGATGGCTCGCCCGGGTCGCCTGCACGGGCCGCGCGGTCTTGAAGCGCACCCGCGCCGTGCTGCCCACCGGCTCGTACCGGTTCAGCCGCGGGAGCAGCGGCGGTTCGCCCCGGGCGTCGTCCGGCCTGATCGCGGCGGCGAGCAGTCCGGCGATGCGCTGCGCATAGGTTTGCAAGCCGATCTCGCACGGATGAAGGCCGTTGAAGCGCACGCGCATCCGGATGTACCGCTCGACGATCTGCAGCACTTGCGGGAACAGCGCGCCGCGGTGGTTCCGTCGCCGCGCGCCGTCGCCGGCTGCGCAGATCAACCGATCGACCACTTCAAGGGCGATCTGGAACGCGATCGTCTGCGGGTGCACGGCGTCGTAGTACGTCTGCCGGTCGACCTCCTGGAACCCGAACCCGCCGTACGCGCCGGGATCGCCGATCTTGTACCCGACTTGGGGCTGCACGAACGCGGCGACCGGCGTGGCCGCCGGATCGAGCGTCGTCCACTCCATCGATTCGACGTCGCAGACGACGCGGTTCCGCGGCAGGGAGACGACGTAGCCCTCGACGACCGGGAAACGGATCTCGAACGCCCGGCGCGCGGGCAGCGCCATGACTTCGTGCTTCGGTCCTTCCGGTGGTGGCGGTTTCTCTCCCGGTTCGCGGCCCTTGAACGGAATCAGGGAGAACGGGACGCCGAAAATGTCGACGTACTCGGCGGTCAGCAGGCCGGTGGCCGGGTCGGGCGTGTAGTCCATGCGCCGGAGGCCGCGGCCGACGACCTGCTCGCACAGCAACTGACTCTGGAAGGCGCGCAGCCCGAGGATGTGGGTCACGTTGTTGGCGTCCCACCCTTCGCTCAGCATGTTGACGCTGACGACGCAGCGGATGCGCGCCCCCGGTTCGCCCGGCCGTCCGATGGTGGAGACGATCCGGCGCAGCTCCTCGGCGGCGTCCTTCCGGGTGGCGGCCGGGTCGCCGCGCTCGGCCGCTTCGAGCAGTTTGGAGTCGATGCGGAGCGTGACCTCTTCGCCGTTCCGGTTCCACAACGCCGGAAACCCGGGCAGCCCGGTTCCGTGGCGCGTCGTCCGTGACGCCGCCCGCCGACGCGCCCGCGGCGATCCGCCGTTCCCATCGCCGCCGGGGTCGTCCGGAGACCCGTCTTCGACCACTTCCTCTCCGGAGATCATCCGGTGGACGTGGGTCGCGGTGGCGGTGGTGTCGCAGACGACGATCAGCACCGGCGGGGTCCGGTCCTGGCCGGGCGCCGACGCCCGCACCCGGTCGAACTGCGCCTGCCATTCGCCGGCGAGGGTGAGCAGCGCGTCCTCGGCCTTGCGGTAGGCCACTTCCGGCTTCGGACGTCCGCCCGTCAGCCTTTCGCCCGCCTTCAGGTCTTTCGTCACGTGCTCCCACAGCCGGAAGTACTTCGGGTCGGGACGCCCGGTGTTGTCGGCGGCGGGGAGGCGCGGAATCTTCGTGACGCCGCATTCGATGGCGTCGACCAGGCTGAAGTCGCTGACGATCCAGGGGAACGGCGACCCTTCGGGGTATCCGCTGCCCTGGATGTAGAACGGCGTGGCCGACAGATCGATGCAGGCGTCGATCCCGCAAGCGGCGTGTATCCGGTCGAGCCCGTCGACCCAGACCGTCGCCGCTTCGCGGTCAGCCCGCTCCTCGGCGGAGAGGGCGCCATCGCCGGCCGGCGCCGGGCGGTACGCGTGGTGGCCCTCGTCGTTCAGTGCCAGCAGCGGCTCGCCGTCCCAGAGGTCGCCCAGGCGGTTGCGGGCGAACGCCTCCGGTGTCTCTTCGCCGAGCCGGCCCACGGCCACCCCGCCGACCGTGACCTCGTCCGGCGCGGGGCTGAGCCGGTGCCAGTTGGTCACGAGCACCTTGCCCCCGGCGAGGGCGGGACGGAGCGGAGACGGCACGACGTCGAACTGCTCGTAGTAGCTGTCGGCGTCGGAGGGGCGCAGCACGCGCAGCCGGTCCCGGATCGTCAGGTTGGGACAGACGACCAGCACCCGGCGGGGGAACCGCGGGTCGCCGGGAGTCGCGCCGCGGTTGCAGAACGCCCAGGCGACGAGCATCGCCATGACCACCGTCTTGCCGCTGCCGGTCGCCATCTTGCAGGCGTAGCGCGGGATCGGCCGCCCGCCGTTCCCGTGCGGCGCATCCGCGAGCCTGGGGGGCTGCGCCACTGTGGTCACCCACTCGGCGGGCCGCGGGTTGCGCCCCGCGTTCAACAGTTCGAAGTCGCGCACGCCGAGCTGGGGCGTCCAGCGCGGTTTCCTGCCCCGTGCCAGCAGTTCGCGCAGGTAGATGATCGTCTCGACCGCCTCGAGCTGGCAGAAGAACAGCCGTCGCGCGCGGTCCGGTCGCCACCAGTGGCGCAGGAGCTTCTTCGTGGTCTGGGAGGCGCCCGGCCATCCGGCCTCCCGCCAGCGGCGGACGTCGGCCCGCAGCACGTTCACCAGCGGCAGGTCGTCCCGCTCTTCCTCCGCCAGCAGCGATCGCTGGGCGCTGCCCGTGCGTTCGGTCTTGAACCAGTAGCCGGCCGGCCGCCGCCCCGGATTCTTCGACGGCACGCCGGTGCGGGTGTCGTACAGCCAGTGCTGGTCCGGCTCCGTCCAGGGCGGGCACAGGATGGGATCTTCGACCGGCCGGATGGGGATCTGGTCGTCCGGCATGGGTTCACAGATTCTGAAGATGCGCTGCGAAACTCATGACGCCGCTTCCAGCCAACCCTGCGAGAACAACTCGGAAGCGGGCTTCTTCTTGACGACATCCATGAATCGAGGCATATCGGCCAGCGAACAGATCCTTGATTCGCCCGTCGCCTCGTCTCGTCTGAAGAAAAACGTAGTTTTGTAGTCCTCTTCCTGAAGCCAGTCCAGAACCGCCGCCGAGTGGGTTGTCGCCACGACTTGTGTTCCCGTGGATTCAGCCTGGCTACGCAACAGTTCCAACAGGATTTTCACTCGACTCGCATGAATGCCCTTCTCGATTTCCTCGATCATCGTGATGCCGGGCGTGTCGTCCTGGAAGAAGGCGGCGGTGATTGCGGCGAAACGCAGGGTGCCATCGCTCAGGACAGGCGCCGGGAACTCCACGTCGTTCTCCCGCAGCATGAACAGCGGTTCGCCGACGGCGCCCTTCAGGGTGCCCACATCGTCCACCTCCGCCGGGCGAAGCTGGCGCAGCCACGCCAAGTAGGCGTCTTTCGCCTTGGGGTCCTGACAG